>MKVT01000010.1 GCA_001898935.1 Paludibacter sp. 47-17
GAAAACTTAAGAAAAAAACGGTAATTTTGTCATTCAATTTTCGTTCTTTGAATCAAGGCCATCAAGAGGGGTCAATATCACCGGAATGAGGGGTCAATATCACCGGAATATCCACTCATCTCCCGAAGGGCTTCTTCTCCTCCTTCCGAAAATAAGTCCTTGTAACGATAAAATGTATCCCTGCTATATCCTAAATACTTGCAGGCTAATGATACATTGCCTAATTCTTCGGCTAAGTTCAATAAACCTAACCTACTTTTGATTACTTTTGTTTCTACATTCATTTCTGACAGTTTTAAAGGGTTAAACTTGATTTTGTTTTTTGCATTACAAATTTAATTTGTTTGCCCTTTAACTGTCAGATTAAATCGAAACTAATTCATATCAATTTATCCTTAATGGCAACTATTAGTTCAATTTTTCAAATTCTATTGGTTCATTGTAAAAAGTTTTAATGAAGTTCTGAAGTGTAGATTTTTCTTCTGTGCCTAATGAAAGAATATCAGCGGCTCCTATATGGATAGTTTTACCAATCACATAATTTATAAAATCTTTTGAGTTTTGGTCGATATTGTTTCGTGAAATATCAGGGATAAATTTTCGTGAACTTATGTTTGCAACTATGGTATTTATTTCAAATATTGAGGCTGATATAGGAATTCTAAATCTAAAATCCTTTATCAAAACGCTACGCATAAATAATTCTTTTCTTTTGTCCGGCTTTCTCCAATAGTAAAAATCCGAATCTCTATCCGTCTTGTCAAAAGGTAGATATAAATTGTTTTTTAGTCCTTCAAATAGCGTTATTGTTTTTACAAATGATTTTGTCTTACAAGAATTGCTATGCCCTATTTCCACCAAATCACCAAAGCTCAATTTATCAAAGATATAACTGCGTTCTTCGATAGTTTCGTTAGATAAAGAACCTTGATAGTCTTTGGGAACAATTACCGAAATCCAAGTAAGTTCTCTATCCATCTTGCTTATTACTTCATCAACATCATTATCCGTAAATTTCATCCCATTTATGTAATCATTTTCACAATAAGATTCAACCAACGGTATTGAAAGATATTTTATTTCTTTTCCGTTTATATAATCATCTATTTTTAACGTTTCAAAATCTTCAACTTTTATAAAGCCATCTTCATCGTCATATTTATATACTGGTTCTTCAAATCCAACTTCTGAAATATTTCTAATGAAATTACTTCTATTCTTTATCAAAGCATAGCCTTCAATGTCTTTCAAATAATCTTGAAAATCAATCTTCATCAAACCTTTTTCAAGAGGAGACGTTAGAATAATGGGATTTACTATTTTTTCAATTTTCTTCTCTGACTTATTTATCAGTTCAAACTCTATTCCATCTGTGAGAAAGTATTGGCACAAAAATTCATTAACTTTTTGAGGGCTATTTTCAAATACTTCGATAAAATTTGAATAGTTCAAAATTACTTCTGTTCCTTCAAAAACTACATCTTCTGTTTCTGTCAGAGAAGTCCATTCATTCCCTTTTTCAAGTTCAATCAAATATTTATTTTTCGACATATAATGCCTTGTCATGACTTTTACTTCATCAGAAAGCATAAAACAAGAAAGAAATCCTATCCCAAAATTCCCAATGGGTTTATAAGAATAATCTTTGAGTAAAAAGTTCGTAGAATTATAATATGAGACCCCAATATTCAAAAAATGCTTTTTGATAATATCCATTGACATTCCAGTCCCATTGTCTTTTATTATAGCTATGTTCTTTTCTTTATCTAAAATTACCTTTATTTTAGGTTGATAGGTGTCTTGTCCAAATTCATGTGCTATATTTTCTGTTTCCTGTCTTATCCGGCACGAATCAATAGAATTTTGAATGAGTTCTCTTAGTCCCAATGATCTATGCCCATATATTTTCTCCCCCATAAGAAGTGAACTGATGGCTTTAAACTCTAAAGTCATTTTATAATCAGAAAATGTATAGCCCTCTGTTTGAATATTAATTTCGGGAGTGGTTTCATAGACTAAACTATATTGAGCAGGCATACCATTAACCAAAGTAGTAGCTTTAACTAATTCATCTTGCACCCAATTTATATAAGTCAATATTTTTCTATGTATGCTTGCGTTATTTGCTTTTCCATGAAATACAATTTTCTTCTGCTTCGTCTTTTCATTGATAATAATTTTTTCATTATTGGAAATAACGAAGTGTTGTTTCCATTCTTCATCACTTATTCCTATTGGAGCAATGAGTTTGTATAAACTATAGGGAGTTCTATTGCTGTCAATGTCAAGAATATCTGCTAAACGAAGGATAACTGCAATAAACTGAGGGTTAAAAGAATAATCTCCTCTTACCTCATGTGTTCTCAAATTATTTTTAATCCAATCATAATCATCAATGGTATGACTTTCACAGATTAAAGCAAGTTCTCTTGTAAAATCTAATGTCGGAAGCTTTGGAATAATTAGTTTGTCTTTCAGATTTTCGCAAATATACCTGCCAGATAAAGAAGCATGAATTCGCCTTATGTACTCTCCCATTGCTTTTGCCTCATCGCCTGCCATGATTTTTTTCATTGCAGAAAACTTTACTTCGCAAAATGAAAAAGAATCAGTTTTAATTGAGTTTAAATCTTCTTCACTTACAGCCATACCAATATCATGAAGCAATGCTGCATAAATTAAAATAGTTATTTCAAGTTCGCTTAGTTTCGTATAATCACTAACTAACTTACTCATATACTCCATTACTCTAAAAGAATGGCCTGTATTATGGAGTGTATAATTGGGGAATACATGTTGTACCCTACTGTTCAGTATATCTTTAACCTGTTCGTAAACTTCTTGAATTTTTGGCAAAAAGGGGCTGTCGACGCTTTTAAGGTATTTTATCAACGTCAAATCATCCAGCTTGTAATCTGTATCAATATTCATTTGTATATTCATTAAAATATTACTTCAATATGCCTGTTTTAAAAGAAATTAAGTGCAAAGATAACCGTTTCTTATTTGTTTTTGATTAATATGTTTACTAAACGTTCTCCTCTGTCTGTACTATGTCCATCCGCCTGAGAGAATTGGTATATACTTTCACTTTAGGAAGTAAAACTTCTGACTCCAAGTAATACCAATCCATTTCTATGGAAGGTATTGTCAGTGGATAACTAAGTGTCGTAACAGATAAAGATTCATAAAGTATATTTAATGCAGCATTATTGGTTCCCAAGAAATTGTCTAAGTCCTGAGAGGTCATACTATCTCCTTGCCAAATCGAAAATATACCATCGTTAGTTTTAAATCTGCCTTCTTCGATTATATTAGTGAGTTCATTTACGTGTCGGACGGGATATTTTTGAGTGTTCCCTGAAAATAATTTATTACTTAATATTATAGAATACGACACGTTGGCAATATGACCTAACGAAACCCCTAATTTAGTTTCAATAGTCATTTTGAGACTTCCAGATTCATATTCATTTTTGATTTTATCTAATTGTAATTCTGCTTTCTGGATGTAGTCAAATGTTGTTCTCATATCGTACACATTTATCGGATGAAGGGTATGCTTACATTCAAATATGTACAAAGTATTATCGACAACAGCTAAAACATCGACATCTCCATTTGAAAACTCCACATTTTTCAAACATAGAATTCCAATCCTGCTGAATGAGTTGTATAAATTTTCTGAAAGAGGTTCTAGACCACCATTAATTAAAAGTCCTTGATTTTTATGCTCTGATGCATATAAATTGCGTATGGCATTTGATGTGCTAAATATGTTTAACGGAATCAAAAATAGACCGTCTATGTATAGAAGTGGATTATATTGTAAATCAAAGAGATTCTCGGCTTCCTGTTCCCAACACATTATGTCTAAAAATGTATCCAACTTTTTTAGGCTTGTTATCCTACCAAATAAGTCATAAAATTGTTCTTCTTGGTATGCAGGAATTAGTGATTTTACCAAAAGTTCGGTGCTTATAGTATCTTTATTTACATAGAGTTTTTTTCGATAAAGGGATAATAGAAAACTAAACAGCCTCCTGATATTCATAAACTCTTTTATGGTCAAATCATCTCGGATGATAGTGTTCTCCAAATCATCTATTGTCAATAACTGTTGCTTGAAAATAACAGAAAGATACATTAAATCTTCTTGGAAAAGTGCATTCGGCTTGAAAACACGTTCGGTAAGAATATCAATAATATGTTCTGGAAATTCAAGGACGTATCGTCCATAACCAAAATCTTCTTTATAATAGAATTTAATATCTTCTCCAATTCCATCGTGAATCGCATCAATCAAGCTTTCCATTGATGGAGCACTATCTATTATGTCTATATGTAGAGCTTCGTCAACATAGCTGCCAATTTGAAGTTCCGAACGGATATATCCTAATCTGATTGATTTATCAAAATCTTCTGATGGGGGTGTAATTTTTAGTTTTTCCCCATTAGAAAGACATGTGTAATCAAATGACTCAATCAAAATTTCTATTTCTTTTAATTCAATCATAGAGCAGACTGGCAGAATGATTCTACTTATTTCGCCAGACGTAATATATTCGCCAGCAACAAAAACTGTGTCCTGAGCTTTTATCTCTTGACGGGAACTTATAAAGAAAATGAGATATGAAACCGCCTCTGCAATTTCCTCCTTTGTCCTTGATTTTATACTTAGCTTATCTGACGGATCTTCTGGAACATGATTAGTCAAAAACAGAAAGTCAGAGAAAGCCAATAATGTTTTAATGAGCGATTGTTTTTTATGGTTTTTTGAAAATCTTTTTATTTCCTCTATTATTAACCGATGTATTGCCGCAAATGAACTTGACAACCCTATCAAATTAACTATGGATTGCAGATATTTTATCTCTTTATCATCTAAAAAATTTAATTCCCCATCAAGTACAAGCAACTCATTGGAAAGATCGCCTATTATGCACTTCTTTTGATTATATTTTGAATATCTAAACAGACCTTTTTTGCGTATGGTGGAAAAGGTTTTGCGATAATCAATTTTTATTCCCAGCAATATAGCGTTTAATGCAGCACAATAAATACCTGCATCAACGGATTGTTCTATTAACGCCATCAAATCTTTGATATCCCTGTTGGTAATTTTCCCTAAAGAGCCTTTTGAGAACTCACTTAACAATACCTTTGGTGCAATTTTCCTCAGATTAAGACCTCTGTAATTCATGGTATTTTATTTGTTGAACTATGCATTATAATCTACCAAACTATCTCATCTCCCGAAAATGTAGATGTTGTTTTTAGTACTTCAATTTTAGGATACTTGGTAAAATCCTTGTCAAACCTCACTTTGACATGAGCAACTTCATTAAGTTGAAAATATGAGTTGTCAAATAGCGAAGGCTTAATAGCATAATTGAAGCCCTTGTACATGTACCCTACACTCGGATAAATAACTCCATCTATTTTTTCTGATTTGAGCAACGTTTTTGAATGAATGGCGCTTATGATATAATCCTTTTCACACGCAATATCATCCTTTGCGTATTGGTCTGCGATAAATCGTGTTTTTAGCGAATAGGTTCTATAGTATTTTCTCTTAAAATCTTTTCTTCTTTTAGCGTTTGTAGCTTTACAGAACTCTATCAAATCGGTACCTACTGACTGCGCTTTCTGAGAGTTGCAAATAATTTGCACAGCAACTCCTTTCACGATTTTCCATTTACTTACTGTTAAATAAAATTCTCTGTCGGAAGAATTACGCAACTTATCTCTGCATGCTTCAATGACAGATATATCTAAATCGCAAGTATAATAAGCAATCCCTTGTCCCTTCATATTGGCTCTTGATATATAGGAAGGACTGGGATTATACTTTATCCTATTGATGCTATTGAAGGGAGATGTATTGTCATTAATTATCGCTCTGAAAATGCAATTACTGTCTGTAACCTCAACATCATGCAGGTCATAAGGCATTTTTTTTAATCCAGATGCTTTTATTATTGTCTTTTCTTTATAACTGCCAAAAGACAATCTATTTAACAACTTGAATCTTTTTGCCAAGTGCCTATTTGAATTTGGCTGCTTTGCCAATCCTTTTATATTTTTCACCATATAGAAATTTAGTTTTTATCTCTTGTGTTTGAGAACCATTCATCCCAAAACTTTAATATTGATTTTTGACCATGCGCATTCCATGCAAAATATTTTCTTGTTCGTTGAACATGAAATTCTTTATCGAGGTCTTCATTTAACGGATTTTTTTTCTTGAATAATTGAACAAACCAAACAACCTCATAGCCTGATTCTGTTAATGTTTTCTCTAATACATTCGCATCAACAAGAACAATTTCTTGATTATCCTTAAATGAACCATCTGATATTTTATGAATAAATGAAAGAGTGTCTCCATTTGAATCCTTTAATTCCATATTTTCAAGATCATAACATCTAATCAACTCTCTTATTTTTTTTGATGGTATAGTGTGAAAACTTTCACCATATATTCCATTCCGAGTTAATTCCGTAATAGTATATATTAACTCTTTTTCATTATCTGAAGAATTATCATAAAAAAAATCTGTTGCATTGTTCTCTTCAATCCAATTCATCCAAACTATATCTGTTGGATTACAATATATGTCTGTATCGGGAGAACTATGTAAGCTATCCATGTGGATTGTGAAGTGCAATGAATCAGGGCTACTCTCAATAGTTTTTTGAAGAATTGGTAAATCTTCTTTGTGAATTAAACAAGCAGTTATAGATAAGTGAGAAGAGCAAAACTGATTAGAATCATGTAGGCTTGTGTAATTATGGATGGCCGTCCATTTTCTATTGGGTTCGGGTAAATGAAAATCAGAAGATTCAAAACTAATCCATTTTTCCAAATCAAATGCAGGTTCTTCATCTACCCATTTCTTAATGCTTTCTTTTATATCAATTCCTGTTTCTAATTCTTTCGACAGGACTTCTTTGACAACCCAATCGTTTGCTCTCTCTGGATTTTCAATGGCTGCATCAATATCAATTAGTGATTCCGCTGGGTTGGGAATATCTGTTAACTGAGAATAATCTTTTACAAATGATCTTTCGTTTGACCAACTTTTCTTTGGAATATAATCGGATAAATATCCTTGTATATAGTGAACCGCAAGCCAAGTATATTTCTCTTCATAAGTAAAAACCTTACTCTTACCTCCATGAGTCGCCTCCGTATGCCCATTTCCTTCGGTTCTTGTAAAACCAAGACTTTTTATATATCCTATGCCAGCAGACATTGCCCAATTAAAAGCAAAAATACCTTTGTCGTTATATGTTCGCCTATAAACGTCTAATAGTTTTTTTGCTTCTGAGCAATCATTGTCTTTCAATTTTTCACCAAAAGACGATGGTAGTTCTAAAAAATCATCATATGCTTTTCCTATTACGTACCAAGCTAAATCGTGAACAATCGGATAGCATTCATCACCGGATTGAAAAACCAACTCATTTTCATAAGGCATTAGCGAGATTGTTTCCATTGGCTTAGGTCGGCATAATTCCACTTCGTCTTTTGTAATCGCGCCAACTTGAAATGCTCTTTCTGCACATGCCCGAAACCCTTGTCTGACTATTAGATTACGGTGTTGCTCAAGTTTTGTGAATATATTTTTGATAGCCCAAGATGCAATATCTTCCAATGCCTTTTTATCTTTTATCTTACTTGCAAAACCCAAAGCTATTGAGGCTAAGTCTTCTTGGATTTGTGGATCATTGCAATTAAAAATCTTTTGTAACAATAAATGAAATTCAGAGGTGTTTTCTATTGCCCATCTGGTTAGTTCAATTCTTAATTTGTCCCGTAGTTCTTGATCTATTGTTGAAAGTCCCCAAGCAAATACTAAAGGCATTTCATTATGAAGGAATGAATCTAATAATACTGGCATTATTCCCATCTTCTTTAAAAAGATAGTATTTTGGTAGTGCGGTATGCCTAATCTGTTTTTTTCATAGTTATCTAATCCAGACCAAAGTTTATCTCTTTCAAAAACGGATGGAATATTTGATAGTATTGTATGCAAATATTCCGCTCCAAAAGCTGAATCTGCGAAATAACTGGAAGGTATAATTAAGTGTTCGAGAACACAGGAAAGATTATCGTATCCCGAATGAAAAAGTTCATCAATTTTTGTTTTATATTTTAATGCCAACTCTTTAGGAGCATAACATATAGCGGTTAGTTGTAATTCCTTAATGTCCCATTCATTGAATCCTTCGGTTAGGAAATCCTTTTCGCCGATTAATTGCCCTGTTTCAAGAAAGAGGTTATTTATGATATTTTGGATAATCTTTCGATTTGGAGAGATTTCCAAAGCCGCAAAGTCTTTGGGTGCAAATTCCAGCGGCCGTAACATTGCCTTATGCAAAAACGACGGTATCTTGTTTAAAGTACCTCTTCGTATATCATGGTATATTCCCTCTGAGATAATATGCTCAATCAATGATTGATATGTAATGGCATAATAAAACTCTTTCTTTTTTAAAATCCCATTTTCGTTAATTCTCTCTATTCGAATTAGGAATGCATTGTTCGCCAAGTAGTCAATTAAATAATCAATATCAGATGGATTCAAATATTCAGCAGTCGAAGTTATTAGCTGTGCAAGTTGATGATGTTCAATTTCATGATTAGAGTAAAAATAATTTGCAATTACCCCCAAAGAGTCTAAAATGGGATTTCGTGTTTTACTAAATTTATTCTGCAATAATGATGTGAACTCCCTATTTATTCTTTCAATTTTTAAGTTGATTAACTCTCTGGTTGCTGTAATAACTTTATCTGTTTCTAAAATATTTCGACCTTTGTACTCTTCACAAAACAGTCGAAGTGCAAACAGGCTATCAATGCCTCTGATTAGGGAATATGATGGTATTTGAATATCGTAGTGTTCTTTGCTGAAATATTTTGGAGCGACCTCCATTATCTCCACATCGCCTTCCCTTGGCAAAAAAACATCTTCATAAATTCCATATTTTGGAGTTTCTGAATTGTCATAAAAATATCTCCTTGCACTAAAGATAAACCGTACTCTCGGATAATTAACCACAAGTTGTTCGCATTCTCTGATACGAGCATACCATACTTTTTCATTTTCAATATCCTCTTCAAGTCCGTCAATACAAATCAAAACTTTTGTACATTCCTTTGTTGGTTCTTTGCCAGCTATCTCTACGGTTGCCTCTTGAACATCATTTCTAATCGCCAAAGTTTCAAGTGCAGATAAGATTTCATCCATTCTCCAATCGGTTAGTTGAAGTGCATTAGAGAGAATTGAAGTCCAGTTTTTATATGGGCTGCCTTTTGCTTGTATAATTATTGCAGGTGATTTTTGCATTAAATGAATCTCCGTACAATTGGCAAGTCCATGTGTTTTACCTGTTCCTGGCTCTCCAATTATTAACCTTATACTTTGTTTGAAACTTAAACCTATGCTTTGACTAAACTGTTGTAAATCGCATTGATGAACTTGTTCTAAGGCTGATATAAGTTTTGGTATGATATTTTTTTGAATATTATTAGGCATTAATTTCTCTAATTCAAGTCGGGCTTCCCATACATTTACTTCTGTTAATAGTGACACATTGTAAAAATCATTCCCATTCTTTATCGCATCTGCACAATGTTTCAGTTCATCGTAAAATGAAATCAAATTGTCTTTTATTTCATGCAGTTTTTCATTGAGAGACAACAAGGCATGATTGGTTGGCAGAAATTCATCTATTAGAATAATACACGTTTTTAAATCCTTTATCGTTTCATCAACCCAATATTGCAGTTCATTACGATACCCAACATTAAAACAGATCTTTTCATACTCTTTGTGGATTATTCCCTGTCCATGCAGTTCTGGAATATACCTTTCATTTAACCAGCCTTTTTTTTGAAGATTAAAAAGTCCCCACAAATAGTCAAGTGATATTAATTCTTTATCGAACCAATATTTATGAACACCCTCATTATCGTGTTGTTGCAATTCGGAAAGAAGTTCATTGTCAAACCACCAAATCAATTCCAAGTCAGGATATTTAGCAAAGACTTCATCTATCAAGTTATTGATTTTATTTTCCTCATGATTTACAGTTGGCTTGTTGCCTCTCCCTATTTTTAAAGAACTGGCATCATGAGGAATACAAATTATATATTTTTTAATTTGAGACCTAAGTTTCTTTGCTGTTAGGATTGAATTTTTGATTTGCCCTATTTCACTATTGTCAAGGCTTTGCCTAAACCATTTTGCTTGAACGGCGATAATATCTCCTGAAATTAATTCTCCGTACGCCTCAATACCTCCATCACCCCCTGCACCATTGATAACTCTGAATTTAATCAAATTATGTCCATAGTTGCGTCTCAGATATCTTTCAAATAACTGATTGCATAAAGTCTCAAATGCATTTTGTGGACTATCTCCATATGTTTTATAATTATTCCAGTTCATATAATCAGATAGGTATTAATTTGTATGTAAAGATACAGTTTTTATTACGTTTTTATTTGATTTTCAACAACATAAACTACCATAAGTGTAAACAGGAATTAAAAGTACAGTGAAAATGGGAAAATCCTGTACAGTGTTTTTGGGAACATTACTTACAGTAATTTCGGGAACAGTAATACAGTAAATTCCGAGCAAAAATAAAGATATTTTCGTTAGCTTGTTTCATTTTCAAAAATTGTTTTTCTGTTTTGCATTCGATAGCTTTTTCCTTTTAGTTGTATCAGCTGGCATTTATACAGGAAACGGTCTAATAGTGCAGTAGCAAGAGTTTCATCATCCAGCGATCTGGCCCACTCTGCAGGCGATTTATTGGTTGTTATAATAAAGGATGTGGTTTCGTAAACCTGATTGATAAACACAAAGAATCGGTTGCCATCTTCACGGTTTACCGGTAATGTCATCACATCATCCATAATTATCAGCTGAGCCTCTGTCAGGCGTTTAAATTCTTTGGCTGCATTTTTAGAGACATCCTTTAAGCGTAAAGTGGACAAAATATCACTGATATTTCTAAAATAGGCCTTGTAACCACGCTGTATGGCATCAAAACCTAAGCCGGCAGACAAATAGGTTTTACCTGTTCCCGAAGGTCCTGTTAGCATTATATTGTAACATTGATCCAGCCAGTTTAATTCACGCAACTGATTGAGCTGGGTTGGATTCAGACCACTGGCAAAAGAGTGGTCGTATTGCTCCAAATCGTGGTTAACAGGCAGTTTGGCTAATTTCATTCGTAGTTGCTGCTGTTTGACTTCGCGCTCTTTGACTTCATATGAAAATAGTTTGAAAACAAATTCATCATAGCTGGGTGAGTTATTCTGTGCATCAAGCAGTAAGTCGGCAATATTGCTGCTTATACCCGACAGTCGCAGTCGTGTGGCATGCTTCTTAATTTGTGGTATGTACTGGCTCATGGCTGCTGATGTTTTGGTTAAAGATTAATTCATATTCGCTGATTCTTGACTTATCCGGTTCTATGTTTGCCAGCAATTGAGTTTGCGTACCTCCCAGTGGTTTAAATGTGGGCTTTTCAGAAGTCTTTTTTACTTTATTGGTGCTTTCTAACAGGGACTTAAAATCGTTGGAGCTAAACAATTCGTTGCGAACACAAAAGTCCAGAGCTTTTTCGGAGGCTGCAATTCCAGAACTTTCTGACATAGCCAATAAAGTACTAAGCTGATCCCGAACATATCTTGGATAGCGTTGATCAATACGCTCTATAAAACAAAGAATGGCTGAACTATGCATAAAAAAGTCCTTTACCCTGGAACGTAACTGATCCAGTTTGATAGAAGTGTCACGGCGATGATGGTTATTGATGACATTGTTTCCAACCCCGGCTGGTATTTGATGCCTTGCAATGGCTTGTCCACCCTGGTCAGAGATAATTAATAGAGAGCCATCCTCTTTGAGATGTACACGAGTGTCATCATTCCTGTAGGTGCCAAAGGGTACAGAGTAACTGTTGCCACGATATTTAACTGTATTGGTTTTTAAAACCCGGTGACCTTCTTCTCTGGTCTGTGGAAATAATGGATACCATGTGATAAGGTAAGGCTGTTCCTTTATCCATTGCTCCTGAGGAATACGTCGGGTTGTGTTATGTACCATTGCATTGCCGGTGCGCTCTAACCAATTCAAAACTTCGGTATTCAACTGATTAACGTCAATAAAGGTACGATGGAACAAAAAATTATTCTTGACATACTTTACCGTATTCTCAACTTTGCCTTTACTCTCAGGATCAGCCGCACGACAGAACACCACCCGGAAGGGACGCGAGGACTGATAATTATTGAAGGTATCCGTCATTACATAATCACCCAGATTCTCACGATGCAAAAACACGCTGTCCCGATCATAAACAATCTCCTGAGGAATACCCTTAAAGTAAGCGAAAGCCTGCTCATGTGCCATGGCAGCACTATCAGATGTAAACGGAGAATCACGAAACAACACAAACTTTTGTCGACTGTAGCAGAGCAACATAATGAAAAAATACACTTTTACCCATTCTCCATTACTGGTGCGTAACTTCTTCTCTCCAAAATCGACCTGCGCCTGTACACCAGGTGCAAGATCAGGTACCGGCGAGTATTGACGCTCACTGGCTGTAATTTTTGGAATGTTAAGCTGCTTACGCAGATGCATTACATAATTGTAACCAGTTTTGGGGTCTACAGTTGGGAACAACGGAAAATGCTCTTTGATACGATCGTGAACAACGGATGAAGGGGCATCTTCAAACTGTTTGAGGTAGCGAATAATAAAATCTTTATAAGGGTCTAACAGACAAGGCTTAGAAAACTTCTTATCCATAAAATTATCAAATTCTTCCTCGCTCATACTGAGCAGCTTCTTTGCTGTGCGGAAGTTAATCTGAAGATAATCGGCAATCCGTTGAATGGAAAAGCCCTCGTTCTTGCGAAGCGAATGAATCTGGTGATACATAATAATAAGTCCTTTCTTTTTTGCGTCCATGGCTGTGACCTTTTAAGTTTTGACTGCCAAGATACGCAGGTTAATAAAATTATTACAACTTATTACTGTACTTTTGTTCCCATTTTTACTGTATGATTGTTCCCGTTTTTACTGCAGTGGGATTCCCGTTTTCACTGTACTTTTAATTCCTGTTTACACTCGGAACAACAACCTGAATAAACCGCCTGTTTTCATTGTAATTTGTTTTGTGGGCGGGTTTCCCCGCCCGGTAAGTAATCAGCAAACACGGAATACAAAACCATCTTCAAACCAATAATCCGTCATAAAGAGGTCACGGGCAAACTTTTCATAATCGAAGTATGTTTTTGCGAACTCCGGTAGGTCGTATAACTCTTCTATAATTTCATAGGCAAAATCTTCTTCATCTTTATATTGCCCGTTATAATCATCCCTAAAGGAAGAAATAAAGTCGTTTGCATCTTCGGTTGAAAGGTCGTGCGAACCGTGATTACACCACACCATAAACGCTTCTTGTTCGTCTTCGCTTAAATCGTCCATTGCATCCCGGATGTCGAAAAAATTGTCTGATAACCAACTTTCGCCGATTAAATTTTCCGGTATATTTTCCCAGTCCTGAAACATATATTCCGGGTCTACTTCGTCTGCATGTAATTCCTTACAAGCTTCGTAAAACTCGTCTTTGTCCGAAAAGTCGGAAAGGTCAAACCACTTGCCCTCGATTGAGCCATCGTTGTACTTTGCATATGTACCTACATAAATCCTTGCTTCGCTTAAACTTGTTGCTTCCATAACTTCTGATTTTTTATATATATGCGGATTCTTGAGGTGAGGGAGTTGAGTTTCATAACCTTTTTTTCCTGCTTCTCGTAAATCCGACTTTTTTATATGCGTCTTTCCGTCGGGTCGGTCGTTTTCGTTTCATATATGCCGGAAAGTGTAGGTTTTAGTCTTTGCAAGTTTTTGTGGAAAAATACTCTCAAGCGAAGCGCAGCAGGAAGATTTTTGCATCAAACCCTTTAGGGCTTGAACTTTCAAAGAAGTTAAGAAGCCGCAAATACTTTTGCATATAGAAATGGAAATGATCAACCGCCCCGATGGAATGACTGCCTATGGGAGTGGTTTACCATAAAAGGAGCAGGATAAGATCTGATTTCGACAAAAAAAGGGCTATAAAAGCCCTTCATTAGCAAAGCTGTAATGATCTTCTTCGGTCATAATGATATGATCCAGTGTATATATTAATATAAAAGTACCCCACCTTTCAATCTAAAAGTATACCACTT
>MKVT01000011.1 GCA_001898935.1 Paludibacter sp. 47-17
AAAGAATAATATTTAGCATTCTGAATAACAATGAACATTTATTTATAAATTTGGCATCGGTCGGGGGCAGAAGGGAATGCTAATATCCCGCCTGCGCAAAGCCCGGGCGTTGGCAGTAATTTTACAGGACACCCCAAGATGAAATTCTTTACACTATTATTCTTGACAATTTTAGTTTCGTGTAATTCAAAACACGACGCAGAAAAAGCAATTCATAATACGGACACGCCTAAAATTATTGCTAACCAAACTATCCTTTCTGAACAACAAAATGCAGACACTTCAAAAACTGAGATAATTGATACATTCGTTGACAGTTTAAATATTGGCGAAAAAGGAAAATGCAAAGTGGAGTTGATTAAACATAGAGTTTACGACGACATTTATGTGATAGTGAAATTTTACATCAAAGGGAGAAATACCATAAAAGACCCAGAAACATGGATGATACAAAATAATTATTCCTATGAGACCACTGCTCTTATGGGATTTGACCCAAATATTTCAGACTTCAATAACGACAACTTTAATGACATTACTTTTATTTCAGGAACTGCTGCAAGAGGTGCAAATGAAGTAAGACGACTTTTTGTCTATGATAACCAAGAGCAAAAACTAATTTCAATGGTTAATTCACAGGACTATCCCAATATGCTTTATAACAAAGAACTTGACTGCATTGACGCATTTTTAGTTTACGGTGGCTGTTCAACGGTATTTCTAAATATTAAAGGCGATAGCCTAAAAGAATTCGCAAGTGTTGAATTGTCTGACGGGTTAACAGTTTCTACTTATGACAAAAATGGAAAAGAAAAAATTATTATGAGGAATAAAAAATACGAACCTGGATATATTAGATTTAAGAACTTTAAACCATTGAAAGAATATGACGGCCAATAAAAACTACTGCCAACAAAAGTATTTGCAAAAGCAGGGCTGGACAACGTAACATCAGCTATGTGCAAGCATCAGCAGCGGTTCGGGCTCGACGTTCAACGTTTAGCATTAGTTCTTAACTTCAACAACATATTTTCAAATCAGCATTTGTACCGGGCTGGACAATCAATGAATTCCCTGCCTTCGCAAATACTCGAACGTTGTGCGTAATTCTATGACAGATATTCACCTACTAACTGCCCAGACTCAGGGCGATAGGAAGCGACTGCTTCAGAACCTTAAAAATCAGAAGAAAGATTTTCGGCTGGAGCTAATCATCTTTGCAGCCATTTGGTTGGTAGCACCTTTTCTAACAAACAGACCAAATCAAAAGCCGCTGATAGAAAGTATGAGTTATGGAATGGCTTTGCTGTTCTTCGGGCTGATATTTCTTATTCCGCTCTCCATAACCTATTTCAAAAAAGTTCACAAAGCTGTTTTGGGTTTACAGACAGACTTGAAAAGAGTTATCGTTACACAGGTCACTGATAAAGCAAAGAATCCTCTTTTTCGAAAAGACGAGTATTGTTTAAAGCTTGCCGATGACTATTTGTGCAAACTTTATTTTCCTAAGCACAATTTTGACCAGTTTGAGATTGGCGAAATGCTCCGAATAGAGGTAAGCGAAAGTGGTAAGCAGGTAATCAAAATAACAAAAGCAACGGAAAAGATAATTGAACGGTTGACAAAAAAGGCACCCGACTATTCTTTTTCTCAAAAGCAGCCTTACAAATCGGTACTGTTTGGTAAGGAAACAGAGGAAAAGACCTCATTTCTCAGCTTCTTCTCATTTTTAATTCCCTCCAAACACAATTTCATTTCGGCAATCATTCTTGACATCAATATTTTGGTTTTCGTTGCTATGCTAATCAGTGGTGTTAACATTTATAAACCACTTGTTATTGACATTGTAAACTGGGGAGGGAACGTAAGAGCCTTGACAGTAAATCAAGGTGAATACTGGCGACTACTGACAAATGTTTTTGTTCATGTAGGTATCATACATCTTTTAATGAATGCTATCGGCTTTATTTTCGTTTCCGCATTTGTGGAGCAAATACTCGGAAAAAGATGGTTTTTGTTTTTGTATGTCTTCACTGGACTATGGGCAAGCCTGACAAGTGTTTGGTGGCATGACAACGTCGTGAGTGCAGGCGCCTCGGGTGCTATCTTTGGTCTGTATGGCTTCTTTTTGGCATTGCTTGTTTTGGTGAAAAAAAAGGATAGAGAAGTAAACAGCGGGATGATCGCAAGCGTTTTGATTTTCGTTGGCTACAACTTAATAATGGGATTAGCTGGGAACATTGACAATGCTGCACACATCGGCGGACTTATTTCAGGTTTTATAAGCGGATCAGTGTTGACATTATTCGGAGTGCCTAGCAGAGGGAAGAAGAACAACGCACAACAAAGTATTGCCAAAAGCGGGGCCGACAATGCTTCTATTAAGCTGACGGAAGACATTCAGCTAAAATAACTTTATTCATCGGTAGAGCTGAAATTCCCCGCCTTCGGCAATACCTGAAACGTAAGGTGCAAGCTGGTTTGACCTGAACGAAACGAACATTTCGTTTTCTTCGCATTCAAAATTTAGATTTGAAAATTATTTAGAACAGAAGTGAAAATTTCGGGTACTTTAGCTTTTACGGTTTTATTTGTTGGACAGAATGATTTAATTTGATTGCGTACCCTGAGAAGACATTTGAA
>MKVT01000012.1 GCA_001898935.1 Paludibacter sp. 47-17
CCGTGATTTCGGCGCCTTCAGCCACTTGGGCGGGGGTGAGTGTAGTGGCGCTTAACGTGATTCCGGCAGGAGCGGTAAGCGTAGCATTGGCTGTCAAGTTACCTCCGCTTACGGTGAAGTTGCGGGCCAGGGTGTTCGGGTCGAAGAACAAATCTTCGGGAGCAGCTACCAGGTAAGGCGAGCCGTCGCTGATATAGCTCAGACGGAAATTGTCGACACCTACATAATTACCGCCATTCACCACTTCATAACCGATTTCGAGTTTGTTGTCGGTAACGGTAACCAATAAAGTTTTGTCCTGGTTGCCGAATACTTCGGCACGTTCGGCATTGGCGTATACAAATGCACCACCGATATTGTCGGCATGATTCAGTGCGGCAGCCGATACGCGGTAAATACCATTCGGAAGATCGGAAATCACCTGCGACAGTTTCAGTCCGGTCCAGTTGCCCGAAGCTTTCCAGCGTTCAACATAGGTGTTTCCGGCTTTCAATGGGAACGAAGTATTGGTTTGGGCAACGAATCCGCCCACATTGGTCCAACCTGCCGTAGCATTGGTTTCGAAGCTGGGGTTCACGATTAACGATGTAATATCGACAGGAAGGGTAGTCCATGCAGCCTTGCGTTCCTGGATTTTTACAGCCGAATGTACATTACGGATGGCCGTAAGTAGCAGTCCGGTGTTTTCCAGAATCTGTTGCGAAGTAGCAGCGCCGTTATCGTATACCGTCTGGGCGGCAGCGATGGCTGCGGTCAGGTCGGCATATACGGTCGAAGTGCCTACCGGTTTCGGATCGGCAGCTACCACCTTGGCCGAGTCGAGCATCTGTTTCAATTCTACTTTATCGACCGTGTTGGAAACAATGCGTACATGGTCGAAGAAAATACGGCCTACCGAACCCGAACCTACGTTGGCCGATGTAATACCTACCTGGATTTTACCGGCTGTAGTGGTATAAATTTTAAAGTTCACCGTGTCGGTTGTCCATGCAGCCATCGGGAAGGTGGTGCGTACCGAAATTACTGCGGTTCCACCGGTGGGAGCCCATCCGACCCGTGAAGGACTGTTGGCGCTGGGGCCGGAGTTGTAGGCCTTGTAGATGATCGAGTAGCTTCCTGCCGGCAGACTCACATTTTGCGTATAAGTAACCGTGCCCGACCAGGCAGTGGAGATACCCAGTGCGGCATTACCTGCGCCGGTTGCTCCGTCGGGACCGGTTGCAGGGATAAATCCGTAGGTCGTACCTGAAAGATTGATTGTACCGGCATAGCCGTATTCGAAGGTAGCAGCGGCCGAGTTATCGCCGATCTGGCCCCGTGTCCATCCGGTTACTTCCTTGATGTTGGCGCCGGCATTAGCCGAACCGAGGTTTTCGGCAACAGCGTCGAATTTGTAGTTGGCGTTGGTGTTGAAGTCGGCATTGGTAAGATAGGTCGACGTAACATCGGTTTGAGCTGTAGTGTTTACAGCCAGGGCGAGCGCCACCGCCAGGGGCGCATACAATTTGCTGAATTTCAGCGAGCGCGCGTAGCGCTTGAAATTACAAAGTAATGATTTCATGATACCCGTTATTGTTTTAATTGATTAAGAAATATAACAATGCGAAATAAGCGCAAAATCAATTAACGACGGGTGACAATTCAGTCAAATGGGGCGAAAATCCGACTGAATAGTTAGTAACAGTTAATAAGTAGCGGTTTCGGCCGGATCCCGGTTACCTGATGCTCTTTATCAGCAGTTGGGTAAGGGTGTTACCTGCGAAGGTGTTTTCTTCGATGGTATAACAGATGTCGATAGGGCGGTTCGATTTCAGGTCGGTGAAATGTAGTCCCATGCCGAAAGCAATTCCGTTCATGGGTGTGGTAGAGCTGTCGTCGAACAGTTCGAGCTTCAGGTGTTCCTGCCCCTTGCCTACCAGCTTGCTGTTGCCGGTGTCGCGCACGCCGGTGGTGGCAAATACCGGTTTCATATTGCCGGGGCCGAAGGGACTGAACTGCTTCAGTACCGATACGAACTGGGGGGTGATTTCGCTGAACGGGATCACGGCGTCGATGTCGATAAGCGGCGACATTTGTTCTTCGGTGATGGTGCTGGCTACATATTCCTCCATCCGCTTTTTAAATAAGGGTACGTTTTCTTCCTTCATCGAAAGTCCGGCAGCATAACGGTGTCCTCCGAAGTTCTCGAGCAGGTCGCGGCAGGAGTCGATAGCTTTGTATACATCGAATCCGGGAACCGAGCGGGCCGATCCCGAGGCCAGGCCATTGGAATACGTGAGCACCACGGCCGGTTTGTAAAATTCCTCGGCCAGTCGCGACGCCACGATGCCGATTACTCCTTTGTGCCAGTCGGGTTTGTAAACCACGATCGACTTGCTTTCCTCGTATTCTTTATTGGAGGCAATAAGCCGGATGGCTTCGTCGGTAATATTTTTGTCGAGATCCTTGCGGTCGTTGTTGTATTCGTTGATGGTTCCGCTTTTCTCCTTGGCAAACGACATGTCGTTGGATACCATCAATTCGACGGCTTCGGTAGCCAGTTTCATACGCCCCGAAGCATTGATACGGGGGCCGATTTTAAAAACGATATCGCTGATGGTTATTTCTTTATCGGCCAGGTTGCACACTTCGAGAATACTTTTTACCCCGATGCTGGGATGGCTGTTCAGTTGCCGGAGACCATGGAAGGCCAGGATGCGGTTTTCGCCGGTGATGGGTACGATATCCGATGCTATGCTCAGGGCCAGCAGGTCGAGCAGGGGCTCGAGCTCCGAGAAGGGGATGCTGTTGCGCGATGCAAAGGCCTGCAGGAGTTTAAATCCTACTCCGCAGCCCGAAAGGTGCTTGAACGGATACCCGCAATCGGGACGTTTGGGGTCGAGTACGGCTACCGCGTTGGGAAGCTGCTCGTCGGGGGTATGATGGTCGCAGATTATAAAATCGATTCCCGCTTCACGGGCGTACTCGATTTTATCGATGGCCTTGATTCCGCAATCGAGCGCCACCACCAGCTTGCAACCCTGCTCACGGGCGAAGTCGATGCCCTGGTACGAAATTCCGTAACCTTCGTTGTAGCGGTCGGGGATGTAGAAGTCGACATTGTCGTAAAACTTCTTCAGAAATTTATAAACCAACGATACAGAGGTAGTTCCGTCTACATCGTAGTCGCCGTAAACCAGAATTCTTTCTTTGCGATGTACAGCCTTCGTGAGTCGTTCCACTGCCTTTTCCATATCGGCCATCAGAAAAGGATCGTGCAGATCCTCTAACCGTGGCTTGAAAAATTTGGTTGCTTCTGCGGGGCTTTGTATCCCCCTTTGCAGGAGCAGTTGTGCAAGTATAGGACTGATATTTAATGCAGCTGTTAGTTCGTTTTGTTTGTCAATTTTCTGATTTATAGGCTCTTTTACTTTCCATTCGGGAGTCATTTGAGTTATTTTTTTTAAAGTTGTAAAGGTAGTGTTTTTTTTTGATGCAACCAATAAGAAAAATCCTTATCTTTGCAGATGTGCTGAAAGCGCACCGAATTTTTGGTATGAATGGATAAGCGTACTCTTCTCATAAAATTTATTTCCTTCGATGTGCTGGCAGCACTCATCGTGTGGTTGTTGTTTATGGTTTTCCGAAAGACTGTGGTGGATGCTCAGATTTTCAGTCAGGTGAAAATATTTATGCCCAACTACGATTTTTTATCGGGATTTGTCTTTTTTCCAATGAGTTGCCTGTTCGTTCATTCCTTGTCGGGATTCTACCGCCGTCCCGAGCGTCAGACCAAAACCGTTGCCATCCTTACCACTTTCGTTTCATCGCTCATTGTTTCCATCGTCATCTTTTTCGTGCTGATGCTCGACGATATCGTAGTGTCGTACAAATATTATTATTATTCGTTGCTGGTGTTGTTCGGACTCATGTTTTCGGTGACGCTTGTTTTCAGGATGTATCAATACCTGCAAATCAGGCAGGCCTACCGGTCGAAACGGCGCACCATCAACACGCTTATTATCGGTACCGGTAAAAAGGCGGCGAAAATGGCCCAGGAAGTGGAGAATAATGCCGAGGAATATACCCTGAAAGGTTTTGTGCATGTCGATCATCAGCCCAACGAAGTGCCCCGCGACCAGGTGGTGGGTTATATCAACGGTATCGGCGATATTATTCAGAAATACGATATTAAAGATGTGATTATTTCGCTCGATCAAACCGATGAGCACCAGTTGTTCCGGCTTATCAACGCTATGTACAGTTACGATGTGGATATCCGCTTTACGCCCCGTTTGTACGAAATTCTGACCGGCGGTTCGCGCATCAGGATGATGGGGGTGAGTCCGCTGGTGAACATCACCAACCTGAACATGCCCGACTGGCAATTCAGTGTCAAGCGCTATTTCGATATCGTGTTTGCATTGGTGTTGTTGTTGGTCGTGTCGCCTTTGATGATTTATTTCATGTTCCGGATAAAAACCGATTCACCGGGGCCGGTGTTTTACCTGCAGGAGCGCATCGGCTATCTGGGCAAGCCTTTTAAAATTGTGAAGTTCCGCACGATGTACGACGGTTCGGAAAACGGAGTGCCGCGGCTCAGTAGCGCCAACGATGAGCGCATAACGCCGCTGGGGCGCATGATGCGTAAGTACCGGGTGGATGAGTTGCCGCAGCTGTGGAATATCCTGAAAGGCGATATGAGCGTGGTGGGACCGCGGCCGGAACGGAAATACTTTATCGATCAGATTATCGAACAAGCACCTTATTACTGTTTATTGTATAAAATTCGTCCGGGATTGACTTCGTGGGGACCGATTCGTATTGGTTATTCGGATACGGTGGAGAAGATGATCGAGCGACTCAATTATGATATTATTTACCTCGACAATATGTCGCTTACCACCGATTTTAAGATTCTGGCTCAAACAGTGGAGATAATATTTAAAGGTAAAGGAGTGTAAGGGGTATGGAGAAAGCCGATTGGTATTTGAAAATGATTCAGTGGCGCGAGAAGCGTATCGGTCAGCGTCAGTTTGTGCTGATCCTGAGCGTGGTGATCGGCTTCGCTACTTCGGTTGCAGCTAATTTGCTGAAGGGGTTCATTCATTTTATCCAGAATTTTGTTACCGAGAGCGCTTCGCGTTTCGAGCTCAACTACTGGTATCTTATTTTTCCTTCGGTAGGTATTCTGCTGGCTTCGTTGTTTGTGCGGTATATTGTGAAGGACGATATCAGTCACGGGGTTACGCGTATTTTATATGCGATTTCGCAACGCAAAAGTATTTTGAAATTGCATAATACATGGTCGTCGCTGGTGGGTAGTTCGGTTACGATCGGTTTCGGCGGGTCGGTAGGAGCCGAGGCGCCTATCGTGCTCACGGGTTCGGCCATCGCCTCCAACCTGGGGAAGTTTTTCAAACTCGATCAGAAGACGCTGATGTTGTTGATAGGCTGTGGGGCTGCGGGTGCGATCGGGGGTATTTTTAAGGCGCCCATTGCCGGGCTGGTGTTTACGCTCGAAGTGTTGATGCTCGATATGACGATGGCGTCGGTGGTGCCCATATTGCTGACTTCGGTAACCGCCACTACGTTCACCTATATTTTCGCGGGAAGTGCCTTCATGTTTAATTTTACGAATTACGAGCCCTTTATGGTAGAGCGTATCCCGCAGTTCGTGATCCTTGGAATTGTTTGCGGGCTGGTGTCGTTGTATTTTACCCGCGGGATGATGAAGGCCGAGGGTTTCTTCAAAAAAATTAAGAAGCCGGTGTGGAAGTTGCTGGCGGCCGGTTCGTTGCTCAGCTTGCTTATTTTTGTATTTCCGCCTTTGTATGGCGAAGGATACAATACCATCGAGGCGCTTATCAACGGACATTCGGAGGATGTGATGAACAATAGTTTGTTTCTTAATTTCGGCGATTCGGTCTGGGTGTTGCTGGCTTATCTGGTGTTTATTATTCTTTTTAAGCTGCTGGCTACGGCTGCCACCAACGGGGCCGGGGGGGTAGGAGGGATTTTTGCTCCGTCGTTATTCCTGGGAAGTATCACCGGATTTGTAGTGGCTACGCTCATCAATATCGTTGGCTTCGAAGCATCGCCGGCCAATTTTTCGCTGGCGGGCATGTCGGGGGTGATGTCGGGGGTGATGCATGCGCCGCTTACGGGTATCTTTCTGATTGCCGAACTTACCGGGAGTTATGGTTTGTTTATGGCGCTGATGATTGTGTCCACCATTTCCTATCTCACGATTATCGTATTCGAGAAACACAGTTTGTATGCGATGCGGCTGGCCGAGAAGGGCGAACTGATCACGCATAATAAAGATAAGGCGGTGCTTACGCTCATGAAGATGGACAATGTGATAGAGACCGATCTGCAGGTATTGTCGCCGGAGATGACCCTGGGCGAGTTGGTGAAAGTAATCTCGAAGTCGCGCCGGAATATTTTCCCGGTTGTTGAACCCGGAACGGGCCGGCTTCAGGGGGTCGTATTGCTGGACGAAGTGCGTAATATCATGTTCCGTCCCGAGCTGTACGGTCGTTTCACCGTGCGTAAACTGATGATTTCGCCTCCAGCAACCATTCAGCAGCATTTGCCTATGGAGAAGGTGATGCAGATTTTTGAGGACACCGGCGCCTGGAACCTTCCGGTGGTGGATAAGGAAATGCGGTATGTGGGGTATGTGTCGAAATCGAAGATATTCAGTACTTACCGGCATGTACTTGTGCACTTCAGCGACGAATAGAAAAGGATACTATATGGGAAAGAAAAATGAAATGACCTACTCGCAGGCAGTTGCCGAGTTGGAGAATATTGTAAAGTCGCTCGAAAGCAGCGACAAGGCTAACCTCGATCTGATTGCGCAACAGGTGAAGCGTGCTTCGGAACTCATGGAGTTCTGCCGGAAGCAATTGACGGTTATTGACGATGAAATCCAAAAAATTGTTGAAGGCATATAAGATAATTTAGCTATTAAAATCTAATTGTAATTAACAGTTTCGGATTTACAAAAAGTGGCGGTAAGATGATTATCGCCACTTTTTGTATACAAAAGATCGGGTATGCGCGAAATTATTTTCTTTATGACAGTTATTGCCTATTGTTTATTAAAAAACTATCTCTATATTTGCGATCGTGAAATGTAAACGTGAATTAACGAACTTGAAGTTAAATTTAAAAAACGGTAAATTTATGAGAAAACTAGCGTTTTTATTGGCCAGCCTGTTCCTGATCGGTATCGGTATGGCGAATGCTCAGACACGGGCTATCTCCGGGAAAGTCGTTTCGGGAGACGACGGTCAGCCGATTATCGGGGGAACGGTACTGGTGAAGGGAACCACACAAGGAACCATTACCGGTGCTGATGGCGGATTTATGCTGACTGTCCCTGCGTCGGCAAAAGCAATTACTGTATCGTATGTAGGGATGAAAACAGCAGAGGTAAACCTGACGGGCACTTCGGTTTACAATGTGACACTCGTGTCGGATGCCATTGGTATCGAAGAAGTGGTAGTGGTTGGGTATGGAACCCAGCTTAAACGCGATGTTACCAGTTCGATTTCGAAAGTAAAAGGGGGCGATTTGGCCGATAAGGCCACTCCGAGTTTTGTGCAGCAGCTGGCCGGCCGTGCAGCAGGGGTACAGATTACTCAAAGTTCGGGCGACCTGAGTACTCCTCCCAATATTCGTATTCGTGGGGTCAATACAATTTCTTCGGGATCGCAGCCACTCATCGTAGTCAATGGTGTTCCTGTAACTTCGGGTAATATCGGCGGTACGTATACCAACAACAATCCTCTGGCCGATATCAATCCTTCGGACATCGAATCCATCGAAATTCTGAAGGACGGAGCAGCTACGGCTATTTATGGTTCGCGTGCATCGAACGGTGTAATCCTGGTTACTACCAAGAAAGGGACCACTCAACGTACAAAAGTGACCTACGATGCATGGTTTGCCAGCTCGCAGGCATCGCGTCTCTACAACTTGCTCAATGCCGAGCAGTTTGTTGAAATTGCGAACGAAAAAAATTCCAATATCGGTTCGACAATCAAAAACGCGGTGATGGATCCGGAAGGTACCAATACCAACTGGAACGACCATGTGTTCCGTACCGGTTTCCAGCAAAGTCATAACCTCTCGGTTGCAGGTGGTACCGATGAAACTCAGTTCTACCTCTCGGCCGGTTACAGCGACCAGGAAGGTATTGTTATCAACAATAATTTCAGCCGCTACACCTTTAATGCCAGTGTGGACCAAAAATTATTCAAATGGATGAAAGCCGGTTTCTCGATGAACGGATCATTCCAGAACAACTCGGGACCTATCAAGGGAACCAACAGCTTGTCCGACAATATGTATGCTGTAACCCGTATGTTGCCCAACGTAAAAGTGTACGACGATACACATCCAACCGGCTACAATATCGACGTTACCAGTCCGAAGAGTTTAGGGCGTGGGGCCAACCTCGTGCCCATCGATCTCACCGTGCCTAATATCGTTTGGGTATTGAATACCAATGTGCAGCTCAACGAATCGTACCGTATCATGCCAACTGCCTATGCCGAGTTTACTCCTGTTAAAGGCTTGGTGGTGAAGTCGTTGATAGGGTCGGATATCTCGTTGCTCGACAACCTGTATGCCTGGTACCCACAAAGTGGCGACGGTCAGGGCTACAAAGGGTTGATCAGTAATACGCATTATACCCGCAAACGCTGGACTTTCCAGAACGTAGCCAATTACAAAACCACGCTGGCCGACGATCACAACCTCGATTTAACAGGGGTGGCCGAGTGGTCGAAATATACCTATCGTTCGGTAACTGCCGGAGCACAGGATATGTCGAGTTCATTTTTTATGCCTTATATTATTTCCAATACCTATAATACTCAGTCGTCGGGCGGGGGATTCACCCAGAATGGTATTTCATCGTACCTGCTCCGAGCCAACTACAACTGGCGAAACAATGTATACGTAGGTGGTTCGTACCGTCGCGACGGTTTGTCGAAATTACCGAAAGACAACCGTTGGGGTAATTTCTGGGGAGGATCGGCCGCCGTACGTTTGTCGGGCTTCGACTTCTGGGCTCCGCTGAAGGGATCGATCAACGACTTCAAGCTCCGCGCCAGCTTTGCCGAAGTAGGTAACGACGATATCGGTAACTTTGCTTACCTCGATCAGTTTTCGTCGCAGTTGTATGGAACGCAAACAGGTATTTCGTATTATACTACCGGTAATCCCAACCTGCGCTGGGAAAAACAACGCATCCTCGACTACGGGTTCGATATGGCCTTGTTCGATCGCGTGAATATATCGGTTGCTTTCTGGGAAAAAATAAATACCGATATCGTTCTCGATGCTCCGACTCCTCCGTCGCTGGGTATTCCCTGGAACGTGATCAGCCAGAATATCGGTTCGGTCGAAAATAACGGTATGGAAATCGAAATCAGCGGTACGGTAGTGAAGACCAAGGACTTCAGCTACAATGCTTCGCTTAATTTCTCGACCCAGCACAACGTGGTAACCAAGTTGATCTCCGATATGAAGTACGAACATTATATTATTCGTGAAGGCGAATCGATGCGTTCGTTGTATGGTTTTGTTTACAAGGGTGTGAACATGGCCAACGGTTATCCGATGTACGAAAAAGCCGATGGAACTATTATTCAGGGTAACCCCAACGACAGCAAATATTACCAATACGATGCCGCCAACCCGGGTACGCTCGGAGCTGTTTCGTCGCTGTCGGCCGACGATAAGAAAGTGCTGGGCAACACGATACCGACCTGGTTTGGTGGTTTCGACAATACTTTCCGTTACAAAAACTTTGATTTGAATGTATTCTTCCGTTTCTCGGGAGGAAATCAGATTGCCAACGTAACCCGCCGCGACCTGTTAAACATGTATTTCCAGAACAATGGTGTCGAAATCCTCGATCGTTGGAAAAGTCCGACCGAACCCGGTAATGGTCAGGTGCCGATTATCCAGTACGGACGTGGAAACTTCCTGAACCTCGAGTCGGACGGTTCGTCGCGCTGGGTCGAAGATGGCGACTTTCTGAAACTGCAGAACGTATCGTTGGGTTACACCTTGCCCAAAAGCGTTAGCAATAAATTGACATTGAATCAGGTGCGTTGCTATGTTCAGGCACAAAACCTGTTTACGATTACCGGATATTCGGGTCTCGATCCTGAAGTATATACTCAGGCCATGGGTATCGACTGGAACGGTAACCCGCAGCAAATAAGCTTCACTTTCGGTGTGAATGTTGAGTTTTAATCAATTTATCTTTAATAAATAGGAAAATATGAAACGAAATAAATTATTTCAGATAGCGGGCATCGGCCTTATTACTTCGGCATTATTCTTTGCTTCGTGCAACGAAGAGGTGCTCGATCTGATGCCTAAAGATACGGTAGGTTACGAGGATGCATTCAACACTCCCGCCATGTGCGAATTGTCGATGGTGGGTTGTTACGATGCAGCGCAGAGCGGCTATTATCCGGGTAATAACCAGCGTCGTGGTTATCCGTTTGGAGCCGCATCGATCGAGCAAGGCGATATGCGTGGCGAAGATATGCTCAATGTGCAGGCGTTTTTTGCCATTACCTACGGAAGTACTTACGGAACTTCGTCGCCCAACGGTCAGGCACACTGGGAATGTACGTATCAGATGATCAATAAGATTAATATTTGTATTGAAGGTTTTCAGCTGGCAGCCAGTAAAAATATCCTTACTGCCGAGCAGGCAAAGGCTTACGAAGCTGAAGCGAAATTCCTCCGTGCATTGGGATATCATGAACTGTTGATTCACTTTGCCCGTCCGTATGCCGATACCCCGGGAGCTACCCATCCGGGTGTTCCTTTGAACCTGGTGCCGATCAATTCCATCGAAAAAGTGGAAGCAGCCAAGAGCGCAGGTCGCGCCAGCGTAAAACAGGTGTACGATCAGATTTTACTCGATCTTGATTATGCCGAAGCCAATCTGCCCGCTACCCGTACATCGAAAGCGCTGAGTATTTCGAGAGCTACCAAAGGTGCTGCTATCGGTTTGAAAGCCCGTGTCTATCAGCATATAGGCGACCAGCCAAAAGTGATTTCCGAATCGGCAAAAATTGTAAATGCTTCGGGCGAAAGTCCAATCGGAGGCTATAAGCTTACCACTGAACCAAGTGGTCCGTTTACCGCCAACAACAACAATACCGAATCGATGTTCTCGATTGAAAATTCGGAACTGGATAATGCTACGGTGAACGGATCGCTTTCGCAGTTCTACACCAGCGTTCGTTCGCTCGTTTGCATCAGCCCCATTATTTTCAACGAAAAACAATGGCTGGCCACCGACAAACGCCGTACGCAGCTCGTCGCTTACAGCAATGCCTATTCGGCCCGTCACCTGTATTGGGTCGATAAATACAAAGCGCGCGAAAAAATGTCGGATTGGACGCCGATTCTCCGCTATGCCGAAGTGTTGCTTACCTATGCCGAGGCCGAAGCGCGCGTTAATGGTAAAACTCAACTCGCCGTTGATTTGCTCAATAAAGTACGCAACCGTTCGGTTACCGCGGCAGCCGATCAGTTTACACTGGCCAGTTTTGCAACAGCCGACGATCTGATCAAGGCCATCCTGATGGAGCGTCGTATCGAACTGGTGGGCGAAGGCCGTCGCTGGGCCGATATTCATCGTCTGGCCAAGGATCCTAAGTTTTTCGTAGCCGGTAATCCCGGAGTATCGGGAGTTCCCGCCAAAGTTGCCACCGGTAACGTAGCTGCCAATTCGTGGAATGCGGCCAGTGGTGTGGTGGATGCGGCGATTCTGAAAATCGCTCCTTACGATTACGCCGATAAACGGTATGTTTTCCCATTGCCTGATTCGGAAACTGCTACCAACCCGAAACTGAAAGAACAACAGAATCCGGGATGGTAAAATGTAAACAAATGAATAAATAATCAGAATTTATTAGTATTTAACACAGGTCGTCTGGATTCAGGCGGCCTGTGTTTGTTTGCTGAAAACCTAAAAAGCAAGCAAAATATGCTTTATAGCATCATTTTAATGCATATTAATCAAAAAAAATTTCAGATTCCTGGAAAATGATGTTGTATAATTAAATTAATTATTTACTTTTGCAGTTCGTGAAAAGAAATTAACAATAAAAAGAAACTTGAAGTTAAACAAAAAATGGTAAATTTATGAGAAAACTAACGTTCTTACTCGCCCTTCTTTTTGTAGGAGTGAGTGTAGTACTGGCTCAGACCACTTACTCAGGGAAAGTAGTTTCCGCGGAAGACGGCGAGCCTATTGTGGGGGCAACAGTGATGGTGAAAGGTACCACTACCGGTACAATTACTAACGTTAATGGTAACTTTACAATTGCCTTGCCCGGCAACAACCGTACATTGGTTATTACCTATGTAGGTATGAAGTCGATGGAGGTACAGGCCACACAAAATATGGTTGTGCGTCTGGAAGCCGACACCGAAGTGTTGGAAGAAGTGCTTGTAGTTGCGTATGGTTCTGCAAAGAAATCGGCATTTACGGGGTCAGCAGCCGTTATTAAAGCTGAAAAGCTTTCGCAACGGTCGGTATCAAACGTAACCAATGCTTTAGCAGGTCAGGTGGCGGGTGTACAGGTTACTTCCAGCAATGGTCAGCCTGGTACTACTTCTACGGTTCGTATTCGTGGTATTGGTTCGATGAGTGCCAGCAACGCTCCTTTGTATGTTGTGGATGGAGTGCCTTACGATGGAAGTATTTCGGCAATTAACCCACAGGATATCGAAAGTATGACGGTATTGAAAGATGCTGCAGCTAATGCTATCTACGGTTCTCGTGGTGCCAATGGTGTAATCCTTATCACTACTAAAAAGTCGACTTCTAAAGAAGCGATTATTTCGGTTGATGCTAAATGGGGTTCGAACTCCAGGGCAGTTCCGAATTACGATGTAATGACTGATCCTGCAATGTATTATGAAACATTCTACAAATCGTTGTTCAACTCGCGTGTCAACAACGGTCAGAGTGCAGCCGCAGCTTACGCTTATGCCGATGCTACATTAACATCCAAGGATGGTTTAGGCTATATGGTATATACTGTTCCTGCTGGTGAAAAGTTTATCGGTACCAACTTTAAAATGAATCCTAAGGCTACGTTGGGTTATAAAGATGCTGATTATTACTACACTCCCGACAATTGGTACAACGAGCTTTTCGATAAAGGTAACCTACGTCAGGAATACAATGTTTCGATTGCCGGTTCTTCAGATAAACTGAATTATTATATGTCGGCCGGTTATCTTGATGATAGCGGTATCGTTGACGGTTCTGGCTTCAATCGCTACACTGGGTTTGCAAAAGTAGATTATCAGGCAAAAAAATGGTTAAAGGTAGGAACTAACTTAGGTCTTACGAATTACGATATTCAATCACCGGGAGGACAAACATCATGGGGTTCGTCGGGCAACTTGTTCTACGTAAGTAATATGATTGCTCCTATTTATCCTATGTATGTTCGTAATACCGATGGAAGCATCAAAGTGGACAACCGCGGAATTACTGTATACGACTTTGGAGGTTCGTCGACAAACTTTACCCGTGCATTTATGCCGTTGGCTAACCCGGGTATTACGTTAAAACTTGACAAATCGCACCAATTTACCGATGTTGTAAACGGGAAATGGTATGCTATTGCTGATATTTTTGAAGGATTCCAGTTGACAGCCAATTTTGCAACCAATGTAACAAACGAACGTTCCAATAATTTGTACAACCAGTTCTACGGAGGTAGTGTAGGTAGCAGCGGTGCCGTTTCTGTTTCGCACTACCGTCAGTTAGGTGTGAATCAACAATATCTGGCTACTTATCGTAAGACAATCAATAATGTACATAATATCGATTTGTTAGCTGGTTATGAGTCGTACCGATTGAAAATGCAAAGTTTATCGGGATCTAATACCATGCTTTACAACCCGTATGTGGGAGAATTGAGTAATGCAATTCAAACTCCTCCTCAGGTAGGATCGAGTACTTCAAAATATGCTACTGAAGGATACCTTACTCGTTTGCAGTACGATTATGATGGCAAATACTTCTTCAGTGGATCGTATCGTCGTGATGCTTCGTCGCGTTTCCATCCTGATAATCGTTGGGGTAACTTTGGTAGTGCTGGTGCATCGTGGTTGATCTCTAAAGAAGATTTCATGAGCAGCTTCGATTGGATTGATATGTTGAAAATTAAGGGAAGTTACGGAGCTCAGGGTAACGATAACATAGGAAATTACTATGCATATCTTGATCAGTATACGGTAGCTAATAGTAATGGTGATTTTGCAGTGTCGTTCAGCTATAAAGGAAACAAAGATATCACATGGGAAACTTCACATGCTTTCAATACGGGTGTTGACTTTGAATTGTTCGGTCGCCGCTTGACTGGGGGGATTGAATACTTTGTAAGAACAACTACCGACTTGCTTTACAATCAACCAGTTCCTATCTCGTTAGGGTATAGTTCTTTCCCAACAAATATTGGTTCGATTGTAAATAACGGGGTTGAGCTTGAATTGAATGGTGTGCTTTACAGATCGAAAGATATTGAGTGGACGGCTAACTTCAATGCCACTTCGTATAAAAATGAGATTACCGATTTGGCAGAAAATATCAAGAAAGATGGTCAAAAGGGAACAAACTACATTTACAAAATCGGCGGATCGTTGTATAATACGTATATGAGAGAATATGCCGGTGTTGATCAGGTTACAGGTAAGGCATTGTATTATATTGACCCGGATAATGGGGACAGAAATACAACCGATGATTATCAAAAAGCTAAACAGTCTGATTTAGGAAGTACCTTGGCTAAAGTATACGGTGGTTTCGGGACCCAGGTAAATGCTTATGGTTTCGACGTGTCGGTACAGATGTCGTATCAGCTGGGTGGTAAATTGTATGATGGGTCGTACGAGGCATTGATGCACAGTGGCGACTCGAGAGGTACTAACTGGCACAAGGATATTTTGAAGTCGTGGACCCCTGAAAATCCATCTGCAACTATCCCACGTTTAAGTTCATTGGATGTTACTTATCAGTATCAATCTTCCCGCTTCTTAACGAGTTCCGATTATTTAAGTCTTAATAGTGTAATGTTGGGCTATACACTGCCTAAAAACATGATAAGTAAACTTCATTTGTCAAGTGCAAGAGTGTACGTTTCTGGAGATAATTTAGGCGTATTGTCTGCTCGCAGAGGTTTAGACCCCCGTCAGTCATTAGGTTTAGGTAGTTCTACAACTTCAGGTAACTTTAGTTATTCGGCTTTGAAAACCATTACCGGAGGCATCTCTATTAAATTTTAAGTTTTTAATTTATAAAATTAAACATTATGAAATTAGCTCATAAAATATTTATTTTTACATTGGGATGTGGTCTTGTGACTTCATGTGCGGATTTGGATACCTATCCAGAAGGAGGTACCTTTACTGCCGACCAAAAAACTGCGACTGCTGCAGCTCTTCCTGAGCGCCTGTCAGCAGATGTAAACGGTATGTTTGCCGTTATTGGTAAACAGTATGCTGTATTCGGTTCTGCATCGTCGCGTGATGATGATGCAGGATATCCTACTGTGTGTCTATCGCAGGATTTGAATGGTCCCGATATGGTAAGTGACAATAGCAACTATAACTGGTTCTCTGTAAGCAGTCAGTATCAGGATCGTTCCGATACATATGCCAACCCTTACATGCGTTGGGCTGTATTTTATAATCAGATTAAGTTGGCCAATGATATCCTGGCAACTATTCCTGCCGATACTGAAGTGCCTCAGTTAAAGATATATAAAGCACAGGCAAAAGCAGTACGAGCATTCGATTATTTATCGTTGGTTCCTTATTTCCAATTTAAATATAAAGGAAACGAAGATAAGCCATCTGTACCTATTGTAACTGAAAATATGACTGGTGATCCTTCCAATAATCCTCGTGCCACTTTACGTGAAGTGTACGAATTAATCATGTCGGATTTGGATGAAGCTATTGCTGGTCTTGATGGTTATGTGAGAATCTCAAAAGCAGAAATTGATCAGAAGGTGGCTTATGGATTACGCGCACGTGCTAATTTGTATATGGAGAACTGGGCGGCAGCTGCAGCTGATGCCGAAAAAGCGATGGCTGGTTACACTCCTTATTCGAGAGCACAGGTATCTACACCTACTTTTATTAATGCGAATGATCAAAACTGGATGTGGGCAATTATTCTTACCCCTACTAATATCCCCGACGCTTATCCGTCGTGGCCATCTGTATTAGGTTCGTTCTCAGGTGATTCATATTCGGCAGGTGTTGCTTGTTATAAATCGGTAAACCGACTCTTGTTTGATAAAATTCCTGCAACCGACGTTCGTAAAGGTTGGTGGGTTGACGAGAACCTGACTTCGCCTAACCTGGCTAATGTTACCTGGGGTTCAGCGACAGGCAATGCTGTTGCCACGTTGGAAATTCCTGATGTTAAATTGCCTTTCATTCCTTATACCAATGTTAAATTCGGACAATATGGATTCATTGGTAATAATATCAATGCTGGCGACTGGTGCATGATGCGTGTTGAAGAAATGATTTTGCTCAGGGCCGAGGCTCTTGCAATGGCGGGTGATTTGGCTGGAGGAAAAACACTGTTGCAGAATTTTGTAACGACCTATCGCGATCCTGCTTATGTGTCTACAGCTGCTACTGCACAGGCATTCCAGGACGAAGTATGGTTACAACGTCGCATTGAACTCTGGGGCGAAGGTTTCGCGATGTCGGATATCATGCGTTTAGGAAAAAATGTCGTTCGCTTTAAAGAAGGTGTTCAATCGAATTTTCCCGACGACTTTAAATTCAATATTGCAGCCAATGATGGTTATCTGTTGCTTAGAATACCTCAACGTGAAACTAACAATAACCGAGGTATTCCATTGTCGGCCAACAATAACCAAGGATCAGCACCTGCGCCAGGTAACGGAGCTGGCTTAACTGATGGTGTTGTTGTTACTGATTAATATTTAAAATTCGAATTTAATATGAAAACAAATAAAATCACTCTATTAACAGCATTTTTTGCCGTGCTGTTATTTGCAGCTTGTACAGAAGATATTGTGAGAGATCCCTCTCCATTAGCTAATCCGGGTAGTACAAATGTGTATTTTTCGGTAACTAATAAATCGAATCCTGTATTGGGCCTTGAGCAGAACGAATTGTATGTGAGTGTCATCCGGGCAAAAGCAACTGCGGCTCAGGAAGTAAACTTGATTGTCGAAAATTTGTATGGGGATACTATTAGTATTCCTTCTAAAGTTTCGTTTGCAGCTGGTGAAGACTCCGTTGCATTGAAAATTACAGTAAAGGACATGAAATTGATGAAGAAATATAAAATTGCAATCAGTATCGATCCTCAACAAACTAATCCGTATGTAGCACAGCCAGTTTTTCCCCGAATTGACCTGACAATTCTGAAAGAAGACTTTGCTCCGTTTGCTGATGGTACTTATTCAAGTGATTTCTTTGAAGATTCGTGGCCACAACTTCTTGAGTACTCACCCGCTACTAAGATTTTCAGGATGAAGGATTGTTGGATGCCAGGGTACAATGTAACCTTTAAGTGGGATGAAGCAGCTAAACCAGGCGAAGTAACTATTGTTGGTACAACAACTTCTGCTGCGGATTTCATCTTTATCCCTACAGGATATGTACATTCGACTTACGGTATGGTATCGGCTTATTATCCGACAGCTAATACCAAGTACTACGACAGTGCGACTAAAACCTTTACTTTCCCTATTACATGGAGAGTAAGTGCTGGTAGTTTTGGTGTATACGCCGATAAATTTGTCATTACTAAGGAGTATTAATTAGTTAGTATAGAATCTGAAAAGATTCTATGCTATAGATAGAAAAAAAGAGGGTACCCAATAATGAAGTGCGCCCCAAAAGTTGGACAGATTAATAATTGTTTATTCTGATATAGAGCTCGGTATTGTACCGGGCTCTTTCCTTTTAACTCTTGTTACAGGAGTAACTATATTCATCTAAAGTATTCATGAAACCTTTAGTCGATACAAACCTTTCAGCATATAACAGTTCGGTTTTCATTATTCCCAAGAAATTCTCAGTGGGCAAATTGTCAAGGTAATTTCCTTTTCTTGACATGCTTTGGATTACGCCTTCTTTTTGCAATCGTTGTCGATACCCCAAATATTAATATTGCCATCCTTGATCAGAGCGCAGTGTCAGTCCGCTGAGCTTGTCAATACAGGAGAATGCTTTGTCAAGCATATTGTAAATGAGTTTCAAATTTGGATTTTATGCTATTATCTCTCTATTAAACATCATGTAACGGCGACAAATACAACTTCTTTGAAGCTCTATTTGTTGAGGGTATATCGGAAGTCCATTTTTTATTTGGAGATTCTGCATAAAGGCTCCAGTTTATAATATTGGGAGCTATTTTACCAATGTCACCTGTGTAAGAGCGATATGTAACCTTTCGTATCAGATATTTATAGAGCATTTGGGTCATTAATTTTCGAATAGTCTTATGGCGTGTACAAAACCTTTAGTTCGCAATTTCAATGTTATTCTGCGGTAGCAGCAACCCTTGTTATCATGGAAAATTGCCTTTATTTCTTTCTTCTCTCTTTCATGCTTACCACTCTTTTTAAGCAAGTGCAGATGATAATAAAACATAGAATAGCCCTTTGTCTCAACTCTAAAAGTAAGTCCAGTGGACCTCTGGCTTTAGTCCTTCGATGGCTTGGGTCTATTGAGGCTTGCGCTGGCTTCCTGTTCCTCGGCTAAGGTCTTCACTTTTTTTAGTAACGCATTTTCTGCTCTAAGGTGAAGATTTTCTGCCTGAAGTTTTCCCAACTTCGTTTGTGGTTCTTTTGTCTTCGATCATCCCCAGCTTTAAGAAGTATTCCGCGGCGTCTTACTTTGTGAAGAGCTTGATCTCCATTACTACTGACGATCACACCCAGCCCTCCATAGCTGTCCTACTGACACAGTATTTTATTATATGCGCCAAAAAGGTATGCCTTTTTCGAGAAATGCTCGAACTAATGCTCTTTAAGTTCAGGCGTTAACCTTATATTATAATCATTGGGCATTTGCATAATCAGTCTTCTTTATAACTGTCATTCTGATCTACCCCATTCTAATAGTTTGCTGTCATTGATAGGGAATTCATGAGGGATCCTAGATCAGTATCTCCACCTTTTACAATACCTACTATTTGGAGCCTTGTCTTGAATGTATACTTCAAAAAGAAGGAAGAGGGTGTATCACAATGTGATTTCACCCTCTTTTTATCCGGATACCTATCCGGGAACAAATCCGAATATTCAATTCTCGGAGACTTAATTTCTATTTTGAGACAGCCTCTTCAGTTCATTATTGGACACTCTCTTTAGTAAATTTAGTGAAAGGAGACTGTCCTGGTGTTTAGATTGACATAGGTAGATAATGTCTGTCTGTAATTCAGAGTTCGTTGAATTGAGTCACCAGTTATTTTGTCGTAAGAATAAGTGATCTGGGTGTAAATAATATTGTTGTTAATATTTGTATTAATACTCACAGGGAGAAAAGAGCCTTCTTTTGTTCCGGATGGGACAAATTGTAAATTTCTAATTTGGAGAGTGTTACCGCTCCGATCGAAAAAAATTGTGTATCTGAGATGATTATGTGTGATTCTTAGGTTAACATAATCTGTTGATATAGTCCCGGAATAACTTTGCCCACTACTACCACCAGTAGATGTATCATCGATCTGATCGTCAGGTAATTCGAGATTGTCTTTGCTGTTGTATTTTGTTGTATTAACCTCAGCCTCTTTAAGGGATGAGTTGATTTGTTGCGTCTCTGATACAGTCGATTCTATATCATATGAAGTCTCACTACATCCTAAGATCGTAAACAGTAATAATAAATAGATAGAAGCTTTTTTCATGATTGTAATGTTTGTTTTTTGATTTGTAATTCAAATGAGTAATGTGATCGAAATCCGGGGCTTGTTTAATATTGCAAAGTCGACACCTCCTTTCATTGCTGTAGTCTGTTCATAATGAGTTAGTTCATGCTAGCAATGCAAAGTTACATATATCTATGGTTGCTAAAAACAATAAACATCTAATTTTCCTCTCACATTTTTCTTATTTAAAGTTAAATGTTGCTAAAAACGACGGTGCGTTTTCGGTGAAAGTCTAAACTTGGGTTTTCGTCTGAGTATCCGTTTTTAATTAAATCCTTGTTTTTTTATAACTTCAAAGAAATCGTTTCCTTTGTCGTCGACCAAAATAAAGGCCGGAAAATCTTCCACTTCAATTTTCCAGATGGCTTCCATACCCAGTTCGGGATAAGCGAGGCATTCCACTTTCTTAATGCTTTGTTCGGCCAGGATGGCAGCCGGACCGCCGATAGAGCCCAGGTAGAATCCTCCGTGTTTTTTACAGGCTTCGGTCACCTGCAGGCTCCGGTTGCCCTTGGCTATCATTACCATACTGCCGCCATTGGCCTGCAACAGGTCGACATAGGAGTCCATCCGGCCGGCCGTGGTGGGACCAAACGAACCGGAAGGCATTCCTTTCGGTGTCTTGGCCGGACCGGCATAGTAAATCGGGTGATCTTTTACGTATTGGGGCAATTCCTGACCGGCATCGAGTAATTCTTTGAGCTTGGCATGAGCAATGTCGCGACCTACCACAATAGTGCCGGTGAGCGACAGGCGGGTGGAAACGGGGTATTGTGTGAGGGTTGCCAGGATTTCCTTCATGGGTTGGTTCAGGTCGATCTTTACTACCTTACCTTCGGTAGCCCGGCGGTAGGCTTCCGGAATATACTGACCCGGATTGTCCTCCAGCTTCTCGATCCAGATTCCCTTTTTATTTATTTTTGCCTTGATATTGCGGTCGGCCGAGCACGAAACGGCCATTCCCACAAAACAGGAAGCTCCGTGGCGAGGCAGACGGACAATGCGTACGTCATGTGCGAAGTACTTGCCGCCAAACTGGGCGCCCATGCCGAAATCCTGCGCTGCTTTCAGAATTTTCTGTTCCATCTCCACGTCGCGGAAGGCTTGTCCAAGTGCATTGCCTTCGGTGGGTAGCGTGTCGTAATATTTGGTAGAAGCTAATTTTACGGTTTTCAGGTTGGCGTCGGCCGATGTTCCGCCGATTACAAAGGCCAGGTGGTAAGGCGGACAGGCGGCTGTGCCCAGCGTTTTCATCTTTTCGGTCAGGAATTTCTCCAGCGAAGCCGGATTAAGCAGGGCTTTGGTTTCCTGGAAGAGGTAGGTCTTGTTCGACGAACCGCCGCCCTTGGCAATAAACAGAAATTTGTATTCGTCGCCCTGACTGGCCACCAGGTCGATTTGCGCCGGCAGGTTGGTGCCGGTATTCACTTCATCGTACATGTTGAGCGCGGCATTCATCGAGTAGCGCAGGTTTTCTTCCTGATAGGTTTCGTAAATCCCCTTCGAGAGCGCTTCTTCGTCGCTCCCGTCGGTAAACACCCGGTTTCCTTTTTTGGCATAAACCGTTGCAGTTCCGGTATCCTGACAGAAAGGAAGCACCCCTTTTGCCGCGATTTCGGCATTGCGAAGCATGGTTACCGCCACAAACTTGTCGTTTTCGCTCGCTTCGGGATCGTTGAGGATGGCAGCCACTTGTTGCTGATGCTCCGGGCGCAGCAGGAAAGAGCAGTCGCGCATTGCCGCACGAGCCATTCTGGTGAGCGCTTCGGGTTCTACTTTCAGTACTTCCTGGCCCTCGAAGTTGGCCGCCTGTACGTGTTCGTCGGTCAGTAAATAGTACGCTGTCGTATCTTTTCCCGTAGGAAACGGATCCTGATAACTGAATTCTTTTGCCATGATGGATAGTTTAAAAATGAGGCACAAATTTACTCAAAATTTCGCGGAAATGCAAGCTGGGGAAAAGACGGGGACGGATAAAATATACACCCTGTTGCAATTTTTAAAAACTATCTTCGATATAGATTTGTTATGTCCTAATGTTTGCGTTGTTGAACGGTAGTGCAAGGTATTCCGTGTGAAAAATCTTTTCGGTTCGGCGAAAAATTCGTACCTTTGCCGCCTCGGAAACTGTAGTTTTAGTTAAACGGTAAATCAATAAAAATCAATAGAATATGAAAAAGAAAGCGCTTTTAATGATCCTCGATGGCTGGGGAATCGGTAACGGTACTTCGGCCGATGTGATTGCTTCAACCCCTACGCCCAACTGGGACAAACTGCTCGCTACCTACCCGAACTCTTACCTGCTGGCTTCGGGCGAACATGTAGGATTGCCCGACGGACAAATGGGAAACTCGGAGGTGGGTCACCTGAATATCGGTGCAGGAAGGGTTGTGTATCAGGATCTTGTGAAAATTAATATTGCCTGCCGCGATAATTCGATTCTTCAGAATCCGGAGATTATCCGCGCTTATTCCTATGCCCGCGATCATAAAAAGAAAATGCATTTCCTCGGACTGGTTTCCGACGGCGGTGTTCACTCTTCGCTCGATCATCTTTTTAAATTGCTCGATATTGCTAAGGAATATGGGATTGAAGATGCATACGTGCATGCTTTTATGGATGGCCGGGATACCGACCCGAAAAGCGGTAAGGGCTTTATCGAACAGCTGGAAGCGCATACCCAATATTCGGCCGGTAAAATTGCCTCGATTATTGGTCGCTACTACGCCATGGACCGCGACAAACGCTGGGAACGGGTGAAAGAAGCCTACGACCTGATGGTGAACGGAAAAGGAACGCCGACTACCGACCCGGTGGCCGCCATGCAGGCTTCGTACGATGCGGGTGTGACCGACGAATTCGTTAAACCCATCGTGGTAACCGGCGCCGACGGAAAACCTACCGCTACGATCGAAGCCGGCGATGTGGTTGTTTTCTTCAACTACCGCAACGACCGCGCGAAAGAGCTTACCATCGTTCTCACCCAGGAGGATATGCACGAGTACGATATGCATACCCTTCCGCTGGAATATTACTGCATGACTCCTTACGATTCGTCGTTCAAAGGATTGCATGTGTTGTTCGATAAAGACAATGTGCAGAATACCCTGGGCGAATACCTCTCGTCGCTGGGCCTGAAACAATTGAGGATGGCCGAAACCGAAAAATTCGCACACGTGACTTTCTTTTTCTCGGGCGGACGCGAAGCCGAATTCGAAGGCGAAGAGCGTATCCTGGTGCCCTCGCCCAAAGTGGCCACTTACGATTTGAAACCCGAAATGTCGGCCTACGAAATCACCGATAAGCTGGTGGTGGAGCTGGACAAGCAGAAGCACGATTTTATCTGTCTGAACTTTGCCAATGGCGATATGGTGGGGCATACCGGTGTATACGAAGCGGTAGAAAAAGCTGTGCGTACCATCGACGAATGTTCGTACCGGGTGGTGGAAGCTGCTATCAAAAACGATTATGAGGTGATTATTATTGCCGACCACGGTAATGCCGATAATGCGGTGAATCCCGATGGTTCGCCCAATACTGCCCACTCGCTGAATCCGGTGCCCATTGTATACGTAACCAGTCGGCCGGGAGCGGCAGTTACCAATGGTATTCTGGCGGATGTGGCTCCTTCGGTTTGTCAGATTCTGGATATTCCGAAGCCGGCCGAAATGACGGGGAAAGGCCTGCTGACCCTTTAATGCTACAGTGTTCGCGCTGTAGTGATTAATGGTCGGCAAACAGCGAACGGCGCTTCACTACGAAACGGGTGGGACCCGGCAGTCCCTCCCCGTTTAATTTAATAACATGCCATTAGGATAGAGATGAGAGAGCAGTTAAAGAAACGGATTTTGATTTTGGATGGGGCGATGGGCACGATGATTCAGCGCCACAAGTTGGGGGAAGCTGATTACCGCGGCGAACGCTTTGCCGATGCACCCATTCCGCAGAAGGGCAACAACGATTTGCTGGTGTTGACCTGTCCCGGTGTGATCGAAGGAATTCACCGCAGTTACCTCGAGGCCGGAGCCGACATTATCGAAACCGATACCTTTAATGCCCAGCGTATTTCGATGGAAGATTACGGCATGGCGGGGATCGTGCGCGAGATGAACCTCGCCGCAGCCCGGCTGGCCCGTACGGTAGCCGATGAGTTTACCCTGCTCACGCCCGGCAGGCCGCGTTTTGTTGCAGGGGCGGTGGGGCCTACCAATAAAACCGCGTCGATGTCGCCCGACGTAAACAATCCTGCCTACCGGGCGGTAAATTACGACCAGCTCGTCGAAGCCTATAAAGAGCAAATGATCGCCCTTATCGACGGGGGAGTGGATGCCCTGCTGATCGAGACGATTTTCGATACCCTCAATGCCAAGGCAGCGCTGTATGCGGCGGGGCTGGCCATGGAGGAAGCAGGCCGGAAGGTGGAACTCATGCTTTCGGTAACTGTGGCCGATGCCAGCGGACGAACCTTATCGGGACAAACGGTGCGGGCGTTTCTCAATTCCATCGCTCATGCCGATTTGTTGTCGGTGGGGGTGAATTGTTCGTTTGGTGCCCGCGATCTCAAACCTTATTTACAGGAGATTGCCGCGTATACCACTACCTACGTAAGTGCCTACCCGAATGCAGGATTGCCCAATCAGTTCGGCGAGTACGACGAGAGCCCGGAAATCATGGCCGCGCAGATCAAGGAGTATTTCGACGAAGGGTTGGTAAATATCATCGGAGGCTGTTGCGGAACCACGCCCGACCATATTGCGGCCTATAAAGTGTTGGTCGATAAAGCAGTGCCCCGCGCCTTGCCGGTTGTCGACCGTTTCGAAGGCGTCACCCGCCTTTCGGGCCTGGAGCATCTCGATATTCGCCCCGATTCGCTCTTTGTGAATATCGGCGAGCGGTGCAATGTGGCCGGCTCGAAGCAATTCCTGCGGTTGATTAACGCAAAAAAGTACGACGAAGCCCTTACCATTGCCCGCAAACAGGTGGACGACGGAGCCCAGGTGATCGACGTGAACATGGACGATGCCATGCTCGATTCGGTGCAGGAAATGGTTACATTCCTGAACTACATTGCTTCCGAACCCGAAATATCCAAAGTTCCGGTGATGATCGACTCTTCGAAATGGGAAGTTATCGAGGCGGGATTAAAATGCCTGCAGGGGAAGTGCATCGTCAACTCCATCAGTCTGAAAGAAGGCGAAGCCGATTTTCTGGCCAAGGCCCGCAAGATAAAAGCCTATGGAGCAGCGGTGGTAGTGATGGCCTTCGACGAAACCGGTCAGGCCGATTCGTTCGAGCGTAAAATCTCCATTTGCAAGCGTGCCTACGACCTGTTGACCCGGGAAGTGGATTTTCCGGCTTCCGATATCATTTTCGACCCGAACGTGCTGGCCATTGCCACCGGTATTGAAGAGCACAACAACTACGGGGTCGATTTTATAAATACCGTTCGCTGGATCAATGCCAACCTTCCGTATGCCAAAGTGAGCGGAGGGATCAGTAATCTTTCGTTCTCGTTCCGCGGCAACAATGTGGTGCGCGAGGCCATCCATTCGGCATTTTTGTACCATGCCATCCGCGAGGGGTTGCAGATGGGTATCGTAAATGCCGGGATGTTGCAGATTTACGAAGAAATACCGGCCGAACTTCTTGAATACGTGGAGGATATCGTGCTGAACCGGAGGCCCGATGCCACCGAGCGTATGATAGTTTATGCCGAGAAAATCAAAGCCGAAGCCTCGGGTACCGTGGATACCGAAAAGGTGGACGAATGGCGCACCCGCGATCTGGAAAGCCGGCTGGAGCATGCCTTGATCAAAGGCATCAGCGACTATCTGGAAGTCGATTTGCAGGAAGCGTTGGAAAAGTACGATACGGCCCTCGAAATCATCGAGAAACCTCTGATGAGCGGAATGAACATCGTGGGGGATTTGTTCGGTGCCGGTAAAATGTTTCTGCCTCAGGTGGTAAAAACGGCCCGCACGATGAAAAAGGCGGTGGCTATCCTTCAGCCTTATATTGAAGCTCAGAAAGTACCGGGACAGAGTTCGTCGGCCGGGAAATTCCTTATTGCCACGGTGAAAGGCGATGTGCACGATATTGGGAAAAATATTGTGGCCGTAGTGCTGGCCTGTAACAATTACGAAGTCATCGATCTGGGAGTGATGGTGCCTACCGATAAGATTATCCGTACGGCTATCGACGAAAAGGTGGATTTGCTGGGACTGAGCGGCTTGATTACCCCGTCGCTGGAAGAAATGACGAATGTGGCTGCCGAAATGGAAAAAGCAGGATTACGCATTCCGTTGTTGATCGGCGGAGCCACAACATCGAAGATTCACACGGCGGTGAAGATAGCCCCCAATTACTCGGCGCCGGTGGTGTATGTAAAAGATGCTTCGGTGAATACGAATATAGTGGCCAACCTGATGAATGCCAAAACCGCCGGGAGCTTTGCGGCATCCATCGCCGAGGAATATGAACAGCTCCGGAATAAGCAGACAAAAAAAGCAGATTTGCTTCCTTTAGAAGATGCTAAAAGACGCAAACCCGCTTTGTTTTAAAATCGTATAAGCGAGGATTAGTCGATAAATTTATTCACGATTACGTGAACGATTAATCCGAGCACCATCAGACCGCCGGAAACTACTAAAAGAGTGTTCTCGGAACTCGGGTTGAAGAAATAAAATGCAATCACGATGGTTCCGATCAATAAAATGATGGGTCCTAAATATTTCAAAAATTCTTTCATTATAACGGAGTTTTAAATGATCATTATTGCCTGCCTAATCAGCCTGCAAATTAAGTGATTTTTTGTGGAGTAATCAAATTTTTTACCTAAAAAGATTAAATTTAAAATCAAAATTGCTGTTTATTATCCTGCCTGTGAATAATTTTGTAAATTTGCAGACAGTACAACTAACAATCAACACAGCAAATTGATACCATGCGGATTATCATTGTAGGAACAGCTTATCCCTACCGGGGAGGTTTGGCGGCATATAGCGAACGACTGGCCAGAGAGTACATGAACGAGGGACACGAAGTGGAGATTATCACTTTTACGTTGCAGTATCCTTCTTTTTTATTCCCCGGTAAAACTCAGTATTCGTCGGAACAACAGCCCGCCGATCTGAAGATTACGCGCATGATCAATACCCTGAATCCGCTGAGTTGGATTCGTACCGGTAAAGCGATCCGCCGGAAGAATGCCGATAAGGTGATCTTCTGTTACTGGATGGCTTTTGTGGCGCCTGCTTTCGGTACGGTTGCCCGGTATGCCCGCGGGGGTAACGCGAAGATGATAGGTTTGATCCACAATATGATTCCTCACGAACCAACGGTGCTCGACCGTATCTTTCCTCCTTATTTTGTAAGCGCGATGGATGGGTTTGTGGCGATGGCCGAATCGGTGGTGGGCGATATCAATTCGTTCGACAAGGGGTTGAAGCCCAAACGGGTATCGCCCCATCCGGTATACGATCATTACGGCGAAAAACCCGACCGGTCGTTGGCGGCGATGAAACTCGGTTTGCACGAACAGCAGAACTATATCTTGTTTTTCGGGTTTATCCGGCAGTACAAGGGCCTGGATTTGCTGATCGAAGCTTTTGCCGACGAGCGTTTGCGCCGGTTTCCGGTAAAACTGATTATTGCCGGTGAATTTTACGAGAATCCCGAACCTTATCTGCAGCTTATTCACCGGTTAAAGCTCGAGGCCTTTGTCGAGTTGCGTACCCGTTTTATTGCCGATAAGGACGTAAGCAATTATTTTGCGCTGGCCGATCTGGTGGCGCAACCCTACCGTTCGGCTACGCAGAGCGGGGTGAGTCAGATTGCTTACCACTACGAAAACCCGATGCTGGTTACCGATGTGGGAGGCCTGGCCGAAATAGTGCCTCACAACAAGGTGGGCTATGTGGTGGATGTAGATGTGAAAAAGATAGCCGATGCGTTGGTCGATTTTTATGCCAACGGCAGGAGCGGAGAGTTTATCAATAATATAAGGGAAGAGAAGAAAAAGTATGCATGGTCGAAGATGACGGCCACCCTGAATTCGATTTAAGTTTTTCCGTTTTTTTTTGAGATGCTGCAACCCCGGTTGCGGCCGGTACATTATAACGAACGATACAATATGAGTAATGAAATAGTAGAAACCCCTTTGATGAAGCAGTATTTCGAGATTAAAGCCCAACATCCCGATGCCGTATTGTTGTTTCGCTGCGGCGATTTCTACGAAACTTTTTCGACCGACGCGGTTAAAGCAGCTGAGGTCCTGGGGATTACCCTCACGCGCAGGGCAAACGGTTCGGCACGGAGTGTGGAGCTGGCCGGTTTTCCGCATCATGCGCTGGACACCTATCTGCCCAAACTGGTACGTGCGGGGATGCGGGTGGCCATTTGCGATCAGCTGGAGGACCCCAAACTCACCAAGAAGCTGGTTAAACGCGGGGTGACCGAGCTGGTTACGCCCGGCGTTTCGTACAGCGATACTACCCTTAGTCATAAAGAAAATACCTTTCTGGCCGCGGTTTATTTTGTAAAAAAACAGGTGGGGGTGTCGTTTTTGGATATTTCGACCGGTGAATTTTTAGTAGCCGAAGGTACGCCCGAGTATATCGATAAGCTGCTGAGCAGTTTTTCGCCGAAGGAAGTGTTGTACGACAGGGGAAAACGAAAAGAGTTCGAAGAGTATTTCGGGACCAAGTTTTTTACCTATGCCATGGAGGATTGGGCCTTTACGCCCGATGCGGCCGGCGACAGGTTGCTGAAGCAATTCGAAACCCGTACGCTGAAGGGCTTCGGGGTCGATAACCTACCCTTCGCGGTCGTAGCCGCCGGGGCGATTTTGCATTACCTCGATTTAACTCATCATCATCAAACCGGACATATTTCGCAGCTGTCGCGTATCGAGGAAGACCGATACGTGTGGCTCGACCGTTTTACGGTACGGAACCTGGAGTTGTATGGTTCGATGAACGAGGGGGCCCGTACCCTGGTCGATATCCTGGATCGTACGATCTCGCCCATGGGATCGCGGTTGTTGAAGCGTTGGGTGGCCTTTCCGCTGAAAGATGTAAAGCCCATCGATGAACGGCTGAGTGTGGTGGAGTATTTCTTTAAAAATAAGGATGAGAAGGAGTTGCTCGTTCAGCAGATTGCGTTGATTGGCGATCTGGAGCGTATTATTTCGAAAGTGGCGGTGGGGAGGATTAATCCCCGTGAGGTGGTGCAGCTGAAGGTGGCCCTGAATGCTATCGAGCCTATTAAGCTGGCGGTTTCGGCGTCGGACAATGCCACCTTGCGCCGTATTGGCGGGCAGTTGGATAGTTGCAGGGAGATGGCGCAGCGGATCGAGCGCGAGTTGGACCCCGATCCGCCGACGATGCTGAATAAGGGCGATGTGATCCGGCGGGGGGTGGATGCAGAGCTCGATGAGTTGCGCGATCTGGCGCGGTCGGGCAAGGATTTCCTGACGAAGATACAGGAACGTGAAAGTGCTACCACGGGTATTCCCAGTCTGAAGATCAGTTTCAATAATGTATTCGGGTATTATATCGAAGTGCGCAATACGCACAAGGATAAGGTTCCTGAAACCTGGATCCGTAAACAGACCTTGGTGAATGCCGAACGCTATATCACGCAGGAATTGAAGGATTACGAAGAAAAGATTTTGGGGGCGGAAGAAAAGATTCTGGCCATCGAAACCCGGATTTTCACCGAATTGGTAGTGAGCCTTTCCGGGTATATTGCGGCTGTTCAGCTCGATTCGGCGCTTATCGCCCAGCTCGATTGCTTGTTGTCGATGACCCGGGTGGCTGCCGAGAATAAATACGTGCGCCCCGCTATCAACGATTCGGAAGTGATTGATATCAAACAAGGCCGGCATCCGGTGATTGAAAAACAATTGCCTCCCGGCGAATCGTATGTGGCCAACGATGTGTACCTCGACAGCTCGTCGCAGCAGGTGATTATCGTCACAGGACCCAATATGTCGGGTAAGTCGGCCCTGCTCCGGCAGACAGCCCTCATCACCCTGATGGCGCAGATCGGCAGTTTCGTGCCGGTGGAAAGCGCCAGTATCGGGGTTGTCGATAAAATCTTCGTACGCGTAGGAGCCAGCGATAATATTTCACAGGGAGAATCGACATTTATGGTCGAGATGAACGAAGCAGCCAGTATCCTGAATAATTTGTCGCACCGGAGTTTGATCCTGTTCGACGAATTGGGACGCGGTACCTCTACCTACGATGGAATCTCGATAGCCTGGGCCATCGTGGAATACATTCACGAAAACGCTCAAAACAAAGCAAAGACGCTGTTTGCCACCCATTACCATGAGCTGAACGAGATGGAGAAATCGTTCAGCCGCATTAAAAATTACAATGTGTCGGTACGCGAAGTCGACAAGAAAGTGATTTTCCTGCGGAAGTTACAACGCGGAGGCAGCGAGCACAGCTTCGGGATTCATGTGGCCAAGATGGCCGGGATGCCGCAAAGTATCGTTAAACGTTCGGAGCAAATCCTGAAACAACTGGAAAAGGACAATCGGCAAAGCGGAGTAGCCGGTAGGGAAGGCGATCGGGATACGACCGGCTCGACCGGAAATCCGGATCAGGAAACTGCTGCCGGCAAAAGCGCCGCTACCGGCCGCAAAGGCGGTCCGCGTCATGCATCGCTTTCGCGACCCCTGGGCGATATTGCCAACAGCCGCGAGGGTATGCAGCTTAGTTTCTTTCAGCTCGACGATCCCGTGCTGGAGCAAATCCGCGACGAGATCAAAGGCCTGGACATTAATAGCCTGACGCCCCTCGAAGCACTGAATAAGCTGAACGAAATCAAGAAGATTTTGAATTAACGGAACGGCTTCACCCGCATCGGCCCGTCATAGGACCTTACGAAGTGAAGCCGCCGGTTATCAGGAACCGCACAGCACGGATCATTCAAAACATTCGGCCACCGCGGGATGTACGATTTCTCCCTTGACGATATTCAGGCCTTTGCGAAGATCCTCGTTTAATTCGCATGCCTTTTCCCAGCCCATGTCGGCCAGTTTCAGCGCATACGGAAGCGTAGCATTGGTGAGCGCCAGGGTCGACGTGTAGGGCACTGCGCCCGGTATGTTGGCCACGCAGTAATGCAGAATTCCGTCCACTTCGTACACCGGATTGGCATGAGTGGTTGGTTTCGAGGTTTCAAAACATCCCCCCTGGTCGATTGCTACATCCACCAGCACGGCTCCCCTGGGAAGCAGCTTCAGCATTTCGCGGGTAATGAGGTGCGGGGCTTTTGCGCCCGGAATGAGCACGGCGCCTATCACGAGATCGGTGCGGGGCAGAATCTCCTCGATATTGTATTGCGACGACATCATGGTGTCGACATTGGCAGGCATGATTTCGTTGAGCTGGCGCAGACGGGGCAGCGAAATATCGGCAATGGTTACATGAGCGCCGAGTCCTGCAGCCATCCAGGCCGCATGCGTACCCACTATTCCGCCGCCCAGAATCAGCACATGAGCCGGATTGACCCCCGGAACACCTCCCAGCAGAATCCCTTTGCCGCCCATCGGCCGTTCCAGGTATTTTGCTCCCTGTTGGATCGACATGCGTCCGGCCACTTCCGACATCGGGATAAGCAATGGCAAGGCGTGGTCGGCTTCCACCGTTTCGTAAGCGAGGCATACGGCGCCGCTCTTCATCATGGCGCGGGTGAGTTTCTCATCCGAAGCGAAATGGAAGTAGGTAAACACCAATTGCCCGGCACGAATCAATTCGTATTCCTGTTCGATGGGCTCTTTTACCTTCATGATCATTTCGGCGATGTTGAATACTTCGTGGGCAGTAGATAAGATGGAAGCCCCGGCACTCACATAGGCTTCGTCGGTAAAACCGCTGTTGATGCCGGCCGAAGTTTCGACATATACGGTATGGCCGTGTTTAACCAGGCTAAACACCCCTGAGGGAGTCAGAGCAACGCGGTTCTCGTTATTCTTGATTTCTTTAGGTAATCCGATAATCATACAATTGGGGGATTTTAGGGTGAAATAATAGTGTTTTTTATGGCTGTAAAAGTAGAAAAAATATCCGTTAGTTAATATAAATCCGGAAAATATACTGAAATATTTTTGAATGGTTACAAATTGCATTTTTAACGTGGGGTGTCGCCGAAAATTTAAATATTTTAAGTGCGCAAACAAAAAAAATAGTAACTTTGCAGCCTGAAAAGTGAAGCATTCCTTTTCAGGACTCTATCGAACACACTTATATATTTTTACACGTATGAAGAAGCATAATTTTAATGCGGGACCGTCGATACTGCCTCGCGAAGTGATTGAAAAAACAGCTCAGGCTGTATCCGATTTCAACGGTTCAGGCTTATCGATTCTGGAGATCTCGCACCGTGCAAAAGATTTTCAGCCTGTCCTCGACGAAGCGGTAGCCCTTTTCAAGGAGCTGTTGAATATTCCGGAGGGCTATTCGGTGATATTTCTGGGAGGCGGTGCCAGTATGCAGTTTTGCATGGTTCCCTTTAACCTGCTCGAAAAGAAAGCAGCTTACCTGAATACAGGTACCTGGGCGAATAAAGCGTTGAAAGAAGCCAAAGGATTTGGCGAAGTAGTGGAGGTAGCTTCGTCGAAAGCAGACAACTACTGTTACATCCCTAAAACCTATTCCATCCCTGCCGATGCCGATTATTTTCACATTACTACCAACAATACTATTTTCGGCACCGAAATGTTGACCGATATCGATTCGCCGGTGCCGCTGGTAGCCGATATGTCGTCGGATATTTTTTCGCGTCCTGTGGATGTGTCGAAATATGCTCTTATTTATGGCGGGGCGCAGAAGAATCTGGCGCCGGCCGGACTTACCTTTGTGATCGTGAAAAACGAAGCTTTGGGTAAGGTGTCGCGTTATATCCCGACCATGCTCAATTACCAGACTCATATCGATAATGGTTCCATGTTCAATACTCCTCCGGTGCTTCCTATTTACAGCGCGATGGAAACGCTTCGCTGGATCAAGGCCAACGGTGGCGTCGAAGGCATGGAGAAGCTGAATAAAGCCAAGGCTGATTTGCTTTACGGCGAAATCGACCGTAATGCATTGTTTGTGGGAACGGCAGCGAAGGAAGATCGTTCGCGTATGAATATATGCTTTGTAATGAAGCCCGAATATGCTGCGTTGGAGGCCGATTTCCAGAAATTTGCCACCGAACGGGGCATGGTAGGTATAAAGGGTCACCGCTCGGTAGGCGGTTTTCGCGCGTCGACCTATAATGCGTTGCCGATTGAAAGTGTGCAGGCGCTGGTGGATTGCATGCAGGAGTTTGAAAAGTTACATATCAACTAAGACGAATACAGATAAAAGGGCGCTGGTGTGGCGTCCTTTTGCTTTTAAAACAATAATTATATGAAGATTTTAGTAGCAACCGACAAGCCTTTTGCCAAAGTGGCGGTAGAAGGGATTCGTAAGGAAGTGGAAGCTGCCGGATATGAGCTGGTTCTGCTGGAGAAGTATACTCAAAAGCAGCAATTGCTCGATGCGGTGGCCAATGTGGATGCCATAATCGTCCGGAGCGATATTATCGACAAGGAAGTGATTGCGGCGGCCGGGAACCTGAAGATAGTGGTTCGCGCCGGTGCCGGTTACGATAATATCGATCTGGAAGCGGCAACCGAAGCCAAGGTGTGCGTGATGAATACGCCGGGTCAGAATGCCAATGCCGTGGCCGAGCTGGTGTTCGGCATGTTGATTTACGCACTGCGTAATTTTTATAATGGTACTTCGGGTACCGAGTTGAAGGGGAAGAAACTGGGTATTCATGCCTATGGTAACGTGGGGCGGAATGTGGCCCGCATCGCCAGGGGATTCGGGATGCAGTTGTATGCCTTTGATATGTACTGCAGCGACGAATTGATTCACAACGACGGCGTGATCCCTATGTCGTCGAAAAAAGCCTTGTACGAGAAATGCGATATCGTATCGCTGCATATTCCGGCAACTCCGGAAACCAAGAAATCGATCAATAAGGAACTGCTCTCTCTGATGCCCGAAGGGGCGGTGCTGGTCAATACGGCCCGGAAGGAAGTAATTAACGAAGAAGAAATGGTGGAATTGATGGAGGCCCGTCCCGATTTCAAGTACCTGACCGATATTTTACCCGGTAATCATGAAGAAATGACCCGGAAATTCCAGGGACGTTATTTCTCTACTCCGAAGAAAATGGGAGCGCAGACGGCCGAAGCCAATATCAATGCCGGCATTGCTGCTGCCCGCCAGATTGTTGATTTCTTCCAGAAAGGCACGCAGCGTTTCCGTGTAAATTAAAGAATATCAGCCGGCTAGTTATTGTGTCGGACCGGTAAACAAAAAAAGCCAACTCGTTTGAGTTGGCTTTTTTCTGTGTTGCGGAGGCCCGATTCGAACGAACGACCTTTGGGTTATGAGCCCAACGAGCTACCACTGCTCCACTCCGCGATAATTGGACTGCAAAGATAGAACATTCTTTTTAAATATCCAATACCCTTTTTGCGAAAATTTGAAATATTTTTTCTCGTCGGTGCGATTTCTATCAAAATGAAGAAAAATCAAAAAAAAAATATTATATTTGCGGCTCGTTTGGAAATTCATCGTAATATTAAATTTTTAAAGAATAAAAAGTTCCCATGCAAAACAAAGGTATTGTAAGAGTTTTAGCAATTCTGCTGGCCTTAGTGAGTTTGTTTTACCTTTCATTTTCAGTAGTAACCGGTACTTACAACCGTAAAGCCAAAGAATATGCTGCAGGTGATAAGTTGAAGGAATACCAGTATCTGGATTCTCTCTCCGGTGAAAAAGTTTACTTTGGTTATACGCTGAAAGAATGTCGTGAAAAGGAAATTAACTTGGGTCTCGACCTGAAAGGTGGTATGAATGTGACACTTGAGGTATCGGTAGCCGATATTCTTCGTGCTTTGTCGGGTTACAACAATTCACCTGAATTTGTACAGGCCCTCCAGATGGCCTCCGAGCGTCAGAAAACCAACAGCCAGGTACAGTACCTCGATTTGTTTGTTTCTGCATTCGAGGAAGTGAATCCGGGCGGACAGCTTGCATCGGTATTCAGTACAATGGAATTGAAAGAGCAGGTGTCGCTGAAATCGACGAATGCCGAAGTAAAATCGGTACTGGCGAAAGAGATCGACGGAGCTATCAGCAATTCGTTTAATGTATTGCGTACCCGTATCGACCGTTTTGGCGTAGTTCAGCCTAATATTCAACGTGACAACAACAACACCGGCCGTATTTTAATCGAACTTCCCGGGGTTAAAGAACCCGAACGTGTACGTAAGTTGCTCCAGGGCTCGGCCAACCTCGAATTCTGGGAAACCTACGAACTCAGCGAGATCGTCAACAACCTGATGGAGGCCGACCGTTTGCTGGGTACGTTAACCGGCGCCCAGGATACAGTTGCCCTTGCCGATACCGTTGCTACAGCAGCGGTCGAAACCAATGCACAGGATAGTTTGGTGGCCGCACTCAAGAAAGGTAAAACCGAAGAAACCGACACTGCAAAATTGCAGGAACAGTTCCGCAAGGAGCATCCGCTGTTGGCCGTCCTGTCGATCCCCGGTATCGAAACCGGTCAGATTGCCCGCGGTCCCGTGGTAGGTTTTGCACATTATAAAGATACAGCCCGTATCAACAGCTATTTCAACCAGCGTATTGTTAAAGAAGTACTCCCTGCCAACCTGGGATTGCGCTGGACGGTAAAAGCCATCAACGACCGTGGTGATGTTTTCCAGTTGGTTGCCATTAAAACCAATCGCGACAACCGTGCACCGCTGGGTGGCGAATCGGTAACCGATGCCCGTGCCGATTTCTCGCAAACTTCGGCTTATGCCAATGTGTCGATGAGCATGAACAGCGAGGGTGCTAAAATCTGGGCTCGTATGACCAAAGAGAATATCGGAAAATCGATTGCCATTGCACTCGACGGTTATATTTACTCGTTCCCGACGGTGAACGGTGAAATTACAGGGGGTCAGTCGAGTATTACCGGTAACTTTACCGTTGAAGAAGCAAAGGACTTGGCCAACACCCTTAAATCGGGTAAAATGCCGGCTCCTGCACGTATTGTTCAGGAAGATGTGGTAGGCCCGTCGCTCGGCCAGGAAGCCATCAACAGCGGTTTGATTTCGTTCGTGATCGCCTTCCTGCTGGTAATGGCTTACATGATATTCTACTATGGCTTCACTCCGGGTATTATCGCCGACCTTGCATTGCTGGCCAACGTGTTCTTCCTGTTCGGGATTCTGGCTTCGTTCTCGGCCGTTCTGACGCTTCCGGGTATCGCGGGTATCGTGCTTACCATGGGTATGGCGGTAGATGCCAACGTACTTATATACGAACGTATACGGGAGGAAATGAAGGCCGGAAAATCGATGAAACGTGCCGTAACCGATGGTTTTGGCGGTGCTATTTCGGCCATTATCGATGCCAACGTTACGACGCTTATCACCGGTATCGTACTCTCGATTTTCGGTACGGGTCCTATCAAAGGTTTTGCCAATACCCTGATTATCGGTATTATTACTTCGTTCATTTCGGCTGTATTCCTTACCCGCCTGATGCTCGACTGGTATGTGAACCGGAAAGATGCTAAAGAACTTCCGTTTACAACCAATTTCACCAAAAACTGGTTCCAGAATGTTCACCTGAACTTTATCGGCGGACGTAAAGTGGCTTATATTATATCGGCTGTACTGATCACAGTGAGTATCCTGTCGTTCGTTACCCGCGGATTCAGTTTGGGTATCGACTTCAGCGGCGGGCGCAACTATGTGGTACGTTTCGACGAACCGGTTAAAACCCAGGATGTGCGTGATTTACTGGCCGACGATTTCGAAGGAGTCGGAGTTCAGGTAATTACCATTGGTTCGGACAATCAGGTTCGTATTTCGACCAAATATAAAATTGACGACAATTCGGACGTAATTGACGATGAAATTGAAGCGATTCTGTATAATGGATTGAAACCTCTGCTCAACGATGCCAGCCTGGAAGAGTTTGTGGATAACAATATTCAAAGTTCGCAGAAGGTAGGACCGACCATTGCCGACGACATCAAGCGTGCAGCCGTTTGGGCGGTGCTGATTGCGATTCTGGCGATCGGGTTCTATATCTTTATCCGTTTCCGTGCCGTAAGTTATTCGCTGGGAGCTACCGTGGCACTGGCGCACGACGTAATCATCACCCTGGGAGCATACTCCTTGCTATACAGCATCATGCCTTTCTCGATGGAGATCGACCAGGCCTTTATAGCGGCTATCCTTACCGTGGTGGGTTATTCGGTGAACGATACCGTGATTATCTTCGACCGTATCCGCGAGTTTATCGGACTGTATCCGAAACGTGAACGCAGAACGGTGATGAATGAAGGTATCAACGCGATGATCAGTCGTACGTTCAGTACTTCGTTCAGTACCATTCTGGTATTGCTTATCATCTTCATTTTCGGTGGCGAAACAATCCGCGGATTTATCTTCGCTATGTTGTTTGGTATCGTAATCGGTACGTATTCGTCGATTTTCATCGCTGCGCCGGTTACTTACGAAATGTACAAGAAAAGAGCAAAGAAAGAAGAACTGACCAAATAAGTTTTTTAGATTTCCGATTTTTATAAAAGCAAGAAAGACCGATTTCAGTACGAAGTCGGTCTTTTTTTTGGCGTCAATCCCGGTCCAGGAAATCGAGAATAAACTTGGTGAGGATGTCGATGGCTATATGATTATTTCCGCCCTGGGGCACGATAATATTGGCAAATCGCTTGGTAGGTTCAATAAATTGCTCGTGCATGGGTTTAACGGTCAGTTCGTAACGTTCCATTACCTTGTTTACCGAACGTCCCCGCTCCACAATATCGCGGTTGATCACGCGTATCAGTCGGTCGTCGGCATCGGCATCCACAAACACTTTCAGGTCGAGCAGTTCGCGTAGCTCCGGATTGGTGAGTACCAGTATTCCCTCGACGATCACCACCTTACAGGGACTGATAGGGATGGTTTCGCCGGCACGGGTACAGGTAAGATACGAATAAATGGGCTGTTCGATGCTTCGTCCGGCTTTCAGCTCTTTCAGATGAGCCACCAACAGTTCCCATTCGATGGAATCGGGATGGTCGAAATTCATCTCCAGTCGTACTTCCAGCGGTTTGTCGCTACTATCCTTGTAGTACGAATCCTGGGGAAGGATTACCACTTCGTTGTTGGGAAGACGTTCTTTAATTTTTTTTACAACCGTTGTTTTCCCGGAGCCGGTACCTCCTGCAATTCCGATAATCAGCATAGAATATGAATTTTTCTGCGAAAATACTTCATTTCGACTGAATATGAAAACAGTGTGAACAGAATTGTGATGATCGGGATTTTTTTATTACTTTGCAGGCAATTTTGCAGGCCATGAAACACTTCCGTTTACACCTTTTGTTTTGCCTTTTGACAGTATTTACCGTCCTGCTTCCGGCACGTGATTTTACCCCTATTGTGAAGCAATTCGGGAAAACCGACTATATGGCCGCCAATCAGAACTGGTCGGTGACACAGGACCGGGATGGTATCATGTATTTTGGAAATAACCATGGGCTGCTGCAGTTCGATGGCTCGGTGTGGGAGCTCACCCGCATGCCTCAGAATAAGCTGGTACGTTCGGTATGTGCGTCCGACGACGGGCGTATCTATGCCGGTTCGTTCGAGGAATTCGGTTATTTCGAACGAGGAGCCGACGGAGTACTCACGTACACATCGCTTTCGGAGCAACTCAACGACTATGTGATGACCAATGATGAAATATGGACCATTACGTTGCTTGGTAAAAAGGTTATATTCCAGTCGTTTACATCGTATTTTGTGTACGACGGCACTACGGTGACCGGGTACCGTCAGCCGGTAACATTTTTGTTTTTTATTGCGTATAAAAACAATATTTATGTACATACCACTCAGCATGGATTGTGCCGGCTCGATCTGGTTCAGCATAAATTGTATCCGGTACTGCAACAGCCGGTGAAGGGAGCTATTGTGAATATGATTCGTTTTTCCGACGGACGTACTCTGGCAGTGACACGCGACGATGGGTTGTATGAGTTCGATGGCAGCTCTTTCAGGCGTTTTGTTACTTCCGACGAAAAACTCTTTGAAACCATCGAGATTAATAAAGCGATCATTACCAACGACGACTTGCTGATACTCGGAACGATTCAGCATGGAGCTATTGCTTTTGATGCAAAAGGTAAAAAAAGATGGTCGCTCAGTCGCGATAATGTGTTGCAGAACAATACAGTATTAGGAATCGCCACCGATGATGCAGGAAACGTATGGTTGACCCTCGACAAGGGAGTGGCGTTTGTACAAGTCAATTCCGATCTTCGCTTTATCAATACCTTCGCTCCCGCTATCGGTTCGGTATACGATGTGAGTTACGACGAGAAGGCTGTATACCTGGGTACGAATCAGGGACTTTATACCGGAGAGCTTCATGCCGGGAGCATCCGTAATCTTCAGTCGGCCGGTCCTATCCGGGGTCAGGTCTGGGATATCAGTGTGTTCGACAACCAACATTTTATAGGCAACAACGATGCTACCTACAGTATCAACAACGGGAAGTTGTCGCGCATCTCTCCGGTTCAGGGTGGGATGTGTATCAGCAGGGGAGTAATCCATGGTAAGGAAGTATTGGTACAGGGAACGTACACTCAATTGTGTATATACGAGAAGAAGGATGGGGCATGGGTGTTTTCGACCGTTGTTGATGGTTTTGTGAATCCGGTACGCTACCTGGAAATCGATTATACGGGCCGTATATGGGCCTCGCACCTGCACAAAGGTCTGTTTGCAATCGATTTGAAGAAAGATTTACGTACCATCGAGCGCATACAGACCTTTTCGACGCTCGACGGGAAGAACGCATACAATATTAATGTATTTACGATCAACAACCGCGTGGTGTTTACCGATCATCACCGGTTTTATACCTACGACGATATTTCACGTAAAATTATCGTATACGAAGAGTTGAACCGGGCCCTGGGTTTTGCATCGACGTCCTACCGCGTAACGGCCGTCAGGTCCGATTTATTCTGGTTTATCCGCGATAGCGAAGCTTCGCTGTTCAGTATTAAACCTTCGGGTATACAATTGATCGAGATCGTTAATTATTCGGATTTCAAGAATCAGACTGTCGACGATTATCAGAATATTATCCCCTATCAGGGCAGTCAATGTTTTATAACGCTCGAGAACGGGCTGGCTTTGTATCGGATGAACGGTGCCGCGATAAGGGCGGCAAAACCTACGGAGTTGAGGTTGAAAAGTGTAGCGGTTACCGATGCCCGGATGAGCGACTATCAGTATTTGGTGATGGGTGACGATATCCCGGAAATCCCGTTCGAAAAAAACAACCTGGTTTTTCAGGTATATTATCCCGATTTTTCAAAGATGAACAACCTGCGTTACAGTTATTTGCTTGAAGGACGCGATCAGGTATGGACCGAACCACAAGCGGTGAGCCGGAAAGCCTACAGCTATTTACCTTATGGTTCGTACAGGCTCCAGGTGAAGGTGTCGACCAGCAGTGGCCAGGAATTGTCGTCGATCCGGTACGATTTTAAAATCAAACCGCCCTTTTACTGGAGTATTGCTGCACGGATTATTTACACCCTTTTATTGCTGTTGTTGCTGTATGCGCTTTTTCTGGGAATCAGGAGGCGATATCTGAAAAAGCACCGGGCCATTCAGCAGGCACAGGAAGAACTTCAGCGCAAGGAGATTGAAAAGCGCGAGCAGCAGATTGTAGCGCTGAAAAACGAGCGCCTCGAAGCCGAATTGACGCTCAAAAGCAAGGAGCTGGCCGAATCGACCATGAGCTTGATCAACAAAAATGAAATGCTGGCGCGCATCCGTGAAGAAGTGTCGCGGCAAAAAGAAGCCTTAGGGGCCCAGTATCCCAATAAATATTACGAAAAACTGGTTCATATGATCGACGAGAACATCAGTTCGGAAGACGACTGGTTGCGTTTTCAGGCTAATTTCGATCGCATACACGAGAATTTCTTCCGTAATCTTCACCGCGATTATCCCGATCTTACCACCAACGACCTTCGTTTTTGTGCATATTTGCGTTTAAATCTTTCCAGTAAGGATATTGCACATCTGATGAATATTTCGCTGAAGGGGGTTGAAGTGGCAAGGTACCGCATCCGTAAAAAAATTAACCTCCCATCGCACAAAAGTTTGACCGAATTCATGATTGAATTTAAATAAACTTCAAAAGGTGATTTTGGAAAACGGTAATCGTAAATTTCAGACGGTCAGGTGCTAATACTTGATTTCCGAAAGTTTGTAGGGTTAAAATGGGGTTCCCTTTTTTAAGTTTTTTTTCTTGTAGTGATGTTATGGGGTTGGAAAATTTGCATAGCCGAAAGGCTTAAGCCTATCTTTGCCGTGTTGAGTGACAAAAACTATAATGAAGAAACACATGAAACACACCCTCCCCTTTTTATTGTTGGCTACCCTACTGGCTGTTTCCTGTAAGCAGGAGCTTTCCACTCCCGAAACGCGCATCGACGAACGGGTCGATTCGGTACTCCGGCTGATGACGCTGGAAGAAAAAATCGGACAGATGGTGCTGTATACCTCCGACTGGGATGTAACCGGACCCACCATGCGCGCCACGTACCTGGACGATATTCGTAAGGGCCATTGCGGTAACATTTTTAACGCACATACGGTAGCCTATACCCGCCAGCTGCAAAAGGTGGCTGTTGAAGAATCGCGTCTGGGCATTCCTTTGTTGTTTGGTTACGACGTGATCCACGGACACAAAACCATTTTTCCCTTATCGTTGGGAGAGGCTGCTTCGTGGGATACCGCGGCCATTGAACTCTCGGCCCGCGTATCGGCCGTTGAAGCTGCGGCTTCGGGCTTACACTGGACCTTTGCGCCCATGGTCGATATCTCGGTGGATCCGCGTTGGGGAAGAGTGTCGGAAGGAGCCGGCGAAGATCCGTTTTTAGGATCACGGATCGCCGAGGCAAGGGTGCGTGGATTTCAGGGGCGCGACAACAACTTAGCCGACACCCTCACGGTACTTGCCACGGTGAAGCATTTTGCTGCCTACGGAGCTCCGCAGGCCGGCCGCGACTACAATACGGTTGATATGTCGGAGCGGGTGTTTTTCGATACATATCTTCCTCCTTACCAGGCCGCCATCGAGGCCGGAGCGATGAGTGTGATGACTTCGTTCAACGAGCTCGACGGAGTGCCGGCCACCGGCAGCAGCTATTTACTCAAGGATATTCTACGTGATAAATTAGGATTTAAAGGTCTGGTGGTAACCGATTATACTTCGATCAACGAAATGGTGCACCATGGTGTGGCGGCCACCGATGCCGAAGCCGGCTTGCTGGCGGTAAAGGCCGGAGTGGATATGGACATGCAGGGAGAAGTGTATTTCAACTACCTGAAGCAGCAGGTGGAGGAGGGTTTGGTGAGTGAGAAGTTGATCGATGCTGCTGTTCGCCGTGTGTTGAAAGTGAAGTTTTTACTCGGATTGTTCGACGATCCGTATCGCTATTGCGACGAAGCACGTGAAAAACGGTATGTATATGCACCTGCGCATTTGGATGCGGCGCTGGAAGTGGCCAGGAAATCGATGGTGCTGCTTAAAAACGACCGGCAGGCGCTTCCTTTGCGCAAGGGAGAAAAGATAGCGGTACTGGGTGAGCTCGCGGCTTCGACCCGCGATATGCTGGGATCGTGGAAGGCGGCCGGCGATTGGGATTTCATGCAGTCGACCGTGGATGCATTGCGCGAGTACGCCGGAGCGGATCAGGTGATGTATGCCGAAGGAGCAAAAAAGCAGGGCGAAGACCGGAGCGGCTTTGCGGCAGCATTGGCTGCAGCCCGGAAAGCGGATAAAATAGTGATGGTGATAGGCGAGGATTGGGAATGGACGGGCGAAGCGGCCAGCCGTACGAATATCCTGGTGCCGGGTGTTCAAACCGAACTTCTTGCTGAAGTTGCAAAGTTGGGTAAACCGGTGGTGGTCGTGCTGATGAATGGCCGTCCGCTCGATTTGTCGCGGGAACACCGGTTAGCCGATGCGCTGCTCGAAGCATGGTATCCGGGCACCATGGGTGGGAAAGCAATTACCCAGGTGTTGTACGGCGAATACAATCCATCCGGTAAATTACCGATGACTTTCCCGCTCAATTTAGGACAGGTGCCGGTGTATTATTACGCTAAAAATACCGGCCGGCCTGTTTATCTTCTCAACGATAAATATAAATCCAAGTACATCGATGCACCCAACGATCCCTTGTATCCTTTTGGATTCGGGCTCAGTTATACTCAATTTGTTTATTCCGATCTTACGTTAAGCGCACCTGAGCTTACCGCTTCAGGCCGTATCGAAGCTTCGGTAAGGGTTACCAATACAGGGAGTTACGATGGAGTGGAGATTGTACAATGGTATGTGCGCGATTTGGTGGGAAGTGTAACCCGGCCGGTAAAGGAACTGAAAGGATTCAACCGGATTGAATTAAAGAAAGGCGAGTCGAAGATAGTTGAATTCACCCTTACTCCCGAACAATTGGCTTTTCACCGTATCGATATGAGTTATGGTCCCGAAGCCGGTGAGTTCAGGTTGTTTGCAGGCGGAAATTCGAGAGATGTACTCGAAACCGGTTTTGTGTTGAAATAGATCGGAAGAACCAGGGATTGGAAATTAATGAATATGCGACGTACACTTTTTTATTTGCTATTGTTGGTGATTCCTGTGGTTGTGCTGCAGGCCGGCGACTGCTTTTTTATTCCCTGGGGAATGAAGGCGGAGGCATTTCCGGCACATGTTGAACTGCAGTGGAACAATAACCGTGGTTTCACATGGGAAATCTATCGGTCGGTTGCCGGTTCGGCTTTTGTGAAATGTGGCGAAACCACGGGCGATTATTTTCTCGATTTCTTTGGAAAGCCGGTTGATAAAGCCACGCCGTTCAGGTACCGTATTGTGCCGAAAGGAATGCATCCGGTGTCGGAGCAGGCGGTCGAACTGGAATTAAAAGTGATGGTGCAACCGGCTACCGAAGAAGCATTGCTCGATATGGTTCAGCGCGTTACTACCCGGTATTTTTTTGAATTTTCGGATCCTTTCACGGGACTGGCCCGCGAACGAAGCAACGATATGCATGGCGAGATTGTAACTACCGGAGGCACAGGCTTCGGAGTGATGGCTCTGGTGGCTGCTTCCGAACGAGGGTATTATCCGCGGCAAGAAGTGAAAGACCGGATCGGTAAGATGGTCGGATTTTTGGAGAAGGCCGAACGTTTTCATGGAGCATGGGCGCATTGGTACGACGCCCGTACGGGTAAGGCATTTAGTTTTTCGAAATTCGACGATGGAGGCGACCTGGTAGAGACTGCCCTGTTGATGCAGGGATTGTTGGTGGCTCGTGAATATTACAAAGCCGAAGACCGGGTATTGAGTGAGCGTATCACACGTTTGTGGGAAACGGTGGAGTGGAACTGGTACACCCGGGGAACCGATTCGCTGTACTGGCACTGGTCGAAAAACCACGCCTGGAAAATGAACCATCGCATCAAAGGGTTTGATGAAACGCTGATTACTTATGTGCTGGCAGCTTCGTCGCCTACCTACCCGATATCGCCCAAGGTGTACGAAACCAGTTTTAAAACATCGCCCTACTTCCTGAACGGGAAGGAATATTACGGAATAAAACTCGATTTGGGAATGGAGTTGGGCGGACCGCTGTTTTTTTCTCATTATTCGTTTTTGGGACTCGACCCGCGCGGACTGACGGACCGCCATACGAATTATTTCGAACGTAACAAGGCTCATACGCTGATTCACCGTGCTTATGCGATCGATAATCCGAAGCAACATGCCGGATACGGGAAACAATTATGGGGTTTTACCTCGTCGGACGATCCGCTGGTGGGCTACAGTTCGCACCACCCCGGAACCGATGCCGATAACGGAACGGTGTCGCCAACGGCAGCATTGTCGTCGATCGTGTATACTCCAACGGAGAGTAAGGAGGTTCTCAGCTTCCTGTACTACGAAAAAGGTTCCAGGCTCTGGGGACGATACGGATTTTACGACGCCTACAATCCCGGCCTGCCCGAAGGACAGCAGGTAGTACGCAGTTACCTGGCTATCGATCAGGGGCCTGTTGCGGTGATGATGGAGAATTACCGGAGCGGACTGATCTGGAAATTATTCATGCAACAACCTGAAATTAAGAGGGGACTTCAATTGTTAGGGTTTTCGTACCCCTAAAACACAACGATAGGATGATATGCATTTCGATACAATGCGATGACCGATTTGTGAAACCTGAATAAATTTATACCATATGAGACGAATCAATTTTCTAATTTTACTGTGGGGGCTGTTTAGCAGCGTAGTAACTGCCCAGACCAACGTTTCGGTAAGAGGAACCGTGTACGACAAAAACACGAATGAAACCCTCATCGGAGTGAGTGTGCGGGTAGATGGAACCACGACCGGGACCGTTACCGATATCGACGGCCGGTTTCGAATCGAGAACGTAAGAAGAGGAAGTACCCTGGTATTTAGCTATGTGGGGATGAAGCCCGTGAGTTTACCTGCCGGATCCGAACCGGTTACGGTGTATCTCGAATCCGAATCGAAAGATTTGGACGAGGTGGTTGTGGTGGGATATGGAACTTCCCGCAAGCGCGACTTAACGGGTTCGATTGTGTCGGTGAGTGGCGGAAGTCTGAAAGGCTCTCCCGATTATAATCCGATAAAAGCGCTTCAGGGTAAAGTGCCCGGATTAGTAGTTACTAACAGCGGAGCTGCGGGTGGAAGTCCTACCGTTCGGATACGTGGGATTGCCACGACCTATGCCGATACCAGACCCTTGTATGTAGTCGATGGGATGTTTGTCGACAACATCGATTTCGTCAATCCAAACGATATAACTTCCATCGAAGTGTTAAAGGACCCGTCGTCGCTGGCGATTTTCGGCGTTCAGGGAGCCAACGGAGTGATTATAGTTACCACCAAACGTTCGGAAGCAGGACGAATGAACGTGAGCTACGATGGTTATGCCGGAATGCAGGTGCTGCACGACCGCGACCGGGTTTCGCTCACCAATGCCGACGATTTCACGATGTTGTACAACGAACAGTTGAAAAATGGTAATCCGGCCGCTTCGCCCTGGGTGGGCGACTTGTTGGGAGGAGGAACCGACTGGCAATCGCTTATTTTCCGCGAGGCATTTATTACCAACCACGGGATTTCGGTGAGCAATGCCACCGATAAATCGAGTTCGGTGTTTTCGTTGGGTTATTTTAAACAGGATGGAGTGGTGAAGTATAATGCGTATCAGCGTTTCAACGGCCGTTGGGCCGGCGATTACCAGGTGGCACCGTTCCTGAAATTAGGCGGGAATGTTACCGTGAGCCGTTGGGATTCGGATCCGGCAACAGCCAGTGTGAGCAATGCCGTTCGTGCCTTACCTACTTATCGACCTTATGCTCCGGTAGAAGATCATGATCCCAAAAATATCGGTTCGAGGTATACACCCTCGCCGGGAATTCAGAAGGACGTGGCCAACCCGGTGGCCGTGATGGAAATCAACAAGGGTACTAGTGAGAATTATGGCTACCGTTCGGTAGGTAATGTGTATGCCGATATCAAATTCCTGAACGATTTCAGTTTTAAACTAACCGGTTACGGCGATGTGGGTGCCTCTTTTGCGAACAATTATACCCCCCGGTTTGATGTCAACAATAGTACTTCCAACTCGTCGCATAAAAGCGAACGTACGTCGTTTAGCCGTTCCGCGGCCGAATATACGAAGTATCAGGTGGATATGATTCTGAATTACGCTAAAAATGTGGACGAGCACCGCATTTCGGCCATGGCGGGTTACACTGCCCGGGTTCAGGAGAGTAAAGGATTTTCGACGGCTTCGGATACCCTGATCAGTGCCGATTACTGGACTATTCCCGAAGATATGCGTATGCTCAGCATGGGTTCGCCGCTCAACAAACGCAATGGCGACTGGTACGAAGCCGAATCGTTTATTTCGTATTTGGGACGTTTGAATTACAATTACGCCGACCGCTACCTGATGTCGCTTACTTTTCGCGCCGACGGTTCGTCGAAATTTTCGCCCACCAATCGCTGGGGGTATTTCCCCTCGGTGGGACTGGCCTGGGTGGCTTCCGAAGAGGATTTCTTCGCTTCGATGAGAGACAATATCGACTACCTGAAAGTGAAAGCCTCGTGGGGTATGCTGGGGAACGATAAAATTGGCAGTTACCTGTATTTCCCGACCATCAATCCGCGTGGGCAGCAGATCATTGTTGATGGCAAAACTTATTACCTGCCTACGGTTAGCAATCTGGTGGATGAAAATATCCATTGGGAAGTGGTATCGGGATTTGATGTGGGCATCGAGAGCCGGTTGATCGACAGTAAAATGACCCTGGAGCTGGGCTATTTTACCAAAACCACCAACGACTTGCTGGCCTATGTCGAACCCTCGGTATCGGTGGGAGCCGGTTTTGAAATCACCAATGCCGGTTCGGTACGCAACAGCGGTGTGGAATTGATTATGGCCTGGAAAGATAAAATCGGAGATCTGAATTATACCCTGAGTTTTAACGGAGCTACCCTTCGAAATGAAGTGTTGGAATTAGGAAATCAGAATAATTATATTGTGTCGGGGAGTTATCACCGTACGGCGGTCGGACATTCCGTCGGAGCGATTTATGGGTACGTGCAGGAAGGTATCTTCCAGACTCAGGCCGAAATCGATGCGGCGCCCTCCACCAGTTGGGTTTCGCGTCCCGGCGATATTCGTTACAAGGACCTGAACGGCGACACTAAAATAACCGATGCCGACCGCGACTTTATCGGTTCTACTATTCCCGCTTTTACTTACGGACTGTCGGTAGGACTGAATTACAAAGCCGTCGATTTCTCGATGGATTTCAACGGACTCACCGGCACCCATATTCTGAATACCAAGAAGTTGCCTTCGTTCGCACAATTCAATTATTACACCACGGCCATGAGCCGCTGGCATGGCGAAGGAACTTCGACCGTCGAGCCTATTCACGATGCCACCCGGTCGCACAATTACCTGCCTTCGACCAATTTGCTCGAGAGCGGCGACTACTTCCGGCTACGGGCGGTGCAAGTGGGTTACACCCTGCCGGTGTCGGTAACCAGGGCGGCAGGCATTGCCAAGTTGCGGGTGTTTGCCAATGCGCAGAATCCCATCACTTTCTGCAGCAATACCGGCTTTACTCCCGAAGTAGGAGGGAGTATTCTGAGCGGAAATATCGACGATGGTGGAACCTATCCGGTACCCTCCACCTATACCTTTGGTTTAACGGTTAATTTTTAAAAGAAAAGTCGTATGAAAAAAATAATATTGTTGATGAGTGTAGTGGTGCTGGTGGTATCCTGTTCCGATGATTTCCTGGAAAGATACCCCAAGGGACGTTGGCATCACGCGAATTATACCTCCGAAGATTCGCTCGATATCAGTATTTTGGTGGAGTCGAAACTGGGCCAGTCCTATGCCAATTTACGGAATTTCTGGTTTAGCTGGGCAGGATTGGCTATGCACAACTATACCACTCCCGATGTGGAAAAAGGAAGCACCCCCAGCGACGGTTCCAATGTGGCCCCGTTTAAAACCATGAGCTATACCGCGTCGCTGGAAGCTATCCGACAGTATTATGGCGAATGCTACAACTCGATTTATTTTGCCAACGAAGCCCTGATTCTGGCTAATTCGATGAACGATACGGTGGCGAAGAAAAACCGGTTGATGGCCGAGTCGTTGTTTATGCGTTCCATCATGTATTACCGGCTGGCTCAGGCTTTCGGAGGGGTTCCTTATGTGGATAAAGTATTGTTGCAGACCGATAAAACCCCGGCACGTTCGACCCGCGAGCAGGTATGGGCGCATATCGAACGCGACTTGAAATGGGCGATCGATTACCTGCCTACCCGTGTGCAGTTAAACGCCGAAAATGGTTCGCGGCGCATTTCGCAGAATGCTGCCCGGGCGTTGCTGGCCAAGGTCTATTTGTATCAGAAAAAATGGTCGGATGTGGTGGCTCAGACTTCCCTCATCATTTCGTCGGGCGATAACGATATGACTACACCCTATGCCGAGATATTCACAGAAGCGAGGGAGTACGGTCCCGAATCGGTATTTGAAGTGTATTGCGAACGCCGCCCATCGGAACAAATCACAACCATTGGCAGCCAGCATTTCCAGATTCAGGGCTTCCGGGGAGTTCCCAACCTGGGCTGGGGATTCAATGCTCCGAGCCAGCTGCTGATTGCAGCTTACGAGCCCGGCGATCCGCGCAGGAAAGCTTCGGTGATTCAGGACGGCGATACGCTCGACGGACGTAAAACCAAGGCCGATGCGGCATCGTATAAATTTTTCAACAAGAAAGCTTATGTCAGCCTTGCCGAACGTAATTTGTACGGTCGTGCTACCGATCCGCAGGGCTATTGGTCGAACATCCGCATCATCCGGTACGCCGATGTATTGCTGATGCATGCCGAGGCGTCGCTGGAATCGGGCAATACGACCGAAGCGCTGGATAAGCTCGAGATGGTAAGGGCGCGTGCGCGAGCCGGAAATGCGGCCGTTTTACCGAAAGTTACCACTACTAATGTTGACGAGCTGCGCCGGAAAATCCGTTTCGAACGTCGCATCGAGCTGGCTATGGAATGGGAACGCTTCTTCGATTTGGTGCGTTGGGACGAAGCCAAGGATGTGATTCCCGGTTTCGTGGTGGGTAAACACGAAGTATTTCCCATCCCCCAATCGGAAATCGATAAATCGGAAGGGGTGATCGTACAGAATCCTAATTATTAACGTCAATCCCTTTAATGCGCCGAACGATGAGACTTCCGTTGGTATTCCTATTGATTTTTGTGCTGCTGCAGGCCTGCACCGACCCGAAAGTTCCCACTATTGTGGTGGTGAAGAACGACGAAACCTATGCTCCTGCCCGGGTTCGCCGGGTAATGGACAAATGGCAGCAGGCTACATTCAATTTTTTCTACCAGGGAGCATCACCTACCGGGATGGCGCTCGAAGGCAATGAGCGGGGCGATGTGGTGACCACCGGCGGTACCGGATTCGGTATTATGGCGTTGATAGTGGGTGCCGAACGTGGCTACATCGGCCGTGAAGAGGCTTCGGCACAGGTGCGGAAGATCGTCCGTTTTCTGGGTAAGGCCGAGCGGTTCAAGGGAGCTTGGTCGCATTGGTACAATCCCGACGGGACAGCCCATCCCTTTGGCGATCAGGTGAAAACCGGCGATTTGATTGAAACCGGATTTCTGATGGCTGGTTTACTTACTGCTTCGGAATATTTTACCGCTACCACGGGAGTTGAGCCGGAAATCCGTGATTCGGTGCATTCGTTTTGGGAAACGATCGACTGGAACGCTTACACCAACGGCAGACCATACCTGCATTGGTTGTGGTATTCGCAGAGCAACCGCTACGAATTGCCCATCCGCGGGTGGCACGAAGGCTGGATCAGTTATTTGCTGGCGCTGGCGGCTCCGGGCGAGCATGCTATTCCGGCTGCCGTTTACCAGAACGGATGGTTGATAGAGGGCAGCATTGCCCAACCCTCCCGGCAGTTCTACGGATATAATCTGCCGATGGGAGAAGCTTATGGCGGTCCGTTGTTTTTTGCCCATTACTCCTTTCTCGGAATCGATCCGCGAAATCTGGAAGATAGCTATGTAAACTTCTGGAATCAGAATGTGGCCCATACGATGATTAACCGGCACTACTGTGTGTATGAAGCACCGAAAGAGTACAAGTACAGCGCTACCGACTGGGGACTCACTGCCTGTTACGGTGCCAAACCACCTCTGTGGAACTACAGCGCCCGGTCGCCTTCCAACGACGATGGAGTGATAGCGCCCACCGCTTCGTTGGGGTCGTATCCCTACACACCGTTCTACAGCACGCAGATGCTGCTGCGGCTCGACGAATATCCGCCGGCTCACGGAAGCTATGGTTTTGCCGATGCCTATGCTCCATCGACGGCTACTTCGGAAAAGAAACACCTGGCCATCGATCAGGGGCCTGTGGTGGTAATGATGGAAAACTACCGCAGCGGATTGATCTGGAGTCTGTTAATGAAAAATGATAGGATCAGACAAGCATTGCAGTTGGCCGGAGTGAAAGCGCAACCATCGTACTCCGATGGTTTCATACGCGCTCTTACCAATGTAGCCACGGGCGAGTACGATTTGATGCGGCATCCCGATCGGGAAAATTACGAGCTCGATATTTTTTCGACTCGAGCCGGACAAGCCCGCCTCCAACTGAACAATGCCGATGGCAAGCCGGCCATGGATACCACCTTCGCCGTCGGTGCGGGCGAACATCGGTTCGTGACGGGTGTGAACAGTAAAATTATCAGCGGCAAACGATACACGGCAACACTGACCACTCCTGCGGGGAAAAGTTCGGTGCTGACGCTACGATTACGATAACAAATCAAGTATTAATTACTTAAAATTTCTAATGTATGAAACAATTTTTTACTTTTCTGGCGATGATGCTGTTGACCGGCATCGTTGTGAAAGGTCAGCAGTTGCAGACCTTCGTTCTCGACGATTTTGAGAACGGGCAGGTAAATTTCACCGAAGTAGTGAACGTAAATCCGCCTGCTCATATGGACATCGCTGTGGTGGATAACCCTGTGAAGTCGGGTATCAACACCAGCAGCAAAGTGTGGGAATGGCGCAGGTTCGATGCCGAAACCGATAATAAGATATGGGCGGGGTTTTACTCGGTGTTGAAGAACGAGATTCCATCGGGTTATCACCGCATCGAAATTAAGTACCTGCGTACCAATACTACTTCGCAGATCAAGATTAAACCCGAAGGAGGTGTGTCGAAAGAAATTGCTGCCGAAACCCCTGCTTCGAAAACCAATGAGTGGGAATTAATGGTGTTCGATATCTACAAGGCGGGAATTAAAAACATCCGCGTGTTCGGCTTCTTTCCCGACTTCTACGAACCCATCAATCCCAATGCGGTCGTGTATGTCGACGATATTACCATCGTTTACGATCCGTCGGTAATTCCTCCTCCTCCCCCGACTTCGATTACCTTGTTCGATAATAGTGCCAGCGACCGTTTCCACGATAATAGCTGGTCGTTTAAAGAAGGTGGAAGTACTCTTGTACAGGAACATTGGCAGGGCCCCGATATGCCCGATGGTGATAAAGTGCCGGCGGTAACCACTCCGGTAAAGAGTGCGCCTAATGCGTTGAAACTTCAGTGGAAATCGGTAGAAGGAGGAAACTGGGGAGCGATTGTTGCCTCTAAAGACTGGGTACCACACGATGTTCGTACCATGACCAATTTCCATTTGTGGGTTAATAGCCCTGTCGACTTGTCGGGTACTGCCTTGCCGATGCTGTATTTTGAGGCAACTACCGGCAGTCCGAATAAAACCGGTAAGTTGAATATGGGCGCTTATGTGCAAAACCTTGCGGCTAATACATGGGCAGAGGTGGTGATTCCGCTGGCCGATTTTTGGGCAGCCGACCCCACTTTTACCAGTCAGGAATTTATCAAAGGCGTGTTCTTCGGTCAGAATGCCGCCGATAATGCAGAACATAGCTTGTACCTCGACGATATAGGCTTTAAGAAAGATGTGAATCCCGATCCGGTGAAGTTGTTTGCCAATTCGGCCAACAATCGTTTCCACGATCAGAGCTGGTCGTTTAAAGAAGGTGGAAGTACCTTGGTTCAGGAACATTGGCAGGCGGCGGATATGCCCGATGGCGATAAATTGCCGGCCGATACGCTGACCGTTAAATCGGCGCCCAACTCGCTTAAGTTGCAGTGGAAGTCGGCGGAAGGTGGCAACTGGGCAGCATTGGTTGCTTCGGTAGGCTGGACGGCTCACGATATTACGGCCATGACGCACGTGCAACTGTGGTTGAATTCGCCGGCAGAGCTGGCAGGCAACGCACTGCCCGAAATTTACCTCGAAAGTCATAGCGGAAATCCGAACAAAACCGGCAAAGTAGCGCTGGGGAATTACATCGGCAAGCTTGAAGCGAATGTGTGGACGGCTGTGAAGGTTCCTCTGGCCGATTTGTATGAATCGAGTCCTTCGTTTGTGGCGAAAGATGTGGTAAAAGGCATTTTCTTCGAACAAGGAATAGCCGATAATGTGGAACATACGGTATATGTGGACGAGATCAGCTTTGTGTACGCGGCCAAGCCGGCCGATGTGTTGCTCGATTTTGGCCCGGCGGCTACCGGTTCCGAAGGCAACTGGAACAATATTGCCGGACACCAGGATGGTAAAGCTTCGTTGATCGATGCTTATGGAAATGCCACAGGAGTGATGCTGAAAGTTACCGATCCGTTCTACAATGGATTCAACTCGTCGGGTACTTCGGCACCAACAGGCGATGCCGCTCAATTCCCCGCCTCGGCAACTTCCGATAATTTCTTCGGTAACGGAGCACAGTGGGGTACTACTCCGGCCAATCCTGCAGGAGTAATCACGTTCAGCGGACTGGATGCGTCGAAAGCCTATTCGTTCGTGATCTTTGCTTCGCGTACAGGTGTAACCAATATTCGCGACGCACGGTATACCTTTGCCGGATCAGGTGAGGCGAAGTCGGCGGTGTTGAATGCCTCGAACAATGTTTCGAACGTGGCGGTTGTGAACGAAGTGAAACCTACCACCGAAGGGGTGATCACCTTTACCACCGAAGCAGGTCCGGATAACAACAGTGCCGAGAAATTCTACTTCCTCGGTGCCCTGAAAATGAGCGCCGCCGGCGGACAAACCTCGGTTACCAATCCGCTTGCCGGACGGTTGACGGCATCGTACTCCAACGGCGTGTTACGTACCGGCGACTATACCGGCAGGGTACGCGTATACGGCATCTCCGGCAATCAGGTCGCCGATGTCCAATCGGTGTTTGGTTATGCAACGCTGCAATTGCAGAAAGGTGTTTATGTGGTTAGTACAAGCCTTGGTAATGTTAAGATTGCTGTTTATTGATCTATGGTGAGAAAAAAGCTACTTCGGTTGTTGAGAAATCAAAGGCTGGAGTAGCTTTTTAGAATTAAGAGTGAAGAATCGAGATGGTAGAGGTGTGAAGCCTTTATCGTTACTAAATAATAAGTTCGCGTATGAAAAAGCTTTTTCTTCTTTTACTGAGTACATTATTGCTGGGCAATGCTGCGGCCCAATATCCGCGTGCATCGTTGTGGACCACTACTATGGCCAATTTTGCTGCGGCCGATGCAGCGGGAGTGCCGTCGGGCGTCGTATTGTTTGCCGGTAGCTCCACTTTTACCATGTGGAACAGCCTGGCCGCCGATTTTCCCGGATCGAAGGTGCTTAACCGTGCGTTCGGCGGTTCGATGATGACCGATTTGTTGTATTATTTCGGACAGGTGGTAGCTCCTTATTCGCCCCGCCAGGTAGTGTTGTATGAAGGCGATAACGATTTACACGAAAGTACGAAAACGGCCGATGAATTTTTTGAAGAAGTAGTAGCAATGTGCCGGCTCATTAATATTTATTATCCCGATGCCCGTATCCTGCTGGTGTCGATCAAACCCAGCCCGTCGCGTACGGCCTCTTTCCCTAAATATGAGGCAGCCAATGCCCTGATGAAAACCTATGCCGGCAAGTATGCACATATCGACTATGCCGATACCTGGACACCCATGCTGAAAACCGACGGTACGCCCGATACTTCCTATTTCCTCTCCGACATGCTTCACATGAATGCATCGGGTTATGCGGTGTGGAAAAACGTACTCGAACCATTTCTGCTCAAGAATGGTACGACTCCGGGCGGAGAAGGTGAAACCGGAGCCATCCGTATTGATTTTGGATCGACCACAACGCCTACACCCGGCAATTGGAATAATATACACGATCATCAGGCGGCCGACCAGGAACTCATCGATGATGGAGGAAACACCACCGGCATCCGTTTAAAAATTACCGATTCCTTTTACAACGGATTCAATACCAATGGCGCGACAAATCTCACGGGCGATGCCCGGATTTTTCCCACTACTGCAACCATGGATAACTTTTTCGGTCATGCCAATGCCTGGGGATCGACACCGGCCAATCCGCAGGGGGTGATTGTGTTGAGCGGATTATCGCCCGGCAAATATTACAGCTTTACCGTGTTTGGGTCGCGTAGCGGTGTCGCCGATAACCGGGAAACCCGCTACGAGTTCAAAGGGGCCGGCGATGCGTTGACCGGATTGCTGAATACTTCGTCGAACTCGTCGCAGGTAGCTGTTGTGAAAAATGTCCGGCCGGGACACGATGGTACCGTTACGCTTACCGTAAGCGCCGGGCCGGCTAATAACCAGGCCGAGAAGTTTTTCTACCTGGGCGCTATGATTGTTGAAATCTCGGATGCTCCCTTGTCGGTTCCGGCAACGGAGCATTCTTCTGTTTTCAGAAGCTGGTACCGCGATTCGGTATTGACGCTTGAAAACTACGATGGCCCGTTTCAGCTGTTCGATGCTTCCGGCCGGAGAATAGCGGCCGGAAGCACCGATCGGGGCAGGTACCGGTATACGTTGGAAGCCGGCGTATACCTGGTACAAACCACGGCCGGAACAGCACGTGTAATGGTGCCGGGTCACTGACTAAACTTCCTGTAGCCAGCCCCCCTGGCTAATCTTGAAATCCGATCTTGGATACACGTGTTCTTATTCCAGCTTCAGGAGCTTTTCAATGCCTCTTTCAACTTCAATATATCCAGCCTCGCTTAACTTTTCCCCCTGAATACTTCAATTGCCTGCCGTAGCCCCGGTTGGTTCTTTTATAGATAAGAAACCGGCCCCGGTCCCGATAAATAATAGCGACATGACGGCACTACGAAGTCCGGAGCGGAACAGAAGGACGGTTTTTTTGCGGGACAAAGCCTTTATTATACGGAATGAATAAAAGTTTATACCTTTTGTAATCTTTTTTTTCTTAATTTAGCGCCCGAATCTTAACCAACTGAATTTATCTGTACAATTATGACAACCGATGGTAAACATCTCACGTTGCGTGAGTGGTCGGAAGAAGACCGGCCGAGAGAGAAAATGATGCAGAAAGGAGCTGCTGCGCTCACCGATTCGGAGTTACTGGCCATTTTGATCGGATCGGGCAACAGGGAGGAGTCGGCCGTGGAGTTGGCTCGCCGGATCCTGGCGCGATGTAGTCACAGCATTAACGAACTGGCGAGATGGAGCGTCATCGATTTGTGTCGTGAGTACAAAGGCATTGGTGAAGCAAAAGCGATAAGTATCGTGGCATCGCTCGAATTGGGCAAACGGCGGAACACCCGGGAGACGGTCGGCCGGCAAAAAATCACTTCCAGTATCGAATTGCAGGGGATTTTTGAGCCTCTGATGATTGATTTGCTGCACGAGGAGTTTTGGGTGGCCTATCTCGATAACGGAAATAATGTGCTCGATGTGCGTAAGCTCACCCAAGGTGGTATTCAGCATACGGTGGTGGATGTGTCGTTGTTGCTGAAAACTGCGCTGGAACGTGGTTCGGTTTGTGTGGCTGTTGCGCACAATCATCCGTCGGGACAGAATTTTCCGAGTAAGGAAGATGAGAAAATTACTCAGAAAATAAAATCGGGATGTGAGGCGGTGGGGATCCGGCTGCTCGATCACATCATTATTGCCCGGGGCAATTATTACAGTTTCTGCGACGAAGGAAAACTTTGAAGCTGTAGGTTGGCTCTTTATTCTTGATACTTGACTTTAAATATAAATATGACAAATCTATTAGAAGTAAAAGAGGTGGTGAAGCAGTACTCGGGGCATCTGGCGCTGGCCGGTGTGAGCCTCGATATTCCCGAAAATTCGGTATATGGACTGCTGGGCCCGAATGGAGCCGGTAAGACGACTCTTATCCGTATTATCAATTGTATCACCGCTCCCGACAGTGGTGAAGTGTATCTGAATGGCAAACGGTTAACGCCGGCTGCCGTTCAGCGAATCGGTTATCTGCCCGAAGAGCGCGGCCTGTACAAAAAAATGAAGGTAGGCGAACAGGCATTGTACCTGGCTCAACTGAAGGGCATGTCGAAAAACGATGCTCTGAAGGCCTTGAAATTCTGGTTCGAGAAATTTGAAATCCAGGGTTGGTGGAATAAAAAAGTAGAAGAATTATCGAAAGGGATGGCTCAGAAGGTGCAGTTCATCACAACTATTCTTCACAAGCCCGACCTGCTGATTTTCGACGAACCCTTCAGTGGTTTCGATCCGGTGAATACCGATTTGCTGAAGCGTGAAATCCTGAGTCTGAAGGAAAACGGAGCAACCATCATTTTTTCGACGCACAACATGGCTTCGGTGGAGGAACTGTGTGATAATATCTCGCTGATCGATCATTCGCGCATCGTGTTACAGGGCAATGTGGAGGATATCCGCGCATCGCATGCTACGGGTACGTACCGGGCAGTGACCCGTACGGCCATTGCTCCCGAAGGTGTGGAAATTGTGGAAACAAAAGCGAAAAGCCGTTCGTTCGAATACGTTCTCAAGGCTGTTGCCGGGCAAACCAACAACCAGTTGCTGACGCAGGTTGCGGCCGAAGCCGAGGTCGTGGTTTTCGAGGAACTACTACCTACCATGAATGATATTTTTATCGATGTTGTAACCTCTTCTAAAAAGTGAATGCTATGAGTAAGATTTCGTTGATTATAAAGCGTGAATATACCACCCGGGTGATGAAACCGTCGTTCATCCTGCTTACTTTTTTAACTCCGGTGCTCATCGGAGCCATGATTATGGTGCCGTTGCTGCTGGCTCAGATTGAAGATGATGCGGTGAATAAGATCGTTGTGGTGGATCAAACCGGCTTGTACGGCAATATTTTCGAAAACAACGAGAAATATGTTTTTGAAAATGCGACTCAGCCGCTCGACGAGCTCAAACAGGCTCCCGAGAAATCGTTTGCAGCTGTTCTCGTTATTTCGGCCGATCTGGCAAAGAATCCGGCCGGAGCTACCTTGTATTCGGAACAGCAGGTAGGTATCGACCTGAAAAGTTATATTGCCGGGGTGATCAATACTTATGTGGAAGAACAGAAACTGGCAGCCCTCAATATCCCCGATTTCAAGAAGATGGCCGAGGAAATAAAGTCGGACGTTGATGTGAAAACGGTGCGGTGGGGGAAAGACGGTGAAGAAAAGATGGGCTCGGCGGAGCTGGCCATTATTATCGGCATGATATCGGCATTCGTGATTTATATGTTCATCGTGGTGTACGGTGCGCAGGTAATGTCGGGGGTGGTACAGGAAAAAACCAGCCGGATCGTAGAGGTGATTATTTCGTCGGTGAAACCCTTCGAGCTCATGATGGGGAAAATCGTGGGGATTGCCATGGTAGGACTTACCCAGTTTGCCATGTGGGTGATTCTTACGCTCATCATTGTGTCGTCGCTTTCGTCGGTGTTCGGTACCAAAATGGATATGGATGCTTACCAGCAGATGCCGGGGGTAACGATGAACGCAATGCCGGTGCCGTCCGACCCCGACGATGCCATGTTTACCGAACTGATGACGGCGCTGTCGAATTTTGACTTTGTTCAAACCGGGATCATGTTTCTTATTTATTTTCTGGGTGGTTACCTGCTGTATGCCTCGCTGTTTGCGGCGGTAGGCTCGGCAGTGGATAACGAAACCGATACCCAGCAATTTTCGCTTCCGCTCACGCTTCCCATTATTTTTGCCGTTTATGCGGCCATTTACAGTGCCGAGAATCCCGATGGGCCATTGGCCTTCTGGGCTTCGATGATTCCGTTTACATCGCCCATTGTAATGATGGTGCGGTTGCCTTTCGGTGTCGATTTCTGGCAAATTGCACTTTCGATCGGTATTTTAATCCTTTCGTTTATCGGAAGTACCTGGGTGGCTGCCAAGATTTACCGGACCGGAATTCTGATGTACGGTAAAAAAGTGACCTGGAAAGAGATGATGAAGTGGGTGACGTATAAAGAGAAATGATTCGAAAACAAGCGATACAGGATGATAGGATGCGTACGGCGGCGGGTGGCGAACCGCCGGTTGCTGTGCGCATTGTTTCTCCTTCGGGAGTAATCGATCCTGCTTTCATCGATGCTGCTGCCGACAGGCTGAGGAACGAAGGGTTTGCGGTATCGGTGGACGGGAATGCCGGGGCCGTTGCGGGCAGGTATGCCGGTAGCCGGGAGCTGCGGATTGCTGCTTTACAGGCGGCGATGGACGATGAGGAGCTGGATGTGATCCTCTGCAGCCGGGGCGGATACGGGTTAGTACAGATTGTTGATTCACTCGATTTTACGCGGTTTGTCGAAAAACCTAAATGGCTGGTCGGATTCAGCGATATCACCGTGTTGCACAATGCGTTGTCGAAGTATGGAATCCCCAGCATCCATGGTCCTATGGTCCGGCATCTGGCCGGGCATCCGGCCGACTCGTATTCGTCGGCCCAATTGCTCCGGATGTTGCGGTCCGGTTTACCTACCTACCGCATTGCGGCTCATCCGCTCAACCGGCAGGGCAGCTCCCGGGGGCGTCTTGTAGGAGGGAATTTGTCGGTACTGGCGGGCTTGCGGGGAACTCCCTACGATCTGGATTATGCGGGCGCCATTCTTTTTATTGAAGACATTGCAGAACAAGCCTACCACATCGACCGGATGTTGCAGAACCTGAGGCTCGGAGGCGTATTCGCACAACTTGCCGGCCTTATCGTGGGGCATTTTACCGATTGTGCCGACGATGCTTCGATGGGGAGAAGCCTTCCGGAACTCATCAGAGATGCGCTTGAAGGAACCTGCTTTCCCGTTTGTTTCGGCTTCCCTGCCGGGCATGAAGACCAAAATTATCCGCTCGTGTTGGGACGTGAAATAGGCCTGACGGTAACCGGGCACGAAACGGTGGTGGATTTCAGTTAAACAGTTCGTGAAGCACTTCGGTGGATTGTAAGGAATGAAACTCCGGAAGATGAAGCCGGTAATATTCCAGGAGCGTTTCCAGCAACTCGTTGCGTTGTTGCCGCGACAACTGCAGCTGCTCCATCGACGAGAAATTACAAAGCAACAACGACCTGAATACCTCCATAAGTCCCGGTTTCACATAATGTGCATGCAAAGGCCGGCCCGGGCAAAAGCAACCGTTCAATAAATCGAAGGAGGGCAGTTCCATCGATGTGCAGTTGGGCTCGAAACCCAGGTGCCGGCTCAGCCGGCACATAAGCACCAGGTGAAAATCGGCAATGCCCGCATCCGATTCGTTGAGCCATTCGAGTGCAACCTGCAGAAAATCGTAGAGCCCGGTTTCGTCCTGCTGGTGTTTTAAGGTTTTATAGAGCAATTCGGCGAGAAAAAGAGCGATTGCATTTTTAACCGGATGCGTACTTATTCCCGGCAGATTGATGTGGGTGCGGATATCTTTCAGCTGCTGCATCTCTTTACCCGGATGCATGGCAATCGTGATCTCTACCAGCGAAAGAGGCTGGAGCAGTGCGGCTTTTCCTCCTGACTTCCGCCCCGATACGCCATAAACAATGAGACTCATCCGCCCGTAATCGCGTGTGAAAACAGTGACTGCCGACGCTTTGTCGGAGAATTTCACCATTCTGAGAACTATAGCTTTCGTGGTAACCTGCATTGCTTGCAAAATTACAATTATTTCGTCAATTAGAAACAGTTCAGTACAAATCGGTGTAACTACCGTCTAAGTTAGGAATCGGGGAAGAAAGCAGGGGTAAACCCACCAGGCCTTTTGTGTTTTCCTTCCTATCCTCTGAAGTGAATTTATTGAAGAAAGTTGTATGAAATTCAGCCTTTTAGTTTTTATCAGTTGCCTTTTTCTTGCCTGCATACCGGAGAAGGAAGTATACCTGTCGACCTCCTTCCGCGAACCTGCTACCGACGGATTGCGCTATATTTACAGTTACGACGGGCTTCACTGGGACAGTATTCCCGGCATCTGGCTTCAACCGTCGGTTGGAGTGCAGCGGGTGATGCGCGACCCGTCGCTGGTGCGATCGCCCGAAGGGGTATATCACCTGGTATGGACGTCGAGCTGGAAGGGTGATAAAGGCTTTGGCTATGCGTCGTCGACCGATCTGATAAATTGGTCGGAGCCCCGTATGATCGATGTGATGGCGCATGAACCTACTACGGTAAATGTATGGGCCCCGGAATTGTTTTACGACGATGCCAAACAACACTATATGATTATCTGGGCATCCTGTGTGCCGGGACGTTACGATCTCGGCGAAGAGGATATCGACAACAACCACCGGTTGTATTATGTAACTACCCGCGATTTTGTGCATTTTTCGGAAACCCGTTTGTTGTACGATCCGGGTTTCAGCTCCATCGACGCAACACTGGTGAAGCGTTCGCCCGGCGATTATGTAATGGTGTTTAAAGATAACACCCGTCCCAACCGTAATCTGAAAGTAGCTTTTGCCTCCGATGCCGAAGGGCCCTACTCGGGTGTCTCGGAGGCATTTACCGATTCGTTTTCCGAAGGGCCTTCGGTGGTCTCCATCGGTAAAACCTATGCAATTTATTTTGACGAGTACCGGAAGTTCAGCTATGGCGCGGTGACGACCGACGATTTTAAAACCTTCCGGTATGCCGGTGAAAAGGTTCATTTCCCGACAGGACATAAACATGGTACCGTGTTGAAAGTTCCCGAATCGGTAGTAAAGAATTTGTTGAAAAAAAAATAGTATCGCATGAAACCATTCCTGATTCTCCTGGCCCTGGTACTTTTCCTGGTACCGGCGACCGCCGAATCGAACACTGCACAGCCGGGCCTTGCCGGGAGCTTTCCTGCTTCGCGCCGCATTCATTACACTGGCGCCACCCTGGCCAATCCGGCTTACCACGACGGTCAGCTCTCGCCGGTGGTGGGCGTTCACAATATTCAGGTGATGCGGGCCAACCGCGAGCATCCCGATGCATCGAACTGTAATGGCTGGACTTATCATCACCAGCCGATGCTGGCGTATCACAACGGCACTTTTTACCTGCAGTACCTGAGCGGGGAGGTGGGGGAGCATATTCCGCCCTCGCAAACCTTTCTTCAGACGTCGACCGATGGTTACAGCTGGTCGGTTCCCCGGGTGCTTTTCCCGGTGTACGAGGTGCCCGACGGATATACCAAACCCGGACGGGACGATGTGGCTAAAGGGCTGACAGCTATTATGCACCAGCGGGTGGGCTTTTATGTGTCGCGATCGGGACGGCTCATCACCATGGCCAATTATGGGGTGGCCATGGATAAAAAAGACGATCCGAACGACGGAAACGGAATTGGAAGGGTCGTTCGTGAAATATACCGGGACGGAACTTTCGGACCTATTTATTTTATTTATTACAATCACGGCTTTTCGTCGCGGAATACTGCTTATCCCCATTTTTCGAAGAGCAGGGATAAGGAGTTCCGCAAGGCCTGCCAGGAAATCCTCGATCAGCCGCTGTACCGTATGCAATGGGTCGAGGAGGCCGACCGCAACGATCCGTTGATCCCGTTGCATAAACCCTACAAGGCCTTTTGCTATTATACCCTGCCCGATGGAACCGTGGCGTCGTTGTGGAAGCACGCGCTCACCTCGGTAAGTGCCGACGGAGGACGCACATGGGCGGAGCCGGTGCTGCGTGCCAAAGGATTTGTGAACAGCAATGCTAAAATCTGGGGACAGCGCCTTACCGATGGCAGTTACGCTACGGTTTACAATCCGTCGGAGTACCGCTGGCCGTTGGCTATTTCGACTTCGGCCGATGGATGGAATTATTCCACCTTGAACCTGGTGCACGGCGAGATTACCCGTATGCGCTACGGGGGGAATTATAAATCGAACGGTCCGCAGTATGTGCGTGGAATCCAGGAGGGTAATGGCATTCCTGCCGACAGTAATTTATGGGTGGCTTATAGTGTGAACAAGGAAGATATGTGGGTGTCGCGTATTCCGGTGCCTGTGCGGGTGAATGCAACTCATCATGCCGATGAGCAGTTCTCGTCGGTGGGAAAACCGGAAGAGCTGACCGACTGGAATATTTATTCTCCCTTGTGGGCGCCGGTGTCAGTGGAGAGATTGGAGGGGCGTAACTGGCTTACCCTCCGGGATAAAGATCCGTTCGACTATGCGAAGGTGGAACGGAAAATACCGGCGACACGTGAACTGGAAATAAGCTTCACGCTACGGGCCGACCAAACGGACAAGGGCTTGCTCCGCATCGAGTTTCTCGACGAGAAGGGGATAGCCTGCTCGCGGCTGGAATTTACGTCCGAAGGAGAATTCCGGGCCAAGGGAGGAGCGAGGTATTCGAGAATGATGACCTATGAAGCCGGACGTAATTACGAGATCACGGCCCGGCTTTCGGTAACCGACCGTAGCATCACCATTTTTGCAGACGGCAGGCAGGTGGGGGTGCGGATGTTGTATGCGCCGGTTGCTTCTGTCGAACGTATAGCTTTTTACACCGGGGCGCCGAGGGATTATCCTACCATCGACAGCCCGGCCGATCAGGACTACGATATGCCTCGTGCCGGCGATCAGGATCCGGAGGCTGTTTTCCGAATTGGCCGTTTACAGAGCCGTTCGATGGATCCCGGCGGATCGGCAGCGGTATTGAAATTCGACGATTTCAGGCATTATGTGGAATATTTCAATTCGATGGAAGATGAAAATATTGTGCAGGCCATCCCGAATGCACAGGCAGCCGAATGGATGGAACGGAATATCCCGTTGTTTGAATGTCCGCAGAAAAATTTTGAGGAACTGTTTTATTACCGCTGGTGGACCTTGCGTAAGCACATCAAGGAAACGCCGGTGGGCTATGGGATGACCGAATTTCTGGTCAACCGCTCGTATGCCGATAAGTATAACCTGATTTCGTGTGCGCTGGGACATCATATTTACGAAAGCCGCTGGTTGCGCGATACTACTTACCTGAATCAGATTATCCGTACCTGGTACAGGGGCAACGAAGGAAAGCCGATGGCGAAGATGATGAATTTCAGTTCGTGGAATATCGATGCGATGCTGAACCGGTTTTATGTGAGCGGCGATACGGTGTTTCTGCTCGATATGCTGAACGATGCCGAGCAGGAATACCTGCGTTGGGAAGCCCGGAACCGTTTGCCCAGTGGGCTCTACTGGCAGGGCGATGTGCAGGATGGTATGGAAGAGTCGATCAGCGGCGGCCGGAAAAAACAGTATGCCCGTCCCACGATCAATAGTTATATGTTCGGGAATGCCCAGGCTTTGTCGGCAATGTACCGGATAGCGGGTGATAAACAAAAGGAAAAATTATACCAGGCCAAGGCCGATACCCTGAAGCAGTTGGTGGAACAGCTGTTGTGGAATGAGGAGCATCGGTTTTTCGAGACCCGTCGTGCCGATTCGCTGGCCGATGTACGTGAAGCCATCGGGTATCTACCCTGGTATTTCAATTTGCCGGAGGCCGGCGTTTTCGACAGTGCATGGGTGCAGCTGGCCGATGAGCAGGGGTTCATGGCGCCCTACGGACATACTACTGCCGAACGCCGCCATCCTGAATTCCGCACGCGGGGGGTTGGGAAGTGTGAATGGGATGGGGCTATCTGGCCTTTTGCTACTTCGCAGACGCTTACCGCTATGGCTAATTTTATGCACCGCTACCCGCAACGGGTGGTCGATAAGCAGCTGTATTTCACTCATCTTGAGAAACTGGTGGAGTCGCAGTCGCACCGGGGCCGGCCTTATATTGGCGAATACCTCGACGAGGTCACCGGTTATTGGCTGAAAGGCGACCAGGAGCGGGCACGTTACTACAATCATTCTACATTCAACGATTTGATTATTACCGGATTGGTGGGATTCCGGCCGATGCCCGACGGTGGTTATGAGGTGAAGCCTTTGCTTCCCCTGGATAAGTGGGACTGGTTTTGCCTGGATAATCTGAGGTACAGGGGAAAGAATATTACCATTATCTGGGATCGGTATGGCGATAAGTATAAGCTCGGAAAGGGGCTGATCGTGCTGGAGGAGGGGAGGTACGCTACGCGCTTTGCGCTTCGCTAATTGTACGCTTCGCTTTGCTTCGCTAATGGGGGTTATGAAATGAATGGAGTTCGATGAAAAATACATTTATTCTTGTGCTTTTTTTGGGGCTGGGGTGTGTACCGGCTTGGGGCTGGCGAGTGCACCGCACAACGGTGGAGTTTGAGCGCCGCCCGCTGGCTGTGGATGTGCACCAGCGTGCACCTAACTTTGGATGGGAGCTGGAGGCGGCCGAAAATAATTGCCGTCAGTTGGCTTATGAGCTGGAGATGGTGGCAGACTGCTGCAACGAACCGGAAGCTGCAAAGGGACGGCAGTCGCGGGTGCAACCGGAATGGTGGTGGAAATCAGGGAAGGTTTTTTCATCGGAGAGTCAGCTGGTTGGTTATTCCGGACCGGCGCTTCAGCCTTCAACCGCTTACCGCTGGAGAGTTCGGGTGTGGGATCAGTCGGACCGGGTGTCGGGATGGAGTGAATGGGCGTATTTCAGAACCGCACCGCTTTTGGATCCGCTAACGTCGGCTCCGCGCTGGATTGGAGCCATCCGGGCCGATAGTGCGCGTATCCCTGCCGGACAGCGTTTTTATAGCCGCGAAATGCGCACTCCGGCATACCGGGCTGTGTGGGCGGGAATCGATTCGCTGTCGCGCAGAAGTATTCTGCTGCGAAAATCGTTTCAGCTTAAGCCCGGACTGAGTGAAGCGATAGTACATGTGTGCGGATTAGGGCATTACGAACTTACACTGAACGGCCGGAAGGTGGGTGACAGCGAGTTCGCTCCTCTCTGGACCGATTACGATAAAACAGTGTACTACAATACTTTCGATCTTACTTCCCTGGCCGGAAAGGGTGAGAATGTATTCGGTGTCCTGTTGGGTAATGGTTTTTATAATGCACAGGGCGGACGCTATTCGAAACTGAAAATCTCGTTCGGAGCTCCTACTTTATGGCTGATGGCTGAGTTTCGCTACAAGGATGGTAGCCGGGAGGTCGTGGTTTCGGATGCCGGCTGGCAGTATGCCTTCAGTCCGGTTACTTTCAACGATATCTACGGGGGAGAGGATTACGATGCAAGGCTGGAGATGCAGGGTTGGAACGAAGCTCCGTTGAATGAATCAACCACGGGCACCCCCTGGCTGCCGGTGGTTGTACAAGAGGCCCCCAAAGGCCGCTTACGTCCTCAGCAAGCCGATCCGGTGAAAATCATGAAGCGTTACCGGCCTGTTTCTTTCAATACATTAACTGCTCAGGAACGTGATTCGGCTTCGCGCAAAACCAAACGGACGATTCATGCGTCGGCAGTGGTATTCGATATGGGACAGAATCTTGCCGGTTTCCCTGAAATTAAGGTAAAGGGAAAGCGGGGCGATACGATCACGCTGATCGTTTCGGAAGCATTGACCTCCGAAGGAGCTTGCGATCAGCGCCAAACGGGACGGCCGCATTTTTACCGCTATATTCTGAAAGGCAACGGAGTGGAGACCTGGCATCCCCGGTTTTCGTACTATGGTTTCCGGTATATCCAGGTAGAGGGTGCGAAATGGACACGGAGCGAAGCCGGAACTGACAGGCTGAAAACCGGATGGGCGGAAGCGAAACGGACATCGCAGGCGATCGCTACAGGGCTTCCCGAACTGCTGGAACTTACTTCCTGCTTTGTGTATAATTCGGCTCCTTTTATTTCCGAATTCGAAAGTTCGTCGGAATTGTTTAATAAAACGCACCGGCTCATCGAAATGGCGGCGAAAAGTAATATGCAGGCGGTGTTTACCGATTGTCCGCACCGCGAAAAGCTGGGTTGGCTCGAGCAGGTTCACCTCAACGGCCCCGGCTTGCTCTATAATTTTGATCTTACCCGACTCATCCCCAAGGTGATGCAGGATATGGCCGATGCGCAGCAACCCAACGGGATGATACCGACCATCGCACCGCTTTACAATCTCTTCGGAACATCCGGCGAAGGTTTCGACGAATTTGGCGATTCGCCCGAATGGGGCAGCACCTTCCTCCTTCTTCCCCATCTTTACGAAGAGTTTTACGGCGATTCAAGCTTGTTGGTGCAATATTATCCGGCTATGCGCAGGTATGTGGAATACCTTATTTCGCGATCGGTGAATCACGAATTGCGTTTTGGCTTAGGCGATTGGTACGATTATGGTGATTTTCGGGCCGGATACTCGCGCAATACACCGGTTGCGTTCGTTGCTACCGCGTATTATTTTTACGGATTGAAGCTGATGGCGCGTTTATCGTACCGCTTAGGTAATTCGTTCGACGGACGGTATTTCGCGAAGCTGGCCGAGGAGGTGCGCAGAGCATTTAACGAGCGGTGGTTTCGTGTTGCCGAAAAAACCTATGCCGGAGGGAGCCAGACGGCCCTGGCCATGGCTGTGTACCTGGAGATTGTGGATCAACAACACCGGAGCGCGGTGCTTAATACGCTTGTCGGAGCGATAAAGTCGAAAGGAAACCGGCTCACTACCGGCGATATCGGAAACCGGTACCTGTTTCAAACCCTGGCTCGTAATGGATTGAATGAATTGATGTATACGATGCATCATCACGAAGAGGCGCCGGGCTATGGATTTCAGCTGAAGTTCGGGGCTACGACCCTTACCGAACAGTGGGATCCGCGTATGGGATCGTCGTGGAATCACTTTATGATGGGCCAGATCGACGAATGGTTTTTTGCTTCGCTGGCGGGAATCGGCCCTGGAAAGTCTGGTGTGTTCGCAGACCGTACCCTCCAGGGGGATCGTGCTGCCGGATCGTCCGGCGGTACTGCTGCGGACCGGCTTCCGGAGTTAAATCCCCGGAGTGCTGCGCACCGGCATTTTGTGATTGCACCTCAACCGGTGGGCGATTTGCAGTTTGTGAAGGCTGCAACCCGTACCCTGTACGGGCGCCTGGCGGTGGAATGGTACCGGGAAGGCGATAGGCTGAAGGTGAAAGTCACGGTTCCGGTGAATTGCACGGCCGAAGTAGTGCTTCCCGGACACGAAGCCCGACAGCTGGGAAGCGGCACGCATGAGCTGGAAGCCGGATTGGGCCGATGATGCCGGCTGCGGAAGCGGTGCCTGCCGGATGAGAGGCGATGGCCGGAGCTCGTCGCAGGAAATGTTCCGGGAATTCGATCCAATTGATAAAAACAATAATTTTTTCCGTATACTTGCAAAAAAAATAAACAATGACCCGATTTTTAATGCTTTCTTTTCTGGTTTTTAGTGCTTCAGTTCATGCTTCATTTGTCGATATGCAAAAAGCGGGTGCGCTTACAGGAGGTAAATTTCTGAATACGAGTGTTATTAATTCAACAATCGATAACCTGAGCCGAAAAGGCGGCGGCACCTTGTATTTCCCGGCCGGCACCTACCTTACCGGTCCCATTCGTCTGAAAAGCAATATCACCCTCGACCTGGCTGCAGGAGCCACGCTCCGTTTCAGCGATAAGTTCGAACATTACCTGCCGTTTGTTGAAATGCGCTACGAAGGCGTGATGATGAAAAGCTTCTCGCCCCTGTTGTACGCGGTGGATGCCGAAAACATCACCATCAAAGGGCAGGGTACGCTCGACGGCCAGGGACAGAAATGGTGGGATGAATTTTTCAGGGTGCTGGTCGATTTGCAGAAAAACGGAATGCGCGAAGTAAACATCTACCAGCAACAATGGGAAAAAGCCAACGATGTAAAAGCCCTCTATGCCGCGACCAACGAAGATTACGCACCCACCTTGCAGCGACGTTTCTTCCGCCCGCCGTTTTTCCAGACCCTGCGTTGTAAAGGCATCACCATCGAAGGAGTGAGATTTATCAACTCGCCCTTCTGGACCGTCAACCCTAACTTCTGTGAAAATATCACCATTCACGGAATCACCATCAACAACCCCGACTCGCCCAACACCGACGGAATCAATCCCGAATCGTGCAAAAATGTGCGCATTTCCGACTGCCACATCACCGTGGGCGACGATTGCATCACCATCAAGAGCGGGCGCGATGCACAGGGCCGGAGTTTCGGTGCTCCCTGCGAAAACATCAGCATCACCAATTGTACGATGTTGGCCGGACATGGAGGAGTGGTGATTGGCAGCGAGATGAGCGGCGGAGTACGCAATATCACCATCAGCAATTGCATATTCGACGGCACCGACCGCGGCATTCGATTTAAATCGACACGCGGCCGGGGAGGCGTGGTCGAAAACATCAGCATCAGCAATATAGTGATGCGCGACATTCAACGGGAAGCCATTATTTTCGACCTGAAATACAGTAAGATGCCCGAAGAGCCGGTGAGCGACCGCACTCCTGTGTTCCGTAATATCCACATCAGTAATGTGATAGCCACCGATGTGAATATCCCGGTGTATATCCGCGGACTCGAAGAAGCTCCCATCAGCGATATCAGCCTTACGAATGTGCACGTGCAGAGCCGCCAGCAACCCACTTTCCTGAACTACGAGCGGGTGAAACTCAACGAAGTGTACCTCAACGGAGCGAAACTGGAGCTGAAGTAAGGGCCTGCTTTCAAGGTAGGCTTGTCCCCGGTCCCGTTTCGCCGGCCAAACCGACGTTCGGGTAAGGACCGGCTGCGTAAGGAACCGGGGAGTTGTCAGGCCGGAGCCCGGGTAATGGTTACATTTCGTGTATTTTCCCGTCATGCTTGAAGTAAAACCCAATTTATATGTACAGATATATTGTTGCCTTTTTGTTGCTGACATCCGTCGTTCGTGCGCAGGCTTTTGAGAATCAGTTCGCGCGGCCGCTGGGCACGATGATCGGCGAGCTCGGTTCCCGGTTTGGTGTGAAACTGAAGGTAGAAGTAGATACCGCCGGAAAACAGGTGCCCTGGGCCGATTTCAGGATCCGCCCCTATTCGTTGGAAGAGTCGTTGAGTGGTATTTTGTCGCTGTTCGATTACCGGGCGGTGAAGCAAACCGATGGCTCGTACAAGATCAGGAATTACGAATACATGCGCCGTACACCCGACGATGGTCGCAACATGCTTAGGTATCTGAATACATTGTATCCCGACAAGGCGTCGTGGGAAAAACGCCGTAGCTGCCTTCGCAGCGAAGCTCGGGTAGCGCTGGGCTGGGAGGCTGCCATGGCGGAAATGGTTCCGGATCCCCGGTTTCAGCTCGGCGAACCACGGAGCTACGATGGTTATAAAGTGCGGAATTTTGCACTGGAAACATTACCGGGTTACTATGTTACCGGGTCGTTGTATCTTCCTGCCGGAAAGGGACCTTTTCCGTTGTTGCTGATGCCCAACGGTCACTGGCCCGAAGGGCGTTACAATAAGGATGAACAGATCCGTTTTGCTACACTGGCCCGGATGGGAGTGGTGAGCGTCAGCTACGATTTGTTCGGCTGGGGCGAATCGGCCTTGATGGTGGGAGCTGTGGCTCATCGCACCAGTACGGCCCATGTAGTGCAATTGCTCAATGGAGTGGCTATCCTCGATTTTCTGGTGGGGAAAACTCCCGCACTCAAGCCGGTGTACAACAAACACCTGAAAATCAGTTTCGATCCGTCGCGCATCGGCGCCAACGGAGGTTCGGGAGGCGGATCGCAGGTGATAATGCTCGGGGTACTCGACGATCGCATTGCAGCCGCTTGCCCCACCGTCAACCTGGCCTCGCATTTCGATGGCGGCTGCCCTTGCGAAAGTGGCATGCCGGTGTCGCTTTCGTGCGGAGGCACCAACAACGCGGAGCTCGCCGCCACCTTTGCACCGAAGCCTTTGCGCATCATCTCCGACGATAAAGACTGGACGGCCTCGGTGCCAACCCTCGAGTATCCTTACCTGCAACGTATTTACGGATTCTACGGCGCACCGGTTTCCAATGTCCACCTGGCCGGCGAGGGACACGATTTCGGTCCCAATAAACGCAAGGCGGTGTACGGTTTTTTTGCCGAAGTGTTTCAACTTCAGCATGCGCGGCCCGACGAATCGAAGGTAACCATCGAGCCGAAGGAGTTGATGCTCAGTTTTGGAGTAAAGGGAGAACGACTCCCGGCCGGGGCGGTACGCAGCGTACAACAAGTAGACCGACACCTGAATAAAAAAACCGCCGCTGCCATCAGCTCCGACTTCGATATCGAAAAGAAGGTAAACTCCTGGCTCGATTCGCTCCGGCTCGGCGATGCGGCAAAAGAAGCCCGCGTACGTGCCGTACTCATCAAACACCAGAAAATAGTGCGCGACTGGCACAACGACCATCCCTATACCAGCGTGCCGGCCGGCATCAATCCGCTCAACGGTAAGCCTTTATCGGATATCGACCGCGAAGTGATTGCCAACTCAGGCAAACCGGCTTCGGTACATACCGACCTTATGGAAGGCTTGCGGAAGGATCTCACCGAAGCGCAGGTAGAAACGATACTCGATTTTTATACCATCGGTAAAGTCGATTTTACGATGCGGGGCTTCAAGGCGATTGTGCCCGACCTGACTCCTGCCGAAGAAGCCTATATTCTGCAGCAGCTTAAACTGGCCCGCGAGCAGGCTGTCGATTACAAACGAATGAAAGCTATTTCGGCCATTTTCGAGATTTATAAAACCAACAGCGAGCAATACCTGAATGCGAACGGGCGGAACTGGCGGAAATTGTACAAGGATTTTACCGATCAATTGAAGAAAAATAAATGATGTACGCTTTGCTGCGCAAAGCTGATTGTACGGATTCGCTTTGCGGATCCTAATTGGGATGCAAATCCGTAAAAGAAAGAAATATGCGAAAACTCCTCTTGCCCCTGCTTATTTGTTTACAGGCGACAGCCTTTGGTGCGTCCCATACCCTCTGGTACTCGCGTCCGGCTTCACTGTGGGTGGAAGCGCTGCCGCTCGGTAATGGCCGGCTGGGCGCCATGGTATTCGGAAATCCGGCTCAGGAACAGCTGCAGCTCAACGAAGAAACCATCTGGGCCGGGCAGCCGAATAATAATCCGAATCCTGCTGCGCTCCAATTTCTTCCCCAAATACGTGAAATGGTGTTTGCCGGAAAGTATGCCGAAGCCGAACAGCTGGCCACCGAAAAAGTGATGTCGCAAACCAACTCCGGAATGCCGTATCAGACCTTTGGCGATTTACGCATCTCGTTTCCGGGGCATTCGCAGTATACCGCTTATTACCGCGAGCTGAGTCTCGACTCGGCGCTGGCGCTCGTGAGGTACAAGGTAGGGGGAGTGGAATACCAACGGGAAATATTTACTTCGTTTCCCGATCAGGTGGTAGTGATGCGTCTCACCGCCTCACGCAAAAAAAGCATCACCTTTAGCGCTATTCTCACGTCGCCCCATCAGGATGTGAAAATTACCGCCGAAGGCAACGATATTACCCTGAGCGGCATTACGCCGACTCACGAACGGCTGCGCGGCAAAGTGGAGTTCCAGGGCCGGGTCACGGCCCGCCTGAAAGGGGGTAGCATGACGGTTCGCGATGGGGTGCTGGCTGTGGATAAAGCCGATGAGGTGCTGATTTTTGTTTCTATCGCTACCAATTTCCGCGATTATAAAACGCTCGATGTGGATGAAGCGGCCAAAGCTACCGAACTGCTCCGTAGGGCTGAAAAAATGGATTACCGGAAAGCACGGCGGGCGCATATCGATTTTTATAAACGCTATTTCGACCGGTCGACCCTGAACCTGGGCGAAGATGTGTACAAACACCTGCCGACCGACGAACGGGTGGCCAGGTTTTCGGACCCGGGTAACCGTGCCCGGATGCAGGAAAAGGGCGTAGCGGCAATACCCGACCATCACCTGGTGGCTACGTATTATCAGTTTGGCCGCTACCTGCTCATTTGTTCGTCGCAGCCGGGCGGACAGGCCGCTAATCTGCAGGGAATCTGGAACGATAAGTTGTTTCCGCCCTGGGACAGCAAGTATACGGCCAATATCAATGTGGAAATGAATTACTGGCCGGCGGAAGTGACCAATCTCAGCGAACTGTACGAGCCTTTGCTCCGGCTTACCCGGGAAGTGAGCGAAACCGGGCGCGAGGCGGCTAAAACAATGTATGGCGCCGGTGGTTGGGTGATGCACCATAATACGGATATCTGGCGTATTACGGGAGCTGTGGACCGGGCGCCCTCGGGTATGTGGCCTTCGGGAGGCGCCTGGCTGTGCCGTCATCTGTACGAACATTATCTTTATACCGGCAACAAAGAGTTTTTACGTTCGGTATACCCCATCCTCCGCGAATCGGCTGTGTTTTTCGACGAGGTAATGATGCACGAGCCGGTGCATAACTGGTTGGTGGTGAATCCTTCCAATTCTCCTGAAAACACACATGCCGGCAGCAATAAAAAGGCTACTATCGCCGCCGGCGTCACCATGGATAATCAGCTTGTTTTCGATCTCTGGAATGCGGTGATCGCAAGTGCGCGGGTGCTGAATATCGAAGATGAACTGGTACCCCGGCTGAAAGAAAAAATAAAACTCCTGCCGCCTATGCAGACCGGACGTTGGGGACAGCTGCAGGAATGGATGCACGACTGGGACCTGCAGGACGATAAACACCGGCATGTGTCGCACCTGTACGGGTTGTATCCCGGTAATCAGATTTCACCCTTCCGCACTCCCGAATTGTTTCAGGCAGCCCGGAATTCGCTTATCGCCCGGGGCGATCCGTCGACCGGCTGGAGCATGGGCTGGAAAGTGTGCCTGTGGGCCCGTTTGCTCGATGGCGATCATGCTTACAAACTGATCACCGACCAGTTGACCTTGGTGCGCGACGAACCCAAACGGGGAGGTACCTATCCGAATTTATTTGATGCGCATCCTCCCTTCCAGATCGATGGTAACTTTGGTTGTACGGCCGGAATTGCCGAAATGCTGATGCAGAGCCACGATGGCTTCGTTTACCTGTTGCCGGCCTTGCCTTCGGTATGGAAGAAGGGAGAAGTTACCGGTTTGGTAGCTCGTGGTGGTTTCGTAATCGATATGGCCTGGGACGATGGCAGACTCACGAAACTGAAAGTTCATTCGCGCACGGGAGGGGTGCTCCGCCTGCGGGTGGCAATTCCTCTGAAGCTGGTTTCAACCGGTAACACAACTACCGGCCACCCGCGTCCGGCGGAAATACCAGCCGGAACAGCTGCATTGTGTGCCGATGCGGGACAGGATGGAGTGTTTCGTGCGGCTTCCGGACCGAATCCCAATCCGTTGTATGCTATTCCGGAAACACCCAAACCCCTGATCGGTGATCTGTTGTTCTTTTCATCGCCGGAGATGCCGCCGGCTTTTCTCTACGACCTGGAAACGGTACCGGGAATGGATTATGTGTTGGATGTATCGTGCCGGAACTCAGCAGTGAATCGCTTTGACTTTATTCTCGAAACCACTCCCTGGTCGGAACGCCTTGCTCTTTCCGAAATGAATCGTTTTCCCGAAGCCTGGCAAATCGAAAATGCCCGCCGGCCGCGCTGGGGCTATACCCACGGTCTGGTGGTAAAAGCCATGCAGGACCTGGGACGTTTGGCGGATGCAAATGGGGAAAAAGGAAGTGCGGCCGGTGCACCGGTGGGGAGAGGTAATAACCGGTTTTACGATTATGCAAAACTGTATGCCGACTCTACCATCGATACACAAGGCCGCATCCGCATGGACTTCCTGTCGTATAACCTCGATAATGTAAATCCGGGAAAAATCCTGTTTCAGTTGTATCGGCAAGAGAAAGATAAACGGTACAAGACAGCCATTGATACCTTGATGAAACAATTGCGCCAACAGCCCCGTACGTCGGAGGGTGGTTTCTGGCATAAGAAAAAATACGAGCACCAGATGTGGCTCGACGGCTTGTATATGGCTGCTCCGTTTCTCGCTCAGTATAGCGCCGAATTCGGCGACGCTAAGGCGCTGGACGAGGCTTTGCTCCAACTTGAACTCATTCATCGGCATACATTTGATGCCGCTACCGGACTGAATTATCACGGCTGGGACGAAAGTCGTACGCAGTTTTGGGCCGATGCAACCACCGGACTTTCGAAATCGTTCTGGAGCCGAAGCATAGGCTGGTACGCGATGGCCCTGGTGGACGTGCTCGATTTTGTCCCGGTCGATCATCGGCAACGCAAGGTGCTGATCGAGCGGATTTCTGTCCTGGCCGGGGCGATTGTCAACTATCAGCATCCGGAAAAAGGAGTGTGGTATCAGGTCACCGATCAGGCCGGTCGGAAAGGTAATTATCTTGAATCGTCGGCCAGCGCCATGTTTCTTTATTTTCTGAGTAAATCGGTACGGCTGGGCTATCTCGACCAACAGTACCTGCCGGCAATCGATAAAGCGTATAAAGGCATTTTAAGCGAATTTGTGATCGAAAATGCAAAAGGCTATTACGATATTGTGAATTGTTGTGCCGTAGCCGGTTTGGGAGGTGACGGCACCCGGCGCGACGGCACCTTCGGGTATTATATCGGCGAGCCGGTAATTGTAAACGATCCGAAGTCGACTGGAAGTATGATTCTGGCCATGCTGGAAATGGAACAGCTCCAGAGGGAACGTTGAACGTGTAAGCTGCCGGACAATCGATCCTGATGTAACCGAACTAAATTAATGTACGATATGAAGTCAATATTCTCATTTTTGCTGTTTTTCATGTTGCTTTTCCCGGTTTCCGCCCAGAAAAAATCGGATATCTTTGCCAAGGGGCGCCTCGTGGTGAGCGATGAAGGGCGTTACCTGAAATTCACCAACGGCGAGCCGTTTTTCTGGCTGGGCGAAACGGGCTGGCTGCTGCCCGAGCGACTCGACCGGGCCGAAGCGTCGTATTACCTGAATCAGTGTAGCCTGCGTGGCTATAATGTGGTGCAGGTGCAGACGGTGGATGGTATTCCCGCTTATAACTATTATGGGAAGTCGTCGATGCCCGATGGTTTCGATTTCAGCAAAATCGACAAAGAGCCGGGCTATGGGTATTGGGATCATATGGATTATATCGTGGAGACGGCTGCCCGCAACGGTATTTTTATAGGGATGGTCTGTGTGTGGGGAACTCCGGTAAGCGCCGGACATATGAATGTTGCCCAGGCCGAAAAATACGGTCGTTTTCTGGCCGAACGGTATCGTAAGTATGCCAATATTATCTGGATCATCGGCGGCGATATCCGGGGCGATGTGAAGACCGAAGTGTGGGAGGCGCTGGCGCGAACCATCCGGAAATACGATCCCGACCACCTGATGACGTTTCATCCCCGCGGGCGGACTACTTCTGCCGTTTGGTTTAATGAGGCCGAATGGCTCGATTTTAATATGTTTCAGAGCGGTCACCGGCGCTATGGTCAGCGTAAGGGCGACGGCGATTATCCTATCGAAGAGAATACCGAAGAAGATAACTGGCGGTTCGTGGAGCGCAGCCAGGCTCTCTCGCCTCTTAAGCCGGTGATCGATGCGGAGCCGATTTATGAAGATATTCCGCATGGACTTCACGAAGCGGGCGAGGCTCGCTGGAATGCCAATGATGTGCGGCGGTATGCCTATTGGTCGGTGTTTGCGGGTTCGTTCGGACACACCTACGGCCACAATTCCATCATGCAATTTTATAAGCCTGGTGTAGCCGGGTCGTTCTTTCCGTCGAAGTATTGGTACGACTGCATGAATGAGCCGGGTTTTAATCAGATGCAATATCTCAAGGAACTGATGCTGCGGTTCCCGTTTTTCGAACGGGTGCCCGATCAGTCGGTGGTGGCGGGTGTTAATGGTGAACGCTACGATAGGGTGGTAGCCACCCGGGGAACCGACTATCTGCTGGCTTATAATTATTCGGGCCGGCCGATGCAGCTTGACCTGTCGAAAATCGGCGGATCGACGAAAGAATGTTGGTGGTTTGTACCGTCAACGGGTAAGTACGAATATATCGGTCGTTTCGAGGGTACAAAAGTGCAGGTGTTTCAGGCCGATGTGCCTTACATGGCCGGCCACGACCGGGTACTCGTCGCATACGATTCCTCTAAAAAATACCTGCCATGAAAAAATTCCTTCTTGTGCTTGCATGGTTGTGTGCCTACGGTGTAGGTGAATCGAATGCGGCTATAACGATTGTCGGCCCTACCACCGAAGGGCTGGTCGATCCCGAGGGGTTGGATGTGATGCAGCCGCGTTTCAGCTGGAAAACGCAGGCCGATGGGATGCAGAATGTGGTGCAAACGGCCTACCAGCTGGTAGTGGCATCGAGTGCCGAAAAACTGGAGCGGGGCGAATACGACCTGTGGAATTCGGGACGGGTGAAATCGCGGGAACAGCTGTGGATCGCCTACCAGGGATCGGTGTTGCATTCGAAACAAGTGGCCTGGTGGAAAGTGAAGGTGTGGACCAATAAGGGTGAGAGTGCCTTTTCGGAACCGGCTTTCTGGAGTATGGGGTTGCTGGCCGATACCGACTGGCGGGCGCAATGGATTGGGCTCGACCGGGCGATGCCGCACGACAGCGAAACGCAATGGAGCCGGCTGTCGGCCCGTTACCTGCGAAAGGAGTTCAAGACAGCCAAAACGGTGAAGACTGCCCGGGTGTATATTGCCGGATTGGGTTTGTACGAGCTGTATATAAATGGCCGGCGGGTGGGCGATCAGGTGCTGGCGCCGGCGCCGACCGATTACCGGAAATCGGTGCTGTATAACACCTACGATGTGACTTCGCACCTTCAGCAAGGCGCCAATGCTCTTGGGGTGGTGCTGGGCAACGGCAGGTATTATACTATGCGGCAAAACTACAAGCCCTACAAGATCAATACCTTTGGCTATCCTAAGTTGCGCCTGAATCTTACGGTTACCTATACCGATGGAACTACGGAAGAGGTGGTGAGTAATGCCAGCTGGAAGCTGAATGCCGATGGGCCGGTTCGTTCCAACAACGAGTACGATGGTGAGATTTACGATGCACGCAAGGAGCTGGGCGACTGGACCAGGCCGGGTTACGACGATAGGGACTGGATGCCTGCCGGGCGGGTATCGATTCCTGCCGGGAAGATGAAAGCACAGAGCATGCCGGGTATGAAAATCACACAACGTTTGCTCCCGCTTGCCGTCAACCGTTTGCCGCTTGCCGTTGTCTGTGATTTCGGCCAGAATCTTACCGGATGGGTGCGAATAAAGGTGCGCGGACAGGCCGGCGATACTATCCGCCTGCGCTTTGCCGAAACCTTGCAAACCGATGGTTTGTTGTATACCCGTAATTTGCGCGATGCACTGGCGACCGATTATTATATCCTGAAAGGCGATCCTGCCGGCGAAAGCTGGGCGCCGGTGTTTGTGTACCATGGTTTTAGATATATGGAGGTGAGCGGTTTACGTTACGAACCCGGGAAAGCCGATTTTGTGGCCGAAATGGTGGAAGACGAAATGCGTCACACGGGCTCGGTGGTTACTTCCAACGAGGTGCTGAATAAGGTGTTGCAAAATGCATCCTGGGGCATCAGGGGTAATTACAAAGGAATGCCGGTCGATTGCCCGCAACGCAACGAGCGCCAGCCCTGGTTGGGCGATCGCACCATGGGAAGCAGGGGCGAGAGTTTTTTGTTCGATAATAAAGCCCTTTATACCAAGTGGATGGACGATATCGCCGAGGCGCAGCGCTACGATGGAGCGATTCCCGATGTAGCGCCGGCCTATTGGAATTATTACAGCGACAATGTTACCTGGCCGGCGGCTTTCCCCATGACGCTCGATATGCTCTACCGTCAGTTCGGCGATCTGCAACCTATCCGCACTCATTACCCTGCGCTGGAAAAGTGGATGAGGCATATAGCGCGGAATTACATGACTGCCGACTATGTGGTGACTCGCGACGAATATGGCGATTGGTGTGTGCCGCCCGAACTTCCGGAGCTGATACACAGTCGCGACCCGCGCCGTAAAACCGATGGTGCGTTGCTATCTACTGCTTATTATTATCATTTGTCGGGAATGATGGCCCGTTTTGCTGCACTTCAGGGCTTGAAATCGGAAGAAGGGGAATGGAAAAGGATGGCTGCAAAGGTTAAGGAAGGCTTTAATTCGAAATTCTTGCATCGCGACTCCTTGTTTTACGGCAATAATTCGGCCACTTCCAACCTGCTGCCGCTTGCTTTCGGGATGGTTCCCGGAGAGTTGTCCGATACCATTGCTAAACAGCTGTTGTCGAAACTGATCAATGGGTATGATGTAGCTATTTCGACGGGGGTTATTGGTACGCAGTGGATTATGAAAGAACTCCGGAAGATGGGACGTGGCGATGTGGCGTTTGCCATTGCTTCGTCGACGAACTATCCTTCGTGGGGATATATGGCCGCTAAGGGTGCAACCACCATTTGGGAGTTGTGGAACGGCGATACGGCCGATCCGTCGATGAACTCGGGCAATCATGTGATGTTGCTGGGCGATTTGCTGCCCTGGGTGTTTGAGGACCTGGCCGGGATAGCTTCCGGTACTGCTGCGCCGGCTTACCGGCACCTGGCGATGCGCCCCGATTTTACGGTGCCCGACCTGGAGTTTGTGGATGCAAGCTACGAAACACCCTACGGAAAGGTGGTAAGCAAGTGGAAAAAGAACCTGATGAAACTCGAGTGGACGGTGGAGATTCCGGTGAATACAACAGCAGATATTTTCCTGCCTGATGGTAAACAGCGGCGTGTTGGTTCGGGGAGCTACCGGTTCGAGGTCGCATTGCCTCGACCCAAAGGGGTGGTGGTTCAGGAGTATCTTTATGACAAGGCCGGTTTTCCTCAGTGTCATTCGGCAACGATAGCGCAAACCACCGATGGCGATTTGATTACCGCTTTTTTCGGGGGTACCCGCGAGGGTCATCCCGATGTGTGTATTTATGTGTCGCGGAAGGAAAAAGGAAGCGAGGTGTGGACCAGTCCCGAACTGGTGGCCGATGGATGGGTAACGGTGGAAGGCGAAGCGGTTCGCAAAGCTTGTTACAATCCGGTGTTGTTTCAGCAGCCCGGTGGTGCGCTTTATCTTTTTTACAAGGTGGGTAACCGGGTGAGCGACTGGAAAGGATTTTTGAAGATGAGCAGCGACGGGGGCCGTAGCTGGAGCAGGGCCTTCCCGTTGCCCGGGGGGTATCTGGGGCCGGTTAAGAATAAGATTGAAATAGTGGATGGTAAGGCAATTGCACCTTCGAGCACCGAAACCGACGGATGGAAAGTTCATTTTGAAATTTCGGAAGATAATGGACGAAGGTACCGGAAAGTGGGGCCGTTGGATGCGGAACCGGCGTTGCCTACGCATCTGCAGAAGGTGGTGGGAACGGAAGCCGGAGCAAGCGTGCTGCTGCCGGATGTTGAAGGTGGCGATGCTAGCGAAACACAGGTAATACAGGCTATTCAACCCAGTATTCTGAAGCATGCCGACGGCCGGCTCCAGATTCTGTGCCGTACCCGCAACGGCCGGCTGGCTACTGCGTGGAGTACCGATCGCGGTGAAACCTGGTCGGCGCTCTCCCTCACCGAGCTGCCCAGCAACAATTCCGGTACCGATGCGGTAACCCTTTCGGATGGTCGTCATCTCCTGGTATACAACGCTGTCGCCACACCGCCGGGACAGAAAAAAGCCGCCCGTACACCCCTCAATGTGGCGGTTTCGACCGATGGCCTGCACTGGAAAGCACTCTTGACCCTCGAAACTTCGCCGGTATCGCAATATTCCTATCCGTCGGTAATACAAACGCCCGATGGTTATGTGCATATCGTATATACCTGGCGCCGCGAACGGGTGAAATACGTGAAGCTGAAACTCTGATCAGTACTAATTTTATCTCAAACGTTTGCGCTCTTTTTATACTTCTTTTTTGCAAAACATCCTCTTTTAAATCGGAAATCGAATAACTTTGTGCTTGTTAATCATTATGTTAAACTCATAAACATAACGCACATGAAAAAACGTTTTCTCCTTGGATTAGTTGTTTTGCTGACTATGGGGCTCAGTGCTCAGGTTACCTACACTGTTACGGTTCCCGAGGGAACCAATGCCTGCTATATTGCAGGCGATATGACCAGCTGGTCGCACCAGGAAATGAATCGCGTCGATGCCACGCATTACACGATTACAATTGCCACTGCTAACGAAACGCAAAAGTACAAGTATTGCAGCGGACCCAATTGGGCTTACGAAGAAAAACAGGCCGATTGTTCGGGAGCGGTGGCCGACCGGACTTATGCAGCCAATGATGTGGTGGCTTGCTGGGCAGCCGTGTATGTTCCTTCGGCGCCAAAGCAGGATGTGGTTATAAAAGTAAAAGTGCCCGAAACATGGACGACTCCTAAAATTCATTTCTGGGGCGATAAAAGCTCGACCTGGCCCGGCGAAAACATGGTTCAGGTTGGCGAGTGGTGGGTGTATACATTCGAACAGATCAATATCGTCAATATCATATTCAATAATGGATTGGGTGCGCAAACTTCCAATATTACCAATGTTTCGGCTTCAACCTGCTATCAGGTTAATGCCGATAACAGCTATCAGGCCATATCCTGCGAACCGGTAGTTGCCGGGCGAATCTATACCGTGAAAGTGCCTGCCGGAACAAAGGATTGTTATATTGCCGGCGATTTCCAGAGTCCGTATCCCAACTGGGGGCAGATCAGGATGGATCAGGTGAACGATTCTGTATACACTACCACCATCAGTAATGCGACAGGCGCCGAAGGATATAAGTATTGCAGTGGTCCGTCGTGGGATTATGTCGAAAAGCAGGCCAATTGTGCCGACGATGTTCCTAATCGGACTTATGCTTCCGACGATGTGGTGGCCTGCTGGGCGCAGGTGTTCGATCCGCTGTCGACTTCGGTAAGTGGCGCTCCCGATGCGCACACCCTGGTTTATACCGACGGGTCGGTCATCCGTGTTCGGGTTGATTCGAAAACCACTGCCGCAGTGTATTCGTTGCAAGGAGTATTGCTTCAGCAGGCCGAATTCAGTTCAAATCACGAGTTTTCGGGATTGTCGAAGGGTGTTTATATCGTGAAGCTGAATGGCGTAAGTTCCAAAGTGCTCTTGAAATAGGCATGCAACGCCGCGCGGTGGTCAGTTGCCTGATACCCCGTAGTGAGTTCGTGCCGTTGTTGTACATAGTTAAAAAGCCGCAGATTCGTTTGCGGCTTTTTAATATTAATGCAACTCGGTGTATTTCCTGTAATTATCCAGAATCGCCTGCCATCCCTGTCGTTGAAGCTCTGCCGGATTCTCGGTTTCGGCCTGAAAAACGACTTCAACCCGAATACGGTTATTTAGGGGCGTAAATTCGACGGTTACTGCTCTCCCGTCGGTAAGGGTGTATTTCAGCTTTTGTTCCGGAATAATTTCGTCGATAATAGCTTCAAAGTCGAATCCGAAACTGCCATCCCTGGCTTCCATGCGGGCCAGGTATTTACCACCCCGGCGAAGGTCGATGCTGGCATACGGACAAGTCCAATCGTCGGTCGCAAAATTCCAGCCGGTAATGTGTTCGGCCTGGGTGTAGCAAGCCCATGCCTTTGAAGCAGACGCTTCGACAGTAGTTTCGATATGAATAAAAGGTGCACTCATACAGGTGAATAATTAATGTTCGATGAACAATAAACAATAAAAAGCGACTTTATGTTTAGGGGGGCAACCCGGTTCTGATGCAGGAAGGTTGGGATCTTAAAAATGGAGTCCTGCCGGAGGCCGGTGTCAGGCATGAAAAAAGCCCTTCCGGTTTTCCGGAGGGCTTTCCAACACTATAATTCTTTTGGCTTATATTGCTGTGTTACTTAAGCTCAGCCAGTGTGTCATACTCGCTGAAGCGTGATACGTTTAACACAATGAGGTATTTGCGGTACTGATCCTGCGAAAGAATCGATTTGGCATTGCCGAGGTTGAACATCATCGCCTTTTCGGCAGCCACCGTACTTTGCTTTTTGTTGGCATAGTTGAGCTTGCGCTCGGTGAGGTCGAAAATATAATTCAACTGATCGGCCTGATCCTCATTGGCATTCAGGTAACGCACGAGGGCGTTGAAGGTCGAACTTTCATTCAATTTGTAGAATACCTTGTATTCCGAAAGTTCCATGGCGGAGGCGCTAAAACTTACAAGCGCTATTACTGCTAAAATCACAATCTTTTTCATATCCTTAAATTTTTATCTTGTAAAAAACCTTGTTAACTAAACTACTTTACTTTAAAATTAAAATTGTCATTCATAAGCCATAAAGAATTATTTGTTTTGACAATGCAAAAATACATGTTTTAAAACATATATGCATCATACTGCAAGCTGATATGGTCTGAAAATATGTTATAAAACATATAAATATAGTAGTTGTGGTGATTAATGTCTGATTATCAAGGGTATATACAATTGTTAAATAAGGTTAATGATATTACAAAGCTGTTACAAAACGATATTTTGCCGGATTTATAGCGGGTGAATTGCGAGGATTCGTACATTTTTTCTCTGTTTGTATGTTGAAGGAAAGGTCCTGAAACAAAAAAAGAGGCTGTCTCAACATAGAAATTAAGTCTCTGAGAATTGAATATTGGGATTTGTTCCCGGATAGGTATCCGAATAAAAAGAGGGTGAAATCACCTTGTGATACACCCTCTTTTCTAATAATCTTGTTGACTTATTGCTTTTCGCGTTCTTTGATTCGCTTGTACCATTCCTCGCGTTCTTTCACTAAATTATACCCGCGTTTGGAAAGATAATTATTGATCCGTCCTTTATACTTACCGAATACCTCATGTTTTTTGCCCGAGCTTTCGGCATCGATGGCATATTCGCGCGCTTCGATAAGCCAGGCGAGTATCTGCGCTTTTTCTTCGTCGTTCAACGAAGGAATCATATCGAGGGTAGAATCGTAAGTAACTTTAACCACGCCGAAGGTCATGCCGTCTTTGACAGCTACGATCTGATCTTCGGAGAGATAAAGCGACAATGCGGCCGGAAAGGCGAAATGCGTGCGATAGAGTGCCGCATCTTTTTCGTCGTGTATCGTTTTATTCCGGTTGTCGCGTTCTTCTTTACCAACCGAAGGATCGGCTTTGAGGGCTTGAAGCAGCGAATCGCGCCGTTCGTAAATATCGTTCAGCTGGAAGTAGCGATTGGCAATTATGTTAGTTACGGCTTCTTTGTCGGTCCCGGAGTTTATCGCCAGCGTATTCACAATCCTGGAACTGCGTTCGACGATGGTTTTTACGTAAGCCTGGTCGCGGTTAAGCGAGTCCAGCACCACTGCTCCGATGTTGCCGGGAAGCAACATCAGGCACAGCAGGCTTATCATCAACAATTTATTCATTTTGGTCGGCATCAAGATGGATTAAAGAAGTTTTCCTTTTTTGGCCAGGGTGTCGTGGTTGTTCTCCGGCTTTGTCCAGTCCGTTTTCTTTTTAGGATCCATTCCATTGATATACTTTTCGATATTGGTATAGCCGTCGCCGTTCATATCTTTCACCGCATCCGAGGCATCGTAGGGGTTCAAGCCGTATTTCTTTTCCCAGGCATCGGGCATTCCGTCGTTGTCGCTATCCTTATAAGGCGTACCTTTGTATTCGGGGAATCCGCCTACCTGGCGAATATCGGTAATAATACCGTATTTGTACGAATCGTTGGGTAGCCGACGGTATTTGAACTGATAAAAATCGATCTGATCGGCTGCCGGATCGTAGTGCACTTTACCGGTACGGACCTGTTCCACGATCCGTTGATCCACAATATCGCGGCGGGGAATATTGGCTCCTACATTATCCAATACAAAATCGTAAGCTTCTTTTGCGCCCATAATCGTCAGTTCGGGCATCGGGTGAGGCTCGTTCCATTTCATAGCTGCCGTGTATTCGCCGGCATTGGCCAGGTCTTCCACCTGGATGCCTCCATCCCAGTTGTTGCGGGTAACCCGCTCGTTGCCTTCCATGATATTGCCATGGGCATAAACCCGTCCGAACACCAGGTAGCCCAATTTGCTGCGGCCCGATTCGGGTTTCAGGATACGGTGGCCTACGGGTGCGTCCTTCGGGGTCAACGGTCCGGGTTTGTAGTAATTGTTGACGATGTTGTACAAAGCCGTATAATCGCCACCGTCCACACTACGGTGCACCCAGTTGTAAATCACATTGTTCACAAAATTAAACACTCCGTTCCAGCCGATCGACGGATTGCGTCCGGCATTGTTGGCCCACAGGTTTCGCATAAACGAAGCATTTTCGCCTCCCAGTGTACTTCCGAACGAATGGTTGTAGGTATCCAGCGTTTGCGACGAAATCGTATTTTGTATCGTCACATTCACCGTAGGCAGTTTTTTTTCCTTACTGCCATCGCCCGGGTCGAACATATGACGGTAAAAGCTGATGTTTTCGTCGAGTCCCCAGCTGGTGGAGCAATGGTCGATCATAATATTCCCCACCGGGTTTCCGCCAAAAGCATCGTCGCGCCGGGTTACATCGGTTGCGCCTCTGCGGAAGCGCATGTGGCGGATCACCACATCGTGGGTATTCACCCAGAACGATTCGCCCGACACCACCACGCCGTCGCCGGGAGCGGTTTGTCCGGCAATCGTGATGTACGGAGCATTCACGATGATAGGCGTTTTCAGCCGTATATTGCCGGCCACGTTAAACACCACGATACGTGCTCCGCCTGTTTCACAAGCCTCGCGCAAGGTGCCGGGTCCGCGATCGTCGAGACTCGTTACCACTATCACTTTACCTCCGCGACCGCCAAAGCTGTATTTACCGCCTCCTTCGGCGCCGGGGAAGGCCGGGATTTTTGCTTGTGGCAGGTCGGTAGGCCGTTCGGCCCAGGGGATATACGGACGGCCCTGTAGTGCTTCCTGTTTGATAACCGGGAGCGCCCGTTCGAAAGCTGCAGCGGAACTGGCGCGTTCGGCATTCAGAATGGCGTCGGCGCTGTCCTGTTGCGCTTTAGGGACTTGGGGGTACTGGGCCAATGCTCCGAGGCTGATGGCCATAATTGCTAAAAGAGATGAAAATCGGGTAGACATAATGAATTTTGTTTTTGCATCCAATTGGTTCCTGAAACAAAACTGCCGGAATCTGTGTTCAGGCTTTCCGGCAGTTTGGGCGATTCAAAGTTGAAGTTACAGACGTATTTTCGACCGGCTGATATTGCCTTCGTCGTCGGTCATCTTCACCACATAAATTCCTTTGGTCAAAGCCGATGCTGCGATGCGGCCCGTGCGGCCTTCGTAGCAGATTCGGCCATCGGCACTGTATACGATAGCGTTGGCAACCTGCGAAAGTACAATTTCGGCACCATTGAAATGGGCAGTCACATTGTTGAGGTATACCGGGGTAGTAGCCGTAGGCACTTCGGTTGGAACCACGCCGCTGAAAATCTTGATCTGGTGGATACGGGCAACCTGGCGCTGAGCATACGGAGTCATGGTGGGACTGTAAGTCGACCCGTCTGTTTTGGTTACATTGGCGTGAATCGAATCGCCGTCCCAGATTCTCCAGCGAAGCGAAATTTTAGAAGAAGGATCTTCCTGTTTGTTGATCATCACTTCAAAAGCATATCCTTGTTCGGAAAAGCCGGCCAGGCCCGATGCTATATCGCTGGGTTCCCATTGCAGCGGTTCCCATGCACCATCGTTGTGCTTGATGTCGAGTTTAAAGCCACGTTTCCAGCCGGTCGACGAGAACGAAAACTGAACACGTTCCACCTGTGGCAGTTCGTTCAGCTGAATGTATCCATGACGGCTGGTAGTAGGAGCTTCGGTCGCAGCACCCTGACGGCTCAATTCGATAAAACCTTTCTTTTCCCAGATGGGACTCTGTTTGATGGAGTTGTTGTTGTCGAAACAAGTATTTCCTTTACCCGACCAACTGGTGGCGCCGTTAATCACGATTTTAGTGTAGGCGCTGTTGTAGAAGGCAGGAGCTAAGCAAGCCATATAGTAGTGAACCGGCCAAAGCAGATTGGTAGGAACCGGATTCATTTCGGCATCCACATTATAAACCGGAGTTTTGAACAGTCCCGAGGAGAAGGCTGATGAAGTTGCTGTTCCATCGGCTCCCGTATGAGCTGCAAGACCAGTGGCTGCAGGCGTCAGGTTTTCGGCATCGATATTGAGAATCGGGTACCATTCCGACTGGGTCCAACCGGCATTGGTAGTGTAGTAAAGCTGAGTGGCATCGGCCGTACAGGCCTCGTACTGCTGAGCGATTGCAGTTGTGCCCGCAACCATCGCAAGAACTAAAATGAGTGTAGTTTTTTTCATGTGATATAAATTTAATTGTTGAATTCGTCTGCGATTATGACGCAGCATTCATCGTGTTGTACTCATTGTTCAAAGTACGAAAAATTTAAGGTGTTGCGTTTTGCCCGATTCGGACCGGATTTTTAACAGGTAGCTGCCCGCCTGGTGGTAACCGAGCTGCGACGAAGTGGCGCCGTTCAGACCGAAACTTTTCAACGATGCTCCGTTGATGCTGATCACTTCGGCATATGCCAGCGGTTCGGACGAACTCAGGGTAAGCGTGCCGGGGCCAACGGTAGGAAACAGCTTCAACCCCTTGATTTCCATCTCGGGCACAGCCGTTGCAAATTTCAATTCGATGGTTTCGCCCACCAGGCTGTTGAGGTACACTTCCAGCGCCGTATAGCCCGATAAGGTGACCAGGTTGCGATCGGAAGCATCGGCAGGGTTCAGGCCGTTGGCCGTCTCCCAGGCATCGTCCATGCCATCGTTGTCGGCATCGGTAATGGTATTGTAGGTGGTGTATTCGGGATATCCGCCCACGGAGGCAGGAGCGTCGATAATTCCTTTCGCCTGGTCCAGAAAAGGATTATTGGACGAGGTGCCCTTGCCCGAAGCCGTACCGGTACGCACTTCGTTCACGATACGGCGATCGACCGTGTCGCGCGGGAAAGCCCCGGCCTTTGCCAGCACGCTTTCGTAAGCCTCGAGTGCTGTTTCGGTATTCACGGGATAAGGGGTGGGGAAGATGGTGTCGGAACGTAAAGCCGTTGCACTGATTCCTTTCCCGACATAGGCGCTGGCGTCGAGTCCCAGGTAGTTGTCGGTATTTTTAGCCGTATTGGCACTTCCCTCCATCACGTTTCCCACCATGTGCCAAAGGGCAATCTGATCGGTTTTCTGTGCTCCTGAGAACGACGACTGAACAAAGAACGACGACGAAGTTCCCGGACGTGCAGGGCCCGGCTTGTAGTAGTTGTTGATCATGTTCACCCGGTGGGTGCGTGGGACATAAATAGTACCGCCCTCAATATCGCCTCCATAGGCCGAATTGGCTTTGCCCCAGTTGTAGTTCACGTTGTTGATGTAGTCCATCAGCACCCGGGCGTCGTTGCTTCGGGCTCCGTTGAAGCGCGGCGTGCGGTTGTAGTTGTGCGCCAGCAGGTTGTGGTGGTAGGTGGCTGTTTGTCCACCCCATTGCGAGCCATAACTCCGTGCACCTTTCAGGTGACCGGCATCATAAAGTCCTTCGTGAAGGATGCACCATTGCACGGTGCTGAGGGTATTGTCGTACAGGGTCATGTTTTCCTCGCCCGACCAACCGAAGGTACAATGATCGATGATGAAGTTGGATGCATTTTCGATACCGATGGAACCTCCGGCAATGAAGGCCGTGTCGCCCCGGAGCCCGATGCGCATACGCAGATGGCGTACGATGAGGTGGGTGCTGCCGCCGAAATTCACCTTGCCTCCGCGGATCGCTATCCCGTCGCCGGGAGCCGTTTGTCCGGCTATTGTGAAATTGTTGCGCTTCACCCGTAAATCGGATTTCAGCGTAATGACCCCCGATGTACGGAAAACAACGGTAAGGGGTTCGTTCGGATATTGTGCCAATGCCCAGCGAAGCGAGCCTTCGATGGGGGTTTCGGTGGCGAGGTAGTCCTGTGTGTTGGTTACGGCAACTACCTGTCCGCCGCGCCCTCCTTTAGCGTACATGCCGTAGCCTTCGGCAGTGGGAAAAGCGGGAGTTTGCTGAGCCGGAAGCCCGGAAGTAAGGAGAATCAGGACAGCCAGGGAAAGTAAATGTCGCATATCGTTTGTGTTTTGATGTGAGTTGGATACAAATATCGCATGCTTCAGGGCGATGCAGGTGTGTTAAATTGACGGTTTATGTGTAATATTCAGCTTTTTTGTGCTGCTGATGCCTTCGGAGGTCGTCATGCTGAGCAGGTAGAGGCCTTCGGCTATGTCGCTGGTGTTGAATTCATGCACCAATTGCGGTGTGCTTTTTATCAACTTTCCGTCGGTAGTGTACAGTGCAGCAGTCACGGCTTCACCAAATACCAGACGGCCATTCAGCTGACTAACAGCCACCGGATTTTCGGGCGCGGGCAGAGAGGTCACCCCCGAAGCCGCGCTTTGCTGTCCGCGAACGCCCACGCTCCGGACTGTAAAAACTCCGTCGGTACCGGTGATTTCATACGATGTGGAAATGGTAAAACCCACCAGCCGGTTATCTTTCAATACCACATAACCGGCAGCATCGGCCACAGCCGGCCAGCTGAGCCTGGTTCCGTCGGTACCTACGCTCACCGGAGCGGCGGGGGCTTGAACCAGAAGTTCGGGGGTGTAGGGGCTGGTAGTGGACACCCGCCCATAAATACCCTGGGTGGTGAATAAGTTGGTAACATCGTCGGCGGGCAATTGAAAACTCCAGCTTACCCGCTGACTCACGTCGGCTGCACTGCCGTCGGGTTTTTTACTCCCGAATTCGGCAAAACTGGCCGAACTTTCGTTGCCGTTCCATTCCTTCCAGCCTTTGGCGTTGATATGCGGTCCGAGGATGCAGTTGAGGTAAAAACTTCCGGCCATCGAGTTCCATGGCCGGCCCAGGTAGAAGCTGCCGTCGGGAACTCCGGGAGCAGCCGTAATAGCGCATTCGCGGAAGATAAAACCGAGACGTAGAAACTTATCGACTTTAGTCTGCAAACGGGGAATGGTAAAGGCGGCATCTTCCGGAGCCGTTATATAACCGCTGTTGCCTATACACCGGATCGTACAGCGATCGAAAAAGATCACGCCGCCGGCATAAATAAAATCCACCGCCCCTTCAATCGTACAGCTTTCAAAATAAGCCCGCGTTCCTTTTTTCGAGCGGTACGTATCCTGATAACTACGGATCACGCAGTTTTTAAAGGTCTGACGGTCGGCACCCGTATACAAGGCTTCGGCCATACCGGTATTGCCTGCCGTATTTTCGATGGTCACATTTTCCATGTAAAACTCGGGAGCATATACCTGAAAAGTAACCACCTGCTCGAAACTGAGCCCGTTGGCGGTGTTGCGCGCCCGGTTGCCGGTGATGACGACCGAATCGGGATGCTGCCCGATAATGCTGAGCTTTTTAGACGAAGCCGCAGTTTTCGAGCCGATCGAGATCTGCTCGTCGTAACGGCCGTTTTTCAGGTAAATAATGCTGTATTCGTTGTCGGGACAAGCGTCGATCGCTTCCTGCAGCGAACTGTGCGTGCCCGAACCGTCGACAGCCACTACACAGCGGAAAAGCTGTGCAGAGGCTGCCGAAAGTAAAAAACTAAAGAGGAAAACGAACAATATTCGCATTATTCAAAAGGATTAAATTCACCGTTCGACCAGCCGATGGTTTGTTTCAGCGCCGGACTGCGGGTGAGGATATTCAACGGGATATCGAAGAAGTTGTAACTGCGATCGGTTTTACCCATCAACTCTGCTTCGGTGGTGTAGGTCCGATAAGCAATAGACTTTACCAGCGGACCGGTACTCTTGGCCGTCATGGTGAAGTATTTGTACACACTGTCCACCGGCAGCTCCTGACGGATGGAGTTGAAGGCCGCAGTAGTGATTCCGCTCAGCGTGAAGGTGTATCCCGACCCGCTTTTCTTCCATCCGTTTAACTTCAGGAAGTTTGCTCCCAGGTTGTTGGTGAACATGTTGCGGCGGCGCAGATCCCAGAATCGTTTGCCTTCGAACGCCATCTCCACCCGGCGTTCGTTCATCACGATCTCAAGCATGGAGTATTCGGGATTCGATTTCAGTCCGTAGAATCCGTCGACCCCCGGCTCGATGCCGGCTCGTTCACGAATAGCTTTGAGGCAATCGAAGCCGGTAGCCGAATTGTCGCCTTCGTATTCGAAAGCAGCTTCGGCAAGGTTAAGCAACACTTCTGCATAGCGAATCTCGATCCAGTCGGTGTAAGTTTTGTTCATATCCACTCCGGTAATGGCCGGGTTGATGTACTTACGGGTGTAAAAGCCGGTAGTAGTTGTTTTATCCGATGAAGAAATTTCGCCTCCGGTATAGGTCCACTGCCTGCGTGTCGGGTTACCTTCGAGCGGATAATAGCTGCCGTTGAAAGCAATGGTGGCATAAAAGCGCGGATCGCGGTCCTGGTAGTACTTACGGATATCGGTATGGCCCGAAAATACCGTAGTACGATTGGAAGCCGTGGCGGTATGTTTGTAGACAATTTTGCCGTCTTTCATCGGGAACGCCGCTACCAGATCCCAGGAAGGCAGGTTTGACGGCCGGCCGGTAGCATTGGTTACGTCGACGGGACGAACGCTTCCTTCGTATCCATGGTACTTCAACGATTGCAGGTAAGGAGTTACCAGAATCACTTCGGGATTATTGGCCGTTTTCTTCGTGATAAAAACCTTATTGAAATCGACTGCAACCGGCCATTGAGCGTTTGCCTGCACTTTAATATCGGTCATCAACCGGTAACCGTCGGTAGTACACAGGTTGCGTGCAAAAATATTGGCATCAAACGCTTCTTTCCAGCGGTTGCGGTCGTTGGCCGGGTTAAACTGCGGACTGGCATAAAACAACAGGATACGCCCCTTGAGGGCCGCAGCTGCAGCGCGGGTTACGCGCCCATATTCCTCGCTTACCCAGGTGGCCGGCAGGTGTTTGATGGCCGAGTCGAGGTCTTGTTTCAACAGGGCGATGCATTCGGAGGTCTTGTTGCGGGGAGCGTTGCGTATAATGTCGTCCGACTGGTAATCGACCACATCGCGCATGTACGGAACTCCTCCGTAAATATTCACCAGTTTCCAATGCTGGAACGCGCGGAAAAAGTACAGTTGCCCGAGAATGCGGCTTTGCGCGTCGGCAGGCAGTTTCGAACTTTTCATGGCATTGAATGCCGTATTGATGTAGCGCACAGCCTGGTAGGTTGCGGACGAAAAAGCGCCCGCGCTGCCCTCTTCCAGTGTTCCGAGCAAGAGATTGGAACCCATACCGTCGGTTTCGTCGGATAAGGCTGCCAGCGAGCCATCGCCCACCGGACTTTCGCCGCCAAAACCCGGCATACAAAGCGAGTAAATATTGTTGATGTAGAGTTTGGCTGCATTTTCGTTGTCCCAGATGGCCGGATTGATGGCCGACTCATCTTTAACATCCAGGAAATCACTGCAGGATGAAACAATCGGCAGGAGCAGCAACGCGTAAATTATTGATTTTATCTTCATGACTGTAGTGTGTTAGAAATTGAGATTTAAACCGAAGTTAAAGGTACGGATCATCGGATAGTCCGACCAGAAACCGACACTTGCATCTTTGTAAGGATACGGATTGATGAGCGTCAGCAGGTTGGTGCCCGAGAAGAACACGCGCAACTGATCGACACCCAGCGATTTGGTGAGGTTTTTCGGTACATTGTACGACATGTTGAGCGACCGCAGGCGCAGGTTGTGCCCGTCGCGCATCCAGAAGGTCGATCGCTGGTTGCGTAAACTGTAGGTATCGAGACGGGGATACTTGGCATCGGGATTCGACTCGGTCCAGTAGTTTCCGTACCATTCGCGGAGCTGGTTCGATTGCGCCGACAGGAAATCGCCACTGCGCGACCCGCCGGAAGCATTTTCGTAGAACCCTTTTTCGAATACCACATCGTTACCAAAGGCACCACTGAAAATAGCATCCACTTTTATATCTTTCCAGGTAAAGCCCAGCGTGAAACCATAGGTGAAGGGAGCGGAGTCGTATTTGCTGATAATACGGCGGTCTTCGGTGGTAATCTTTCCGTCCGGAGCTCCGTCGTGCCAGTTGCCGTCGGCATCCTGGTAGCGCGGGCCGCCCACGTCTTTAAACATCAGCATACCGGGTTTCAATGCACTTTCGGGAATATCCAATACGGTTATCTCAGTGTATTTCGGGTTTCCGTTTTCGTCGAGCGGAATATGCGATTTCAGTTCGGCAATCCAGTTGTCGAGTTCTTCCTGCGTACGGGCTATTCCATAGGAGAAATATCCTACTTCGCCTCCCCGGATTCGTCCCACTTCGTCTTCCCAGGTTCCGATATTCCCCGGATTCTGCCATTTTTTGAGTACAATATTGGTTGCGTACGCAATATTTCCTTTCAATTGTAAGGTGAAATCCTTCGTCAGTTTTTTGTTGTAACCCAGTTCGAGCTCGCCGCCCCACGAATCCTGCACGCCGTAGTTCAGTTTGGGAGTGGCAGCGTTGATACCCGACGATTGCGGGAAAGCGCTCTTGTAATCGTCGAGAATGTCGAAGGTATGGCGGTAAAACCCATCTATGTTCACCGAGAAATCGCCGAACAGCCGCATATCGATACCGGCATTGTACGAATCGGTTTTTTCCCAGGTCGAATTCAGGATGAATAATCCTTCCATAGTGGGGAAAAGTACCGAGCTGAGCGCCGAGCCCCCCACGTAAGCAGCATCGGGTATGGTGCCGTAACTGCTGCGCCACTGGTTCATCGATACTTTGTCGTTACCCAGCCGTCCGTACGAAGCACGGAGCTTCAGATTGTCCATAAAGGTGATGCTTTCTTTGAAGAAATCTTCTTCGGAAATGCGCCAGCCCCCCGAAATGGACGGAAATAATCCCCAGCGGTAGCCCGGAGCAAAGTTGGTGGAAGCTTCGTAACGCGTAGCACTTTCGATAAAGTAACGGTTGTCGTAATTGTAGTTCAGGCGGCCGATCAACGACTGGCGACGCGATTTGGTGTTGATGTTGGAAGCTGTGGTCTGTGCCGACGAAGCGTAGCCGGCCATCACTTCGTAGTTTTCGATAATCACATTCTGGCGCGAAAGACTCATGCCGTTGCCACCGCTTTCCGAAAGTTCGAACATCAGCAAGGTGGATAAATCGTGTTTGCCGAATTTGTTGGCATACGACACTTCCGGATTCAACTGGTAATTGTAGCTGCGCGACGACGATTCGTAAATTTTATCGCCATTGCTAATTTTACGCTGGTATTGAGGGGTCCCGATCGGATATTGTTGTTCCGAAAGGAGCGGACTCTGGTCGTTCAGGGGGATGAAATCATATATATAATAGGGTTTGGAAAGCTGCTTGCCAAAGTTAGAGCCATTGCTGAAACTTCCCGAAACTTTAAATTTCAGGCCTTTGATTTTTTCAACCGTGTATTCGAGCGAAAGGCTGGCCGACATATCGTTGCTTTTGTTCCGGCGGTACGAGCCCGAATTCATCATTTCCAGGGGATGCGAACCATTGGAAGGAATCGAATTCCCTACCGGAATGCCGTTGATATAAGCCGGGGTAAACCGTGGAGCACGGGCCAGGTCGCTGAAAGTTCCGTACATCCGTTCGGGTTCCGAGTCGCGCTGGTTGAGCGGCATCTCGGTGCTTTTATCGTTGTAGTTCATGCCGAAGCTGGCGTTGAGGTTACGAGCCATTTTGGCGTCCACCCCTACGCGCAATCCGTAGCGGTTCATATTCAGATTGGCGAAATTACCATCGGCCCACATGTACGAACCTCCGATAAAATAACGAACATCGTCGTTTCCTCCGCTGATATTCAAGGTGTGCCGCATGTTACCCGAGTTTTTCCATCCCATTTCGAGCCAGTTATAATCCATGTTTTTCATGGCATTCAGTTCGTCGGCCGTGAAAAACCGTTTCGAATCGGCTGTTTCACCCTTGTAGGTAATCTCCTGTTGCCACAGGTCGTTGAGGGCCATACCCTGCTCGTAGGCACTCATCATCTCGGGCATATTCACTCCCTGGTTTATCCCGTACGAAGTAGAATAGCTCACCCGTGTTTTACCTGCTTTCCCTTTTTTGGTGGTTACCAGCAATACCCCGCCGGCGCCACGTACCCCGTAGATAGCAGCTGCCGCATCTTTCAATACCGAAATATTTTCAATTTCCGAGGGGTCGAGCATGTTAAAAGCATTCAGGTCGCGGATAAATCCATCGATAACAAACAAAGGTTCTTCCGAGTTCCACGATCCGTTGATACGGATCTGGATCGTCGAATTCCCGACCACGTTGCCGGTAGCTTCGCCCACTTTTACGCCGGGCATGGTTCCCATCAGTACCGATGCTAAGTTGGGAGCAGGGATGTCGGCCACTTCTTTCATGTCGATATTGGCCACTGCACCGGTCAGGTTGGCACGTTTAACAGCACCGTAACCCACTACCACCAACTCGTCGAGTTTTTCGGTTTCTTCCTGGAGCGTAATCACCACCGGCACCTGTCCGGCTCTGAATTTCTGCGTCACGTAGCCAATATAGGAGATGCTGACGGTTTGATTGGACGCGGCTTTGATCTGAAAGGAGCCGCTGAGGTCGGTCACTGTTCCTGCAGTGGTGCCTTCCACCTTCACGGTAGCGCCGATTACCGGCTCGCTTTTCTCGTCCACTACCTTTGCTTTTACTGTAATCTGCTGGTTTTGTGCGGTCAAAGGAAGTGTTAGGAGCAGCATGATTAGCAGAGCATGCACTGCCGACCACCGGTTTGTAAATCGTGTCGTTCGATGTTTTCTGGAGTTCATTAGACTTATGTTTATTCGTTTACAACCCTTAAGACGCAAAGGGGGTGCAAATGTAATCAAATAATACCTAAACTTTCGGAGTTTTCTAAAAAGCGATACCCCAGGCGTAGCTGCCGGGTTTAATGGTGATGCTGGTGCCGGGCCGGTCGGCCACCTTGAGCCGGATCACTCCCGGCGCCGGCGATAGTACCGGCACGAGCGAAGTCCAGTTCATTTCGGAAATAAATTGCCAGGTGGTAGCCCCGCCACTGATGTAAATATGTTCGATACTGAGCTTGTCGACCAGGAGTTGGGCCAGCCGGCACAGTCGCTGGTTCAGTACTTCCGGCGCCGCCGGGTAGGTTTCGCCGGGGCCTCCCGTCGATAGCATGAAGCTTTTACCGGGGGAGTCGATTATTGTTTGAACCTGCCGGGCGGCAAAAGTGCGAATGGCTTCTGCGGAGCAGGCGGGTTGCCGGAGCTCAGCCGGTAACTGAATGGCGGGCCTGCCTTTTTCTTCAAAATACTGCTGCATTTCGTAGGTGCCGGCATGGGCGCTTCCCGAAAGCAATAAATAAGGCGCTTCGGCTTCGTGCCTGGCGACGACGGATGGAAGAACCTGCGCCGGTACATGCCGGTGTACAATCTTCAGGTATTGCCCGAAAAAAGCGGTGCTTCCTGCATACAGGTGGCTGGTAAGCCCGGTCGGTTGCAGTTGTTGGGCCATCTCTTCTTCCGAACGGCAATCGGCAAGTGTATATTCAAAAGCCGGAGTAGCGGCGAATCGGGGGCTTCGTGCCAGGAGAAGTTGGCGGACATCCGAGCTTGTTGCCGGAAAATCGGGATCGGTACGAAACGGACTTTGGTGAAGCGGTTGGTCGTGAATGGAATAGTGCCCGAGTTCGATGCGCCGGCCTGCCGCAGGATTGGCGGGTTGAAGCACTACGCTGCTGATTCCGGTATGCTCGGCCATCGGAATGAGTTCGGAAAGCACATAGCCTCTGACCGCCGAATCGCATTTTTTATAGAAATGGATCGTCGGACCGGAGTAGGTTTGCGACAGTTCGGTCAGTAACCGGCGGTGGAGCCGTACTGCGCCCGGTTCGGCGAGCGAACGGCTGTTGGTGGCCACTACCAGTACGTCGGGCGTGTCGATGCGCTTTACCGAGCCGTCGAACGAGCAGAGGAATCCGACCGAAAGTCCAAACTCCATCGCTTTTCCGGCCATTTCGGCAGCTCCGGTGATATCGTCGGCTATGACCAGGATCATGTCAGCGCTTGTTTTCGGCCAGTCGTACGGCATAATCGATGGCAATGCGCAATGCATCGGGCGATGCAATACCCTGCCAGGCTATTTCGAAAGCAGTGCCGTGGTCGACCGAAGTACGGATGATAGGCAGACCGAGTGTGATATTCACACCTTTCACACTTTTCATGGTCTGTTTTTCGTTGTCCCACTGGAAGCCTTCGAGTTTGAAGGGAATATGCCCCTGATCGTGGTACATCGCTACACAGCCATCGAATTTTCCCTGTACGGCTTTCACGAACAGCGTGTCGGGGGGGACCGGTCCCTGCACCCGATAGCCTTTTTCGTTCATGGCAGCTATGGCCGGGATAATTTCATGTATTTCCTCGTCGCCAAAGAGCCCGTTCTCGCCTGCATGCGGATTTAAACCGGCCACGCCGATCACCGGATTTTCGATCCCGAATTGAAGGCAGGCATCGTGGAGCAGCCCGATGACCTCCATCACCCGTTCTTTTTTGCACAAATCGCAGGCTTTTCGCAGCGAGACATGGGTGGTGGCATGGATTACCCTCAGGTTGTCGTCGGCCAGCAACATGGCATAATTGGCGGTGCCGGTGTAGTGGGCATAAATTTCGGTATGTCCCGAAAAATGATGACCGGCCAGGTGTATCGATTCCTTGTTGATGGGCGCTGTGACCGTTGCATCGATTTCGTTGTTCAGGGCCAGCTCGATCACCTTCCGCACCGCTCCGAAGGCCGCATCGCCGGCCATCGCCGACACTTCGCCGGGTTTCGGCTCGTTGGCGGCCCCATTTCCGAGCTCGTACACATCGATTGTACCCGGAATAAAGCGGGCGTCGGCTACGGTATGCACCGGCCGGACCTGCAACGAAGGAGCAAACAGTGCCGCAGCCCGGGAGATGGTCGCAGCGTCGCCCACCACCAGCGGACGGCAACGTTCGTAGACCAGCTCCGATGCCAGGGTTTTTACGCAAATTTCAGGACCGATACCTGCCGGATCGCCCATGCTGATACCTATAATGGGAGTCGTTGACATATGGTTCATTGTTAGTTTGATATCGAAACCGGGCAATGGGAGCTCATCAGTTCGATAAGTTTATTTTTTCAGAATAATTGACGATAAATCGTTTCAGCATCTTCGGGAGTCATCTTCCGTGGATTGTTGTTCAGCAGGCGGGTAACCTCCATGGCTGTGGCCACCAGCTCCGGAATAGCACCTTCAGGGATTCCGATATCGCTCAGCTTGGCCGGTATGCCACATTCGGATGCTAATGAACGCAACAGGGCCGCTCCTTCGGCAATACAGGCTGTGGGGTTGGCGGCTGTGGCTCCCAATGCCCGGGCTACCGAGGCATGACGGTACTCGCTGGCCGGGGCATTGAATTCAAAAACCGGGGGCAGCAGCATCGCGTTGGCCAATCCGTGGCCGATGTGGAATTTCCCGCCCAACCCATACGACAGGGCATGCACCGCCGCCGTATTGACCGGACCCAGGCAGATCCCGCCATACATCGAACCCACCAGCAGAGCAGTGCGGGCATCGATATTGGTTCCATCGGCAACTGCCTGCCTCAAATGGCCGGCAATCAGCTTTATTCCTTCAAGGGCATACAGGTCGATAACCGGATGTGCATTAATATTTGTATAAGATTCAATGCAATGCGACAGCGCATCCATCCCGGTTTCGGCCGTGATACGGGCAGGCAAAGCAAGCGTGAGCGAGGGATCGATATACACCGCATCGGGGACCAGCTCGCGACTGATGACGGCGCTTTTAGCCTGAGTTGCAGCATTCAATAAAATAGCATTGGGCGACATCTCGCTGCCGGTGCCGGCAGTGGTGGGAATACAAATAAGCTGAATGGTACGGCGGTTTACCAGCTGCATGCCGATGACTTCGGTAAGTTGCTGCTTGCGCGTGCCCAATGCGGCCAGCAGTTTCGCACAATCGAGCACGCTGCCTCCGCCGGTACCGATCACGCAATCGGGCGTTCCGGTCAACTGATCCAGCAACTGCCCGAACAATTCAAAAGTAGGTTCTCCCGGGTAGTCGTAAATGAGCTCTTGTACGCTGTGCGTTTTTTTTAAAGGCTCGATCACAGCCTGCATCTGTTGTGCCAGCGGCGCCGCGGTCAGAAAAAGCAACCGTTGGCTGCGCATTATCCTGCTGTCGGACGGCAAGGTTTCCATCAGGTTATTCCCTATGTTGATAGAGGAAGGAAGCTGAAGTTGAATCGTTTTCATTTTTTGTTCAAAAATCCGTACAAAGTTAATGATTTTTCGGCACGGGCTGTTTTAAAGAAAAAGCTGGCCAGATAACCTACGACGAGCACGATAAGATGACTGTACACTCCCAGCATGTATTTGTGCTGGGTGAAATTGTACCTGCCCAGGTCGAGGATGAGTTCGTTGCCGATTTTTGTTGAGGTGAGCACCGCATAGGCAGTAAACGCCACGGTAACTGCCACGCCAATGTACAAGCCTTGTTTGTTGGCTCTCCGGCTCACTAAGCCTAAGAGGAAAATCCCTACTATCCCTGCCGAGAAGATGGCGTAGAGTTCGAAAACAACTCCCAGCACTCCTTCGCCCTGCCAGGCAACGTAGAGCAGGGCTACCAGCATCATGGCTATTCCCGAAGCCAGCACCAGCCATTTCCCCATTCGTAATTTCTGACGGTCGGTTGCATCGGGTTTTAAGCGGAGGTAAAAATCCTGTACTCCGATTGCTGCAATGCAATTCATATCCGAATCGAGACTCGAGATGGCCGCCGCTACCAGACCGGCCAATACCAGACCAATGGCGCCTACCGGTAATTCGGTTTTGATGAAGTAGGGAAATACACCGTCGGCGCTGATGCCTGCGGGGAGCGATGCCTGTCCGCTGTTGTAAAAAACAAACAACAACGATCCGATGAGCATGAATAGCGTCCACACCGGAACGCTGGTCAGTACGCCGATATAGGCTGCTTTCTTGGCGTCCTTGTCGGTGCGGGCGGTGAGGTAGCGCTGCACGATGGTTTGGTCGGTTCCGTATTTCTGTAAAGCATAAAACACGCCGTTAATCACCATTACCCAGAAGGTGAGTTCGGTAAGACTGAAATGATACGGCCCCATATCGATTTTCTTCCACTCGAAGGCCTGCGACAGTATGACCCCAGCTCCGGTGTCGGGCTTGAACAGCAAAATGCCGACACTTACGAGGCCCCCGGCTATCAGTAAAAAGCCCTGTATGACGTCCATCCAGATTACCGCTTCGATTCCGCCGAAAAAGGTCAGAATGATAATGGTGATGCTCAGTGCAATGATAATGGTAATAACGGGCAGCCCCGAGAAACTGCTTAATGCCAGACTGATGAGGTACAGCACGGTTCCCATCTTTGAAAAATGGGTAAGCGCAAACGCCAGCGAACTGTAGATCCGTGCTCCGAACCCAAAGCGGCGTTCGAAATATTCGTAGGTGCTCAGCTGGATGGTTTTCCGGAACAGCGGAACGATGTAAGGGATAATGCCGATCAGTACAATGGGTACCATAAGCCCCTGTACCAGCAATATCCAGTTTGCTTTATAGGCGGCAGCCGGATAAGCCAGAAAGGTGACGCTGCTGATGAGCGTGGCAAATATCGACATGCCGATGGCCCAGGCGGGAATATTTTTACCTCCTGCGAAATAATGCCCCGAACTTTTCTGACGGTTGGCAAAGAACAGACCCATCCCGATTGTAACAACAATCGAAAGGAGAACAATAAGGGTGTCGATCCAGTGTATCATAATATATATTGACTTATAATGGCGGCATCATGGTGGTGTTGCACCAGCCTTTTTCGTGCATCATGGTTTTTAGTTTTTTCAGCGACTCGCCCAGTGTACAATCGGCCTGATAGTGCTGCGCTATTTTGTCGGTTTCGGTTTGCCAGCGATAGCATTCGTCCCACTTGTTTTCGAGGGCCGCCCGGTAAAGTGCGCCGTACATTTCGGGAACGATATTTCCGGTGCTGGGAACGATTCCGTCGGCGCCGGCTTCCAGGCTCTGAGCCGAACGGGCTCCCCAGCCGCAGAAGTACGAGAAGTCGTTTCGTTCGCGAAACTGTTCTATAAAATACAGCATTCGTTGCTCGTCGCGTTCCGAGTCTTTGAGCCCGGCTATGCGAGGATGCCGGCTCAGTTGCTCGACCAGCCCGGTCGGAATCGACATTTGGGTGGTCGCTTTTATGTTGTACATCATCACGGGACCTCCGGCCCGGTCGGCCAGGGTGGTGTAGAACCGTTCCATCTGCGCAGGAGTGAGTATGTAATACGAAGGTAAGGTGGCTACCACCACGTCGGCCCCCGATGCGAAGTACTGTTGCGATCGGTCGATCAGCTCCTCTACCTGATTGCCTACAATGCCGGCATAAATGAGTTGTTGCGGTCCCCTGGCGGCAACGGCCGTGCGGAGCAGCAACTCGCTGTCGGCGGCATTCACCAGTGGCGATTCGCCGGTAGTGCCCAGCAGTAAGGGGTGTAACCCGTTGGCTGCAAATCGTTTCACAATGCCTGTAACCGCAGGAAGGTCGATGGAGAAATCGGTGTTCAGGGGAGTGATGGCGGGGACGATAACCCCCGAAAATACTTTTTTCATGATTACTATGTAGATGAATATTGTAACTAACGCTTTCATTTTGCTTTTGTACTCACCGGATAAAAACTCGGGTTTTTGTTGGGAAAGCTCGGATAAATGTAGTAATTTCGTGACCTGTTTTTTATTACTACTTACGAATACACAGTTTGGTTGATCATGAAAAAGACTTTATTCTTCTTGTTGCTTTTGGCTGGCCTGGTTTCGGCACAGCTTACCCATGCCCGCGAAATTACCGTCGATGTGTACGGGCGGGGCGATTTTACATCGGTTCAGGAGGCCATCAACAGCGTGCGGGCGTTCGACCCGGCGGGATGGGTGACCATCCGTATCAACGAGGGTGTTTACAAGGAGAAGCTGGAGATTCCGACTTACAACACGCGCATCAGGCTGGTGGGCGAAGATGCTGAAAAAACGATACTGGTATGGTACGATCACGCTAATATTAATAAGATGGGTACGTTTCGTACCTATACGCTTAAAATAGGCGGCAGCGATATTGTGCTCGAGAACCTCACGATAATGAATGCTGCCGAGCCGCTGGGCCAGGCGGTGGCGGTGCATGTGGAAGGCGACCGGGTGATCTTCAACAATTGCAGGCTCATCGGCAATCAGGATACGTATTACGGGGGCAGGGCCAATTGCCGCCAGTTTTTTTACAAGTGTTATATCGAGGGTACTACCGATTATATTTTTGGTCCGTCGACTGCCTGGTTTGAGCAGTGTGTGATTCACAGTAAGCGTAATTCGTACATCACTGCTGCCTCGACGCCCGAAAATCAGGTGTTTGGATTTATTTTCAACAAATGTACACTGACGGTGGCCGAGGGGGTCGATAAGATGTACCTGGGTCGCCCGTGGCGGGGATATGCCATGACTTTGTTCCGTAATTGCGAGATGCCTGAGGGCATTCATCCTGCGGGTTGGGAAAACTGGCGCAATCCGGAGAATGAAAAAACGGCCCGTTACAGCGAATATAAAAATACGGGTGCGGGATCCGACCGTAGTAAACGGGTGAATTGGTCGCGCGAGTTAAGCCGCAAAGAAGCTCGGAAAATCACCATCGACAGGGTTTTACAGGGCTCCGATGGCTGGACGGGTTATAAAGCGTTTATGGGAAAATGAAATGAAAAAGCCGGCATTGATTGATCATGTCGGCTTTTGTTTACCTGCAATGTTCCAGGATCCGGTGAAACAGTTCGGCTTGTTCGTGCTCCTTCAGCGACGAAGTACGTTCGTTCAGTATCCGGGCTGCTTCGGCAGCAGTACCGATGAGCTCCGGTTGGCGCCGGAACCGGTCGATCCAGTAAAGCGTCAGTTCCTGGGTGGGAGCAACCACGAAACGAATAAAATCGTCGTTGGTAAGTAAATCTTCGATGCTGATGGAAGTACGCATGGCCGTTGTTTTTCCTAAAACGAACGGCCGGTAATTTTTGTACTCACCTGAGCAGTTTCGGGCGGTTATACCGCACAGGCTCTCATGCGCAGCATGCCGCGATGAATGAGGTTCCGTACCGATTGATAATTCATCTGCATAATTTCGCAGATATCCTCGTATTTCCGTTCCTGGATGTAATACAGTTCGATGGCATCGCGCTGGCGGGGCGATAATTTATCGAGCAACCTGCTTACTTTATGTTTCAGGTTGTTGGCGCTTTCCCGGGTGATATAATCTTTTTCGACATGCTCACAGGCCATCACGCTGAGTTCTTCTACCGCTACATCCGAAAGGTGTATGCGCCGGCGGCTTTCGTCGCACAGTTTATTTTTGAGCGAAATGAGCAGATAAGATTTCAGGTTTTGTATGTTTTCGATTTCCGCTCTGCGGTGGTAGATACGGATAAATACATCCTGAATACAGTCTTTCAATAGTTCGGCATCCTGAGTAAGCCGGCTGCCATAATTGAAAAGCATGTTCACGTGCATGTGATACAATTCGTTGAACGCCTTCGTATCGTTGCCTTTGAAGCGGGCAATGAGTTCAGCGGTTTGTTGTTCAGCGTTCTGCTGGCGGATCGTGTAATTGTTTTCCATCGGTTGAAACTGTATTAGAGCCGTTTGAAATGATGGCTCAAAAATAGAGAGTCTCAACAGGGATGAATGGCAATTTTTGGTTTTTTGATGGTAAAAACTGGTAACATGTTATAAAACATGTTTTTGCGGATCATAATGCCGGGATCGATCCGCCGGCAGCTTTCACGGCTTCAGCCTGTTCGGTATAGCTTTGTCCGAAATACACCACCACCTTTTCAGGATACATTGTACGGTATTCATCGACTGCTTTGTACACCTCCTGGTAACCGGTTTTACCAGTTTTTACCAGCCGGGCGTGCTGCCGTGGCGCCAGGTGTAGGCCTCCTGCAGGGGCATACACCGTATCGTTTTGCCGGTAATGCCAGTAGCGGATGTCGATAATGTCGACGGTGCCCGAGCGCAGCGGGTCGGCAAGAATGGCATCCTGTACGTCTTTCGTCGTACTGAGGGCGACCAATGCGGTTTTTCCGGTTTCGCGTTCCCATTCGCGGATCACGTCGATCCAGAATTGTACGAAATGAAGAGGTCCGGTATACTCGGCGCTGATAAGGTGCACTACATTGGGATACCGGCTGAGCCGGTCGAGTCCTTCGCGGATATAGTTCCGGTAAAGCGCTTTCCGTACTACGTGGGTGGTGTCGTAAAAGTGCTCGGCGTAAAAGATACGCTTGTCGCCGGCAAAATGTACGGGTTCGGGGAATCCGGTGTCGTTGATGTTGTTGGCGGTTCGCCAGGGGCTATCGACCCAGTGTGCGCCGGCTTCGAGAATATTGTGTTGAAAGAAATGCTGGTGAAAAAGCAGTATACCTTTGGGAGCCGCCTTGGATGCAAATTCGCCCAACCGGTTCCAGTACCATTCGTTGGGCCGGGTTAGGTCGTATTTCGACAATCCGTCCCAGGCCTGGCCCTGGCCGCTCCGGGCGAAGGGCTGTTCGTAAAACGGCGCCCATACATTGCCGTCGGCCCTGCGCACCCGCTGGTGATCGTCGCGGCGACGTTCGTACCACAACCCGTAATTGTGATCCAATACTGCAACGCCCTGCCGGCTTAGTTGCGCCACGACGCTGTCGATGCGGTCGGTAAGTCCATAGCCTTCGTGCCCGGGAACAAAGCGGGTAATATGTGCTTTGGCCCGGTTGCCGGTAAGGTACGAGGGTTTGGTTTTGCCACTCCACCAGGCAACGTCGTGCTTGCGGCCGGTAAGCAGCCGGTCGCCAAAAAACAATTGGCCGTTGTTGATGTGAAATCCGGGGAGGTAAGTTGGGTGCCCGGCAGTAGCACGACTGCTTTTAGCCGGTCGGGTATTCGGTTGCTGTTTAGGTTTTTGTGGTTCAGCGGACGAGAGCAGCGGTCGGGCAGCTATCCATCGCTCCATCGTCATCACCGGCTCCCGCGCCTCAGCTGCTAATGCCGCTGCCTGCTCCACGGTCGGACTGCTCGTAGCATCGGTATTCAGCGGCATCAGCCGTGCCTGGTGTGCAACGTCCCTGCCCAACCGCTCCTGCAACTGAACGTAAAACAAACTCCGGGGAGTAATATGACTGTCGGATTCGTACCATTCTCCATGGCCCGAATACTGTCCCCAGCAGCCATAAGCCCGGTTTACCCCGTCGGCCGACGGCGACGCGCATTCAATTTCGGCTGCCGAACATTGCCACAGCATGCTATTGGCCGTATTCCAGCCGGCTCCGTTGTTGTGCTGACCCAGCTGCCCCAACCGCAGGTTGTTGCCGTCGATCTTCACCAGGTCGAACAACAAACCCGGCGCCCACGACGAAACAGCCCCGCTGAAACCGGTCGAACGACGGCTTTCGCATTGTACGAAGGCATTAGGTCCGGGAGCTCCGTAACCTGCCACGAAATCGTTGCGCATATCCTCGGTAAAACACCGTTGCACCAGATTAAGCTGTCCGGCCGTGTAAAACCCGGTTTTACGGTGACCGCCATTTTCAGCCACCGGCGCCCGCATCGTACAATCCTCCACCGTAAACTGCGAAGTACCCGCATGCAACGCAATCCCAAAACCGGCAAAATGAAACAAATGAACCTGCCGGATCCAGCAATCGGTCGCGTTGTCGGCATAAATCCCCGTCCAGCTATGATCTTCGTCCGTCGGGTAACGCATATCGTACTCCGACAGCAAGGTGAGTTGCTCGATTCCACACTGCGAAATCCTGCCTTCCCAACGGTACGGCATCACCACCGTTTTTCCCCATTGCGAATCGAGCGCCATCGGCAGCGGAGCATGCAGCTGCATGCGTCCCGCCTCCAAACCGGTTATCGTCCGGTCCCAGGCCAGGTCCAGATCGCCGGGTTTCCAGCCCAACGCACTGTTGCCTCCGCCGAATTCATCGCATCCCAGCGATTTAATCCATGCCGCGGTGGAGTACCGCACGATTTTCACCCGGTCGCCGGCCCGCAACCGGCCGGTTGCCGCAAGGGCTAGTTGCATCGAATTAACCGGGTAATAGCCCGGTTGAACTTCCAGCGTGTCCGAATACCGGATATCCGGTTTCCCCTCTACATAAATCAGGGCTTCCCTGCTTTTGCCCGTTTTTATCAGCCGGGTATTGTGCGGATGACTTCCCCGCAATACAATCCCCGAAGCGTGAATCCGCAAGCTGCCCGCAATCCGGTACGTCCCTTCTTTCAGCAAAATGACGCCCCGGTTGCCGTTTTTATCGGGCCTGCGGCCCGCAACTTCGTCGATAGCCTGTTGCAACGTAAGCGTGGCATCGCCCGCAGGAGCTTCGACAATCGCCGTGGGCGCCTGCTCCGGCAAGGCAGCGGACGATGCGGCATACCCGCAATACGAATAATCGGGCATCCTGTTGCCGCGCTCATCGCACAGATAAACCAATTTACCTTCTTTGTACTGAACGGTGGGGCGGGCATACAGCACGACAGAGCTGATCAGTAACAGGGGATATAAAAACCAGTGTTTCATACGGCGATAATTTATTTTTTCCGATATGCGCTCATGTATTCCGTAGGCGTTTGACCGTACTTCTTCCGGAAGCATTTGCCGAAATACCCGGCTTCACGGAATCCTACTTCAAAAGCAATTTCAGATACACTCAAATCGGTGTTTTTCAATAATTCCAGCGATTTTTGAAGCCGGTAATCCTTAATCATATCCACCGGCGCCAGGCCGGTCAAACTCTTCAGCTTCTTGAAAAAGGCCGACCGGCTGATGCCCAGGGTATCGGCGATCGAATCGATGTTGAAATCGCTGTTGTCGAGGTTTTCTTCGATCACCTGATGTATCTTTTCGAGGAACTGAAAATCTTTTTCCTGCAGGTATTTCTCGTAACTTTCGTTGGGCGCCGCCGCTACAGGTTGTTCCTGCTTCCATATTTTTTCGCGGAAAACTTTACGGTCGCTCAGCAATTGTTCGATACAGGCTACCAGGTAGTCGATGTTGAAAGGCTTGGTAATGTACACGTTAGCACCCATGTGGATGGCCTGGATCTTCGATTCGTCGTCAGTTTTAGCCGTCAGCATGATAATCGGGATATGGCTGATCTGGAAATCGGTACGGATAGCCTGTATCATTTCCGTACCGGTCATCTCGGGCATCATCTGATCGGTAATGATAATGTCGGGCTGGTACAGATTCACCTTGCGCAATCCTTCGGCCCCGTTGGCAGCGGTGAAAATATTAAATTGTCCGTCGAGCTGCAGGTGCAATAAGTCGCGCAGGTCTTTGTTGTCCTCCACCACGAGCAGGGTGGGTAAGGCTGGTTTGCCGGAAAACGGCTCTTCTTCCTGCGTTTCCTGTTGTTGGCCGGCAGTGGTCTCCGCAGGGGTGTCGGTGATGTAAAAATTCACTTCCCCTTCCTTGAAATGCTCTCTTCCCAGCAATAATTCAACGGTAAATACCGAACCTTTGTCCTTGCTGCTTTCAGCATGAATGGTTCCGTGGTGCAGGCTTACAATTTCCTTGGCCAGGGCGAGACCGATACCGGTACCCGGGTACTGGGCGCTCAGCGCATTCTCGTCCTGAAAAAAGCGCTCGAAAATTTCCATGATTTTATTTTGCGGAATGCCCACACCGGTATCTTCCACGCGGATAAAACAGCGCTTCCCGTCGGGCGTTAACCCGCACGAAAGGTAAATATTCCCGCCGGCTTTGGTGAATTTAAAAGCATTCGAGAGCAAATTCCGGATCACGGTTTCCATTTTTTCCTTATCAATCCATAAATCGGGACTATCGTCGATGGTTTGATGCAGGAAGCTGATTTCGTTCTCTTCCGACATCACCGAAAATTCGGTATGCAGGCCCCGTACCAGTTCGTTGACATCGGTATGCGATACATGAAGTACCATTTTCCCGTTCTGGATTTTCCGGAAGTCGAGAATCTGATTCACGAGCTGTAACATCTGCCGGGCATTTTTTTCGATCATCGACACGTATTGCTGCCCTTTTTCGGTGAGTTGTTGTTTTTGCCGCAATTCCTGGATGGGTCCCATGATGAGGGTGAGCGGGGTGCGCAGTTCATGCGAAATATTGGTGAAGAACCGTATTTTCAGTTCCGATACGCGCTGTTCGACATACATCTCGTTGCGCATACGGATATACAGGTACGATGCCCGGATGATAAAATAAAGGGCTATCAGGAATAAAACCAGGTAGATGCCTTTCGCCCACCAGGTGAGCCACCAGGGAGGCAGAATAATAATCCGCAAGGAGTTCGACGATTCGAGCTCATCGTTGGCTTCGTCGATGGCCACCACCTTGAAGGTATATTCGCCGGGTGGGACGTTGGGGTAGGAGGCGATGCGATTGCGCGAGTTGAAATGCCATTCGTCTTCGTAACCGGCCAGAATGTACTTGTACGAAACCCGGTTGGGATTGTAGAAGTTGAGCGCCGCAAACTCGATCGCAAAGCTCGATTGGTTGTGCTTCAGCTTTATTTCGCGGGCATAGCGGATCGAGCTGCGCAAAATGGGTTCTTCACCAAAGCTTTTCAGATCGCGGTTCGACACCCAGAAATCCACAATAAAGGTTTTATAGGCCGACTGATAAGTGCTGATGGATTGCGGATCGAAACTGAGAATGCCTTTGCGGTTGCCAAACCACAATAGTCCCGACTGCAGCTGAAGGGCGCTTTCTTCCTCCATCTGCACCGGTTGCAAGCCGTCGTAACGGTCGAAATTGCGAAAGCTTTCGTTTTCTTTATCAAAACGGGTGATGGTGTTTTCGGTGGCCAGCCACAGGTGATTGGCGCCATCTTCGGTAATCGATAATATTACATCGCTCTTCAGCCCCTGGTTTACCCCGTACGACTGAATGACCGGCTGCTTTTTTTCGGGGTCGTACGACAGGAGTTTGTACAAGCCGCCTCCGAAAACGCTCATCCAGATCCGGTCGCCGGCATCTTTGTACAGTACGTACACATCGTTGTCGAATACATTTATTTTATCGCCGTCGTTGCGGTATACTTCAAATTCGATTTGGTCGGGATGTTGAAAATTGCTGTCGAACGACATTAATCCGTCGCTGGTACCTACCCAAATGCGGCCGTTGGCATCTTCGGCCAGGTTGCGCACTTCCATGTACAGGCCTAATTGGGGATACTTCCGGAAACTGTTGTATTTGTTCCGGAAAAAGGTTTTCCCGTTTTCGTCGGTGAGCAAATTCAGTCCTCCGCCGAACAGGGCTACCCAAATGCGTTTGCGGCTGTCCTCGAGGGTGTAATACACATCGTTGCTCGAGAGCGCTCCCGGGTCGTTGTCGGAATACAGGTAGCGGGTAAACCTGAACCCGAAGGGTTGGGAGTTGTCGCGCTCGGCTTTCACCAGACCGTTGCCTTTGGTCGAGAACCACAAATGTCCCCGGTGATCTTCCATCACATGATACACGGTTCCGATGGAATACGTTGCTTTCGAAAACACGCGCACCAGGTTCCCTTCTTTGTCGAGTTGCATCACCTCGCCGTTGCGGGCGCCTACCCAGATTTCGCCGTTGCGGGCCTGGTAAAGCGCTTTCAGCGCCGTGTCGGCGGCCGGTTTGCCATTGCCGGCAGGAAGCTTCCTGAGTTCAAATTGAGCTTTGGGGAAGTTGATACGGAACACGCCCCGGGTGGTGGATGTGAGCCACAGAATATTGTCGGCATCGAGCAGAAAGTCGAGAAAAAGAGGGCGTTCTTCACGTCCGTTCAGATCGGAGTGCTGGCTCAGCAGGTTGAGGTTTAGTTCGTTACGGTCGATGGTGAGGATGTCGCCGGCAGTGGTCAGGAAAAACATACCTTCTTCTTTGCCGTCCTGAAACTTAATGGTTCGGTTTACCTTTCCTTCGGGAAGTTGAAACAGTTTCTGAATACGGTTGAACGGATCGTAATACAGCACGTCGCGTTCGTCGATTATAAACCAAAGCTTGTCGTAACTGTCGGTGCACGAGTTGGTTACCGATTGAGCTGCCGATAATGAAGCAGCCTGTGTCGTTTCGCCGGTTTTAATATTGAGGGCAAAAATTCCTTTGCTGCGGATGGTAAGGTACACCACCTGGTCGCCCGAGCTAATCACATTTTCGATGATTCCGCTGCCGCTGAATTGTTCCCAGCGTTTCACTTTCCCGTTTTGTGCATCCACCGAATAAATCATTCCGTCGCGGGTGCCGAGCCACAGGAGGTGGCGGTCGTTGTGCGCCGCGGTAAAGGCCAGCCGGTTTTTGGGTCCCAGTTGCTGCAACAGGTAATCGGCCGGTTTGCCCTGCAGGTTTTTCCCTTTCGCTACCGAGATAATCTTGTAATCGATTCCTATCCAGTTGATGTATTGTTGGTTCTCGACCAGCAGGTTGTTGATGAGTTTGTTCTCACGGGTGCTTTTCGAGTCGTAGAGCAATTCCACTTCCATTTCGCCGTTTCCGGTAGAGCGTCCCTGGAGCAGGTCTTTGTTTTTGGTAAGCATGAGCAGATTGCCCGATTCGGAAGGTTGGATCTTGATGATCTTGGAGCTTACGGAATATTTTTTCCGGATGACGTTGAATACATCGAAAAACAGTTCGTTTTTTTTATCGAACAGGAAGAGTTTATGGTCGATGGTTTTAACCCATAAATTTCCGTCGGGAGCTTCGTACAGGTTTTGTAGTTTGTGGGGCGGAATGTCGGTATTGTAATCGCCCCGGGTGTTGTACGGCTTGAATTTGACGGCATCAAAGCTGGTAAGGCCATACCAGGTACCAAACCATACGAAACCGTCGGCGTCTTTCATTACGCTGTACACCGTGTTGTGAAGCAGGCCGTTTTCGGTGGTGTATTCCTTGATAATCATGTTTTTGGCCGTCGCGGTAGCGATCGTTGCCAACAGGATAATCAAAAGGGTTTGTCGGAGTTTCATGAATGATTCGGTGAAATTTTAACTGCCTTGCCGGTGCACAGGTACCGGGTCGGAACGTTTTTATTGATTGGTTACGGACGGCAAAGTTATTATTTTTATCGTAAACCACTCGTTTTGCCGGAGGTTAATCCTTGCCGGACTGCCGTTGTACACCCGGGCAGGGATCCGCCGGACAGGTTGGCTGTTCAGCGAATCCTTGCCGGGGGCTTTATTTCGGGATTCCAAATTCGGCTTGCTGACGCTCCACTTCTTCGAGTAGTTTACGTTTTTCTTCGTCGGAAAGTTGAATATTTTCGTCGATCTGCTGCCGGTAGTTGTTCAGCCTGCCGGTAGTCCGGTCGAGATAGTTGAACTGCATGCCTGCTGCCACCGACGAGAATTCGATTTCGGCAGGAGCCGGTGCGTGGGTGCCGGGATAGCTCACCTGCGCCTTTACTTTTATTTTACCCGGCCGGAGCGTGGAGCGAATGAGCACCGGTGCCGAGCCGAATTCAACAGCTCTCGGGTTGGCGCCGATGGCGGCATTCCCCACGATGCTGGCTTCGCCTTCCACTGTGAATACGATATTCTCTTTGGCCAGACGGCGTACGTTGCCATTGTCGTCGGTTATTTCGGCGATAACCACCACGATGTCCGATCCGTCGGCCTCGAGGGGCTGTCCCAGATCGTCGATGGTGAGCCGCAGTTTGGTCGCTCTCCGCGAGGGACGGCGTAGTTCGGTGCATACCAGCTTGCCGTCGATAAATCCTTCGGCTTTCAGGCTCACGAGTTCGGGCTTTTTTTGTTTATACGTGACGTCACGCATCTCCCAGAAATCGAACATGTTCTCGAAAATAAGTGGCGGCGCGGGCATTTTTCCTTCTACCTTGTTTACTTTCAATGTTTTTACCTTCAGGCCTTCGTTGAGGGTAAGGCGTACCGAATCGCAGTTGGTAAATACCACCACATCCGCATCGGAGTAGGGAGTCATCTCGTTGAGAATGAAAATCATCGGTTGGCCTTCGTTGCGCGCGTCAGTCTGGCTTTTGAAGAAATAATAGGCGTATTTCGGCTGACGGAATGCATCGAAAATGCCTCCCCAGTAAGGATCGGGGTGATAGCCGCGCTGGTGGTCGAACGGATGCCAGTGGGTGCCGCCCGTAAACTGCCGGTTGCCGGTAAAGAGGGTACTGTAGGTGTCGGCGAGCGAGAGTGCGGCTACTTTCATGGGTTTTTCGCCCCAGTGGCGGGCCGCACGGTTATTGGCGTTGTGGGCATACCAATCGTCGACATTCTCACCAAATTCGCGGGTGAACAAACTTTGTTTCACCTGCGATGGATCGTCGTGCGGCCAGCCGTACACCACTCCGTAATGGTCGGCAATGCCGGCGGAATGCATGTCGCCGGCAGCGGGCGGAGCGCCCGGCCAGGGAAACTCTTCGCGGGTAATTTCCAGTGCCTTCATCGCAAAACTGAGCGGAAAGCGGGTCTCGTTGAGGATGGGTTCCCAGAGCAACACCGAGCAGTGGTTGCGGTCGCGCCGTATAATGTCGCGGGTGTTCTGATGCACCAGCTCTTCGAAGGCCGCATTCCAGTACTGCCAGCCCGGGGTGGCCACGATTACGAAGAGCCCGAGTTCGTCGCAGGCTTCCATGAACGATGGGTCCATCGGGTAATGTGCCGTGCGGATAATATTAAACCCAGCGTCCTTCAGCCGCTTGGCATCGCGCCATTGCTGCGAATTGGGCATCGCATTGCCGATGAGCGCAAAATCCTGATGCCGGTTACCGCCGATAAGGGGCTTGTAGGGTTGGTCGTTCAGGTAAAACCCGTCGGCTCCGCGGAATTCGGCCTTACGAATGCCGGTGCGGACCATCCCGCCGTCGATGGCCTTTCCACCTTCTTTCAGGCGAAGTTCCACCTGGTAAAGCGCCGGAGTTTCGGGCGACCAAAGTGCCGGATTGAGAATGGTAGCGTGTTGCTTTACGGTGTACGACCTGCCGTTCTGCAGTGTGACCGGTGTACTGATCGTGGCTACTACCGTTCCCTGCGGATTACGGACGATGGTTTCGAAAACCAGCCGTTTTTGTTTTGGGTGCTCATTTTTAACTTCGGTATCGATATACAAGTGTGCTTTTTGGTGCGAAATGCCATCGTAATGAATGAAAACACCGCCGCCGGCTATCTTGCCGGCTTCGAGGGCATCGGTAATGGCAGCACGGTTTTTTACAATCATCCAGGCGTCGCGGTAAATGCCTCCGTGGTACGAAAAATCGAGGGTGTACTGGGGTTTTCCCGGAGGATAGGTCTTGTCGTTGCTGTTGTCGGCCATCACAGCCAACAGGCAGGTGTCGCCCGGCAGGCAACCTGCTGTCGTAAGATCGATGGTAACAGGAAGATAACCTCCTTTGTGTTCCTGAACCAGTTTGCCGTTCAGGTAAAACTGCTGTTTGCCCATGATGGCTTCAAAATGAAGCGACACCTTTTTACCGGTTGCCGACTCCGGGATTACAAAACGTTTGCGGTACCAGGCTATCCCCTGATAGTTGCGTCCGCCGCTGGCTTCGGCCGGCACCAGGGCCACCGAATGAGGCAACGATACCACTTCCCACCGGCTGTCGTCGAATGCAACCGACTGAGCACCGGCCGCATCGCCCAGCTGAAACCGCCAGCCGGGATTGAAGTTGTAAGTGTCCCGGCCACTGCCGGTCAAGGGGAAAAAACCTGCCACCGATACCGGTCGGGCCAGCAGTGGACTCAGGCTGCAGAGCAGGAAGAAAGTAAATAGGAAGCGACGCATTGCTTGGTACATGATTTTGTTGTGTTGACAGGAATGTTTTTCCATTAAAATGCATGAAAAAAACAATCCTTTGATCAGGACGCGAAAAAAAGGGTTTTGTAACCAGTACACCGCCTTCCTGTAGCGAATCCAACCCAATTCCTGATTTGGATTGTCTGTGTTAATTTTGATTTTTTTTGCCGCTGATAATTAGCTTTATTTATAGTCATAATTTAACAATATTAATACGGAACTCCCGGTCGAATGTTTATTTTTGCGGAGGATGAGTTGCCTTATCAAAAACTGAATGTAAAATCAAGGCCTATGAAAACCATTGAAAACACAAGACAATCAAAAACGGAACAGGGGACGAGCGGAATCGTTGTTTTCGAAGGTGCCGGCGATACGGGGCGTTTGTTACCGGATTTTATATTGCAGGATATCAGCGAAGAAATCGCATCGCTCTTCAACCAGCATGTCGACGACCTGAAAGGGAAACGGTTAACACAGGTGCTGGCGGGGCTGGATGCGGAATTACAAGAATTGTTTTCCCGGATTGTTTCGTTAAACTATAATCATGAAGTAGAGTTTTTTCATACTCGAAGCAAAAAATGGTTGAAAGTAATGATTCAATATTTCAGCACCCGCTTGTTTGTCGCTTTCAGCGATATTACCACGTATAAAACCATTGACGCTTCACTTGAATCGTTTTTTGAATTCAATCTTGAGATGTTCAGTATCTTCGATAAGGAAGGGAAATGCATCCGGATGAATAACGAATGGGAAAATGTGTTAGGATACACTTTTGACGAACTGAAATCTTATTCCTACATCGATCTGATCCACCCCGACGATTTGAAATTCACCTTGGAAATTGTCGGTAATTTTGAAAATAATCAGAAGATATTCGACTTTACCAACCGCCTGAAGACCAAGGAAGGAGCATATAAGTATATTGAATGGAGAAGTTGTTTTGTTAATGGATTGTTGTATTCCTCTTCAAGAGATATAACAGATGTTAAATTGCACGAAGATGAAATTGAAAATCACGACAATCTGATGCAGATCGTTGAGCACCTGGATGGTGTTTTCTATTTAGTCAACTCCGATATGTCGCAATTGTTGTATATTACGCCGAACTATACCGACCTTTTTGGTGAAGGAAGTTTTACCAGCTCGGATTATGTTTCCTTGATCCGGAAAATTATTCATCGTGACGATTTGAAGCGCTTTAACGAAGGGATGAAGAATTATGCATCCACAGGGATGTTTAATGAGGAATACCGGATCTGGAAAAACAAAAAGGAATGCATCTGGGTATATGCATCGATGTTTAAAGTGTTTAATAAAAACGGGGAGATGATCAGGCATGCAGGACTTGTCCAGGATATTACTGCCCGCAAACAAACCGAACTCGCCGAAAAAGAGTCTCAGAAGCGATTGGATGTAATTATCGGAACGATACCCGATGTGTTGATCACCTATAATTCGGAAGGCGAATATCTGAACCTGATTACATCGCATCAAAAAAACAGAATCTTTAAGGACACGGAAGTTGCAGGGAAGCATATCGCTGATTTTTTTCCGGCCGGAATCACAGCCTTGTTTATGCAGAGTATTAAAGCTTGTCTGGAACAACATTCCATGCAAACCATTGTATTTGACTTTGAAAAAGAAGGTAAAAAAAGATTTTTTGAAAACAGATTTTCTCCGATTGATAATGAAAAAGTATTGTCGGTTGTACGTGATATTACCGACTTCGTGTTAACCGACCAACGATTGAGATTTCAGCTCGGACTGCAAGCGATATTAATCCGTATTTCCAATGTGCTGTTAAGTGCCGGCGACGCCGAACTGGAGTCGGTTACCAACGAAGCGATTGCCGAGCTGGGCAACTGTTTGGACGCCGATCGCTTCTATATTTTCAGTTATGATCAAAACAAAAACACCATTTCCAATACCCATGAATGGTGTGCGGAAGGGATAGCGCCGTTGATAACGGAGATGCAGAATGTCGGTTTAGAAACCTTTAACGACTTTGTACCCATGCATATGAGCGGGCGGCTACAGATTATTGATGATGTCCGTAGTTTGAACGAAAACGAACCTTTACGAGCTCTGCTGGATGCGCTGGGCGTTAAAAGTATGGTGGCTATTCCGTTAATCAACAACGCAACCTATTTGGGTTTTGTTGGTTTGTCGTATATTAAAAAGCAGAAAGCCCTCCATGAAAATGAGTTTCAGTTGCTGCGGATCTTTGGACAGAATCTGGTGGCCAAAAGGGAAATTTTAAAACATCAGTCCGAATTGAACTCCACCCTGATAAAAGCGAAAGAAAGCGACCGGTTGAAGTCTACTTTTTTAGCTACGCTGAGTCATGAACTCCGAACACCGCTCAATCATATCATTGGGTTCAGTGAGCTGCTTCAGGATCAACTGGAGGATGCGACAAGTAAAGAGTACCTGGCTGAAATCTATAAAAGCGGACAGCACCTGAAAGCAATGATCGAGGATATGTTTATACTGGCTTTTTCAACGGATGTAGAGTTGCCGGTGCGGAAAAATACCGTAAAAGGAGTAGATATATATATGTCGGCTAAGGCCTCGTTAAGCGAGTTTCTGGCCATCTATGGCAAAGAACATGCAATCAATCTCCGGTTCGATCTTCCTTATGAAATAATGAATGAAACCTTTGTGGTGGATAAGCAAAAAACGTTTCAGATATTAACCAAATTATTCAGCAATGCAATAAAGTTTACGAATAAAGGTCAGGTTACGGTTACCATGAGCCGCGGTGACAATACCCTGGACTTTACGGTGCAAGATACGGGGATCGGCATTTCTCCGGATAATCTGCAGATCATCTTTGATGCATTCCGCCAGCTGGACGACGAGTACTCGAGGAATTATGAAGGATTGGGTATCGGGCTGTCGATCGCTAAGAAAACAGCCGAGTCAATTGGTGCAATATTAACCCTGGAATCAAAAGAAGGCGAAGGTACCTGTTTTTATTTGTCGGTTCCTTCCGGTTTTTAATGCTTATTGGGCGAAATCCTTCGCAAGAGCTACTGCCGTGCGAAGGGTTCGGTCTGGATAGTCCTGTCTTCGTGCTGCTTATTTTGATTTTTTAATACTGATGGCGACTCCTCCTCCGGGTGCCAGGGCTTGTTTCAGCACCGTTTTACTGTTCACCTTTTGTCGGCGGATGGCATAGGCTCCGGGATTGTGTTGCCAGTGCGCATTTTTCGCGTCGGCATATATTGTGGCTTCGTAGCTGGCTCCGGGATCGAGGAAACTCAAATCGAAGGTGGCGGTGCGAGCATTTTCATTGGTGATGGCTCCCGCAAACCAATCGTTGCTTCCTTTCGCTTTGCGGGCCACGGTGAGGTATTCGCCCGGTTCGGCTTCCAGGTACCGGCTGTCGTCCCAATCCACAGCCACGTCTTTTATAAATTGAAAGGCATCCATCCGCTTTTCGTAATTTTCGGGCAGGTCGGCAGCCATTTGTATCGGGCTGTACATGGTTACATACAGCGCCAGCTGTTTGGCCAGGGTGGTGTGCACCTGATTCGTGTTGCCGGGCTGGTAATAATCCATCTTCAACTCGAAAATGCCGGGGGTATAGTCCATCGGTCCGCCCATCAGCCGGGTGAAGGGTAAAATAGTTTCGTGCGCGGGCGGATTACCGGCACTCCATGCATTGAACTCGTTGCCTCGGGCCGCTTCGCAGGCTACCCAGTTGGGCCAGGTACGGTGCAGGCCGGTGGGGCGCACCGCCTCATGGGCGTTGAGCATTATGCGTGCGCCGGCCATCTTTTCAGCTACCCGTATAAAATGATTCACCATCCATTGTCCGTCGTGTTTTTCGCCTCTCGGAATAATCCAGCCTACATATCCGGTTTTTACTGCATCGTAGCCATGTTGTTGCATCAGTTCGATAGCCTTGTCGATCCTGCGTTCGTAGTTGGTGACCGACGACGAGGTTTCGTGGTGCATCATCAGTTTTACGCCTTTCGACCGGGCATATTCGTTCAGCGCTTTGATATCGAAATCGGGATAAGGTGTTACGAAATCGAATACTTCTTCTTTCCAGTTGCCGGCCCAGTCTTCCCAACCTACATTCCATCCCTCCACCAGCACCGAACTAAACCCGTGTTCGGCAGCAAAATCGATATACCGGCGCACGTTTTTGTTACTGGCTCCATGCTGAGGTAAAGGTTGCAGTGCATTCCAGTCGGTGGTTTCGAGTCTGATGTTGGGTTCGTGGGCATAGTTCCACGACATCGTATTCGGCACATGCATGCCCCACCAGATGCCAATGTATTTTTGCGGACGGATGTAGCTGGGGTCCTCAATACCGGAAGGTTCGTTCAGGTTCAGGATGAGCTTGGAGGCGACGATGTCGGTAGCTTTATCGCTTACGATCACGGTACGCCAGGGGGTATGATGCGGGGTTTGCATATAAGCTTTGGTTCCGAGCGCATCGGGCGTCAGCGAGCTGGTGAGTACCATCCGTTTTTTATCAATCATCAGGTGCATAGCCGGATAATCGACCAGAGCCGCCTCGAAAATATTGATATACAGCCCTTCGTCGGTTTTCATCATCAGTGGCGACTGCACGGCATGGTTGTGAAAATACCCGTGCGTGCCGATGCCCGTACCGTCGACCGTAGAAGCATCCACGTCGAGCAACCGGGTTTTTGTGTAGTAGTATTCGTTGGTGTCGTAGTCGCCCGGAATCCAGAACGCCGTATGATTCCCGCTGAGGGCAAACTCGGTATGCTCGTCGGTTACCTGGAAATAATTCAGGTTGGGCTGTTTGTCGAATTCGTAGCGAAATCCCAGTCCGTCGTCGAACAGCCGGAAACGCATTCGCATCACCCGGTCTTCTTTTTCCTGATGAAATACCACCACCAGCTCATTGTGACGGTCGGCAATTTTGCTCACTTCACCCCATACCGGCGTCCATGTTTAATCTTTTTGATGATAAATAGAGTCGCGAATCGTGAACCCTTCGACCAGCGAAGGCACATTTTTTAGTTCCAATCCCAATCCGGAAGTCAGAATCACCGGCTGCCGGTTGAACTGAAGCGAATACACGGGCCGGCCTTTTTCGGTAAGTCCCACTTCGAGTCGAAGCTTGCCGTTGGGCGACTGAAGTTGCAGATTGCCGGCCATCGCCTGTGCCGAAAGTACTGTACCTAGGGTGATACCTGCTATAATACGGAAAAAAGCTTGCATGGCTGTACGAATTTATAAGTCCGGCAAAAATACGGCTTTTGCCGGCTTTGCGTGGGCCGAACAGGGGAGAACGAGGAAATATCCGGTGCAAACGATTGAAGTAAGTCGTAAGGCATCCGGCATGTCAGGCACCGCCCATTGGAATATCTACCAGAACAATGTGCTGGTAAAACCGAACAGTATGGTTTATAATGCTACCACTGGAACCATCTCTACCAAAAGCGATCTGGACAATTTTACGATGAATTACGGCGAGAACGGCAAACCCCATGCGCTCACCAGTATCGAAGGCATGCCGACTGATTTTCCGACAGCCGGGCTGAATGTCACTTACACCGACTTCAAGAAAATCAAAACCCTTACCGAAGGCAACACACACTACGTTCTGACCTATGGTGTCGACGACCAACGCCGTAAATCGGAATATAAAATCAACGGAGTAACCCAAAAAACAAAATATTACCTCGGCGACTACGAAGAAGAACGGGACAATCTTGGAAATACGAAGAAAATCCACTACCTTAGCGGCGGAGCTATTCTGGTTAATACCAACGGTGTAGCGACACTGTATTATGGTTATACCGATTATCAGGGCAACCTGATGGC
>MKVT01000013.1 GCA_001898935.1 Paludibacter sp. 47-17
GATAAAAATTGAGTCTTCCAGGTCGAGATTTGACCCGGGTGAAGTTCATACTTCCGCGCGATCTCCTGGACTGTTTCTCTTTCTTGAAGGGCTTCTAAAACGATCTTTGTTGTAAAGCCGGCACTGTAAGTTTTCCTGTTCTTCATGACAACAAAATTAATATTATTTTTTAATGATAATTGTTGTCTAAGATTAGGGGGTAATTATACTCCAACGTACTCCGGGCAATTTTTTACAATTGCCAAGAACTCCTGGTTCCATCGAAACTGCAATTGTATGCGTACTTCGTTTGCAATCGAAATTTTCTCAACTTTCACAGTCAATTCGTTATTAAGGTTTTTTGACACGTCACCGCAGGTCAGTCCCATTTATCGCACTACAAATGCAGTTAAAATGTACTAACAAGCAGATAATCTTGCCAGCAAAAATACAAAATTTGTTTAATAATCGATGGTATCAAATTAATGTTATGCAACAGTTTTTTCAAAAAGATGGCATATTGTTCAGCATGAAAAACATCCAATTTACTCAGCATCAAAAAACAAAGTTCTTTGACCAAAAAAAGAATGCTGATCTAAGAGGATTAGCGTACTTTTGCATTGGTTTATTGTATTCACATGAAATTCATAATATCCTGAAATATATGGCTGTAGTTATTATTCTCCCCAAACAGGGTCAATCGGTTGAAAGTTGTATTATTACCGAAATCAAAAAGAAAAAGGGCGATACTGTAAGTGTTGGCGATGTGCTCTTCAGTTACGAAACCGATAAGGCTTCGTTTGAAGAAGTTTCGCCTTCGGCAGGTGTGGTTCTTGAAGTGTTTCACAACGAAGGCGACGAAGTGCCCGTACTGATGAACATGATGGTGATTGGCGAACCGGGTGAAACAGGCGATTGGAATGCTGCCGGCGAAACCGCACCGGTGCAGGAAAATACTCCCGAACCGGTTTCTTCTGCCGCAGGTTCAACTCCGGCTGCTCCGGTTAGTCCGGCCATTCCTGCTGTTGCATCTGTTACAGGCGTTTCGGCAAGTACAGGTGCTATCTCGCCCCGCGCCAAAAACCTGGCGGCTGCCGAGGCTGTTGCAACCAATGCCATCGCCGGCACAGGACCCAACGGCCGCATCATCGAACGTGATGTGAAAGCAGCGCTCGAAAATCGTCCGCCGCTTACCCCTCTGGCCAAACGTATTGCTGCCGAAGAAGGTGTACAGGTTCAGGGCAATGGCTCCGGTCTCGCCGGAACTGTGACTTCTGCCGACATCAAAGCGCCTGTCAACACTACTTATGGAGTGGATTATGAAGATACGAAATTATCGAACATGCGAAAAATCATTGCTAAGGCCATGCATAACTCGCTCCAGAATTCGGCACAACTTACGCACCATCTCGGAGCCGATGCCCGCAACATTCTTGCCCTGCGTAAAAAAGCAAAAGCAGCTTACGAAGCAGGTGAAATGACTACCAACCTCACCATTAACGATTTTGTGTGCTATGCCGTAATCCAGGCGCTCAAAAAATTCCCGAACGTGAACTCGCATTTCTTAGGCGACTCGATGCGGCTTTTCAACAAGGTTCACCTTGGTCTGGCGGTAGATACCGAGCGCGGTCTCATGGTTCCGGCTATCCGCAATGCCGACGATCTGTCGATTACCGGCCTGGCTAATCAGTTGAAAGAAGCAGCCAATGCTTGTAAAAAAGGGGCCATCGCTCCCGAACTGCTGGCAGCCGAGGCAGCCACATTCACGGTATCGAACCTCGGCAATTACGGTGTGGAGATGTTCACGCCGGTCATCAACCTTCCCCAATCGGCCATACTGGGCGTAAATACCATCGTTCCCCGTCCGAAAGAGCTGGGAGATGGAGTATATGGCTTCGTTCCGTATATCGGGCTGAGCCTTACGTACGATCACCGGGCATTGGATGGAGGCGAAGCAACCCGGTTTTTAAAACAGATAGCTATCGAACTAGAGAATCTAAAATTATGACTCACCAACCAGGCATCAAGATAACCGGGAACAGCCTTCGCTGCGAGCTCCGACTCTTGATTCTTGATACAAAAAAATAAACTATGTACGATCTGATCATACTAGGCGGCGGTCCGGCCGGATATGTAGCTGCCGAACGGGCAGGACACAAAGGATTAAAGGTTCTGCTTTTTGAAAAAAACAAAATGGGTGGTGTATGCCTCAACGAAGGATGCATCCCTACGAAAACCATCCTCTATAGTGCAAAAACCTACGAGAATGCACTCCATGGCGATAAATACGGCGTGTTTGGCGAAAACATCCGGTTCGATTTCGGTAAAATTATGGCTCGCAAGAATAAGGTGGTACGTAAACTGGTAGCCGGCGTTGAGTCGAAAATGAAGATGAATAAGGTTACCGTGGTAAAAGGCGATGCCTATATCAACGGCCGCTCCCAACAAGGCATAGAAGTGAGTTGCAACGGCGAGGTGTATTGGGGAGTTAATCTGCTCGTCTGCACGGGATCCGAGGCTTTTGTACCTCCCATCCCCGGAATTGCCGAAGCAGGCGACGTGATACTCACCAACCGCGAGATTCTGGATCTGAAAGAACAACCTCAATCGCTGGTTATAATCGGCGGCGGGGTGATCGGGATGGAATTTGCCAGTTTCTACAACAGCCTGGGAACGCAGGTAACGGTGGTGGAAATGCTGCCCGAAATTCTGGGCAACAACGATGTTGAGATTTCAGCCATGCTGCGCGAACATTATGCTAAAAAAGGGATCGTATTCCACCTTCAGTCAAAAGTCGTAAGAATTGACGGAACTACTGTTTATTTCGAGAAAGAAGGGGAAACCCACAGTATCGGCGGCGAAAAAATACTGGTGAGTGTGGGTCGCCGGCCGGTAACCGGCGGATTCGGTCTCGAAAACCTCAACGTGGAGCTGTTCCGCGGAGGTATTAAAACCGACGAGAAGATGCGGACCAATGTTCCCGGCGTATTTGCTGCCGGCGATGTAACCGGATTCTCGCTGCTGGCCCATACCGCCAGCCGCGAAGGCGAAGTGGTGGTAAACAACCTCACCGGCCGCCCCGACCGGATGCGCTACAATGCTATTCCCGGTGTAGTTTATACCAACCCCGAAGTTTCGGGTGTGGGCGAAACCGAAGAATCGGCCAAAGCCAAAGGAATTGATTATAAAGTAGCCAAACTGCCCATGGCCTATGCCGGACGTTTTGTAGCCGAGAACGAAGGCGGCAGCGGCTTGTGCAAAGTACTTGTGGGCGCCCGCTACAACGAAGTAATCGGCGTACACATGATCGGGAATCCGTCGAGCGAAATGATTTATGGCGCCTGCATGGCGATCGAGCAGGAACTTACTCTGGCTCAGCTCGAAGAAGTGGTATTCCCCCATCCCACCGTTAGCGAAATTTTCAAAGAAACCCTGTTCAGTTATTAACTGACTAACGTTAATTAACACCTGAAGTTTCGCATGAAATAAGTAAAAAAGATACAATTAATAACCAATTGATTAACAATTCACCGATTATCGTTAACAGTTAATCACTAATCACTAAAAAAATGCCTAAAGTACAATTTATTGATCCGGCCGAATCGCGTAAGCCAGGAATGATTGAATTTCAGCCTATCGCTGTAAATCAGTACCAGAAATCGGTTGCCGACGAAAAAGGCAATTTTACCGACGAGGAATTTAAAGCTATTTATCACGACATGGTGCTCATCCGTGAGTTCGAAACCATGCTCAATCTTATAAAAACCAAAGGCGAATACAATGGAACCGCCTACAACCATCCGGGCCCGGCTCACCTTTCCATTGGTCAGGAATCGGCTGCAGTAGGGATGGCGTGGACGCTTACCGTCGACGATTTTATTTTCGGCAGTCACCGTTCGCATGGCGAAATCCTGGCCAAAGGCATGTCGGCCATTCATCAACTCGACGATGCCCGGTTGCAGAACATCATGGAAAACTTTTTCGAAGGTTCGGTGCTGAAAGTGGTAAAAGAAGGATTCAAGGGTACCACTAAAGAGCTGGCCCGCCGGTTTTTGGTATACGGAACGCTCGCCGAAATTTTTGCCCGCGAAACAGGTTTCAACAAAGGCTTAGGCGGATCGATGCATGCCTTTTTCACTCCGTTCGGGGTGTATCCCAACAATGCCATTGTAGGCGGATCGGGCGATATTGCAGTAGGTGCCGCACTGTACAAGAAAGTAAACCGCAAACCCGGTTTAGTGGTAGCCAATATAGGCGATGCTTCCATGGCCTGCGGACCGGTGTGGGAAGGCATCAACTTTGCTGCCATGGATCAGTTCAACGAGCTGTGGGAAGGCGATATGAAAGGCGGTTTACCTGTGATTATCAACATCATGAACAACCAGTACGGGATGGGCGGACAAACCTGCGGCGAAACCATGGGTTATGGCATTGCGGCCCGCATCGGCGCCGGAGTGAATGCCGACCAGATGCATGCCGAGCGCGTGGACGGCTATAATCCGCTGGCAGTAATCGACGCCTATAAACGCAAACGCCGGCTCATTGAAGAAAAACGGGGTCCGGTGTTGCTCGACGTACTCACCTACCGCTATAGCGGCCACTCTCCGTCCGATGCATCGTCGTATCGTTCGAAAGAAGAAGTGGAAGCCTGGGAAAAGCAGGATTGTATCGCCGGTTACGGCAACCAGCTGATAGCAGCCGGCGTGGCCACTCAGGCCGATCTCGACGCTACCTGGGCCGATGTAAAATCGCTTGTATACGATATGTTCCTTAAATCGATCGACGACACTATTTCTCCCCGGATGAAAAATCCGGAGGTAATCGGTTCGATGATGTTCTCCAATACTTCGGCGGACAGGTTATCGGATGCTACTCCCGATGTATTGATGCCCTTGGCCGAAAATTCACGGGTAAAGAAGATTGCTGCCAAGGAGCGTTTTGCTTTTGATGCCGAAGGAAAGCCTTTCAGCAAGATGAAGCAATACCAGCTGCGCGATGGCATTTTCGAAGCCATGATGGATCGTTTTTACAAAGATGCATCGCTGATCGCGTACGGCGAAGAAAACCGCGACTGGGGCGGAGCTTTTGCCGTGTATGGCGGTATGACCGAAGCCCTACCCTACCACCGCCTGTTCAACTCGCCCATTGCCGAAGCTTCGATTGTAGGTACTGCCATCGGTTATGCCATGTGCGGCGGACGGGTAGTTCCCGAAATCATGTATTGCGACTTCCTGGGCCGTTGTGGCGATGAGGTTTTCAATCAGTTGCCCAAATGGCAGGCTATGAGCGGTAATGTATTGAAGATGCCGGTGGTACTCCGTGTATCGGTAGGTTCGAAATACGGCGCCCAGCACTCGCAGGACTGGACTTCGCTGGTAGCTCAAATCCCGGGCTTAAAGGTTTGTTTCCCCGTAACTCCTTACGATGCCAAAGGATTGATGAATTCGGCCCTGCAGGGAACCGATCCGGTTATCTATTTTGAAAGTCAGCGTATTTACGACATCGGCGAACAATTCCATGCAGGAGGTGTTCCCGAAGGTTATTACGAAATACCGTTTGGTGAGCCCGATGTAAAGAAATCAGGCAGCGACCTTACGATTCTGACGGTTGGTTACACCCTCTACCCAGCTCTCGAAGCAGCAAAAATTCTGGAAGCACAGTACGGCATGTCGGTAGAAGTGATCGATGCCCGTTGCCTGGTACCGTTCAATTACGAAAAGGTCGTCGAATCGGTGAAGAAAACCGGCAAATGCATTGTGGCCAGCGACGCCAACACCCGCGGTTCGTTCCTCAACGATCTGGCCTCCAACATTTCCCAGCTGTGTTTCGACCACCTCGATGCTCCGGTATCGGTACTCGGATCGCGCAACTGGATTACTCCGGCTTTTGAGCTCGAAGAATCGTTTTTCCCGCAGATCAGCTGGTTCCTCGATATGATTCACGAACGTATCCAGCCGCTGGCAGGCTATGTACCCGGACAGAATTTTACGGATGGAGAGATCATCCGCAGAGCAAAAATGGGGGTGTAAGCTATGATTAAAATAAACGCACACCTGCACTCTCCGTATTCTTTCAGTGCTTTTAGCAGTATCGATCAGGCGCTGGACATGGCCCTGGCAGAGGGAGTAAAAGTAGTAGGAATCAACGATTTTTACACCACGGCCGGCTATGATGCCTGGGCCGAAGGATGCAAAGCTCGCGGTTTGTTTCCGCTGTTCAATATCGAGCTCATCAGCCTGAACGAAGCCGATCAGAAGGCGGGCAGGCGGGTGAACGATCCCGGAAATCCCGGACGTACCTACATCAGCGGGAAGGGTCTTCGTCAGCCTTTCCGGCTCGACGAACCCTATGCCGGCTTGCTGGCCGGAGTGTTGAAGGAATCGAACGATCAGGTAGTGGCCATGCTGAACCGGCTCAATGCGCTGCCGGCAATACAGGAGGCTGGTATCCGGCTCGATTTGCAATGGATACTCGACACCCTTACCCGGGGCATGTTCCGCGAGCGTCACCTGGCCAAGGCAGTACGGTTGAAAGTAGCCGAAGTAACAGGTTTCGGGGACTCGCAACCACCATCCGGCGAACGACGTCCGGCAGCTGCCAACGCCATTGCTTTCAAAAATCTCCTGGAGAAAATCTTCGGCGGGAAAGAACTCAAATCGGACCCTGCGGATGCAGCCGGTGTTGAAAACGAAATCAGGGGTAATCTGCTGAAAGCGGGAGGCGCTGCTTTTGTGCCCGAAACACCCGAAGCATTTCTGCCCGTAGAAACGGTTCAGGCCATCATTCTCGCCGGAGGCGGAATCCCCACCTACCCCTTTCTGGCCGATGATGCCAAAGGGGCTTATACCGATTTTGAAAGCAAGCTGGAAGAAGTAGCGGAAGAGCTCACCGAACGCGGATTTCATTCGGTAGAATTTATAACCACCCGCAACGGGGTGGAATTGCTCGAAAAATATGCGGTATACCTGCACGAACAGGGTTTTGTGGTGACTTTCGGAAGCGAGCACAACACGCCGGCCATGGAGCCTATCGAACTCTTTGCCCGCAACAGCACGCCGCTAACCGAGAAATTACAGCAAATCAATTTTGAAGGAGCGTGTGTCGTTGCAGCCCATCAGCACCTAGTGGCTCAGGGGCTCAGGGGCTATGTAGATGCCGACGGCAAAGCCGATCGCTCGAAACGGGCTGAATTCGTGGCCCTTGGAAAAGAGTTGATCGAACGTACTATTAACTGAGATTACATTATGACAGGAATTGAACAACTAATCGATATTTCGCGTAAATACGGCTCCGACAGCCGGTTCGTGATTGCCGGCGGCGGCAACACTTCGTTTAAAACCGAAGATAAAATCTGGGTAAAAGCCAGTGGCTCGTCGCTCGCTACCATCACCGAAGAGGGCTTTGCCGTGCTCGACCGCGCCAAGCTCAACCGGATGTCGGAAAAAATTTATAGCGAAGTGGCTGCCGAACGCGAGGAGCAGGTAAAAAACGATCTTGCCGATGCAACGCTCACCAAAGGTAAGCGGCCGTCGGTGGAAACTTCCATGCACAATGCCATCCTCTATCCCTTCGTTATCCACCTGCATCCTACCCTGGTCAACGGTCTGATGTGTGCCAACGATGCCGAACGACGACTATTTGAGCTCTTTGGCGAGAAAAACGTATACATCCCATATACCGATCCGGGCTATGTATTGTTCAAAAAGGTAGAAGATGCCATTAAAGACTACCGCGCCCGTTTCAGCGAAGAACCGAAAGTAATCTGGTTGCAAAACCATGGAATTTTCGTAGCTGCCGATACGACGGCCGAGGTGGAAGCCCTTTACAGCTCCATCATCTCCACGCTGGAAGATGCCGTTACGGTTCCGGTTCCGCTGGGCGACCGTCCGTTCTGCAGCTGTACCGAGTTACTACTTCCCGGACTGCGGATGATGCTTTCCGGCGAAGGTCTGAAAACGCTGAAGGTGCGCAAGAACATGCTGATTAAAACCCTTTACGATAGTCTGGAAGAGCAGCAATCGGTGATTCGTCCGTTTACGCCCGATGCTATTGTCTATTGCAAATCGAATTATCTTTTCTTCAACGACGAAGAGCCGGAAGCCGTGCTGGCTGAAGCCGAAAAAGCGATACCCGCCTTTCGCGAGAAATTCGGTTATCTGCCGAAGGTGCTGCTTATCAAAGGAATCGGGCTGATAGCGGTAGGCGACAATGCCCGTCAGTGCGACATCATTCTCGATGTATTCGAAGATGCGATGCAGATCGCCTGGTTGTCGAAATCCTTTGGCGGGGCTCACCCGATGACGCAGGAGCAAATCGACTTCATCGACAACTGGGAAGTAGAAAACTACCGTCGTTCGGTAGCTGCCGGAGCCACAGCCGGGAGGGCCGAAAACAAAACCATCGTGGTAACCGGTGCGGCACAAGGATTTGGTGAAGGCATAGCCCGTTGTTTGTTGCAGGAAGGCGCCAATATCGTGGTTGCCGATCTCAACGAGACCATCGGTTTAGCCACTGTGGAACGTTTCAATGCCCTTGCAAAAAGCAACCGTGCCATTTTTGTAAAAACCAATGTGGCCGATATCCCGAGTATCGAAAATCTGGTACATACGACCATTGCCAATTTCGGAGCCATCGACGCTTTTATCAGCAATGCGGGTGTATTGCGGGCAGGCGGTCTGGAAGATATGACTCCCGAGGATTTTGAGTTTGTAACCAGAATCAATTACAACGCCTTCTTTTACTGCACGAAAGTAGTAAGCCGCGTGATGAAGTTACAAAACCGCTATGCACCGGAATACTATTCCGACATCATCCAGATCAATTCCAAGTCGGGATTACGCGGAAGCAAGGCCAATTTCGCTTATGCCGGCGGAAAATTCGGAGGCATCGGATTGGTACAGTCCTTCGCACTGGAGCTGGCGCCTTTCAACATCAAAGTGAATGCAATTTGTCCGGGTAATTTTTACGAAGGTCCGCTCTGGAGCGATCCCGACAACGGCCTGTTCGTACAATACCTCCGGGCCGGGAAAGTGCCCGGTGCTCAAACCATCGACGATGTGAAAGCGTTCTACCTGGCACAGGTTCCGATGCGCAAAGGCTGCTCGCCCGAAGATGTAACCAAAGGAGCCCTTTACCTGATGGAGCAATGCGGCGAAACAGGACAAGCGCTTCCGATCACCGGGGGGCAGGTAATGTTAAATTAAATTCAAACAAAATGAAAACAAAAGCAGTAAGATTATACGGAAAAAAAGATCTTCGACTTGAAGAATTTGAATTGCCCGTGATTCAAGAAAATGAGATATTGGCGAAGGTAGTATCCGATTCGCTGTGTATGTCGTCGTACAAAGCATCGACACAGGCCACCGACCACAAACGCATCCCGAAGGATGTGGCCGATAATCCGATTATTATCGGGCATGAATTTGCAGGCGAACTGGTGGAAGTGGGTGCCAAGTGGGCGCATAAATTTAAGGCCGGAGATAAATTCTCGATTCAACCGGCGCTTTATTACGAAGATGGTCCGGTGGGTATTCTCAGTGCACCGGGTTACAGCTACCGGCACATCGGGGGCGATGCTACGTATGTAATCATTCCCAACGAGGTGATGGAAAAGGATTGCCTGCTTGCTTACACGGGCGAAGGGTATTATCCGGCATCGCTGGCCGAGCCGCTCTCGTGTGTGATTGGCGCCATGCATGCCAATTACCACACCACTCCGGGGAGCTATGTACACAAAATGGAGATTGTGCAGGGCGGCAAAATGGCTATTCTTGCCGGTGTGGGTCCCATGGGCCTTGCCGCCATCAATTACGTTATTCACCGGGAAGATCGCAAACCTTCGTTGCTGGTAGTTACCGATGTCGACCAGGCCCGTCTCGACCGTGCAGCAAGCATATATCCGGTAGCCCTGGCCGCTTCGAAAGGAATTGATTTACGCTACATCAACACCGGCAAACTCGACAATCCGGTAGAAGAATTAAAAGCCATCAGCGGCAGAACCGGTTACGACGATGTATTTGTATTTGCACCCGTGAAACCGGTGGTAGAACAGGGCGATGCCATTTTGGCTTTCGACGGCTGTTTGAACTTCTTTGCCGGCCCCGACAACCCTCAGTTCAGCGCGATGTTCAATTTCTACAATGTACATTATGCCTATACCCACGTGGTAGGAACCAGCGGCGGTAATACCGGCGATATGGTAGAAGCCCTGGCCATGATGAGCAAAGGGCTCGATCCCGCCGGATTAGTAACCCATATCGGAGGTCTGGACGCCGTGATTGAAGCCACCAACCATCTTCCCGAGATCCCGGGAGGTAAAAAACTGATTTACACTCACATTACGATGCCGCTGACTCCGATTACCGAATTTCGCAGGTTAGGCGAAACCAATCCGGTATTTGCTACCCTGGCCGATATTTGCGACCGGCACAACGGACTGTGGAGTGTGGAAGCCGAAGCATATTTATTGAAGGCCCTGGCCTGAAAAAGGAAATTACGGCCTACTGCATTAAAAATCATTAAAAGAGAAAGTTTAAACTTTCTCTTTTTTTTATATCCAGCCTTTTTGTTTACATTTACCAGCCAACAAATCCCCCATTGAACATGAAAAAATTGAAGGTTATTTACATTTGCGCTGCAATTGTGTTAAATTGTACGGTTAACCTGACCACAGCTCAGGTAGCTTACGATCTGAATAAGTATTACACACCCGACATCATCCGGAATCAGTTAGACCTGAACCTCACTTTCAACTCCCGGCTGGACCAAAACACGCAAGAATACAGCGTTAACAATTCGCTCCGCGATTATTCGGCATACAATCATCAGGGAAGACTGGGCGCTTCTCTTTACAACTATATTCATACCCGAAAACTCCTCTCCACGCTCGGAGTGACGATGACGACCCATAATGTTTTCACCGGTTCGCAATCGGATCTATTGGCCGGCAAGGATCAACCCACATTTCAATACATTCACAAATCCCGTTCTTCGACCAATTCGGTTGAAGCGGATTGGAATAACAACCGTTACTTATCATCACGACTATTTATTCAGTACAAAGTGAAGGGCGCTCTCAGTCTCAACTCCTCATCAACCACCGAACTCGACGATGAAGCAAGCATTACAAAGAATGAAACAATCCGTAACTCACAACGTAATGGAATAATAGGCCCGCAAGCGGGTGTAGGATACGGACGAATCGAACGCGTGGAGGATGCCCGCCAGGCGCTCTACATATTCGAAAAACTGAAAAAGAACGGCCGGCTGCTCAGGGATCCGGAACAGGATGAAATCTTTCGTTTTGCACAAGTAATATCCTCCGTTAAAAACAAACGATTTCTGGACTCCCGGTTGCATTGGATCGACGAGATGCATACGGTGGACGAATTTTTGGCAAAAAACCAACTGATTGATGAAACCGATATGGTTTATTTCACAACCCTGAACGATATGTGGATGTACGGCGGTTTACACGAACGCAAAGCAGGATATAAGATCACACTCAGCTATGGCGGTCAATACAACTATTCTCGCCAGGCTTCAACAAAAACAATTGTACTGAACCCCGGTGCCGGTTATTCAACCTCCGACCTTGCTTCTTCACTGGCGCACGGAGTACAGTTGTCGGGTGAATATGAAAAACCCGCGGGCCTCAACTGGCAACATTCGTTTCATACGCTGGGACATATACAGACCGTGAACGGGAAATTTAATTCTGTTCTAGCCCAGCAGCAAACCAACCTTCATCTTCAGGCAGGCTACAAACTGGGCTATTACCCAACCACCCGCACCTATTTAAATGCATCGCTCACCCATCATTACCGGAGAATCAAAGAGGGGGCTTCATCCACTTCGAACGAGACCCGTGTTTCAGGAAATATCTACTATTATCTTTCGCCACAGGTAAAGATAGCAGGCGCGTTCCAGGTGATGCGGTTTTGGGACAATACGTACACAGGCTATTTAAAATCGCTGACGAATCAGCTCAATGTCTCGATTAGTTATTCCATCTTCTAACACCTGACTTAGATTGTTTTTCAGTACAATCTCCCCCGGAATACAAATTTTCTCCAGAATTATCGTTTATATTTGCTGCGGAAAATGCATCGATAAATGAAAATACTACTTGTAGAAGATCAACATGAGTTGCTGGCGGCACTGGAAGCAAGCTTATCGGCCCAGAACTTTACCTGCGAAACTGCAGGCGATTACCGGTCGGCTTCGGAGAAAATTGTTATTTACGACTACGATGTGATGGTGGTGGATATCAACCTGCCCGGAGGCGGAAGCGGATTGGATTTGATACGTGAATTAAAAACAACGAATCCGGAAACCGGAATAATTGTAATTTCGGCCCGCAATTCGACCCTCAATAAAATTGAAGGCCTCGAGCTGGGCGCCGACGATTACATGACCAAGCCTTTCGACCTGGCCGAGCTTACCGCGCGAGTGAAATCGCTGGTTCGCCGGAAAAAATTTGGCGGCAACACCCTCGTTCGCTTCGGGAACATCGATCTCGACCCGCAAACCAGGGAAGTGAAAATCGAAGGCAGACCCGTGACGCTCACCCGTAGTGAATTCGATTTGCTGAACTTCTTTTTTGCCAATCCCGATCGGGTAATCGCACGCGATAGTCTGGCCGAACACATCTGGGGCGATCATATGGACGTGGCCGATTCGTACGATTTTATTTATTCGCATATAAAAAACCTGCGAAAAAAGCTTGCAGCTGCCGGTGGTACCGATCTTATAAAAGCAATATACGGGGTAGGTTATAAACTAACCGGCGAACCTTCGTAAATCGTAATTCAAAGCGTTAACCACCATGAAATTACTCCATAAAAGTTATTTGCAGGCATCTGTTTTGCTGATCCCCGCCTTGCTGATCGGGGCCTTATTCTCCTTCCTGATCATCCGCTACATAGTATACGAAGAAACCGACGAATTTCTCACGTACGAAATGCAGCGTATACAGCGCTATCACGATAAATACAACGACCTGCCCGAAGATCATAAGGCTGTAAAAATAGTGGAAGATACGCCGCCTCACGAAAGTTATTTCCGCGACACCCTTATCCTGGAACCCGCCGATAACGAACGTGTACCCCATCGCGAACTGCGATTCGGACTACAACACAACAACCGTCACTTTACCGTTGTTCTTCGCAATCTTTTACCGGGCAGCGACGACCTCATCGAAGGTACGTTGCTGATCATGGCAGGCATGATGGCATTACTTATCATTATTTTCAGTATGATGGTGGGATGGATCTCCAAAAAAACCTGGCAGGCTTTTTACGGCACCTTGGCCCAACTAACCAATTACCAACTGGGACAGCACCTGCCCACATTCCCCTCTACAACAATCGACGAATTCAACACCCTGCAACAAAGTCTGACCGCATTACTTCTGAAATCGGACAACGATTACCGCCGCACCAAGGAATTCAACGAAAATGCATCGCACGAATTTCAAACGCACCTCTCGGTCATCAGAGCCGAAACCGAAGCACTTATGAATCATTCGCAACTGAACCGGAACGACGCCGCACATCTCTCCACCATCCACCGGAGCACGCTCACCTTGTCGCGCGTACAAAACGCCCTTTTGCTGCTGAGCAAAATCGGCAATCGCGAATACAACCGGCCTGTCCTTACCAACCTGCAGACCACACTTCAGCGTATTCTGGAGCTTTATCACGAAAGCATCGAGCTGCGGGACCTCCGGCTTACCGTCGATGACGAGCCAACCGAAGTACGTATCGATCCCGGCTTAGCCGATATCCTGCTCAGCAACCTGGTGAAAAATGCGATCCGGCATAATACGAGCAACGGCTTTATCCATATTGAATTGAAAGAAAACCGATTCCGGATCATCAACAGCGGTCCTTCTCTGAACACATCCACCAACGAACTGATGGAACGATTCAGTAAAGGTGAAAACGGTAATATGGGAATCGGGCTGGCTATTGTGAAGCAGATTTGCGAACTGAACCGGTTTCAACTGAACTATACCGTAGAAAAAGAAAATCGTCACTGCCTTACAGTTGCTTTTTGATTGGCAGCTCCAGAATTTCTACAGAATTGCACCCTAACTTTGTATCCTGAACAATTAAAAACAAAATCATATGAATATGTTACAACGCGTACTGATTGCAGCACTCTTATTTACAGGGATCGGCGTAGTATACTCGCAGTACACCGGCCCGGGCAGCAAACAAAAAATCTATACGGTAAAGGAGATCAAGGATAATGCATTAAAGCTCGACCGGCAGGATATTGTAGTGGCTTTGCGAGGGACCATTATACAGCAGCTCGACAACAAAACCTATTTGTTCAAAGATGCGACGGGAACCCTTCATGTCGAAATCAAGAAGAAACACCTCCCCGCTTTCAAGTTCGATGACAAAACAATATTGATACTTTACGGCGAAGTTGATTACGATTTACTGGAAGGAACCGAGGTGGAAGTAGAAAGCATTGAACGGGCATCGAAACAGTAAGCCCCTCTAAAAACACTTCGTGTTGTTAAGCCTATGAAAAGTCATAGCCAACAACACGAAGTGTATACTTAACGCAATGCGGAACACGCAGCGTACTATTCCTCTCCTTCGGCCTCCAGCTCGATCATCAGCGTATCCTTGGGCACCTTATCGCCGGGGCTTACATTGATTTTTTTGATACGAGCCGTGAAAGGCATCTGAATCCGGTTTTGCATTTTCATTGCCTCCAGGATCAACAGATGATCGCCTTCCTTTACCAAATCGCCCTCATTGACCGCAATCGAAATCACGGTTCCCGGGATCGACGATTGAATTTCGTAGGGATTGGGATTTACCCACACCTTACGATTCTTATATTTATTCGTGAGCTGAGTCTTGTATTTACGGGCAGTAACCGCAAAATCGACCATCTCGATCACTTCTTTTTTCTTCATATACTTTTCTCAATAAGATACTATCAAAATGGCGGTACTCCATGTTTTTTGTACGGACGGTGGTCGTCTTTGTTTTTCGAAACCTCAAGCGCGTGCAGTACCAGTTCGCGGGTTTCTTTCGGTTCGATCACCGCATCGATATATCCCTTGGACGCCGCTACAAACGGATTGGCAAACTTTTCGATGTATTCCTGCACCTTTTGCTGACGCATCGCATCCTGATCCTCAGCTTCCATAATTTCTTTACGGAAGATAATGTTAGCGGCACCTTCGGGGCCCATCACGGCAATTTCGGCACCCGGCCATGCGAACATGAAATCGGCACCCAGGTGGCGCGAATTCATGGCTATATACCCTCCTCCGTAGGCTTTGCGCAGAATTACCGTAATCTTGGGTACGGTGGCTTCGGAATAGGCATACAGCAATTTAGCTCCGTGGCGAATTACTCCCGCATGTTCCTGGTCGACCCCCGGCAGGTAACCCGGCATATCTTCCAGCGTCAAGATGGGGATATTAAACGCATCGCAGAAACGGATGAAACGTGCGGCCTTGTCGGACGCATCGCAATCGAGCACACCGGCCAGATACATGGGTTGGTTAGCTACAAAGCCGATGGTTTCACCATTCATACGGCCAAATCCGATCACGATATTGGGTGCCCAGAGCTCCTGAACTTCCAGAAATTTAGAATCGTCGCTCAAGGTGTAAATGATATCGCGGACATCGTAGGGCTGTTTGGGATCGGCCGGTATTATATTCTCAATGTTTTTGCGGATTTTGGGTTTTTTAGGCTCGATACGGGCCGCCTTTTCCTGATTGCTGTGCGGAATAAGGCTGATGAGTTCTTTAATCTGATCGAGACATTCCATCTCGGTTTGGGCATAGAAATGGGCGTTACCTGTGATCTCGGCATGTACACGCGCACCTCCCAGGTCTTCCTGCGAAATTTTCTCGCCCAGCACCGTTTCGATTACGTTCGGGCCGGTGATAAACATCTTCGAAATATTTTCAACAACAAACACAAAGTCGGTAAGCGCCGGCGAATATACTGCACCACCTGCACAAGGACCCAGAATGACCGAGATCTGAGGAATCACCCCCGAGGCCATGGTATTGCGGTAGAAAATCTCACCGTATCCGGCCAATGCACCGATACCTTCCTGAATACGGGCGCCTCCGGAATCGTTGATACCAATACACGGCATCTTCATCTTCAGCGCGTGATCCATAATTTTAGTGATCTTTCTGGCGTGTTTCAATCCTAAAGAGCCTCCCATCACCGTGAAGTCCTGGGCATAAATACAAACAGGTGCACCTTTAATGGTTCCGGTACCGGTAATTACACCGTCGCCAGCCAGCTCTTTGCTGTCCATCCCGAAGTTACGCTCTTCGTGTTCCACAAACATGTCGTATTCGTGAAACGAGTTCGCATCCAACAAATTCAGAATACGATCACGGGCAGTCATTTTGCCCATGGCGACCTGCTTTTCGATGGCTTTCTCACCACCCCCCAGTTGAACCTGGGCCTTTTTTTGTCGCAATGCGAGAATGTTCTTCTTTAATGTCATAAAAACATCGAATTAAATTAAACGATAAAAAGTGTTTTTGTGTTTAAAAATCGTACAAAAATAACACATTTTTTCGAGAAATGAGCAAAATTACATGGCTATCTCTTCCGTTTAAGTAAGTTTTTTCGGGCTGCCCTGAATGCGGGCGAATCGAAGTCGTCGGCTGCCTCGTCGAGGACGAGCCAAAACTCGTAAAGCAAATCGTTGTTATCCTTTACCAGTGCATACAGCAGACGCATTGCCTGCGCCTGAACTCCCGGAGGTGTGGATGCCTGCATCATTAAATCGTACAACCGATTGATCAGTTCAACATCGGGTTCGGCAGCTAAAGGCAGCGAATTTAATATCGAGATCCCCAACCGCAACATTCCGGTATGTGTGCTATGGAGCACCAGCTGCCGGATTTGCTCTCGTTGCTCACCGGTCCACCATCCGGGCCAGCGCTGGCTCACCTTTTCACAGGCCCACAAGGCTCTGAAAGCCGCTTTAGGGTCGTCGTTGCCAGCCACCTGCCCAAACACTTCGGGCCAATATTCAGGATGAAGCGACAAAAAAAGCAGCAGCTCTTCCAGTTGATACCGGCCCGGCAAGCGACGAAACACCTCTGCAATATTCATAATTCCCCTTTGAATTTCTGGAAGGTAGCCAAGGTATTACGCACATAGCGCAAGGTTTCGGCAGCACGGAACCGCCCGTATTTAACCACCTCATCTTTATAATAGGCAGGATCACTTTTCTTTTCAAGATAAGGCTCCACATGGCCGTGCCAGATGTATGGATTTTTGCCGTGCTTCTCGGCCAGAGCCATTGCATCCAACACGTGGGCCGGTCCCGAATTGTAGGACGCCAGTATAAAATGAAGGCGTTCGTTGGAATCTTCCACTTTTCGAAACAACAGGTTCAGGCTTTTGATATACTGCACACCCGCTTCTATATTCCTCTCAGGGTTGGTGATATTCTCGCGGCTGAGGCCAAAATTAGCTGCCGTACGGGGCATCAGCTGCATCAAACCCGAAGCGCCACGGCGCGATATCTGTGCCGAATCGAATCCCGACTCGTGAAACGCAATGGCCGCCAGCAAGCGCCAGTCCCAGCCAATTTCGGAAGCGTATTTTTTAAACAAATGATCGAAGGGCGAAATGGCACCTTGCGGAATACGGAGGCGCGTAGCAGCAAAATACGGATTTCTGATAATATATTTGCCGTACAGCTGCGACCGGAACAGCTCGGTTTCGGGCAGGTTTTCCCATTGTTCGATGGCCTTGGCCAGTTCGTGTTCGTCTTTCCTGATAACCCAGCCATTGCGCTGCGGAAAACCGACTTGCAACCGTATGTCCATCCGGCGGTTGTGGTCTTTGTACAACACTGCCTTATTGTGATAAGCCAGCGTATATTCAATTTTCTTCTTCAGAACCTGATCGATCAACTCGTCATTGCTCACAGTATCCGAAACCTCGACGATGTTGATAAAACCACCCAATTCGCGGTTTAAACTGCGAAGTCGCTGCAAGTGCGGCGAGTTTTCGGGAACATGGATGGTTTTCCCTCTTAATTCGGCAATCGATGTTACGGTATTGACGCCTATCAGTTGCACCAACACCAGATAGGAATCGGGCTGATAGGCCACGAAACGGTAGTTGGCTTTCAATTCCCTCGTTTCGTACATATCGTAGGCAATCAGGTCGACACGCTTCTCGTCGAGCCAATCGAGCATTTGCTTGCGGGTGCGGGCCAGGTGAATGCGAACCGGTTTACCCAGCCGGGCGGCCAGGTGAGTCGATAATTCGACATCGTAACCGACTATTTCGTTCCGAAAACGAAAATACGACGAAGAGCCGTACATTGTTGCTACATGCAAAGTGTCCAACGAAAGCTCCATCATGGCATTTTCGTCGGCCGACAATTCTTTAACCTCCTGTTTATCAACCGAACAGGAAATTAAGAAAAGGAACAACCCCAACAGTATGCGAACGTTCATGTACTCTTGGCAGGATTTACAGTCCGCTAAAATAACCTAATTATTCCAATTACAAAAATTATCGGTTGTTTTTCGGCCGGCTCATGAAGCCCTTTATCGCCGTATAACCGGTCGTCGTACCTTACATCCGCTCGGGCACTTCAATTCCCAGCAAGGCCATTCCCGACTTCACCACCTGTGCCACCGAGGCCGACAACAACAGCCGGAATCCTTTCAAGGCACCGTTTTCTTCCTTCAGAATGGAGAAGTCGTGGTAGAACTGGTTGTATTCCTTCACCAACTCATAGATATAATTGGCAATCACTGCCGGACTGAATTCGTCGCCAGCCTGACGCACCACCGACGGATACGCACTCAGCAACTGAATCATATATTTTTCCTTATCAGAAACAGCCAGTCCGGTATCCACCGCATCCGGAATCCCGATCCCGGCATCCTGAGCTTTACGCAGCACCGATTTAATACGGGCGTGCGTATATTGAATAAACGGACCGGTATTGCCGTTAAAATCAATCGACTCCTTCGGATTGAAGGTCATATTTTTCTTCGGATCTACCTTCAGAATAAAGTATTTAAGAGCTCCCAGCCCTACCATTGCTGCTATTTGCTCCACTTCTTCGCCGGAAGAGGTATCGAGCTTACCCAGTTCGCGGGCGGTATCGCGGGCGGTATCCATCATTTCCGTCATCAGATCGTCGGCATCCACCACCGTACCCTCGCGGCTCTTCATCTTACCTTCGGGAAGCTCCACCATCCCGTAGGAAAAATGCACCAATTCGCGGCCCCATTCAAAACCCACTTTATCGAGCAACAGGGCCAGCACCTGGAAATGGTAGTTTTGCTCATTGCCCACGACATACACCATTTTGTTGATGGGATAATCTTCGTAACGCAGCTTGGCAGTTCCAATATCCTGGGTCATATATACCGAAGTGCCGTCGGCCCGGAGCAACAGCTTCTCATCGAGTCCTTCGGGACGCAGATCGGCCCAAACCGAACCATCCTCGCGGCGGTAGAAAACACCTTTTGCAAGTCCCTCTTCCACTTTCGATTTACCTTCGAGGTAGGTTTGCGATTCGTAATAGATCTTGTCGAAATCGACTCCCATCCGTTTGTAAGTAGCATCGAAACCTTCGTATACCCAGCCGTTCATCGTTTCCCACAACCGGTACACCTCCGGATCGTGATTTTCCCAGGCCACCAGCATTTCCTGCGCCCGGCGCATCAGCGGGGCCGTACGCTTGGCTTCCTCTTCGGCCATCCCCTGCTCCATCAGCGCTTTCACCTCGGCTTTATAAGCCTTATCGAATTCCACGTAATACTTCCCCACCAGGTGATCGCCCTTCATGCCCGACGATTGCGGCGTTTCGCCATTGCCAAAAAGTTTCCAGGCCAGCATCGACTTGCAGATATGGATACCCCGGTCGTTCACTATATTGGTTTTCACTACCTCCCAGCCGTTGGCTTTCTGAATCTCGGAGATTGAAAAACCGAGCAGATTATTGCGCACATGCCCCAGGTGAAGCGGTTTGTTGGTATTGGGCGACGAATATTCGATCATCATCAACTTACCTTTCCCCGTATCGTTCTGTCCGAAACTCGCATCGGACGACAGGGCGTTAAGCAATTCCAGCCAGTAAGCCGTATGGATGGTGAGGTTGAGAAAACCTTTGATCACATTGAACGCGCTCACCAGCGAATGCTGCGAAAGCAGGTAATTCCCGATCTCTTCACCGATCGTTTCGGGAGCTTTACGGGCCGCTTTCACAAAGGGAAAAATCACCACGGTGAGGTCGCCCTCGAATTCTTTTTTGGTTTTTTGTATCTGAAGTTGGGCCTCAGCGGCTTCCAGCTGATAAAGCTCGGCAACGGCAGTTTTCACCATAGCCTGGAGCGACGATTCGATATTCATTGGAAAAACAATTTTTAATTGAGGGTGCAAAGATACAAAAAAGGAGTGGAGCGGCAAACGGGGCTCGAACCCGCGACCTTCGGCTTGGGAAGCCAACGCTCTACCGACTGAGCTATTGCCGCATAAAAAACAGTGCGAAATTACAAAAAAATCTGTAATTCCGCACCTTGACGGGAATTAATTTATAACAAATAGTGCATGATTTTGGGATGAAACCTGCAGGCCTTCAAAAACAGGGGAACAAGGCTTATTTTACAATCCCGGCAAACCCCATGAATGCCATCGCCAGTAAGCCGGCGGTGAGTAAGGCCGACGGAATTCCTTTCATGCCCTTCGGCAGGTTCAGCATGTTGAGTTGCTCGCGGATACCGGCAAAAAGCACCAATGCCAACCCGAACCCTATGGCCGTCGATATGGCAAATACCACGCTGCTCGCCAAATCGAAATCTTTCTGAATGACCATGATCGCCACACCCAGAACGGCACAGTTGGTGGTAATGAGCGGCAGGAATACTCCCAGGGCCTGATAAAGGGCCGGCGAAATCTTTTTAAGGATGATCTCCACCATTTGTACCAGGGCTGCAATAATCAGAATAAAACTGATGGTTTGCAGGTAAGTGATGTTGAGCGGCTCGAGTACCGATTTCTGAACAATAAAGGTGAAAATGGTGGCGATGGTTAATACGAACGCCACGGCGCCTGCCATTCCCAGTGCTGTTTCCACTTTCTTTGACACTCCCAGGAACGGACAAATTCCCAGAAACTGCGACAATACGATATTGTTTACGAATACGGCGCTGATAAATATAAGTACGTAGGTCATAATCTTAAGCTTTTTTCAGTTTATTGAAGATGGCAATGAGGTAGGCCAGCGCAATGAAAGCGCCCGGCGCAAGCACGAACAGCAACATGCCGTAGTTTTCGGGGAAGATGGTCATACTGAACACCTTTCCGGTCCCCAGCAATTCGCGAACCGTCCCCAGCAGCGTTAACGCCATGGTAAAACCAAGTCCCATTCCCAGTCCATCGAAAAACGATTTCCCGACGGTATTCTTTGCTGCAAAGGCTTCGGCCCGTCCGAGCACGATACAGTTCACCACAATGAGCGGGATAAACAAGCCCAGGCTATCGTAGAGAGCCGGCACATAGGCCTGCATCACCATTTCCACCAGGGTAACAAAGGTCGCAATTACCACGATAAAAGCCGGAATACGCACTTTATCGGGAATTATGTTTTTGAGCAACGATACCACCACATTGGCCGAGAGAAGCACGAAGGTGGTTGCAAGCCCCATCCCCAGCCCGTTGACGGCCGACGATGTGGTACCCAGCGTGGGGCACATCCCCAGCAGAAGAACAAATACGGGATTTTCTTTGATAATGCCATTCAGCATTGTTTTCATTCCGGAATTCTGGCTCATATAGTTGTCCTCCTTATTGATTTAGGGTTACTGAATCGGTTTTTTCGGTGGCTCCGCTCGCCGCATCGTAGTCCTGCTTGTAAGCGCTGTAGGCATACCGGATGGTTTCGAGGAAGGCGCGCGACGAGATGGTAGCTGCTGTAATAGCATCCACTTCTCCCCCGTCCTTACTCACGGTAAGATTATTGATTTCAGGATTTTTGCCACGGATATCCTGCTTGCCTTTTTCGGTTTTAAACCAGTCGGCCATTTTGGTACCCAGCCCCGGCGTTTCTTTTTGTTCCAGTACCGAATAGTTCACAATGGCGCCTTCGGGATCGAAGCCTACCATCACTTTGATCTCACCGCTGAAGCCGTTGCCCGAATACGACTGTACGGCAGCACCCACAAACTCGTCGCCTTTATACGCTTTGTACAGAACGAAAGGAGCTTCGAAGCCTTCCAGGGAGATTAATTCTTCCGCGTCGAGGCGATCGAACTCGGGCAGCACTTCTTTGATTGCATTTTCCTGTTTTGCTTTTTTGGAGGCTGCAATGGGTTCTTTGGTGAGCGAATAAACCGAACCGAGGGCTACGGCAGCAAAAATGGTGATGCCCGTGAGCACCAGCACCATATTTTTAAATGTAGATTCTAACTTTGCCATGTCTTCAGTTTATGCTTTTTTCGGTTTTTCTCCAAACCGTTTGGGTTTAACATAGAAGTTGATGATAGGGGTAAAGCCGTTCATAATAAGAATGGCAAACGAAACTCCTTCGGGATAAGCACCCCAGGTACGGATGATGACGGTGAGCAGACCGATACCGACCCCATAAATCCACATGCCGCGGAACGTCATGGGTGAAGTTACATAATCGGTAGCCATGAAAATAGCGCCCAGCATCAGTCCGCCGGAGAACAGGTGTACCAGCGGCGAAGCATAGGTGGCAGGATCGGCAAGGTATAAGATCCCTGTGAATACCGCTACGGTGAGCAGGATACTAACCGGGATATGCCAGGTAATAATTTTACGGATCAGCATATACCCCAACCCGACAAGCAGAGCGATGGCCGAAACCTCGCCGAGGGAACCCGGGATATTTCCCACAATCATATCGGAGACGGCCGGAAGCGAGGCCGACCCTTCTTTCAGGATACCGAGTACGGTGGCACCGGTTTCGGCATCGAGGTAGGTAGTGGCGAGCGGATCCACAACGGGCCAGGTAGTCATTTCCACCGGGAACGAAATAAGCAGAAACACACGCCCCACCAATGCCGGGTTGAAAGGATTGTTGCCCAAACCGCCGAAGCTCATTTTTGCCACGCCGATAGCCACCAGCGCTCCGACGATAATCATCCAGAGCGGAAGATTGGAGGGCAGGTTGAAGGCGAGCAGCAGGCCGGTTACAGCAGCCGAACCGTCCAATATGGTGACCGGACCTTTCAGGATGTACTTCTGGATCAGAAATTCGAAAAGCACCGAAGCTGCTACGGCTGTGAGGGTTACAATAAGTGCGCCCAGTCCGAAAAAGTAGAGCGATGCCAACAGGGCGGGAACCATGGCGATGACCACCCCGTACATATTTTTGGATACGGAGTCGCCGCTGTGAATATGCGGTGCGGGCGATATTATCAGTTTTTCCATTCTCTGTATTTATTTTGCGGTTCTACTTCTTATAATTCCACCAACCGTGGATTTGCCGAAACGGATATAATCGAGCAGCGGCCGGTTCGACGGGCAGGTATAGCTGCAACTTCCGCATTCGAGACAATCCATGGTGCGGTTGGCTTCCATCTCGGTCCACATATTGCGTTCGCTCTGGGCCATGAGCAGATACGGCTCGAGACCCATGGGACAAACCGTAACGCATTTGGTACAACGGATGCAGTTTTGTACCGGTTTGCGGATGGCTTCGGCATCGCGGATAAACACTACACCGGAGCTTCCTTTTGCCATGGGGATATTGAGATTCATCAGCGAGCGGCCCATCATAGGTCCGCCACCGACGATTTTGCCGGTGCCTTCGGGGACACCGCCGGCTTCTTCTACCACATTGGAAAGATAAGTACCCAGCCTGACGCGGTAATTCCCCGGGTTGGGCGCATCTTTACCGGTGATGGTCATCACACGCTCCACCATCGGTTTGTTTTTCTGAACCGCTTCGTAGATCGCATAGGTAGTGGCTACATTCTGCACCACCGCACCCACTTCCACCGGAATTCTGCCACTGGGCACCTGGCGACGGATCAGCGCATCGATAAGCTGCTTTTCGCCCCCCTGGGGGTAACGCACTTTCAGCGCTTCCACTTCAATGCCTTTGTAATCAGCCGCAAGCTTTTTGAGGAGCTGGATAGCATCTTTCTTATTATTTTCGACACCGATAATCGCACGGTTCACTTCCAGCGCCTTCATCAGAATGGTAACCCCGATCAGAATTTCCTCGCCATGCTCCATCATCAGCTGGTGGTCGCAGGTAAGGTACGACTCACACTCTACCGCATTAATAATCAGCACCTCGGCTTTCTTACCCGGAGGAGGCATCAACTTCACATGGGCCGGGAAAGTAGCGCCACCCAGTCCGACTATACCTGCCGCCTTAATTTTTTCGATAATCTCCTGTTTCGAAAGCGTACATTCCCGTTTGATTTCCGGGTTGCGATCGATGGTTTCGAGCCATTCGTCGCCATCCACTTCGATAAAAACCGCCGGACGCTTATAGCCCGAAGCATCGAGCTGCACATCGAGTTTCACCACTTTTCCCGAAACCGACGAATGCACGTTAGCCGAAATAAAACCACTCGCCTGGCCGATGATCTGGCCTACTTTAACGATATCGCCCCGTTTTACGACCGGGTCGGCCGGAGTACCGATATAATGTGCCAGCGGAATCACCACCTGTCCGGGCAATGCGGCCGTGATAATTTTTTTTCCGGCTGCAAACTTATTCTCTGCCGGATGAATCCCTCCGATTCTGAAAGTCTTCATATAATTGTTAGTTGTTAATTATTTATTGTCGATTGTATGCCGGGAATGCCCGAGGATAACGCATTATTCAGCGGCAACAGCTTCCTCTTCCTTCACTTTCCGGGGCGGGAAATTGATCTCTTTAATCGCATTGGTAGGACATACCTCCACGCACTTGCGGCACAGTTTACATGCTTCGTCGTTGATAAATGCCAGGTTGTTACCGACGGTAATGGCTTCGTGCGGGCAAACTTTAAAACATTTGGCACAGCCAATACAGCCTACATCACAGGCTTTTTTGGTAATATGCCCTTTGTCCTCGTTACGGCATCCTACATAAATACGCCTTCCTTTAGGACCTTTCTTACGCAGTTCGATAAGTAATTTCGGACAAGCGCGTACACAGGCGCCGCAAGCAGTACATTTATCATCATCCACTTCCGGTATCATCGTCACCGGATTCACCTTGATGGCGTCGAATTCGCACGACAATTCGCAATCGCCGAAACCAAGGCATCCCCACGAACAATTGGTTTCGCCGCTGTAAAGGTTGTGGGCGATGAAACAATGCTTCACCCCATCGTACTCGTTGTAGCGCGGACGGTGTTCACAGGTACCGTCGCAACGAACCACCGCTACTTTCGGAGCTTGTGCTACCGCCGTCTTACCCAGAATAGCTGCTACCTTAGCCATGGTATCGTTGCCGCCCACAGGACAGAACAAATCGCCAAGCTCATCCGATTTCACACAGGCATCGGCAAACCCCCTGCACCCGGGAAATCCGCACCCCCCGCAGTTGGCAGCCGGCAATGCAGCTTCAACCTCATCGATGCGAGGATCCTCAAAAACATGAAACTTCTTGGCAACTACAAATAAAATAATTGCAGCAACGGCCCCGATTACTCCCAGGGTAATTAAAGATATGAGTACTACGTTCATGGTTGTTATAAAAAAACTTAAAATCAGATCAGTCAGCATTGAGCTTTTTCACCTGAAATTTCAGCTTGGATTTTAATTTACTATTGAATTGCGAAAGGATCAGAAAATACGGGACTAATGTACCGAGTGCAATACTCCCCGACAAGGCATCATTATCGACATACGATTTGAGTATCAGCAAAGTAACCAATATCAACACAAAGGGAATCACAAATGCGAGAAGCACGGCCAGCAAGCCCATCGAACTTTGCCCGTAGAGTAAAACCGGCTCACCGACCTTAAAACCGGTACCATCGGTTTCCACATCGATCAGCTTATCGTCGACGTCGGCAGCCGAGCAGGCCCCCTTGGCATGGCAGGAACTACAGGCCGACATTTGAACAATTTGGACCTGAATGTGTTTTCCATTTACATTCTGAATAATTCCGGAATGTTCGATAATTTGACTCATTTTGTAATGTAGAGATTGCAATTTGAGCGCAAATGTACTATAAATTTTGTTTTACTACAAGATTGTAGTGTATTTTTTATACACAAAAAACACAAAGATGAGCAGGCAGCATGGCTAACTCGCTATCTTTGTGTCTTTTGCAATAAGGGTGATTTCTCTTAATAAGAACCAATCCAAGTATTAACCGATCATTTCGAAACCAGTATACGGAACGAGTGCTGCAGGTATCCGTATCCCTTCGGCGGTCTGGTTGTTTTCGAGCAGGGCCGCTACGATACGGGGCAATGCCAGTGCGCTGCCGTTGAGGGTATGACAGAGTTGTGTTTTCTTATCATTGCCTTTGAAACGGCATTTCAGGCGGTTGGCCTGGTAATTCTCAAAATTGGATACCGAACTCACCTCCAGCCAGCGTTGTTGTGCAGCCGAATATACTTCGAAGTCGAAGGTCAGGGCCGAGGTAAAACTCATATCGCCTCCGCACAGGCGAAGAATCCTCCAGGGAAGTTCCAGTTTTTCAACCAGGGTTTGCACATAATTCACCATATCGGTAAGCGACTCGTACGATTTATCGGGATGTTGAATCTGCACAATTTCTACCTTATCGAACTGATGCAGGCGATTGAGGCCGCGCACATCTTTACCGTACGAACCGGCTTCACGGCGGAAACAAGCCGAATAGGCCGTATTCTTGATGGGCAATTCCGATTCGTTGAGGATTACATCGCGGTAGATATTGGTAACCGGAACTTCGGCGGTCGGAATCAGGTACAAATCGTCGGCAGTAGCATGGTACATCTGACCTTCCTTGTCGGGCAGCTGACCGGTACCATAGCCCGAAGCCGCATTCACCACATAAGGAGGCTGCACTTCGAGGTAACCGGCATCGCGGGCATTATCGAGAAAAAAATTGATCAGCGCACGTTGCAGACGGGCTCCCTTCCCTTTATAGACCGGAAATCCGGCACCGGTAATTTTCACCCCCAGTTCGAAATCGATGAGGTCGTATTTTTTTGCCAATTCCCAATGCGGCAAAGCACCGGCAGGAAGTTGCGGCAATTCCCCTCCCGTACGTTCCACTACATTGTGTTCGGCATGACGGCCTTCGGGCACCGAATGGTGCGGTAAGTTGGGAATTTGCACCAACAGGTCGGTAAGCTGCTGCTCGAGCGATGCCTGAAGGTCGGTGAGCTCTTGAATTCTTTTTTTCAATTCGGTGGTTTGCTCTTTAGCAGCAGTTGCCTCGTCGGTTTTACCTTGCTTCAACAGGATTCCGATCTCTTTCGACAGCGCATTGGACTGCGCCAGGGCCTGATCGGCCGATGTCTGGGTTTGTTTACGCTGTGTGTCGAGCTCGATTACCTGGGCGATAATAGCTTCCGCAGGGAAATGCTTTTTAGCCAGACGGGCTGTCACCTCCTGCGGATTTTCAGTTATATACTTTAATGTCAGCACTTTATTACAACTATAAGGGATTAACGGGTTTACTTCTAAAAAAAATACTCCCGTATTTTACACTACGGTAAAACCACAGGAGCACTTATAACGGTAAGAGAAACTACGATTAGTTAGCTTCTGCTACGGGACGTACCGAAACGTACGATTTATTGTCTTTGCGTTTTCTGAATTCAACTACTCCGTCGACCAGTGCAAACAAGGTGTGATCTTTTCCAAGACCCATGTTTTCGCCTGCATGGTGAACAGTACCGCGTTGACGTACGATGATGTTACCGGCTTTAGCAAACTGACCGCCGTAAATCTTTACTCCGAGTCGCTTACTTTCCGATTCGCGACCGTTCTTCGAGCTACCAACTCCTTTCTTATGTGCCATTTTCTTCTAAATTTTAATACCGGTTAATTACGCTACAATTTCTTTAATCTTCAATTCGGTGAAGTTCTGACGGTGACCATTGCGTTTGCGGTACCCTTTACGACGTTTTTTGTGGAAAACGATTACTTTCTCGCCACGTACGTGCGACAATACTTCACATACTACTTTAGCTCCTTCAACAACCGGCGCGCCTACTGTGATGGCCCCATTGTTATCTACGAGCAATACCTTGTCAAATGCTACTTCCGAGCCTTGTGCAGCCTCTTCCATACGGTGTACATACAGTCGTTTTCCGGCTTCCGCCTTGAACTGCTGACCCAAAATTTCTACAATTGCGTACATTATAACTATTTGATTTTTAATTACATCGGGAAGGTGAGATGCCTGATGGCAGCGCTGCTTCATATACCTTCTTCGAAACGGACTGCAAAGATAGAAAAAGTTTTTGGAAACCACAACATTTTGTGGCCGGTTAATTGGTAATTATCAACAACCCGGGGCCGGGCTACCTGTGGATACCCGGCCCGGGTTCACCAATTAGGTATTTCTTTTCGGGATGGTGATTTCATTCCCGTCGCGTTCGGCACGGTAATGCGGCGACATGATTTCGATACCTCTTTCGGCGAACACATCCTGAATATGCTGGTGCAATTCCGAATAAATGGGAGCTACTGCCTCTGCTGCAGCGGTATACACGTTCAGCTGGTAGGCCACATAAAAATCGTCGAGACTGGTTTGAAGTACAAAAGGCGCTTTACCGGCCAGCAGATTGCCGGTGCGGGAGGCCGATTCGAGCAATGCTGCCTGAACATCGCGCCAGGGAACATCGTAACCGATGGTGACGGTGGTATGTATAATCAACCCTTCCGATTTGGCAACTACCGAAAAATTGGTAGTATTGCCCGACAATACTGCTGAGTTGGGAATGGTGATCTCTTCATTTTTGACGGTCCGCAACCGCGTTACCAGCAACGATTTCTCGACTACGACACCTGTAACCTCCCCGATTTGAATCCGGTCGCCATCCTTGAATGGCCGCATGTAGGTGATCACCAGCCCGGCCACGATATTCGAAATAGCCGACGATGAGCCTAACGACACCAGCAATCCGAGAAAAACCGATACTCCCTGAAACACACCCGAATCGGAACCGGGTAAATACGGGAAAATAATGATGAACATGAAGGCGTAAAGTAAGAATTTGACGATACTGAAGGTGGGCAAGGCCCAGTCTTCATGAAATCCGCTTATTTTCAACTTCCCGCTGTCGATTTCTTTAAAAATGTATTGAACAAACCGGATCAGATAATGGAATACCACGATAATTACGACAATGGTAAACAGATTGGGCATATACTCCCATACCGATTTCATGATACCGCTGAAAGGCTTCCAGATGAATCCGAATAAAGTATCGGCCCACCCGCGCGTAAAGGGGAAAATACTGAAAACCAGCGGCAATAACAGATAAACGAGTAATACGACGAAAAACCATTTCAGGATTTTCAGCAACCAGGAGATCACCACCAGTTCCTGGTCGGCCGTCAGAAAGGTATAATCCTTATAGGATAAGTTTTTAAGTAGTTTTTCCTTGTTGGAGGCTATTTTCAGTTCGATCCAGCCATGCGCTTTCATTATCAATCGTATCAACAGGAAAATGCCACCTAACACCAACAGTACCAATCCGGCCCTTAACAAGGTTTTCAGCCATCCGCGATCGGCTCTGGCTTCTGCAAAAGCCACCTTCATAGCTTCCATGTATTGTCCGGCCAACTCGACATTGGTAACGCCCGTACGTGCAGCATCCTGTTCCGTGACACTCATCACGATGAGTTCGCCGCATACGATATCCATGTACTGCCCGTTGGCCTGCAGGCTAAAATCCTCTGCTTTCGTATAATCGTTTTCGAATACTTTATGGAGCCGTGCCGAGATATTGGCAGCCCGTTCGGCAGCTCCCAGCGATGCCAGGCGATTGTAAACATAGAACAGCGTATCGGAAAACAAATGAACCGGATAACCGGTAGCCTCACTCACTTCGGCAGGCCGGGTTGGTTCTTGTTGCGCAGTCCTCTGAGCAAAAACACCTGCCGGCATCAGCCAGCCGATCAGTATCAAAAATACTATCTGTTTCATGCACGATGAATTTATGGTATCGTGATACAAAACTAAACAAAACTTTTTTAAAAAACGAATTTTTCAACTACGCAGTTGCTGTATGAGCGCTTGTACTGCCTCCGAAACGGAACAGCTGGACTGGAGTGATTTTATAAAAGCCGAGCCCACAATAGCACCCGACGAATAGCGGTTGACCATCTCAAAAGTGGCTTTATTGGAAACTCCGAATCCTATGAGGCGCGGATTTTTCAGTTTCATCGATTCAATACGCCTGAAATATTCTTCGCGGCTATCGAACGATTGCTGAGTTCCGGTAACCGCCGCCGATGAGACCATATAAATAAATCCATCGGTTTGTTGATCGATGATCCGTATGCGTTCGTCGGAGGTCTCCGGAGTAATTAAAAAGATAAACTTCAGGCCGAACGCTTCCGCAATGGCTTTGTATTCCGAAAGGTAATCGTCCATCGGAAGATCGGGGATAATCATTCCGTCGACTCCTACCCGCCGGCACTCACGGCAAAAATCGTGAAACCCGAATTGCAGGATGGGATTCAGATACCCCATCATCACCAACGGAATAGTGACGGACGATCGCATACCGGTCAACTGTTGAAACAACATCCGCAGATTCATGCCGTTTTGCAAGGCCTGGTGTCCCGACTCCTGAATTACAACGCCATCGGCCATCGGGTCGGAGAACGGGATTCCGATTTCGACCAGATCGACGCCATTGGCCTGTAACGCATCAAGAATGGGTAATGTATCGTCGAGCTGCGGATAGCCGGCGGTGAAATACACCGACATGATGCCGGAGGGTTTATTTTTAAAAAGTTGATTAATTCTGTTCATACCATTTTCGTTTGTTTTCTGACTTACTTAGAGCTTTCCTTTTCCCCGGCTTTCAGTCCGGCTAAAAAAGTTTCAATTTTTTTCACATCCTTACAGGCTGGCGCTATTTCAAACCTGCTGTTCAGGTCGAGTCCTGCCAGTTGAGGATGGTTGAGCGCCCGAATGATGGCCGCATCGTCGGCACCTATGCCTCCGCCGAGCAAGAAGGGGATGGGGGCTGTATAGTGATCGAGCAGGTCCCAATCGAATTTTTTCCCCGAGCCTCCGTGTCCCGCTGTTTTGGTATCGAGCACAATAAGGTCGACGCAGCCCTGGTAGCGCTCCGGCTGTTGCAAATCGCGGGAGCTAGCCACAGAAACCGCTTTCAACACTTCCAGTCCCTGTTGTTTATAAAACGCACATTCGGCGGCGCTCTCTTGTCCGTGCAACTGAACCCCTTTCAATCCGAATTGCTTTACCTTTTCAAGCACCAGCGCCGGCTGTTCGTCGACAAACACACCGATGGTACACAGTGCTGCTAATTCGTCAAGGGGGAAATCCTCGGCAGTAGCCACATACCGGGCCGATCCGGGATAAAAAATCAATCCCAGGTAGTCGGGTTTCAGGGCAGCCACGTCCAGGATATTATCCCGTTGACGCATACCGCATATTTTAATCTTCAGCGACATAGTGTTCGGATAAAGAAATTCAGCGCGGCAGCCGGATCATTTTCTTTCATGAAATTCTCCCCCATTAAAAAGCCGCGATAGCCCTTTTCCATGAGCGTTCTTACAGTTTCAACCTCCGACAATCCGCTTTCGCTGATCTTCACAAAACGATCGGGAATGAGCGGAGCCAACTCCACCGACAAGTTGGTGGATACTTCAAATGTTTTCAGGTTCCGATTGTTAACTCCCACCAAATCCACCTCGTCGCAACAATAAATCAGCTCATCCTCCGAATGGATCTCGAGCAGTACTTCGAGCCCCAACTCCCTGGCTTTTGCCGCCAATTGCCTGCATTCGGCGGGTGTAAGCGCAGCAGCAATCAGCAACACCACGTCGGCGCCGATCGCTTTTGCCTCATACAGCTGGTATTCGTCGATCATAAAATCTTTACGCAAAACGGGACAATGCACATGCGGCCGGGCAGCGGTAAGCTCCTGCTGAACACCTCCGAAATACTTCGAATCGGTAAGAATCGATACTCCGGCGGCACCGGCAGCGCTATACCCCGAAGTCACCTCCACCACGTCGGCCTCTTCATGAATCCATCCTTTCGAGGGCGATTTTCGTTTAAACTCAGCAATAATCCCTACCGATTCGCGCAAACGGTCCTTCAACGACAAAGAGCTTCGCTGAAAATAAGGCGACGATTGCAGGTCGGCCAGGCTGATCAGCTTTTTGCCGGCTTCCACTTCCTTCCGTTTATCGGCTATTATTTGATCTAAAATTGTCATAAGTCGATTTTATTGATAACATTCCAAAAATTTGACAAAGGCCTTTTTTGCCGCACCCGATTCGAGCGAAGCTTGTGCTTCGGCCCTGCACGTCTCCAACGATCGGTCCGTATTTAAAGTTTGGATGGCCACCGCAGCATTGGCCAACACCACATCGCGCTGTGCCGGAGTCGAGGTGGTATCGAGCACCTTTCTGAAAATAGCTGCAGCTTGTTCAATCGTCGCTCCGCCGTATAAATCCTGTTGATTGAGTGGCGAATAACCCAGTTGCTCAGGACTTACAATCTGTTCGCCCTTTCGGTTGACGACGAGGGTTGCGTCGGTGAGCGAGATTTCGTCGTAACCATCGAGACTATGCACAATGGAATACCCGATCCCCAGTTGCTGGTAAATATAGGTGTACAGACGCAACATTTTCAGGTTGTATACGCCGAGGCATTGCGATTGTGGCCGGGCCGGACTGATCAGCGGTCCCAATACATTAAAGAAGGTTCGTACTCCGAGACTTTTACGTACAGGCGCTACATTTTTCATGGCAGGATTGAAAATGGGAGCATGCAGATAAGCAAAGCCCGAAGCATCGAGCGATCGTTTCAGTACCGATTCGTTGGTCGTAAATTTCGCTCCGAAATATTCGAGTACATTCGACGATCCACTTACCGAAGTGGCAGCATAATTCCCGTGCTTTACCACCTGGTAACCGGCTCCAGCCACCACAAAGCAAGCTGCAGTCGATATATTAAAGGTGTTTTTTTCGTCTCCGCCGGTACCAACGATATCCAGAATATTAAAATCCGAAAAATCGAGCTTCACGGCCATCGACAGTAAGGCTTCGCGAAACCCGAGAATCTCGTCGAGTTCGATACTCCGCATCAGGTATACCGAAATAAAAGCGGCAATTTGCGATTCGTTATAGTGTCCCTCGGCCATCTTTGTCATTACCTCGTGGGCCTCGTCGCGCGTTAGCGATTGATGGTCGAACAATCTGTTTAATATATGTTTCATGTATACTTGTCGGTTGTTTATCGTTAATTATACGACCGGGTTTCCTGCTCCAACCACTGTTTAATCATTTGTTCTCCCAGCGGTGTGAGCACCGACTCCGGATGAAACTGAACGCCTCTTACATCGTAGGTTTTGTGGGCCAGTGCCATGATCATGCCATTTTCATCCAGGGCAGTTACCGTCAGCTCGGCAGGCAAGGTATGTGCATCAACTACCCAGGAATGGTAGCGGCCTACTTCGAGCTCGGCAGGTAATCCATCGAACAGCACATCGGGCCGAACTACCCGGACCATCGAACTGATACCGTGAAAAACCTCCGGAAGATTCAGCAGGCTACCGCCAAATGCCTCGGCAATAGCCTGTTGCCCCAGGCAAACACCTAAAATACTTTTCGTGGGCGCATAGGTGCGGATCAGGTCGAGTAAGATACCCGACCCGGAGGGTACTCCCGGACCGGGCGACAATACTATTTTATCAAAACGTTCAATATCTTCCAACGCAATCTGATCGTTGCGGTGAACCTCCAGATCGGTAACACCCAGCTTTTTCAGGGCATGTACCAAATTATAGGTAAACGAATCGTAATTATCAAATACTAATACTTTCATATTTTTATAAAGTCAAAAAAGAAAGACTTGGGATTTATTTGCCATTTCGCCGGTGGTGGATCGGATGTACTTGTTTCTCACACCGGGCGAAGTTCAGTTGCCGGAACGAAGCGAAGCGCTTTCCATCGCCTTCTTCAACGCGGCCAATTTATTATTCACTTCCTGCAGTTCACTCTCTTCGTCCGATTTGGCCACAACGCCTGCACCGGCCTGGTAATACAGCGTGTTGTTTTTACTCACAAACGAACGGATGGTGATTGCCTGGTTAAAGGACCCGTCAAAACCGATGTAACCCAGGCAGCCTCCATAAGGTCCGCGGTCGTGCGGCTCGATTTCGTCGATCAGCTGCATCGCGCGTATTTTCGGAGCTCCCGACAAGGTGCCGGCCGGAAACGTATCGGCAAACAACTTGATTACTTTCGTATCGGGCCGGAGCCGCCCGCTCACCGACGATACCAGGTGCAATACATGCGAATAATATTGAACCTCACGGAAAACATCTACTTGCACTTCTTCGGTATTCCGGCTCAAATCGTTACGCGCCAGATCCACCAGCATCACATGCTCGGCATTTTCTTTTTTATCTTCGCTCAGCTTCGCGGCCAGTGCCAGGTCTTTTTCATCATCGCCTGTCCGGCGGAAAGTACCTGCAATCGGCTTGATATATGCCTTTTGCCTGCGCCCGTCGACCACCAGGTGCGCCTCGGGCGACGAGCCAAAGATACGGAATTGACCGAAATTAAAATAAAACAGATAGGGCGACGGATTGACCGAGCGCAGCGTGCGGTACAACATAAAATCGTCGCCTGTAAATGCCTGCGAAAAACGTCGCGAAAGCACGATCTGAAATACATTGCCCCGGTAACACTCTTCCTTTCCCCGCCGTACCATGGCCCGGTATTGCTCATCGTCGATATCCGACTGCTCCTCTCCGACCGTAAGAAAAGGATATAATGCAATATTATTGTTCAGTAAAATCTTTTCAATAGCGGGAATATTCGTATTTTCGCCTTCGAGCAGATTCTCGAGGATCGTCATCTCGTTGTTGAAATGGTTGATGGCAATAATGTATTTGAAAAGCACATAATGCAAACCCGGCATCGAGCCCGGAACGGTTTCGCGGGCCGACAACCGCACATCTTCAAAGTATTGTACCGCCTCGTACGAAGTATAACCCAGCAATCCATTGATGATCCCCGGCTTTTCGATCTTATTGTCGATTACAAACGACTTCAGAAAGGCATCGAACCGGTTGGCGACCGTCATTTTATCGGTCACGGGTATTTCCTGCTGGCGCCCGTCGGGATATTCCTCGGTAATTATAAACCGGTTGACAGAGATTCCGCCGATCGGATAAAAACCGATGTAGGAATAACTATTTTCTGTGCCGTGATAATCGGAACTTTCCAACAATACCGAATTGGTATATAAATCCCGTATCTTCAGATAGATGCCTACCGGAGTCTGCATATCGGCCAGCATCGATTTTGTATTGACTGTAATGCGCATATACTGATTATTCATGGTTAATAATTAATCAAGGTATCCATATCCTTATCGCCCCTCCCCGACACCGTGAGCACCACCAGATCGCCGGCTCCAAAGCTTTCCTTTTTAAGCACCGCCAGGGCATGCGCCGATTCGATGGCTGGAATTATTCCTTCCAGCCGTGTCAGTTCGAACGCCGCAGTCATGGCCTCGGCATCGGTAATAGCATGAACCGACGCCCGTCCGGTTTGATAAAAATGAGCATGTGCCGGTCCTACTCCGGGGTAGTCGAGCCCCGCCGAAATGGAATAAGGCTCGGTGATTTGTCCATCATGATCCTGCATCAGCAAGGTTTTAAAACCATGGATAATGCCCGGCGTTCCCACATGCATGGTGGCAGCTGTTTCGCCCGTATCCACCCCTTTACCCCCTGCTTCGGCCGAAATGATCTTAACCCGCGGATCGTCGATATAATGGTAATAGGTTCCCATGGCATTACTTCCCCCTCCGACGCAGGCAATCAGGATATCGGGATACGAACGGCCGGTTTGCTCTTCCAGCTGCCACTTGATCTCCTCACTGATTACCGACTGAAAATAGCCCACCATTTCGGGATAAGGATGCGGACCCACCGTAGAACCTATAATATAAAACGTATCGGGATTGGAACACCAGTAACGAATTGCTTCGTTGGTCGCATCTTTCAGGGTCATGTTGCCGCTGGTTACCGGCTCGACCCGCGCACCCAGCATTCGCATTTTCTGAACATTAAGGAACTGACGTTCCACATCGGTTTTACCCATGAAAACCACGCATTCGAGCCCCATCAGGGCGCAGGCTGTTGCCGTTGCCACCCCATGCTGCCCGGCTCCCGTTTCGGCAATAATACGGGTTTTCCCCATCCGTTTTGCCAACAGGATCTGCCCCAGCGCATTGTTGATTTTATGCGAACCTGTATGATTCAGATCTTCACGCTTCAGGTAAATACGGGCACCGTAGGTTTGCGACAAACGGCCGGCATAGTACAGGGGCGAAGGCCTGCCCACGTACTGCTTCAGCAAATAAGCGTATTCCTTTTGGAAAGATTCATCTTCACGAGCTGCATAAAATGCCTTTTTCAGGCTTTCGACGTTTCCGTGCAAAATTTCAGGGATGTAAGCGCCTCCAAATACGCCGTAAAACCCCTTCTCATCCGGTTGATTATTCATATTGTAAAAATTTAAAAACTAAAAAAGGGCCTGTCGTGAGTTCCGACAAGCCCTTTTTTATCTTTTATAACCGCTCAGATAGACAATAGCTGCTTCACCCACAAAAATTACTTTGCAAGTGCCACCACCAATTGTTAGCTGTACGATTAACTTTCATATTCATTATTTTTCGGGGTCAAAGATAAGAATGTATTTTCAAACTCACAATATTTCTGCGAAATTATTTGCAAAAATAAATATAGAAGCATTCTTCATCCACCTGATCCACCCAGTGCCGGGCATTCAGACTGGCTGCTTTTTCGATGAGCGGAGCAGGCAGAAAAGGTGCAATCATCGAGTAAATCTCGCCTTCTTTCAATGCTTTCACATCGGCCAACACCTGGTTCACAGGATGTTCGCCCGCTTCCAGCATTTCACGCACATCGAAGGTACGTACCACTTTATCCTCACTGAACCACGAAGGTTGCACCGTTACAAATCCTGTATCCTGAATCGCTTCCATTTTTTCCTGTCCGACCGCTTTACGCAGTAAATTTATTAATTCTTCTGTTTTGATATTGCCGATGGGCGCTGCCTGCTGCAGGGTGGTAATTTTGGCTACCGTATTGCGAAGCACCGGATTTTTCAGCTTGTTGAAAGTCGGTATCGTGGCAATCAGCAACTCCTCGAGCTCTGGGTAAGCTGCCAACAGATCGTACACCTTTGTTTTCGGGGTGATAATCAATTTTGTTTCCATCTTATTTTGAATACGATAATATGCGTTGTTCTCCTTCCAATTCGCGGTATACAGTAACGTCGTGCGACATTTCAAGCGTTCCGAGGTATTCTCCTTTTTCGTTACGCAAAGCGAAATATTCAATGTGAATCATTTTGCCTTTCATCGTGATCCAGAACGGAGCACGCGAAGCTTTTCCGGTCTTGAAATCGTCGATTATTTTATCCACAATATGAGCGCTGGCCGGCGGATGACACAAACGTACGTCGCGATTGAGGATGGCCCGGTTGCGCTGAAAAATACGTTCGCTGCTTTGCGAAAAATATTTCACTTTATCATCCTTGTCCACAAAGGTCATATCCACCGGCAACGTATTGAGAATAGCCATCAGCTCTTCGGCAGTAAAACCGCCGCTGGGCAATTGAATATGATCGCCGCTTTTATTGAGCTCTTCGAGCACCGTACCGGTCACCCATCCGGGACGCCAGTCGGTGGGAGGATCGTACAGGCAGAAACCGATTTCGATCGATTGCCGGGCTATTTCGTACCACTCGGCCTCGGTAAGCTTATCCATCGACATCGGAAACAGGATTTCCGATTCCTTGGTGCCCATCTCCACCACCTGCCTGATTGCAGGCAGCAACACCATATCGGCCGCCGCCATCAATTCTTCACGACTCACCTCAGGCACCTGAAGCACTTCAATTGCACCCTTTATCAATCCGCGTATTTCGTCGTGCTTGCCCCACATCACTTTGGGAGGACCCGTGATCCCCTCTTTCTCCAGATAGGGAAAGATGAGGTATTCCTTACGCTGGTACAACTTGTCGACATCGTACAGGTTGTTGTACATAGCCCGTAATTGCAGCACTTTTTGAGCCATATCCACCTTCGGATCGTCGGCAATCTCGGAAATAAGATCGTAGATACGCGAACAAAGCACCTTCAGCTCTTTGTTTTCGTTGAGCATCACATCCACCGGATGACCCGGAGGAATATTCATGGCTGCCGACAAATCGACACGGCCTTCGAGCACCGCCGAGTGGGCATCGCATAAATCGAGCACTTCCTGCTCAGGCAAGCCCTCGCTTATCAGCTCCTGTTCTACTTCTACTACTTCACCATAGGGAATCTGGCTCAGACTCACCAGTAGTTCGTTGCGTACCGCCTCCTGACTTTCGCCGTGATGAAGCTTGAGAATCAGCTCTTTTAATTTCTTTTTTCGTTCAATCGAGTTATTAATCAGTTCACTCATGATAAAATTATATTTAATTGCTACAAAGGTATAGTATTTTAATTGATTTCCAACTACCTATTTATTAGCAAAAAATTTCACCTGCTTCACCGTAAAAATACCCAATTGTAGTTACCTCTCCCGATTAACCATCAGCTTCTTCACCAACAACTGCATCTCCTGCACCGGCAACTCTGCTTCGCGGAGCTTAGCAGCTTCGGGATCAACTGCTTTTATCATCGATGGTCCGTTGGTAATATGCGCCAGGGCTGCAGCCAGTAATTCCTCCCGCGTATCGCCCAGCTGATGGGCCAGATCGTCGTACACTTCAACGTTGGGCACGAATCCGGTACTGAAATCGCTTTTGCGTTCCTTGTTAAAATATTTCAGTACAATTGGCATGAAAGCGTACTTATTCTTTTTGTTTTCGTCGTCGTTAATCACTATCGAGCCCACATTCTTACCATAGGTTACGTCGCCGATCAACACACAGGGTAAATAAGGCTTCAGGCCATTGATGACCATCTCGCTGGCCGAAGCGGTCGATTTTCCGGTCAGGAAATAAATTCGTTTCAGTTTTGATCCGAGCGATTGCACCGGCACTTCCGTTGTACCCGTCTTGATCGAAGTGGTGAAATATTCTACAAAAGGGCTCTCGCTGTATTTTTTCTTATACTCGGCACTGTTAAAGTAATCGGTCAGGTTGTCGTTGTATTCGGTATACGAAAACACTTTCGAATTATCGGGCTCGGGCACCAGCATGCTGCCCAGGTGGATGGCCGTCGACATCATCCCTCCGCTGTTGTAACGAAGGTCGACCACCAGTTCGGCAATATCCTGAGCCGCAAAAGCGCCCATCAGGGAATTCAGTTCCAGGTCGTAAGCCATGCTGCCATCGCCGGCATCGGCGGTAAAGAAATTATACACCAGGTAACCCACTTTTTTATTTCCGACGGTGTATACCGTATCCAGATAAACAGGATTTTCTTTATAATTGGTAATTTTCGTGAGGTCTTTTTCTCCGGCGTTCACATAGCCGCCATCCGAATACACGGTAAAACCAATTTTGACCGAAGCGGTTGCATCGGTAAATGAAGCGAGTAGTTGCTGGTAATTGTTAACGGTAAGTTGCGTACCATTGATTCGGCTGATGATATCGCCTCGTTTGATGCCGGCGGCACGGGCCGGGGTATTGGGTTTGGTGAAGGTTACGATACAAATCACCTTTTCGCTGCCGGTGCTTTCCAGAAACAACTTGTATTCAAAACCTATTTCGGCCGGATTTACGCCGGTGAGACGTTTCATCAGCGCTTCGTAATCCTCAAAAATAGCAGAGAAACGATCTTCGTGATGCAACAAGGTTTCAAAATATTCGACGGGTTTGCCCGCATTTTTTTTGAACGCAGGCAAGTCGGCATTCCAGTAATAAACTCCGGCCATATTGGAGTAAATCCACTCGTTCACATAGGTGTTGAAACTTTTTTCGTTACTGCTATCTTCATCACAGGAAAACAGCGACAAAACAACCAGAAGGTAAAACAACTTTTTCATCATACTTTTCATACTTTACTATTTTCAGTTCATTAAAATTTCAACAAAGATAGTTGAATAATCAAAACTGCGAACCGGATAGCTTGAAAAGTAGTCGATTTTTTTTCTTAATATTCCAGATGGCATACCGGAGCCGGAACGGGAATCCGCCGGCCTGTATCGGTGAGTGTTCCCTTTTTCCGGTTTCGTTCAAACACAACGATTTCGTTGCTCCGCTGATTGCCCACCAGGAGATAAGCACCGTCGCGGGTAATCATGAAATTACGGGGAGCAATGCCTTGTGTACTGTATTGCGCAACCAGTCTGAGCGTAACCGGAGTTTCGATTTCAAAAGCCGTAATCTCGTTGTAATCGATACGATTGGTGGCATACAGGAACTTCCCGTCGGGCGACAGGTGGATATCGGCGGCACCCGGCTGCCCGGGCCTGGTAATCACTGTCGAGGCGCCTTTCAGCATCAGGCGTTCGTGTTCAAAATGCACGATACTGATGGTGCCGGTTAGTTCCTGAAGTACATACAAGGTCATACCGTCGTTGTGTAAAGCAAGATGGCGCGGACCACCTCCCCGCTCCATCAGCAGGCTATCCACCGGAGTCAGCGGGGTATCTTCCTGTTCGGCGTCGTAGCGGTACACATACAGCAAGTCGTTTCCCAGGTTGTTGCTGAACAGGTAATTACCCGATTGATCGAAAATCACCTGATGTGCGTGGGGTCCCTTTTGCCGGTCGGCATTTACACTTCCCCCCTGGTGCTGGATATTCTGAACCAGCTTTTCAAGCGAACCATCGGCATGTAACGAAAATACATTTATATTTCCACTGCTGTAGTTGGCGATAATCACATGGCGATCGGTAGCCGTCACCGAACAGGAGCCTCTGCCATCGGCCGGCAGAGCGTTGACCGGCTGCAATTCGCCCGTAGACGCCGCAAGCCGGAAAGCATGCACCGAACCGGCATCACTACCTTCACCCACCGAATAAAGGCGGAAATCGGCAGCTGTATGGCCAGTCGCCGGCAGCAGTGTCAGAAAACTGGGATTATCCACCCCTCCGGCAGTAGAACGCACAGTATATTTTCCCGATGCCGGATGTATTTTCACCGAATAAATACCCTTGCTACCTGTATTTTTTGTATAGGTACCCACCAGAATATTGTATTCCCCGGTAGTTGCGCAGCCGGTAAGCATAAGCAATGCAAAAAATAAGTTCGTTAATTTCATGACAGTATGTATTGAAGGTTAATCCGGTCCGGAATGAATTATTGCTCGAAGTAGTCGAGATGAAACTCCTTTCCGTCGAACGCTCCATAGGAAAACAAGCGTATGAAATCGCCGAGGATAATCATCTCCGCGTTGTATCTCAATTGCAGTTTCAGATCGATATGCCGGTGTCCGAACACCAGAAAATCGACTTTTTCTTTTTCGATAAATTCTTTTGCATATACAATAAGTCGTTCGTTCTCTTCACCTTTGAACTCCTCCGATTTCATGTGCAGGCGGTTGCTTCGCGACCAGGCAAATCCAAAATTCTGACCGATATAGGGAGGTAATAAGGCAAACAGCCGTTGTGCTACCCGGCTATGAAAAACTTTTCTCAGCACACTAAATCCGGCATCGCCGGTCGACAGGCCATCGCCATGCGCCAGATAAAACCGCTTACCATACAACTCGACCACCTCCGGACGATAATGCACCTTCATCCCCAGCTCCTTTTCAAAATAGCCAAAGGTCCATAAATCATGATTTCCTATAAAAAAATGAACTTCGATTCCGGCATCGGTTAACTCTGCAATTTTTCCAAACAACCGGGTGTGACCCTTGGGTACGACCGTAGTATACTCGAACCAGAAATCGAAAATATCGCCCAGCAAATAGATTGCTGTAGCATCTTTTTTCATCTGATCGAGTAAGCGTACTACTTTCCGTTCATGTTCCCGCTGATCGGGAATCAGCAACGAACCCAGGTGTACATCCGATAAAAAATAAATCATGGCTTCGTATCCGATTTTAAAGAAATCCCAGTTCCAGCTGTGCCTCTTCCGACATCATGGAACGATCCCATGCAGGTTCGAATACAATATTGACATCCACGCTTTCAACCCCCTCGACACTGCCGGTTTTCATCCGTACATCTTCCACAATAAAATCAACAGCCGGGCAATTAGGCGCAGTAAGCGTCATTTCAATTTCGAGGTGGCCCTTATCGTCGAGATCAATACCATAAATCAAGCCCAAATCGTAAATATTAACGGGGATTTCCGGATCATATACTGTTCGGAGCATTTTTACAATTTGCTCCTCCATACTTAAAAACTCATTATTTTCGCTCATTTCAATTCATTTTGATTACTTATTCTGAAACAAAAAAAGTTCAATATAGTTTACACCAATAGTGCGTCGAAGTCGGGTAAGGAGGCTGCCAGTTTGCCGTCAATCAGCACTACCGTATCCACTTTTCCTTTCAGGCTCAGCTTCATATCGCTTTTACGGAATATAGCCTGATGGAACACGTATTTGGGTCCATCCTTTTGCACTTTCAGCTTTACAATAAAGCTGTCGCCCGGTTTCAACGGAGTTTTGAAGGCCATCTCCACCCGCGCAACCACTGCGTCGATGCCCCGGTTATGCAGCCCGGCAAAACTTACATTATTGGCAATCAGGAACTCATGCCGTGCATGTTCCAGGTAATTCTGGTAGCAGGAGTTATTCACAATTCCTTGAATATCGCACTCGTAATCACGAACTTTCATCTCCAGTTCGTAAGTATAACCATCGTGTATCATCGTTTTCGTATCATTGTAAGGCCATCGCGCAGCGGCAACATTACTTTGTCGACCCGCTCATCGGCCGATAGCCGGTTATTAAATTCCATGATAGCTGCTGTTTGCGGATCCTTTGAACCCTGTCCAACCAGTACTTTCCCGTCCCACAAGGTATTATCGGCCAGTATAATACCACCCTTCCTTACCTTCGGGAGCACCAATTCGAGGTATTGCTGGTATTCGCGCTTATCACCATCGATGAACACCAGGTCGAACACCTCTTCAATACGGGGAATCAGTTGTTTGGCGTCGCCAATATGCACCACCACCTGGCCGGCAAAGGGCGAAAGCTGCAGATTGGCGGCAATCAACTCTTCCAGTTCGTCGTCGGCTTCAATGGTATGAATTCGTCCGCCGGCGGCGAGTCCCTCGGCCAGGCACAAGGCCGAATAGCCCGTAAACGTACCTATTTCGAGGATGCTGCGAGGCTGCATCATCTGCGAGAGCATGGCCAGCACCCGCCCCTGCAAATGTCCCGACAGCATGCGCGGGTTCAGCACCTTCAGATGAGTGGTGCGATTAATGGCGGCCAGATAAGCGGGTTCCGGATCGGTATGCGCGATCAGGTATTCTTCCAATTCCAACATCTCAATAATATTTCAGCGACGACAGCTCGTCTTCATTAAACACAACCTGAGCCAGAGCCTGCAAATGATCGGCAGTCACCGCCATCAGATGCTCTTTCACTGTTTCAATCGAATCGGCTTTACCATACCGTAAAACACTCTTCCCCAGTCCGGTAGCCGCATTTTCTTTTTGCTCCATGCCTATGGCCATCTGCCCCAGCAGTTGCAATTTGTACTTATTCAGCACATAGGGCGAAATAGCCTCTTCCCTGAGCCTGCGCAGTTCCAGCCGCACCAGTCGTTCGCACTTCCTGAAATTTGCCGCATCCGTCCCAAAATACACCGTCCACATGCCCGTATCGGTCAGGGGCTGAAAAACAGAATCGACGGTATATACCAGCCCATGTTTCTCGCGCAGCGAAAGGTTCAGCCGGCTGTTCATGCCCGGACCTCCCAAAATATTATTGAGCAGATACATGGCCATACGATTCGGATCCTGCAGGCTCACCGCCCGGTTACCCAGCATGTAATGCACCTGGAATGTATCCCGTTTTTTTTCCTCGTGACGGACCCGATAGCCTTCCGGTACTTTCCGCGACGGCTGTTGGCTTCCGGCATACGAAGGCAGCAGGTATTTTCCCGCCATTCGCAGCACTTTTTTCTCGTCCAGCTGCCCGACCACATAAAACACCATCCGCTGCGGATCGTAATTACGATGTACAAAGCGCGCCAGATCGGCGCTGGTGTACGACTGAAGCAATTCGGGAGTTCCCAGAATATTATGTCCGAGCGGAGCATCGAAAAGCAGTTCTTCGAACTCATCATAAATCAGCTCCGACGGACTATCGTTGTACGATTGAATTTCGTCGAGAATAATCACACGTTCCTTCTCCAGTTCTTTTTCAGGGAATGCCGAATGAAACACGATATCGCCGATGAGGTCGATCGCTTTTTCGAGATGCTCGCTGAGCACGGCAGCGTACACCACCGTTTCTTCTTTCGAAGTATAGGCATTCAGCTCACCGCCAACATTTTCGAGACGGTTGATGATATGTCCGGAACGACGTTTCTGAGTACCTTTAAACAAGAGGTGTTCCACGAAATGGGCCATTCCGTGTTCATCCGGAGTCTCGTCGCGGGAACCCGTATCGATCACCATACCGCAATAACAAACCGGGATGGGCTCTTTTTTCAGTACGATGCGAAGTCCTCCGGGAAGGGTGTAGAGTTGATATTCCATGTAGTTGATTCCGTAGAATGGCCGCAAAAGTACAAAAAATAAGGTTAAGATTAAAACGATTATAAACTAAGGAATAAATTTATGAAAATCGAGGGTTTGAATTTGTTTATAGCCATTTTTTAATATCTTTGCAAAAAAAACAAATAATTAAAATATATGGAAGAATTAAATGCAATAGTTCAGCAGGTGGTGCAGGTTTCGCCCATCATGAAAGTGTTTCGAATTGCTCCCCTGGGTTGGGAACTACCAGATTTTAAGCCCGGTCAGTTTGTCGGTATCGGTTTGCCTCCCACAGCCAGCAAATGTGCGGAAGCTACGGAAGAACCCGTTGAACCGGCCCCCGATAAGCTTATCAAACGCGCCTATTCAATTGCTTCTTCTAATATTTCGAAAGATTATGTTGAGTTTTACATCACGCTGGTGCACTCGGGCGCACTTACCCCTCGTTTATTCGACCTGAAAATAGGAGATAAAATATGGCTGGGTCAGAAATTCGTAGGCATGTTCACTCTCGATCAGGTGGATGAAAACCAGAACATCGTGCTCATCGGAACCGGTACCGGCGTTGCTCCTTACATGAGTATGCTCCGGTCGGATGCCTTGCGCCGGAAAGGTCGTATTCTGGTGATCCACGGAGCTTCCAACTCCTGGGATCTCGGTTATTCGTCGGAGTTGAACCTGTTGCAGAGCATTGCCCCTCACTTCGATTATATTCCCACCATCACGATGCCCGAAAAAGAGCATGTTGCCTGGAACGGCCGTACTCAGTTTATTGAAGACATCTGGAAAGAAGGGGCCATCGAACAGCTGTGGGGCTTCAAACCTACTGCCGAAAACACGCATATCTTCCTGTGCGGCAATCCCCGCATGGTAAACGGCATGATTGAAATGCTGGAAGGCGAAGGTTTCGTGGAACATACCCGTAAGCAAGCGGGGCAGGTACACGCCGAGAAATTCAATTAAAAGTTGCCTCTCCAACCGTTTTAAACGACTCAAAGAATCCACACTCTTTGAGTCGTTTCCGTTTGTAAAACGACGGATTTTGATTCTGTTGAAGTTTGATGATGGCAGTTGGGTGCAACTTCGTAAAAAAACACTAATTTTGCAGGTGCAATAATTCAATAGTGACATGGAAGAATTAACCCTTATCACCCCCACCTTTCTGTTTTCGGCCGTTTCGCTGATCCTGCTGGCCTACACGAACCGGTTTCTGTCGTATGCCCAACTGGTGCGTAATCTGAAGGATCAATACATGAAAGACCGGTCGGCCATTACCAAAGCGCAGATATTAAATCTGAAAAAACGGCTGGCCCTCACCAAATACATGCAGCTGTGTGGTGTGATGAGTCTGCTTTTGTGCGTAGCTACCATGTTTCTTATTTACCTGGGATCGCAGCTCATTTCTGCCTATATTTTCGGATTTGCCCTGCTATTGCTGATCACCTCACTGGGCTTATCGGTGTGGGAAATTCAGATTTCGGTAAAATCATTGAAGATTCACCTGAGCGACATGGAGAAATAAGCTATGAAACATGGATATATACGGGTAGCCGCTGCCATTCCCGAAGTAAAAGTAGCGCATTGCGAATGGAACGCCGTGCAGATAACCGACCTGATGCAGCAGGCCGAGCAGCAGCAGGTGGAAGTGCTGGCGTTTCCGGAGTTATCGGTGACTGCTTACACCTGTGCCGATTTATTTTTTCAGAACGAGCTATTGGAGCAAGCTATGACCGCTCTGCAGCAAATACTGCTGAGCAGCTGCGATCTGAATGTGATTGTTCTGGTGGGTATGCCGCTGCGCATCGGGCAGCAGCTTTTCAATACAGCGGTGGTGCTGCAGCGCGGACAAATGCTGGCGATTGTTCCGAAAACCCATCTTCCGAATCACAACGAATTTTACGAAAAACGCTGGTTTGCCCCGGCATCGGCAAGCTCCGTCAAAACGGTAGAAATCCTGGGACAAACTGTACCTTTCGGCACCGATCTCCTGGTGGACTACGGCCCGGTTACCCTGGGTGTGGAAATCTGCGAGGATCTGTGGGTCCCTGCCCCCCCCTCGGTACAGGCGGCTCTGCAGGGCGCCGGACTGCTGGTCAACCTTTCGGCCACCAACGAGTTGGCCGGCAAAAACGCGTACCTGCGGCAACTCATCGCGCAACAATCGGCACGCACCAACGCGGCTTACCTGTATGCTTCGGCTGGTTTTGGCGAATCGTCGACCGATGTGGTATATACCGGAAACGCCCTGATAGCCGAAAACGGACAATTGGTAGCAGAGTCGGAACGGTTTAGTTTCAGTGCGCAACTGGTAATTACGGAGGTGGATTACGATAAGCTGATGGCGGAGCGTATGCGGAATACCAATTTTTTCAACGACCGGCATCCTGTAGCCTACCGGAGAGTGAATGCCATTTTCGGCTCTGTTGAATTTCAGGGATTCCACCGCACGGTCGATCCTCATCCGTTTGTGCCGGCCCAAGATAAAATGGACGAAGCTTGTGAAGAAATTTTCTCGATTCAGGCTGCCGGATTAGCCCGGCGATGGGCGCATACGAAGGCACAAAGCCTCGTGCTGGGTATTTCGGGCGGACTCGATTCCACGCTCGCACTCTTGGTCTGCGTTCGCGCTGCCGACCGTCTGGGTTACGACCGCAAGCGAATCATCGGCATTACCATGCCCGGATTCGGCACTACCGACCGCACCTATACGAATGCAGTGGCCCTGATCCGGAGCCTGGGCGTCGGGTTCCGGGAAATCAGCATTCGCGAAGCTGCTTTGCAACATTTCAGCGATATCGGTCACGACGCTTCGGTGCACGATGTTACCTACGAAAACACGCAGGCCCGGGAGCGGACGCAGATTTTGATGAACGTGGCCAACCAGACCGGAGGATTGGTGGTAGGTACCGGCGATTTGTCGGAACTGGCCCTGGGCTGGGCTACCTACAACGGCGATCATATGTCGATGTACGGGGTGAACAGCGGAGTTCCTAAAACCCTGGTGCGCTACCTGGTGGACTGGGCATCGCAGCAAGAAGCCTCAGCCATTTTACAGGACATCCTGTCGACCCCGGTGAGTCCCGAGCTCCTCCCGGCCGGCCACGACGGTACCATCAGTCAGAAAACAGAAGATATTGTAGGTCCTTACGAGCTGCACGATTTCTTCCTGTACTACACCATCCGTTTCGGATTCAGTCCGGCTAAAATTCTGTTTTTAGCCTTGCAGGCTTTTCAGGAGGTCTACGACGAAGCCATCATCCGGAAATGGCAGGATACCTTCCGCCGCCGCTTTTACAGCCAGCAATTCAAGCGCTCGTGTATGCCCGACGGCCCCAAGGTGGGATCCATCAACCTATCGCCCCGTGGCGATTGGCGGATGCCGAGCGACGCAAGCATCGGTTAGTCGTAGGGCCGGGATTACCAATTAACCACGCCCTTCCCCTGCCTGATTACCTCTGCCTCTTCGCCTGTGCAATCCACTATCGTGGAAGGTTCCAGGCCACCATAACCGCCATCGATGACCAGGTCGACCATATGTCCGAATTTCTCCTCGATCAGTTCCGGATCGGTGAGGTACTCGAGCGTATCGTCGTCGGTAAAAATGGAACTTACCATGAGCGGGTTCCCCAATTCGCGAACCAGTTGGAGAGCTATAGTATTGGCCGGCATCCGGATTCCCACGATCTTCCGGTTTTTAAACAGCTTGGGCAGCCGGCTGCTTCCCTGCAACAAAAAGGTAAACGGACCCGGCAGGTTCTTTCGCATCAACTTAAACGATGCGTCGCTCATACGGGCGTATTCGCTGATCTGGCTCAACTCATGACAAATAAACGACATCTCCGAGCGGCGCGGATCCTTCTCCTTGAAGCGAGCAATTTTCTCGACTGCCGAGGGTTTGAAAATATCGCATCCGAAAGCATATACCGTGTCGGTGGGAAAAATAATGATCCCTCCGTCGCGCAGCACCTCCACTACTTTTTGCAGATCGCGCGGATTCGTATTCGTTTCGTACAATTTCAGTATCATAACTCTTTTTTTTGCCAGTTTCCTTTCAGTAAATACAGGTAACCAATAAGCCCGATAAGCGTCCAGTATACAAATTCCGACATCCATACCACGGCCACCGGTTGCGGATTCAGAATAGCGGTGTAGTACACATAGGAAAGATAAAAAAACAAGGTGCCGAATTCAATTAAAAAAGCCGTTTTGGTATTTCCCGTTCCCGACACCCCGTTGAAAACTATATTGCCCAGCGCACAGAAAATCATGGCCACCGAAACCACCTTCATCACCGGAACCGAAGCTTCGATGAGCCCGGCATCGTTGGTGTAAATACGGGCAAAAGCTTCCGGAAAAAGAAAAGTAATAAGCATCAACGGCACCACCATCAACAACACATAGCCCATCATCCGGGTGATAAAGGGTACCACTTCCGCCTTTCGGCCGGCACCAATCAGGTTACTCACCAAAGTATTGACCGTGGTGGCCAAAGCCGAACCCGGCACCATCAGCAGTACGTATAAGCTCCGCCCTATATTCGTAGCCGCCAACGGCCGTTCACCCATCCGTTCGATAAAAATAAAAAACAAAAACCAGGTGGAAACCGAAATGAAATACTGAAACATAATAAACACCGACAATTCCAACATCTGTACGATGAGTTTAAAATTGAGCGCCTTGAGTTTGTATAATTCGTATTTCTGAAAATCGTGATGGCGGAAGGAATAATAAAACAGATACACCGTTGTAACTCCCTCGGCAATGACAGAGGCCAGTGCAGCACCGGCTATGCCCATTTCAGGGAAACCCCATTTACCGAATATCAACACATAATCGAGCGCCACATTGGTTAGTGCGGTGAGCAAAGCCGAAGTGGTCAGTACCGAAGTATTGGTAACCCCTACAAACAAGCCCCGGAACATCACGTTCATAAATGCAAACACAAAACCCCACATCCGCCAGTCGAGGTACTCGAGCGAGGCCTCGAAAATATCGGGCGAACTCACCAGGTAACGCATGATGGCTTCGTTCCACACCAGCGATAAGGCTAAAAACAGGAAAGCCAATGCGATAATAAACAGCATCCCGTTGATAAACACCGAACCGATCTGGGTATAATTCTTTTCGCCGTTGCGCCGGCCGATAATAATCTGGGCCCCCTGACTAAAGCCGAAGCCCAGCATATAGATAGCCAGAAAATACACCCCGCCGATGGCCGAAGCGCCCAGGGCCACCTCGCCTACCCGCCCGAGAAAGGCTGTATCGGTAACATTAATGATATTCTGAACAACTAAAGTTAAGACAACCGGATAAGTTATGTTAAAAATATTCTTTGCAGACAACATACGGTGATTTTTTTACATCAGCCTGCAAAGATATTCATTTTAATGTTAATTTTGCCGGAACAATTCCGCCACTCCTCAAAAATATACGATATGAAACGTTTATGCTGGCTGCTTTTTGTAGTCTTTTTTCTGAACACAACCCTGAGTTCTCAATCGAATTCGTACGCCGATTCCTGGAAACTCGTCGACGAAGCATTGGAACAAAATCTTCCGGAAACCGCGCTCAGGCACCTTCGGGAACTGAACCTGCTGGTTGTGAAAAATCAAAATCTAACTCAACAAGTTAAAGTACGGCTCTACGAACTCCGGATTAAAGCCGAAAAAGATCCTTCACAAGTGGGATATTTATTGGCAGAAGCCGAAAAATCGGCCTCACTCCTACCCGTTTCGGCCGAAAAACAACTCATGTACCTGATGCTGGCCGACGCCTACCATCAGTATTTACGCAATAACAACTATCAGCTTTCGCAACGAACTACCATCGCTCCCGTGTCCGGCGAAGGAAAGCCGACTCCACTACCCGACAATCTGAACGAATGGTCGAAAGGGGATGTATTGCAAAAACTGACTGGATTGATTCAACTTACCCTTGCCGACTCGCTTCTGCTGCAGCAACGTGCAATCGTGCAAGGCGACGAATTTATCACTACCGACACACTGGCCTTGCAAAGTGCTACCACCTGGTACGACCTCGTGCTGCAAAAAATGCAGGATATGGACATGCTGGAGCCAGGCCAGGGCGATAAGAATTATTGGCTCAAGCGGCAGCTTGCCTTCCGACGTTCGCAACCCGAAATATTCCCGTTGGTGATTGCCGAATTACGCCTGGTCCACCAACAGTATCAAAACACGAACCAGTCCGGAGCATACCGGCATTATATCGCCCGGCTCGACAGCCTGCAAACGCTGTACAACCGGCACCCCGAAGTGGTGGAAATATTGTCGGAACTGGCATCGGCCTATATGAACCAAGAAGGCAACAAAGGCGGTAAACAAATTGCTTTTCGCCTGTGCGAAGAGGGAATCCGGCGCTTTCCCCATTATCCGCGCATCCACCTGTTGAAAAACATTCAACTGCATCTGGCCACCCCGTCGATCCAACTGGCCACCAGCCGGTATTTCAGTTCGCCGGAACCGATTGTAACCACCTTGACAACCACCAATGTGAAGCGACTGAAAGTCGAGCTGCACCGGATTATGGCCAGTGTGCAGGACTATCGCAAAACCTACCGGCGATCGTTCGGTGATTATGGATACAAACCCTATCCACATACTCAGGTAGTCGACAGTCAGTGGATCGATATCGCGCAAAACCCCGGCTTCCTTCCGGTACACGACACGGTGCGGTTTGCAGCTCAGGGATACGGAATGTATGAAGTGCGGGTGATACCGGCCGATCCGGCGGTTAGCTACGACGAAAACAATCCGCTTCCCCACAGTGTAAGCATCGTGACCGACCTTACGGCCATCCGTCGTATGGAAGGCAAACAACGACAGATACTATACGTGCTCGACCGCACCACCGGAGCTCCCGTAAAAGATGTTGAAGTGGGCTTATTCAGGAATGAATGGATCGACGGCGAATACAGGCTGCTCAAAGAACAGCAACTGACAAGCGGTAAGGATGGTGCAGTACAACTGGCCAGCAAACAACTGCTGCCCACACTTACACTCGCGAAAGGCAAGGATGCCTGGTGCTATCTCGATATTTATCCGCTGTATCATCCGTTCGAAAATGCCGATCGGTTAAATACCCATATCGGCATTTTTACCGACCGGAGCATTTATCGTCCCGGACAGGTGGTGTATTACAAGACTATAGCCTATAAAAGCGGAATGGGGATCGAAGAGGTACTCTCCGATACTACGCTCGAGGTACAGTTGCAACGCAGCTGGTCCACGACTATTGGCACACAAAAAGTCACCACCAATACATACGGATCGGCTAGCGGCAGTTTCGTATTGCCCGATGACGCCCCCACCGGATATTATTCCCTGAAAATCGGCAATCAGCAAGTCAGTTTCCAGGTAGAGGAATACAAACGCCCTACCTTCGAAGTAGAACTTACCTGCCAGAACGATGAAGTGGTATTCGGCCGGAAAGTCAGGCTCAACGGGCAGGCCCGTTCGCTGGCAGGATTTCCGGTACAACAGGCACGGGTAAAGTACAGCATTGAACGCCGGATGATGGATATTTTCAGGTATTTCCCGTGGTTCCGTCACGAACTGGCGATTATTGCCGACGGTGAGCTCACCACCGACAGCAACGGTAACTTCAGCCTGAGTTTTACCCCGGCGCCAGATCCCGACGAGAGTTTCAAAGGCACCAATTATTATCATTTTTCGGTCAAGGTGGAAGTAACTTCGCTCAACGGGGAAACTCAAAAAGGCCAAACCGGTATCAGGGTGGGTGAACGGAGTATGCTGCTAACGGCATCGGCCGATCCTGTCTGGGAACAAAAAACACCGGGATGGGTAAAGGTGGAAGCCCGCAGCTTGAACGATTCGTTGCTGACGCGCACGGTGCAGTACGAATTATATTATCTTGCCGACAACGGGAAATACAGAGAAGACCAAAATACCGAATACCGGAACCGGAAATTGGTGAAATCGGGTAGCTTTGTAAGCAGCGACAGTTTACAACTGAATCTGAGGAATGCACCTACGGGACATTACCGGATTAAATTCTCGTCGCTCGACCACCGCAACGACACCGTAGTTGCCGAAAAAGACTTCATAGTTTATGCAGCCGGTCACCGGCGCCCCCCTGTCACCACCTACCTTTGGAATCCTGCTCCCGAGATGGAAGCACAACCCGGAAGCAAGGTGAAACTCACCATCGGGACCTCGGTCAAAAAAGCATGGATTTTATATGAAGTCGTACAGGGCACCAACACCCTGTCGCGCCAGTGGATAAAACTGAATGCCCGGAACCGGCAAATCGACCTGCAACTACCCGATACACTGAAAGATGGTGTTGTTGCAAAATTCGCGATAATGCGCGACGGCAATCTCCACAGTACCCACATTACGGTTCGAATCCCCATCGACGAGAAAGTATTGAAACCCGTACTTTCGACCTTCAGAGATAAATTACACCCCGGATCGAAGGAACACTGGACGGTGACATTGCCGGGATACCGGGGAACCGGCGCCGAGCTGCTGGCCGGGATGTACGATGCGTCGCTCGATCAGCTGCGGCAACACAACTGGGTAGTGTACTCCGGCAATAATGCGCGGTTCAGCGACAACTATCCATGGTATGTCACCTACCAGACCAAGACGGCATCCGGATGGTCGGGGAATCCCCGTTTCGCCGAGGTACAAGGCTATACATTTGCCAGCCTCAATTTTTACGGCAGTCCCGAGGCCCTGGCCGGTTCGGGCCGGGAAGCATACTATTCGCAACCGATACGAATTAGAGGAGGGAGTCAAATGAAAGCTATGACCGATGAGGAAGTCGAAACTGCAGAGGCTGTTTTTATGCACGTTAGCGACGAGAATCGAACGGTAGTTACCGGTAGCGGCTCGCTGCAAGCAGAAAAGCCGATGGCAGTGCGGGAGAATTTTGCAGAGACAGCCTTCTTTTATCCGCATTTACGGGCCGATTCTTTAGGAAATTTCCACCTTGATTTCACCCTTCCCGAAAGCCTGACCCGTTGGAGGTTAAAATTGCTGGCCCATACGCCCGATTTTTACAAAGGCCAGTCGGAATATACGTTTGAAAGCCGGAAAGACCTGATGGTCCAGCTGAATCTTCCCCGGTTCGTACGGCAATCCGACCGCTGGGAAGTAAAAGCCACCGTGGTGAACAGGACTGCAACAGCACAAACAGCCGTGGTAAAACTCACCCTGAGCGATTATGCGCAACCCACACATGCGCTGTCGGGGATAGAAAAAACGATAGAACTGGCTGCCGGACACAGTGGTGTGGTTAGCTGGGAAGTACCTTCCCTGACGAATCGTGAGCTTGTAATCGCCCGTGCAGAAGCCCGCGCAGGTTCGTTCAGCGATGGCGAACAACGCTACCTGCCGGTATTGAGCGATAATATCCTCGTTACCGAAAGTGTTCCATTCATGATGCGTGAAGGAGAACGTAAAGAGATCGGGTTTTCAACAACAGTCGATCCTGCGGATATACGCCGGCAGGTGGTCGAATTCACGGCTCATCCGGCATGGGCTGCAGTTCAGGCCTTGCCGGTATTAGCAGTACCCGAAACCGAAAATGCCATCGATCTGCTCGGTGCATTGTATTCGAGTGTTACTGCACGTACCTTGCTGAACCGGCATCCGGAAATCAAGCAACAACTGCGCAGGATACAATTGCAGGGAGTAAGTGGCGAGAGTTTGATTTCGCAACTGGAAAAGAACCAGGACCTGAAAATGATGGTTTTAAAAGCAACACCCTGGCTGACGGAAGCAAACGACCAGACCGAACAACAGCGTCAGTTACTGCGTCTGTTCGACCAGCAACAACAACTGAACAACGAAGAAACGATGCTCCGGAAGCTCAGCAATTTGCAGTTGCCATCGGGCGCCTTCGGCTGGATGAGCGGAATGCCTGCCAATCGCTACATCACCCAGTTGCTGGTAGAGAAACTGCAGCGGATGTATTCCGACGAATCGTACGACCGACGAGACCATCTTAAACCACTCATCGAGAAGGCTATCCTCTATCTCGACTCGCAACTGGCCAACGATCTGGCTCAATTGAAAGGCTACGACACTAAATTCGAATCGCGAAAAACCGTTACAGTGCTGCAATTGCATTACCTGGCCATCAGGGCCTTAATTCCGGCCAGTCCGGACACGAAGGCTGCGCTCGATGCAATTAACTATTACCGTCGCCAGATCGACACCTATCGCCATGGATTCGGGATCTACGAAAAAGCGCTTGCAGCGCAGTTTTTCCATCGCACGGGCAGTCATAAGCAGGCGGCCGAAATGCTCAAATCGCTGCGTGAGCAAGCCGTTAGTCATCCCGACAAAGGAATGTACTGGGCAAAATTGCGCAGCAGTTGGTTATGGAACGAGCGCCCGTTGGGCATTCATGTCCGGGCGTTGGAGGCATTTCAGGAAGCAGGCGGCACACCGGGCGATATTGGAAGGATGCAGCTTTGGCTTCTCAACCAAAAACGCACCAACCAGTGGGATAGCCGGCTCACGACACTGGAAGCCGTCGTGGCGCTGCTGGCCGGTGACACGAACTGGTTTTCGTCCGATCAGCAATTCAGTTTCAAAGCGGCTTCGCCTGCCGGACTCACCGAACTGAAACCGGAAAAGGTGTTGCCGGGTAGTGGCTATTTCAAGCTGAACCTGGCGCCTGAACACACGAAACTAGTGGTGGAATCGCAGGCGCTTACCGCCCCAGGCGGTTCAAAAAGCGCTCCGGCATCGGGCAGTTCGCCTGCCTGGGGAGCCCTCTACCGCCAGTCGATGCAACCGATCGAACGGATTCAGGCCTCGGGCAGCGAGTTGCAGCTGGAGCGAAGTTATTATCAGCTGATCACTACCGAGAAGCAACGAAAACTGATTGCCATCACCGGTGTGACTCAGTTGCAAGCAGGGGATAAAATCATCAGCCGGCTGGTCATTCGTGCGCAACATGATTATGAGTTTGTGGTGCTGCGCGATTCGAAAGCTGCAACGCTCGAGATTACCGATCAGCTATCGCAGCTCCAGTACCGCGACGGGCTCCTGTATTTCCGTAGTCCGGGCGATCTTTCGACCCAATACTTTATCCAACATCTGCCCAAAGGCACCTATGTACTGGAAGAAGAGTACTACCTCACACACAGCGGTGAATTCAGTGGCGGGATCGCCCAGATTCAGTGTCTTTATGCCCCCGAATTCGTTGCGACAAGCAAGGGAATCAGGCTCAAAACCGGCTCGAAAGCAAATTTTTAAATTGTTGAAAGCTTTTTACTTTATGCTTCATCAGTTCGGGAAAAAGTATGTATCTTTGTGAGCAGTTGACCGAAAACGGTCGGCAACATACACTTAACTCAGTTACTTATCGCTTGTTTACAGCTAGTTATTGAACAAAAAACGGAAGAACAAAAACATGGAAGAAGTTAAAAAACCCTCGGCCGAGAAACTGAAAGCACTTCAGCTGGCCATGGACAAAATTGAAAAAGATCACGGTCGTGGTACCATTATGAAAATGGGCGACAATAAGGTAGAAGAAGTAGCCGTAATTTCAACCGGATCGATCGGATTGAACGCAGCCCTGGGAGTTGGAGGGTATCCGCGCGGACGGGTGATCGAAATTTACGGTCCCGAATCGTCGGGTAAAACCACCCTGGCGATCCATGCCATTGCCGAAGCTCAAAAAGCAGGCGGCATTGCGGCCATTATCGATGCCGAGCATGCCTTCGATCGTTTTTATGCCGAGAAACTGGGGGTCAATACCGACGATTTGCTGATTTCTCAGCCCGACAATGGTGAACAGGCCCTGGAGATTGCCGATCAGCTGATCCGCTCGTCGGCAGTCGATATTGTTGTGATCGACTCGGTAGCAGCGCTTACCCCCAAAGCCGAACTGGAAGGAGATATGGGCGATTCGAAGATGGGTCTGCAGGCCCGGTTGATGTCGCAGGCTTTACGTAAACTTACTGCCAACATCAATAAAACCAACACCACCTGTATTTTTATCAATCAGTTGCGCGAAAAAATCGGGGTGATGTTCGGAAACCCCGAAACTACTACCGGCGGTAATGCATTGAAGTTCTATGCTTCGGTACGGTTGGATATTCGCCGCGTTTCGCAATTGAAGGAAGGCGACGAAGCTATCGGGAATCAAACCCGGGTGAAAGTGGTTAAAAACAAAGTCGCCCCGCCTTTCCGCAAAGCCGAATTCGACATCATGTTTGGAGAAGGAATCTCGAAGACGGGCGAAATCCTCGACCTGGGAGTTGAGTACGGTATCGTGAAGAAAAGCGGCTCCTGGTTCAGCTATGGCGATACGAAACTGGCACAGGGACGTGATGCATCAAAAGCCGTAATTCGCGACAATCCGGAACTGGCAGCCGAACTGGAAACCAAAATAATGGAAGCGATCAGGAACAAATAAAAATAAGTTCGCTTCGCTACCCAATCAGAATCCTGTTGAAGGTAGCGAAGCGAACTTATTTTATCATACGAACTGCAGGCCGCAGTACACCTCTTCTTATCCCAAAAAGCTTTTCAGCAATTTACTTCTTGAATGAGGTTTTAATTTACGGATAGCTTTTTCTTTAATCTGGCGAACACGTTCGCGGGTCAGGCCAAACTCATCGCCAATTTCTTCCAGGGTCATTTCGGGAACACCCAGACCGAAAAATTTCTTTACAATATCACGCTCCCGATCCGATAAGGCATTCTCGAGCACCCGTTCAATTTCTTTCGACAGCGATTCGTTCATCAGCGAACGGTCGGCATTCGGCGAATCGTCGTTGATCATTACGTCGAGCAGACTATTATCTTCACCTTCCACAAAAGGAGCATCTACCGATATGTGGCGACCCGACACCTTCATTGTATCGGCAATCTTATCCACCGGAATATCCAGTTGTTCGGCTAATTCTTCAGCCGAAGGACGACGCTCGTTCTCCTGTTCGAACTTTGAAAACGCTTTGTTGATTTTGTTGAGCGAACCCACCTGATTCAAGGGCAAACGAACAATACGCGACTGCTCGGCCAGAGCCTGCAGAATCGACTGACGAATCCACCACACGGCATACGAAATAAATTTAAAACCACGGGTTTCGTCAAACTTTTCCGCCGCTTTAATTAATCCTAAATTCCCTTCGTTGATAAGGTCGGGCAGACTGAGGCCCTGGTTTTGGTATTGTTTGGCAACAGAAACAACGAATCTGAGATTGGCTCTGGTCAATTTCTCCAAGGCGATACGATCACCATTACGGATTCGCTGCGCCAGTTCCACTTCCTCTTCAACAGTGATAAGATCTTCACGTCCAATTTCTTGCAAATACTTATCCAGCGAAGCACTTTCCCTGTTGGTAATCGACTTTGTAATTTTAAGTTGTCTCATTTCTCTTCTGAAAATTAGCGTGCAAAATTAGTAAAAATTATCGACATAGCCAAACCGATATTGAAATGTCGTTGAGCATCATCTCCCCTGATAACGAATTCGAGGCAGTTTTAGTGCACCTTACAAACACAAACGTTTGATAAGATAAAAAGTTTTATCGTGTTGATAAGAATTTTACACGAAAAACAGTCTTCCTGTTTGTTCACGAGAAGACTGTTTTTCACGCATTTAGAGCCGCACCGGCAACCAACTCATCAATTCAACGGAATTGCATAATAGGCTGTCTGTCCGTTCGGATAGAATCCACTTACCCAAAGCACCTTATTCGCATCTTCATTGTCCTTTACCGACTCCAGGGCAGTTTTGATATCCTCTTCGCTCGTCATCCGTAAATTATTTATCTTCAACACGATATAACCTGCCTTAATGCCGGCTTCAGCAAATTTACCCTTACGGACTTCTTTTACCTCCACTCCATAGTCAATTCCAAAACGAGACTTGATTTTCGAATCGACAGGTTTGAAGCTGGCTCCCAGCACATCCATAGTAACATCGGCAGTAACGGCCGAAGTGGTACCCTGCCGGTTTTTCAGCTCGGCCTTGAAATTCAATTTCTTATTATCGCGAACTACTTCAATTGTCACCTTATCGCCCGGGCTATACCGGCCAATCTGCTCCTGAAGCTGCGCTACCGTCTTTACTTCCACCTCGTTAACAGCGGTAATCACGTCACCTTCCTTGATTCCCGCTTTTTCGGCCGCACTTTGCGGCGAGACCTGAGCAACATAAGCACCAGCCAGCACCTTAATATTCTTTTCCTTGGCCAGCTTCGATGTCACTTCATCCAAACCTACTCCCAACACGGCCCGCTGCACCACCCCATATTTACGGAAGTCGGAAACTACTTTCTGAACAATCGAGGCAGGAACCGCAAACGAGTAACCGGCATAGCTACCTGTTTGCGAAGCAATAGCGGTATTAATACCGATCAATTCGCCCCGGGTATTCACCAAAGCGCCACCGCTATTCCCCGGATTCACCGCCGCATCGGTCTGGATAAACGATTCGATGGGCATAGCCGAATTCAAAATATTAATATTCCGGGCCTTGGCACTCACAATTCCGGCAGTAACTGTCGAAGTTAAATTAAACGGATTACCTACTGCCAATACCCACTCTCCCACCTTTAACGAGTCGGAATTCCCAAAAATAATGTAAGGAAGGTTCTTCTCATCGATCTTCAGCAGAGCAATATCGGTATTCGGATCGGCACCAACAACAGTGGCCGAATAGGTGCGCTTATCGTTGAGCACAACCTCTATTTCCTTCGATTTATCGATAACATGATTGTTGGTAACTATATAGCCGTCTTCCGAAATAATCACCCCCGATCCGGCACCCTCACGAATCTGAGGCTGCTGCTGACGAAATTGCGGACCAAAGAAATACTCAAACAACTGATCACGACCTCCAAATTGCGATACCTGTACTTCCGATTTCACTTTCACGTGAACCACTGCATTCACGGTCAACTCGGCTGCAACCGTAAAATCGGTTTCACCTGCAGCCCCAACATTCCGGAAATTAGCATAGCTGGCCGGAATTTTATCGTTCGCAAACGAATTTCCATCCACCGGCGAAGACCCGCTAATACGATCCACCACATAGTTGGTAGCCACGGTAACCCCCACCACCAAAAGAATCAGTCCTGTAAGATTTAAAAATTTACTCGTTCTCATATCCAAATATTTAAGTTGATACCTTGATGTAACAAAAAAACCGGAATCCTTACGAATTCCGGTGCGAAAATATACAAAAGCTATTCTCGTTACACCCTTTGTCAGTCTTATTTATTCGATTTTAACAGTTTAATTTTAACATTTAAAACCGATTAACGAATCGACTGCGATTAATTATTAATGGTTAATTGTTAAATATTGAAGCTCGCACGAAAAACATCCGCACAAATCACCACAATTTAACACTTATCTTCAATTAAACTACTATTAACACCTAAAAATTAACATTTGATCAAAGGACTCCCTGAGCCATCATGGCTTTTGCCACTTTCAGAAAACCTGCCACATTGGCACCTTTCATATAATTTATATACCCATCCTGCTGCCGGCCATACCTGACACATTGTTCGTGAATATCCGACATGATTTGCTGCAATTTGGCATCCACTTCGGCAGCCGACCACGAAATATGCATGGCATTTTGAGTCATTTCCAATCCCGAGGTGGCAACACCCCCTGCATTGACAGCCTTACCGGGGCCATACATCACCTTATGGTCGAGCAACAAATCGATGGCCTCAGGAGTACAGCCCATATTGGAAAGCTCCCCTACGCACAACACACCATTGGCAATCAGCTGACGTGCATCGTTACCATTCAACTCATTCTGAGTGGCACACGGCAATGCAATATCCACCTTCACTTCCCACGGACGCCTGCCCGCAAAGAACGGAACTCCATACTTTTCGGCATAAGGTTGTACGATATCGTTACAACTCAACCGCAAATCGACCATGTATTCAATTTTTTCGCCCGAAATTCCGTTTTCGTCGTATACATACCCATCGGGGCCTGAAATAGTAACCACCTTGGCTCCCAACTCGGTAGCTTTCAATGCAGCCCCCCATGCCACGTTTCCAAAGCCGGAAATAGCAACCGTTTTACCCTGAAGCGAATGACCGGCCGTTTCGAGCATTTGCTTCACAAAATACAGCCCCCCGAAACCCGTAGCTTCCGGACGAATCAACGATCCTCCGAATTCCAACCCTTTACCGGTAAACACACCGGTATTCTCGCGAGCCAGTTTACGGTACATTCCATACAGGTAACCCACCTCGCGGGCGCCTACTCCAATGTCGCCGGCAGGCACATCGGTTTCGGGACCTATATGGCGCCACAATTCCACCATAAAGGCCTGACAGAACCGCATTACCTCAGCATCCGACTTCCCGCGCGGATTGAAATCGGATCCCCCTTTGGCTCCACCCATCGGCAAAGTGGTAAGCGCATTTTTAAAGATTTGCTCAAAACCTAAGAACTTCAGAATCGAAAGGGTTACCGAAGAGTGAAAACGAATCCCTCCCTTGTAAGGACCGATGGCATTGTTGAACTGAACACGATAACCCAGATTCACCTGCACCTCACCCTTATCGTCGACCCAAGGCACTTTGAACGTGAAAATCCGGTCGGGCTCCACCAGTCGCTCGGCAATCTTGGCCTTCTCAAATTCGGGATGCTCGTTGTAAACTTCGGTGATGGTGCTTAACACTTCTCTCACGGCTTGCAGGTACTCCATTTCACCCGGATGTTTGGCTTCAAGCCCCTGCATGATTTTTTCGATATTCATAAATATTAGTTTTAAAAGTATGGTAGATTGAAAGTAGATTGTTAGTTTTGTGGTCGGTTTAAACAAAGAAGACTGATAAAAGTATGAAATACCAACAGAATCTGCCATTTTGTAAGCAAAAGTCGCCGAAAACGCCCGCTTATCCTCTGTTCAATCCTAAATACAACTATCAGTCCGTTAAAAAACTTACCATTTTATTTTCAGCAAATATAGAAGTTTTTTTCCGAATCCAAAACATATCCGAAAGAAAATTTTCATCAAAATGAATACTATCTACCGCAACATAAAACAGCTCTATTTCAAGGATACTTCCTTTGCCGACCTGATGAAGCACCGGATCTATAATATCCTCTTGTATGCCAGTAAATACGACTCGTTTATGCTCGAAGAAGACGGCCGGATCGACGAACAGATCTTCAACGAATACACGGCGCTCAACCTTCGTTATCCTCCCCGTTTCACCCTGGTATCCGGCGAAGAGGAAGCCTATGCCCAATTACGCGACCGCGCCTACGACCTTATCATCTCGATGCCCAGCGGCGACAGCATCAATCCATTCGAATGGGCCAAGGGAGTGAAATCGGTATACCCCGACATTCCGATCGTGGTACTGACGCCTTTCTCGAAATCGGTTTCAAAACGCATCGCCAACGAAGACCTCAGCGCCATCGATTACGTATTCAGCTGGCTGGGCAACCCCGACATCCTGCTCGCGATCACCAAGATGCTGGAAGATAAGATGAATGTGGAGGAAGACGTCAGTTCGGTAGGGGTTCAGGTCATTCTTTTTGTGGAAGACTCGATTCACTTTTATTCCTCCATCCTGCCTCATCTGTACAAATGCGTATTTCAGCAATCGAAGTCGTTCATGACCGAGGCGCTGAACGAGCACGAACAAATGCTCAGGATGCGCGGCCGGCCGAAAATTCTGTTCGCACGCACCTACGAAGAAGCCATGACCTTGTACCTGAAATACAAGGATAATATGCTGGGCGTGATTTCCGACGTTAGCTTTCTTCGCAACGGAGAGCGCAACCGGCAAGCCGGAATCGACCTCTGCCGCGAAATCCGGAGGATGGATAAATACATCCCGCTTATTGTTCAATCGTCGGACAACGGCAACAAAGAGGCTACCGAAGCGTTTAAAGGCACATTCCTGAGCAAGAATTCGAAAACCCTGTTGAAGGAATTAAAAGATACGATTAACAACAACTTCGGCTTCACCGACTTCAACTTCATCAACCCTGCTACCGGAGAGGTAGAGGCGCGGGTACGAAACCTACGGGGGCTGCAGGATGTGGTTTTTTCGCTGAGCGACGAAAGCTTGCTTTACCACGTGGGACGGTACGATATTTCGCGCTGGCTGTATTCGAGGGCCATGTTCCCATTGGCCGAATTTCTCAAAAACACGAACATTTACGACCCCGGCATTGAAGATCTGAACAAGCTCCGGCAGGTTATTTTCGGCGCTATCGTAAAATACCGGAAGATCAAAAACCGCGGGGTGGTTGCCGTTTTTCAGCGCGACCGGTTCGACCAGTACTCCAACTTTGCCCGTATTGGTGAAGGTTCGATGGGAGGCAAAGGGCGTGGCCTGGCTTTTATCGATTCGATGATTAAGCGTAACGAACAATTGCAGCAGTATGAAAATGCGCAGATTATGATTCCGAAAACGGTGGTGATCTGCACCGATATCTTCACCGAATTTATGGAGACCAATCAGCTGTATCCCATAGCTCTTTCCGATTTGCCCGACGAAGATATTCTGAAACATTTTCTGAATGCCCGTATTCCCAAATCGCTCATCGCCGATTTATTTTCGTTTTTGGGCGTTGTGAACACTCCTATTGCCGTACGCTCGTCCAGCCTGCTCGAAGACTCGCACTATCAGCCTTTTGCCGGCGTATACTCTACCTACATGGTGCCTTACAACCACGAAAGCCGCACGCAAACGCTGTCGCTGCTCACCGAAGCCATTAAGGCCGTATACGCCTCGGTATTTTTCAGGCAAAGTAAGATGTACATGACGGCTACCAAAAACGTGATCGACGAAGAAAAAATGGCTATCGTACTTCAGGAAACGGTAGGTAATGCGCACGACAACCGCTTCTATCCTTCCTTTTCGGGAGTGGCCCGGTCGCTGAACTATTATCCTATAGGCTCGGAAAAGCCCGAAGACGGCATAGCCAATATAGCCATGGGGCTGGGAAAATACATCGTCGACGGTGGGGTCACCCTTCGCTTCTCACCCGCTTACCCCCACAACATCCTGCAAACCTCGAGTTTGGAATACGCGCTCCGTGAAACCCAGACTCATTTTAACGCACTCGACCTGAACAACATTCACTTTGTACCGCAGGTAGATGACGGATTTAACTTATTGAAAATAAATGTACAGGATGCGTTAAAAGACGGCACCCTGAAGTACCTTGCTTCCACTTTCGATCCGCGCGAACAGATGATTTACGACAGCCTGTACGAAGGAGGCCGGAAACTAATCACTTTTGCCAATATCCTGCAACACAATGTATTTCCGCTGGCCGAAACCTTAAAAGAAATCCTTAAAATATCGTCTCAGGAAATGGGGCGTCCTATCGAAATTGAGTTTGCAGTCAACCTGGATTATTCTGAAAACAAACAACATAGCTTTTACCTTTTGCAAATCAGGCCCATTGTCGACAGCAAAGAAACCATCAATGAAGACATTGGAAAAATCCCGGGCGAAAACACGATTATCAGCAGCAACAGCGTACTGGGACACGGCATCACCAAAGATCTGTTCGATATTATCTATATTAAACCCGAAGCATTCAATCCGTCCAAAAACCAACTGATCATGTACGATATTGAAAAACTGAATAAGCAAATGGCCGATGCCGACCGGCATTACATACTCGTAGGCCCGGGACGCTGGGGCTCCAGCGATCCCTGGCTGGGAATCCCCGTCAAATGGCCTCATATCAGCAATGCGATGGTAATCGTGGAGTCGGGACTTTCGAGTTACCGGATAGAACCGAGCCAGGGAACGCATTTTTTCCAGAACCTTACATCGTTCGGAGTCTCGTACTTCACCATTAACCCGTTTCAGAACGACGGAAGCTACGATCTGGAATTTTTAAACAGCCAGCCGGCAGTATTTGAAAACCAATACCTGCGGCACATCCGTTTCAATAGCCCCATGATCGTAAAAGCCGATGGACGAAAAAACATCGGAGTGATCATGAAACCGATTTTATGTGTCGATTAATGTAAATAAAACATGCAATCAGCTCACCCCAAAGGACTTTATCTTATTTTTTTCACCGGCATGTGGGAACGCTTCAGTTACTACGGCATGCGGGCGTTATTTGTGCTCTACATGACAAAAGCCTTGTTTTTCGACAAAGCGCTAAGTTCGCAAATTTACGGAAGTTACACCGGACTGGTATACCTTACCCCTCTTATTGGCGGATATATTGCCGATAAGTACTGGGGCAACCGGCGGTCGATCGTCATTGGCGGGCTGCTGATGGCCTTAGGACAATTGCTGATGTTCTTTTCCGGAATGTATTACCGGCAGGTTGAGCCGGCTACATGGCTGATGATGGGCGGTTTGGCGTTTTTGATTTTCGGAAACGGTTTTTTCAAGCCCAATATCTCGAGCATGGTAGGACAGCTGTATCCACCGGGCGACAAGCGGCTCGATTCGGCATTTACGATATTTTACATGGGAGTAAATGTAGGAGCATTTATAGCTCCGCTGGCCTGTGGTTTTGTAGGCGACACCGGTAATCCGGCCGATTTCAGGTGGGGATTTCTACTGGCGGCAATAGGGATGCTGATCAGCGTCGTGCTTTTTCTGGCATTAAAGAATAAACTGATCGTGACCGAGAAGGGCACTCCGGTTGGATTGAAACCGGCAAAACAGACGACGGCACACGACGCAGGAAACCTGGCGGCGCCGGGCTTTACCAAGAAGCACTTATTCGTTTGGGCGGGTATCGGCACCCTGATACTGATAGCCTTTTACTTTTTACTGGGCCGCGACCTTATCGGAGCTTTTGTATTTGCTCTTACGATTGCAGCACCGGGATTGGTGATCACCGATCCGAGTCTTACCAAAATTGAACGGCAGCGGATTTGGGTGATTTTTATCGTAGCCTTTTTTGTGATTTTTTTCTGGGCTGCTTTTGAACAGGCCGGAGCGTCGCTCACGTATTTTGCCGAAGAGCAAACCAATCGCGAATTACTGGGTACTGTAATTCCCACTTCGTATTTTCAGTCGGTTAACGCTGTGGCCATCGTGATATTCGCTCCCGTTTTTGTTTGGGTCTGGGGATGGTTGGGTAAGCGAAAAATGGAGCCGGCTTCGCCTTACAAACAATCCATCGGTTTGTTCCTGCTGGCTATCGGCTATTTAGTGATTGCCTTTGGAGTAAAAGACATTGAACCGGGCACTAAAGTAAGCATGATGTGGCTTATCAGCCTGTATACGATCCATACATTTGGAGAACTGGCCCTCTCGCCCATCGGCTTATCGATGGTAAATAAACTGTCGCCGGTAAAATTTGCTTCACTGCTCATGGGAGTCTGGTACCTGAGCATGGCTTCGTCCAACATCTTTGCCGGCACACTGAGCGCGCTCTATCCCGAACCTGTCGCACCCGGATCCGGCCTCACCCATGTTAAATATTTTATCGGTTTTGAAATCGCATCTTTATACGATTTCTTTATGCTTTTTGTAGTATTGGCAGGAGTGGCCTCGGTGATATTATTCTTTTTAAGCCGAAAACTGGTAAAAATGATGAATGGGGTACGGTAAGGGTAAACAATTTCGCCTCGCGGCTGTTGAATAAGGAAATATTTCTTCATTCATGAATTTCAAACCCATCAAAAAAGGAGAGCGCATCGTCATCATCGGAGGCGGATTCGCCGGCCTGCAGCTCGCAAAATCCTTACGCAACACCGGAGTAAAAGTAGTGCTGGTCGACCGGCAAAACCATCATATGTTTCAACCGCTGTTCTACCAGGTAGCCAGCGGCCGGCTCGAACCGTCCAGTATTTCGTTTCCTTTCCGGAAAGTATTTCAGAATAATAAAAATATCGATTTCAGAATGTCGGACATCAGCCGCATCATTCCGGAGGAGAACAAACTCATCACCACTTTCGACCGTGAAATAAAATACGATCACCTGGTCATTGCCACAGGCTGTAAAACCAATTTCTTCGGCAACGAGCAGATAAAGGCCAATGCCTTTTCGATGAAAACCACCCAGGAATCGATCGATATCCGCAATAAAATCCTGTTCAGTTTTGAAAAGGAGATTTTTGCCCGTCCGGAAGACAAACAGGCCTGGATGAACCTCATCATCGTGGGAGCAGGCCCTACCGGAGTGGAATTGTCGGGCGCTTTTGCCGAATTGAAAAACGACGTATTGCCAAAGGATTACCACAACATAGACTTCTCCAAGTTTAATATTATCTTGCTGGAAGGCAGCAAAAACACCCTCAACAACATGAGCGAGGCCTCACGGACCGCATCGCGCAGCTATCTCGAAAAACTGGGGGTGATTGTAAAAACCGAAACCTTCCTTAAGAGTTACGACGGCACGACGGCCGTACTGAGTAACGGCGAAGAGTTACAATCGAAAAACGTGATCTGGGCGGCGGGTGTCACTGGAAATGTGATCGAAGGTATCAGCGAAAACGACATCGTACGGAATCGCTATGTAGTGGACCGTTTCAACCGGCTGGTGAATTACGACAACATTTATGCATTGGGCGATGTAGCCTATATGCAGACGCCTTTGTATCCGCAGGGACATCCGCAGGTAGCCAACGTAGCCATTAATCAGGCGAAAAACTTAGGAAAAAACATCCGCGGCAGTCTGAAAAGCAAATCGTTTCGGGCCGTACCGTACGAGTATAAGGACCTGGGCATGATGGCCACCATCGGGCATCACATGGCGGTAGTGGAATTACCCTTTCTAAAATTCAAAGGTCCCCTGGCCTGGTATGTATGGATGTTTCTCCACCTGATGCTGATTTTGAGTGTACGCAACAAGCTGGTGATTTTTATCAACTGGGCCTGGAGCTATTTTACGAAAGATACCTCTTTGCGCATCATCACAACAGTAGATTATAAGAAGGAGAAAATTGTGGTATAACGTACAACTTATCCGGACTTAAAAAATATAAGGCCGCAAATGAACATAATTCGAAATTATTTTAATTAAAAAGGGTATATTTGCAAACACAACAACATATATCTCCCTGGAAAAATAAAATAAGAATATATATTCATTTGCAGCCTTGTATTTTTAATTACCATGCAAAACATTACAACACTTTGCCTTTGTTTTCTCCTCAGCTGCTCCTTGCTTTCACCAGCACAGCAAACAACAACCCAGTGTAACGGCAGCAGCAGTCATTATCAGCAAGCCGATCAGCCGGCTCCCTCCCGATCGCCTAAACCTCCGCTGATGGGTCTTTCGACCTGGAATGCCTATCGCGCCCACATCAACGACAGTATTATCAGGGCCCAGGCCGATGCCATGGTAGCCAAAGGTTTAGTGGAAGCCGGATATAAATACCTGAATATCGACGATGGATTTTTTGCAGGACGAGATGCTGCCGGCCGGATGCTGATTAATTCAACAAAATTCCCGTACGGTATGAAAGCATTGGCCGACTACCTGCATTCCAAAGGGCTCAAAGCCGGAATGTATGGCGATGCAGGACCGAACACCTGTGCCTCCATCTGGGAAAATCCTCCCGAAACAGGCGGAAGAGGCGCGGGTTTTTACAATCATGAACAACAAGATATGAACTTGTACTTCAAGGAATGGGGATACGATTACCTGAAAGTGGACTATTGCGGTGCTTCGCAACAAGCGCTGAAGCTCGACGAAGAAACGCATTACACCCGGATCAAAAATGCAATCGATGCCACCGGAGTCGACGATTATGTGTACAATGTATGCCGATGGACCTTCCCAGGAACCTGGGTAACCCGGCTGGCCGACTCCTGGCGCATATCGCCCGACATCAATGCTACCTATGGACGCATGGTCGAAATTCTCGACATGAACACTTTTCTGGCGCCTTACATGAGCCCCGGCCATTACAACGACATGGACATGCTTGAAATCGGGAACGGTACGACAATGACCTACGAAGAAAACAAAGCACAAATGAGCCTTTGGTGCGTGCTGAGTTCCCCATTGGTATTGGGAACCGACTTGAACCGGATCACCCAGCAAACCCTCGACATCATCAAAAACCACGAAGTAATTGCCGTCAACCAGGACATGACCGAACAAGGCAGACTGATTTCCGATTTTCGGCATCCGCTGCAAGTATGGTCGAAAAAATTAAACGGAAAACAAAGCGGAGAACGGGCTGTCGTGTTGTTTAACCGCACCAGTGCTGCAGCAACCATAACCCTCAACTTTGCCGATATCGATTTAGCACCTGCGGTAAGTATACGCGACCTCTGGGCACACCGCGACCTGGGAGAGTTTACAGGCAGTTATACAGCCACTGTACCTTCGCATGGAGTCGTAATGCTTCGGATAAGCGGTCAGAACATTCCTCCATCAGTGTACGAGGCTGAATATGCTTACCTTCACAACTATAACCACTTAGTTAATTGCGTGGTCATCCCCAATCAGGCAAGAGCCGGATATCATGCCGCCGCTTCAGGAAAAGCTGCTGTTTCACACATCGGAGGAAACAAAGACAACTACCTGGAATTCAATGATATTTATTGCAAAGAAGAAGGAACCTATCCGCTTACCATCTCGTATTTCTGTGAAAACACACGAACCGCCATCCTGAAAGTAAACGAAGAAACAGTTCCTACAGCACCCTTCCATTCGGGGAACGCTTCAACTGTTGCCATACAATCGGTATATGTACATCTGAAAGCCGGTAACAACCGGATAAGAATTGAGAATCCGGCCGGTTATGCACCCGACATCGATAAAATAAGTATTGGAAAAAAAGACGGTCCGCTGCCCGGAAGCCCTCATCTGGAAACCGGAAACGGTCAACTCCCGGAAGGGCTTCGATAGGCGTTTAATGGATACTTTGCAGCAACTCTTCTATGGTTTGGAAAGTATCTTCACCTATCCGCCAGCAACCATTCTCGATCACAATACACCTGTCGGCTTTTTCGACCACCGCATAGCCGGCACGGGCCAACGCCCGGAGGGTCCAGTAAAGGCGGGTTTTTTCGCCCACCAGTTCAATTTCTTTATCCAAATGGTAATTCATCGAAAAGTTGCCGTTGGCCGGATTAAAAAAGAAGTTGGAGCTCAAAAATGCATCACTGAAACTGCCCTGCAGTACCAGGTCTTCAGGAACTCCCACCTCAATACCTTTTTCGGTCATCAGCCAGATGCGGTCGGCTGCCTGCAACGCCATATCGAGTTCGTGGGTCGACAACAGAATAGCCTTGCCCGAACGATGGGCCAAGCGATGAAGCAAGAGCATGATTTCCACCCGGTTCGGCAAATCGAGGTGGGCAGTCGGTTCGTCGAGCATGATTACCGGAGTATCCTGCACGAAAGCTTTCGCTATCATCACCCGTTGTTTTTCGCCGTCCGAAAGTTCGGCAAATAACTGGCCGGCTTTTTTCTGAAGATGAACCATCCGTATGGCATCGTCGACTTTTGCCACTTCCGCCTCCGAAAGCGTGCCCCACCAATTACTGTAAGGATGTCGCCCCATGGCTACAATGGAACGCACCGTGGCATTCTCGATTTCCACCCGATCGGTAAGTACCAGCGAAATAAGCTGGGCCCGTTCGGCCGCCGAAACCTTCTGAATGGTTTGCCCGCTGATTTTCACTTGCCCGCCGAGCGGAGGCTGTAAACCGGCCAGGGTACGCAGCAAGGTCGACTTGCCGCAACCATTCGGACCAATCAGACATACCATTTCACCCCGACGAACCTCGAGCTGCAAACCGGTTTGAACGGTGGTTTTTTCCTTCCGATGAATGTAGCCGATAGATAAATCGGTAGTAGTGAGTAACGACATGCCTTAAACGTAGAATTAGATCACAAAAATAACAGAATTCTGGCGTATTAAAAAACCCGCCTGCCAATCACATCCGAACAACTTTATCCACTTCGTTTTCCATTTCTTTCAAATGGGTAGCCATCAACACCGTAATACCCGGGTAATGGCGTTTAATTTTCCGGAAAACAGCAATCGCATTTTCGGTGCTGATACCCGCAGTGGGCTCATCCACCACCAGCAGCTGAGGCTGTTTCAGCAAAGCCTGAGCCAGCAGGAGTTTCTTACGCTGGCCGCCGCTCAGGGTCTCACCATTCTCGCCCAGCCAGGTTTCCAAACCATCGGGCAAGGTTGAAAACCAGCTAAACAGATCGACGATTTCCAATACGTTCAGAATCGGGTCGTCGGCATACCCTTCGAAATTCTCGCGCAGGGTACCGGTGAGCAAATACGCTTTTTGGGTGACGTAAATACATTCGGGTACGGGCAAACTGTTGAGTTGAGTACCATTATTCCAAGTCATGCTGCCGCTGCGACGGTATTCAGGATAAAACAAACTGTTGAGCAGCGTGGTTTTACCTCGTCCGGTTTCACCATACAGGGCAATCCATTCTCCCTTATGAATGTTCAACGACAAAAGCTCCGTTGTCACCTGAGTTTCGGGAATCCGGGCGCTATAACCGGTTAAACTGATGGTTGCCAGGCCAGCATCGATACGAATGGGATCTGGAGCCGGCGCTTCATTGCCGATCAATGCGTCGATATCCTTTTCCTGATGAGCTACTGAACTGCGCTCCGATTTTCCGGCAAACAACATCTCGGCCAACTCGGCTTGAGCCATAATCCCGAAAAACATACCGATAGCCAGGGGAGCGCCGACTTCGTAATTGCCGGTATTCCAAAACACGAAAGCAGCAATAACGCTGAATCCCATACCCGCGACAAGTTGGAGCGTAAAGGAGTTTCGCTGCAGCTTAGCCTCCAGCTGTTCGAGCCTTTTGCGCGATCGCTCCTGCTGACCGATCGCTTTCTCTTCCAGCTGATACTTCGAAATCTCGATCCGGCCGCGGAAACTCTGAATCAGCGCCTGATTGTTTTCGTCACGGAGCACTTTGAGCTCGGCATATAGTTTTCGGTTTCTCAGGAAGATAAACTGAGGAATCACAAATAGCAAAACGGCCGAAGAAACCAGAAACTCGAAAGCGATGGTCTGCGAAAACACCAGTAAAAATCCGGCATAGAGAACAATGGAGATACCAAGTGCAACTAACGGTAAAATCCACAACAAAATATGGTTCAAAATGAGGTCGATCCCAAAGGTACTGTTTTCCAGTATCGCCGCATTATTGTTCACCTGTTTCTTGAAATACGGCAAACGGGCCACCGCACCGAATATTTTCAGCTGCAGCCGGCTTTGTGCCTCCAGGGTGGTTTTATGATTCTCGAGGCGTTCGAAATAGCGCGTAGCCGTACGCATAATGGTAAGCAACCTCACGATGGCCGAAGGAACCAGGTAGGAAAAGCCAATGCTGGCAGTGAGAAACACCACACTGCTCATGGCCAGGAACCAACCCGAAATGGCCGGAAGCGCGATAAAAGCGACCGTCCAGAACAACAATAAAACGGCTCCGCGAAACCACCGGCGCGCGAGCGGTCGTACAATATTTGCAGTTATAAATCTACTTATCATCCACTTGCTCTCCCCAATTTAAATTCAACGTGGTGGTGGCTATTGCATCGAACCGGTCTTCATGCGAAGCAACGATCACCAGCCGGTCGGACGCCAGTTGTTCAATCTGTTCCAGAATAATCGCTACCGTTGCAGCATCCAAATTGGCCGTAGGCTCGTCGAGTATAGCCACCGGCCGGGGATGCAGCAACATACGCGCCAGCGTAACCAGCTGTTTTTCGCCCCCCGACAGCTGTTTGCCATTGTGACTCAACATCGTATCCCAGCCTTTTTCTTTCTTCAACAACAGTTTATCTAAAAATGCGGGATACACCTCCGTTTCCTTTTCCAAAAACACATTGTACCGCAAACTTCCATCAAAAATAAACGGAAACTGATTCATGTACGACGAATTCACGCTCAGCCATTGTTCCGACCAGGCCGTATCGCGACCGTTCACCGAAACACTCCCCTCCCCGACCCGCAGATTACCCGCCAGGATCTTCAGCAAGGTCGATTTACCCGATCCTGAAATCCCTTTTACCAGTACTAATCCTTTGGCAGGAAGCTTCAACCGGATAGCATGCAACACTTTCACCATCGTTCCGGGATACGAGAAATTCAGGTCCTTAATTTCAACCGACCGGACGGCTTCTCCGGCATTCAACGGAGTGGAATTCATTTCTTCGTTCAGCACAGGCATCAGCAGCTTGGCCGAAGCAAGAGCCTTATTGCGATCGTGATAGGCACTCACAAACTTGCGCAGGTAGAAAAAGAAATAGGGCGCCAGCGTGAGCAGAAATAATGCGGTCTGAAAATCGTAACCCTTGCCGTAATTGGGCCCGGCCATAAAACCGAGCAGACTCATGCCGGTATACACGGCAATAGCAGCAATACTGATACTTACAAACAATTCGAGCACGGCCGACGACAAAATGGCCACCTGCATCACATGGGTAGTCGCCTTGTTGAGCGCTTTACTTTTCTCTTCTAAAAATCGATATTGAGGCTTCAGGTTGTTTAAGTTGACAATTTCGGCAATCGTATTGAGACGATTAAAAAAAACTTCCGAATAGCGTACAAATAAATCGATATGCTTTTTGTGCAGATGCTCGGCACCGATCCCGATGATAATCATCTGCACCGGAATAATAAGTAAAGCAATCAACAGCACCAATCCCACCCACATTTCGAACCAGAAACTCACAGCCAGCAACAGCACACTTACCAGCACCGAAGCAATGGCATAAGGCATAAAAAACGAATAAAAGGGTTTCAGATCGTCACTCACGCGGGTAACCAGCAAGGTAGCGGCAACCGAATCGATGCGGTTGTTGTGGAGCAGTCGCGGGTAAAGCTGGGTTTTAATCCGGGCAACCACCTGGTTACCTGCATTATAATTGATGACCGATGCGTAATAGGCCAGGAGATACCTGCCGGCAAGACAAACGAGGGCTATCAGTAATTGCTGAGGCAGAAGCCGGCCGTCGACCAGCCACCGGGCAGCAAAATCGGCCACATACCATCCAAAAAACACGAAACACACGGCACTCAACACGGTCAACACCGATGCAGCGAGATAAGCATTTTTAGCTTCCGCCAATCGCTTACTCAGCCACCGGGAGGCACTTTCCTGATTCGAACTCATTAATTCCTTTCTGTCGTCGTTAGTTTCAGAGGGTAACAGTTCCGGAAGCTAATTTGTTCTGACAGCACAGCATTCCAACCTTTTTTAATGCCCTTGCCCGCCTCTCCCGGGAAACGCCGGAGGTTGTTACATTTCGTCCCCTCCCGCAACAAAACTAGTATTTTTTTTGTAATTTTGCACCTCGTTCATTTACGAAGCGCTTAGCACCTGAATTGCAGGTTGTCCGGCCCCTAACAAGTTGTCATATAAAACAATGCGCGGTATACTAGTTACATTATTACTCAGCCTGAGCATACTGTCCTATGCTCAGGATAAGATGCGCGACAGTTTGCTGGCCGTGCTCGACAATCAGACCGGGACCGAACGTATCAATACGCTGATTTTACTTTCCGACCGTTTACTGTATCAAAACCCCGATACGGCCATTGTGTATGCCAATGAGGCCTACACGCTTGCACAAAGCCTCAAAGAACCCACGCTCCGATATAAAGCGCTCAAAATAAGGGCCTATGCCAACAATTTCGCGGGCAACATCACCCGGTCCATTTCCGATATTCAGGAGGGACTCGATTTTTACAGCCGCATACGCGATACCACTCTGCTGGCCGAGGCCATGAGCGACCTGGGCCAGTTGTACCTATCGCAGGGTATTTTCGACAAGGCCCTGGAACATTTCGAACAGGCTTACTCGATTCGGGAACAGAAAAAAGATATCCCGGGGATGGCCTATTCGCTGAATAGCATCGGAGCGATGTACTGGCGCTCGGGAAAGTATGAAGAAGCGCTCGACTTTTTTAAAAAAGCGATTAAATTGTTCGAAAGTACCGGGCTCACCGAAGAAACGGCTCAAACAACCGCCAATATGGGGGAAATTTATTTTCAAACCAATAATCCGGAAATGGCGCTGGAATATTTCAACAGAGCGATGAAGCTCAATCACTCCAACGGCCAATCGGGCTTCCGCTCGCGCAACCTTATCAATATTGGAAAAGTTTACCTTCAACGCGCTCAGCCGAAACGCGCCATCAGTTATTTCAGGCAGGCGCTGAATATCCAGCAAAAAACCGGCGACAGGGAGGGTATAGCTCAGTCGCACTACCACCTCGGGCTGGCGCTGCTTGAAAGCAATGAGCCGGTGGAAGCGCTCGAACATTTCAACATCAGCATCTCCACTTCGAAACGTATCCGCACCAGCGACATGCAGATCAAGGCACTCGAACAATCGGCCCGCATCTATTATCAGCTCGAACAATACCAGGTGGCCAGCGATTTGCTTTTCAGAGCCCGGTCGCTCAGCGACTCGATTTTCAATATCCAGCAAACCAAGCTGCGCGAAGAGCTGAAAACAAGGTACGAAACCGAAAAATACATGCTCGAAAACCGCAACCTGAAACTGTCCAATCAAAACAACGAAACCATTATCAGTCAGCAGCGCACCATGATTATCCTCACCCTGGTTCTCAGCGCCCTGGTGGTGGTTACCGTACTGCTCCTCATGCAACGCCGTCGTTCGACCGACCGGATGACCTCCATCGAAATGGAACAAAAACTACTGCGCAGCCAGATGAATCCGCATTTCGTATATAATTCGCTCACGGTAATTCAAAGCAGCGTAATGAAAAAAACCGCCAAGGAAGCTGTCAATCTTATCTCCTCGATGGCATCGCTCATGCGGCTGATCCTCGATAATTCGACGCATGAATTTATTCCTTTTGAAAAAGAAATTCAAACGCTCCGTTATTACCTCGAACTGCAGCAGCAGCGCTTTGCCGGACAGTTCGACTACGCCCTCGAAATCGATCCCGACCTGGAAGAACGCGAATTCAACATCCCGCCGATGCTCGCCCAGCCTTTTATCGAAAATGCAATCGAACATGGCTTTGCAGGCGTTGGCTACCCGGGTACCATCTCTATTCGTTTTAAAGCTACCGGCAACTCGCACATCACGTGCGAAATTGAAGATAACGGCATCGGATTTTCGCAGGGATTGAAAAAAGAAAAAGAGCCCCAACACCGCTCGTATGGAATTGAAATTACCCGTCAGCGGATCCGAATCCTGCAAAAGCGCTACAACATGCACGCCGAACTCGAAATAATCGATCTGAACCACGATAATAAAAACGGAACCCTGGTACGCATCCAGATCCCCACTAAAAAAGAATTTTAAAGATGAATAAAATACGCACGCTCATTATCGACGATGAGGCTCCTATACGGGAACTGATCAGCGGTATTTTAGAATCGTACAGCGAACACACCGAAGTGTGCGGCACTGCCGACGGAGTAACTACCGGACTCGAAGCCATACGGCAGCTCAATCCGGAACTGGTGCTGCTCGATGTCAATCTGACCGACGGCACCGGCTTCGATCTCCTGCGTCAGCTCGACGACATCCGATTTTCGGTCATATTTATCACTGCCTACGAGAAATATGCTGTGAAAGCATTCCGGTTTTCGGCCGTGGATTACATCATGAAACCGGTCAATATCGACGAGTTGCTTACTGCCATCGACAAAGCGATTGAACTCATGGAGCGCAAAACGCTCAATCAGCAGCTTAAAAATTTCTTCGACAATATGAACAGCAAACCCGAAGATAAGAAAATAGTGCTGAAAGACAGCAAAAGCATCTATATCGTGAAAGTGGCCGATATCGTACGGTGCGAAGCCGATCACAATTACACCACCTTTTATCTGCACAACGGAAAGCAGGTGATTGTATCGAAAACATTAAAAGAATACGAAGAGCTGCTCAGCGACTTCATGTTCCTGCGCACCCACCAGTCGCACCTTATTAATATTAACCACATCATCAGTTTCGAAAAAAACGAAGGGGGGTATCTGCGGATGGCCGATGGCAGTTCGGTCCCCGTTTCGAAACGTAAACGTGACGAATTGATGGATTTTTTCGACAATATTTGATAAAAACGATCCGAATAGACAATCAAACTGCCCGAATATTCATTCCGAAGATTTGTTTTTGATAAATGAATTACTTTTACTGCACCTAAAGAAATTATCAGATCACTTTCGCATTATAACAGTCAACATTGTTGAGCATTTTTTAACCGTGATGATCTGTTTGCAATTCAAAATCAAAATCGCATTTACGGTCGCTGAAATCTCAGCGGCCGTTCGTGTTTTATCGCCCTCCCCCCCACAAAAGCCGACCGATGGATGAACTTTTAACCGAATTGACATGCCATTGTATCGCATCTGACTTAATTTGATTAATTTTGCAGTCCGACAGCGCTCCGAATCCTATTCTATCTTTAAATTTAAGTTTGCGAGATTACCATGCTACGAATCATTACACGTGTGCCTCTTTTTTTCTTCAGTATTATCGGTATTTTTCTGGTAGGGAAAATCGTCTTCATGGCGTATTATCACGATTTATTTTCTGTTTTTTCACTTCGCAATTACCTGCAGGTACTGGTCAACGGCCTCCTTCACGATGCTTCGATTGCCGGTTATCTCACGGCAATCCCTACATTGTATCTGATCGCCGCTACCTGGACTCAGCACCGGGCGATCAGGTTTTTTATAAAAGGTTATTTATGGGGTATTTCGGCCTTCATGGCCATTATATTGGTAGTTGATATTATTTTATACGAATACTGGGGGTTCCGTCTGGACGCATCTCCCCTATTTTATTTACTTTCACCCCAAGAAGCATTGGCAAGCACAAGCTGGTGGCTCAACATCGGGGGTATACTGAGCGCCATCGTACTCGCTTTGGTAATATTCCGGATCAACAACCGGCTGCTCGTACCGGTTTCGTCCTCCGGCTTAGGGCTGAACAAACGAATTATGGCGAGCGGTATATTGCTCGTAGAGCTTGCCTTGCTCTTCATTCCCATCCGGGGTGGATTTAAAGAATCGACCATGAATGTCGGCAAGGTTTATTTCAGCAACGAGATTCTCCTCAATCATGCTGCGGTCAATCCTGCTTTCAGTCTGTTCGAGTCGCTCAGCACACTCCAGCAATTCGACAAGCAGTACCGTTTTCTCCCGGACGACGAAGCTACGGCGATTTTCGACGGGCTCACCCAATCGGCGGCTTCCGATTCGATTCCTCAATTATTTACCCTGGAAAAACCGAATGTCGTTTTCGTGATTCTCGAAAGCTTCATGTCGTTGAATCTTACTTCATTAGGCGGCATGCCCGGCGTTGCCGTGCACCTCGACAGCCTGGCACGAGAAGGAATTCTATTTACCAATATGTATGCAAACAGTTTCCGCACCGACCGGGCGCTGGTTTCGCTGCTCAGCGCCTTCCCGGCCCAGCCCACCACCTCGTTGATGAAATACCCCCGCAAACTCCAGAAACTACCCACCTTTCCGGGTGAGTTAAAAAAAGCAGGTTATCATTTACAATACCTGTACGGAGGAGATGCTGATTTCACCAGCATGCGCTCGTACCTGAAGGTATGTGGTTTCGAGAATATTATTGAAGATGTGAGTTTTCCCAGATCGTATAATACTACAAAATGGGGCGTACCCGATCAGCACGTTTTCAATGCTTTACGTAGTGAGATTGAAAATCAACACGAATTTCCGTTCTTAAAGGTTATCCAGACTCAAAGCAGCCATCATCCCTTCGATGTGCCCTATAAGAGCCGTCACACCGACCCCTACCTTAATTCGGTGGCCTATACCGACAGTTGCCTGGGCGAGTTCATCCGGCAGTTTCGACAACTGCCCGCCTGGAAAAACACGATCGTGGTACTGGTTCCCGATCATGCCATGCGTTATCCGTACGATTTGGACAACCGGTCGGTGGAACGCTACAAAATCCCCCTGGTCATTGCCGGCGGTGCGATCAGGAATCCACAAAGAATAGAGCGTTATGCGTCGCAAACCGACATAGCCGCCACTCTGCTGCATCAATTCCGACTCGATGCTTCGGGTTTCACCTTCAGTCGCGACATACTGAATCCGTCCAATCAACATTTTGGATTTTTCACTTTCAAGGATGGATTTGGGATGGTGAGCAGCGAAAACGCCTACGTATTTGACAACGAAGCCGGAAAAGTCAGCACCAACACAGGCCTGGCCGGTTTTAACGAAAAACGGGCTCAGGCCTGGATTCAAAAACTGTACGATGTTCTGGATGCTTTGTAAAGCTGTCCGTTAAGGCCGGCCGGTCCTCAACCGCTCGAACTCCAGACTGGCCATGATGAATGGTCCGAGCACTTTACCCTCGGTATCGTTGTGAATAGCCACATCCGATCCGCAGAGATAATAATCGGCATCGCCTTTGCGGCTCCCACTCAATCCGGCCGATTCGCAACTCCCGATCAGTTTGATCGTGCCGGATGGTTCTTCCACTACGAAGGTATCAATAAAACCCAGGTAGGAGTTAACCGCCATTTTTTTATATTTCGATGCTTTCAACACACCGAGACGCATTCCTTTCAGGTACGAATAGATAAACATAGCCGATGCCGACGATTCGAGGTAATTGGGGATATTGCAGGGCCGGCCTGTATAGCGGTTGTCGTACTGCAGTAATTGATACCAGCATCCCGACTTTTTATCGCGCCGGGCTTTTAACCCATCGGCTACCTTTTCGGTATACATCATCAACCGGGGGCGGGCAGGATGGTGCTCCGGCATGTATTCGAGCACATCCACCAGGGCGGCAAAAAACCATCCCACACCTCTTCCCCAAAACTCCATCGAACGCCCTGTTGCGGGATCGGCCCAAAACGACGAAGCTTTGTTGAGCGGTTCGGCAGCCCAGGCATGATAATTCAGCTTTTTCGCCGGATCCCAGGTATAGTGAAAAATCGTATCGAATTGCTTCGCGATATCGTCCCACGACTCCACATCGCCGGGAGCACCGAAATTGCCCTGCCATTCGGCATACAAGGCCGGCCCCATGTACAGGCCGTCGAGCCACATCTGATTCACATACTGCAATTTATGCCAGAAACCGCCTGCTCCCGGAAGGGGCGCCTCGATACGCCGGTGCTGGTATTTGAGTAAATCGCGGGTATAAGTCACATCTTTTTTGTAACGTGCGGCCTTTTCGGTCTGTCCTTTGGCGGTGGCTCCCCGGTACAATTCGAAAAAAATCTTGGCGGCATTCAGATCGTCGATATTACTTTCTCCCAAATGCATTTTCACATGATCGGCATAATCCTGAATTCCGGCGAAATACACCTCGCTCCAGGGCTTATCGCTGTATTGCTCCCAGGCCTTTACAATCGCCTTAGCCACCAGTCCGGGCACATAGTCCCATCCGGCAGTACGCGATGCGGCAGGGGTTAAAAACGAAACCGTTTCGGTTTTATTACGGAAATCGCCCATGCGCGAATCGATAATCCATTTCGAATACAACGAATCGGCACGAAAGGGAGCCGCAACAGCCGAAATTACGTACAAGCTTCCAAACAAAGAAATCCAGAAAAGACGCATCATATAAATTTAATGATTAGTGGTTAGTGTTATTTCAAAGCTGCTCGCCGGCAATCCTTCTTCATTGATCAAATTGCCTTCGCTGTACGGCTGCCAGCCATAATATACTTTTACGGGACGATGGGCAACAGGTAGTACCACCTTGTTTTTCTCGATCCTGGCTTCCACCTCCGTTTTACCATCCAGCGAAAAACCTTTCAACGGTGCAGAACCGGCTGTAGCCAAACCTTTTGCATGCTTAAAACAGACTACTACCCTCCCCTTTTTGTACCCGGCCTTCTGCACCTCCGGACCGTATGCCCCTACTTTCCGGCCATACGCTTCTTTCAGCGCAAGACGGGCCAGGCGCTCGCCTATTACTTTTTTATTGGTGGGATGCACATCGTGACGGGCCCCGTGATCGCTGCTCACAACCATTCCCGTAAAAGGAACTTCCAGGGCCAGCAACCGCTGCTCGTTGCGAAACCAGGGCCACAACTGCGAACGGTAGCGCAGCGAGTCGATCGACGAAAGCTGTACCCAGTAAAAAGGCATCTCCGGGTTGTTCCAGGCATCGCGGTACGACGCAATCATAAGAGCTTGCAGGGCGCGAAACTCGGCCACCCGCTCCGGTTCCTGGGCATTACTTTCGCCCTGGTACAACAATATACCCTTTACCGCCAGCGGCAACAAAGGCTTAATACCCGATTCGTAGGCAAAACCCGGTTTATAGGCGTGATTCTTACCCCGCTCGTCGGCCGGCACCTGCTTTACATCGCCTATATTCTGCCGTCCCCGTTCGCGTACCCATACCGGCAACGACTCGTTTTCCAACCAATCGCCCGGTTGCACCTTTGACCGGAATACCGGATGGGCTTGCAAGGCTTCGGCCGGAATAAATGTCTCGAGCGGAGCCCCTCCGATCGCCAGATTGATAATTCCGACCGGGACGCCGGTTGAAGCAATAATCTGCTTTGCAAAATAATATCCGACCGCCGAAGTTTCGGAGACCTGCTCCAACCGGCTTTCCTGCCAACCTTCCCATAAATAAAAATCACGGGTATTCAGACGGGCAACCAGCGAATCAGGGTAGCTTACTCCGTACACATACCTTCCGGCAGGGATCGGATTGTTGATACGTAACAGGGCATTTCCGGCATGCTGTTGTTCGTCCTTGAAATGCATTTCTCGCTTCAGCGGCCATTCCATATTCGACTGGCCGGTACAAATCCACACATCGCCCAGTAAGATATTCGTCAGTGTAAGGCTCTCATTCCCCGAACTCACCCGCAGTTCGCGAGGATACGCACTGGCTTTCAAAGCCCGGAAAACGACTTTCCAACTTCCCCGTTCGTCGGCAAGCGTGTGCTGCTGTTTCCCGGCAAAAGCCACCTTTACTGTCGAACCGGCAGTGGCCGTACCGAAAAAAGCCAGAGGGACATCGCGCTGCAACACCATATTATTGCTGAACATCCTGTCGAGCGTAAGGCCGGCCGACGCTCCCTGCACGACCAGCAGGAGCAGTAATATTATCCAACTTTTTTGCATATAACCGTTTTTTCAATCCGGTGTAAAGATACTGATTTCTGGTAAAATGAACATTATTTATCGGTATCTTACCATTTTTTCCTCTTCTCGTCGAGCCGGAAATTGTATTTTTGCAGCCGGAAGTTGTGAAAAGCACGGTACCCTCTAACGAAAAATACATTATGCGCAAAATTAAATCGTTTTTCATCGTATTACTTGCCGGTTGCACCCTATCGGCTCAGGAACTGAGTATTGCCAGTCCCGACGGTAACACCATCGTGACGCTTACCGTCAACGACGGCCGGCCCGGCTATAGCGTTCGGCATCATTCGGCGGTATTTCTTCGCTCTTCGCCCCTCGGGATGCAAACCAATCTGGGCGATTTCACTCAGGCGATGGCGATGGAAACCACAGGCGAGCTGCTAAACATTGATGAAACCTACGAACTGTCGTCGATCAAAAAAAGCAAGGTTCATTACCGGGCACACGAACGCACCGTGCGTTTCACACAAGGGGGCCGGCCGGCTTTCGATGTTCAGTTCCGGGTAAGCAACAACGACATTGCATTCCGGTACCAGCTCCTCCCCTGGAACAACAACCTGGCTTGCAGGGTATTGTCCGAAGCCACCGGCTTCAGTCTGCCCGAAGGCACCAGCACCTTCCTGAGTCCGCAAAGCAAGGCCATGGTGGGATTTGCCCGCACCATGCCTAGCTACGAGATGCCTTACCGGCTCGACGACGCAATGGGTAAAAACGGTTCCGAGAATAACGGTTATACTTTTCCGGCCTTGTTCAAGGTTGGAAAAGCCGGTTGGGTTCTTGTTTCGGAAACGGGAGTCGACAGCCGCTATTGTGGAAGCCGGTTGATGGGACAGAGTGGCGGCCTATATACCATTGGTTATCCGATGCCCGATGAGAACAATGGGAATGGCACTGCCGAACCGGGGCTTGCTTTACCGGGGTATACGCCCTGGCGTACGCTCACACTGGGCGCTACGCTACAACCGATTGTAGAAACGACCATAGTGTTTGATGTGGTGAAACCGCTGTACGGGGCATCACGCGATTACGCGGGTACGAAAGGGAGCTGGAGCTGGATTATGAAGATGGATGGCGGGACGCGCTACGACGTGCAAAAAGAATACATCGATTTCAGTGCGGCTATGGGTTACGAAACGGTGTTGGTGGATGCATTGTGGGATACCCAGATCGGGAAAGAGAAGATCGCGGAGCTGGCCCGCTATGGCGCCGGCAAAGGGGTAGGCCTGTACCTCTGGTACAATTCCAACGGTTACTGGAACGATGCGCCCCAGGGGCCACGTGGCATCATGGACAATACGATTGCCCGCCGCGCCGAAATGGCATGGATGCGAAGTATTGGGGTGAAGGGAATTAAGGTTGATTTTTTCGGAGGCGATAAACAGGCAACCATGCAGCTGTACGAAGATATTCTGGTGGATGCCAACGAATACGGTATTGCCGTCGTTTTTCACGGTTGCACCTTACCCCGGGGCTGGGAGCGCATGTATCCCAATTTCGTGTCGGCCGAAGCTGTGCTGGCCAGCGAAAACCTTCATTTTAATCAGCACCATTGCGACCGGGAGGCCTGGAATGCCACCATTCATCCTTTTATTCGCAACACGGTAGGATCGATGGATTTCGGCGGGAGCGCACTGAATAAGTTTTATAATGCCCATAATACCCCGGGCAGAGGCTCGAAACGGATCACTTCGGAGGTGTTTGCCCTGGCTACCGCTGTACTGTTTCAAAGCAGTGTCCAGCATTTCGCCCTGGCTCCCGGCAACCTCACCGATGCACCTTCCTGGGCCATCGATTTCATGAAACAAGTACCTGCTACCTGGGACGATGTACAGTTGATCGACGGATATCCCGGCAAATACGTGATCCTGGCCCGCCGCAAGGGTGACACATGGTATATAGCCGGCATCAATGCACAGCAGGAAACCCTGAAAACCACGATCAGCCTGCCGATGCTCAGTGCCGGAACTCCGCTTACAATGTACCACGATGATGCCCAATTGAACGGGGCGGTGAAAACAACCCGATTGCCGAAAAAACAGCATATCCAGATTGAAATACCGCAAAACGGAGGAGTAGTGCTGGTAAACGACCGGCGGTAAGGCGCTATGAAACTCCAATTCCGAAGAGCGTAACAGCAGGTACTAATGACGATATGGCGTGCGGATAAACTAACTGCGGATATTCAACTGCCTCACTCCCGGCCCTTTCAGCGTACTCCGCCCCATCACTCCTTTCTCCACGATAATCTGGGTGTTAATACTTTCTTTCAACCCGGCCACGTGCGAGATAATACCGATGAGACGTCCTTCCTGATGAAGGGAGTTCAGCGCATCGAGCGCTATTTCGAGGGTATCCTCGTCGAGCGTACCAAATCCCTCGTCGAGAAACAAGGTTTCAATTTTGATATTCCGGCTGGAGATCTGGGCAAGGCCCAAGGCCAGCGCCAGACTAAACAGAAACGACTCGCCGCCACTCAGGTTGTCGGTGGAGCGAACACGGTTGTTCTGGTAAGTATCCACCACCTGAATGGCGAGTGCTTCGTTGGGATCGCGACGCATTATATAGCGGTCGGTAAGCTTTTGCAACTGGATATTGGCATAATTCAAAACAATTTCGAACGTGAGTCCCTGAGCATACTTATTGAAAACACTGCCGTCGGCCGAACCAATCAGCTGATTCAGCTTCGCCCAGCGGGTCGAAATAAGTCGCTGCTTTTCAATACGATGCAACAAATCACCCAGTTGCCGGCGATTTTGCTCGTCCTGATCCAGCCGCGATCGCACCTGCACCATCGCCTCGGTAGCCGCTTCCACCTCCTGCTTCAACAACAACTCTCGTTCGCTCAGGCTCTCCAGCGTTTCCTCCGTCAGGCGTTTCGCCTTTTCCGCGTCGAGTCGCTTCCGGGTTTCCGTCAGCAAAGTTTCCAACCGATCCAGCTCCGTTTGCAATTGCCTTCGCTGCGCTTGCAGTTGCTGCATCTCTACCCTGTCTATCCGCGAATACACCAAATCGTCGATATCCACAAATTGAGACTGTCGTAACTTCTGCAACAAATCGCCCGTGGCAGCACTTAATTCCTTGTCCACCTCACTGTACTGGACACTCGCATCCTTCAACCGCTGCACCGCCTGCCGATACAAGCGTTCGGCCTCCGTGGCAGCCTGCTGCGCCTTCTCCCACCGCTGCTCGGCCTGCTGAACTTCGTTCTGGATGCGGGCCTCTTCATCATCTACCCGCTTATCGCCAAACAATTCGCTCCGCTCGGCCTTCAAGCCCGAGAACTTCGAAAGTTTCATCTGCAATGACTCCTGCAACTCCGTCTGCTGATGCTGCCGGAGCTCCAGCGCCGACTGCCTCGAAGCCAAGCCGTTACGAACCTGATTCAATTGTAACTCCGATTCCGAAATCCGGGCGATGGCCTTCTCCCATAATGCACCACGAGCAATCAACGCATTCACCACTTCGCCACTGGTTTCGGGTATCCATTCCGGAAAACCGAAAGGCGAGATCAAGGCCGTAATCTTCTTCTTCAGTCCTTCGTATTCGGTTTGAAGCGCTGTCTGCGAAGTGTCGAGTTCGTGCAATCGTTTCTGCAGCTCGAGACTATTCAGCGCATGTAATTCAAGTGCCTTTTCAGCCGATGCTACCTCCGCTCCGGCCTGCAACTGCTCCTGCTGCAACCGCCGGATTTCGCTGTTAAATTCCGAGATCCTGTTCAGCAAAGTATGCAGCGCGTCGATGCGCAGTACCTCTTCGTCGTCGGTAGGCAGATTACCTTCGGCATAAGGATGATGCTCCGACCCGCAAAGCGGACAAGGCTGTCCGTCGTGCAAACGGGTCCGTTCTGCTTCCAGGCTCCTGATCTTGGACACCAACAGCCGCTTTTCCTGAAGCAATTGCAACTCGCGGCGAATCTCCGCCTCTTCCCTTCCGCCGGTGGTGGTGGTCAACGCTGCGGTTCGGCCGGCCACTTGCTGCTGCAACTCCCCGAGTCGCCGTTGCGCAGCCCGAAGCTGCCCTGCCAGCACGGGCTCGGTTTGCCGCAGTTGGGAGTGTTGCTGCATCAGCCGCTGGTGCAATTGCTCCTGGCGTGCGCGCTCCTCATTCATCTTGATCGATTGCTGGTAATACAGCTCAACAGCTCCGAGCGTATTCTGAATCTGCTTATCCCCGGCATGCTCTGCGAGGTATTTCTGTGCCGATGCCTGCCGGGTCTGCAGCACATCCGATTCCTGCTGCAACGCCGCGATTTCCTGCCGCAATATTCCGATCGAGCCGGCAAATTCCTCTTCTTTCTTCCTTTCTTCTTCAATACGTGCATACTGCGAAGTCAATTCGGCATCCAGCAACCTGACCTGCCGAAAACGGGATTGGGATTCGGCAAAGGTGAGCTTCGACGCGTTCAACCAACTTCTGGCCAGTTCCAGCGCTTCGGAACGCTCATTAAAGACCGCATGCAGTTCAGGAATCAGGCTTTCGAGCTCCTCGATCTGCTTCGTAAGCGTCTGCTTGTGAGCCGATTTCAATGTAAAGATAGTATATTCCGCATCGAGTTGCGCCGCCAGCTCGGCCCGCTCCAGCCGGAGCAACTGGGGCCGAAAATGAGCTTGTTGCTGTGCCGCAGCGGCAGTGGATTGCTCCAGCTGCTCCAACTGCTGTTGCAGTTGCTCCACTAAAAGGAGCCAGTTTTTAAACAAACTTAACTGCTGCAACACCTCATTCCGGGCAGCTAGCTGAGCGTATTGAAAAGCCAGCGTTTGCTCGAGCTCCTGCTTTTCATCTTCCTTCAGGCGGGGAATAGCTGCCGATTGATCGGTAAGGCTTTTCAACTCCCGAAACTCCTGCGACGACCGTTCGTGTGCCTTAACCGATAGTTCGGTATAAATTTGCTTGCCGGTAATTTCCTCCAGAATAGGCGACCGCTCCTTAGGCGTAGCTTTCAGAAATTGTGCAAAAGCCCCCTGGGCCAGCATCATCGACTGCACAAACCGATCGTAATCCATACCGGTAACTTCTTCAATTTTCAGCAGGGAATCCCCTATTTTTTCGGTCAGAATCTTTTCCTCTCCGGCGCCGATGCCGGCTACTTCCATCTGCTGGGGCTGCAAATTACCATCGGCCTTTTCACGCGAACGGCGCTGGCTCCAGGTGGATCTGAAAATGCCTTTCTGGGTCGAAAATTCAACTTCCGAATAACAAACCCCTGTATTGGTGGTCATGATCTCATTGCCCGAGGCATTGATCGATTTTAACCGCGGCGTACGTCCGTACAAAGCCAGGCAAATGGCATCCATCAACGTCGACTTCCCCGCACCGGTGGAACCCACGATGGCAAAAATACCATCGTTTACATACCGTGGATTGGTAAAATCGATTTCCCATTTTCCCGCCAGAGAGTTCAGATTCTGAAAACGAACTTTTAATATTCTCATCGTATTACTTGTAATTCACAAACACCACTCATTAAAGTACCAGCTGCTGCAGTATTTCACGAAATGCCCGGCGCAGTTCTTCCCGTTCCTCTTCGGCCACTTTATGATCGTTCATGCAGTTTTCGAATACCTCTTCTTCGGTAAGATCGTCGAGCGAACGAATTTCGCTCCCGGTTTGAAGCGCATGTGCAGCAAAATTCCGGTTTTTGATTTTCAGTGCCTGCAGTCCCGACCCTGCCAGTAATTCCTGAATTTCTTCAGTGAGCTGGGGCTTTAATTCGTCGGAAGTAAGCTCTATTTCGAGCCAGGCCGTACTTCCTCCGGCCTTCAGCTGAAGGATGCGTTCGGATATGCCGGCAAAGTCGCCTTCGAGTCTTAACAACGATTGAAAAACAGGAACTTCGAGTTCACGAGGCAACACTCGATTATCCTGCGTATCGGCTATAATCACTTTTTTAGCATACAATGCCTCACGAAAACCCATGGGCAGCGGCGATCCCGAATAACGAAGGGTATCGCGGCCTCCCACGCGTTGCGAACGGTGGATATGTCCGAGCGCCACATAATCGAAAGTCGGCGGAAACAGCGAAGCATCGACATAGGCCAGCGAACCCACGTATAAATCGCGGACCCCCTCCCCTTCAAACTCTTCGCTACGCTCCGACTGGGTAAACAAATGCCCCGTGGCAATCACCGGAATGGCTCTTCCCGCCGCCCGCCGCAGCTCCTCCGCCTTTTCGGCCACCAACCGGTAATGTCCGACGATGCCCCTTATCAATTGCTCCTGTCGCGACGACACCTCATCGCCCACCTGCACCGAACGCACATCACGGTCGCGCAAAAAAGGTACGGCACAAACAATGGCCTCTGCATGGCCCTGCCGGTCGCGAAGGATTATCAACTCCTCCTCCGGATCGCCGGTCATTTCACCCACCACGTGCACATTCAGCACTTTCAGCACCTGCGCAGGCGCGTTGAGCACCGAAGGCGAATCGTGATTACCACCCACCACCACTACGTTCGTGCAACAGCCCAGCGAAACGCGGTACAGAAAATCGTAGTACATATTCAGCACACGACTGGCCGGCGTAGCCGTATCGAACACGTCGCCCGCCACAATCAGCAGTTCAACCTGCTGCTCTTCAATGGTATGGAGCAACCAGTCGAGAAATGCTTCAAATTCGCGCCACCGGTTTTGAGCATAAAGCATTCGTCCCAGGTGCCAGTCGGAAGTATGTAAAAATCGCATAAAAAATTGATTACAGTTAGAAACCGGAGGACAAAATTATCAAATAAATCACTACTTTTGCATGCTTCGTTCAATTAAAAAAAATAAATCATGAAAAGTGGCTCGCTGTTTTTAACTATCGCCCTCGCAGGATTACTCAGTAGTTGCATCACCCTTAATTCGGGCTCGTTTTCTAATTCCGGGATTCTCAATTCCACAGGTTTCGAGTATATTCAACAATCGGCAGTGGGCTCCTCATCGACGTCCTATTTCCTGATGCTGTTCGGCGGTAACTCGCGCAATGCCTTAGTGGCCGATGCCAAGGCCGACTTAAGCCTGCGCTATCCGTTGAAAGCCAATCAGGCCTATGTGAACACAACCGTCAATTTCAAAAACACAGCCGTTTTGTTCGGCCTTTACACCAAAGTCGAATGTGTGGTTTCGGCCGACATTGTCGAATTTACCCGGCCGGCAACACCCGTACCGGTGATTGTACATACGACGCCGCAAGCCTCCACAGCAACGGCTTCCACCGCCACACCCGAAGCGGTCGCACCGGCTGCTCAGAACAACAACTATAAACCAGGCGATTTTGTTATTTTCACCACCCAACATCTTATTGGCGGAGTGAACAAAAAAGTACAGATCAACGAGGCTATGGTAGATAAAATTGTAGGCGACAAACTGGTGATTTCGTACAAATACAACGGGAAATGGTACCAGATTGAGAAAAATCAATCGGAGGTGATCAGGAAAATTGTGAACAAATAATCCCATTGCAGCCTTTGCCTGAAAAGAGTTATCTTTGCAGGCAAAATGTTTCCCATAATGATTAAAGCACTTTTTCTGGATATCGACGGAACCCTGGTAAGTTTCGACACCCATACCATAACCCCTTCCACCATCGACGCCCTGAGCCGGGCGAAAACACGGGGCGTGCGCATTTTTATTGCCACGGGGCGACCGCTGGCCATTATCAACAACCTGCAGCCCATAGAGCACCTTATCGACGGATACATCACCGCCAACGGAGCCTATTGTTTTACCGGCAACGAAGAAGTGTTGTGTAAACCCATCCCGCGGAAGGATGTGGAACGGGTGATTCAGTTATCCGACGAGCTGGCCTTTTCGTGCATCGTGGTGAGCAAAACCGAAATCATGGTGCACAATGCCGATGAACGCTTCGATAGCATCTTCAGGAAAATGCTGAATGTAAATACCATACAGGACGACGTTCCGGTAGCCGGCTTTTTAAACCAACCCATTTTGCAGCTCACACCGCTTATTACGCCCGGACAGGAATCGAGCATCATGCCGCAACTCCCCGGTTGTATGTCGACCCGCTGGCATCCCGCCTTCACCGACATCACCCTCACGGGCATCGACAAAGCCGCCGGCATCGAAGCAATAGCAGAACGCCTGGATATAACGCTTTCCGAAACCATGGCCATCGGCGACGGCGGCAATGATATAGCCATGTTAGGTCGCGCCGGCACCGGAGTAGCCATGGGCAACGCCAGTGCCGAAGTGCAGGCTGCCGCCGATTACGTCACCGCAAGTGTCGACGACGATGGAGTACGAAAAGCGCTGGAGAAATTTGGGGTGGTGGGATAAACCCCGCTATGGGGTTTGCAGGATCGTCAGAAGCGGAGCTGCAGGCTAGCGGACAAAGCGCGCGTTACCAAACAGCATGGTAGCGCTCCGACCGATCAAAGTTCTTAAGCTCATCACCAATTTTCCGAACGCATACTTAAAAGGACGGAACACATATACAAAACGGCCATATTCCACAAGCTCCCCTCCGAACCGAAGCTTAAAATCTCGTACACCATAGGGCAATCCCGGCTTACCCGCCCCCATCATATCGAACAACTCAAAATTGTTTAATGAGGCGTACTCAATCCCCGCCCATGTAGCCAATACAGAGGGGTAACAACGAGGGAACTCAGAGTCCAGACCGCATACATACCATTCGTACATGATGCGATTATTATAACTGACACATACACTTCCCCCGATCACTTTGCCCTGAACAAGAACCACAAAAAAGTGGCATGAATCCAGTTGTAACAGCTGCTCAAAAAACTCAACTGAAAAAAGAGGTTTCTTAATTTTATTTTTATACAACTGTTGAAGTATCATATAAAAATGATGCATATCCTCCGGGGCCTTCGACTTGTAATAGCGAGCTCCGGATTTTCGGGCAATCTTTAACTGACGTCTTCTACTTTCCGACAACCCTCCATACACCTGTTGGATTCCCCTTAAAGGTAAATGGACAGTTAAATGTGCCTGGTATTGAAATCCGGCTGTAGTAAAAACATTCATCCAGTTGCTATAGGAGGAATAATTTCTGATCTCCAGATAAATGGCACCGGTGGCTTTCACTCTCCGAATCAACTGCGTGAGATACAGCAACAATTCTTCGTCGGAACATTGTAATGGATCGATAATCAGGCCGCCATGTATAATAGCCCTGGCTGTAAAACGCCTTTTCAGGAAGCCCTTTTCAGCCATCACATACCCGGCAGCGGTTACATGTGGACATTCGTATGCTAAAAATTGGAATAGATCAACCTCCTTTTGTCCGGCAAGCAACTGCACATATTCAATGGATTGAAAAAAAGAAGCTCCTTCTGCCTCCAAAAGAAGCTTACTTAGCTTTTCTGTGCTATGCGAATTCATCACCTGTTAACAACTACTCTTTTTATTTGATTCTTCATCGATTGCATCAACAATTCCAATAACCACTGAGGGGACGAATTCGACCAGCGTTGAGAATGCATCGTGATCATCGCTTGTTGTGGAAAATTCTGATTTTCGATTGCCTTTATTATTTCAGCGGTAGAGCGATAACTAAACAATAAAGCGGTCGATTGGGAGCCGAATGGTTTGTCTCTTCTATTATATTCCCTCCTATTCCAACTACGACCTGTATCGGTAAGATAAGCAATTCGTTCAAAATCGAGGTCCAAATAAGGTTCTGCGATAATACCCAAGTCTTTGTAACTATACCTGTTCCATAAATCACGATTATCGAATCTCGACAAGGGCGAACCATCCATGGTCACGGTATCGACATTACCTACGACTCTTCGGAGTGCTTCTAAATTGGACCTGAACCGCCCGATAGCTTTCTCGTAGTTGCCTCTGCATGCCGACAAGTCCTGATAATGATAGCCGACTTCATGGCCCATTTCCATAATTTTAATTAGCACTCCCGGATTCTTATAAATTTCTTTCGAACGGAAATAATAACTGGATTCGACCCCTAACTGCTGCTCTACGATCGCCATATTATAGGCTGAAAACGGTTTTTTATCAACATCGTGCCGGAGAATAACAAATCGTGCCGAGGCATACATCTCCTCGTTCAAAAAGTAATCCTTGCACCGGAGCAGATGATAGCCGGCTTGTTGGAACGACCGGATCAAGCGACGATAGGTATTCAATGTAAAATCCATAGAATTACATTTTGAGCATGCTCCGTATGAAGTCGGTCATAAATGCAGTTACATCGATTTTATCGTGTAATAACCGCTCTCGGCGCAACTGGAAAACGGCCCGGCTATCCGCTTCTTTCAATACTTCTTCGGTTGTTTCGAGAAGCATGTCGGGTTTGTCTGTCGGAACGCCAAAGGTCAGTTGATATCGGTGCTCCAACTCTTCCAACACGCTAATTCGCCCTACGAAATCGCTGAATCGTATGGATGGAACACCTAAAACGGCAGCTTCCACCGACATGCTCTGACTGTCCGAAACGAGTAGCCGGGCGCCAGCCAGTATATGGTGCATATCATTCGCTTTCATCACCAAACGGAATGGAGCAAATTTTGCTGGTAACGGCGATTCAGAACTAATGCAAACCCGAACACCTCTGCCCTGAATAATTCCGATCAGCTGTTCTACCAAGTTCTCCGTTAATCCCCCGATCCCTTTATCATGATGAGCAGTGAGCGCGGCCAGGCGAATGAGGACATAATCAGTGTTCAAATCATTTTTCACCAATACTTCCTGTGAAGGCCTAAAGTATGCAGGATGTAAATAGGCAAGTTTCATATACCCCTGATATCCGACTTTTTTGGAGGTCCATCTACCCACATTGCAACAGGCCGGAACTACGATTACAGTTGTAAAAGGAAAGGTTAGCCGTGCCAGGTGTTTAATCACCTGGTAATCGTCCTCAAGGGTGGTTATCGACTTTTTCATCGACCAAAAAGCTGCATGGGCAATCGAAGCATCCGTGCCTATTAATAAATCTACCTTTTCCCGCTTCACCATGCGCCGGATTCTCCACGATCGTTGCAACATGGCCCAAAAAATAGCAACAGCCCCGCTTTTACGGGGTACAGGCTGAATATTGCGATAGTTCCACCCCTGTTCTTGCACCAATTCTTCAAGAACATCCTTGGTTTTTATCACTACAAGCACTTTAAACTGCTGCCTTTCTAATGCTGATATAATAAATTTAAAAAAATGAAACTGGGCAGGATGGCTAAGGTAGATGAGGATAGTCATTGTGAAATTTTCAAATATAAATTTTTCAGACGTTCAGCAATCAACTGATTATTAACACCTAACTCATTTATTTTTTTGCTTCCATCGGATCGTTGCTGTAATTTCAGTATCCATTCGATCTTTTCCCGGATCAACTCAGGCTCATAATTAACAACAAAGGAGTTCGACACGCCCGTCAAAAGTTTGTCCACATCGCCCACCGGCATGGCCACAACCGGACAATCGCATGCCATGGCCTCTTTCACGAACTGTGGCGAACCCTCGGAGTGACTGGTCAACAAACAAAGATCTACGGCATTCATCAGCAAGGCTACTTCGTGCCGGCTGTATCCTTTTAGTTCAAGTAACCGCAGATCGTCGAATTGATTCGCCACCTCAAAGGCTAATCGGGCATTCTTAACCGGATTATCGAAAGACCCTCCGAATAAAACCAAATACCTGTCGGCTGGCAAACCGAGTTGATGCCGGGCCTCCTGTCGGGGGATGGGCTTAAAAATCCGGGTATCGACTCCACAAGGCACAACAATCGTATTTTTCTTGCATCCGCTCTTATATAAAAGTTCGGGAGTAACGAAAACAGAACATACAGATAGTTTACATGCTAATTTCGAAAGCCGGCGCACGGATGAATCATTAATATCACTTCCATGGAACGTGGTAACAACGGGAACCTTACGCTGGAGATTGGTAAAAAAACCGGTAATACCATAATGAGCATGGATGAGATCGGGCTGAAATATTTGAATATTTTTCAGAAGCAATCGATAGTTCTGCCAGTTGTAGGCTGTGATTTTAAATATAGCGACCTGCACCCCTATCGCTTTCAACGCTTCGGCCTGATCCGCGATAAACGGTGCTACATGACCGGTATAGGAAGATTTGAACCGGCAAACAAAAAGAACTTTCATGCCAATCCCCTTCCCGCCAATTTAAACCAACTCCAGGCTACAAATAAGACCAATAGCACCACTAAATAAGGAACAAAAAAAACTTTCAACTTCGGACTGACATTTTCGACACCATACGCTGCCAGAATGAGTAACAAGGGTAGGACCGGCAAGTGAAATCTCTCGGAATGAGCAAACGAACTGAAGGCGATGACCAGTAAATACCCAAATGTAAACGACAGCAACAATAAATGTTCGCGGATTTTTTTAGTTGTAAACAACAATAACAAAGCTACAAAAACAAAAAAGGCCATTACATTTTTCACGTAATATCCTCCATGCAAAAGCATTTGATTTTGTTGCGATTCTACGTGTACCATGGTAGGAAAAGGAATGATGAAAATAGCCGGTGCCAGGTAGGCAGAAGAGATATTTCGTGCCAGTCTGTTTCCATCCTCCCGGGAACTCCGCCACTCGTACGACTCCTGCTGATTGATCTTCCTGCTTTCCCAAACTTCCTCTATTTCATTCGAAATCCGACCTCCGGCAAAATAGGCAATGGCAATCAACACCCACAAAGTAAAAAACCAGCGATTGGCTGCTTTGGAAACACGCCGGTTCGATAAAATGAGCGCTGTCAGAACCGAGAATAGTGCAGTGACCCCAAGAACTGTACGCAATGTAAACAGAACTGCCGCAATTACAATAATTAAGACCAGGTTGGGGATGTTAACCACATCAGAACGCATCAGCTTATCGGCTCTCTCGAGGAACCATACGGTCAGAAACACCATTTCTATTTCCTTCAGATGCAAACCATTGTAGTAAATAAGGTTCGGCATCAGCATCGTAAAGATCCCCGCCATCCGGCCGGCATCATCGCCAAAATTACGCTGCGCAAGCCTGTACACCACAACCACCATATAGGCCGAAAGTAATGCTTTTATCAGACGGGGAAAAAGCACCTCACTTCCCAGTATTTTGTACAGCAAAGTCAGGTAAAACGAATATCCGGCATCGGAAACACCACCGCCCCCCATAGCCACCAAGGTCTTCCAGGCAGTAACCAGCGAACCATTGCTGAGCCATTGCGCTGTTCGGTGATAACCTAGCGAATCGGCCGCCGAAAACTCAAAGGGTCTGCCGGTCATCGTTTGATAGAGCAAATAGCTGAAAACGACCCAGACCAATCGGATAAGTAGCGAATAGGCAAACAAATCCTTCACGAAACGCTTTTCCTCCCGATCGACCCACTTCCGGGTAAGCAGATTACCTGCAACAAAAAAAGCGACTACCTGGATACAGCCCATTAAAGCCCAGTGAACCGGGATGATGCGATTAAAAAAAAGTAACGACACCAAGGCTAAGCTGCCCAGATAAAAATAGATCGCCTTGGAGGAGTAATAATTAGGGAAATAATAATTCATGGATGGAGAAGAGGTTGATATACCGATTGAATTAACTGGTTGATGTGCTCCTGAATGGAAAATAGCTTGCTGGTTTTTTGAGCTGTTGCTGCTTGTTGCGTCGATGATGTAGTGGTTATTAAGTGCCGAAATTGCCTATAAAAATCATCTTCATCTTTTGTTTTATATATACATGCCAACTTTCCTTCCTCCGTAATTTCTTTCATCACTAGCCAATCGTTAACCAACACCGGCACACCAGCTGCCAATGCCTCGACAACAGCAATGCCGAATGTATCATGCTCGGAAGCATAAATAAAGATGTCCGCTTTAGCCAGAAGCTGCGGAATATCCGAACGTGAACCTAAAAACACGACTTGCTGCGTCAAGTTGTGCTGCTGCACAAATTCCACGCACTGCCCGTAACGCCATGCTTCATCCTCCACCTGCTTACCTGCAAACAACCATTTAAAATTGACCCCTTCCTTTTTTAACCGAAGAGCAAACTTGCACAACGTAAGCTGATCTCTTACCGCGTTGAAATTACCGACCGAAAGTATCTGGATATCACTGGAAATAGGCTTTCCATACCTCGGGATAAACTTATCCATATCAATACCGTTATATACCACTATCTCCTTCTTCGTGAACGGTCGATTGTACGTTCGCAAATAATACTCCCTTTGAAACTTACTTACATATACATTGGCCGAGGTCAACCGAATCGACAATCCGATTAACATTTTAGTGGCAAACGGACTGTTCAAATCAAATCCATGAATCGTTTGCACCACCTTTACCTTCAAAGCAGCACAGGCTATCGAGGCCAGAACAGCATCCAGCGATTGCACCGCATGGATGATGTGAATCTGATGCTGTTTCACCAATCTCCGCAAACTGTACAAATAGTGTAACGGATTTCTTCTAATAGGCAAATGCAACATCATGGCACCGCTTGCTTCAAATTCCGTTCGCAGGACACCCTCTTTCCGATAAATGCCAATAACCTCAAATTTATCCGCTGACACCGAACGAAACACATCCAACATCAGCGTTTCAGTTCCGCCCCTATTGAGAGAACCAAAAAGATAGGCTACAGTCATCGGCGAAGTAATCCTTTGACGTTCGAACCCAACTTCAGCACAGCAAACCACCAGCGGAGCATAGCTGGAGACAGAAGGTTATAATAAACAAAATACTTCCTCTCATGTGCACGCCAGTTGATTGCATTTAAAATCCGGTCCACATCTTTGGAATTCTTTTTTGAAGCATAATACGGCATTAATCCATAAAGCGCCAACCTTTGAAACAAGAATTCAAAATCCTTATTTTGCATAAGTTCTGAAGGATAAGAAACAAACAGCATATGTTCGTTGGGCTCGTACAATCGTGGACCTACCGCCCGGTGTGCCCTCTCTACATCCTGATTGTAGTAGGCCAATGGTACATTGATATAAGCTACCGGATATTGGGTTGCCACCTGCGACCAGAGGTAAAAATCTTCCCCCAGCTTAAGGTGCGAAGGAAAGCCCTTAAACGCCTCAAAAGCAGTCTTTTTAATAATTGTAGCCCCGGTCCAAAGAGGCATCCACAACGTTTGAGCGTACACCTTAAAATAATTTATCAAGCCTCGCTGAAACCCCTCATGCACTCCAATATTGGCTTGAATAGGTCTTCCCTTTTTCACTTTATAATAGCTGCTTCCGTAAATACCCGCTTCAGGAAATTGCGCTATCAGCCTCTTCATCTCTTCAAGGTAAGTAGCTGCCCACCAGTCATCCGCATCCAAAAAAGCAATGTACTCGTATTGGGCCAATTGCACGCCGTTGTTACGAGCGGCCGAAACACCTGAGTTATGTTGCCGAATTGCTCTCCAACCTCCGAAAGAAAGACTCAGTTCGCCCAGCATTTTTTCAGCAATGCCGAAACCATCGTCCGTCGACCCGTCATCAATGATAATCAACTCAAAGTCCCGGCAGGTTTGGGCTGCCACCGAACGAATGGCCGTCTCAATATACGGAGCTTTATTGTATAACGGAATAATAACAGAAAACATATTAGATTCGATATTCATAAGAGAAAAGGATCGGATGTAAGTATAATGGTCCGAAAGCGACCCATCACCTCCTATGCAATGAACAGATTACAACGCTTCAAAGCCAGACTTTGATATACATACTCCATTGGAGAAATCATAGGTTTCAGCCAGGCGATAATAGTTTTGTTCCCAACAATAATCCTTCCTAAATCCATTTTTTTTATAAATCATAAAATGCAGATAAATATATTCGGCACTGTTCTTTTTATTGATTACTTTTCCATTTTTATAAAACCATGTCTCGGAATCATGTCGGAAGCTTAATCCATCAGGATATAAGATGGGAGTCGTATGTTGCTCTTTAAAATAGAGTCGCTTGCTTTTAATACGGCAAACAAAGTTAAAAATCGGCGTTATCTTATAATATAAGACCCAGGCATCTCTCCAATTGAATATTTTCCGAATCACTTTTGAATAAAATTTAGAAATATAACGTACCTGAGGATACAATAACCAGGTAAATTCTTGTTCATCCAACGCGATCATTTGGTCAGACTTCAATTTCGGTTGCCAATCTTTAATTTTAAAACAAAGATGAGTATAATAATGGGTGTTTAGAAATAGGGATAAATGGCCTGAAAGCCGATCGGCATGTGTTGAGAAAACATCATATTTATCAAGCAAATCGGGCGTATAGAACGATAAAATATCACCCCATACCACATCAACATCTCCGAATCCCCAAAAATCAAATTCCTTTATCAACTCGGAATGAAGAAAGCCATAGAAAGGTTTTAAAGCACATAACTTATACGGATTTTGAGGTTTAAAATCGATTCCCAGGCGATCGCTCACATACTTGCAATAATCAAGAAAAGCATAACTTTGGAAGTGAAGATTTGCACTTTTATATTCTGGTATTTTACAATCAGTAAAGAAGAACCAATCGATACCTGTATTGTGTGCGCACGAATAAAAATATAAATCAATCCAGTCCGGCCACTTGCCAAAATAAGGAATTAGTATTGCTATTCGTTTATTCATTATCACAAAGTTTGAAATTCGCAACGAAGAGTTATTGCTTTCTGAGCATGAATATTCCGCAAGCATGCATACAACCACACGTTTATACAAGGATAATTGTCATCGATACTACAATCATTATTCTTGCATAGACTCTTAAACGTCTTATAATCTTTCCTATACCAGCGAGTCCATCTTTTATATAGCTTTTTTGATTTAACAAACATAACCAATTATTCAATTTTAGAGCCGTGACAGTGCTTTATGATTGTATTCTAAATTCTTATCCAACTGAAGGGTATCATTTCGGAAACATACCGATTCATACTATCCTTTGTATACCAATGTAGCGGGCAAATCACTAATGGCGAACTATTCTTATTCAACCAGGCTCCCCACCAGCTAAAACTTGAATTAGCTATGATATTGTGTTTACACAAACTCATCAACACCATATCCTTATAACTATCGGCACCTGAATTTCCATTTACTATTTTATAGGGCAGGCCGGGCTTGAATTCCTGCTCCACCCAGTCGAGGTCGTTTGTAAAAACATATAAAACAGGAGATTCCACTTTTTCTCTTATCAATGCTATAGCTCGTTGATAATAAGCCGCTTCCGCTGCACCAATAAAATTACTGCCAAGGTAATCGCCACGTCGGATATGCAGACTTACGGGTGTCTGTAAACTCCCAACAATTTCCTGAGCGATATCAGACTGATAAAAGCTTTTGTCCTTCAACTCAAACAGCGCTCGAATCCGTTCTTCAAAACCGGAGAAATATCGTAAATTCATCCAATGACCCATAAAATAGTACCTTCTGCTGGTATCCAAGTGTTCAAAATGGATGCAATATTGACTGGGAAACCGCTCTGTTATCAGTTTTGCCGGATGAACTATCCGCCTTAATTTATAATAGATATAGGCCGTATATTTCTTTTCCAATCTGTAACGTGCCACCGAAAAAGGCATAAATACTTTTGTACTTGATTTATCTGCTACCCTATAATCTCCTGTTTCAAACACCTCCATATCGGTTTGTAAACCCGACACAAAATCGTCATTCATGATGTCAAACTCTACCGGAATATTATATTTCCATTCCAGCACCTTCCCAAATGCATATTGAAACATTTGATTACCCAAGCCGTTTTTTATCCCTACTATAATCATTATCGTTATTCGGATTATCCATCGTACACCAGGGAACGAAACTTTCTGAAGTATTTTCTGACAATATAAAAATCAAAATAATAAAGTTGATAATAAAGTTTTAACTTTCTATTCAACAGCAATTTATAAAGGATAAACAAATCCAGGCTTCTTATACTTTTTTTAAAATTATCCCAATCTATCTGAGCATAAACAAGCTCTAAACGGTCATTGAGATTCCATACGTTTATCATATTAATTAAATGCATCAACTCAATACTCACATTTTTATATAAAAGCTGCTTAGAGATATTCTCTATAGGGATAAAAAAACGAAGCAAACTATTATTTACACGCACAATATCGTGAATTCTTTTTATTTTGGATTGTTCGCTGAACACCGATTGTGTTATACTTCCCGCTCTGATCCGGTAAACATATAAAACATCGGAAATAACCTTAACCCTTTTTGCATAATAACAAGCTAAGGGTGTAAACAGGTTATCCTCGTGATAAATACCTTCTTCGAAGAACAAACTATTTTTCAGCAGATATTCTCTTCTATACAAACGCAATACCGTACATACAAAATGAAATTTACGACTTACTGATGCATATTTATTATAATACTCCCAGCCGGTTAACACAGGGTCGTCCATCCCCGGATCCGGCGCTTCGGCAGTTCCATCTTCGAAATACCTGCGACCGTTGAAACAAACCAAATCTTCGCCCTTTTGCTTTTCGGCAAGTAGTTTGAAAGTATCCGGTTCTATCCAATCGTCACTGTCCAGAAAAAAAACATAATCTCCCTTGGCTGCTCTTATCCCGGCATTACGGGCAGCGCTCAACCCCTGGTTTTCCTGATAGAGCAACGTGAAGTTGGTATGGTTGGAAGCATATTCATCCAATATTGAACTGCTGTCATCGGTAGAGCCATCGTTCACACAAATTATTTCAACATTCGTGTAGGTTTGACCTACTGCAGAATCCAGGCACTGTTTAAGATACGCTTCTACATTATAAACCGGAATTATGACACTAAACAAGATGGGAGTCATGGATTAAAAACTTTCATACCAGTCCCACCTACGATCATCTTCGGCAATCTTGCGAAGAGCTATCATCGAACAATTCAACTTCTTGGTCAACACGGGATCCAATACACTCGCATCAAAAATTTTAGGCCGCATTTTTACAGGAAGCACGGCTGACAATACGCTAAAAAAACCTGGGATGAACCGATTATACAAAAAACTCTTCATGCCACCCGGCGTGGGCAAGCTCACAGTTCCCAGCATCTCATAACATGGATAAGTAAGCATGTAACGAACAGCTTTTTTTATTCCCTTGAACGACACATCGTCAATTACAATAACGCCTCCCACTTTTAACAAGCTATTGAGATAAAAAAAGTCGAGCAGGGTATGATCAAAAGTATGCCAGCCATCAATAAAACCAAAATCATATTTTTTACCCTCCGCAAGCAGTCGCGGTAACGCAATTTCGGATGGCTGTTCGATTAACTCATAGAAATCAACTCCGGAACGCTTCAGATTTTCAATCCCAATACCCGACCAATCGGTGGTTTGCATCGGATCAATAATAGTGTGATGCTTTTCATGCTGATTCCCTAGCGCTTCGCAAATAAACAACGATGAAATGCCCATGGCACAACCAATTTCGATCGTATTCTTAAACTGATTTTCGCGAATAATCTCTGCTATAAACCGACCTTCCTGAAAATCGATATTCGACGATAATGTATGTTTTTTACCCTGTGAATCGGTAACTTGCTGTGTAGTAAAGATTTCAGAAATGAGTTTATGAATATTCATCCTAATTATTAATGACATGAACCAGTTTAACCAATTGACGAAACCGTAATTTTGACAACAGATACCAAGTAAAATGGTGTGTTGAAACTACAAAGTGAAATACTTTACCTGCAAGAACCCGGTTTAATTTCGTCTTTAAAAGCCGGTTATCAAAAAAACCGGCTTGCTTATTGGCCTGTATCAGCGTATCAATCTGTTGTTTCATTACCCGAACATCATCGGTTGTTTGGGGCGTCTTATCCACAAACTGTTCGAAAAAGCCGGCTACAGACGCTGACGGTAAAGTTGGAACAGATGATGCCAAATATTCAAGTTGGATTTTTCGTATGCATTCAGTTGCCTTGCGATCTGTTTTGGGTACCTGCGTATCATGTATCCGGTAGTTATATAAAACATCCGGTAAATTCACCAATTTACAAACCTTGACGGCTCTGGACCATAACTCATAGTCCTCGGCAGGAAATGCCTCTTGACGATAGGTTAACTCATGATCCAGAAACAAACGCCTTCTAAACATAGAAGATGCGTGCAGAACAGGCGAATAAAACAACATTGTAATTTTTATAGCTTCCGGATGATGCTCTCGAATCCAAACTTCTGAGTGTTTCCCGAATAATTGCATGGCTGTAGAACACAACCCAACGTCAGGATGGGTATCAAGAAAGTTAATTTGAACCTGCAATCGATCGGGTAAGGATACATCATCCCCATCGAACCGGGCAATGTATTCTCCACGCGCTTTTGCCAGACCGATATTCAAATTATTCGCAATACCGATATTTGACGCGTTCCGGTGATATCGTATCCTGGAATCGTTAAAGCTCAATACAATCTCTTCGGTCCTATCCGTCGAACCATCGTCCAGAACCAGCAATTCAAAGTCTGTAAATGTTTGGTTTAACATACTTTCAATCGCTTCCCGAACATAGAGTTCCCCATTATAAACCGGCATTAATACCGAAATCCTTGGATGAATCATTCACATTCTTCAACTTGTAATACAACCGGTAGCCAAAATAGAATATTAAAACAGCAAAATGATCCTTAAAAGCTTGCTTTATTATCTTCGAATTGACTTCTGACGAAAAACCAAACTTTCGTTGATATTTAACCCATTGCTTCGCCCAACTGAAATATTCACTCAACCTGATTGGCCTGTTTTCCCTGAAGCGTATATAGCTAAGAATCCGGAAACCCTCTAAAAAACTAAGGCCTTTTTTTTCAGCTGTAGCGGACGTGTTGGTATCATGCATTCTGTAATTGCTGAGTGCTTTATTGACACACACCACATTACCTTGCAAACAGATCATAACATACAGCAACCAATCGCCACATAATTTCATAGACTCGATTAAACGATATTCGGTTTTCATGTAGGATTCACGGTGGATTAAGGTCATACTTACGTTATAAATCACGTTAGCGTTGATAAGAAAACGGCGAACATACTCTTTTCCCTGAAAGAACTGTGTCGCATTGGTTTCATTCATTTTCCAGGCTTCTTCACCATTCCTGTTTATATACTTTGCCAACGAATACGCTAGCACAACTCCCTTAAAACGATCGACCACACTGAGCATTTCTTCAAGAAACGTCAGCTCGGCCCAATCGTCACTTTCGGCAATCCAGACATATTCGCCTTTAGCCAGGCTCACACCTAAATTCCATTGAACAAATGGGCTACCACTATTAACTGAGTTAACAACCCATTGCGATACTTTAGGATGATGCTTATACCTGTGTAGAATGGCGATACTTTCATCGGTCGAATTATCGTCCAGCAGAATTAGCTCAAAATCCTGACAGGTCTGATTTAAAATACTTTCAATTCGCTGTTCAAGAAACTCAGCGTGATTATAATTGGGAACTATAACAGAGACTCGAGGCATTACGAACTTAAAACTTTCTTTTTAAACGATTTTATTTTCAAGTAAAAAGGAAGCAAACCATACTTGTCTAAACAAACCATACGTTTTTTAGAACCCGACAACTCGGCCCAACTTCCTGCATTGTGATGAAATAACACTTCAAAATTCGGATTAACTGCATCTGCGTATCCAAAAATACCTGTTTCAAGAATCAGCATATTTCCTGTCAGCACCTGTCGAACATCACGGTATTGAAATCCGTACTTTACGGCTTTATTGGCCAGTAAACCATCAATAGCAAAACCTTTGAAACCGGACGCAGGCAGTTCCCATGTCAAATAATAATCCAAACAATCTCGGAGCAAAGCGTTATCGCGGACCGTCCCTAATACAGAGGACAATAAACCAAAATAAGGAACAAACGAAGCCGGATTCTTCAGATGGTATCTTTCATCCAAATAACTTTCGCTGTATTGGTGGAATTCTTTGTATGTTTCTATCGCAGTAAACAAATGATAATTCAAGTATTCGTTGAAATCGCCAATCAACTCAACATCCGTATCCAAATAGATCCCACCCTGTTGTGTCAAAAAATAACACCTGGCAACATCGGAAACATAGGCGTATTTTTTTGCTTTATACGCTTCTCTACTATACGAACAAATATTAACATCAAAATTCTTCTCATTCCATAATTGAAATTTAAAATCCGGGAGTTTCTTTTTCCAGTTCCTGATGTTCTTTTTATGGGATTGGGGGATGGGACCTTTACCAAACCAACAGTAGTGAATTATTTGGGGGATCATAAACGAATAACTGGTTCAGCCTTGTTCAACTTTTCTTTAAAATCGGTTTCGATGACATCAACATCTTGTAAATACTGAGCGCCTAATTCAAGCTTGTAATTTGACTTTGAATACCTGGCCTTATACATCTGATAGCGGCTAATCAAATATTCTTTCCCCAAATATTTATAATGCAATAATTTCAGGGAGTTATCACTATTGAATTTAACAATACCCCATGGATAGCAATAATGCGATCCTGCCGTGAAATTCATTTCGATTATTCGTTGAGGATTGAACAGCAAACATTTATTAAAATCCGGATCGGGCCATCCCTGTCGGACCTGATCTGCCAATCCTGAATTTTTGGTGTAGTTTGGAAATATTGGAGAGATCATATTATATCCTTCAGGTTTGAATATCGTAACCCCAGCCTTTAAACTTCGCGCGATATAATCGTCCATATGCTCGTGGTACATTAATTCATCCACATCGCAGACAATCACCAAGTCGGCTTTTCCGCGTGATTTTTTCCAGGCATTGTTTCGGATCTCCACTAATTTCTGCTCATCGTAGGTACCAGAGGTATCAAACTGAATAAGCTCCACCTGATTGTACGATTGCAGATAATCAAGTGTACCGTCGTCGGAATAATTATCGTAGAAAACAAACTGATCGACAAACTTGCTGTAATGATCAACCATAAACGGTAATATTCTGACTTCGTTCCAGCAAGTAGCATAACAATGTACGATCGGGCGTCGAATACGATGCTTCCTTTTATAGGACTTTAATCGCATCGAATAAAAAAACATCAACGGCAGATTGAAGGTAATCTTCAAAACGGCATAGAAATAATACCAATTTGAAACGCCTTCGTCTTTTTTTAAGATATTTACATAGTGTTTAATCTGCTGGTATTGAAATCGAATTCTGTTCATTTGATAATTTAAAATGTAACCCAGTTGAACCGTTCAGTAATGATTCCACCCGGATATACTTTTTCAACTTTATGGCCGAGCCAATAATTTGGAGCGTAAACCGTAGCATCAGTCTTTTGTGATAAATAGGCTGCCCACCAGGCAAAACTGCTGTTTGCAATGATGACAACATCGGCATATTGAATAAGCTGAAAATCGACAATAGCTATGTTCGACTCAAAACTTACATCCGGATACATACGAAACTCCTCTCTTACCGATTCAATATCATCTCCGACAACCAAAATTTTATACTGTTCCAGGTTGCTAATCATGGAAAGAGCTGCGTGATAATACCGCATCGGGAGAGACACATCAACTCCTCCTAACCCGTCATACTCAACATACTGATAATCTGTACGTCTGACATGAACAACAAGCATCTTATGCGTGGTAAGGATAGTGTGGTATTTCGCCAGAAATACTTCCTTGTATTCCTTTTTGATAGCGAAAGCTCGTTTAATTGCCGGTTCATTATCTTTAAAATAGCGGTCGGATTGAAAAAAACCTTCGTAATAGGTTCGATTCTGTGCAGGAACAAAAACGGCCCCATCTTCGTCCGTTATTGTCTCTTTGATGTAAAATCGGATTAATTTCCGACAAATTCTTTTAAACTGTTTTGTTCTCCAACAATCTGTATAAATAAAATTTGTGAACCAATCGGTTTTAAAGTACAGTAATTTATAGGGGTAATAAGGTGTACTGAGGAAAGGTATAAAAAAAGTTTTGAGTTTTTTTGCCTGTGCCACAGCAAATGCGTATTGAAACATTTGATTACCCATTTGGCAATGGAGGGAGAATAGGATCATGGCTTAATACTTATTTAATCCAACACCTCTGTCTTAAAACCCCTTTGACTAACTATCCCGATCATCATCGTGTTCCGGTAAGTGCTTATATTTTCTTTTGCAGAACAAAGATACCGCAACCATGATTACAACCACAGCTGGAATCAATTACTTCATCCGACAATTGAATGTTCTCGTTCAAATCTCCATTATCATCTACAAATGAAAACGAAATAATATTGAAGTCTTTTGTTACCCATTTATATAAATAGCTTAAACTAAATATCCTATGTGCATTAAATTCAATACGTTGTATTCCCATAGGCACCGAAAAATAGAACATACCATCTTTTTTCAACATTTGGGTAATTTTTTGAAACCCTTTTAAATGTCCATTTGGATCTATATCATCGCCATATCTCCCTAACCCGAAGTGTTCCAACGCATGCAGGCATGAAATAGAGTCGCAATAATCAATATAATTAAAATTATCCGACATTAAATCGGCCCGAATAAAGGATATATTCTCAACCTTTGAATCTAATTTTCTTATATCAAAAATTTCAATTGGTCTAAAAACAGCTACATGAGCTATAAATCCATCAATTCTCGATCCTATATCAACGTGTTTCGTGGGTTTATGAGTATATATCTGCTTAGCAACAAATAAATCTTGATGAAAATACGCACCATTGGCAACTCCACTATCGTCAAATTTATCATTCAAACAAGGATAATTATCTGCAATTGGAAATTCTGACTGTACGCCCGATAATCTTTTAAAGGTATTAAAGTCTCTTACATACCAAGCGTTTTGCGATAATTGCTTGGGATGTTTTTTTATATGTACGGTATACAAATTAAACAGGTTGATTTTCATATAAAAAGACGTGGAAAAAAGTGTGTTAATCGTGTTGAATTCTGAAATAGCCATCCAATAACATAGGCCCAAAAAAATCAGGAGCTGTTTCACCTGTTTTGTAAAAATTACCTGATTCCACCTTTATTTCACATGCATTGGAAAGAAGATCAAAAGTGTCGCCTCTTCCGTTGTCTGCTGATATAGTATAGGATAATAAATAGGTACCTGCATTTAACGCAAATTTAGTAACTATACATTCGAACACTCCGGAATTAGCAGACACATCGATTTTATCGCCAGTCAGCCGGTTATGAATTAAAAACAAGGGCATATCATTATCATCTGCCATAGAAAAACTAACAGTAACGTTTTTATAAACCTCATTAGTTAATTTTTCATACGATAAACATATTTTAAAACCCTGGCCGGAAGCTACCGAGGACAGAGGGATATCTGTAAGTGTTTTAAGTTCTATATTCGTAGCTTTAATTAACTGATTGCCTCGTCTGTCTTTTCGTTGATCTAACGGAATCGCTAACACGGATTTCATCGACATCAGATAATATGCTATACTATCGTGAATATCACCACTATACGACACTTGACCATCTTTCAGGACAAGCCCCTTATTACAGAGCGTTTTTATACTCCCCATATTATGACTCACAAACAACACCGTCCTCCCCTCTCCTTTACTCACATCCTGCATCTTCCCTATCGCTTTCTTCTGAAATTCGGCATCGCCTACGGCGAGCACTTCGTCGACGACGAGGATTTCGGGGTCGAGGTGGGCGGCGATGGCAAAACCGAGGCGGACGGTCATACCGCTTGAATAACGTTTCACGGGGGTATCGAGGTAACGCTCTACACCCGAGAAGTCGACTATTTCGTCGAGTTTACGGGTGATTTCGGCCTTGCTCATGCCCATGATGGCGCCGTTCATGTAGATGTTGTCGCGACCGGTCATCTCGGGATGGAAGCCGGTGCCTACTTCGAGCAGGGAGGCAATGCGGCCCCGGGCACGGATGGTGCCGGTGGAAGGAGATGTTACTTTGGAAAGGATTTTCAGGAGGGTGGATTTACCGGCGCCGTTTTTACCGATAATACCGAGTACGTCGCCTTGTTCGACTTCAAAATTGATGTCCTTCAGGGCCCATACATAGTCGCTCTGGCCACGGTGAGCGCGATCGTTGGTTTCGCCGATCTTCAGGTAGGGGTCGTCCTTGCCCCGGATATTCATCTGAAACCAACGGTTGAGGTCGTGCGAAAGGGTGCGGGTGGATACAAGTCCCAGCCGGTATTGTTTAGATATATTTTCAAATTTAATGGAGGTTGGCATGTCGACGTAAATAGGTGCGGCTTATTAGCTATTGGAGTAAAAGCGGCAATAAAAAGTGATGGTCAGCCGGTTCCCCGGCATAACCAATTGAGCAAGGCACGGGGCGAAAAACTTGACAGCTGATTGCGCCGTGCACGGTAATACAACAGGGGCGATACTATCGTGGTGGCTGGTTTTTCTTTCACCGTACGTGTTTGATGGGCCAACGCCAGGTACTGCTGAGCAGCATGCTCGATATTGAGTTCCTGCAGCGCGTAGGCACGCAGGGCCGGTCCGTCGGAAGGACGATATTTACGCAATTCGTTTTCAAACGTGGCTTCGTCCATTTTCCTGCGACTGCCCCGTCCCGAACAATTGTAACGGATGCTGTCGACTACAGTGGCGGCGTCGAGGTAGCCATCGCCGAGCGCTTCGCTGTACCTGCGTTTATCGAACGAGATGACCGTACGTCCGCAGGCCATTGCATCGTACAACGACCGGCCGATACCCACGACCAGATCGGCCTGATTGATCAGATCTTCGAGATGCCATACATTGTCGAGCTTCTTGTCGGCACTCAAATAACGGATTCCGTTGCGGCTGCACACCTGATGGATCATCGCGTTGGCCTCGTCGGACTGGCAAAGCGAAAGTACGCAGCCGAGTCGGTCGTTCAGTTGCTGCCGGGGTGCAAAGCGCCGGCAATTGATTCCATTCTTGATCAAGGTGGAATCGATGCCTTTGGTTTGCAGATGTTCATGCACTTCCTGCGTCACACTCACGTAGGCATCGGCAAATTTCGAAGGTTGCTCGAGCGTGGGTAAAGTGCCGTGACAGGTTTGGACCGTAAAGCCCTTCCGGTGTAAAAACTGAATGGTGGTTTTATGATTGGCCAGTATCAAGTCGTAAGTCTTCCGGCTTTTAAACCGTATGCCCGATTCTTCGAGTTTTTTCGACACATAGCCTTTTGTATAAGTAAAATATTCAACCTGATGTCCCAATCGCACCATTTCCTCCGCCAGGGCAAAGGAATAATTTTCGGTCCCTCCCGTACGTTTCAGATGATGATTGGCAATTAGTATATTCATTTAGTATTCAAAGCACAGCCGCGTCGACCCCACACCCATGGCGCCAACCGGCTGATTGTTAACGCCATAAACCTTCCGGTATTTTATTCATCGGTTGAATGAGTCAGAGGTTTGTGGCGATTGAAATTAATAGCAAAGATAGTCTTTTCTTTAATTTATAAAAGTGTTGTTAACATAAAATTACGCAGGTAGTCAATCCACTGTCCCAAATTCAGGAAAAGACGCATCAATAATCACACCGTATCCATGAAGCTACGTTGTACCTTATTGAAAACAACGATTCCCACTGCCAGTAGCACCACCATAAAAACAAAGCTGTAGATCAGGTGATTCCAGTCGAAAGTACCTATTCCCATAGTAGCTACCCGAAAAGTTTCGACAATCGAAGTTACCGGATTGAGGGCCATGAGGGCCTGCCTTTTTTCCGACATCGTACTCAGCGGATAAATTACCGGGGTGGCATACATCCAGAGTTGCACAATAAAACTGAATAAAATGGTGAGATCGCGGTATTTGGTAGTCATCGACGAGATGATGATACCGAAACCGAGTGCCAGTCCCGCCAGCATCACTACCAGCACCGGCAACAGCAGGAGATAAAGGGTGGGCGCTATGGCTACCCCTGCGATAAAATAATACAGGTACACTGCCACAAAAAGCAGGAACTGGATTCCCATGCGCACCAGATTGGAGGCGACGGTGGCCAGCGGAACGATGAGCCGGGGAAAATACACCTTCCCGAAAATCCCCTGATGAGTGGTGAAGGTAGTCGATGTTTTGTTGAGACAGTCGGCAAAGTACTGCCAGGTGACAATACCGGCCAGATAGAACAAGGGTTCAGGCAGACCGTCGGTTGAAATCCCGGCTATACCTGCAAACACAATCCTGAACATCACCGTGGTAAGAACAGGTTGTATAAAAAACCAGGCGGGTCCCAGCACCGTTTGTTTGTACTGGGTGATAATATCGCGCTTCACAAACATTGCAAATAAGTCGCGGTATTGCCAGAGCTCACGAAAATCGACCTCAAACAGACGATTTTTAGGTTTGATAATCGTAGTGTATTCCAATTGTTAATTATTTAATTATACTTTGTAAAACGACCCGATCGTTGATAATTAACACATAAACTCCTCCGCTTCTTTCAGGGTTTCAATTTTCCCTACATCCATCATCCGGTAGTTTTCCTGCATGTATCCTATACAGGTGTTTGCTTTCAGACTTTCGAGGTAGAAATCGGTGATCGAAAAGCGCTCGGGCCATGCGTCCATCAGGTTAAAGATCTCCGGCGAAAGCACCTGAATTCCCGAAAAGGCCAGCTTTCGATACCGGCCGGCATCTTGCAAATTTTCCGGTTTCACCTGGCCGGTTTTCAGGTTGGTCCAGGCTCGCAGGTGCATATCATCGTCGAACAGGAAATACCGGAAGGTCTCCCGCTCGCTCACTACAAGGGTAGCCAGCGGATTGGTACGTCGGTGTTGCTCCACCAACGCTGCAATATCGAGATTGGAAAGAATATCGACATTATGAACCAGAAAAGGTTCGCCCGTATCGAGCCAGGTACGTGCCTTTCGTATTGCCCCGCCCGTTTCGAGCAATCCATCGGTTTCGTCGGAAAAATACACGGGAATACCAAACGAATGGTTTGCCTCCACATACCGGACTATTTGCCCGGGGAAATGATGTAAGTTGATCACCAGTTCGGTAATGCCACCTGCGACCAGTTTATCGATTACATGTCCGAGCAATGGTTTACCCGCCACCGGCACCAGCGCTTTGGGCATGGTATCGGTGAGTGGCTTAAGGCGTGTACCCAGCCCCGCTGCAACTATCATCGCTTTCATTCGGTTTCCTTTTGTCGGTGGATAGCTCCGAAAACTTCTTCCTTATTTTGCTCCCGGTGGATAAGGTGTACCTCCACCCCGAATTCCCGGTTGATATGTTCGGCCATTTTTTGCGCCGAATATACCGAACGATGTTGTCCGCCCGTGCAACCGAAGCTCACCATCAGGTTGGTGAATCCGCGGTCTTTATAGCGCTTTACCGAGGCATCCACCATCGCGTAGGCCTGGTCGAGCAAGCTCAGGATTTCACCGTCTTCTTCCAGAAATTGAATCACCGATTCGTCGAGCCCCGTGAAATGAGCATACCGTTCGTATTTCCCGGGATTATTGACCGCGCGACAATCGAATACAAATCCTCCTCCATTTCCCGAATCATCGTGCGGGATCCCTTTTTTATACGAAAAGCTGTAAACCTTTACGATGAGCGGTTTGCGCACCGCCACCTCGCGGTATTGTTTCAACTCACACATTTCACGGAGTACCTTCACGAGGTAGGGATAACCCGGAAGCTCGTCGCGCAAAATGACGCGCAGATTCTCCATGGCATACGGAATACTTTGCAAAAAGTGCGGTTTCTTCTCGAAATACCCTCTGAAACCATACGCACCCAGGACCTGCAAGGTGCGGAAGAGGACGAAATGCCGCAGCTGCTCGCGAAAGTTTTCGGGGCGGGCCACCAGTGCAAGGTTCCCGAGCGACGAGGGGGCGATGTCGGTGGTATTTTTTACCCCTTCCATTACTTCGGCCAGCGATTCGAGGTACACCGTCAGTAATTCATCACGTAGTTCCTCGCTGTATTTCGCCTTAGCCTGCCACAGGAACGAAGCTACATCATAATGCAGCGGCCCCTTTCTTCCACCCTGGAAATCAATAAAGTAAGGTTTATCGTTATGAATCATTACATTCCGGCTCTGAAAATCGCGGTACATAAAGGTGTCGGTCTGCGAGCGCAACAGGATAGCTGCCAGTCGTTGAAAATCGTCCTCCAGACGATCCTCCTGAAAATCGATGCCCGAAGCTTTCAGGAAATTGTATTTGAAATAATTGAGGTCCCAAAACACCGACCGTTCGTTGAACGCAGGTTGCGGGTAGCACACCGAAAAATCGAAATCCCGTGCGCCATTCACCTGAATAAGAGGCAACAATCGCATGGTTTCGCGCAGCATTTCCTTTTCTGTTTCATGAAAAACACCGGTTTTACGCCCTTCGGCTATAAAATCGAACAGCAGGGTATTGCCCAGGTCTTCCTGGAGATAGAAGCGGCCGTCGTGCGAACGCACCAAGACGCGGGGAACAGGCAGAGCTTTCGCAGCGAAATGAGCCGACATGGCCATAAAAGCAGCATTTTCTTCGATCGAAGTACCCTCGACTCCGATTAAAGAGTATCCTTCGGCCGTCAAACGGAAATAGCGCCGGTTGGACCCCGACGCCGATAATTCCGTTTTAGTATCGGGCTTCAGGCCTGTTATTTGTTGAAAAAGCGATTCAAGCATAAAAATGTTTTATTTCTTTAGAATTGTTGCCGACGAAGGCGCTACCCACAAAATAGTATCGTTCACCACTCCCATTCCGTTGAGATTAATCACTCCGTCGTGTGCCACCACCTCCCAATCGTTTTGAGGAATTACCACCCGGGCTGTGCTGCGGTTACCATTAAAAACTACCAGGATATCGCGCCACGAATCGCCATTCACATTCCCGTTGAGCGTATACGCCACCACATTGGGCGAGGCCGGGGTATCGAGAAATCGAAGGTGTTGCCGGACCATTTCGCGGGTAGTGAGCCGGAAGGCCGGATGCTCCCGGCGCATGCGAATCAGGTCGCGGTAGTATTCGAAAACATCGAGGTGGCTCGTTTTCTGGTCCCAATTGATTTTGTTGATCGAATCGGGCGACTGATAGGTATTGTTCACTCCTTTTTTGTCGCGGTACACCTCTTCGCCGGCATAAATAAAGGGTATACCCTGCGAAGTAAACACCACGGTCTGAGCCAGTTTATTGAAGCGTTTCAGTTCCTGTTCGGTAGCACCTTCGGGCATGCGCGACCGCAGCTTATCCACCAGGCACATATCGTCGTGACACGACACGTAGTTGATCACCTGTACCGGATGATTCACGTAATGCATCTTGGTATGCACCGCTTTCGACGCATCGACCTGCGGATGTTCGACTCCGCCTGCCACCGCAAACTTCACAGCCTCCTCCAGACTATCGGTCCCTGCCACAAACCCGGGAGTCGTATTGGTCCAGTTACCTTTCAGCACGTCACGGATATCGTCGCTAAATACGGCAATGCCGTCCATTTTGCGGGCATTCACCTTTACAGCCCTCTTTTCTTCAGCGAGAGGCGAACCCGAAGCGGTCCAACCTTCGCCATACACCAAGATAGTCGGATCTACCTTATCGAGCGCGGCCCGCACCTGGTTCATGGTTTCCACATCATGAATCCCCATCAGGTCGAAACGGAAACCATCCACCTTGTATTCGTTTACCCAGTGCAGCACCGATTCGACAATGAATTTACGCATCATCGGCCGTTCGGAAGCCGTTTCATTACCGCATCCCGAAGCGTCGGACCAGCTGAGGTCGGCGTTGAATCGATAAAAATAACCCGGCACCAACAGGTTGAGATGCGAATCCTCGCCTGTGAACGTATGATTGTACACCACATCCATAATCACGCGGATTCCAGCCTGATGGAGCGCCTGCACCATTTGCTTAAACTCACGGATGCGGGTTGCCGGATCGTAAGGATTGGTAGAGTAACCCCCTTCGGGGACATTGTAGTTCAGCGGATCGTACCCCCAGTTGTATTTATTCTCTTCCAGCTTCGTTTCGTCGATCGAAGCATAATCGTAGGAAGGCAACAAATGTACGTGCGTCACACCCAGCTCTTTCAGGTGATCGATCCCGGTGGCCTGGCCGGCCGTATTTTTCGTCCCTTTCTCGGTAAACGCCAGGAATTTACCTTTGTGCTGAATACCCGAAGTGGGCGAAATGGAAAAATCGCGCATATGTACCTCGTAAATCACGGCATCGGTCGCATTCTCCATGGGCGGACGCCGATCGAGTTCCCAGCCTTCGGGATTCGTTTCGTTCATATCGATAATGGCCGCCCGCTTCCCGTTCACACCCACAGCTTTCACCCACATACCCGGAGTTTCGCCCAGCCAGTTGTCGCCTACCTTTACCTGGAAGGTATAAAACTTGCCCTTCAGATCGCCGTCGACCTTCAGTTTCCAGGTGCCTTTTTCGGCCCGTTTCATATTTTCCACCTGCACTGCCGCACCGTCGAGCCCATCGTCGTAAATAAGCAATTTCACCTGATCGGCTGCAGGCGACCACACTCTAAAGCTCGAAGCCTGAGGCGTATAGGTCAGTTCCAGGTCGGTACCTTCGTACACGGGATATTCATCGTACGATTTGTACTCCGTTCGCCCGCAGGCAGTAAGCATAGCGACCGTTGCAAGCGTCGCCCACAGCAGTTTGGTTTTCATAAGCAGTTTCAATTATGTTCAACACTCCGGTTTTTATTTTGCAATGCAAACTTACATAAAAGTTACGACACATTGCTCACCCCGGGGGTATAAAACGAAGATTGAATTTCTAAATCGTTTGAAATGATGCGCTCTTTCGTTTCCTCTATCCCGAAAGCCTGTTCTCCGTTGGTTGTTCCGGCACCGCACTTAGCATTACGGCCGTAAATGGCCTCCTCAGCAGTGGGGTTGAACCGATACGACGGCAAAAAAAATGATTCAAACCGTATAAACCGTTCCGATCGCCCGAAAGATGTATACAATTTGAATCATTTATACGGAATGAATCCTTTATTTGATCACCACATTTTTCACCTCCCAGGTAGCAGCAGTAGCGGTGGTACTAACATATTTAAACGCAATCCGTACTTTCGGTTCGCCGGCAAAATCGTCGAGCGAAACAGCGCCCGATCCGACAAAGGTCCAGTTGGTTCCCGGCGGATAAACAGGAACACTTAACTGCGACCAGGCTGCCGTCGAAGGAGCACCGGAAGAATAAGTGGTCGACAGCCACACGGTTACAAAATCGGCAGCCTTAGCGCCGCGCAGGTAATTCAGTGCATGTTCGAATGTCATGGATACGGTCGACACATCAGCCAGGCTTATTTCCGGCGATATCAACCAGCTTTCGGTGGCTTTATTGCTACCGCCTACAAAGGCCGACGCCACCATACCATAGCTGGGCGAGGTAGTCCATACATAATTCACACCCGACGGAATAACCACATTTTGAATGGTAAAGGCTCCCTGACTATTGTTGGCAAAGCTTTCGCTGAAAATAGTCTTTACCGGCTTTGTTCCGCCGGAGGTACCATTTTCGAGGGCATAGTAGGAAGTGCTCCGCATTCCGGGCGCTCCGAAGTAAGCTTCGAGCGATCCGGCAAGCGTTACTCTTTTGCCGAGCAGCGATTTATTATCCTTCAGGTTGATACCGGTGCGCACGGCTCCGGCAGGCAACTGAATAGCCATTGTTTTGGAAAGATACGTACCCACCGTATCGGCAATCAGGATATTGGTCGCCTGCGTACAGGTGTCGGAACCAAAAACGTAGTTGGTAAAGCTTCCCGACCAGACATAACCCACGATGATACCGGTCACCCAGTTCTCGCCGGTTTGGTTGGCAATTGCTCCTGCCACGGTATACGGTTCGGCCTCGGTACCTTTGCCCCAGTTACGTTCCACGACCACTGCCTCGCCTTTGCGGACCAGGAAGTTTTTCAACTCCCACGAACCGGCTTTAGCCGTAGTCGATATGTATTTGAAACCGATGCGGATCTTTTTTCCCGCAAATGCCGTTAAACTAATCTCACCCGACGTGCCGAAAGTCCACGACCCGGGATCGGTAAAGGGCTCGGTAACCAGCTGGGTCCAGGCAGCAACGGCCGGACTCTGATCGTCGACAAAATTTTCGGACACCCAAACCGTAGCCTCCGTTGCAGGGTTGGCAAAATAACGCACTACATGGTCGAAGGTAAGCCTTGCTGTTTCAACGGCGGTAAGATCAATTTCGGGGGAAATCAACCAGGCCTCGTTGGCTTTATTGGCATTTTCGACATAGCCCGAAACATAGGCGTAACCATTGGAGTCGAAATGCCACATTTCGTCGCCCGATACATTTACGGCTTTAAAATCGCCCAGGTTATCGGTGAGCGTTGCCGAAAAAATCAGTTCCGATTCTTCATCGATTTTCACATGCGAATCGTCGAGATTGGAACAACCAACCAGCCAGAGGCTTAGAAAAAGCACGGAATATGTTTTAAATTTTCTGATATACATAGTAGCTGTATTTATTGCTGATGATTAGTTAAGCGATTGACGGTAGGCTTCGAATCCCTTGCCCAGGTCGTTGAGCGACCGGATGGTAAGCTGATGATAAATACTGGATGCGACAGGGCTCAGGTCGCGGTCGTTGTACCAACCAACGATAGCGGTGATATGGCCCCGGTGGTTGGACGTAGGTATCGGCTTGGTAGCAAACTTGGCATATTCGCTGGTCGACACGAATACCGACCCCGTACCATCCTGGATTTCGCGCGACTGCGGATAACCAATACCGTTGGTGGAGGGTGCAAAAATGAGTTCGGCATCGGTGAGACGAACCGGACGTTTTTGCGAGCTCGAACCATTACCGGTGAAAAACGCATTTTTAATGACTACCAGTTTGTTGATCATTTCATGACCACTGGTACGAATTTGTGCGATCGTCATCGTGTCGGGCCGGATAGCCGAAGGATCGGGCATACCATAAGGAATGATGTGTTTACGGGCCATCAGCTTAGGCATACGGCCCGGTTCGATCCTGTTGCGTTCAGAATTCATATAAAAAACTCCCATTTGCACCGACTGAGCGTACTGACCGATATACAAGTCATTACATACAACGGACACCCTTTGTCCCAGCGGAAACATCGCCGACAAACCACTTACATCAACAGAAAGTTTAATGGCCTGACCTCCTGGCATTTCTTCCTGAATAGTAAGGTACTTATACACATTCCCTTCCACATCGGTACTCGTAACGATCCCATTGATAACTATATCGGTGATCGTAGTATCTATCCGGCTTTTTGTAGCACTATCCAATGCTGCGTATGAGATCTTATTGGCAGAGAATAAAGATTCATCTGTGATGAACACTTTCTTCAATCGTGCTATCGAATAAGTTGAATCGATTTTTTCTCCCAGCAAACCCGACACATCCATCGGTTCAAACTCCACTTGGTTACAGGCAACCAGCGAAACCAAAAGGAACAGCGGAACTATCTTCTTTATCATATCATTTATCATTATTACATTTATCACTAAAACCGGTAACCTATGTTGAGGAACATATTGAATCCCCATGCATAATAATATTTATTGGGAAAACGATTCAGGTTCCCTGCATCGATGGCACCATCCACCAGAGGCAAACGAGCCTGCTGGAAACCACCTGTAATCATTTTCTGATTGTTGAGGATATTACTCATACTCAGGTTCACGTTGAGCGACCGGCGTTGTGGCAGGTAAATAAGTTTACCTATCGAAGCATCGAGCAGGAAGCCCCCCTGGAGTCGTTCCTGTGTTCCCAGCGCATCGATCATTTGCTGAGTAGTATATTTCATACGATTGTCCTCGGTAAAGCGGTTGGGTGCAAAATCGAGGTAGTTCTTGTCGAAATAGTTCAGAGTGATATCGGCAAACCACATTTTAGGGTGGAAATAGTCGAGCGTGATATTGGCGGCCAGTTGCGGACCGTTGGACAGATACAGACCTTTGGTCATAACGGTTTCGTACACATCGGCAAACGAGCCGTTCTCGGGACTCTTGATACCCATAGCGTTGTTGGTGTAGGTATAGTCGGCCAGGGTTCCGGCCATCGATACGGTAAAGCTGGTATTCAACACAACCGAAAGTCCTGCCTCCACTCCCATATAGCGTTTATTGGCCTGAGTGAGTGTGTGGTTGATAAAGGTGCGGTACTCGTCGTCGTAATAGCCCAACATATCGACCGCATTCATGATTTCGGTATGGAAACCCGAGATTCGTCCGCGAACGCCGGGGAAAGTAAAGGCGTAACCGGCATCGAAGCTGGTGATTTCCTCGGGACGCATGGGGATGGCCGAATCTTTAATACGTTGCGACACATACGAATTGGTCGATAAGGGCGCACGGCTCTCGCGCATGGCGTTGACCATAATACGGTTGCGTCCGTCGAATTTGTAGGTCAATCCTCCTTTGATGGAAGGATCGAGCGACCACCATGTTTTTCCTTTTCCGTACGACTGTGCACCTACTGCTACTGCGCGGCCGTTCTCCATATGACCAAAACGATAGAATTCGGTATAAGTCATTTTGGCGGCATAATGTACTTCCAGGCGGTCGAAATTCCATTCGTTCTGGATAAATACATTGGCATGCGTCAGGTTGATGTCGTAATTGTATCCGAAAATATCGCCTTCGCGGATGATGCGGTTCGGATTACGTACATCGTTCTGGATGATGTTGGGATTGGTAGGGAAATCGCGTTCGGCAAACTGGTCGATATCCACCCATTGGCCGGCACCCAGCAAGTCTTCCATGGTTTTGTAGTGCATCCCTTTCGACTTTTTGAATTCCACACCGGCTGTAAGACGGAACTTCTTTGAAATTTCGTTGGTAAATGTAGAGTTGAAAGCCAGTTCGGATAAGTTATTGTGCCGGCGTTCGACTGCATACTTGGCGTTACCGTCTTTGTTTTTTGCATTTTCGAGGTACAATTCGGCCCAATCGATCTGACGGATGGAAGGATTGTTTTGCCATTCGCCGGCAATGTATTTGCCCGCTTCGGTATCGGCTCCCCAGAAACTCGGCAGCTCCCGGTAATAGTCGGGACGCGGATCGGGAGCATTATAGAAGGTAAGCGCCGAATTGCTGTAGAGGCTGTAATGGTAAGCCAGCCCGGTGCGCAGGCGTTTCTGATCGTCGATTTTAAAATCGTGTGACAAAATCACCGTGGGGTCGAAACTTTTCACGATACGTGAATTCCGTTTCTTTCCATCCTGGTAACCCCAATACGAGTTATAATAAATCGATCCGGCCAGGTCGTACACTTCCTGCGTGGTGGCACTACCCTGAGCGCGCTGGGTAGGAGCGCCGAAGGTTACCAGGCTCAGGCTGTGTTTGGGATTAAACACTTTTTCGGCCGAAAGAAAATATCCTCCTGAATTGTAGAACGTTCCGTCCACAATCCCTTCGTTGGCCCAACGTACGACCCCCGAAGCCGTAAAGGCCCATCCGTCGGGACGTAAACCGGTGGCGTAGGTAGCTTGTGCACGGTACCGGTAAGCGCGGTTGGTAAAGGCAATACTGCTGCGTACGCCTGCTGCATAGGCCGATGCACGGGTATTGATATTGCTCACGCCCCCCAGGTTACCGAACGAAAACGAAGAGGATTGCAACCCGTATACATTTTCGCGGTTACGCATGGCATCGTTCAAACCGCCCAGAGCCGAATAATTAAAACCGCCCCGTTCGAGCGAATTGAAATGAACGCCGTTGATATAGGTGGTTTCGTAGTTGTTGTCGTACCCCCTCATGCGGAAGCGCATCGGCGAAAACGAGAAGCTGGCCTGCGAGATGTATACATCGCGATTGGATAAAGTGGTGGAAATATTCTGATCGCGCCCGTCGTCGTCGGTATTCAGACTCATTTCGCTGAGCTGAAGCACAATTTCCTGCTTTACTTCGGTGTTGATATCGATGCGCAGCGCCACATCGGGAATCACATTGACCGATGTCGCGCTCAGCTGATACTCGCGAATTTGCGTGAAATACCCGTTCTTGACAAAACGGATTTCGACCAGTCCCGGCGCCGAAGCCTCCAGGGTAAATTCACCCGATCCGTTTGTCAAGGCTGTGATATCCTGTTGCATAAGGGTAACAGAGACACCTGGCAGTGGCTGTTGAGAATCGGACGACACCACCTTCCCACGCACCATCACTTGTGCATGGATCGTCCCCATCAGGCCTAAAATGCTTAAAAATAGAATAAAAATTCGTCTCATAAATTTTTAGTGTGCTGACATTAAACACGTTAATGTCGATTATCAATTAATGTTCATTTTTAAAAAGGGGATGCAAGATACAACATTTTTTGAAATCAGCCAAAAGAATCGGACCCACCTAAAATGAGATTTTGTATTTCGAAGTTTTTTTCCCAATTTTGCAGACCATATTAAAATGAAACAATGAAAAAACTTGTTCCTATTCTTTTTACAGCCCTTATTTTCATGGTTGGCTGTTCGTCGGGCAAAATCGAAAAAGCACCTCCCGTCAACGTATCGGTCAGTCCCGTAGCTTTCTACAATCTTGAAAACCTGTTCGACACGATCGATCAGCCCAATGTAAACGACATCGAATTCACACCTCAGGGTTCGATGAAGTGGGGAACGATGAAATACATGGCCAAACTCGAGCGGATGTCGTACGCCCTGTCGCAGATCGCCCTCGATCATTCGCCCGTAGGCGCCGTCATAATTGGGGTCAGCGAGCTGGAAAACCGGGGAGTGCTCGAAGATCTGGTAAAGCAGCCCGCCATCCGGAACCGTTCGTACGAAATTGTTCACTACGACGGTCCCGACCGCCGTGGTGTGGACGTAGCCTTGCTTTACAATCCCAAATATTTTATCGTCACCAACAGTAAATCGTACCGGCTTCAAAGCCCCGACACCGCTTTCCGCACCCGCGACCAGCTCATGGTGAGCGGATACCTGCAGGACGAGAAAGTACACATTATAGTGAACCACTGGCCCTCGCGTTCGGGCGGCGAATTGCGTTCGCGCCCAAAACGCAACGAAGCGGCAGCGCTCACCCGTTCGATTGTCGATTCGTTGTTTCGAATCGAACCCAAAGCCCGCATCATTGTGATGGGCGACCTCAACGACGACCCGCACAACGAAAGTGTTGCCACCATATTGGGAGCCAAAGAAAACAAAGAAGAAGTGAAACCCGGAGAACTCTACAATGTGTTCTGGAAAACACACCGTCGCGGTATCGGATCGCTGGCCTACAACGACCAGTGGAATATGTTCGACCAGATCATCCTTTCGCACGAATTGGTGAATCCGGGCGACAAAAAACTGTATTTATGGAAAAGCGAAATATTCAACCGTGCCTTCCTCATACAACAGGAAGGAGCTTACAAAGGCACCCCTCTGCGTACGCATGCAGGAGGAGTCTGGCTCAACGGTTATTCCGACCACTTTCCAACCATCGTATATTTAATCAAAGCGTTGAAATAACGTTTCAATCATTTTTATGGAATACCCCAGTTCAGAAGGAAATCTTATTTTGCCGGAATATGGCCGGCATGTACAACAAATGGTGAATCACGCCATTACAATTGAAGATCGTGAAGAGCGTTCGCGTTGCGTACGGTCGATTGTTACAATAATGGGAAATATGTTTCCCCACCTGCGTGATGTAAACGACTTCAAACACAAATTGTGGGATCATGTGGCTATCATGTCCGACTTCAAGCTCGATATCGATTTTCCGTACGAGATAGTCGACCCCGGTAAACTCAATGCTCCCCCCGACAGAGTACCTTACCCGGCCAACAAAATGCGTTATGTGCATTATGGAAGTACGCTCGAGAAAATGATTGAGCGGGTGGCCGACTACGAAGAAGGCGAAGAGCGCAACGAGCTCATCAGGCTCATTGCCAATCAGATGAAAAAGTGTTTTCAGTCGTGGAACAAAGAAGTGGTGGATAACCGGAAAATCTTCACCGATTTAAAAGAGCTTTCGAAAGGAAAAATCGACCTCGACGAAGAGAATTTCAAACTTTCCGAACCCCGGGAAAACTACTACAACAATTCACAGAATAAGAAATACAATTATAAACAGCGGAAGAAATAACAAATATGAGTTCATTCCGGATCACCGGCAAACAAAAACTTTCGGGAGAGATTGTTCCTCAGGGAGCAAAAAATGAGGCGCTTCAGGTGTTGTGCGCAGTATTGCTGACACCCGAAGAAGTAATTATTAACAATATTCCCGATATCCTCGACATCCGGAACCTCATCAGCCTGTTGGCCGATATGGGAGTTGCGGTAAAACGGTTAAGTGCCGACAGCTATTCGTTTAAGGCCGAAACAATTGACCAGGAGTATTTTCATACCCGCGAGTTTTACACGAAGAGTGCGTCGCTCCGCGGTTCGGTGATGATAGTGGGCCCGCTCGTAGCCCGGTTCGGAAAGGCCATGATCCCCAAACCGGGTGGCGATAAAATCGGTCGCCGCCGCCTCGATACCCACTTCCTGGGAATCCAGAAGCTTGGCGCCCGGTTTACCTACGATCCGGTGGAGAAACTGTACAATATTGAGGCTGAAAAACTGAGAGGAAGCTATATGCTGCTCGACGAAGCCTCGGTAACCGGCACCGCGAACATCGTGATGGCTGCCGTGCTGGCCGAAGGAATTACGCAGATTTACAATGCAGCCTGTGAACCTTATGTACAACAGCTGTGTAAAATGCTGAACCGGATGGGCGCCCGCATTTCGGGAATCGGATCCAACCTGCTTACCATCAAGGGGGTACAATCGCTACGGGCCTGCAATCACAGCTTGCTGCCCGATATGATTGAAGTAGGAAGTTTTATCGGACTTGCGGCTATGACGGGATCGGAGCTCACCATCAAAAATGTGCAATACGACGAACTGGGAATCATTCCCGATAGTTTCAGAAAACTGGGTATTGTGGTGGAGCGCAGGGGCGACGATATTTATGTTCCCGCACAGGAGGAATATGAAATTGAATCGTTTATCGATGGGTCGATCATGACATTGGCCGACGCACCCTGGCCGGGGCTTACCCCCGACCTGCTGAGTGTGTTTCTGGTGATTGCGGCAAAAGCCAGAGGGAGTGTGCTGATACATCAGAAGATGTTTGAAAGCCGGCTCTTTTTTGTGGATAAACTGATCGACATGGGGGCTCAGATCATTCTGTGCGATCCTCACCGGGCGACGGTAATAGGCCAGGGCAACCGGCTGATGCTGAGGGCTTCGACCATGACTTCACCCGACATCAGGGCCGGTATTGCTCTGTTGATTGCCGCCATGAGCGCCGAAGGAGTAAGTGTTATTCACAATATCGATCAAATCGACCGGGGTTATGAGGCCATCGACGAAAGGCTGAACCGGATTGGTGCAAAGATCGAACGAATTGATTAATTAATTGTTATAAGTTCAATATATAAACCTCTAAAAAAGAACGGATATGTTAGACAAAAAGATTGTGGATCTTATTAATTTACAGATCAACAAGGAATTTTATTCCTCGTTTTTTTACATGGACATGGCCAATTATTACACCGATCAGAGTCTGAACGGTTTTGCCAACTGGTTTAACATTCAAACTCAGGAAGAGTATGCTCATGCCATGTTGTTTGTGCAATACCTTCAGCTGAATGGCGAGAAAGTGGTGCTGGAAGCCATTGCCAAGCCGATGGTTGAATTCAAGGATCATAAACATCCGTTGGTGGCTGCCTACGACCATGAGTTGATGGTGACCCGTTCGATAAACGATATTTACGCTGTCGCATTTGATCAAAAGGACTTCAAAACCATGCAGTTTCTCGACTGGTTTGTAAAGGAACAAGCCGAAGAAGAGCAAAATGTAGATGAGATGATCAAGCGTTACGATTTATTCGGAACCGATGCCCGCGGCTTGTACATGCTCGATCAGGAACTGGGACAACGTACGTATGCCCCTCCCACCCTCACCCTGTAAACGTATAAACTCTACACTGCAGACACCCCGGTAGTACTTGCACGGTTCATAAAACTCTCATACCATGCAAGTAATACCGGGGTGTCGTAATACAGGGATGTTTTATCCTGCAGGCGAAGCCCGGGTTACAATTTACCGATAATCTCCTGTGCCAGTTGATCGGCTTCTTCCATCGAACCTGCTTCGGAATAAATACGAATAATAGGTTCGGTATTCGATTTACGAAGATGTACCCAGCCATTGGGAAAATCGATCTTCACACCGTCGATGGTATTGACTTCAAACTGAGCATAGCTTGCGGCAACACGACCGAGTACTTCGTCGACATTAATGGCAGGGCTTAATTCTTTCTTATTTTTCGAAATGAAGTATTCGGGATAGCTTTTGCGTAATTCCGACACTTTCATTCCTTTTTTGGCCAGATGAGTGAGGAACAGGGCAATCCCTACCAATGCGTCGCGACCGTAATGACTGGCCGGATAAATAACTCCCCCATTGCCTTCGCCACCAATCACCGCACCGGTTTCCTTCATCTTCGTCACCACATTCACCTCGCCTACGGCAGCTGCGTTGTACTCCATGCCATAGCTGCGGGTCACATCACGCAGGGCACGCGTCGAACTCAGGTTCGAAACCGTATTACCCGGAGTGCGCGACAATACATAATCGGCAACAGCCACCAGGGTGTATTCTTCACCGAACATCGATCCGTCCTCGCAAATAATGGCCAACCGGTCGACATCGGGATCGACCACAAAACCAACATCGGCTTTTCCCGACTTCATCACCGCAGCAATTTCGGTAAGATGTTCGGGCAGAGGCTCGGGATTGTGCGGAAATTGCCCGTTAGGCTCACAGAACAGCTTTTGTACCTTCTTCACCCCCAAGGCCTCCAGCAAGGCCGGGATCGCAACCCCTCCCACCGAATTTACACAGTCGATGGCCACCGAAAAATCCGCCGCACGAATGGCTTCTACATCTACTAATTCCAGATCGAGCACGCTCCGGATATGTGCATCGGTATAGTCCTTACGCGAAAGTTTTCCCAGTGCATCCACTTCAGGAAAAACAAAGGCCTCGCCGGCTGCCCGTTGCAACACATCTTCGCCCTGGGCAGCATTCAGAAACTCGCCGCGCTCGTTGAGCAACTTCAACGCATTCCACTGACGGGGATTATGACTGGCCGTCAGTATAATACCACCAGCCGCCTTTTCCATCACCACCGCCAACTCGGTAGTAGGCGTGGTCGCAAGTCCAATATTCACCACATCGAAGCCCATACCCAATAAGGTACCGGTAACTACCTGATCGACCATTTCGCCGGAGATACGCGCATCACGTCCCACCACGATAGTCATCGAATCGGTTGTTTTATTATCACGAATGTGCATGGCATAAGCAGCCGTAAAACGCACAATATCCAAGGGGTTGAGTCCCTCTCCTACCGAACCGCCTATAGTGCCGCGAATTCCGGAGATCGATTTTATTAATGTCATAGCAATATTTATGTTAATAATTCTTTTGTATCTTGATTTTCAAATCGTAGCCGATCGGGGTAGCCGGACGATTAAACTGAGTGAAGCCAATACGTGAAAAAACAAGGATACTTGCTTCCGAATTGTGGCGTTTCATATACCCTACCGCCTCGTGCCAGCCCACACAAGCCTGAGTGAAGTCGAGGTAATTGAATTTGGAGGGATACTCAAAATCGGTCGTCGACAAATTAAAAAGCGTATCGGGCTTTGCGGTAAGCGTATATTGGATATAACGGGGAACAATCAGGTCGCCCGACTCGACCGTATCGTTGCTTTGTGTATCGCCTGCATTGGTAAGCCGGAAATACAATCCCGAAGGACTTTTATAAAACACCTTGGCAGGCCAGGGCTGCGAGGGCATCGTAGTAACCACCGAAATACCGTTGCGTTTTATAAAATCGGAAATGATCTTTTGCTCGGCAGCCAGTTCTTCGGCATAGGTTACATTATCGTCCTTACACGAACTAAGTACGAAACCCGCGAGCAAAACAGAAAAAAGAAAAATAACTAAAGACTTCATATACTAAAAAATTATCGAATATTGGCAATACTAATGACATCGGCAAACACTCCCGCAGCAGTTACACTCGCTCCGGCACCATAGCCCTTGATCATCATCGGGAATTCGTTGTAACGCGCCGTGGTAATCAGAATTATATTATTACTTCCCTGTAAATCGTAGAACGGATGCAGATGATCGACCTCCTCGAGGCCTACGCTGCATTTACCCATGTCCATTTTGGCAACAAACCTCCACCGTTTGCCTTCCGAGGCCAGACGCCGGCGCTTCGCTTCGAATTCGGCATCGTAGGCCGGCACATCGTTCCAGAACTCATCCAGCGAACCATGAAACAGGGCTTCGGGAATGAACAGGTTCTTTTCCACCTCTTCCTGATCGACCTGGTAACCCGCTTCACGGGCCAGAATCACCAACTTCCGGACCACATCCTTCCCGCTCAGATCCTCCCGCGGGTCCGGCTCCGAAAAGCCCGCTTCCTTCGCCATCCTGATCGCCTTACTCATCGGCACATCTTCGCTCAAGGTATTGAAGATAAAGTTGAGCGTTCCCGATAACACGGCTTGAATTTTCAGAATATGGTCGCCACTATTGATAAGACTGTTGATCGTGTTGATAATCGGCAGTCCGGCACCCACATTCGTCTCAAAAAGAAATTTGACGCCTTTCCGACGGGCGGTCTCCTTGAGTCGGGCATAATTGTTATAGGGCGACGAAGCCGCTATTTTATTGGCCGTAACCACCGAAGTATTGTTTTCGAGCAAACGCTGGTAAAGATGAGCTATATCGTCGTTGGCCGTACAATCCACAAACACCGAATTAAAAATATTCATTTCGGTGATTTCGCGGGCGATGGCCGCTGCACTGGCATCCATGCCCTGAGCATACAACTCGTCGCGGTAGTTCGTAAGGTCGATACCCTCGCGCCGGAACAACATTTTCTTACTGGAAGCTACTCCGACCACTTTTATTTTCAAGCCGTTTTCCTCCATGAGTTTTTGCTGCTGACGGCGAATCTGATCGAGCAGTTTCCCCCCCACAGTGCCAATACCAGCCACAAACAAGTTCAGCACCTGATATTCCGACAGAAAGAACGAATCGTGAATTACGTTGAGCGCTTTACGCAGCGACGAGCGATCGGTTACAAACGAGATATTGGTTTCGGATGCACCCTGTGCACAGGCAATTACATTGATACCATTGCGGCCCAGCGTACCGAAAAGCTTTCCGGCAATCCCCGGGGTACGTTTCATATTATCGCCCACGATGGCCACGGTTGCCAGATCGTCTTCCGAAAAAATATTATCGATTTCGCCCTGGGCAATTTCCTGGGCGAATTCGGCACGCAGCACTTCCACTGCCAGTTTACTGTCGGCATTGCGCACCCCTATCGAAGTGGAATTTTCCGACGAAGCCTGCGACACCAGGAACACCGAAATGCCGTTTACCGCCAGAACCTTGAAAATGCGCCGGTTCACTCCGATAACGCCTACCATACCCAAGCCCTGAATGGTAATGAGCGAGGTATCGTTGATAGACGAGATTCCCTTGATCGCTTTCGATTTCCGGTCGATTTTATCCTGGGAGATATAGGTGCCTTTGGCAGCCGGATTGAAGGTATTTTTGATCACTACCGGTATTTTCTGATGGAAAACCGGGAAAATGGTAGGCGGATAAATTACTTTGGCACCGAAGTTACACAGCTCCATAGCTTCGCTGAAACTCAGTTCTTCGATCACATAGGTATTGGAAATAATCCGCGGATCGGCCGTCATGAACCCATCCACATCGGTCCAGATTTCGAGCACCTCAGCATGAAGAGCAGCAGCCAGAATAGCCGCAGTATAATCGGATCCGCCTCTTCCGAGATTGGTTATAAAATTGGTCTGCGATTCGGTAGCAATGAAACCGCCACACACCGTGACATCGGGCATACCGGTGAAATGTTCGCGGATCAGCCGGTTGGTTTGCTCGAAATCGACCACATGTTTGTTGAACTGATGCACCGTTTTGATGAAGGTTCGCGCCTCGGCATGGCGTGCACCTTTTATTGCGTTGGCTACAATAATCGACGAAAGCGCCTCGCCATAGCTAACGATGGTATCGGTAATCTTAGGCGAACTATCCTTGATCAGGAAAACGCCCCGGAGAATATTCGACAGATCGGTAAACAGCTCCTGCACCGCATCGAGCGTACGGGCTTGCGTCATGGTATCGTCAACCACCTGGGGAATCAGTTCCAGGTGCCTGCGAAGCATGGACTTGTATTCGGTCAGGTAATTATCGTCGCCCGATGCCGCCATACCAGCCACTTTGTACAATTGGTCGGTAATTCCCGAAAGGGCCGACACCACGACGATGACCGGCTTAGAAGCCGATTCCACAATGCGTTTCACACTTAAAATACCCTCAACGGAACCTACGGATGTTCCGCCAAATTTCATTACCTTCATCTTGAGCTTGTATCGTTGAACGGTTAATATATCGAAGCGCAAAAGTAACGAAAAAACAGCAATAAACGCGACGGACTCTTCCTTTTTTAGTTAAACAGTTGCAAATCTATGAAAAATGTACTACTTTTGCACCGCATTTTTGCAATTGCTTTTCCTTATTTTTGGTCTCGTAGCTCAGCTGGATAGAGCAACAGCCTTCTAAGCTGTGGGTCGTGGGTTCGAATCCCGCCGGGATCACATTATGCATAAAACACTTAGCAGTTCAATATTGCTGGGTGTTTTTTATTAGTTCTTATATACATCCCCAAAAAGAGACTGCCTTATTTAAAGAGACTGCCTTATTTTTTTAAGACAGCCTCCTTTTATTAAACGTTACCAGCAACACCTATAGTTTGAATTTGTTATCAAATTCCATGGAAGACCAAAGGATTTACTTTTTAATTACGACAAACGATTCTGATTTGCCATCCTTTTCGATGCGGAAACAATAGATGCCCGAGGAGAGATCCAAAAGTACAGTTTCCTTCTCCTGTGTCAGCAGGTGGGAATATAGGAGCGCCCCGTTTGTACTGAATATTTGGAACCAACCATCTTTTGCTCCTTCCACAACAATTTCTTTATCGAAAGGATTCGGATACAACTTGACGCCGGACAGACTCAAGCGTTTTAAACTTGTGATTTGCTTTTTAACCGTCATACTACTTTCGTCGGCTTCGAAATTGTTGTTGTCGTAACTTTCACCTGGAATGGCATTCAGCACAATTCCTCCATTTTCTGCAACATAGCCCGGCAAATCGACCACAATCATGTAACGTCCGGCCGGGAGATTGTCTAACTGATAGCGTCCTTGAGCATTGGTTCTAAGTCTGGCGATCAATTCCCAATTGGCAGGATTTGCCACACGGTAAGGCGCGGGGGCAACTTGCGGACGACCACCTTGCGACTGCTGCAACCGTTCGCGATAGATGCTGACATTTACGTCCCGTATCGTTATTTGTCCATTCGATTCGGCGTCGTAGACGGTACCTGAAATAGTTATATCGCCTGTGGATATATCGGAAGGAATAGCTTTGGGAGTGTATCTCACCCGGGCACCTTGTTGGGTCAGGTTGATTTCGGTAGCATCTTCCCATACTCCGGCATTTTGATACCATCCGGGTAGATGTCCGGGCACATTGTCGATATAGACAAGGTAAGTGCCTTCCTCCAAGGAGAGGCTTGAGAATGTGCTGCCGACAAAGTTATCGGCTTCCGGATCCCAATTGGCCTGATCGGCTAAGGTCAGTGTATTGCCTTGTTTCCGGTAGATGTAAATACCGGCATCCGAAACATTGGTGAGTGGCTGGTCGTTGCCGTCGGCCAGTGAAACACGGATCATGCTTTTCCCCGCAACATTACCGGTTTTGACAAGTTCCCAGGTGAAACTTGGACTAACCTGGTGTTCATTAGCCAGTAAGAAATAGTACGTTTTGTTGGCATCGACTTGGAAACTAATTCTTCCACGGTTGAAACCATGTCCCGCAGACCCGATATAACTGGTTGAAGCATCACAACTTCCGAACACGTTTACATAGTAGAATGGACCATAATAGTAGCCATCGTCAAGATTCCCGTTGTCGTCCTGTTCTTCATAATATTGCCATTGTTCCAATCTCACCTCATATATTCCGGCTTCCAGATTGGAAATTTTGTACCATGTGCCATTGGAGAATCCGATGGGATAAATAGATCCGGCGGGTGTAAATTCAAATTCTACTCCATTGCCGGTTGTAGTTATTTCCCGTCCGACCTCTATTTCAATTCCATCATAACACCGGCGGCCTTCCGCGGACACTTCCTTGATATACCACTGCGCATTATTCCCGGCAGATGCTTTCACGTACAATGTGGCGTTGTTTTCGGAGTTTATCACTTTTTTATTCCCGAACAGCGACGCCAACGGGGTGTTTTCCCCACAAGCGGTATAAACCTCCAGTTGCGCATACTGCGAGTTCACTGTTCCTATTTCGTAAAACTTACCGCCTTCTATTTCCACTTTGTACCAGCGACGTCCGATTCCATTGCTCAGGTCTATGGTCGTGTTATCGCCCACGTTCACGGTTGTGGCGTATTCGCACAGCCGGTTGTCGGGGGTCGCCGTATTAAACGACCAACTCCACGCATCTTCGGAACTAAATCCTTCTTCTAGTGAAACATGTACTAAATAAGTTCCTGTCTGTGCAGCTTTAAACAGGATCTTTTCGTCTTTTCCGGCATCCAGCGGGCTTGAATCCGAGCAAGAGGAGTATATTTTACAATTGGCTCTCTCGTTGTTGATGCCGGAGAAGTCGAACTCGTAAACACCTCCTGCTTCAAGACTTACCGAAAACCACCTGCCGTCGGAGTTAAGACCTGTTCCCGATGCGTTTTCGGTTATCGGTACAGCAACGGGATACAAACACGAACGGTTGTCGATGATACCTTCTACCGTGCAATTAACTTCAGTTTTCAAGTTGTAATTGGAGAATTTCAGGTAATACATCCCACCCGTTTGGGCCAAGAAAGAAAAGTTTTGAGCATATCCCCTCTTTAAAACCAAATCGGGATCGTCATCACTGAAAATCTCCACATTTTGATAATTAGCTCTGAAATTAATGGAGTACAAAGCTCCTGCTGCCATATTAACCTTGTACCAGCGCACATTGCTTTCTCTGTGATCGACCGAAAACGCGGTCCCCGGAGTTACTTCCGTGGCAAACGCACGCAACCGGTTGTCGCCTTCGGATTCTTTGATATTCCAGGTGAAACTACTGTTTGTTTCCTGATTTTGGCTTAAGAAATAATATTCCGAGGTTTCATCCGGAGCTATTAATACTTTATTACCAGCCGGGATCGTGTTATTGTAGTTTAGCTGAACATTGCAGATATTTCCTTTATAATAATAAAGGTCGTTACCTGCCTGCGAGGCATCTACTTCATAAATTTTACCTTCTGTGAGCGCTATTTTGTACCACTGTTTTACATAACCCGGCGTATGATCGGTTTGTATATTGGTGTTCAATAAAACAGGAGTTGCGTGCGAGCAAAGCCGGTTGTCGGGGGCACTCAGTTCATTTATTCGCCATACGAGCGGTTCTTCGAGATATTGGTATGTGGTTAACTTGACGCGCAGATATAAAACAGAGTCTTTTTCCGGGGCGAGTAAATGTTTGGATTTGTAGATGTTTTCCAGGGAATAAATCGATTTGCACCCACCGTAAAATTCCATGTCGTCGTCGTAGTACAAGCTTTTGTAGGCATTGCTGAAGTCAATTTCGTATATTTTACCGCCTTTCATATCCAATTTGTACCAATATGTATTGTTGGCGTGACTGTTGCGTGTAATGGTAATATCTTGCCCTACCGGAACCATTTCAGCCATCGAGCAGGTGCGGTGATCGGTAACTTCATTTATTTGCCATGTAAAAGCAGCAGTTGAAGCATCGCCTATCCAATTGATGTAATATACGCCGTCGGCTTCAGGTTCTAAATAGAGCAGCAGCGGACTGGAAGAGCCGGAATAAACCGGGCTTGTTTGTCCGCAAGCGGCAAACACCCTTACTACATCCGACCAGGAAGAAGCCCTGTTCCGGCCGTCTATTTCGTATGCTTTACCGGCTTTTACGTTTACCTTATACCAGAGATTATTTCCAAAACTATGCGCGGTAGTTACCATGTTGCCAGGCTCGATAGACAAAGCCGATGCGCAATCAAAGTTATTCTGATTGGCGATTTTCCGTACCGCGAAACTGCTTAACTCTTCATCATATTGCCGGTATTGGGAAGAAGCCTGCAGATAATAAGTTCCTGTTTTTGACGCGACAAAGCTGAAAGATTTGTCGCCCTGTTCTATGGGATTTTCGTCGCCGCATTCGGCAAAAACTCCTATTTTGCTGCTGCTCCCGTTTTTATTCACAAAATCTACCCAATAAGTATTTCCTGCTTCCAAATCGATTTTCCACCAATGGCTGAGGTAATCCTTGTGATGGTATGACATAGTTTGATTTTCGGCGGCAACCAGGGCATTGTTGCAAATGCGGGCATCGGTAATTTCGGCTACAACCATCGACCAAAGAGTGTTGATGGCAGAGGAAGAATAGTATTTGTTCCGGAAAATATAAAACACTCCTGTACCCGGTGCTGTAAACCAACGAGAATCTCCTGCAGGAGAAACAGACTCATTTACGCCGGATATGGAATTACCTTCCGAATCGGAGACAGAAACCATACTCTGATGAAACTGATTGATGTTATCGGCTATTATTTCGTATACCTTTCCTGCTTCGAGGTTTACTTTAAAACAAAGCGACTGCCCGAAGATATGCGAATATTCAACAGCTTGTCCTAAGTTTAATAAAAGAGCAGTTTCTTTAGTAGTATTGGTCTGAGCGGGGATTGTTCTCACCTTTAGAGTCCCGCCACTCTTCGCTCCGGTTAACTTGAAGAGCCTATCGGCAGAATTTTCCGTACGATATACCTGGTCATTGCCAGCCAATACAGTTCCTCCACAAGATTCAAATACGGAAGTCGATAAACTTCCCTCAACCACATAATATTGATTAGCCTCGTGAGCAACCTTGTACCATCGTTCGCGCTGTCCGGTAGGCACGTCGACTGTAACACCTATCTGAGCGGTTTCGGCATTGGAGCATACGCGGTTGTCGGTGACTTCTACCATGCTCCATTCGAGCCTGTCGCCAACAGCGCTGGTATAAAAGCGTTCAATGTAATAAAATCCCGTTTCTTCGGCTTTAAACTGTATAGCCCTAAAATCTTCGTAAGAGTCGTTATAGCTGTATCCATGCCACTCATAATCGTCGATATATAAGCTAAGGGCGTATGGCGGGTGTGGTATTTCGTACCATTTCCCTGCGGTTACACTGATTTTGTACCAAAGGTGTTCTACTGATCCGGGAGTGAATTGGGTAATAATTTGCTCCCCTGTGGTGATTTCCTGGGCATTTTGTCTCGTAGTGTTGGTCTGGGCAATGCCTTGCCGTGTTGTGGCCATCAACAGTAAGCCACATAAAAATAAAATTTTACGATTCATAATGATATTTTTTAGATTAACATGAGTTCGTAGGACGAATCATTAAAAACGGCAGCATCATTCATCGAGATAATTGGTAGTTTCATAGTATTAATACTAATTGGCAATAATCCTGAATTGCAATATGGGGGATGTGAACCCCTAGTTGCTGAGATGCGGAGTCAAGTAAAAAGTCATTTCATTTTCAGGAACGACGAGAAAACAAAGAGCACGTTATGACCAGTCATTTTTAGAAAATGCTGTCAAAAAGTTGAGAATAAACCATGTATCAGAATTCGTACAAAAACACGGAGGGAGGATCTCTGAAGCGACGAGGTCCATCGGCAAACACCAACAAACGGATATACCGCAGTTGGTCCCAACGATTAAGCGGGTCTGTTTTCAGTCTAAAAAAGGCAATTGTTGGGATTACACCGTAGCTGAGAGCTTGTTTAAAACCCTCGTATCTGAACTGGTTGATGGGACAAAACTTAAACCTAAAGAAGTAAGTTCGTATGTTTTTAAATATATTGAATCCCGACGCAATCATAGGAAAGAAGGTTTTTGCATCTCGACTTTCTAACTATTGACGAATCCTGAAAACAGTATAGTATTTAAAATAAATCAGTTAACATCATCACTTAACTCTTCGTTTCAAACAAAAGGTTGCAGGTCTAATCTTCATGGCGTTAACCAATGCCGAAATTACTATTTTTTTTCATTTCTGCAATCGTTTTTTCAAAAAAAACAATAAAACATACAAAATTCAGAGTATGGTTGCCAAGCGCTGAAAAAAGAACGACTTCTCGATTATTTCTGTATCTTTGTCGCTGCATTTTTTTAAACATTACTCATGCAATTACAAGTTCAACTTATATTAACTCCCGAACAGGCAGCGAAAGAATCGCAGCTCAAGCGTCGCATTGCCGACAAGGCAGGCATCAACGAACAGGATATCAGCTACATACGAATCACGAAGAAATCGATCGACGCCCGTAGCCAACAACCCAAAATAAACCTCAGTGCCGAAGTGTACATCCACGAGCAGCCCAATCCTGAAGAGCTGAAGCGACAGTTTCAGTTTAAAGACGTGCACACGGCCAAACCGGTATTAATTATCGGCGCGGGTCCGGCAGGTATGTTTGCCGCACTGAAACTGGTGGAGCTGGGAATGAAACCTATTGTGATCGAACGTGGCAAACAAGCCAGGGAAAGGGTGTCGGACATTGCCGCGTTGAACCGTAATAAGGCGTTCAACACCGAATCCAATTATTGTTATGGCGAAGGCGGTGCTGGCACGTTCAGCGACGGAAAGCTCTATACGCGATCGAAAAAGAAGGGCGATTCGAACGAAATTTTCGAATTGTTTCATTACCATGGAGCTTCCGATGAAATTTTATTCGAGGCCCATCCGCATATCGGGTCCGACCTGCTTCCGGGCATAGTGGGCAATATGAGCTATACGATTACTTCGCATGGAGGTGAAATCTACTTCGACGCCAGGATGAAGGAATTGATTATCGAGAACGGCCGGGCTGTGGGTTGTATTACTGCCGACGGCCGCATATTCAGGGCCGAGGCGGTAATTCTGGCTACCGGGCATTCGGCTCACGATATCTACGAGATGCTTCATGCTCAGGGCATCCAGCTGGAACAAAAAGGATTTGCCATGGGAGTCCGGGTGGAGCATCCGCAGGCGCTCATCGATAGTATTCAATATCATTGCCCGGCACGGGGCGACTATTTGCCGGCTGCCAATTACAGTCTTGTCGAGCAGATCGACGACCGGGGTGTTTACTCCTTCTGCATGTGCCCCGGGGGGCGTATCGTTCCGGCGGGAACCAGTGAAGAGGAAATTGTGGTGAACGGAATGTCGGCTTCGCGCCGTAACTCGCCGTTTGCGAACTCGGGCATGGTGGTCGAAATCCGTCCCGAGGACATCCCCGAAGAGTTTCGTCAGCATGGCGTATTGGCCGGGTTACGCTTTCAGCAACATGTGGAAAGGCTGGCATTTATCAACAACGGGGGAAAAGGCAGGGTAGCTCCGGCACAGCGGCTGGTCGATTTTGTGAAAGGGAAAGTGTCGGCCGATTTGCCCGAATGTTCGTACATGCCTGGAGTGATTTCATCGCCGTTGCATTTCTGGTTGCCCGAGCATATTTCAAGGCGATTGAGGGAGGCGTTCCGCCGCTTCGATCGTAAAATGAGGGGTTACCTGACCAACGATGCCGTAGTAGTGGCGGTCGAATCGCGTTCGTCGTCGTCGGTACGCGTTCCGCGCGACCCGGAAACCGGCGAACATCCGCAGATTAAAGGCTTGTTCCCTGCAGGCGAAGGATCGGGGTATTCAGGAGGTATTACCTCATCGGCCATCGACGGTCAGAATGCCGCCATTCATGTTTTTTCGCTAATGAATTAAAAAAAGAGGGTGTATCAACACCCAACTTCAGAAGAAAGCAACTTTTAATTTAAAAGCTGACCGCTCTCAAAACACTAAAAGAGCCATATCAGTACTCCTTATCAGAGTTAGATATGGCTCTTTTAGACTGAATGATTCTAATTTGTAACTTCCCGGAGTGCTCAGTATGGTGACACACCTACTTCGTTTAATCTGTTGATCGATCAGGCACCGAAATCGTCGAACATCAACATTTCGCGTGGCACGCCCAGGTCGTAAAGCATTTTCTCTACCGCTTTAGCCATCGGACCAGGTCCACACATGTAGTATTCAATATCTTCGGGAGCATCGTGGTGGGCTAAATAATTATCGTGGATTACTTTGTGGATAAACCCGACATATCCGGTCCAGTTGTCTTCCGGCATGGGTTCGCTCAGCGCGATATTGAACTGGAAGTTCGGGAATTCGCGTTCGAGTTTGCGGAAATCCTCTTCGTAGAAAATTTCGTTTTTCGAACGGGCTCCGTACCAGTACGTAATTTTCCGGTCGGTAATCTTCAATGTTTCGAGCAGGTGAAGGATATGCGAACGTAGCGGGGCCATACCTGCACCACCTCCAATATACAGCATTTCGCGTTTGGTATGGAGCAGGGGGTGGAACTCGCCGAACGGACCCGAAACCATTACCTTATCGCCCGGTTTAAGGTTGAAGATATACGACGAGCAGATACCCGGCTTCACATCGGCCCAGCCGCCTTTGGCGCGGTCGAAGGGAGGAGTGGCGATACGCACGTTGAGCATCACGATATTTCCTTCGGCCGGATAGTTGGCCATGGAGTAAGCCCGCATGGTTTCTTCGTCGTTTTTACAAGCCAGATCCCACATTTTGAATTTATCCCAGTCGCCACGGAAGCGATCGGCCACATCAAAATCGGCAAATTTAATATCGTATTTCGGAACATCGATCTGGATATAACCGCCCGGTTTGAAATTAAGGGTTTCGCCCTCAGGAAGCTTCACCACAAACTCCTTAATAAAGGTAGCCACATTGTTGTTCGAAACCACTTCGCATTCCCATTTCTTCACACCCAGGATGGTTTCGTCCATGCGGATGCTCATGTCGTTTTTCACCTTCACCTGGCAACCCAGCCGCCAGTTTTCCTTGATTTCCTTGCGGGTAAAATGCACTGCTTCGGTAGGAAGAATTTCGCCGCCTCCTTCGTCGACCTGACATTTACACTGTGCACACGAGCCGCCTCCACCGCAGGCCGAAGGCAGGAAGATGCTTTGCTGAGCCAGGGTAGTAAGAAGGGTTGTTCCGGCCGGAGCCACTACTTCCTTTTCGCCGTTGATGGTTATTTTAACATCGCCCGAAGCTACCAGGTACCGTTTAGCTACCAGCAGAATAATGGTGAGGAGCAGAATCACCAGCAGGAATACTCCCAGACTGGCGAAAATCATTGTTGTATTGATTGCTACTATCATGATTGAATTTCAATTTTTTAGTTTACGATCAGATTTTGAGACCGGAGAAGCTCATGAAGGCCATCGCCATCAAAGCTACCGTGATGAAGGTAATACCCAAGCCACGCAATGCCGGAAACACATCCGAATACGCCATTTTTTCGCGGATAGCTGCCAGCCCTACAATGGCCAGCCAGAAACCGATACCCGAACCTACTGCATAACCGGTAGCCTCGCCGATGTTGACAAACTGACGTTGCTGCATGAAAAGCGAGCCTCCCATGATGGCACAGTTTACGGCTATCAGCGGAAGGAAAATACCCAGTGAAGCATAAAGCGAAGGGCTCACTTTTTCGACCACCATTTCAACTAACTGGGTGATGGCCGCAATAACTGCAATGAACAGGATGAACGACAGGTAGCTCAAATCGAGCGAAGCCATTTCAGGACTCAACCAGGCCAGGGCACCTTCTTTCAGCACGTAGTTTTCGAGCAGGTAATTGATGGGCAGCGTTACGGCCAACACAAATGTTACGGCCAGTCCTAATCCCATAGATGTCTTCACATTCTTCGAAACAGCCAGGTACGAACACATACCCAGGAAGAACGCGAAAATCATATTGTCGACAAAGATCGACTTAACTAATATACTAAATACATTTTCCATTGCTGTTCTGTTTTATTTTTCCTGCAATTCTTTATTGATCGAACGGTGTACCCAGATGATAACGGCCACAATAATGAGCGCCATCGGAGGCATTACCATCAATCCATTATTTACATAACCGGCATCGTAGAACGACTGCGGAATAATTTTCACCCCGAACAAACTGCCGGCTCCCAACAATTCGCGGAAGAACGCTGTAACAACCAGAATCCAGGCGTACCCCAATCCGTTGCCGATTCCATCCACAAACGATTCCCACGGCCGGTTACCCATAGCAAAGGCTTCGAGACGGCCCATCAGGATACAGTTCGTAATAATCAAACCGATATATACCGAAAGCTGTACGCTCACATCGTAGGCAAACGCTTTCAGCACTTCGCTCACCACGGTAACCAGCGCGGCAACCACTACCAGCTGCACAATAATACGGATACGATTAGGAATTGTATTCCGCAGCAACGAAATAATAACATTGGAAAATCCGAGAATAATCGTTACCGAAAGTCCCATTACGATGGCCGGTTCGAGCTTGGCAGTAACAGCCAGTGCCGAACAGATCCCCAATACCTGGACAGCAATCGGGTTATTCTTGCTCAACGGCCCTAAAAAGACCTGTTTGGTTTTATCTGAAAATAATTTACTCATTGTGCAGTTCCTCCCACGGTTGATTGTTTAAAATAAGCAGCATACTGTCCCAGACAATCCTGCAGCATTTTCTCAACTCCTTTACTGGTAATCGTACCCCCCGAAATGCCGTCGACATAATCCTGACCGTCGGCGGTTTGACCGGGTTTCACGATAGCGATCGACATAAACTCGCGCTGATCGTTGAGAATGGATTTACCAATAAATTTTTCCTGAAACGCCTTCAGGGCAATCTCGGCACCCAGGCCCGGAGTTTCGCTGGCATGCGAGAAATAGGTGCCGTACACGGTATTCATATCTTCGTTGAGCGCCACATAGCCCCAGATAGGACCCCACAAACCGGCACCGTACAGTGAAATAATATACTTGGTCGCTCCGTCCACATTGGCCACGAACAGCGGTAGCTCGCGAGCGTCCAGGGGTTTGGCCAGCTCCTTTTTCAACACGATATCGAACGCTTTTACTTTAGGAGCCGCAATTACTTCGGCAGCCGAGTTCACAACCTGTTCTTCGGTAATATACTGACTCCAGAGTGCCTTGGCATCCTGACCCTGCGTATCGACATTCAGCGAACTCAGAATCTGTTTCATTTTATCCAGCTCCACGTTGGTCGTCTGCTTTTCTTTCAGCGATCCCGAAACGAGGGCCAGTACCAGCGCTACGATGACTACCATCACCGTAGCATACAATAAAGTATAACTGTTATTATTTGTATTCATACTGTTTCCTCCTTATTAAGCATTGGTTTTTGCCCGTTTCAGACGCTTCTTGATGTTAGCATCCACCACATAATAGTCGATGAGCGGCGCGAAGATGTTCATGAACAAGATGGCCAGCATCATTCCTTCGGGATATCCCGGATTTAACACACGGATGATGATGGTAAACGCTCCGATCATGAAACCATAAATCCATTTCCCGATTTCGGTACGGGCCGATGTTACCGGGTCGGTGGCCATAAACACGGCTCCGAAGGCAAATCCGCCAAACACCAGGTGGTTGAACCATTCGAGGTTGGCATAGGCATTGTCCGGACCGATGGCGTTGAACACCATAGCCATAAGGGCTCCGCCTCCGAAAACCGAAAACATCACTTTCCAGCTTGCCACACCGGTCATCAGCAAAATTACCGCACCGATAAGAATAGCCAATGTCGAAGTTTCACCTACCGAGCCGGGAATGAATCCCAGAAAACCGTCGATAAAGCTGATCGGATTCCCCAGAATATCGGTCAGCGTTGCAGTAGCTCCCGGGGCGGTCGCAATTTCTCCCAGTACGGTGGCACCCGAGAACGAATCGAGCGGCGTGCCGGCTCCCAGTCCGAAGGTCGTACCTGTACGTACCCACACCTGATCGCCCGACATGAAGGTCGGATAGGCAAAGAAAAGAAACGCACGGGCAACCAGGGCCACGTTGAAAATATTCATACCCGTACCCCCAAAAACTTCTTTGGCAAACACCACCGCAAACGCAGTAGCTACAGCCACCATCCACAGCGGAGTATCGATCGGTACGATAAGCGGAATAAGCATCCCCGAAACCAGGAAACCTTCCTGAATTTCATGACCTCTTATTTGTGCTATAATAAATTCGATTCCCAATCCGACTCCGTACGACACGATAATGGTCGGCAGTACGGCCAGGGCTCCGAATAAAAAGGTTTCCCAGAATCCTACTTCCTGGCCCACTGCCAGAAAATGCTGATAACCAACATTGAACATACCGAAAAGAAGGGCCGGAACCAGGGCAATCACCACTACGATCATGGTGCGTTTCGAATCGATGGCGTCGTGAATATGCGTACCTCTTTTGGAAGTCACATTCGGCGTAAAGAGAAAGGTCTCAAAACCATCGAAAACTGAATGCAGTTTTTCAAACTTACCGCCTTTCACAAAATGCGGCTTCAGCTGATCTACATATTTTCTTAATTTATTACTCATATTATTCCAGTTCTTTTTTCATTAAATCGAGCGATTCGCGCACTATCTGCTGAAGTGGCAATTTCGATGTACAAACGAATTCACAAAGAGCCACATCTTCGGGTGCAATTTCGTAAGCTCCGAGAGCCTCCATCTTATCGAGGTCCTTGGTGATCATTGCTTTGAAGAGGTATTCGGGATAGATGTCCATGGGAAGTACCTTGTCGTATTCACCCGACATGATCATGGCACGACGTCCTCCCATGAGGCGGGCATCCCATTGGTAACGGATATGTCCGAAGACGCCGCGCATCAACTTGGTTTCGAGCAGCGGTGCCAGGTAAGCGCGACTCATACTGAACCTGCGGATACGGGGCATACCCCATCCGAGCAATTCGTGCGTTTCGTTGCCTTCCTCGATGATGGTAATCTGAGTAGCATACGGATCGAGGTAACCATTACCCGGAATTTTATCACCGGTAAGAATATTGCCGCTTATAATGCGATGGGTGGCATTGCCTTTGATTTTATCTTTCAGCAACTCTTCCACTTTTACTCCCGGCAACAACTTGAAATACTGCGGCGCTTTCACGCTCGGTCCGGTAAGGGCTACCGTGCGGGTAAGATCGACAATTCCTTTGTTGAACAAGCGGCCAATAAACACGACATCCTGGGCGGCAACAGTATACACTGTTTCTCCTTTATTTACCGGACTGATGTGATTGATCTGGATTCCGACATTACCAACCGGATGCGGACCGGCATACTCCGTAATAATGGCATTCTTTACAGTGCTGAACGGAGTTTTCTTGCCGCTGCGCACACCCAGGTGAACCGGGGCGATTTTAGCCAGTGCATCGATACCTGCCTGAAAATCGGCCATCTGATTACCCAACACATAATCGTTGTTTGGTGCTAATGGTGCGGTATCGAAAGAGGAAACGAAAACTGCCTTCGGAGTTACGGAAGGATTGGCAATTACATCGTACGGACGTTGCTTGATATAAGCCCAAAGGCCCGATTGCTGTAACCGGAGAACGATTTGTTCGCGTGAAGCACCGGCGAGTGCAAGCGGGTCGAAAGAGGCAAAGTCCATCTTGCCGTCATTCTCGATTTGAATGCTCATGATTTTGCGCCGCTCTCCCCGGTTGATAGCTTTTATCGTTCCGCTGACAGGAGATACAAACTTCGTGTCGGGAAATTGCTTGTCATAAAACACCGGAGAACCTGCCTTCACCACATCGCCTTCTTTTACTACCATCTTAGGTGTAATTCCGTGGTAATAATCCGGTATCATCGCAAATTCACGAGGGAGCGTACAGGTACCTATGCTCTCCACTGCTTTGCCATTGACGGGAATATCCAAACCACGTTTTGTTGTAATCAGGTTTGCCATATTAAACGTATAAGTGTTTGATATTTAAAATTTTACTGCAGAATAGTTATCTCTGATGCAAAAAACGCCACAAAAATACAACAAATTTGTATTAGTTTCATCATGAATAATGATTTTTTTCCGCATAATGACTGGGGAATTTTATGTACATTTGCATTTTTAACACTATCGATGCAAACCCGACGACTGATTATTCTATTGATTCTGATCTGCGGACGGCTCGTTTCCCACGGAACCGAACCGCTGCGGACCCGTATTTTTGCTCCTAACATCAAATCGCTTATTGCCGGTGTTGAGGGTGAAAAATACAGTCTCCCTCATATTGCGCTGGGAAGTGATCAGGTGCTGGGCATCCGGTTCGACGAAATGTCGCACGATACCCGTACGTTCAGCTACCGGGTGTTGCATTGCAATGCCGATTGGACCCCCTCCGAACTCACCAGTTCCGAATACCTCGAAGGATTCACCAATGCCGACATTACCACTTTCGAACGTTCGATGAACACCGCCTACCTGTATACACATTACCGGTTCACCTTGCCCAACGGCGACATACGCTTTAAAGTATCGGGAAATTACCTCGTGCAGATTTACGAAGACAACAGGCAGGACCATCCGTCGGCACAGGTTTGTTTCGTGGTTTACGACCCGAAAGTAGGGATCGATGCGGCGATCAGGCCCAATACCGACACCGAAATCAACGGACGCTACCAGCAACTCGATATTACGGTAAACCTGAGTGGCTATTATGTACGCGAACCGATGAATGAAATTAAACTGGTAGTCCGCCAGAACAACCGTACCGACAACGAAGTAACCGGCCTCCGCCCTACTTCATTTGCGGGCAACCGGCTGATGTACACCAACAATCGATCCCTTATTTTTGAAGGTGGAAGCGAGTTCCGTTCGTTCGATTTTTCGTCGGTGTATGCTGCAGGCCGGGGTATCGAAGAAGTAACCATCCATAATCAGCAGGCCGAAGTGTGGCTCGTTGCCGACAAGGTGCGCCGGGGAGCCTACGAATTCGACTTTGATGTCAACGGCCGGTTTCTGATCCATCACCAGGAAGCTTTCTACGATCCTCATACCGAAGCCGATTACCTGCCTGTGCATTTCCGCTTACTGGCGCCTCAACCTTTTTTCGATGGTTGGGTATATATCGGCGGCGAATTTAATTACAACCGAATGGATCAGTCGGCCCGGATGAATTACAATAACGACCGAAAACAATACGAACAAACCATTTTGCTGAAACAAGGCGGATACAATTACCAGTATCGCTTTGTTCCGAAGGGACAGCAACCGGCAACCCTGATGCGCACCGAAGGTTCGTACTGGCAAACGCGTAACGAATATACGGTTTATGTATATCACCGGCCCTGGGGCGAACGGTACGATAAACTGATCGGCATCCGTACGGTCACCAATACCGGAACGGACTGATCTGTTCCGGAATATTTTTCACTATGACACGTTATACAAATTTCAATACACTGGTACGCTCCAAGTTCGACACGCGCGTACAAAAGATTTCGATTAATGCCGGTTTTACCTGTCCCAACCGCGACGGCAGCAAGGGCCGGGGTGGTTGCACCTATTGCAACAACCAGACCTTCGTACCGGGCTATTGCCATCCGGTAAAAACCATCAGTCAACAGATTGAAGAGGGAATCGGTTTTTTCCGGAAAAAAGAAAAATACAACGACCAGGCCTACCTGGCTTATTTTCAGTCGTACACCAACACCTACGACAGCCTGGAAAAACTGGAATCGGTATATGGCGAGGCCCTGCGGCATCCCGGCGTAAAGGGCATCGTGGTAGGTACCCGCCCCGATTGTGTCGACGAACGTATACTCGCCTATTTCGCCGGTCTTGCGCGCGATCATTATGTGATGATCGAATATGGCATCGAATCGACTTCCGACAAAACCCTGGAGCGCATCAACCGTGGGCACGATTACCAATGTGCTGTCGATGCTATCGAGCTCACGGCGTCGATGGGATTGCAGGTCGGTGCACATATGATTTTAGGTTTACCCGGCGAAGACAGGGATTTGATCCTTACCCATGCCGACCGGTTGAGTAAATTGCCGCTCGACGCTTTAAAACTGCATCAACTTCAACTGGTCAAGGGTACGATTATGGCAAGGGTGGCGCGGGAACATCCCGAACTGTTCAGTTTTTTCAGTGCCGATGCCTACCTCGATCTGCTGGTCGATTTTCTGGAACGATTGAATCCGGCTATCGCCATCGAACGGTTTGTGTCGCAATCGCCGAAGGCGTTTCTGATATCGCCCGATTGGGGCTTGAAGAATTTTGAATTTGTGACCCTCGTGGAAAGAAGGCTGGAAGAGCGGGACACCTGGCAGGGAAGGTTGTATAAAGGTGAATGATTAATACGAATACTATATGTTGGCACTTGAATACCGTACTAAAATTATTGAGCTGATAAAGCTGGAGGTGATTCCGGCCATCGGTTGCACCGAGCCCATATCGGTGGCCCTGGCAGTGGCTAAAACCAGGGAAATGCTGGGCGGCATTCCCGATTTCGTGGAAGTACTGTTGAGCGCCAATGTATTGAAAAATGCGATGGGCGTCGGAATTCCCGGCACCGGGATGTACGGCTTGCCCATTGCCATTGCCATGGGGGCTATTGCCGGAAAACCGGATTACGGATTGGAGGTGCTCCGCGACATGACGCCCGGGCTGCTGGAGCAGGGTAAATTGTTTATTCAGGATAAAAAACTGAAGGTAAGCTTAAAAGAGAATATTGCCGAAAAGCTGTACATCGAGGTGGTTTCAATACGCGGCAACGATCAGGCGAAGGCTATTATCAGCGGAGAACATACGCGTTTCGTGTACCTGGCGAAGAACGACGAGGTAACGCTCAGCTCCCGGGAGCTGAATACGGCCGACGAAGCAGAAAAAGGAGACCTGCATCTATCGTTCGACAAAGTATGTGAGTTTGCCTGCACCACTCCGCTCGACGAACTGCGCTTTATCCTGGAATCGGTCGAAGTAAACAAAGCTGCCGCCGCCGAATCGCTGAAAGGCACATACGGGCATGGCGTGGCTCAAACCCTCTCGGGTGGTTTGATGGGCAACAATGTGTACACCCATATGCTTTCGTATACTGCCGCCGCCTGCGATGCGCGCATGGCGGGAGCCATGATTCCGGTAATGAGTAATTCGGGAAGTGGAAATCAGGGCATTACCGCTACCCTGCCCGTTTCGGTCTTTGCCGAGGAAACCGGCAAATCGGAAGAAGAGCTGATACGGGCTTTAACCTTGAGCCACCTGATGACCATTTACATCAAACAAAGCCTGGGACGTCTTTCCGGCCTGTGCGGCGCCGTTGTTGCCGCCACCGGTTCAAGTTGCGGCATCACGTATCTCATGGGCGGCAGCCGTGAGCAGATTGGCTTTGCCATTAAAAACATGATCGGGAATATTACCGGCATGATTTGCGACGGGGCAAAGCCCAGTTGCGCACTGAAGGTATCGAACGGAGTCTCCACGGCTACTTTATCGGCCATGATGGCAATGGAAAATAAAGTGGTAACTGCTGTAGAAGGCATTGCTGCTGAAGAAGTTGACAAAACCATCGAGAACCTTACCAAGATCGGTCGTTTTGGCATGCTCGAAACCGACCGCATGATATTAGAGATTATGACCAGTAAATAAGCGGCCGGATGCTTTGTAATTCGGAAAAAACAATTATCTTTGCACCGCTTTACAAGGCTCCGTAGTTCAGCTGTATAGAACGTCAGATTCCGGTTCTGAAGGTCGTGGGTTAGAATCCCGCCGGGGTCACCAATAAAAATGCTAATCTTCTGATATTCAGAGATTAGCATTTTTGTTAATTCCCGGTTTATGCCATCTGGCACATCCTACCATTTTTAACAGGTAATTTCAGCACTCACAATGCCTGTATGCGCAATTATAGTACAGTAAGCATTGCCATTGGATTTCATCATCGTAAAATTGGTAGTTAATACTGTAGTTGAAGCATTTTCTTCATCTACAATTTAATCACTCTGTAAAAATGGTTTCTCCTTGATAGTATACCGCTTGTCGTCACAATATACATACCTTCAGGAACATCCGACAAGGTTACGGGATTGTCGCCCGCTGTCAGCTGCGCTTCCATTACCACTTTACCCTGCAAATTCAAGATTTTAAGTGCTAAAGGCTCATTCGTCCGGATCGTCAACGTCTCCTTAAACGGATTGGGGAAAACACTCTCCACAGAACTGCCGGCCCGATCCACGGAAGTCGGGTCCCCCAGTCGGTACAGATTCATCGCATTCCCGTTCTTCGCAACAAAATAAAGGCTGTTGCCTAACGAAAAAAACGAACGGGGCGAGGACGATAACTTCAAAGGAGGGGTATAGAACGTCACTTCGCCGGGATAAATATCATAAATCATCTTCGTATTTTCAGGCGTACCATCCGAGCGCCATAATTCCATATTCGAATATGCAGCTCCGTTGCGGGATTCATGATGAGGAAAGTACAACTCATTCTTAAACAAGCCAAAAGTACCTGAAACCGGACCGTCTTCCATCACCGTTCTGGTGCCGGCAGCTGTTCCATCGCTATACACCAGTTGGTATTTCGCACTGGTCGAAAATTGAAAGTTCCACGTTTCAATAAACACAAAGCCATTACCCAAAGTGATCTTATTGGGCATGAAGTTCGACTCATTTCGTATTTTCCGGGTGTTGCCCGGAGTAAAATCCGTGGCCCACAACTCAGCAGTCTTCGTGTCCGATGAAGGTTGTAGCGTGAAATAAACCTGCCTGCCATCATTGGCGAGATCAGCTCCGAGCTGATAATAGGTTTTCTTTCCAGCCGTACCATTCAGGCCGGTAAACGGCTTGGTACCTGCATCAGTACCATCACTTTCCCAGAGTTCATAGTTCTCGTTCACCGTATTGGCCCAAAAAAGCATCTTTCCATTTAGAGGTTCACTTGTGTTAGAGCTCATGTAAAACAAACCGGAGTTCACTTTTTTAGTACCAGCATTGGTTCCATCCGTTTCATACAGATAACCGCCCGGATCAATCGCGTTTTGTGCACGTCCTCCGAAATAATATTTACCATTCATACGAGTGCCGAAAAAAACGCCGCCATACACTTTCCCGCCATTGGAATCGAGAAGCGGATGGGTACCATTTGCCGTTCCGTCCGTCACCCACATTATCAGTGTATTACCGGGACTATCAGGATCATAGGCATTAAATATCAGCTTATTACCTATGCTATTCTGGTAGGTGTGATAGGTCCCGTTACTCTCGCCATTCAGCACTACCCCAAACCTGCTAGTTCCCATGTAACGATACGAAAGCACCTTGACAGTACCTTCCCCGGTGCCATCCGATGCCCATAATTCAGTAATGGCATCCAAAGGGGTAGCCCCATTAAACCGCATCGAATAACGGGTAAAAAACAACTTGTCGGAAGTCTGGTTGAAATTGGATACCGATATACCAGTTCCGACCTCTCCGTCAGGATAGACCGGACCAAATTCTTTTACCAATGAAATAGTGGTTCCGTCCGTTTTGTAAAGCTGGCTGGTTGTCGAACTCCCTTGTCCAAAATAAAACAATTGTCCCTTGAAATAATTATCATCGCGTAACTGCTTTTCTTTTAGCTCGTTATCAGCATTAAAGGTGGCGACTACCGAAAGCTGAGCCGACAGGCCGGAACACGCCACCAGGATAATCGCAAGCAGGTAATTTTTATTCATTCTTATTGAAACTTTAAGGTCAATACTTCAGTAGGCGTACTTTTATCGCTATCAGTTACCATAAACAGAGAGGGTATCCAATATGTTTACGGACACTCATAATTTAACTCTTTTTCTAAAGCACCCTATTCGAAACCCGCTTTCACTTCCCAAGCAGCACCTGTAACTTAAAACAACATCCGGAATGAGCCGATTCAATAGTAATATTTTAACGATAGGCTTGATTGAGCTCTATTTGGTTATCTCTTTTTTAAGCAAATAATGATATTTATATGTATCAGCAGAATAAGTTGACGTAAACACTTGGACTAACTCCCAACCATCGCTTCCCATGTAGTTTAATGCATCAATTAATGAATTAAATTTTATGGGTTTCCCATCTTTGTCTTTTAACCTTGTATCTGCAAATATCTTTGTTTTTTGACCAAAGTCAATATCAACCGTAACTTTTGAACCAGCCAGGCCGGACGTACCAATTATCTCACAATAAGTAAATCGCTTTATCACTACAGTTGGGATTGAATCCGATTGAGCAGTTGCAAATAATGACATTAGACATAAAACAAACAAGGAAAACATGAATTTTTTCATATCGTAAACATTTAATCATTAAACCATTGAATTTAATAGCAAATATATTAGTTCTCAAACTTACTGTGCAGACGCTTCACCTGCCTTTATATATGTCATCCCCATCAGATTTATCCCAGACTTCCATTTGCTGAGTTTTGTTAACCAGTATTACACATTGGCCTGTTTTTAGGTTGGCATTCGAGTACAATCTATTGCACAACCATGCGTTTTAAAACTATTTTTTCGTCCGCTTTTTCCACGATCTGGCTGTAAAAGTTGCGAAGCCCGGAATATTCCTCCGGTTGATACACCGACTTCTTCAACAGAAAAACCAAGGTAATAATGAGTTTATTATTTTGTAAATCCGTCGAATATTCCATGGCATACTCGTCGGCTGCAATACGCCGGTTTTCGGGCAGGTATTCCACCCGGTAGCCATCGGGAATCGACAAAATACAATTATAAGAACGTTGATAGGGATACATCAGGTCGACCGGATAGCTGCGTTCGGCGGATACAAAGAGGTTTTCGGAAGGAGCTTCTTGTAAAAACGGACGGATATAAATGGATTCGTCTGTGCTTGCTGCCGGATTCGACACCTGGTACGTTAGCTCATAATTACTGCGGGCTCCCGCCATCTGCCTGATGGTAAGCGACGAATCCGACACCTGATCGTTTTCCTGTTCAAGATGCGCTAAGATCTTACTTCGTTCGCCTCCGAAATGGCGCTGCATCGATAAAGCGTCGTAATCCGAGAATACCGATTTGATATCGCTTTCGATGCGCCCATCGACCCATCTCGACTGAATAATGGTTTTTGTCTTACTGTAATTGACCGCCCTTACCGCCGTCCAGGTCTCGGCACCTTTGTCGATGAGCAATCCCACTTCATTGAGACAGTTGAGCGGCAAGCGATCGTTGGCCAGCAATCCATCGGTTGCATCGCACAACTGGTCTTTGCCGTCGACTTTCGCAAGAACAATCGTGTTATTAAACGCATTCAAGAACGGATAGGAAGACCGGATTTTCCCATGATCCCGATTGCTGATGATCACAGGCCTGGCTTCAATTCCGGCTGCATTCAACAATCCTGCGGTAAGCAAATTAAGTTCGCTCGAACTTCCCTTCCGGGTAGTCTGCAACTCTTTAAACTTCTGCCGGGCATAGAGTCCGTACGTTTCGTCCCATTGGTAATTCGACTTCACAAAATGAAGTACCGAATCGAAACGCTGCCGTTGAGAAAGGGGGAGCAAATCGCTGATCGGCATTAATTTCGCCGCTTGTTTCTGGGCCGTCGTACAGAACTTCCCAAAGTTCGGATCATCGTTCAACTCCTTGATCAGAGCCGGCCAGGTCGATAATATTTCTCTGACCGTGCCATTGGGAAAGTTGATTTTTGAAAGCTGAAAGTCAATTTTACTGATATAATCGGAAGCAGAAGTAATAAAAGCTTCATCTTTGAAAGACGGCACATTCTTCATCCCGAAAGTATAAATCATATCCTTAAATATAATCCCGAAATAATTCCGCTCCAAGCCGTCCGATATTTCTGAAGTATACTCATCGAGTCCCTTTGAACCTTGCAGTTTAAACTGGTATTCGTAGAAGGGAACCATGGCGATGGTATAGCTGCTGTTCATCACCGGAATTTTCCATTGAAACTCCCAATCGGGAATGTTAAACAAATAATCGGATTCGATGCGGTAGGTATACTCGATCACTGATCCTGCCCGGGCATTCGGAATAGCAAACTTTAAACGGCGCCAGTTACCGGACATTTCGGTGTGAAGGTTGGTCATATCGAGTTCAGTCACCACAGGCTGATGGTTTTCGTAATTGTACGACCGGGCTTGCACATCATACACCCGTTCGCTAACCGTCGAAGAATTATAATATGGAATTTCAATATTCGACCAATGAACTCCTGCTTCCGTAAAAATCTTTATTCGCACTTTCCGCTCGAGAATATACACGAACTTATCGTCGAACTTACTGATATTGGTTGTTCCCTGATCAAAGATTACAACTGCCGCCGCATCGGGTTCGAAATCGCATTGCTGCAATTGCAGATCATGATGACTCAAGGTACCGAAAACACGCGCAGTGGTTTCATTGGCAGACAATTGGACACAAAACAATAACACGGATAAACATAGATGTGCTTTCATACGGCAATAATTTATTCATTGAACGGTCGTGCGAAACTCACCTGTCAGTAGTATCTCCTACCTCTGACTGCCGGGAAGCAACAGGTTCGTTTCATATTAAATATATAGCATTAAACTCTCACTTACAGAACATTCCGGTTCGCACTGAGTACCAACAGGGTATTTTCGACCTCGGTCACCCTGCGAATAAAATCGTATAAACCGGGATATTGCTGCTGCGAATAAAACCCTGCGTTTAATTCGAATTTCTTATAAATCAACAGCTTTCCCGACGAATCCACCACGGTTTTCCTGCAATAGTTTCCTGCATGGCTGGTGAATTCAATATCCGCAATCGCATCTTTCACCGGGGAAACAACTCCGGGAATCTCGAATATTTGCGTATCGGTAAAGCACAGGGGGACATCGATCTGGACGGGCAGTTGCCTGGAGGAGGGTTTGCGAAAAGGCGGAATCGCAAAAGGGATGGAAGAAATATGCCATTCGCCGGCCACCTTCTTGATATATTGGCGTGATCGGGCCGTAAATTTTAAGGTTGCAAATGCCGAATCCCGATGCGAAAAACCCACCTGAAAATTTTCGGACACACTGCTTTTCACACCAAAGTAGTCGTGCAGTACCCGCGCTTTGTCGGCAACCGGCACATTACGGTCGATCGAACTAATCGTCTCGAAATCGGCGCCTCTATACCTGCAGTCGACCTCGAGTCGATTGACGGTGTTCGTATCGCACCCTATCGTTATGGTACGGGCCGAATGCACATCAGCTTTCGTCAGAGCTGGAATCGTCACCAGCTTCGATTCCTCTTTATCGATCAATAGGGCCGGACGGTGCTGAATAAAGGTTCCGGCATAGTTAAACGGACCTTTACTGGTACAATCGAGCCACAGGGTATCGCCGGAAAGAGGCACTGCTAAAATCACATGATTAAATTGTTGCGCCGGTAAGGTATCGTTGATGTAATTAATCGGGTTACCGGCATGAACATCGGCATAATGCGAACGGATACCTACCGCCCTCAACAAGGCCATCATATAATTGGACAAACCCTTGCAATCGCCGTATTTGTTGATGGCTACGCGATGGGCCGCAACCGGTATCAGCCCTCCGTTTTCGATGGAAATATTCACATAACGGGTGTGATCCTGCAGGTAGTGATACACCGCCCGCACCATCTCCAGCGTATCTGTAATGCCACTTACCAGCGACCGTACCGTCTGAATTTCAGCAGCAGGCAATTGCTGCAGTTTATCGTTGACTGCGTACTGCCAGCTCCCATACGATTTCCAGCTATGAAACGAACCCGGCGAAGTATAGTTAAAACGCAGCGGAACTACCCACAATCCGGGCACAAACGAAATCAGAGGAGGCGAATAGAGTTCTCCCTCCACTTCTCCATTAAAACGGGTATTCCAGGTATAGGTTCGAATGCCCTCTTGTTCGTCAATATCCGGCGGTCCTATTTGATTCATGGCGTAACGCAACTTACAATCCACCGGAACCTGCAAGCTTAATTGTGCCGACCGGGTTTCAATACCGGTATCCAATACCGGAATCCATCGTGTGAGATGCATGAAATCGGTTTGTTGACTCACATACGAATAATGCAAAACATAGGGATAGCGGGGCGAAGTAAGCGAAAATTCAAGCTCCATGGCATCCTGAAAAAAAGCTTCATCAGTCATCAACGATCTTTTCCTGATAGCCGACGGCTTCAACTTCGCCACCACATTCCCGTCGCTATCGGTTATATGCGCCTGCAAATCCGACACTTTCAATATTTTACTGAACGGAACCGCTACCGTAGCATACTTGTCGCCTTTACGGTTGTTGATCTGAATCCGATTACCTACTTCAGTTCTCAGGGTCCGGCCTTTCAGGGTAACCACCGTACGGTGGCTGAGCAACACAGCATCGGCAGCCGCCTGAGCAAACAATGAATGCAGCGAACCGGCCAACAACAATAAACAAACAACCATTTCTCGTCCCATAAGGTGATTATTTTAGTTTAACGCTGAAGCACATACAAACCGTCGCGCGGCAACAAACGCTTCAGATTGGCAATATTATAAAGCGTCACGGCCTGCGTCACCGCGGTATATTCCATATATTCGGGAATACTCATATCGTAACGATCGCGGTTGGTATGCCAGATTTCGCGGTAATTAAAATTATAACCCAGCGGATCGGTATTCCGGAAAGCAATCACCGGCACTCCATGCATTTGAAAATAGGCATGATCGCTGCTTCCCGGCTTTGTAGGCGGAAGTTGAGGACTGGCCGTATTTTTTTCAACCGTAAACGGGATCTGCGGATGATAATCGGCCAAACCTTCAGTGCATTTCACAATATCGTCGTACATATTGGCCGGAACCACCAGTCCCGAGGCAGCGGTAGGCCCACCATCGCGGTTGAAATAATTCGAAATCCGGTGCAATTTATCCTTGTTTTGTTCCACCCAGAATTTCGAGCCCAGCAAGCCGAATTCTTCGCCTGCCCAAAAACAAAACAACAACGTACGGTCGGGGCCGGAACCTCCGGCCGCCATTATCATACGCGCCATTTCGAGGTTGGGAGCTACTCCCGTACCACAATCCACTCCCCCGGTCGCCACATCGTAAGCATCGAGATGGCAACCCGACATGACGTATTCGTCGGGATACTTCACACCTTTAATTTTACCGATCACATTGTGATACTTCACCGGACCTGGTTTAAAATGGTTCCGGATATCGAATTCCAACACCACATATTCGCGCCGTTCGGCCTTTTCCCTGATTTTCCGGTATTGCTGTTCATTGAGTTTAATGTCGGGCGTCGATGGCAGATGGTCAAACGACATCGTCCATACATTGTTACGGTCGTAGGTGGCCACCAAGGGTACGGGAGCCGATTGGATGATCCCGAGAATACCGGCTTCCACCATTTCGCGGTAAAACAACGCAGGCTCTGGTTTGCGTTTAGCAGGCTCTTTCACCGTATCGTTGAACTGACGGACAGCCCTCCGCAGAGAATCTCCTTTAGCCGACCAATCGATGGGAAAACCCGTATTAGTACCTTCAATAAGCACCCAGGCCCCTTTCAGTTTACCTTTCATCCGTTGAAATTCGGCCGATGTCTTGGGCTCGATCAGCACAGGTCCACGTTGAAGACCCTTGGTGCCCGATGTGTACGAAGGTGTCACAAATTCGAGCACCTCCGATTCGTCGCCATACATACGCCCGAACCAGGGTCCCCGGTTGAATCCTACAGGCAACTCGCCCACTTCCTGGATTTCAACTTCCAATCCCCATTTCTCGAGTTGGCCGGCCACCCAATAGGTAGCTGTCGTGTAGGCATCCGATCCGATCGGCCTTCCGCCGATTCTGTTCGACAACACATCCAAATGATGCATGGTACGATTGTCGGTCCGGCCGATTTCAATGATTCGTCGTGCTACCTTAGTCTGAGCCTGAAGCGAAAAAGCACTTACCAAAAGTACTACCAATAATCTGATCATAGAGTAGTTAGTCCTGACAGGCCGCAGGCAACTTGAAACTAAAGGTCGTACCTTTGTCGGGTTCACTGCTCACGGTTAATGTTCCATTATTATATTCTACAAAATCTTTCACCAACAACAACCCAAGTCCCGAACCTTTTTCGTTACCTGTACCATAGGTGGTAAAATGCTGACTCGGTTTAAACAAGCGGCTCAACGCTTCTTCGGTCATCCCTATTCCATTGTCGCTCACCGAAATACGTACCCATCCTTCTTCCTCGGCATCGTCTACCGAAACCACAATCTTTCCGTTTGCCTTGGTGAATTTAATCGCATTCGACAATAAATTCCTGAAAATCAAACTCAACGAATTCGAATCAACATATACGGTATATACTTTGGGCGCTACAAATTCGAGCGAGATCTGCTTGGAATTAGCAATTGGTTTGAGCAATCGTATGCTTTCCATCACTGCCAGATTAATGATCACATCCTGAGGATCGATAACAATCCGTTTCGACTGACTGCGCGACCAGTTGAGCAAGTTGTCGAGCAGGTACATGACGCTTTTCGAAGTAGTGCGCAATTCTTCCACCAGTCGCGCCTTCAGAGGATCGTTGAATACCAGGTCTTCCGACAATAAATCCAATACCTGGCTGAAATTACCGCAAGGTCCCCGCAAGTCGTGCGAAATAATCGAGAAAAGCTTGTCTTTCGTGGCATTAAGCTGCTGCAACTCCTTACTTTGCTGCCTGATTTTCAAATGAGTGGAAACACGAACTTTTACTTCTTCGGCCTTAAAAGGTTTACTCACATAATCGACGCCACCTACCGCAAAAGCCTGAATCACACTTTCCGTATCGCTCAGAGCACTGATAAAAATTACCGGAATCTCGGCCAATTCGGGCGAACTTTTCAGACGCTTGCAAACTTCGTATCCATTAATATCGGGCATCATTATATCGAGCAAAATCAAATCAGGCTTCTGCAATTTTGCTACTTCAAGAGCCTGGTTACCGTTGAGCACCGGACGTACCCTATACCCCTCCAACCTCAGAATTTCGCTGAGTACTTTCAGGTTGGCCGGAGCATCGTCGGCAATTAAAATATCGTACATCTGATTACGTTCGTTCATATCATGCATGGCGTACAAGTTATTTTATCATAGAAAGCCGATAACTTCTCATCGAACAACCGTTGTGTTTTACTAATGAATTATTATATTATTTCACAAAAATAGAATAATTTTCTGATGATTCAGCATAAAAACACTTTGCGAGTTGAATTTTTAAAAAAAAGCACTACTTTCGTTTCTTCAAACTCAATGAATGGAATGAACAAGGATTTCGAACATGACGCATCGCTGCCAAAAAGAGAATTCAACTCAACATTACCCGAATTGGAACTCAGCAATTACAACTCCTTCGAATGGACCTGTAATAAACTGACCTGCAACTTTCAACAGCTTATCAATTCAATCACGCTTATTTATTCGAGGCCCGATCTCGATTTTATTGAACGGAATATTCCTTCGGTGCTGGCCTCCATGGCCCGGTTTACCAATGCCGATCACCTGGCCGTGTGTACCTGCGGCCCCAATTATAAAACCATTACTTCGTATTACGAATGGAATGCGCCCGAAGTGGAATTTATTCAGGGAAATTCGGGGAAGGTGACAACAGCCAATTTTTTAAAATATTATTACCCCCTTCATGCGCAAGGAAAAGAAATTTACCTAAAAAAAACCATTCAATCGGAAAAAGAGCTAAAACCGGTCACCGACCAGATGATCCTTAACGGAATAAAAAGCCTGATCAGCTTTCCTTTGTTTCAAAACAACTCGCTGATTGGAACAATAGAATTTTACTACCTCCGCCACGATACCGATTTCCACGAACGCGAACTTAGTTTTTTGCGGTATTTTGCTCAGTTACAATCCAATGTTATTCAACGTATACTGCATCATAAAAAATGGCTGGAGGACGCCAATGCGTATGTCACCCGTCAGCAAGGATACGAAAAAGAACTGAAAGCAGCCCGAAAAAATGCTGAAAATGCCAAAAAAGCAAAAGAAACATTTTTTGTCAATCTAAGCCATGAAATACGCACTCCGCTGAATATCATTTCAGGAATGCATCGCGAACTCATGCGCGAACAGCTCAACAGCCGGCAGAAACAATTCCTGCAACAGTCGGCAGTGGCTTCCAAATTATTGCTCAACCTGTTTCAAAACGTGATGGATATCAACGATATGGAAAGTGGCAATTTCACCTTAAAACAAAGAGACTTTAATTTAAGGCAGCTGCTGCTCGAGGTAAAAGAGATGATGGACGGCAAAATAAACGAAAACAAATCGATTGACTTCCAAATGATTATAGCCGACAATCTGCCCGGAGCCTACAAAGGCGACGATCAGCGACTGCAACAGGTTTTAATCAAACTGATTTCAAATGCGTTCAAATTTACCGAACGGGGCGTGATTCGTGTCGAAGCCACTATCCGGCGCAAAACCAGTGGCTTTCACGAAATTCTCTTTGAAATTGCCGATTCGGGCATTGGTATGAGCAAAGACTTTATCGACACTGTTTTCACGCGGTTTTCACAGGAAGATGATTCGTTGAACCGCATACACAGAGGTGCCGGCCTGGGATTGTTTATTTGTCACCGCTTGGTGAAGTACATGGGAGGCACCCTTACTTTCGAGAGCGAAAAAGGCATAGGAACCCTCATTCATCTCACGCTACCCTTAGCCCTGGGCAACGAAAAAAGCCTGGAATCTCAGCAGATGCAGGCCTCCGGTTATTCTTTCAAGAACATGAAAGTATTGCTGGTCGAGGATAACGACACAAACCGTTTTATCGCCCGCCAATCGCTCCTTTCAACGGGTTGTGAAACCTACGAAGCTTCCAACGGAGAAGAAGCAGTTGCATACCTGCGTACCCACAATGTAGATATCATCCTGATGGATATTCAAATGCCGGTGATGAATGGCCTGGAAGCAACCCGGCTGATACGCAAGGAACTAAAACTAAAGACGCCGGTAATAGCCTTTACCGCCAACGCGGTGGACAGCGAAATCGCCAAATACATGAGTTACGGTATGGAGGATTATATCGTAAAACCCTATCGTGAAGATGAATTATTCGAAAAAATTAAAAAACTTACCCGTTCAATCCAAGAGAATATGATGGAATATAATTCGACAGAAAAATTGTACGATCTGAGTTACCTGCAGGAATTAAGTCAGGGCGATGAAAGTTTTACACGTCAGATAATAGAAACTTTTCTGATAATGGCCGAGCAATCGGTCGAACAACTCAGGGCCGCCCAAACCGACAACGATGTGTCGGCCGTACGGAGGATAGCACACAAAATAAAACCGACTCTGGCAAATTTCCAGATCACATCGCTTAAAGCGCTGATTGAAAAGCTAAATCAGGCGGAGCCTGGAAGCATGGAACCAGAGGAATTACGCAGGGATGTCGATAAAGTAATCGACATTCTCACCATTATTCAGTCGCAACTGAAAGAAACGCTCGGTTGACAGCATTTTTTCCGTTTATATTGAATAAAATAATTCAAACCTATTGATATTTAAAATAATTTACTACTTTTGCATGTAGAAATAGTAAATAATTTTGTAGCAATTACAAAATCTGAAAACTAGTCTGAATTACTTATAAATGCTTGTTTGCAACTCTCTCGAAAAGTAGGCAACTTCATTTAGTAAACATGAAGAAAGTAATCGTAATCGACGACAATACAGTATCGCTGGTACTGATCGCAAAAATATTAACTACGGCAGGTTACAAAGCGGTTGTGACCGACGACGCAGTAAATGCGCTTGAAAAAATAAGGTCGGAGAAGCCATCACTGATCATATTGGATATCGAGATGCCGGAAATCACTGGGTTTGAACTCTGTAGAAAAATCAAAACTCAGGATGATCTGAAAGATATACCGGTTATATTCTTAACGGCCAACCAGGAAACCGATACCATGGTAGAAGGTTTTCAATCGGGAGGTGTCGACTTTATCACCAAGCCATTCAGAAAAGAAGAGTTGTACGTGCGGGTACGAAATCATATCGAGCTGGCCGAATCGCGTAAAACCATCGTAGAGATGAACAATTCGCGCGACAAGCTGTACTCGATTATTGCTCATGACATTCGTTCCCCGCTGGCAGGGATCTTACAAACCATCGACGCCATCGATCAGGGTTTTTTTGATCCGTCCTCTGAGCTTTTCAGCGAAATTATTCGGGATTTAAAAAATCGGACAAATGAGACAAACACTTTACTGAACAGTTTGTTACAGTGGACGAGAATGCAGGACAAGAACGTGGCGCTCAACCTTAAGATGACCAATATATACGAGTTGATGAAAAGTTGTATTAGTCTTCTTGAACTGAACGCCAAAGAAAAAAACATCGGCATAGAGCTCAAGTTGAAGAAAAATTTTGAAGCATTTTGTGACGAAGTAAGTACGCATACCGTGTTCAGAAACCTGATCAACAATGCAATTAAGTTTACGCCGGAAAACGGGAAAGTAATTATAAACGGCAAAAGCGGCCTGCGGTACATGGAAGTTTCGATTGAAGATACGGGAGTGGGGATGAGCGCCGAAGTCATCAACAAGATACTGGTCGAAAACGAACATTATACCAGTTTTGGTACTCACAACGAAAAGGGGACAGGATTGGGATTGATGATCGTAAAAAACTTTATACAACGTAATAAAGGACTTTTAAAAATCGAAAGCGAAGTAGGTGCGGGGAGTAAATTTACAGTATGCCTGCCTTCCTTACCCCGGGCCGGTAGCGTATCGAAAAAAAGAAAGTTGAAATAGCAAACAAAACGAACAAATTGTGCCTGAAATGAATAAAAAGATATTAATAATTGACGACAACAACGAGTTCCGGAGGCTGACCAAAACCATCCTGACGAGCAAATACGAAGTAGAAACAGCCATCAATGGTATCGAAGCTTTCGCCTTGTTGCAATCAGGTTATCTACCCGATTTAATTGTTACCGACCTGATGATGCCAGGGATGGGAGGCAAAGGATTTGTAGAACAACTAAAAAGTAGCGGGGCATTCCGGCAGATCCCGGTCATCGTCTTATCGTCGATCGATAAAAGCGATGAAAAAATCCAATTGCTACAATTGGGGGCTGCCGACTACCTTGAGAAACCCTACAATCCTACCGAACTACTGATCCGGATCGAAAACATTTTCAAATACAGAAGTTAACCAAATCGAAACGCTGCTTATGCTTTATAAGGCATTGTACATAGGAAAAGATCCCTCGTCGGCCAACCGGCTGAACGAAGGGGAGAGTCGCTTTGAATGCCAAACCGTAACGACGGTATTTGAGGCAATAGCCATCAAACCTGCCTGCCAATGCGTCCTATACCAGCACGAGAATGACCAGGAAACCTTACTCGCCCTGCAGGTCCTGAATCAGAATCTGATTCAATCGCCTACCGTCATCTTTGTAATCGGCGATGTAAGCAATGCGCCTGTCTGGATTAAAAACGGGGCCCATGATGTATTTCCTCCCGACTTCACCCCTTCGTCGCTGGTGGCCCGTTTCAATTTTGTATACGAACATTTCGAACAATTGAGCGCCGGCAACCGTAGCGACGACAGGATAACATCGTTTCGCCTGCCCTTGTGGAAACGTGTGTTCGACATTGCTTTTTCGTTGGCTGTGCTCTTGATATTACTGCCTTTCTTTCTGCTTATCGCCCTGGCCATCCGTATCGAATCGAAAGGTAAGGTTTATTACATAGCCCCCCGGGTGGGCACAGGTTACAGGATTTTCGGATTTATAAAATTCCGGAGCATGTATCTGAATGCCGATACAAAAGTCGACACCTTGATGAACGACAATCAGTACGTTGTGCGGGAAGCGAAATCGGATCAGTACAACAACGAAAGTCCTTTATTAATCAGCGACGACGGGTTGGTACAGGAAGATATTTACAAGGCCAAAAAGTCGAGAAAAAGAGATAATGCATTTTTCAAGGTCGCCAACGACCCCCGTATCACGAAGGTAGGACGATTGATCCGGAATACAAGTATCGACGAATTACCTCAATTTATCAATGTGCTGAAAGGCGACATGTCGATAGTGGGGAATCGTCCGCTTCCGCTTTATGAAGCCGAATTACTCACCACCGACCAATGGTCGAAACGTTTTTCGGCTCCGGCAGGCATTACAGGACTTTGGCAGATCACAAAACGAGGTGGAGCTAACAAGATGTCGGCCGATGAGCGAAAACAACTCGATGTTGAATATGCCGAGAACTTTTCGTTCTGGTACGATTTAAGAATAATTTTAAAAACAATCCCTGCAATGTTGCAGCATGAAAATGTGTAAACAGAACTGTTGTATGCGAAAACTGATTTTTATCCTTGTGCTTTTTTTAATTGGCTCTGTGTCGGCGAAGGCTCAGAAGATGACCGATTTATTTAAAGACATCGATAACGACACCATCCTGCTGGAGTTTGATTTTCCCGAACTGAGCGATCTTGTCAAGGCTGCCCAGGAGCATCATGCCTATCACAAGATGCAGAATGCGCAGATGCGCAATTTTCAATCGCAGATCGATGCAAAGAAAAGAGAATGGCTGGATCACTTTTATATCGATGCAGACACGCGTTACGGTTTGTACAATTATATTTTTGTTGCCGGGAATCAGAATGTTCCCGGAATTACGCCGGTCGATAACCAGTTTAGTTACTATGTAGCCTTTTCGGTGCGGATCCCCTTGTCGGTCTTTACCAAAACCAAGCATGAAATACGGGCGCTCGAACATACGATCGAGCAGCACCGGGCCTATCAGCAACAGCTCAACGATGAGTTGGAGCGTCTGGTGATCGAGGAGTATTACCTCATGTATACGTTCAGGGAACAAATGGTGTCGTTTCAGGAAGTAATGCAAACCGTACGTACGATGTACTTGAAAGCGCTGCGCGATCTGGAGCGGGGTTACATCAGCATGGAAGCCCTTATCGATATAGGCGAATCAAAGGCAAAGGCAGAAACTGATTTTTTCAAAGCAAAATATGAATTTTTCATGCATGCAGAAAAATTGATGGCATTAACGGGTTATAAATTCAAACCACAGATCCGATGAATTTAGTTACTATATTGAAGCTTCTGTATTCGAAGCTCACCTACATAATTATTATTCCGCTGGTGTTCGGGTTCATCACCTTTCTGATTACCCGTAATCTGCCCGAGCGATATACTTCGACGGCGACTTTATTTACCGGTATTACGTCCAATACCGGACTCGAAATGCTGGGTACCCGGATCGATAACGTGCAAACCCTGAACGAGTACAATAATATCTTGAGTATCCTCAAGTCGCGTTCGCTGGCCGAGGAAACCGGATTGCGGCTGCTGGCCCAGCACTTGATGCAGGACGGGCCTAATGGTCTTATTATCAACGAGGAGGCATTCAGCGAACTGATGGAGGATACGCCCGAAGATGTGAAACGTCTGATCGTGAAGGGTGATATGGAAAAGAGCTATCACAACCTCCGGTACAATGTGACCCACGACAAGGATGGGTATCTTTACAAATTGTTGAACGAAGATCATCCCCATTATAGTGTCGAAGCAATCAATAAGCTGAATTCGGAACGGATAGGCGCATCGGATCTTATTAAGATTTCGTACGATTCCGACGATCCTGCTATTGCTTACAACACCATTAAATTTGCCACCGAAATCTTCAACAACAAATACATTGTTCTGAAAAAAAACCAGTCGAGCAATGCGATCGCCTATTTCCAGCGTAAATTACGTGAACTATCGGCCCAGCTACAGGCTGCCGAGCAGAAACTGTTGGAATATAACATCGCCAACAATATTATTAACTACGACGAACAAACCGAACAGATTACCACCCAGCAGGAAAAAATCGAGGTGCGCCTGCAGGACGTAAAAATGGAGTATGAAGCGGCCGGTGCAGTAGTCAAGAAGTTGGAGGACGAAATTGAAGCCCGTTATAAAATCAATTTACAGAACAAGCAGATTATTGACCTCCGGAGGCAATTGGTGAATATGAATAACGAAATTGCCCAGATACAAGTGTACGATTCGGAGACCAACCCCCAGAAACTGCAACAGCTGATTTTGCGGCGTGCACAGCTGGAGCGCAGAATACAGAATAATATCGACTCGACCTATACCACCGACAGCAAGACGCAGGGAGTGGAATTTCAGCGGATGATGGCCGAATGGTTAACTGCGATTACCAATTATGAATCGAACGCAGCTTACTACAAATCGATGCTGGAGCGTCACCGTGAATTTATGAGCCAATACAAGGAACTGGCCCCGGTAGGTGCGACCATTAAACGGTACGAACGGGAAATCAATGTAATCGAGAACGAATACCTCAATGTTCTGAACAACCTGAACGTAGCATTACAGAAGGAACAAAACATGGAAATGGTTACCGACATGAAAATGATGGACGAAGCCACACTTCCACTGATTCCCAACAAATCGCGTCATTTACTCTACATTTTAATCGTTTCCATTTTCTCGTTAATCTTTTATATCGCAGCACTGTTGGCCATCGAGATACTCGATATGCGAATCAAAACACCTTCCAACCTGTCCCGGTTGAGCGAGATGGAGGTGCTGGGTGCGTTTTGTTCGCCAGTAACCAATTACCAAGCGGCAGCCGATCATATCAACAAACGCACTTCTGTGTTTATATTCGAGAAAATCAGGGAGTTGGCCACCACCAGCAACCGCCCGATGATTATCCAGATCCTCAGTATCTGGGATCAGGCGGGAAAAGTAGAAACGGCGAATTATATCGCATCCGAACTGAAGGACCGGGACTGGAATGTAAAGATTTTCAATTTTGCCGCCGTGACTTCCAACAATGGCGAGACGACCGTAAACGAAGATCCGGCAAACCCCTATTCGTTGACTTATCGTTACCGGAACTCCGACACCTATACCGAATTGTTCAGCTACCTCCGCACCAACCCCGAAGTGATCATCAGTATCCTGCCGTCGGTAAGCAATGGTATCGACAACTCGGTGATTATAAAAACAGCCGACATGAGTCTGGTCGTATTCGACGGCATGCTTACCTGGCACGAAGCAGAAACGATGCACCTGACCAAACTGAAAGCACTGATTGGCAAATCGTTCTTCACCTTGCTCACCAACGGTAAAGTGGAGTATATGGAAGATATGTTTGGCGAAATACCGAAAGACCGTTCGGCATTCCGCAAAAAGATGAAACAATTACTGACTCGCTTTGCCGGGCGTCCCTGATAATATTTTACGTATCCCACCATGCCCAGCACTTCATCAGGTTTCAGGAGCAATGCACACACGATGTTGTCTATCATCGTGTTAAGCTTTTTCCTATTGTTGATGTTGGCTGCAATGGTGCTGTTTGCCGGTAATAACCTGACTACCGGTCTGTTGTTAATTCTATCCCCGGGATTTCTGATAGCTGCGATCTGGATGCTGGTAAAACCCCATTTCGGAGTCGTAGCGATAATGTTTGCCAATTTCTTTTCCATCGGTATTTCAAGGTATGTGAACCTGCCTACCGGCTTAATGGTGGACGGATTCCTGGGACTTACCTTGGTCGGGATATTTTTCAGTCAGTTACACACCAAGGTGGAATGGAAGAATGCATTTCGCGACTTCACCTATCTTGTTGTATTCTGGATGTTTATGACCACCGCCCAGCTTCTCAATCCCGAAGTGGCGAGCCGTACGGCCTGGATTTATGCCATGCGAAGTATGGCGCTATACTCGGTTATTATTGTACCGGTAGTGTATCTGATCTACAACAAGCCCAAGGATATGATGTCGTTTATCTACCTATCGGGCTGGTTCACCTTGTTGGCGATATTGAAAGGAGTACAGCAAAAATTTATCGGTCCCGATCCCTGGGAACAACGCTGGCTCGAGATACCCGGGAATCAAACCACTCACGTACTTTTCGGTATTATCCGCGTGTTTTCCTTTTTTGCCGATGCCGGTACGTATGGAGGAATGATGGCCTACTTCGGCGTGGTGTTTTTAATATTGGCCATACACCTGAAAGTATCGGCCGGTAAAAAATTGTTTTTCTGGTTGGTTGCCCTGGGATCTTTTTACGCGATGGCTATTTCGGGTACCCGGAGTGCGGTGGCCGTACCCTTTGTCGGATTTTTCGTATATGCCTTCCTGACAAAAAACTTCAAAGCGATGTTTTTCACCGCTATCTTTTTGTTTTTTGCCGTATTCATCCTTCGATATACACAGATTGGAGAAAGTATCTACGAAATACGAAGGATGCGTACCGTGTTCCAGACCGACGAACCCTCGTTGAAGGTACGTGAAGAAAACAGGGCATTGTTCAGAAAATACCTCGAATCGCGCCCTTTCGGAGGTGGAGTGGGATCGGCCGGAAACTGGGGTTTACGCTTCTCGCCGGGGACCTTCCTGGCGCAGACTCCCACCGACGGATGGTATATACAGGTATGGGTGGAGCAGGGAATCGTAGGATTGGTTTTCTATTTGTTTATGATTTTGTACTTTGCCGGTAAGGCCGGGGTGCTCATTTTATTTAAAATCAAAGACAATAATTTCAGATTTACGGCCATTGCCTTTCTTGCGGGAGCGTTCGGGATCATGGTGTCGTCGTACAGTGCCTCGACGCTGGGTCAGATGCCCGGAACCATTTTGTTCTTTATGTCAATGTGTTTTATTTCGCTGATGCCCGAATGGGAAAAAAACAACTTGACACTATGAAACTAAAGAACTCAACTAATCTGCATTCTTTACTGGGTAATGTTGTGTATGCCGGATTCAGCATGGTGCTGTTTATCATGCTGGCAAGATTCACCGATAAAGAACTTTATGGTCGCTGGGTGATTTTCATAACCGCGTTGGGCCTGCTCGATATGCTGCGGATAGGCCTGGCCGGAACAGGGGCGATACGGTATATATCCACTTCTGTGGGCACCGATCGTGACATGACGGTAGGAACCGCCTATCACCTAAATATCCTGACCACGGTTGCCATCACCATACTGTTTGTACCCGCCTGGTTGCTACTGTCGCCACATGCCGCCGATAATTATTATTTGCCGGTTCTCCTCTTCTACCCGCTCTGTGCATTCGCCAGTTTGCCGCATATCCAGGCTGCCAATTACAGTCAGGGTATCATGGATTTCAGGAGGGTAATGATTATTCGTGCCCTGGTAGGTTTTTTCAACCTGGCATTCATGGGCATTTATATTTACCTGGCCGACGAGACCCTGACCGGCTTGATCCTGATGTATAGCTTGTCGGACGTAACCGTTTCGGTCGTCGCCATGCTGATGCGCTGGGATGGCTGGAAATTCTTAAAATACTTCAACCGGTCCATCATGAAGGATTTGTTACGATTCGGCAAATTCTCATCGGCAATCAGTATCAGCAGCAGCTTATTACGTAGCAGCGATACCTTTATTATCAGTTTGTCGGCCGCGATGGGAGCTCCTGCGGTGGCCATTTATACCATACCCATGAAACTGGTTGAAATGATCGAAATACCGCTTCGAAGCTTTGCCGCTACCGCATTCCCGAAGCTCTCGACCGGCTTTCACGAAAAATCGGACCGTTTTGTAAAGGACTTCAACACCTATCTCAGCTATTCGGTACTCATGTTGATTCCGGTCATACTGCTATTACCTTTTCTATCCGAGTGGGTATTGCTTTTCTTCGGAGGGAATCAATACATTGACGCCCTCGACACTCAAAAAAACATCTTACTGATCATCACTTTCTACATTCTCACCTTACCCTTCGACCGGTTTATCGGAGTTGCCCTGATGGCCATCAATAAGCCCGAATTAAACTTCTACAAATTACTTATCATGCTCGTACTCAACATCAGTTTTGATTTGATTGCAGTATTTGTTTTCCAATCGCTCGAATTGGTCGCCATGGCTACTATTCTGTTTACAATCACCGGTATAGTTACCGGCTGGAGGATGCTGGTTAAACATACCGAAATACGGATTAAAAATACATTGGAAGATCTTTCGACAAATATTGACGGACTTAAAACCAAGTACTCGTCTCGCTTGTTTAAACGCTATTAACAATTGCAGCATGAAGATAGGGATAGAAGGACAAAGACTGTTCAGGCAAAAAAAACACGGTATGGATATCGTGGCATTAGAGCTGGTGCGCCGGTTATCGAAACTCGATAACCGCAACGAATATGTGATCTTCGTAAAGGACGACGACGACAGGGCTTGTATTCAGGAAAGCGCCAATGTAAAAATCAAGGTGCTTCCTTCCACCTCCTATCCTGTATGGGAACAGGTAATATTACCCAAAGCTGCATCGGACGAACAATGCGATCTGTTACATTGCACCAGCAACACAGCACCTGTAGCCACCCGTATCCCGCTCATTACCACTATTCACGATATCATCTACCTCGAAAAAGTAAGCCTGTTTTCAAAAGAAGGCACCAGTTATCAGCGATTCGGGAATATGTACCGGCGGTTTATCGTTCCATCGGTCGCCCATAAAAGCCGCCGCGTGGTAACCGTGTCTCGGTTTGAAAAAGAAAACATCGACAAGGTGCTGCATCTGGGGAATAAGCTTTCGGTGATTCATAACGGAGTAGGCGATCATTTTGTAAAAATCAACAATACAGAACTACTTACCGAAGCCCGGAGGAAGTACAAGCTGCCTGAGCGTTACATTTTCTTCCTGGGTAATACCGATCCCAAGAAAAATACGGCTAATGTTTTGAAGGCATTTGCGTTGTACCATCAAAAATACAACGACGATCTGCACCTGGTAATGCCCGATTATGACGAATCCACACTGCTCGATCTGCTTCGCGATACCGTAAAGCCCGACGTCAGAAACAAAATAATTATAACCGGATACATATCGAACGAGGAACTGCCGGCCATCATCAACCAGTGTTGTATTTTGCTGTATCCGTCGCTCCGTGAAAGTTTCGGGATTCCGATACTTGAAGGCATGGCCTGTGGCGTACCGGTTATAACCTCCAACACTTCGTCGATGCCCGAAATAGCAGGTAATGCCGCATTGATGATTGAGCCTTCCGACCCGGTTGCCATTACGCATGCCATCGAACGAATAGTCGGGAATCCGGTATTGGCGGCCGAATTATCGGCTAAAGGGCTGAACCGGGCAAAAACCTTTTCGTGGGATAATATGACAGCAGCATATATTCAATTGTATCAGGAAGTGTACGACGAAATTAAAAATACTAAATCATGATCAAAACCAGTTATAGGAATATCGCAGACATGAACAGCTTGCTGCTCAAAAAATTAAGTATTCTGCCCCGTCATTTCGATCTCGTTGTGGGAATCAAAGAAAGTGGATTGATACCTGCCAACTTATTGGCGTTGTATTTGAACCTCCCTTTTTCCGATCTCAATTCTTTTTTAAAAGGTCATATTTATAAGGCCGGCGAACGAGGGAGTTTTTTTACTCACCAGGAAAACAAACGGGTACTGATTATTGACGATAGTCTGCGAACCGGGGCCACCATGCAAAAGGTACGGAGCGAACTGGCCCCATTATCCGACCGGTTCCAGTTCAGTTATGGCGTCGTGTACCTTGTTCCCGGCAAGGAACCGGAAGTCGACTATTTTTTCGAACACCTGGACCTTCCTCAGTTTATGCAGTGGCATATGATGGCCGACGGGATCCGGGAAAAAGTAAGCTTTGATCATCAGAAAACACCGGTGTATACCGAATTGAGCGATTACCCTTTTCTTTTTTCGCCAAGCACCATACAGGCACAGGCCGCTTTCAAAAAAACCGGGAAAGCGGTTTTAAGTCTCTCCGATTTCGAACTGGTGAGTTCGACAAATACGGTGTGGAAGGACCTGAAAAGCGGAAAGTTTATGCCCGGAGTGCGGAATTTTCTGATCCAGGGCCGGAATTTTATCCGCAGAACCCTTAAAAAACTGCGAAAATGAGTACTGCTGAAATCCTTTTCTGGATACTTGCGGCACTAATCGTATATACTTACCTGGGGTACGGGCTTGTGTTGTATATGCTTGTCAGAATCAAGCGTTTGTTTGTGAAACGCACGATCGCCCCGCTCCATGACGACGAACTTCCGCCGGTCACCCTCCTGATTGCAGCTTACAACGAGCTCGATTATGTTCATCAAAAGATGAAAAATACGGCAGAACTGAACTATCCCGCCGGCAAACTGCATGTGATGTGGGTTACCGACGGTTCCGACGATGGAACTCCGGAGCTCATCCGGTCGTCGTATCCCGGGGTGGAAGTACTGCATCTCCCCGAACGTAAAGGCAAAATTGCCGCAATGAACAGGGCTGTTCGCTATGTTAGCACTCCGATTCTGGTCTTTTCTGATGCCAACACCTTTATTGGTAGCGATTCGATTCGGAAAATAGCCAATCTGTTCGGTAATGCTTCGGTTGGTTGTGTTTCGGGCGAAAAGCGCATTCTGAACGAACAAAAAGAAGCAGCTTCATCGGCCGGCGAGGGTATATACTGGAAGTACGAATCGGCCTTGAAACGCTGGGATGCAGAATTGTATTCGGTCGTAGGAGCCGCAGGAGAATTATTTGCGGTACGTACCGGATTGTTTCAGGAAGTAGAACCCGACACCTTGCTCGACGATTTTATCATATCGCTCCGGATTGCCATGAAAGGATATCGGATCGAATACGATCCCGATGCCTATGCTTCCGAATGGGCGTCGGCTTCGATACAAGAAGAGTTAAAGCGAAAGATCCGGATTGCCGCAGGAGGTATTCAGGCAGTAATACGCCTTTTTCCATTGCTCAATATTTTCAAGTACCGTACGCTCTCGTTCCAGTACATTTCTCACCGGGTACTCAGATGGGCAGTAACTCCATTTCTTCTTCCTATCGTACTGGTACTTAATCTATTTATTGCACCCGAAAGCACTCTGCTTGCGGTTATGCTGGCGCTTCAGGTTTTGTTTTATCTTGCCGGCTGGATAGGACAAATATTCGAGAGTAAAAAAATCAAACTGAAAATCTTTTTCATTCCTTACTATTTTTTATTTATGAACTATGCCGTATTTTTAGGAATTTTCAGATATTTGCAAAAAAATCAAAGCGTCAATTGGGAACGAGCCAAACGAATTAACAAAAAAACCACTTAATTACTGTCGGAATGAAACGTATTTTAATAACAGGCGGTGCCGGCTTTATCGGCTCACATCTTTGTGAACGTAAACTGAAGGAAGGACATGAGGTCATCTGCCTCGATAACTTCTTTACCGGACGCCGTAAAAACATTGAACACCTCAGGCAATATCCCGAATTTGAATTGGTACGGCACGACATCACCAATCCCTACCTCGCCGAAATTGATGAGATCTATAATCTGGCTTGTCCGGCCTCCCCTGTGCATTACCAGTACAATGCCATAAAAACAATAAAAACCTCGATATTGGGCGCTACCAATATGCTGGGTTTGGCAAAAAGGGTAAAAGCAAAGATTTTACAGGCATCGACCAGTGAAGTGTATGGCGACCCCATCGTACACCCCCAAACCGAAGAATACTGGGGAAACGTAAATCCCATCGGAATACGTTCGTGCTACGACGAGGGCAAGCGCTGTGCCGAAACTTTATTCATGGATTTTCACCGGCAGCATCAAATCAAAATTAAAATCATTCGTATTTTTAACACCTACGGCCCCAATATGCATCCCAACGACGGCCGCGTGGTTTCCAATTTCATCATGCAGGCGCTCAGAGGAGAAGATATAACTATTTTCGGAACGGGAAATCAAACCCGCAGTTTTCAATACGTCGACGACCTGATTGAAGGAATGACCAGAATGATGAATACTTCCGATGATTTTATCGGTCCGGTCAACATCGGTAATCCCAACGAATTCACTATGCTCGAACTGGCCCAGAAAGTGATCGACCTTACCGGCACCAAATCGAAAATGATTTTTAAACCGCTTCCTTCCGACGATCCCCGCCAGCGGCAACCCGACATCAGCCTGGCCAAGCAAAAGCTGAACGGGTGGGAACCTACCATCCAACTCGAAGAAGGGTTGAAAAAAACCATTTTATATTTTGAAAATGAAATGAAAGAAGGAAGAGTATAAAAAAAGCGGAGTGAAACTGACATGAACCCCGAAAGTTTTTTGTCCAACTTTTGGGGGTCACATCAAAACCGATTACTTCGCTTTTTTTATTCCTGCACTACCGATAAAGGAGTAAGATTTACTTTTTCGCAATTACCCAGCCCCCTGTCGATCAACACATTCAGCTCGTAGATCAGATTTTTATAGTCGGACCGAAGGCCACAGCGATACATCACGGTAAGCGGGTGGGTGTCGATTATCTTCAACATCATATCCACCAGATGAGGCGGAGCGCTTAGTTTGCTATATTCGTCGTAGGTGATACTTAAAAATGCAACATGTTCATTAATACCTCTGTTATCCAGGAGGTAGCCGTGCTTCAGGCGAACGGGCCGCATCAGCTTACCCTCCGAAACCAGGTCGAGGGGATCGGGATAGGAAACAATGCGTGTTCTTTCGGCATTCATTATTACAGGTACCAGATTGGAATAGTCGGCCCTGGTTTTATAGATTACTGCAGGAGCCGAAGGTTGCCACAGCGTAAGATACTCACCCGAAAGATCGGCAGCATCACGCCCCTGTTTATGGGCGGCACAGCCCAGCAAGGCCAACCCAACCAACATGGCTATTGAATACCGGAATAGTTTATAGTTGTTCATCGGCCTATTTTTTAACAAAACGGATCACTTTATTTTTATCCCCCATCAGTTTAAGAATATATACCCCAGGCTTAAGGTCCGAAATGTCGACAACCGGAGAAGATTCCATATTCACTTTCTGCACGCCGACCCGCCGTCCGTCGGCCGAAAATATTTCGACCGATTCGATCGGTTGATTATCGAGCACCATAATATAATCGGTTGCTGGATTAGGAAATACTTTTATCTGACTGGTTTCAAGATTGTTAACTGACGTGACCGTATCGTTGATCAAGGTAAAATTGATCATCGACCAGTTGGTTGGAGCCAGCCGGCTCCAGCCATTAGCGGTATTCTGGTAAACTCCGATACGGTAATTGCCCGCCTCCTGCACAATTTCGCCTTTAAAATGCAGGGTAACGGTTTCCAACGAATCGATAATCACGTTACGGTAGCCCAAATAGGCTATCGAGCTGGGACCGGTAGGCGTGAAGATAAAGGCAATAACCTTATTGTCAAAGTATCCGCCTGTATTGGTGATGGTAGCCGAAAGATCGGCATTACTTTTCACGACTGCATTGTTGGCCGGGAACGAAATAGCTTGCTCCAGCGCCAGTGCCGGAGGAGTTACAGGAGTAGTACGGATTTTTATCCGTACGGTATCGCCCAGTTGCTGAAACAAAGGATTCGAATAATTATTGGCAACATCGTAATAGGCCGTCATCACATAATCGCCTGCAGGAGCATTCACCTCACCGGCAAACGAAAGGGTCCCCGATTCGTTGGTAAGCAGACTCAACCATTCGCGCGATGTTTCAAATACCGGATCCCCTCCAGCCAGCGGAGTAAGTTTAATCATCACCGATGAATTGTATTCCCTTCCGGTATTGTGAACAGTTAACGAAAACCGGCCGGTCTTTTCCGAATAAACATTCCCTATTGGTTTCATTTCCTGTAAGGTAAGTAGCGGCCATTCACCCGCAGGTTGTGAAAAAACAACACTATCGCTGGTAATCCGGGTATCGATCCAGGCAGGAACACCAATGCGTACGGGAACCAGACGCCAATCCTGGCCAGCATCGGTCCGGTACATCAGTTTTAACTGATAGTTGCCTGCAGGCACAGTGGCCGGAACCGACATATTGGAAAAGGAGAAAGTGTTCCAGCCGTAATTTGATGCCAGATCATTGATTTGATGCGATTTCAACACATTAACCAGCGACGATCCGTTGTAAATCCCCAACGCGAGTTGTAACGAAACTTTTTGCAGCCCGTAATTGTATATCCTCCGGGCATTTATTGAAAAAGTCTGGGTGCGAAGTGCGCCGGGCACAGCATTTTCGAGCGGGTCGTTCATATAAAACGTAACCACCGGTGTCCTGCCCTGGGTTGGCTTCTGCACACCGATAACTGCCTGCTGATGAAAATTATAGCCCCCGCTTTCGGCATCACCTCCAATACCGTCGGGATTTAAAGCTGTCATGGAAAAATAACCATCGTAGGCACCACCCCATCCCCAGTTGAAGTGAAAATAGCCATTCTGATCCACCCCGTCGCATACCCATAAATGGCCACCGTTATCCGATCCCGTTCCTCCATAAAGGATGGGCCGGGCCGCATACAGTTCGTTCATTAACAGCTGCTGCCACTCCGTACGCGACATATAATTACGGAATACAAGCTGTAAGTTCGGATCATAACTAAAATGCTGGAACAATGCCCTTCCCATGGTAGAAATGGAGGCGCTGCTGGTCGTATTATAATCCATATTAACTGCTACCCCGCTATGATACATGATAGTTGCAACCGCCGCCTTCGCCTCTTCCGAACTTGACGAACCATATTGTGGAGTCATTTGCTCCCAGTTATAGTTCGCCGACGAAAAATCGAGTTCCAACGGGATTTTCAGAGTCGTGGTGGTATAGGACTGCGAACCCGTCCCCCTTTCCGGCCAGCGATGGTAATACATCAGCTGTGCCATACCGGTGGCTACGCATCCCGTTACCGCCCTTGTGCCGTCCTGGTTGTTAATTACAGGACACAAAGCGTTGTAGGGCGATCCCTGATTCCACTTGATGGCCCCTAACAAAGGAGAAACCGGCTGAACAGCTTGTACCGTATGCCTGATCGGCACAGGTTTAGCCGGTCGATTTCGAAGCAGCTGCAATTCATCCTGATAGACGGAAACCCAGTACCGGAAATTTTCAGGGATAGTCCGGTAATCGAATCCCGACCTATCGGACCAGCCAAGAATGGCACGGGCCCGTTCGTCGCCGGAAACCATCACATAGCCTCTGTTGTCGGCCACATTGAATACATAAACCGAATTCGCGAGCAAAGTATCTGAAAATTCAACCGGTTCTAAGGCCGCGGCATCCAGCGGCACGCGCTGTCCTTGCGTCGACGAGCTATTCAAAAACGAAAGCGCCAGGCCCAACGCCTCTTCCTGGCTTCTTGACTGCGAAACCACCGCCAGCGACACCAAAAACAGCAGGGCTGCCACTATATAAAATTTATTCTTCATGACTTAAACGGAATATACATATTTGCTAAAAAAATATCCGCTTGCAAATTTACAGAAAAGATTGAACAAACTGTAAAATAAATCTTGAATACAAGAAATTACATGTTCCTATTCATAAAAAAATGCTATTTTTGCAACTAATTTTTACAATATGATGCACAATCAATCGGAACCTGAATATATTTTTGAAAGTAGCTGGGAAGTTTGCAACATGGTAGGCGGCATCTACACCGTACTTTCAACGCGAGCTGCTACGCTGGTCAGCACCAAAAAGGACAAATTGATTTTCATAGGGCCCGATCTCTGGGCCGAACATGAGAGTCCTTACTTCAGCAAAGACGCCGGCCTGTACAGCGAGCTGATTCCTTTTACAAAAAAAGAATACGGACTGACCATCCGCATAGGCCGGTGGCAAATACCCGGCAAGCCGGTAGCTATCCTGGTCGATTTCTACCCTTTAATGGCTCAGAAAGACCATATTTACGGAAAAGTATGGGAAACTGCAGGGGTCAATTCGCTTGGAGCGTATGGCGACTACGACGAATCGTCGATGTTCGGTTATGCCAGCGGAATGATCGTTGAATCGTTTATCAGATGTTATGGGATCACTACAGGCACCCCGGTGGTTGCACATTTCAACGAATGGATGACTACCTTCGGACTCTTCTACCTGCGTACCCATCAGCCACAGGTAGCCACCTTGTTCACTACGCATGCTACGTCGATCGGCCGTTCGATAGCCGGCAACCATAAACCACTTTACGATTATCTGAACGAATACAACGGCGATCAGATGGCCAGCGAGTTGAATATGGTGTCGAAACATTCGACAGAGAAGCAAGCCGCCCGTCTGGCCGATTGCTTTACGACCGTAAGTAAAATCACCGCAATCGAATGCGAACAATTACTGGATAAAAAACCGGATATAATTACTCCCAACGGTTTCGAAGACGATTTCGTTCCGCCGGCCGGCCGGTTCGAGCAACAAAGGGAAGCAGCCCGCAGACTGCTGATACGGGTAGCCGAAACCCTGCTGGGCGAAACCTTGCAACACGATGCCTTGCTTATCGGAACTGCCGGAAGGTATGAATATAAGAACAAAGGCCTCGATGTGTTTATCGAATCGCTGAAATTGCTCAACGACGACCCGGACAACAAACGCCAGGTAGTTGCCTTCATCATGGTACCTGCATGGACAAAAAGTCATCGTGCCGACCTGGCCAACAGCCTCCTGCACAACCATCCGCTGCATGCCTACAACCGTATCACCACACACGAACTCCACGATTATTCCGGCGATCCGGTAATAGGAGCTCTGAATTGGTTTCACCTTCACAATTCGGCCCACGACAGGATCAAGGTTATCTTTGTGCCTGCCTATCTCAATGGAAAAGACGGCATATTCAACAAGAGTTATTACGATTTACTGATCGGACTCGATCTGAGTGTTTTTGCTTCGTACTACGAACCCTGGGGATATACCCCGCTCGAAAGCGTTGCTTTCCATGTACCCACTATCACAACCGACCTGTCGGGATTTGGCGAATGGGTTTCGGAACAGCCTCAACACATCCGTGAGGGAGTCGGCATCATACACCGCTCCGATTACAACGGACATGTCGTAGCCCGCGAAATCGCTCAAATGATCAACGACTTTGCCGCAGCCAATCCATCGGAAACCTCCGTCATCCGGCAAAAAGCAGCCGCCATTGCCCGGCAAGCCCTGTGGAAAAATTTCATCCGGTTTTATGAATCGGCCTATACAATCGCATTACAAAATGTAAATGCCCGGGCACAAAAATAATGCAATCGTTTGTGTAACTTATTGATAAATATGTTGTAAAACATTGTATTTAATAAAATAATAATTGTAACTTTGCGAACTATATTATAAAACATATTTTTCGACTATCTATTGATTGTCTCACAAGTATAAGTTATGAAAATTAAAACCAATCATGTAAACGAAGCTATCTGGCGGGAACTGAATGTAACCTCCAATCTTCCCGAAAGTCTTAAGAAGCTGGAAGAACTGGCGCACAATCTTTGGTGGGTATGGAACAGCGAAGCCAAAAGCATGTTCCGGACCCTTCATCCCGAAGCCTGGAAAGAAGCGCATTCCAACCCGGTTCAGCTTTTAAACATACTCACTCACGAAGAACTCATTACGCTGGCCAACAATACCGAGTTTATCACCAAGCTCGAAAGTATATATGCCGATTTCCAGGCCTACATCAACACTCCGTTGAAACAGGACAAACCTTCGGTAGCCTATTTCAGCATGGAATACGGCATGACGGAAATTTTAAAAATCTATTCGGGCGGCCTGGGCGTACTTGCCGGCGACTACCTGAAAGAAGCCAGCGATTGCGCCATCAATATGACAGCGATCGGATTTCTGTATCGTTACGGATATTTTACCCAATCGCTGTCGGTCGACGGTCAACAGATTGCTGTTTACGAACCGCAAAACTTCAATGCGCTGCCTATTAAGCAGGTAATGGACGCCAACAACCACCCCCTGGTCGTTGAGGTTCCATACCCCGATCGTATGGTGTACGCACATGTATGGAAAGTTGCAGTGGGACGCATCTCGCTCTATCTGCTCGATACCGACCACGAAATGAACAGCGAGTTCGACCGCTCCATCACCCACCAGCTGTATGGAGGGGATTGGGAAAACCGGCTGAAACAGGAAATCATGCTGGGCATCGGCGGTATACTGACCTTAAAGAAATTGGGTATTGAAAAGCAAGTATATCATTGCAACGAAGGACATGCCGCCTTAATAAATGTTCAGCGCCTGGTCGATTATATCGCCGGAGGCCTGAGCTTCAACGAAGCACTTGAAGTGGTCCGGGCCAGTTCGCTGTATACCGTACACACTCCGGTTCCCGCCGGTCACGACAGCTTCGACGAAGGCCTATTCCATAAATACATGTCGGACTATCCGTCGAAACTCCAGATCAGCTGGGACGAGTTCATGGATATGGGACGCGAACACCCGGGCAATAAAGAAGAAAAATTCTCGATGAGCGCATTTGCCTGCAATGCCAGTCAGGAAGTAAACGGTGTCAGCTGGCTCCACGGCAAGGTATCGCAGGAAATGTTCAATCCGATATGGAAAGGCTATTTCCCCGAAGAACTACACGTGAGCTATGTGACCAACGGCGTACACTTACCCACCTGGACCGCTTCGGAATGGAAAAAGGTATATGAAAAATACTTCACCAAGGAGTTTTACGACGATCAGTCGAATATGAAAATCTGGAAGGCTATTTACGACGTGCCCGACCAGACGATCTGGGAAACCCGTATGTACCTCAAAAACCGGCTGGTGGAGTTCATCAAGGATCAATTCCGCGACAACTGGCTGAAGAACCAGGGCGATCCGTCGCGTATTGTGAATATTCTGGAAGCCATTAATCCCAAGGCTTTAATTATAGGTTTCGGACGCAGGTTTGCCACTTATAAACGGGCCCATTTACTGTTTACCGACCTGGAAAGGCTGGAGCGTATCGTGAATAATCCGCAACGTCCTGTTCAGATTCTGTACACCGGCAAGGCGCATCCTGCCGATGGCGCGGGACAGGGACTCATTCGCCGGATCGTGGAGATTTCACGTATGCCACAGTTTATCGGCAAAATCATCTTCCTCGAAAATTACGACATGCGCCTTGCCAAGCGTTTAATCTCGGGGGTCGACATCTGGCTCAACACCCCTACCCGCCCGCTCGAAGCTTCGGGTACATCGGGCGAAAAGGCTCAAATGAATGGCGTGCTCAATTTCTCGGTACTCGACGGATGGTGGCTCGAAGGCTATGTCAAAGGAGCTGGCTGGGCATTGACCGAAAAACGCACCTACGAAAACCAGGAACATCAGGATCAGCTGGATGCCGCCACCCTGTACAGTATGCTGGAAAACGAGATCATTCCCATGTATTTTGCCAAGAACACCAAAGGTTATTCGACCGAATGGATCCAGCACATCAAGAATTCGATCGCCCAGATTACTCCCCGCTTCACCACGAAACGCATGATGGACGATTACATCAGCCGTTTCTATACTAAACTGGCCCAACGCAGTTCTTATCTGAAAGAAAACAACTTTGCAAAAGCCCGTGAACTAACGGTATGGAAATCGAACATGGCTGCCAAATGGGACCAGATTGAAGTTGTAAGCGTGAGTCATGTCGACAATGAATTGCAGCAAACTCATGTGGGCGAAGGCACTACCCTTGAAGTGGTGATCGACACCAAAGAGCTGAACGACAAAGGTCTTGGAATCGAATTGGTGGTTACCCGGATGTCGCAAAACAATATCGAACAATTGTACGACGTAGAAGAAATGCAACTGGTTCGCACCGAAGGAAGCCGCATGTATTTCAGCATGGATTATATAATGAACCGTGCCGGCAACTTCCGCTATGCGTTCCGCATGTTCCCTAAAAATGAGGACCTCCCGCATCGCCAGGACTTCTGCTACGTGCGCTGGATTTAACATCAGTCACAAACAAAACAAGCTAACTTTTGAAGTTAGCTTGTTTTGTTTACAACCGGCGGGTAACCCGCACCAGCATTTCTTTTTTCCAGCTTACAAAATCGCCTGCAATGATGTGTCGTCGCGCTTCTTTCACGAGCCACAGGTAGAAAGCCAGGTTATGAATGGAAGCGATCTGCATGGCCAGCAGCTCTTTGCTGATAAACAGATGGCGCAGGTAAGCCCGGGTGTAAACCCGGTCGACATAGGAAGTGCCGTAAGGATCGAGCGGTGAAAAATCGTTCTTCCATTTTTCATTACGCATATTCAGGATTCCTTCCGAAGTGAACAGCATTCCGTTGCGCCCGTTGCGGGTAGGCATCACGCAATCGAACATATCCACTCCGCGCTCGATGCCTTCCAGAATATTTTCGGGAGTCCCCACTCCCATCAGATAGCGTGGTTTATCCTGAGGTAAAATTTCATTCACCACTTCAATCATTTCGTACATCTTCGCAGCCGGCTCACCCACTGCAAGGCCGCCTATGGCATTTCCTTCGCGATTCCGGGAAGCAACAAATTCGGCCGACTGGCGGCGTAAATCGGGATACACACAGCCTTGTACAATAGGAAAAAAGGTCTGGGAGTAACCATACTTATTCTCCGTCGAATCGAAGCGTTTCAACCCTCTTTCCAACCAGCGGTGGGTAAGCTCCATCGAAGTTTTGGCATATGCATAAGGAGCATCGCCCGGCGTACACTCGTCAAATGCCATCATAATATCGGCGCCGATAATGCGCTGGATATCGACCACATTCTCCGGAGTAAACAGGTGTTTGCTTCCATCGATATGCGAACGGAAATGAGCGCCCTCTTCCTTCAACTTGCGATTGGCCGAAAGTGAAAACACCTGATAACCGCCACTGTCGGTAAGTATAGGGCGGTCCCAGCCATTAAATTTATGCAGCCCTCCGGCCTGTTCCAGGATCTCCAAACCCGGACGCAGGTATAAATGATAAGTGTTGCCCAGAATAATCTGAGCTCCGATATCGTCCTTCAATTCATGAAAATGTACGGCTTTGACCGACGCCACCGTGCCTACCGGCATAAATATCGGTGTTTCGATCGTACCATGATCGGTGGTAATGAGGCCGGCGCGAGCCCACGAACCGGTATCGGTGTGTTGCAACTCAAATTTCATAGCCATCGGGTTAAGAAAGAAGAAAATTACGAAGAATCTGCTCCCCGGCATCGCCCGATTTTTCGGGATGAAACTGCACCGCCATGAAATTATCCTTCCGTACGGCAGCGCTGTAAGCATGAGTATAGACCGTAGTGGCAATGGTGTATTCCGAATGAGGAACATAATACCCATGCACAAAATACACATAGGTATTGTCGTTGAGCTGGGCAAACAACTGCGACTGAAGACCGGTAAGGGTGTTCCATCCAATCTGAGGAACTTTCAAGCCTTTATCTTCCGGAAACTTCTTCACTGTCATCGGAAAAATCCCCAGACAACCGGTCGAGTTTTCTTCGGAAGCCGCACACATCAGCTGCATGCCCAGGCAAATCCCCAGCACCGGCTGCTTCAACGAGGGAATCAAGGTATCGAGCCCTTTATCACGGAGATATCGCATTGCCGATGCCGCCTCCCCGACTCCCGGAAAAATCACCCGGTCGGCCGTCCTGATTACCTCCGGATCGTCGGTCACAACTGCGTCCACCCCAATACGCTCGAGGGCGAAAAGTACCGAACGTATATTCCCGGCGTTGTACTTGATAATCGCTACTTTCATCCCTTCAGCAAACGATTGGTGGATGTTTCGGGAAAAACCACGGAAGGCTTGAACACCTTCGCCTCTTCCAGCTCCATCATCGCGTAGGCCATGATGATGATGACATCACCCGGCTGCACCAGACGGGCCGCCGCACCATTGATGCAGATCATTCCCGAACCACGCTCGCCCGTAATTACATAGGTCTCGAAACGCTGGCCATTATTGTTGTCGACTATGGTTACTTTTTCGTTGGCAATCAGGTTGGCAGCCTCCATCAAGTCCTCGTCGATGGTAATACTCCCGATGTAATTCAGGTTGGCCTCGGTGACCGAAGCGCGGTGAATTTTTGACTTTAATACTGTTACGAACATTTTATTACATCGATTAACCTCACATCTCCGCAAAACACTGCAATACAACCTACGGTAGGCTCATCCCAGCTCAAGGCTGACTGTAAGGTATTACTATTGGCAATTTCAAAATACTCCAGCCGCAACCCTTCCACCGCATCAATCTGTGTTTCAACCCAGGCGCGCAGTTCGGCCGGCGACTTTCCGGGTACAAAGGTACGACATTCGAATAAAACTTTCGATATAGTGGCTGCAATTTCACGCTCCTGCAGTGTTAAACGTTCGTTACGACTGCTCATAGCCAGTCCCGAAGGCTCTCTTACAATGGCACATTCCACAATTTCGAGCCCGAATTCCATAACGCGGGTCATGTGCCTGATGATGGCCAATTGCTGAAAATCCTTTTGTCCGAAATACGCTTTCCGGGGCTCCACCAACCGGAACAACTTACTCACAACCTGTACAACTCCGTTGAAATGACCGGGACGGAATTTTCCTTCCATCACCTTGTCCAGTCCCTGAAAATCAAACTCAAAAGGTGTGTCGAGTTCCTCCGGCGTATACATATCGCTCACCTCCGGAGCAAACACCAGATCGCAACCCACTGCTTCAAGCAGGGCAGCATCCCGTTGCAAATCGCGGGGATACTTCGCGAGATCCGATTTATTGTTAAACTGGGTAGGATTCACAAATACACTTACCACGGTAACATCATTCTCGGCCACCGAACGGCGAACCAGGGTGAGATGTCCCTCGTGAAGCGCTCCCATGGTAGGAACCAACCCGATCTGCTTTCCTTCTTCACGCCAGCGCTGCAACACTTCCTGCAACACGGTGGTCGAACTTACTATCTGCATGTGTTGAAAAATTAATTTTTATACTAAAAAAGGCCTGCAAAAATACAAAAACTTATTGGTAAAAAAGGGTGGAGCGTTAAATTCAATTTTTTTTCGTATCTTTGCAAAGAGAATTTTTACTACTGCATGAAAAAAGTTAACAAAGTACTTTATATTTCCCAGGAAATATTCCCTTACTTACCCTCTTCCCCGGTAGCCGATATGGGCCGGTATCTTCCTCAGGCTGTTCAGGACCGTGGTCGGGAAACACGTACTTTCATGCCTAAATTCGGGGCTATTAACGAGCGCCGCAACCAGCTGCACGAGGTAATCCGTCTTTCGGGGATGAATCTGATCATCGACGATACCGATCATCCGCTGATCATTAAAGTCGCCTCTATCCAGGCAGCCCGTTTACAGGTGTATTTTATCGACAACGAGGATTTCTTCCGGAGAAAAAACACCATTGCCGATTCCGACGAGGTTGAATACAGCGACAACGACGAACGCACCATCTTTTTCGTGCGCGGCGTAATGGAAACCGTAAAAAAATTACGCTGGACCCCCGATGTCATCCATTGCCTGGGATGGATGTCGGCGCTGGCGCCTCTTTACATAAAAAAAGCTTATAATCAGGATCCTTTCTTTAAAAATTCAAAAGTAATCTATTCTTTGTTTCAGGACGACTTCAAGCAGCCCTTTCGCAGCCTGTTTGCCGACAAACTGCTGCTCGATGGTATAGAACCTACTGATGTGGCGCAGTTGAAAAAAGGCGATATCGATTACGTTGAATTAACCAAGCTGGCGATCGATTATTCCGACGGCGTCATACAATCGGTTCCCGGAACCAACCCTGATGTATTACAGTACATCGGTTCTACCGGTAAAAAGTTCCTTCCCTACAAAGAAGACGAAGATTATGCCGACGACTATGTGCGCTTTTACGACAGTGTGATGTAACCCTTTCATTGACTCACCCTCAATTTTCACTTCAAGTATGAAGACCTCTCCGTTTATTTTGCTTATTGCTGTGTTGTTCGCTGCCTGTTCCGATATAAATGTAAGCGACATGGGAAGTCAGCTGCTCCCTCCATCCGACCAGATGACAGTAAATACCGATACGTTTACGGTACGCACCGACAACTACGTCGTGCCCTACATTTATGCCTATCCCGATTCGTTTTTGCTGGGTACGTTTTACGACCAGAAATTCGGGACGACACATGCCGACATCTTTGCCCAGGTCGAAAAGCCGGCAAAATATGTATACCCCGACAGTGTAACGATCACGCCCGACTCCATCTACCTGATCATGTACTATAAAAAGTACTTCGGCGACAAATATTCGCCCATGCATATCAGCGTGTACGAAATGAACAAGGGCACTTTCAACTACACCACGGCCTACCCCTCCAATCTGAATCCTGCCGCCTATACCGACAAGTCGATACTGATCGGACAGAAAAGCGTGACGGCAGTCAACGCCCTGATAAAAGGCGACTCCACAGCTATAGCCATCAAACTTTCGTCCGACTTCCTGAAGCGGTTTACAAGCGCGGGCCCCGACATCTATGCCGACGAGAACAAATTCCTCGATTTCTTCAAGGGGCTGCATATCACCGCCGACTTCGGCTCGGCCACCATGTTCTATATCAACCAAATCGGATTGGAATATTTCCATCATTACACCTATACGACCAAAGGAAGCGCCGGACAGGACACCCTTATCACGGTCAACAATGTCATTCCATTTCCGGCCAACGATATGGTCCGACAGGTCAACCGGTTCCTGCATCCCGACACCACCGAGATTCTGAACAACCTGAAATCGAGCCCGAAACAAATCCATCAGGTTTCGGCGCCCGCCAATCTGTTTACCAAAGTACAACTTCCGCTACGGGCCATGCACAAAAAAATGGAAAGCCAGAACAAACGTACTTTTATCAACAGCGCCCGGCTTAGAATCGACATCGCCGAGTTCGACGATGCCAAAATTGCGCGTCCGGTAAGTGCCAGTCTGTTATTGATCAAGGAAAGCGCCATGCATCGCTTCTTCGCGAAAAAAGAACTGCCCAACGACACGGTTTCGATCATCGGAACCTACACTCCCACACTCAACAGCGTCACCAACGAATACGATTACTATTACGAATTCGACCTGTCGCGCCTCATAGCCAATGAATTCCTGACGGCCAATCATAAAAACGAACTGCTGCCCGAATGGTCCGACTTTGTCGTGGTGCCCGTGCGGGTTAGCTACGGCACCAACAATGTCGTAACCAAAGTCCGCCACCAGATTCTAATGAACGGAGTAACCATCGCCGGAGGTCAACATCCTGATAAACCCATGCTTATCAGAACAATTTACAGCAAATTCTGACAATATTCCAAATATTATAATTATCTTTGCACCCGCAATTTTTTATATCAACATAAAGTCTAACCTACTATTTATTAGTAAAAAAACAAATTTCATCAAATGGAAGAAAATCAGATTCCGGTTGAAGAAACCAACATCCCTGCTGAGGAAACAGTAGCTGCTGCCGCTGCTGTGGAAGCAAGTCCTGCAGTAATTGAAGAAGCCCCGTCGGCTGTTAAACCCGCTCCTGCCGCGCCGGCAGCAGTTGAAGAAGATTTCGACTGGGATGCTTACGAAAAAGGCGACACAATGACGGCTGCCGATAAAAAAGCGCTCGAAAGTGTGTACGACAACACCCTGAACGCCATCAAAGACAAAGAGGTGGTTGAAGGTACGGTTATTTCGATCAACAAACGCGAAGTTGTAGTCAACGTAGGCTACAAATCGGACGGTATTGTTCCGATGAGCGAATTCCGCTACAATCCCGAACTGAAAGTAGGCGATAAAGTGGAAGTGTACATCGAAAGCCAGGAAGACAAAAAAGGTCAGCTTATCCTTTCACACAAACAAGCTCGCGCTACCCGTTCGTGGGATCGCGTAAACGAAGCGCTCGAATCGCAGGAAGTGGTAAAAGGCTTCGTAAAATGCCGCACCAAGGGCGGTATGATCGTGGATATCTTCGGTATCGAAGCCTTCCTCCCCGGATCGCAGATCGATGTGAAGCCCATCCGCGATTACGATGTATTCGTGAACAAAACCATGGAGTTCAAGGTGATCAAAATCAACCACGAATTCAAAAACGTGGTGGTTTCGCACAAGGCACTTATCGAAGCCGAACTCGAAAACCAGAAGAAAGAAATCATCAGCAAGCTGCAAAAAGGTCAGGTACTCGAAGGTACTGTTAAAAACATCACCTCTTACGGTGTGTTCATCGACCTGGGCGGTGTCGACGGGCTTATCCACATTACCGACCTGTCGTGGGGCCGCGTAACTCATCCGGAAGAAATCGTAACACTGGATCAGAAAATCAATGTCGTTATCCTCGATTTCGATGATGAAAAGAAACGGATCGCTTTGGGTCTGAAACAATTGGTACCGCATCCATGGGAAGCGTTGAGCGCCGACCTGAAAGTAGGCGACAAGGTAACCGGCAAAGTGGTGGTTATGGCCGATTACGGTGCATTTGTTGAAATTGCTCCGGGTGTCGAAGGACTGATCCACGTTTCGGAAATGAGCTGGTCGCAGCACCTGCGCTCGGCACAGGATTTCCTGAAAGTAGGCGACGAAGTAGAAACCGTTATCCTGACCCTGGACCGCGAAGAGCGTAAAATGTCGCTGGGTATCAAACAACTGAAATCGGATCCATGGGAAAACATCGAGGAAAAATATGCAGTCGGTTCGCAACACACAGCTAAGGTTCGCAACTTCACCAATTTCGGTGTATTTGTTGAAATCGAAGAAGGTGTCGACGGTCTGATTCATATCTCCGACCTGTCGTGGACCAAAAAAGTAAAACACCCCTCGGAATTCACCCAGATCGGCAGCGAAATCGAAGTGCAGGTACTGGAAATCGACAAAGCGAACCGTCGCCTGAGCCTCGGTCACAAACAAATGGAAGAAAACCCATGGGATGTGCTCGAAACCATGTTTACGGTCGACAGTATCCACGAAGGTACTATCATCGAAATGATGGACAAAGGCGCAGTAGTTTCGTTGCCTTATGGCGTCGAAGGTTTTGCTACCCCTAAACACCTGATCAAGGAAGATGGCGGACAGGCGCAACTCGACGAGAAACTGATGTTCAAAGTGATTGAATTCAACAAGGACGCAAAACGGATCATTCTTTCGCACAGCCGCATCCACGAAGATGTGAAACGTGCCGAAAAAGCTGCGGCTTCCGATTCGAATCCCGAAGCTCCTAAAAAAGCGAAAAAAGCGAAAAAAGAAGAGCCTGTTGTAGTTCAGTCGTCGGAAAAAACCACCTTGGGTGATATCCAATCGCTGGCCGACCTGAAAGATCAGCTCATCAACGAAGCTGCCGAAAAAATGGTAAAAGCCGAAAAAGCGAAAAAAGCCAAAGAAGGCGAAGAATAATCGACTTCCTTTTTAAGCAATAAATACTGCAACGTAAGCGCTGCCCGGAGTAATCCGTTACCCGGCAGCCTTACGTTGTGCTTTTTTATAGAATCCGATCCTGTATTTATTTTCAGAATTCATTTTTTTTTACGAAATTTGCGGGCTTAAAATGAAGTAATTTTAAGATAAGAATCATCGTGGATAAAACCAAGTACATTTTCGTGACGGGCGGCGTTACATCTTCTCTGGGAAAGGGAATTATCGCTGCCTCATTAGGAAAACTCCTCCAGGCTCGGGGTTTCAGAGTAACCAACCAAAAGCTGGACCCCTACATCAACGTGGATCCGGGCACGCTGAATCCTTACGAACATGGTGAATGTTACGTCACTGTCGACGGCCATGAAGCCGATCTCGACCTGGGTCATTACGAACGGTTTCTGAATGTCGAAACGCACAAGGCCAATAATGTAACTACCGGCCGCATTTATCAGAATGTAATCAACAAAGAACGCCGCGGCGATTACCTGGGAAAAACCGTACAAATTATTCCGCACATCACCGATGAGATCAAACGCAATATCAAATCGCTCGGAAGCAAGGGCGAATATGATTTTGTGATTACGGAAATCGGCGGAACAGTGGGCGACATCGAATCCTTACCCTATATCGAGAGTGTACGCCAGCTTCGCTGGGAGCTCGGCAAGAATTGCCTGATCGTTCATCTCACCTATGTGCCCTATCTGGCCGCTGCAAAAGAACTGAAAACAAAACCCACCCAACATTCGGTAAAAGCGCTGCAGGAACAGGGCGTGCAACCCGATGTGCTGGTACTGCGAACCGAACACAATATCTCGATGGAAATGCGTAAGAAGGTGGCATTGTTTTGCAATGTCGAACCTCATGCTGTTATGCAGTCCATCGATGTGCCGTCCATCTACAGGGTTCCGCTCAATATGATGGCCGAAAAACTCGACGAAGTTGTATTGACAAAAATGGGATTTGAGATTGAAAAAATCCCCGCTCCCAACATCGAACGATGGACCGCCTTTGTCGAAAAACTGGAGAACGCAAAAGAGGAGGTTCGTATCGCCCTCGTGGGAAAATATGTTCAACTCCCCGACTCTTACAAATCGATCATCGAATCGCTGGTACATGCTTCGGCCTACAACAACCGGAAATTAAAACTGGAGCTCATCCTGTCGGATAAACTCAACGAGGAGAATATCGACAAAAAACTGGCGAAGGTTGATGGTATTCTGGTGGCTCCCGGCTTTGGAACACGCGGAATGGAAGGCAAATTCCTGGCCTTGCAATTCGCACGTGAAAAAAATATTCCCTGCCTGGGTATTTGTATGGGCATGCAAACCATGTCGATCGAATTTGCCCGTAACGTACTGGGATTGAAAGATGCCAACAGCACCGAAATCGATTCGACCACGCAACACAACGTGGTCGACATTATGGACGAGCAGAAAAACGTACTCGATTTAGGCGGAAGCATGCGTTTGGGCGCCTTCGAATGTACATTGGCACACGGCAGTAAAGCGGCCGAAATTTACGGCGAAGAGAAAATTCGCGAACGTCATCGCCACCGCTACGAATTCAACAATGCCTACAAAGATCAGTTTGAGGCTGCAGGTATGCAATGCAGCGGAATCAACGAAGATTCGAACCTGGTAGAAATCATCGAATTAACTTCTCACAAATGGTATATGGGCGTACAATTCCACCCCGAATACCGCAGTACGGTGGTTAATCCTCATCCTTTATTTATCAGCTTTGTAAAAGCTGCAATTTCGTAACATAAATATCAGTTAAATGGATAAGAACACTATTATCGGCTTTTTACTCATCATCGGCATCCTGATCGGTTTTTCGCTGCTCAATCGTCCGAGCGAAGAGGAAATAGCCCGTCAGAAAGCCTACAACGATTCAATAAGTGCTGTATATGAGGCGCAATTGGAAGCCGAAGCGAAAGCGGCAGCCCTCCGACAGGCAGCGGTAGCGCAATTGCCCGGCGATTCGGCAGCAAACGATTCGATAGCCAACGAACAACAACTGTCGGCCTACGGCGATTTTCGTTCGGCCGCAACAGGAGAAGAACAAAAGTTTATTGTTGAAAACGATCTGGTACGTCTTACCATCAGCTCGAAAGGGGGTAAGGTGATTTCGGCTCAATTGAAACAGTACTTATCACAGGATTCGTCGGAAATCGAATTGTTTAATGAGGAAGAAGCCGATTACAGTTTTACAATGGCCCTGCGCAACAATCACATTGTGAACACCAGTGATTTGTATTTTACTCCGGCAGGCAATATTGTAAAAGATGAGGAAGGTAATCAGACATTAACGCTGAGGCTACAGTCGGAAACGGAAGCATTTATGGAGTTCGTTTACACCTTACCTGCCGACGATTACATGCTCGGATTCACCGTCAGGGGAAATAAGATGAATACCATCATGCCATTGGGATCCAATTATATGATTTTCAACTGGGATGCGCGAATTCGTCAGCAGGAGAAAGGTCGTCAGTTTGAAGAGCGTTATTCCACACTCAGCTACAAATATGTGGCCGACGATATGGAAAATCTGGATGCTGCAAAAGACGATGCGAAGAAAATTGCCAATAAGTTGAAATGGATCGCCTTCAAGGATCAATTCTTCAGTTCGGTACTTATAGCCGGCAAAGAATTCAGCAATACGACCCTGGAAAGTAAAGTAGAACCAAAAGAAAGCGGATACCTGAAATCGTACAAAGCCGAAATGCAGGTCGACCTGGCAGCTGCTTCAACAGCCGGGAATTGGGAGGATCTTGATTTCCGCTTTTACTTTGGTCCCAATAAATACAAAATTCTTTCGGATTACGACAAGGGCGTACCTGCCGATGAAAAACTGAAACTGCGCAACCTGGTGCCGCTCGGCTGGGGTATTTTCGGCTGGGTCAACCGGTTTGCCATCATTCCGATGTTCAATCTGTTTAGCGGATTTATCGATAATTTTGGTATTATCATCTTATTGATGACGGTTGTTATCAAACTGGTACTGTATCCGCTTACCTACAAATCGTATGTTTCGAGCGCGAAAATGCGTGTATTGAAACCTGAGATCGACGAAATCAACGCACGTATTCCGGCCGATAAACCGGCAGAACGGCAGAAAGCAACGATGGAGCTCTACAACAAAGTAGGTGTGAGCCCGTTCAGCGGCTGTTTGCCGACCCTGCTCCAGATGCCAATCCTGTTTGCCATGTTCAGTTTCTTTCCGGCGTCCATCGAGCTGCGGGGCGAAAGCTTCCTCTGGGCCAAAGACCTTTCGGCCTACGACGCCATCGTAAGCTGGGACGTATACATACCGCTAATCACCCCTTATTTCGGCAACCATATCAGCTTGTTTACCTTATTGATGACGGTGGCAACTCTTATCTCGACAAAGCTTAATATGGCCAATACAGCTACGCCCGATCAGCCGGGAGCTGGTATGATGAAGTGGATGATGTACCTGATGCCGGTGATGTTCATGTTTATTTTCAACAACTATGCATCAGGATTGAGTTACTATTATTTCGTATCGACTTTAATTTCAATCGGACAAACCTATGCCATTCGGGCTACGGTCGACGAAAAGAAATTACTGGCCGAACTGCATGCCAAACGTGCTGCCAACGCGAAAAAACAACCTGCTCAAGGAGCTGCGCCGAAGAAACTCGGCTTTATGGCGCGGTTGGAAAAGATGCAAAAAGAACAGGAAAAGATGATGCGCGAACGCAACAAAAAGAAATAAACAGCATATGTGCAGGAAAATTAAACGTAAATTTCCTGCACATATCATTTACAATCAACCAACCTATCTTCTTAACCATGAACCGACTTCCGATTTCCATCGTGGTCGTTATGCTTCTGCAGGGCATTACGGCGCAAACCTCCGAAATGAATACCTTCCGGGTAATGAGTTACAATGTTGAAAACCTGTTCGATCTCGACGACGACAGCCTCACTCGCGACGAAGAATACCTTCCGGGCGGAATACGAGGATGGAATTATACCCGTTACCGGAAGAAACTGATCCATATTGGCCGGGTCCTGGTTGCAGGAGGTTGGAATCCACCGGCGGTGGTGGGGCTTTGTGAGATTGAAAGCCGGAAAACATTAAACGACCTCACCCGCAATTCGGCAGTGAAAAGCCTGGAATACAGATTTGTACACTTCGAATCGCCCGATGCGCGAGGTGTCGACGTGGCCCTTCTTTATCAGAAGGAAATGTTCAGACCTGTGAACCAGAAAGCGATCTCGATTGTTTATCCACATGCACCCGGTGTGCACACCCGCGACTTGCTGTATGTGGCCGGCAAAGTACCCACAGGCGATACCTTGCATTGTTTCGTCTGCCACTTTCCGTCGAGGCTGGGGGGCGAACTTGAATCGGAACCTAATCGGCGGTTTGTAGCATCCGTGTTACGGCAGCAGGTCGATTCATTACTTGCCATACAGAGGAATTCAAAAATCATCATCATGGGCGATTTCAACGACTACCCCGACAATGTGAGTATGAATGAGGTGCTGGGAGCTGTAGATCCTGAAACTGCTGAAGGCGATCTTATCAACCTGATGTTTCCGCTTCATAAGTCGGGCAAAGGTACACATAAGCATGCCGGGAAATGGGGAGCACTCGATCAGCTGATCATTTCGAGGGCATTGCTGGACCCCACGAGTAAATTTCACACCAAAGCCGATGGAGCAACTATCTTCAGCCTTCCTTTCCTGCTTGAAGAAGACTCTAAGTTTTTTGGTTATCAACCATTTCGAACCTATGCTGGTATGAAATATCAGGGAGGGTATTCGGATCATCTGCCGGTATATGTCGACTTTTATTATTAAAAACTGTATGGATGTACAACTTTTCGTTCCTTGTTTTATCGATCAACTCTACCCTCAAACAGCTTTCAACACGATGAAGTTGCTGGAGAGCCTGGGTTGCCGGGTTCATTATAATCCCGATCAGACTTGCTGCGGACAGCCGGCTTTCAACAGCGGATACTGGCCCGAGGCTACCCGGCTTGCCCATAAATTCATGAACGATTTCAAGGCCGACATGCCGGTCGTATCGCCCTCCGCATCGTGTACGGGCTATATCATTCATCAGTACCCCAAACTGCTGAAAAACGACCGCGAAGCCTTGGCACAACATCAGCTGCTGGAAACGCGGATCTTCGAACTATCCGACTTTATCCTCAATATACTGAAAGTCGATCAGCTCAGCGGAGCATTTCCCCATAAAGTGACCTTTCACGATGCCTGCTCGGCTTTGCGCGAATATGGGATTTACGAAGAACCGCGAAAACTGCTGCGGATGAAAAAAGGACTCGAAATAGTTGAAATGCCTGAAAGCGATACCTGTTGTGGATTCGGAGGTACCTTTGCGGTTAAAAACACAGCTATATCGGCTGCTATGGCCGAAAAAAAGGTATTGAATGCGCTGTCGACCGGGGTTCGATACATCGTCAGCACCGAAGCATCCTGCCTGATGAATATAAACGGCTATATTGCCAAGCATCAGCTGGATATCAAAGGAGTTCATCTGGCCGACATACTCGTGCAATAAAGCGGAGCGGTGAAGTTGTTAAGCGGAAAATTGAATAGAAGGTAGTTGTATAAAGAAAACTGGAAATGAAAAAAATACTGGCAATTGTTTTTATAGTAGTAAGCTGTAATATTCAGGCGCAATTAAAAATTAATGAAATAATGGCCACCAATGTCTCGGCAGTATGGGACAATTGGTACAATTTTACAAATTGGATTGAACTCTACAATCCGACCGGCATGCCGGTATTTCAAAACGATTATGCCCTTACCGACGATATGAACGAGCCGCGCAAATGGCAGTTGCATTATAAAAGTATACCGGCAAAGGGATTTGCTTTATTGTGGATGGAACGACCCGAAAGAGAGTTTCACTCCCCCTTTAAACTGAAACCCGGCGGGGGCAGCCTCTACCTTGTCGACTGGAACAACGAGATTATCGATCAGTTTTCGTATCCTGCTCAGTTTCGCAATACCTCGTTCGGACGAAAATCCGATGGAGCCGACGAACTGGTCTTTTTTGAAGACCACAGTCCGGGATCGAGTAACAATGGCCGGAACTGGTCCAATACCCGTTGTATCGAACCGGTACCGACCGTAGCAGGAGGATTGTATCCGTCTGAACTGGCTGTTGCATTTGAAGCCCCCCAACCCGGCGACACCATTATCTATACCTTGAATGGCGACGAACCGACCCGGAACAATGCCATAAGGTATCAACCAGGGTCGACCCTGCAAATCACCAACAACACGGTTATCCGGGCCATCACCATCGGCAAAGGAAAACTCGCCAGCGATATTACGACCGCTTCGTACCTGATCGGACAACGCGAATTCAACCTTCCGGTAGTTTCGCTGGTTACTTCGCCAAAATTCCTGTTCGACAATACCATAGGAATCTATGTTGAAGGCACCAACGGTATTGAAGGTTGTGGCGATCCATTACCCCATAACTGGAACCAGGACTGGGACAGGCCGGCCAATTTTGAGCTGTTCGATCGCTCGAAACTATCGCGGTTGAACCAGGAAATCGATATTCAAACAGCAGGTTGTGGTTCGAGAGCCAACAACCGGCAGAAATCCCTTCATATAAAACCTAAAAACAAGTTCGGCGATAATACCTTGAACTATCCCATTTTCGGATCGCGCCCCAACAAAAAATACAAGGACATTGCACTCCGCAATTCGGGCAACGACCACAAGTATTCGATGATGCGCGATGGGATGATGCAATCGCTTATTATTGGGCGTATGGATCTGGAATACCTGGCTTACGAACCTGCCGTTTTATTCATCAACGGCGAATATTACGGGATTCAAAATCTTCGCGAACGGTCAAATGCCGATTTATTATATGCAACACATGGGTACGATGAAGAAGACATCATTAAAATCGATACGTACGACATCGTGAATCATCCTTTGTACCAAGAACTCATCGGATTCGTCAGCAACAACGATATTACACAGAATGCAGTGTATGAACAAGTAAAACAACAAATGGATGTCGAAAACTACATTCAAAATATCATCACCCATATTTTTGTTGCCAACTACGACTGGCCGCACAACAATGTAAAGATGTGGAAACCCATTGAAAACGGGAAATGGCGCTGGATTCTGTACGATACGGATTTCGGCTTTAACCTGTTCATTGACAATCTGCACGATTTTAATTCGTTGACCTATGCACTGGGAGAAAATAATGGATTTGAGACACAGCCCTGGGCTACCGAACTTTTCCGCCGGTTGATGCAAAACCCGACCTTCCGAAACGACTTTATCGATCGCTTTACGGTACATCTTTCGTCGACCTTTAAATCGGAACGGGTAATTCATATCATCGATTCGATTGCGGCGCGAATCCGTCCCGAAATCGGCTATCATAAACAACGCTGGGACTCGGAACGCGATTTCGAAACCGATATCAACCTGATGAAAACATTCGCCAACGCACGTCCCGGGAATATGTACCGGTTTATCGGCGATCGTTTTCTGCCCGGCACAGCTTTGCACACCATCCGTATTTCGTCTAACATACCCTCTGCAACCTTTACCTACAATACGGTCCATATTCCCGACCCTTCCATCGAATTGCAAAGCTTCAAGGGCCGCAGTTATACCTTAAAAGCAAATGAGGTAAGTGGTTATGTTTTCAAACGCTGGGAAGTCACCGGAGTGAACCATAGCACACTGCCGTGGGATAGTGAATGGAAATATTGGGATTCGTCGACGGTCCCTGCCGCCAACTGGTACGAACCGGGTTATTCGGATGCAACATGGAAAAAAGGCCCGGCCCAATTTGGCTATGGAAACAAAGGAGAAACAACAGTGGTCGATTACGGGCCAAATGCCGCCGATAAATTCACGACCAGTTACTATCGGAAGAACTTCTCTATTTCCAATCCTGCAAACTTGTCGAAAGCTACTATCCGAATGCTGGTCGACGACGGCGCCGTGATATACCTCAACGGCGTTGAGCTGGCCCGTTACAACATGCCCGAAGGAACGATCAATTTCCAAACCTATGCCCTCACGGCCAACAATGGCGACTATGTCGATATTGAAGTTCCCTTTTCAATGTTCGCGAAAGGAACCAATATTATCGCCGTCGAAGTCCACCAGGCCAATGCTTCCAGTTCCGATTTGATCTTTAATCTCGAATTGCTGACCGAAAATAATGCCTCCACCGGAGGAGATCTGACCGAAAACGAAATTTCGGCCACTCTCACCAACGATCAGCAACTGGTTGCAATCTACGAGGAAGACGATTCGATCGATCCCCTTGACCAGCTCCGGGTGACGATCAACGAAATACTCTCGTCGAATTCGGTGATTCGTGATGAATTCGGCGATAAGGACGATTACATCGAACTGTATAATGCAGGCGATCACGATGTGAATATATCGGGTTGGTATGTATCCGACAAGAAAGGTATTCCTGATTACTGGCAAATCCCGACCGACGCAGCCGCAGTCATTCCTTCGGGAGCTTATCTGCTGCTGTGGGCCGACGAACATCCATTCCAGGGGGCATTGCACATGAATTTTAAGCTAAGCGCATCGGGCGAGTTTCTGAGTTTGTATGCCCGTAATAAATTCGGAACCCTGGTAGGGATCGATTCGATCAGCTTCCCGGCACTCCCTGCCAATCAATCGTATTCGCGAATGCCCGATGGGAGCGAAAACTGGACCATCAAAGCGCCGACACCGTCAGCCTCCAACCTGCTTTCGGCCACCGGATCAGCAACAGCGCCTCACTATAAAGTATATCCAACAAGGATCACCGATGTATTACATATTGAACAGGCTCACGGTCAGCTTATTCAACTGTACACCTTAACCGGCAAAAAGGTGTTTCAAAACGTCAATCACGATCCGCACGTCACCATAGCTACCAGTCACCTTCCTGCGGGCATCTACCTGCTTAAAGTAGGTGAAAAATCGTTCAAACTTATTAAATAATCAGTAAAAATCCGGAAAAAGGAACCAGTCTCCAAGTAATTGACCGAATATACATCCCTGGAAAACGATAAATAAAGTACCTTTGGCTGTCAATTCCACCTGGGACTTTATTTATACGGATGAAATACACACTTGTACTTTTATACACGCTCATATCGCTGGGGCTGTCGGCCCAATTGCGAATCAATGAACTGATGTCGAATAATGTATCGGCCGTATGGGACGATGCATTCAACTTTAGCATGTGGGTAGAGTTGTACAATCCCGGCGCCTCGGCCCTGCTGCAAAACTACTATTACCTTTCCGACGACCCGGCCCAGCCCCTCAAATGGCAACTTCCGGCTAAAACCATCCCTTCACGGGGATTTAGTGTCGTATGGATGGAAAAACCCGAAAGGGCCAATCACGCACCCTTCAAACTGAATCCTGAAGGAGGCTCGCTTTACCTTAGTACCTCATCGGGCACCGTTGTCGATCATGTGGCATATCCGCCCCAGTTCCGCAATATTTCGTACGGCCGGATTGCCGACGGCAATGGTGATTGGACGTTTTTTGAAGCATTCAGTCCTGCAGCTTCCAACGCGGGAAGACAGACCGGAATAGTACGCTGCAAGGCTCCGGTGCTCACAACTCCCGGCGGACTATACAACAGCAGCATTACGGTGCAATTTGAAGCACCCGAAGCCGGCGATACGATTTATTATACCCTCGGCAGCAACGAACCCACCCGTTCGTCGACCCGCTATGTGGTGGGCAACTCGATTTCAATCGGCGCTAATACCGTTATTAGAGCCAAAACCTTCCGGGCTGGAAAATTATCGAGCGATATCACTACAGCCACCTACCTTATCGGTCAGCGTAATTTCAATTTACCGGTGGTATCGCTGGTCACGCCTGCTGCTTATCTCAACGATAATACCTATGGTATTTATGTAGCCGGCACCAACGGAATCACGGGCAATGGAGCCGATGGCCCCCGCAACTGGAATCAGGACTGGGACAGGCCGGCCAATTTTGAGCTGTTCGATAAAAATAAAATCCAAAGGCTCAACCAGGAACTCGACATTCAAATTGCCGGCGGATGGTCGCGACTCAATGCCCAGAAATCGCTTCACATCCAGCCAAAAAAGAAATTCGGTAACAATAAACTCGGATATCCCCTGTTCAGCTCGCGCCCCAACCATCAATACAAGGACATCGCTTTGCGTAATTCGGGCAACGATTTCCGCTATTCCATGATGCGCGACGGAATGATGCAATCGCTTATCATAGGCCGTATGGACCTGGAATACCTGGCCTACGAACCGGCTGTTTTGTACCTGAACGGAATCTATTACGGCATTCAAAACCTGCGGGAACGCTCCAATGCCGATTTGCTTTATACTACCCACGGCCTCGACGAGGATGACGTTAAAATTCTGGATCAGCAGACTATTTCAGGAGATCCCGAATATCAAACTATGCTTAATTACATCCTCGTTAACGATATCAATCAACCGGAAGTATACGAAAATCTGAAAACAATGATGGATGTCGATAATTACATCGACTACATGATCAGCCAGATTTACTTTGGAAACTACGACTGGCCGCACAATAATATTAAAATGTGGAAAAAAAACGAAGGGGGCAAATGGCGCTGGATCCTGTTTGATACCGACTTTGGATTTAACCTGTACGATGGCAGTTTGCATGCCTTCAATTCGCTTACCTATGCATTGGGCGAAAACACGAGCAAATCGACCCAACCCTGGGCTACCCGATTGCTCAGCAGGCTGATCCTGAACGATACCTTCCGGAATTCGTTCATCGACCGGTTTAGCATTCATCTTTCGTCGACGTTCAGAACGCAACGGGTCAATGCTGTGATTGATTCGCTGGCAGCTAAAATCCGTAACGAAATAAGCTTTCATAAAAACAGATGGGGGTCCGATCGTGCTTTTGAAGCCGATATCAACACCATGAAAACCTTTTCTTCGGCACGGGCCGGAAATATGATGGGCTTCATCCGTAATCGTTTCTTAAGCAACTCCGACCTGCATACGATTACCCTAAGTTCGAACATTCCTTCGGCCAGCTTCTCTTTCAACAACCAGCCTATTGCCGACAATTCGATCGCACTGCAAACCTTCTCGGGCCGCAACTACGCGCTGACGGCCAACAATGTGAAAGGATACCTGTTCAAACACTGGGAAACCACCGGCGTGTCGTCGTCGCAAACCATCATTCCGTGGGACAGCCAGTGGAAATACTTTGATGGCTCCTCGATTCCTGCTGCCAACTGGTTTACTACTGCGTATTCCGATGCTGCGTGGAAAACCGGTGCGGCACAGTTGGGCTATGGCGGCAAAGGTGAAAAAACCACCCTGGGATATGGTCCGGATGGTAACAACAAATATCCGACTGCCTACTTCAGGAAAAACTTTACCCTGCAAAATACGAGCGACATCACTTCGGCAAGCGTCAGAATTTTTGTCGACGATGGTGCAGCTGTGTATGTCAACGGAAGCGAAATAGGACGTTTTAATTTACCTTCGGGCGAATTAAATTTTACAACCTATACCCTTACTTACAATAATGGTGAATACGCCGACTTTACGATTCCGGCCTCCTTGCTGCGCAATGGCACTAACCTCATCGCAGTTGAAGTACACCAGACCAACGCAACCAGTTCCGACCTGATTTTCAATCTGGAAATGAGTATGCAAACTACCAATGCCGCATCCAATCACCATACGGCCCAAACCATAACCGGGGTGCTATCGTCCGGCCTGCAACTTCGTGCAATCTACGAAGAAGATCCCACTCCCGATCCGTTGACCGATACCAAAGTATTTATCAACGAAATCGTGGCATCGAATTCAAAAATCAAAGATGAGTACGGCGATAAAGACGATTATATTGAATTGTATAATGCAGGCGACCTTGCCGTGGATATCGCCGGCTGGTATGTTACCGACAAAAAAGGAAATCCCCGGCTCCGGCAGATTCCCGCCGAAGCTCAGGCAATAGTGCCTCCAAAAGGATTTCTGGTTCTGTGGGCCGACGAACAACCCCACCAGGGACCCTTGCATCTCGATTTTAAATTAAGTGCTTCGGGTGAATTTCTTGGTTTATATGCCGAAGATAAGTTCGGCCAGCTGGTTCTTGTCGACTCGATCCAATTCCCGGCGCTGCCGGCCGATATGGCATACGTTCGGTACCCCGACGGAACCGACAACTGGATAACCAGCTCCCCTACTTACCTGGCTTCCAATATAGTTTCGGCCAATCCATACGAGACGGCCCGCTCTATCCGGGTGTATCCCGATCGCTTCACCAACTCGATCGTAGTTGAAAACGCTGCAGGGTATCGGCTGCAATTATTCGATATTACAGGAAAACTGGTTGCTTCAACGCTCAGCAACGACACGAAGCACAGCTGGCAACTACCCGGACTGAATCCCGGAATATACCTAATAAAAATCGGAGAACAAAGCTTCCGCCTGATAAAGTAAAATCAGCGGCCAACCCATTCGTAGGCGCCGGCATCCGGAGCGCCGTCGGCCAACCGGTCGCGGCCGTTGAGATCGAGCGGATACCGCTGGGCTACCTCCGGGTTGGCAAGTCCGCGCAAAGGTGAAACTGAATCGGGAATGAAATTGAAATACTGTTTTTTAGGTAAATCTTCCTGCACGCTGGTAAATAAGGTGTCCCTTACCGACGACCAACGAACATGGTTGAAAAAAGGCAATTCCAGGGCTGTAGCTCTTTTTATGTACGAATAATGGAAATCGGCCTTATATTGTGATGCATAACGCGATGCCAACGACAGTTCGTTCTGTGCCGATCCGGCAATTACGCTGTTATACACAACCGTTTCCATCGGAAAACTCCGGGGAAGCGACATCATCATAAATGCGGGAGCCTTATCGCGATTCACCGACTGCGCTTCGCTGTTGCTGAAATAATTAGCAATCGTACAGTGGTAAAACACATGTTTACCTCCGTTTAGATACACCGTATATCCTCCCGAATTGGTAATGGCGCTGTTCACAACGGTCATATCGCCATTGATCGCTACTAAATTGTAAAACAGGAAATTATGGATACGGCAGTTCACGATTTCCAGGGAGGGCTTAGATTGCTTGTTCTGATTTACATAATAAATGCCGACATAACCACTGTTGATCGTAACATGCTTCAACACGTGTTTCCCCCGAGGATTCAACAAATACACCCCTCCCCATTGACCGGCAACCAGATTGTACGGAACCGGTGTTACGAAACCGATCCGGTCCAGACGGTCGCCACGCATGCTGATCGGCCGTTCGAACGTCCCTTCAGCTTGTAAATGACCATATACCAATAAATTGGAATTATGGTGAAAATACAACTGAACACCGGGTGCAAGCCTCAGAGTTGCCAGCGAATCAACAACCAGATCGCCCTGTATGAGGTAAGGAAGGCCCGCATCGAGTAAGGTATCGGCATGAAGGGTGAGCGACCGCAGCACTTTCATATTTTGGCCGTAGGCTTCGAGCAACAGGCGTTTGCTTCCTTCCGATGTCGTAATCACAACCGAGTCCTGTAATAGCACCGGATTGTCGACCTGCTGGGGATCGACTGTTACTTCGACAAAAATATACATCGAGTCCTTCGCTCTGATGGTAATCGACTCAAACAGATGCTCCTTATCGGTAAAACCATCAACATTGATTCGAAAAGGCGACGAGCTGCCCCCTGCTAGTTTCAAGCGGTCGATGGTAACGGGTTTCGACTGCCGGTTGTAAACCAGCACTTTGGCCGTAGCGCTGCCAACTGTTGTAAAAACGGTATCGAACGAAAGGGTATCCACCGAAAATGAAGGCATCTTATCGGCAGGCGCTTCCAGGGCATCGTCGCATGCTACAACTACAATAACGAATAGGAATGAAGTTAGTATCCAGTTTTTCATTTACTCAAAATTCAAAGTGAACATCAGAATCCTGGAAAACAGGCCCGATAATGCGTTGGTATATCTAAGTGTGGTCGTATTATCGGCCGTTGGGAATTTTGGTGTAAGAATATTGGTGACACCGAAATTCATTCGTATTTCAGGCGATAATTTAAAATAGCGGAAATACAAATCGCATCCTACTCCGGCCGTAAAAAAAACATCCGGCAAATTAAGCGTTACTTCCCTCAACTCATCGCGCCCTAAATCGAAATAGGCTCCTACACCTGCTTCAATATAAGGTTTGAAATTTCCAAAGCGTTCGGCATTGTAACGCAGTAAAACAGGCAACTCGATCGGCAATGAAAAGATATTGACCGTATGAACGGAATCAGAAAACACGCCCCTGGCAGTATCAAACGTTCGGAAACTAAGGTTACGTTCGCCTAGCAACAACGACGGCGTAAACCGGAAACTAAGGTAACGGTGAAGCCGTAAATCGGTAATTAAACCCACTGTAAAGCCCGGTACCAGTTGCGAAACATCGGCATAATAAATCCTCCCGTCCTGCACCAGTTCCGAATGATCGATCTTCAGATCCATCGCATTGGTACCCAACAGAAAACCCAACCGAAAGAACTTAAAGTCCAGATCGGTCAGGTTTCCCTGTCCATGTACCGGCAACAGCACGATACTAATAACTAATGTCAGTAACAACTTCTTCATTTCCGGTAGTTTCTTCAGCCTTTTAAACGCAGCTCAGCGCCCTTTATTGCGCTCTCACGATGCAAAGATACGCAGAATCGCCGGAATTTTTACTGATGCTTTTCAGCGCGAAGTTACCTTCAGGTAAAGTTGGTACTGTTCATTCCACAAGGCGGTATCTTCGGGAACATAGGTTTTCAGATCGACCGAATTACTGATGCTCTCACGCATTGCGTCGATACTGGTGTAGAGTCCCGCACTTTTAGCCTGGATGACGATATTTCCGATAGCGGTCGCTTCGGTAGGCCCGGCAACCACATTTACTCCCAATGCATTGGCTGTAAACTGATTCAACAACGAATTTTTCGATCCGCCGCCAATCACATGTAACTGCTCGACAGGATATCCGGCAAACTCCTTCAGATAATCGAACACCTGCCGGTAACGCATGGCCAGACTATCGAAAATACAACGGGCGATTTCGGCCTTGGTACGAGGCACTTCCTGCCCGCTTGCCTCACAATAGTCCTGAATAGCTTTTACCATCGATGTCGGATTGGCAAACACGGGATCATCGGGATTAATAAAACTTACAAATCCTGCGCTCTGACGTGCATCCGCAATCAGTTGAGGATAAGAATTATCTTCGGCATTCACACCCCATTCGGTCCGGCTTTTTTCGAGCAGCCACATTCCGCAGATATTTTTTAAAAAGCGTATGGTGCCCTCAATACCACCTTCGTTGGTAAAATTCAACGACGAACTCTTTTCGGTCAATATCGGTTCCAGAGTTTCAATTCCCATCAACGACCAGGTGCCTGAACTAAGGTATGCAAAGCGATGGCTCTGTGTAGGTACCGAAGCAACAGCCGAAGCTGTATCATGACCGGCAACCGCAATTACCGGCACTGCTCCTAATCCCGTTTGGCGCTGCACCGAATCCGACAAATTGCCAACTACGGTACCGGGCATTACAAACTTACCGAACTGACCGGCCTTTACCCCCAATAACCGTAAGATTTCCGGATCAAAATTACGGGTACGGGCATCGAGCATTTGCGCCGTCGAAGCAATCGTATATTCGGTTACGGCGTTCCCGGTAAGCATATACGACAAGGCATCGGGCATGAAAAGAATCTTGTCGGCCTGTTTTAAAACGGTCGAATCGTTCTCCCGCAAGGTATCGAGCTGAAAAACCGAGTTGAAATTCATGATCTGGATACCGGTACTGGCATACAATTTTTCACGCGACATTTTCGTAAAAAAACGTTCCGGCGCACCTGTCGTATGCGGATCACGGTAACTGTACGGATTCCCCAGCAATTCACCATATTGGTCGAAACAGGCAAAATCGACCCCCCAGGTGTCGATCCCTATCGAAACAGGCTCGATTCCTTCCTCGGAAATCAACTTAAGCCCCTCCAGAATAGACTGGTACAAATTCAGAAAATCCCAATAGAAATGTCCGTTGGCTTCAATAATTTTATTGGGAAAACGATTAATCTCGCGTAATTCGATAGAATCATTACGAATTATACCCAGGATGGTACGGCCGCTCGTAGCGCCCAAATCAATGGCGACAAAATTTTTTGTATTCATGCTATCAGTATTTTAACGCCGCAAATATACGTCTTATCTATGGTTCCGGAGTATCATTTTTGACCTGAATTATTAGTAAATTGACAATTCTTTGCGTTAAAATCGTTGTAAAAGTAAAAAACACTTTTCGGGATAAAGAAAAGTTTCTACATTTGTACTGCTAATTAGTACTAACTATAAATCTTTTTTAAAATGGCTTACGTAATTAATGAAGATTGCATCGCTTGCGGTTCGTGTATCAGCGAGTGCCCTGTTGATGCAATTTCGGAAGGTGACATTTATGTTATTGATCCTGATTTGTGCACCGACTGTGGAACTTGTGCCGATGTTTGTCCGTCAGAAGCAATCCATCCGGCATAATTGACTTTCAGGAAGTCAAAAAAAGAACCCCCGCGATTCGAGATCATCGCGGGGGTTCTTTTTTACACATGGGTTACGAAAAGCGGCACATTGGTCTGGTAGATCATCTTATAAGCGAGACCGGGATTAAAAATCCTGGAAAACAGGTTTTTACGCCTGCTATTGAAAGCCAGCACATCTACTTTTGTAGCTTCAATAAACCGACTTATTTTCTCGGGCGAATCCGTCGATTCAACCAATTGATAATTGGTTTTCAGCCGGGGATAGTGATTACTGAAATAGGTTTTAATGCCGGTGAGCATGATTTCGTCCCACTTTTGTTTTTTATCGGATGCGTGTATGAAGGTTATCTCCAGCTCTTCCTGCTCAAAGGTCGCAATCACCTTGTCGATCGCTATTAAATCCTTTTGATCGAAATTAGTGATAAAGGCAATCTTCTTGATGGCCCTTAGCCCGGCCAGATCATTCATCTCAGGCACTGCAAATACCGGTACGCCGCACGATTCAATTACCTCGGCGGTGACACTGCCGATGAGTTCGTTCGAAATCTTCTTTCCGCGTGTTCCCATCACCACCAGATCGGGCGAAGTACGTTTACAAAAATCGAGTATCTGATCTTCGGGAACTCCTTCTTTCAGTTCAAAGTTAAATTTCATGGCAGGCAATTCCCCGGCAGCTATCCGCCGGCGGATCAGATTGCCCATGTTTTCGACATCGGCATTGGCCGAACTGATAATACGCCGCAGCAATTCGCCGTCGCTTATCGTATAGGTGCTCACATCATTGTTCATCGAAATGGTAAAAGCCGGACTGAAATATACGTACAATAAGGTAACTTCGGCTCCGATGTTCTCGGCCATCTGAAAACCGAAATCGATTGTTTTAGGATTATAATCTGCAAAATCGAGAGGAATCAACACCCTGCGCAACACCTTCTCGCCACGCTCTTCTTCCCAGGCGCTTTCCATATCTTCCACAATCTTCAATGCCCTGGGTAAGTCGTTTTCACGGATACGCACCCGTACTCCCACCGCCATTTCCGGGTTTTCAAGGTTTAAATTGTGAATTACCGTTTCAATCCCTTCCTGCTCCAGCACCGATTTGATCATCTGGGCCCGCTGATAGGTTCTTATGGCCAACGTTACTAGTTTATTTTCCATGACTTTACTGCTTTTGTGTTCGACATGTAATTTCCCTGCTAAAATAACATTTATTCCGGTTACTTAGTTCTGAAATCGCTAAAATTGTCTATTTTTGCAGGGAATATTCATCCAACACTTACTAATGTATTTGAATTACATTCAGGCAATCGGCTTTAATCCTTTTACGTTGAGCGATGGATTCTCCTTGCTGCTCACCGCTGTACTATTGCTGGCATCGGGCTTAATTTCGGCTTCAGAAGTTGCGTTTTTCTCTTTTTCACCGGCCACGCTCGAAGCGATGGAAAACAGCGGCCATAAAAACGACAAGAAGATACTCCAGTTGCTCGAAACCCCCCAACGCCTGTTGGCCGCCATCCTGATCGGCAACAACTTAGTCAACGTATCCATCATCCTGATACTCACGATGGTCACCAATCGGCTGATCGATTTCACTCAGGCTCCCGTGCTGGGATTCGTTTTCCAAACCATTATCATTACATTTTTGCTATTGCTTTTCGGCGAAATTCTTCCCAAAATTTATGCTTCCCGCGAAAGTCGGAAAGTGGCCGGTTTTACAGTATCCGGGATGGCCCTGATGGAAAAAGTGTTCGCTCCGCTCATCCGGATTCTGATCGGTTCTACAAAACTGGTCAACCGCCGACTGTCCAAACTCAACAAAGCGAATATCTCTATCGACGAACTGTCGCAGGCCCTGGAACTTACTTCCGACGAACACGATGAAGATACCGACATCCTGGAAGGCATTATTAAATTCGGAAATATCCAGGTGGTCGATATCATGACTTCGCGGGTGGACATGGTGGATGTGGATATCAAAACATCCTATAAAAAACTGATCGAACTCATCATTCGATCGGGCTATTCGCGTATTCCGGTGTATTCGGGCAGCCGCGACAATATTAAAGGAATATTATACGGGAAGGACTTGCTTCCCCACCTCGACAAACCCGATAATTTCCGCTGGCAAAGCCTGATCCGGCAGGCCTTTTATGTGCCTGAAACAAAAAAAATTGATGATTTGTTGCGCGAATTTCAAAAAAACAGAGTCCACCTGGCTATCGTTGTCGACGAATATGGCGGAACATCGGGGATCGTGACACTGGAAGATATTATCGAAGAAATCGTAGGGGATATCAGCGACGAATACGACGACGACTTAAAATTATTTACACGTATCGATAGCCACACCTTCTTGTTCGAAGCTAAAATTCAATTGAACGATTTCTTTAAAATTGATGAAATCCAGGAGGAAGACTTTGTAAAGGTTTCGGAAGAAGTGGAAACCCTGGCCGGACTGATCCTTGAAATCTGCGGCGAAATTCCACAGAAAAACCAACGGATCGACTTTGCCCATTATGTTTTTGAAATACTGTCGGTCGACAACCGCCGGATCAAAAAAGTAAAACTTTATATTAAGCATACCGAAAAAGATTCGGATACCGAAAAAACATGAACGTTACAGTAACAAGTGAAAATAAGGGTCGGATTTTGATTGCTGAAGTTCCCGAAACACTGGAAGAACTTTTAGGACTATTGGAAAATTTTAACGACTATGAGGCTGAATTTTATGAAATTAACGCACTGAAACGCAAAAAAGAGTTTATAACGGTGCGTATTCTGATGAACATATTGATGCAACAAACTGTTATAATCACATATGATAACGATCATAAACCATTGTTAACAAATAATGGTGAATTAATTAGTATTTCGCACAGTGGTAATTGGTACGCGCTTGTATCCTCACGCCATTCACAACCAGGCATTGATATTGAACAACGAACGCGGCGGGTTCAGGCTGTCAGCAAACGATTTCTTTCCGAAAACGAGCTTATCTTTTTAGATGGCAATAAATTAACAGAAGGAATGGAAATAGCGTGGTCGGCAAAAGAGTGCATCTACAAACGAGTTGGCAAAAGGGCTTATGATTTTCACACGATACAGCTTTCGCCTTTTCAGGCTTCCGAATGTGGTAATCTGACAGCGACTTTCCGGCCCGACAACACGCAGTTTAGCTTGCATTACCGTCAAAATGAACGATACACGATGGTGTATAGTATATAAACACACTACGACGACGTTGAACTCACATTTCAAGAACTGAACATTGAAATATGAATATCGAAACACACGAAAAAAATTAACGTATGAAACATGGTATCTACCGCAAAATCCTGATAAACCGGGAAGCAGGAAAAAAAATGTTTGCAGTGCTCATTGATCCCGAGAAAAGTTACGGTCGTAATTTTGCTTCTGTTGTAGCGGCATTAAAGGTGGCAAGCCCCGACTTTATACTAATTGGTGGCAGTCACCAGGTACGGTCGATCGACTCAATGATCGCTATTTTAAAAGAAGAAGTAACATCCGATATTATACTTTTTCCGGGCGATGCAGATCAATTTTCACCCCATGCCGATGCAATGCTGTATCTGAATTTAATCTCCGGACGCAATCCCGAGTATCTGATCGGACAGCATGTAAAATCGGCGCGTATGGTATTTGAATCGGGAATTGAAGTGATTTCGACTGCGTATATTCTGATTGATGGCGGAAAAGTCAGTGCGGTTGAATACATGAGCAATACCCGGCCTATACCACGCGACAAGGAAGAAATTGTATTATCGACTGCAATTGCCGGCGAATTAATGGGAATGCGGCTCACCTACCTGGAAGCAGGTAGCGGCGCTGCCATACCGGTACCAGCTTCCATGATCAGTTATATAAGTGAACGAACCCAGCTTCCTCTTGTCGTAGGGGGCGGAATTACGTCGCTGAACGACCTGAACAACGCTTTCGACGCTGGGGCCGACATTGTTGTTGTAGGGAATATACTCGAACAAAACACCGATCGGATAGTCGAATATGTGAAATGGGTACACCAGTACAACGATAAAAATAACGACGACCGGTACGGACAGAACGGCACCGACCGGACAAAATAAATCAGCGTAGTTTGTTCGTTTTAAAGTGCGGACCTGCTATCGTATGAAACAACACATACGAGAATACAATCAAAAGCCCTCCAACTCCAAATGCGAGGGCTAATCCTCCTTCTGTATCACCCAAGCTTCCGCCGAGCACCAAGCCGGCACCTACACCGGTATCCCAGCTCGTCATAAAAGTCGAACTGGCTGTAGCTCTCCTGTTGTGCGGTGCTAAATTCATAAATAACGTATTATAGGCAGGAAAAGTCAATCCATAGCCAATTCCCAATATTACCGGTATAATTAAAAATAAAATTTCGGCGAATGCGGGCCATACCGGCATCAGCCGTTGCAGTGAAGCCAGCAGAATCATTCCTGCAACACTAATCAGCAAACCATATTCAATGGCATTGGTTAACTTTCCACGGTCCACCATTTTACCCGAAAACAATCGCGACCCGATCAAGCCCACCGCAAGCAAACTGAAAAAAAAGCCTAAATCGGTCTGTATCCCTAATTCTTTGCCGTACACAGCCAGGTAAGTGATAAACATCCCATAGGGTATACCTATGAGCATCAACGTAATCCCTGCCTGTATTCCTTTCATGAGAAAAAAACGGTCGAGTGCCAGCGGCACGTTCTCTCGAACAATCTCTATTTTCTGTACTTTAATGGAAACTGCAAATCCAAATCCGGCTAATCCCGAGGCAATTGCAGTATAAAAAATGGCCGGATACCCGATACGCGATTGCATCAATAAGCCTGTCATCGGACCTACCACCATGGCCAGGTTATTAGCAACGCCAAAAAATCCGAGTCCCTCGCCTCGCCTCGAAGCAGGCAAGATATCGACTACCAAACTGTTCCCGGCTGTGGTCACAAATCCGAATGCAAAGCCATGCAGTATGCGAAACACCATAAACATGCCGATGGTAAGCGCCAGCGGATAGCTCACAAACGACATGACGAACACAAAAAATGCAGTCAGATAAAGGGGCTTCCGTTGGGCCATATCCAATACAAAACCCGAAAAGGGCCGTATCAGCAAGGCTGCAATGGTGTACGACGACAATACTATTCCGATGGTCGATTTTGTAGCTCCAAAGGTATCGATAAGATACAGAGGAAACACCGGTATTAACAAATAAAACGCAAAAAACAACAGAAAATTTGCCAGACAGGCTCTGACAAAATTAAACGACCACAACCGTTCCATATTACCCCATGTATTCGTTCAGCTTACGTAATAATTCATCCTTCACTCTCTTGTTGGAAGCCATAATGGTACGACCAAATATATAATTGTTCTCGCCCCTGAAATCGGTCACCACGCCACCCGCTTCCTGCACCAGCAACGCACCGGCCGCCACATCCCAGGGCTTCAGATCGTATTCCCAAAATGCATCGAACCGTCCGCAGGCCACATAGGCTAAATCGACTGCAGCCGAACCTATCCGCCGTACTCCCCGCGAACTACGCATGACCCATTTCAAAAAGTCCAGATAAGCGTCTAATTGACTGAATTCGGTATAGGGAAATCCGGTTGCGAGTAAACACTGGTGCAAATCGGAATGATCGGTGACCTGAACAGGCGTATCGTCGAGATAGGCACCACCCCCTTTCCAGGCGTAAAAACATTCCTGCTGACCGACCTCAAAAACCACCCCTAAAAGCACTTCACCCTTGCAGGCCAAGCCAATACTGACCGCAAAAACAGGAATACCCTGAATAAAATTGGTCGTACCATCCAACGGATCAATAATCCACTGATAATCTTCACCTTGTGTAATCACAGTGCCTTCTTCGGCAATAAAACCTGCTTCGGGTACAAGCTGCCGGAGTTCATGCACAATGAGCTGTTCTGCCTGCTTGTCGACATAGCTTACCAGATCGTGAATGCCTTTAAACTCTATCCTCGACGAATCAAACCGGGTACGCTCCTGTGCAATAAACTGCCCGGCCATCTTAGCCACTTCACAGGTTTTAAGGCAAATATCTTTTAAATTAAGTTCCATACGCTGATGTTATGAAGTTGATGAACAACACCGGACGAAATCACTTCTGCCAGTGCCGGTATGTCGCGCAAAATTACGATTAAAAACTTGAATAGCTCCGATATTTTAACAAAATTCCGGCTCAATTCAGATGGAAACCCTGGCTTCTTAATTCCGAAAACTTATAGCTCATGTATTTATCTTCGTCCAACGGATAATCCCAACATCCCAGGCTGTGAAACATAGTACCTCCGAAACCGATCTTGAACTTATACAACCCGTACAACGGATGGGAGGCATCGGGCCCCGGCGATACTCCGAACATATCGTATTCGGTGCAACCCTGCAACTTCGATTGCCTGATCGCTTCCCATTGTAGCGCATAAGTAGCCATCAGGTTACGATGTTCGGAAGTAGACGCACCGTACAAATACGAACCACGGTTACCGCTGATAATTAAAAACATTGCAGCCAACGGTTTCCGATCGTATTCGGCAATCAACAGTTGAACCTCCGCAGGCGAACTGCTGTTTTCAACCCGGGCCGTCAGGATGGCTTCAAAATAACGTAAATCATTCAACACAATACGGTTACGGGTAGCCGTTTCTTTATACAGCTGATACCATACCGATAAACTTTCCATGCCGGCAACCCGCACGGTTACTCCTTTTTTCTGCGAAAGTCCGATATTGTAACGGGTCTTCGGTTTCATACGGGCCAAAATGTCGCTTAAGGGAGCTTGTAAATCGATATAAATAGTATGGGATGGCAGGATATTAAACTGCGCTTTGCGAAAATTCCATTGCTGTGTCGAAAAATTGAATCGCATTTCCTGAGTATTTTTTTCGGGTTCGCCCAACCAGTTTCCCTGCTCGTCGTAAAACTCGTCGCCCCTGGCCCAATACGACTCCCAACATAAATCGTAGCGAATCATAATACAATTAAGGGGAAGATGCGATCGCAACGACTCCGAAAGCTCTTCCAAAAAAGCACCCTGTAGTTCCTCATCCGGCTCTGTTTCGGGACCGTAGGGAACATATGCAATACAATCTTCATTATTGACAGGCTGAATAAGGACCAGGAGGTCCGAATCAAACTTTTCATTGCTCTCGGTCGTCGTATACAGCCGGTTTCTGACCGATGTAAAATTGACGGCCATCGTACTGGTTCCCAGTTTTTTCTTCACTTCCGACCAAAATGAAGTTTGTTGAACAATAGAGGTTTGAAATAGCTCTTCAATATCTTTTACAAAAGTTTGCTGAATCATGATTATATACAAAAAAAAGAAGCTTACGACGAAGCTTCTTTTAGTAATTAATTACTTATGAACACTTTATCGTAACGATGCGATCGCTTCTTTGAGTGAGGCAATTTTACTTTCGGCATCAGCCCGTTTTTTACGTTCTGCATCAACCACCTCGGGTTTGGCATTGGCAACGAACTTCTCGTTCCCCAGCTTCTTCATTACCGAGCCAATAAAGCCTTCGTAATATACGATTTCGGCTTCCATTTTCCTGATCTCTTCTTCCGGATTGATGAGCGAAGCCAGCGGAATCGCAAATTCGGTTGTACCTACCAGAAACGAAACCGAACCCGGAGCCTTTTCCGAAGCGGCTTCAATTCGCGAAAGATTCCCCAGTTTGGCAATCACACTGTTGTACCCGGCAGTGTGTGCACCAAGCACCTGCAGCTCCAGCTGTTCTTTCAACGGTACGTTTTTTTGTAAACGTACCGTACGGACTCCTGCTATAATTTCTTTTGCAATCTCCATTTCCGAAATTACTTGTTTATCGGGAGCAGTGGCCTCCGGCTGAAGCTGAACCATCAGACTTTCGCCGGGCTTACGATCCTTTAATGCCTGCCATAATTCCTCGGTAATAAACGGCATAAAGGGATGAAGTACCCGGAGCAAAGCATCAAAAAATCCCAGTGTGGCGTCGTAGGTAATCCGATCGATCGGTTGCTGGTAAGCCGGCTTAATCATCTCGAGGTACCACGACGAAAATTCGTCCCAGAAAAGCTTATAAACAGCCATGAGCGCTTCCGAAAGCCGATACTTGCTGAACAAATCGTCGATTTCGACCAACAGTTCGTTGAAACGGGCAGCAAACCAACGGGTTGCAACGCGCGATGCTTCGGGCTGCTCGATATCGGCCACTTCCCATCCCTTTACCAACCGGAACGCGTTCCAGATTTTATTATTAAAGTTCCGCCCCTGTTCGCACAACGAATCATCGTAAGGTAAATCGTTTCCTGCCGGCGATGTAAACAACATCCCCAACCGAACCGCATCGGCCCCATACTGGGCAATCAAATCGAGCGGATCGGGCGAATTACCCAGGGATTTCGACATTTTACGTCCCAGCTTGTCGCGAACTATACCGGTAAGGTACACATTTTTAAATGGAAGCTGACCTTCGTATTCATATCCGGCAATGATCATCCGGGCCACCCAGAAGAATAAAATCTCGGGGGCTGTCACTAAATCATCAGTAGGATAATAATAGTTAACATCCTCGTTACCGGGATTATTAATACCATCGAACACCGAAATCGGCCACAACCACGACGAAAACCATGTGTCCAGACAATCTTCATCCTGACGCAACTCTTCGGGACTCAAGGGGTAAGTTACCGTTTTAAGAGCCAATTCATAGGCTTCTTCGCGGGTCGATGCAACTACGAATCCTCCCTGGGGAAGAAAAAATGCCGGAATCCGGTGCCCCCACCATAACTGACGCGAAATACACCAGTCCTTCACATTCTCCATCCAGTGACGGTAGGTGTTTTTAAATTTAGCCGGATGCAATTTGATATCGTCGTTCATTACCGCCTCCAGGGCCGGTTTAGCCAGCTGCTCCATTTTCAGGAACCATTGCATCGACAGTTTGGGCTCGATGATCACATCCGTACGCTCCGAAAAGCCCACTTTATTGGTATAAGGCTCTGTTTTCTCGATCAATCCGGCCTGCTCCAGGTCTTTCTCAATCTGCTTACGTACTTCAAACCGGTCCATACCGGCATACATCGCTCCATTTTCGTTCAACGTACCATCATTATTGAAAATATCGATGGCCGGAAGGTTGTATTTTTCACCGAGCACATAGTCGTTTACATCGTGCGCAGGCGTAACCTTCAGACATCCCGTACCGAATTCAATATCCACATATTCGTCTTCGATCACCGGAATCGCGCGATCGATAAGCGGAACAATTACTTTCTTCCCTTTTAAATGCGTATTTTTCGGATCGTTGGGATGAATACACATAGCCGTATCACCCATGATGGTTTCAGGGCGCGTAGTAGCCACTACCGCATATCCATCCTCCCCTTCGATACGGTAACGCAAATAATACAGTTTTCCAACTTGTTCTTTATAAATCACCTCCTCATCCGACAATGCGGTAAGCGCTTTCGGATCCCAGTTCACCATGCGCACGCCCCGGTAAATCAACCCTTTATTATACAGATCGATAAAAACTTTAATTACACTTTCCGAACGCAGCTCATCCATCGTAAAGGCAGTACGATCCCAATCGCACGAAGCACCCAGCTTCTTCAACTGTTCGAGAATAATACCGCCGTGCTTATGCGTCCAGTCCCAGGCATGCGTGAGGAATTCCTCACGGGTAAGGTCGGTTTTTTTTATTCCCTCTGCAGCCAGTTTACCCACTACTTTGGCTTCGGTAGCAATCGATGCATGATCGGTTCCCGGAACCCAACAGGCATTTTTACCTTTCATCCGGGCACGACGCACCAATACATCCTGAATCGTATTATTGAGCATATGCCCCATATGAAGCACGCCCGTAACATTGGGAGGAGGGATTACCACCGTATACGGTTCGCGGTTATCCGGTTTCGACTTGAAAAAACCATTCTCCAGCCAGTAGGCATACCATTTCGATTCAATATCGGAAGGATTGTATTTGCTTGCTAATTCCATCGTGTAGAAGTGAAAAGTATCGTATTTTTTTTGAGGTGCAAAGATACTAAAATTAAGCGAAAGCAAAAAGTTTGTTTACCTTTGCAACACAAGTTAATTTCAAACAAAAAGGACATGAAGAAAGTAATTGTAACTTCCGGCGCACCAAAAGCAATAGGCCCTTACAGCCAGGGAATTAAAGCCAATGGCTTCGTATTTGTTTCGGGACAACTCCCGATCGATCCGGAGTCGGGCAAAATTGAAGCCGACGACATTACCCGGCAAACCGATCAGGTACTGAAAAATGTAAAGTCCGTCCTGGCTGCAGCCGGCTGCACCCTCGACGATGTTGTTAAAACCACGGTATTTTTATCCGACATTGCTAATTTCGCAGCAATGAATGAAGTGTATAAGCTTTATTTCACCGGCAATTTCCCGGCACGCTCCGCTTTCGCTACCAAGGATCTTCCGCTGGGAGCCTTGGTCGAGATCGAGACCATAGCTGCGGTAAATGAATAACGGGCACGATTAGTGATTAGTTGCCGCATATGATCAACTAATCACTAATCCCCCTACTTACTTAAAAAGGAAGTCCGCTCTCGTCCTCACCCCCTGCAGACATATCCATTGCCGGCGGTACTTCGGGAGCCGACGACGGGGTTTGATAAGGAGCCTGCGGCTGCATGGTTGCTGCGGGCGATGCCGCAACGGTTCCCGTCGTATCGCTTTGTTCGGTCTTACGACCCAGCATTTGAATATTATCGGCATATATCTCGGTAGTATACCGTTTCACGCCGTCGCGCTCCCACGAACGGGTCTGAATCTTTCCTTCAATATACAGCTGACTCCCTTTGCGGATATACTTTTCTGCAATCTCGGCCAACCCGCGCCAGGCTACAATATTATGCCATTCGGTGCGATCGGGAACCTGGGTTCCGTTTTGCATCGTGTAACCTCGCTCGGTGGTCGCCAAGGTAAAATTCGCCACCGCTACATTCTTCTCCAGGTAACGTACTTCGGGGTCCTTCCCTACATTACCCACTAAAATTACTTTGTTCACAGACATACTCTTTTATTTTTTAAGGTTAATACATAAAATAGGATGCGGTAAAAGTAGCACATTTTTTAGTATTAACACGAAAGTTCAATCGCTGATTTCTTTAATTTCTGTTAAGTGACGAAAAGATTATATGTTTTGAGCTATTGCTCCGAACTAAAATGTATCTTTCGACAACTTCATAGCATACAATCAGTTACCCTTCAATGATCAATTTACTTTTTGACTTGTCACCTTTTCTTTGAGCAAGGCAATTTCGAGCACTTCCATGATATCATGCACATAGTGAAACTTCAATCCCTTCAGGTAAACAGCCTTGATCTCTTCAATATCCTTTCTGTTCTCTTCACATAAAATGATATCGGTAATCCCGGCACGTTTAGCTGCCAGAATCTTTTCCTTGATGCCTCCTACCGGCAACACCTTACCCCGAAGCGTAATTTCGCCGGTCATTGCCAGATTTTTGCGAACCTTACGTTGAGTAAAGGCCGATGCCAATGCCGTCACCATCGTTATACCCGCCGACGGACCATCCTTCGGTATAGCCCCTTCCGGAATATGGATGTGTACGTTCCATTCTTCAAAAACCAACGGATCAATTGATAATTGATCGGCATGCGACTTGATATATTCGAGCGCCAACATAGCCGATTCCTTCATCACATCTCCCAAATTCCCGGTCAAAGTGAGCCGCGGCGTTTTACTTTTACTCAGACTCGATTCGATAAATAATATCTCACCCCCCACCTGAGTCCAGGCTAATCCGGTTACCACTCCGGCATATTCATTGCCCTGATACCTGTCTTTTGTATAACGGGCAGGTCCCAGCAGGCTTTTTAAATCTTCAATCTTCAGTTCCCGGCTGTAGGACTCCTCGGCCGCAACTTTACGGGCAATTTTCCGCATCAGCGAAGCAATCTCACGGTCGAGCGCCCGCACTCCCGACTCCCGGGTATACGATTCAATAAGCTGCTGAAGTACTTCCTTACTCAACTGCACATGCTCCTGATTCAACCCGTGATTCTCCAATTCCTTGGTAATCAAATGACGACGTGCAATCTCGACCTTTTCCTCCTGGGTATACCCGCTCACTTCAATCAACTCCATCCGATCGAGCAACGGACGGGGAATGGTATTCAGGTTATTGGCCGTGGCAATAAACATTACTTTTGAAAGATCATAATCCACATCCAGATAATTGTCGTGAAAAGCAGTATTCTGTTCAGGATCGAGCACCTCCAGCAAGGCAGAGGAAGGGTCGCCTTTGTAGTCGGCAGTCACCTTATCAATTTCGTCCAGCACAAATACCGGATTCGACGATTCGGCTTTCAACACGTTTTGCATAATCCGCCCGGGCATTGCTCCGATATAGGTACGACGATGCCCCCTGATTTCTGCTTCGTCGTGCAATCCTCCCAACGAAACCCTTACGTACTTACGATTCAGAGCCCTGGCAATCGACTTTCCAAGCGAGGTTTTTCCTACTCCCGGAGGACCGTACAAGCAGATAATCGGCGATTTCATGTCGCCCTTTAATTTTAATACTGCCAGATGCTCCAATATACGCTCCTTTACCTTCTCCATTCCAAAATGATCGGCATCCAGCACTTTCTTGGCATTCTTCAGATTGAAATTATCGGCGGTATATTCCCCCCAGGGTAAATCCAGCATCGTCTCCACATAGTTCAGCTGTGGCGAATAATCGGGCGAATGTTGATGCATACGCTCCAGCTTCCGCAACTCTTTTTCAAATTGCCGGGCCACCTGATCGTTCCACTTTTTCTTTTCAGCCCGCTGACGCAGCTCCTGCAACTCCTGTTCGGCATTCACCCCACCCAATTCGTTTTGAATGGTTTTCATCTGCTGTTGCAGAAAATACTCACGTTGCTGCTGATCGATACCTGCCTTTGCCTTGTTCTGAATCGACATTTTGATTTCCAGGAGCTGCGATTCCTTATTAAGAATTTCCAGCAAACGGTAACCGCGATCCAATACATCGTCAATCTCCAGCAAATCGATGCGCTCTTTAACCTTAATGCCAAAATTCACACAGATGTAATTGATCAAAAAGACCGGATTTTCAATGTTCCGGATGGCAAAGGTAGTTTCGGGAGGCATGACACCCGAATTCTGAATCATCTCTGAAGCTAAATCCTTGATGGACGATACCAGCGCCGTAAACACCCCTTCCTGCGCATCCTCGGGTAAATGTTCTTCCAACACACTAACTTTGGCCTTCATATAAGGACGCGCGGCAACCTGATCGCCCAGCGCAAACCGTTTCTTTCCTTCCAGAATTACCGTCGTCGAACCATCGGGCATTTCCAGAATCCGTACAACCTGAGCAACGGTTCCCACTTTATACAGCTGATCGATGGTGGGATCTTCCAACTTGCGGTCGATCTGGGTGCATACCCCGATCAGTTGCTCGTTTTGATGCGCCTGACGAACCAACTTCAACGATTTAGGACGGGCCACCGATACCGGAAGTAATACTCCCGGGAAAATCACCATATTCCGCAAAGGTAAAATCGGTATAGCCTTCCCGGGATCCAGCTGGATATCGTGCGAACGTTCGTCCAGCGAAATAATGGGAAAAACTTCAGACGAATCCATCATATCATCCGAGAAATTATTGTCAAAATGCCTATTCATTATCAATTATATTTTTTCAACTGTCACTTTGGCACAAAAGATGCCTTTATTTCACTATTCAGGCCGCAGCAAAAACAACCATCCAACTCATTACCAGAGTCTTATAAAATATTAAACTGCACGGCATTGCTTTAAGGCAATAGATGTGCCAAAGGTACATATAATCGCCGATAAAGAAAAATGAAAGAGGTTTGTTTAACCGTGAAAATTAACGTAAATTTGCAGCCACATCAACATTCAGAGTAGCATACTATATGAAGAAATTTTTGCCATTTTTGCTGGTTTTCCTGGTTGCAGCCTGTAGCAAGGAAACGAAATTTACGGTTGAAGGAATTATCGAAGGGGCCGAAGGAGAAGTTATATACCTGGAGCATAACGGATTGACAAAATCGACCCTGCTCGACTCAATGGTTGTTAAATCGGATGGCGGATTTCATTTCAGGTCACTACGTCCCGAATATCCCGATTTTTATAAATTAATTCTCAATGGCAAGCAACTCCATTTTGCTGTCGACTCCATCGAAACACTGGTAATAAACAGCAATATCGACCGGTTTTCGACCGATTACACGATAAGCGGGTCGGAAACAAATACCGATATTTTGCAACTGCGGCAATCGGTAGCAGCCATTCAGAAAAAAGCTAACCTGCTGGTTCAGGGCATCGAAGCTTCGGAGCGTGAAAAAATTGTCGGCGAGCTCACTGCCATGATCGAAACGCATAAATCGATGGCGCGCCCCTTAATTCTCAAGAATCCACGATCGGCTGCCGCTTATTTCGCCATCTTCCAGAAGGTGAACAATGTATACATGTTCTCTCCTTATGTAAAAGAAGATCGTCCCTATTGTGCCGCCGTGGCAACCGCTTACCACACTTTTATGCCCGGATACGAACGTTCAAAAAATCTGTATGCACTGGTGATGGACGCCATCAACACCGAACGGCTGCAACGCCGGGAGGAATCGCTCCAGGAAATGATCAACAATGCCACAGCCGGTTATATCGATATCGAACTCCCCGATCGTACCCGAAAACTACGCAAACTGTCGGACCTGAAAGGGAAGGTCGTACTGTTGGATTTCTCGGCTTATGAAGCGCGTGAAAGTGTCCAGTATACGTTTGCCTTGCGCGATTTGTATGCTAAATATTCGGCAAAAGGTTTTGAAATTTATCAGGTATCGCTCGACCGGAACGAAACCTTGTGGAACGATGCAACCGCCCAGATCCCCTGGATTGCCGTGCGCGATCAGAATGGCCCGGCATCGGTAGTGGCCGGAACCTATAACGTTACGCAGCTTCCCACTTATTTTCTCATCAGTAAAGAAGGCGATATTTTAGGCCGGAACATGAACATTCAGGAACTGGAGCGGGCGATTCAGCAACAGCTCTGAACAAATTCTTTTTTATGAAAGAATTTATTCAAAAAGCTGCATTTTCGGTAGGTTTCGACGCTTGTGGATTTGCAAAAGCTGAAGAACTGACCGACGACGCAGCTTTTTTACGTTCATGGCTCGATGCCGGGATGAATGGCGATATGCAGTACCTCGAGCGTAATTTTGAAAAACGAACCGATCCCCGCCGGATGGTTCCCGGATGTAAAACTGTAATCGTTTTGCTCCTGAATTTTTTTCCCGAACAGGTACAGAACCTGCACTCGCACAAAATTGCTAAATATGCCTATCCGGAAACCGACTACCATTATGTAATTCGGGAAAAACTTCAAAAGCTGGAACAGAAAATTGCAGATGAATTTGGGAACGATTGCTTTGCTTCCGAATTCCAGCACAGTTTTATCGACTCGGCACCGGTACTCGAAAGGCGCTGGGCACAAAAGGCAGGCTTAGGATGGATCGGCAAACATACTCAATTAATAGCGCCGGGTTTTGGCTCCTACGTGTTTATAGCTACACTAATGCTCAACAGGGAACTGAATGCTTACGACGAACCAATTCGCGACCGATGCGGTACCTGCACCAAATGTATTGCCGCCTGCCCTACCCAAGCCCTTCAACCGGGAATACTCGACGCCCGGAAATGTATTTCGTACCTGACCATTGAAACAAAAAGCGAAGTACCTGAGGAATTAAAGGAGAAATTATCGGGCTATATGGTCGGCTGTGATATTTGTGCCGATGTGTGTCCGTGGAACAAGAAATGGTCGGTGAGTCACCTGCACGACGAATTAAAACCATCCGAAGCAATATTGACGTGGAACGACGACGACTGGGAACGTGCCGACGGTGAACAGCTACGCCGTACCTTTCGGAAATCGGCAATTATGCGGGCCCTCAAAAATCAGAGAAAAGTATAAAAAAAGCCGGTTGAAACACATTCAACCGGCTTTTTTTATACGCATGTCCCGATTACATAATAACTTTTCCTACCGCACCATCAATTTTAATAATGGCAACGCCGGAATTGTTAACACGGATCGAATTCTGACCCACCGAAAGACGTCCGCTATAGAGCAACTGCCCGACAGCATTGAATACTTCTACTGATGCAACATTAGCCGCATCAATCGAGATCAGTCCGTGACGAGCCGAAATACGGTACTGGTCGGCATTTACAGGCGACAATCCGCTCAGGATATTGAATTCACTTACCCCCCGAACGCCCGGAGTGTTGAAGTAAGCTTCCAGTGTGCCGTACACTCTCACTAATTTACCCATATTACCCGGGTTATCGAGCAAGTTGAGAGCCGCACGAATATCGCCGACCGGAAGTTGAACCGGTATCATGGCAGCCAGGCTCGTTTCTCCTGCTGCATCGGCAATGGCCAACGAAGTATTGGAGAATGGCGCCGTAGTTGCTACTGCTGTCAACACTCCGGCATTTCCGGAAGTAGCTGTACCCACAATATAACCCTTTACCCAGTATTTTTGCGTATTACCCAGCGAGTTGTTCATCGCAATGACGTCACCAACGGTAAACGGACGATCGGGCGACCCGTCGCCATTCATCGAAAATGCCTTACCGGTAAGTGTTTTCACTACATCGGCCGCACCGGCGCTGGCAAAAGTGAGCGTAGCCACATGATCGCCGGCTGTAGCCGGATTGTAGGTAATAATAACCTGTGCATTGGTTAACGTACCGTCGGTCGGAGTCAACGAAGCCGGACTCACGCTGAAAGCGGACGCACCTTCACCTGAAACGCTAACGGTCACATTTTCGGTCAGGTTAAAGGCATCTACATACACCGTATCGGCGATCGACTGTCCCAGATTCACCCCAAACAAAGGCATGACTTCTGTCACGATGAGAGTCGGCGAAGTAATAACAGTAGGGGTAAAATCGGCCAGGGTACGGGGTACGAGCTGGGTAACATTATTAAAAATAAGCACCACACCGGTGATATCCTGCGGGCCTTGCGGAATACTGTTATCAATATAAGGAAGATCGTTGTAGGCCGTACGAAGTATCGTACTGCTGCTTCCGTTCAGCGTATAGTTTGTTTTCACCACAAACGGTCCCTCACCTCCGATGGTCACTCCCGATACTTTTACCAGCTGCCCAGGGTTGTTCACCATCTCCTCAAGCGCTACGCTTTTAGGCGTAATGGCATTGGAAGTGGAAGTGGCTGCTCCGGGGTCGGCAACCGGCGTAAACTGGAGCATCCCCGCATACACTCCAAGAGTTCCGGTGATGCCTGTAATTCCATCTCCGAGATTATACGCGGTTTTTATGATTCCGCTGGCATCGTCGATAAGTACGCCTCCGGTAGCATCCTGAACGTATTTGGCGTTTCGTTCGGTAGTTTTAAAGGTTAATACCGCTTCACCCGTCAGTTTGAACAAACCGGATGTATGGGCGCGCAGGTCGGCGATAGTGGCCACTTCGGTAGGGAACGAATAGGTAGCGGTAGCCACATTACTTGCATCCAGGCCCGTCTTGTAAGCAATAGCTTTAATGGTTGTAGTAGCAGCTACCTGAATAGGCGCTGTATACAGCGTTTTAGTATTGTCGGGCTCCGAGCCGTCGAGCGTATAATAAATACTTGCACCTTCGGTAGCCGAACTAATCGAAACTTGTAGCGGAGCTGTAAAACTACCACCGCCCGGATTCAGGTTGGGAGTTGAAACTTTTGTCACTACCCCTGCAGGAGCCATGGCTTCGGCCCAGCTGGTACCCACCCGGATGCCGTCGACCAGGATACGTTGTGCGGCATTATACTGACGAAGCGCCACACTACCAATTTCGGTCTGGGTTTCGTCGATCTGAGCAGCAGCGGTTGAGGGTTCGGCAGAAGCGTACGAATTCAACACATATAAACTGGTTTTTTTGGCTGCAAAATCGTGTTTCAAAACGATCATGAAAGGAACACCGGGTGTGATCGAGGTATAACTGGCGGGGGCTGTACTTCCACTGGTAAGACCTACCCCATTACCATCAGCGTTCACCCATACTCTGGAAGTAAATGCAGTTCCGATAGTAGCTTTGCCCAAATGGAAAAAATACCCTCCGTTACCGCCAGCATCTATCTTGACAATGGCAGCAACATATACCGTACCGGAGGTTTGTGCTGTAAATACTTTATTTACATCCTCTCCATTATTATCGAGGTTTGCCGCACCTCCTACGTCCGAACCTTTGTAGCCGGCAAAACTCAGTCCGGTAGTTACATCAACCGCCTGAGTACCCGCACCCGAATGTGCCGTCCAGCCATTGGCGGTGAGTAAACTCCCGGCCGCATATTCAAAATCTTCGACCAGCAGTTGTGCGTTCACATGCTGAACAAAGAACATCAGAAGTAATCCCGTGAGGATTGAAATCAACTTTTTTGTCATAAAATCTTGTCTTTATGTTACGATTATATAAAAGGGGAAAAAAGACTACCGGATATCCGGTAGTCTTTTTGGGAATTATTGAATTGGCAATTAGAGCATTACTTTAGCAACGCGATCGGCCACTTTTACAATTAAAACACCTTTCGACGAAGAGTGAACGGTATTCAATCCGTCGGCGGCAGTCACACTGGTCAGTTTCTGACCGGTAACCGTGAACACTTCAATCACCTCTCCGGCAGTAGCATCAACAAAGATCTGATCGCCCGCCGCAAAGATACGCTGGTCACTCACCTTGTCCAAACCGGTACCTACCGAAGGTTTAATATCGGCCAGACTTCTTGGCACTAACTGAACAGTAGAATTAAACATCAAAACAACACCGACGATATCCTGTGCTGTAGCAGGAAGTTCGGCACCGATATAATCGAGAGCATATTGAGTACGCAGTACCGGATTATTTGCACCGTTGAGATCATACGATTTTGCTAAAATAAATGTTCCATTTCCTCCGGAAGCCAGGTCGCTGATGGTTACTCCATTTACTTTTACCAGTTTGGCCTGATAATCAGCGAGGTTTTCGAGAGTAACTTCAACAGGCTGAATTACATTACCCGTCGAGCTGGCAGCAGCCGGATTTACGGCAGGGATAAACTGAAGAGTACCGTTATATACCGAAGTAGTACCGATCAGACCGGTAATGCCGTCGCCCAGATTATAGGTGGTAGTGATTACCCCACTGGCATCGTCGATAACTACCGCACCGGTTGCATCCTGAATATATTTAACATTGCGTGTGGTCGACTGCAATGTCAATACCACCTCTCCCGTCAGCTTATAAATGCCGGGGCCTCCGGCTCTCAACGCAGCCAGATTGGCCACTTCGGTGGGGAAAGTATAAGTCGCACTCGATACGGCACTGGCATCCATTCCTGTTTTATAAGCAATGGCTTTAACAGTTGTGGTAGCCGATACACTAAAAGGAGCAGTGTACAAGGTTTTGGTATTATCTGGTGTCGATCCGTCCACGGTGTAATAAATACTGGCGCCGGCAGTTGCAGAAGTCAATGTAACCTCCTGCGCTTCGAGATAATTACCTGTACCCGGTGCAAACAACGGACTGGCCACTACCGGAGTTCCCGATGCTTCGGTATAAACAATTTTCCACGACAAGGTTCTCGACTGAGCAGCCAATGTGAACTTAACATACTCACAACCAACAACTCCGGTTAAATCGAAAGTTACCGTAGAGCCATCGACGGTGGCAATATTACTAACCGGGGCAGTATTCGACGAAGATACCCCTGCAAGTATGGTTGCATTACCCATAGCCGTAGCATACGCCGCACTTCCGGCAGTTACAACTACACTGGTAATGGTCTTTCCGGGTATGGTCGGAAAAACTTCCATGGAGTGACTCGCATAAACCCGAAGTTCGGCATAAGTTGTAGCCACGTTTGACGATGAATTGTTTTTTTTATGCAAAAAAGTGAAATTTGTTGACTGGTACTGACGCTCGATATCATTAGTAACCCATGTCCCGTCGCCTGTTGTATACGTATACGTTTCTTCAGCAGCTTGCATCCCGGCTGTAAAAACAAACAACATCGCTGCTACCATCAAAGCAACTTTAGCAAAAATCTTTCGTGTATTCATACTTCATAAAAATTAAAATTATTAATTGAGTGATTATTCTGTTTATCTCAAATCAAATTGCTCAACTGCGAACATTCAGTTGTAACAATTATTTATCCGATACTGTTTAATAAACGAAAAAACACTCAAAGCTACAAAGAAATAACGTAACTCACAAAATATTAATGATAATTATTGCATTAAAATACGGTTAAAAAAATTACAAGTACAAACACAAGGTTTTGGGGGAATCAGGCAGCGAATAAAAAACAATTTCACCAATATATATAAAAAAATACTCCTGAACATAGGATTTTCTCCTACTTATCACTACTTTTGCATCCAATTTGCCTCAAATATCAAATCCAAGTGAGTTAGATTTGCAGCAAAATACCAATCCGTATTAATTACATACCAAAGAAGTGATCAAATGAAAAATAAGTACAGAGATCTTATAGAACAATCTTTCGAATTCCCTAACACCGAATTCGACGTGATCGACAACAATCTCGAGTGGTTCGGAGTCCCACTCATGGACATTATTAAGCAATACGGCACACCTTTACGAATAGCGTACCTGCCGAAGATCGGGGAGAATATTCAAAAAGCACGGCGTATGTTTAACGTGGCAATGGCAAAAGTCGATTACAATGCCGATTACCACTATTGTTACTGTACAAAGAGCTCCCATTTTTCATTTGTTCTCGAAGAAGTGCTGAAACATGGTGTGCACATCGAAACTTCTTCGGCCTTCGACATCAACCTGGTGGAGGCGTTGCACGAGCAGGGGCACCTCACAAAGGAAACTTTTATTGTATGCAACGGCTTTAAACGCCCTCAATACGTCGAAAACATTCAAAACCTGATGCGGGAAGGCTACAGCAATGTAATCCCTATACTCGACAATAAATTTGAGCTCGATTTACTACTGAAGGATTTCAGTAACAAGTTTAATGTAGGCATACGGATTGCCGCCGAAGAAGAACCTAAGTTCGACTTCTACACCTCCCGCCTGGGCATCCGCTACAACGACATCATACCCTATTACAACAATTACATCGCCAATAACGATCAGGTAGGGTTAAAAATGCTGCACTTCTTTATCAATACGGGCGTAAAGGACACAGCTTACTACTGGAACGAACTCAATAAGGCAGTGAACTTATATTGTGAACTAAAAAAGATTTCACCCGAGCTCGACAGTCTGAATATCGGTGGAGGTTTCCCGATTCAAACCCACCTCGACATGGCCTATGATTACGAATACATGGCCGAAGAGATTGTAGCACAGATCAAAAACATCTGCTCTCAACACAATGTACCCGAACCGAATATTTTTACCGAGTTCGGTTCGTATACTGTGGGCGAAAGTGGGGCGATGCTGTATTCCATCGTTAACCAAAAGAAACAGAACGATCGCGAGCTCTGGAATATGATCGACTCTTCGTTCATGACTACCCTACCCGACACATGGGCTATCAATCAGCGTTTTGTATTTCTGGCCATCAACAATTGGGAATCGGAATACGAACGGGTGAATCTCGGCGGCCTGACCTGCGACAGTGAGGATTTCTACAATGCCGAAGTACATTCCAATGCCATCTTCCTTCCCAAAATGCAGCAGGACAGGGAACAATACATCGGATTTTTCCACACAGGGGCTTACCAGGAATCGCTGAGTGGTTTCGGCGGCATCCAGCACTGCCTCATCCCGGCACCCAAGCTGGTAATAATCGACCGCGACGAAGATGGTGAATATTACACCAAACTCTTCGCCAAGGAACAAAGTTATAAATCGATGATGAAAATCTTAGGCTACTGATTCGGCATTCCGCAGCGGGTTTGCATACATTTCGAGAAGCTTGATCCTCAGGAAATCAACATCCTTATCCTGCAGATCGATCTTCTCGATTTGTTTTTCCAGGTATTTTTCGAAATCCAGCTTTTCCATCAGCGAATACCCGGCTGCGTATTTCTCCGATTGAAGCAGTAAATCGTATGCAATTTTATTGACCGTAAATATTTCGTAATTCCTGTAAATATGATTATCGATCAACCGGGCAGTAGCTGCGACAAGTTCGTTGCGATTGGAAATCACCGACGCAAGCGATCGGATTTCGGCACTAATTTCTCCCGCAATCGAATATACGACTTTACCTTTATAGCCCATTACGCCGGTCTGCATATTCAGCAAGTCGTCGTGCGCCGTCTTTTTATAGTCCGGGTTATCTCGTTTTTGCTGAAATTCTTTTGCTTTCAGGAAATCGCAAGGATCGTATTCATACGAAATACTTAACGGACAAATATGTAATGCGGAAAGATTTTCGGCATAACTTCCGTCGCCACATAAGTTGAACATCTTCAATAAACTTTCCTGCGTTTTATCGTTCGAATCTTTGGCCCTTCCTTCGCGCTGGGCTATCCAGCCCGACTGCCCCTTATCGTTCACAAGATAACGCATATAGGAGGCCAGCATCCGGGAGCTTTCCATCATTTGCTTGGCTCCCGGGCTCCGGCGTACGATAAAGCTTTTGTTGACGCGCACCAGATCCTCGATCCACGGAAATATTAATAAATTATCGCCTATGGCAATTTCGACGGTGTCGCGGTTGTTTTCAATCAGTTTGGCGCATAACAAGGCCGAATCGAGAATAATATCGCGGTGATTCGACACATAAAGATACTGGCGGTCGGCTGCCAACCGTTCTAATCCACGTAATTCGATCCCCTTGGTCAGATTCGATTCCAGATACTGTAAAAAGGGATAAATCATCACCTTCTGAAACTCCGTATTGGAAGTGAATGACTTCAACCGCTGACGTAACACATCTTTCGGTAATAAAGGATAGACCGTGGAAAGCACGTTCAGAAATTGTTTATTCTGACTCAGCCGTTCCAGCGCCGCAGGCAGTTCGTTATTCGAATACGGACGTATAGCATCAAAATTCATAATCGCATCGTATTAAAAGTTCATCAACGCATCATTAAAAATAAAACTCAGAAAGATAAAAACAGCGGGAGCGGCCAGCAGCATACTGTCGAACCGGTCGAGCAAACCACCGTGACCCGGAATTACATCGCCCGAATCTTTCACATTCACAGTACGTTTGAGTAAGGACTCCAATAAATCGCCGAATGTACCGAAAATCACCACTATCTCCGAAAAAATCAACCATTGAATCAGATTAATTTCCGGAATAAACAACGAAAACAGATAACCCGACCCCAGAGCAGCCACCGCACCTCCTATAAAACCTTCCCACGATTTTTTAGGTGAAATCCGTTCAAAAAGCCTGTGTTTACCAAAGGTCATACCTACCAGATAAGCGCCCGTATCGTTGACCCATATCGTTACAAAAACAGCGATCAGGATCAGAGGATTGTACGACTCGATATAAAGAATGAAATTCAGCAACGAAAACGGCAGCGCTATTATTACCTGACCCAGGAGGAAATAGGCCCAATTGTGCAACGGATTCGGTTTGCGGCGGTACAACTCGATCACCAGCATCAAAACAATATATAAGCCGTAAATCGAATAGCCCGGATAAATAATGGTACCCGTTGCAAAAAGAAACGAAATAACAAAGAGAATAACAGCACCAATCACCGACATGACGGTCATCGCTTGTACATCGTGCTGCTTATTGGTAAGTCGATGAAATTCGTACACCGACCCTCCCGTGATCAGCGTAAACACAACGGCAAAGGAGTAAGGAGTCCAAATAATCGAGCCGACTATAATCACTACGAATAAGAATCCGCTCAGGGTACGTTGAATGAAATTATTCATGGTCGGAAGATGAAGAGGGGTTAATTGGCCTTAATTCTTCAGAACAAAGATAATCAATTCTTTCGGACCATGCGCACCCAAAACCAAAGTTTTCTCGATATCGGCAGTACGACTCGGCCCCGTAACAAACCCCATAGCCGACGGAAGTCGATTTCCATAGCGCGCCTGCAACAAACGCAATGCATCTTCGGGATAGGCAACCAATTGGTCCTCACGCGCTATGACAATATGCACCGGCGTATAAGCGTACACTTGCCGGCCTGCTGCAGGTACACTGCTCATCACAACGCTGCCCGTACGAGCCACCAATGCCTCGCACGATGTAACCGCAGCTTGCATGTTTTCAAAACGACCAGGATCATTTCCGGCTGCAATGCCCCGGATCGTCGCCTGGCCGGCCAGTTCAGTATCGCAGGTGTACAGATAGTCCCACCCCCGGCGACCGGCCAATTCGGCCAGATGATCCAACATCGCCTCCATCGATGAAAAGACAAGGCACTGTCCTGCCACTGCTTCCACCTCCTTTACGAATACATCCAGCAAATTATCGGGATGAAAATAAACAGCCTCCACATCGTAAAGGGATGAAACAGCAGCAGTCCGTTGCTGTGCATTACGGACTGCTTGAAGAATCTTTTCTCGCGACGAATCAGGCTTCTGCTTTTCCATGATCATCCGGTTTGTCATCCGACTCATTTTTCCGCTCTTCCTCAGCGTTGCCTTCGGCCGGACTATCCGGTAATTGCTGCCGCATTTCGCCGGCAAGCGCAGCTTCTTCCGCTTCGCCGTTTTGGAGTATCAACTCGTCGTGACGCGAAGCCCAGGGACGCTTGCCGAAAACCGCTTCCAGATCTTCCGAGAAAATAACTTCACGCTCCAGCAGTAATGCCGACAAACGGGCGTGCCCCTCGGCATTCTGGAGTAAAATAGCTTTAGCTCGTTCGTATTGTTCGCCCACAATCTGCTTTGCCTCCATATCGATCAACTCGGCCGTTTTTTCGCTGTACGGTTTTGTAAAACCATAATCCGAATGGCCTGTCGAATCGTAATAACTCAAATTAGGTAAATGTTCGCTCATTCCGAAATAAGCAACCATTGCATACGCACGTTTGGTAACCCGTTCAAGGTCGTTGATAGCACCCGTCGAGACCTGATTCAAAAACACCTCCTCGGCGGCACGGCCTCCTAACGTGGCACACATCTCATCAAGCAGGTGCTCCCGTATGGTAAGCTGACGTTCTTCGGGAAGATACCAGGCGGCACCCAGGGCTTCGCCACGCGGCACAATAGTTACCTTCACCAGCGGATTGGCATGTTCGAGCATCCAGCTGATGGTAGCATGTCCGGCCTCATGGAAAGCAATCGATTTCTTTTCGGTTTGCGTGATAATCTTGGTTTTCTTTTCCAAACCACCAATAATACGGTCCACTGCATCGAGAAAATCCTGTTTCTCGACAAACGATTTTCCTTTACGGGCAGCAATAAGAGCTGCTTCGTTACATACATTGGCGATATCGGCACCCGAAAAACCCGGAGTTTGTTTGGCCAGGAAATTCACATCCACCGTTTCGTTGATTTTAATCGGACGCAGGTGAACATTGAAAATCTGTTTCCGCTCGTGAACATCCGGTAAATCAACGTGAATCTGACGATCGAAACGTCCGGCGCGAAGCAAAGCTTTATCCAGTATGTCGGCACGGTTGGTAGCCGCCAGAATGATCACACCGCTATTGGAACCAAAACCGTCCATTTCGGTAAGCAACTGATTGAGTGTATTTTCACGTTCATCATTACTTCCCATGTTCGGATTTTTACCGCGGGCGCGACCTACGGCATCAATTTCATCAATAAAGATGATACAAGGCGCCTTCTCTTTAGCCTGGCGGAACAAATCACGCACCCGCGAAGCACCTACCCCCACAAACATTTCAACAAAATCGGAACCCGACATCGAAAAGAAGGGCACATCGGCCTCACCGGCTACTGCCTTGGCCAATAAAGTTTTACCGGTTCCCGGAGGGCCAACCAACAGGGCGCCTTTAGGAATTTTCCCACCCAGTTCGGTATATTTACCCGGATTCTTGAGAAAAGCAACAATCTCTTCAATCTCCTGCTTCGCACCCGCCAATCCGGCCACATCCTTAAATGTAACCTTATTCACCGTATTGCCTTTATCGAACAATTGTGCCTTCGATTTGCCGACATTAAAAATGCCGCCGGCTCCTCCGCCGCCCATTTGGCCCGACATACGGCGCGACATAAACACAAAAAAAGCGATCAGCAATAAAAAGGGCAGAACACTTACCAGGAAAATTTCAAAATAATTCCGGTCGTCTTTGTACGCCACATTGGCAAAACCGGTCGACGAAATATATTCTTCAAACTTTTCGGCACTCGGAATATTCACACTGATACGCCTGTCCTTTTCAAAATTCTTATAACTCTCTCCGAATACAGCCTTTAAACTGGGCAAACTATCCTCGACCACGGCCTGAACCTGATTTTTGGAAGCATACACTTCAATGCTTTCAATATACCCTTTTTCAACAAACTGACGGAAAGCAGGATAGGAATTGATATTTTTGATTGCCACCTGATCACCAAAGAAATAGGTACCCAGCAGTATCATGATGATGATACCGTACAACCACGATACATTGAACCGATTACCTTTACCACCAGGCTTTTGCGAAGTATTCTGATTGGGATTGACAGGCGAATTACTGTTTTTTTGTTCCATTCACACGTTTAATTAAGATTTTCAATTTTTTGCAGATCAGCATCTGCCCAAAGGTGCTCAATATCGTAATACTGCCGCGCATGCCGCTGAAAAACGTGCACGATAATCGAACCATAATCCATGGCTATCCATTCGGCATTTTCAAAACCATCGGCAGCATACGGCTTTACAGCCATTTTTTCTTGCACGTACTCTTTTATCGAAAGAGCTACTGCATTAACATGTATATTGGAGTCGCCTTCACAAATCACAAAATAAGAACAGGGAGCTTCTTTAAGACGATTCATGTTCACTACTACGATCTCTTTCCCTTTCCGTTCTTGTATTCCTTCAACAATATTTTTTACAATTTGTTCGTTTTCAATGTCTTTTGTTCGTTTCTTTCCCATCCGGATTTGATCTAAAATTCATTACCGCAAAGATACATCAAAGCTAGGTGCACCGAAAATATCTTTAATTTTTTTATTGATTATCCATTCAACAAATTACATTCCTAGTTCCGTTTATGTCAGAATGACAGTAGAAAAGCCCGCTCTCACTGCCACTGGTAGACCCATCTACAAAAACATCCGGCACTGTTGTCAGTACCGGATGCTTAAACGTGGTATGAGTTATGAATTACTGAACAATCGCTTTGAAAGCACTTTCGCTCCAGTATTTTGCAAACTCAAGATCCTTGGCTGCTTTCAGTGCACATTCCTTGTTCTTGGCAACAGCTGCTTTCAGGTTGCTGTATACACCGTCTTTATCGTTGGTGCGGGCTGCAACTACGGCTGCAAGATAAGAAGTGGCCGCATCGGGATTTTCGACAGCAGCAAGTGTGTTTTTAGCTGCATTGTACTCTTTGTTCAAAATCTGCAACAAGGCTGCATTGTTTGAATTTACACCCAACATCGACGATTTGGCTTTTGTATAATCGCCGGTTGCGATATAATAGGTACCCAGTGCATTTTTCAGGTTACCGGTTGTTCCGGCTGCATTTCCGAAATACGTTTCAGCTTTGGCCAGATCGCCTTTCGCCATAGCAACTAAACCTGCATTGAAATTAGCATCGGCATTACGCGGATCGATCGAAAGGGCTTTAGCAAACGATTTCTCGGCATTGTCCATATTGCCCATCTGGTAGCATACCTGACCCATGTTGTTGTACGCACGGATTTCGTTAGGATACAACTCCGCTACTTTTTTATAGATAGCTTGTTTTTCGCCGGCTTCCTTTGTTAATGTCGCAGCATAAAGCAGTTCTTCCACATTCAAGGCCGAAGCATCCGACTTAGCCAGCGAAGCGATTTGCTCATCCGACTTACCGGTAACTTTCACCATCAGTTTCAACTGCGAACGACGAAGTTGCGGGAGCACCTCATCGGCAATTTGCTTGAAAGCTGCCGCCAGGTTCTTAATTTCACGTTCCCGTTGTTCGGGATCTTTGTACATCGAAAGTACGCGAAGAATCAGTTCTTTATCCTGAATATTCGATTTCTCCATCAACTTCTGGAAACCATCCCAATCCTCGGGAGTGAAACGCGACTCTACAGTAAGAGGCGATTTCAGACGTTTCAACTCGGCATTCAGGAATTTCTCCGTTTCTTTCTGACGGCGTTCGGCCAGTTTCGTATTCAGTTCGAGAGCTCCGTCAGGCGATGCATAGGAAGAAATCTGCAAACTTTCAACCGATTTGTTCATTTCATTTTTCGCTTCAACAATCTTGGCTGTCAGCGCCTTAATATCTTCCGATTTAACTTCTGTATTTCTTACGGTCGACTGCTGGATAAGGAAGAGAATGTCGGCTTCAGTCATCTGCATAATGTCGCGTTCAAACTGATCTTTGATTAATGTAGCACCCAGGGCACCTTTAAACTGCTTCTGAGCAAGTTCGGAGGTTGCAATCACTCCATCGGCCACCTTAACCGGAGTCAGTTTGTACGATTTCTTTTTGGCAACTACATCGAACTCAAGAAACAATTCGGAAACCGCCATTTCGGGCACATAGTCGAACGATACCTTCATGGTATACGAACCACCTGCTTTGTAGGAGATAACATTGTCGTTACCCACCACCTTTTCGCCCTGGAATACGGAGGGAGTACCTTTTACCGACTGGCCGTTGCTCAGCTTCATAACCGGAGTAACGGTCACAACAGCATTCTTCTGGAAATACTTCACAGGGAAGGTACCAGTTACTGTAGCTTCAACTTTACCAGCTTTGGTCTCCAACGGGTTTGGAGTAGTGGTAAACAATGAAGGATCCAGATCGCTCAGATTTTTACAGGAACTGAACAATACAGCTACCATCAAAGAGAGAGCAAATAATAGTTGTTTTTTCATACAGAAACGTTGTTAATTTATTGATTGATTTTTATTTAGTAATTTTGTTCCCAACTGCACAAAGATACAATTAACATTTTAATCCGCCATCTTTGTTAGATAATTTTTCGAATTAACATTTGTTATTTGAAAAAAGCCTTAAAAATATCGTTCCCATTCGCAAATATCAGTAAGGCAAACAGTAAAAGCATGCCTGCTGTTTGTGCATATTCCATAAATTTGTCGCCGGGCTTTTTGCCTGTCAGCATTTCGTACACGATAAACATAACATGTCCGCCATCCAGCCCCGGGATAGGCAGGAAATTCATAAACGCCAGTACGATCGACAACAGCGCAGTCATGGTCCAGAACACCTGCCAGTCCCAGACCTGCGGAAACATTTTCCCGATGCTTCCAAACCCGCCTATCTGTTTCGAACCTTCTTTGGTGAACACAAGTTTAAACTGTTTCACATAACTTACCAGTGTTTCCCATCCCAGGGAAATACCGGCCGGAATGGCTTCAAAAAAGCCGTACTCCTGTTTTTCGGTTTTGAAATAATTGAACAACGGACGTAGCGTGACTCCCAGTTTCGAATTTTCGTCCAAGGTAACCGTTTCTTCCATCAACCGGCCGTCACGGTAAAACTGAAATACCACCGGCTTGCCTGCCAGCGGAGCTATTTCGGCGGTAATATCCTGGAATACCGACATCGTCTTCCCATTCACCCCTACAATACTATCGCCCGACTGCAAACCTGCCGCAGCAGCCGGACTACCCGGTTGCGCTTCGTCGATTACAAAAGGATAGCGTACCGAAAGTAAATCGAGCTCTTCGGCTGCCAGAATCCGCTGAGCGAAATCGGCCGGCAAACGGAGCTCGACCTGCTGGTCGTTGCGCAAAACCACTACATTCCGCAACCCGTCAATCAGTACTTTTTCAATGAAATCGGATCGGTCCACTACGGAAGCTCCGTCGATTGAAATCACTTTATCGCCTTGTTGAAATCCGCTTTCGACCATTGTGGGCGAAAATTGAAATCCGTAACGGGCATTTTCAAACGGAAGATATTCTTTTCCCCATGTAAACAACACCGCCGAATAGATCATTAAAGCCAGGATAAAGTTCACCAGCACACCGCCTATAATAATGGGCAACCTGTGCCACACCGAACGCGAACGGTATTCCCAGGGTTCAGGATCGCGCATCAGCTGAGTTTTATCCATCGACTCGTCGACCATACCGGCAATCTTACAATAGCCTCCAAGGGGCAGCCAACCGATTCCCCATTCGGTATTGTCGGGGTATTTATTCCAGTCGCCATCGGGCAATTCGTTGATGGGAACGGGTTCCATAACCGGTTTCCCTTTAGCATCGACCACTCCGACACCCTCGCTGTTCACCCGCTGCCGCTCGTTCGACGGAACATTACGGGCAAAAAACTTCACCTGCCAGCGCCCGTTAATCCGCTTGGCTCGCACCAGCGAAATGGTCGGATTAAAAAACATGTAGAATTTCTCGACACGAACCTTAAACAACCGTGCAAAGAAAAAGTGGCCAAACTCGTGCAGTACCACCAATATGGACAAACTCAGGATGAGTTGCAGAGCTCTGATTAAAAATGTCTCCATTCGTTATTTATCTGTTTTTTTAATTAATTCCTCAGCTATCCGTCGTGCTTCCGCATCGGTACGCACATAATCGTCGTAGCCGGGATGGTGTATAAATGTACTGGTTGCCATTGTTGTCTCGATAATATCACTCATCTGCAAAAAACCAATCTTTTCTTTTAGAAAAGCCGCAACTACAATTTCGTTGGCAGCATTCAGCATACAAGGCATATTGCCTCCTTGTTCGAGTGCATAATACGCATAAGCCAGGTTGCGGAATTTTTCCGGATCGGGCTTTTCAAACGTAAACTGCGGATAGAGATTGAAGTCGAGCCGGTGAAAGTTCGTCAGAAGCCGGTCGGGATAGGTAAAAGCATATTGAATCGGCAATTTCATGTCGGGCAGTCCCAGTTGAGCCTTAATCGAACCATCCCTGAACTGAACCATCGAATGGATGATGGACTGCGGATGCACCACCACCTGAATACGGGATGCATCGACGCCAAACAACCATTTTGCTTCTATCACCTCGAACCCTTTGTTCATCATACTGGCCGAATCGATCGTTATCTTGGCTCCCATATCCCAATTGGGATGCTTCAGGGCCTGCGAAGGAGTTACGTACTCCAGTTCTTCACGCCGATAGGTGCGGAACGGACCGCCGGAGGCCGTCAGAATCAACTGTTCGACAGTATCGCTCCCTTCGCCTGTCAAACACTGGAAAATAGCGGAATGTTCAGAATCGACCGGTATTATCGACGCCTGGTACTGGCGACAGAGCTCATTGATGAGTTCTCCTGCCACTACCAGGGTTTCTTTATTGGCCAGTGCAATTGTTTTTCCGGCTTTCACAGCATGAATTGTCGGCTTTAAGCCCGAGTAGCCGACCATCGCCGTCAGCACGATATCCACGACCTCCAATTCGGCAATCTGCGCTATAGCTTCGGGTCCGGCAAATACCTTTACCGGCAGATCTTCCAGCGCTTCTTTTAACCTCCGGTACTTACTTTCATCGGCAATAGCAGCCATCTCGGGTTCAAACCTGCGGCATTGTTCGATCAATAATTCGACATTCGAACCGGCAGTGAGCGCATAAGCCGAGAAATAACCCGGATTAGCTTCAATCACTTCCAGTGCCTGCGTTCCGATAGAGCCGGTGGAGCCGAGCACAGCAATATTTTTTCGTTTGGTTGCCAATTCTGTATTTATTAGGGTTAACTTAGGGTATTAAAAGATAATTACTTCTTCCGGATTCATCGGATGGCCCATGTTCCATAGCTCAAAAATAAAATGACGACCCGATTTGTTGTCCGGACTTTCGCCCGTGAATGCGATTACCTCGCCGGCCTTCACCTGATCGCCGCTTTTGCGGAGCAGGGAGTTGTTGTTTTTGTATACCGATACATAATCGTTGTTGTGCTGAACGGTGATTACCCAGCCGAATTCGGGAGTGAAGCCGGTAAAAATAACCGTACCGGGCAATACACTTACTACCGATTCATTGAACGATGTCAAGATAGAAATGCCAAACTGTTTTTCTTTGGCATTGAATTCCGACGAAATCACGCCCTTCACCGGCCGGAAAAAAACCTGAACCGCGGCTTCTTCTTTCGTGGCCATCGAATACAAATTGTACTTTTCCTGCTTTTCGTATTCGTCAACAAACTCCTGTTCCGACTTGGCCTTTTCCATCATCACTTCCGCTCGTTCTTTGAGGCCTATCGTATCGGTGCTGATCGAGGGATCGTCGACCGTTTCTCCCGAGATAATGGTTTTCAGTACTTCGAGATAGGTCGATTGATAATTCATTTGCGTAAGCAAGGAATCGATCTGCATGGATTGTCCGATAATCTCCACCCGGTTATCGGCTCCGTTATACCCCGGCAGATAGTACTTTATCGGCGTATAAATAATAAGGACGGCAAGGGTTAAAAACGTTACGATCAAAAAAAGCGAACCGTACATATATACTTTGATGCGCGAAAGCTTTACGTGCCAGGTTTCTTCCAGGGTGTTTTCATTGAGAATGGACAAACGGTACTTGAACCGCATTTTCTGCAGAAACTGTTTCCACTTGTCGGATTTCACGCTCATATAATGATGAATTCTGAATATTTGAATTGTACTGCCCGCTTAAGGCTCACAAAAATAGCTTATTTTATGCGAATTACAAATACAAGAAGCTCAAACGACAATAGCGTTTGAGCTTCTTAACAAATTTCGAACTATTTTTAGATAGCGTTTCCGATCATAAATACTCCGGCAAGCGATACGATAGCGTACAACTCGGGGAATACCGCTAAAATCATACTTTTACCAAACACATCGTAACCCGATCCGATACCGGCAATACCATTGGCACAGACCTGACCCTGACGGATGGCCGACAACAAACCGGTGAGGGCAAGCATGAGGCTGGCGCCAAACACTGCAGCAGCAGTAGCCCAGGTCATATCGGGAGTCAGGTGAGTCTGGAGAAGAAAGTAACCTAAGAATCCGTACAATCCCTGAGTTCCGGGGAGAGCACTTAAAACCATATAGTTACCAAAAGCATCCGGGTTTTTCTTCAGAGCACCGATAGCCGCATTACCGGCGATAGTTACTCCGAAAGCACTTCCCACACCGGCTAAACCGACCATTAAACCAATTCCGATGTACGCAAAAATAATAGGTTCCATAATTTACTTTTTTATTTTTTGATGTTGATTAATTTTAAAACTTAACTAGTAGGATTGAACGGATTTGAAAGGCTTGTATTTCTTTCCTCCTCCTTCAAACCCGGCATTTTTATAAAATTCGACAAAGGTGAGACGCATCGGGTGAACAAAGGCTCCCAAACCTCCCATAAAAATATTGATTCCGTGACCGAAAACCATGATCAGCAGCATAATAAGAGTGCTCAGAACAGGTATATCGCCACTCATATTGATAGCCAGATCGTTGAAAACAAATCCCATAACCGACGACGAAATACCCAGGGCAAACAAACGGATGTACGAAAGTAAGTCGCCCAGGATTCCGGTAGCCATATTATATGCATCCCACACTCCGGCCCCAATATTGATGAGCGGATTCCGCTTGATGTTATTCAACACGAATACCAATAATCCGCCGGTACCGAAAAAGCCGTAATAGAGATACTTCTTCACCTCAGGATCTAACTCGGAGACCATTCCGGCCAGCGTAGTACCGCCACCTCCCAGGATGATGAGCAACCAACCCAGCAAGGAGAGTGACGCGGCAAAGCCGAAACGACGAATGGATCCGGCAGTACGGATAAGCATCCCGAAAATGATCTGTACGGCCCCTAATACCAGCGCCACATTAAACAACTGATCGGAATTGAGCATGATCACCTTGAATTGCTCCAACCAGGCGATATCGGCTTCAATCAGATTAAATCCCATAAAGGTACCGCTAACGATGCCCAGAATAACCGTCGACACTCCCAGCCAGCTGGCAAGCGAAAACACGGGTTTCATCGAAGGCTTAGCTTTCGACCGCATATACAAGGCTCCGGCCACCAACAGCAAACCATAGGCAGCATCGCCTAAGCAGAGTCCGAAAAAGAGCATGAAGAACGGGGCGAAAAAGGGGGTTAAATCTATTTCCCGGTAATTCGGCAAATCGTACAACTCTCCAATACTTTCGTACAAGGCGGCAAACTTGTTATTTTTCAGTTTCACCGGCACCGGTTCTTCTGCATCCGGCTCACTGGCTTCGAAATACACTCCCGCTTTTTCGAGGTAGGCCTCCAGTTCTCCGGCTTTTTCAACCGGGCTCCAGCCTTCAAGCAACATTACCTTTTCGCCGGCTTCCTTGCGGGTATTCAATAAGACGCGCGAAAAATCGATTTCACCGTTTACCTCACGAAGATACAGTTCCAGGGCAGGCTGAGCTGTCAGCGCAAAGTGCTCGAGCGCTTTTTTCTCATCGGCAATCTGCCGGCGAATCTGTTCTTTTTCGGCGGCAATCTCCACAGCATTCCGGTCCGAAAGCTTCACAGGGTCGGCATCGATGTCGGGCTGTACACCTGGAGCCGTAAGCACCACAAAATAACGGGTAGTCCCTACGGTATCGATCTCAAACAACGGATACCTGGCCTCCCACTCCTGATCGAACTTACGGTTATTGCAACTATAGAAATGAAGTATGTAGCCCTCACCGGCCAGTTTCCCGAGCAATGCGGGCGAAAAAACGCCCCATACTTCCATACGCTCCCATTCGCGATCGGTAAGCTGCAATTTCTGTTGCAGCGATTCGATCAATCCTATTCTCGATTCGGTTTCCGACAAAACCGCAGCTCCGTCGGTTCCCGGCGAAACAGCAACCCAGGCTTTCTCATCGGAACCATAACTGTTCAGCATACGTTGCGCCACCCGGATACGGTTCAGCACCTGAAGCTGTTCGTTCAAGGTTTGATTTTCGGCGACACCTTCCTGTTTTTCAATCACATGCAACACCCCGATTTCCCGGATAGCCTCCAGAAACTCGTGATAGTACCTGTGATACACCAGAAATGAATATTTTCGCATCGGAACTATCATAAGGCAACCTCCTCTTTAAGTCTCTGCTGACGCGTTTTAACAATTTTCTGCGACGACTTCGACAAGTTTTCCTCATCTTCCATAAATCGCTTGATTTTCAGAATAGCATCTTCGTAACCGGGAATCTGCACTTTTTCGAAAAGATTGACCTTCTGGGTCGTTTTCTTCCGGGCATATTCGAGCAAATCGAGTTTCCGTGCAGCAAACACCTGTTCAATCCCCACCTGAGCCAGCTCTTTCAACAACGCCAGCCCGTCGGGATACCACTTGGGCGAATTGAACAAGCTGTAAGGCCTGGTTTCGTAAATCACTTCATCGAGCAAAGGAATGCGAACGCCTGCGATCTTCCGGATACTCATCTTCACATCCTTCACCTCCAGCAGCGTGGTATCAAATTCACCCCAAAGTGCGATCATGGTTTCGTACGAAGCTATCTTTTGTTCCAGCTCCTGCTCCGAACGCTTAATTTCGTCCTTCGCCCGCTTCACCTCCATACGCAGCGCACTTTCCTTGTTCTTAATGGTAGGAAGCGCCCTGATACGCATCTTGAGGTTTTTTTCCAGCGATTGCAAAGAAGTCTTATTATATTGAAACTGTATAGCCATAGTTGATTTTTATTTCCAGTATTTCTGAACCAGCTCCTGTTTAATACTCACCTCGGTTTGTTTGAAGTGAGTGGTAAAAAGGTTCCAGGTAACATCCAACATCTGAGTGGCGTCGATATTTACGTCGATGGCGAGCAGCTGTTCCGAATAATCCTTCGCGAACGAAAGCGTACGCTCGTCGTAGTCGGTAAGGTCGAAACCGTTTTCCAGTTTGGTTTTGGCATTGGCAGCGTCCGCAAACAAACGCACCGCAGCATTCATCACCTGCGGATGATCTTCGCGCGTTTTCTTCCCGATTACCAGCTGTTTCAATCGCGAAAGCGAACGGAACGGGTCGACGATCACCTTACCCACATCGGAGTCGCGCCGCAGGAAGAGCTGACCTTCGGTAATATAACCGGTATTATCGGGAATGGCATGGGTGATATCGCCACCCGAAAGGGTAGTAACTGCGATAATAGTAATCGAACCGCCAGCCGGGAACTGCACTGCCTTCTCGTAAATCTTGGCAAGGTCGGAGTAAAGCGAACCGGGCATCGAATCCTTCGACGGAATCTGGTCCATACGATTGGAAACGATCGCCAGCGCATCGGCATAGGAAGTCATATCGGTGAGCAGCACCAACACATTTTCATTTTTATCCACTGCGAAATATTCGGCGGCCGTAAGCGACATATCCGGAATCAGCAACCGCTCTACCGGCGGATTTTCGGTCGTATTCACAAAACTTACGATGCGGTCGAGTACGCCGGCATTGCTGAATACATTTTTGAAATAGAGGTAGTCGTCGTTGGTAAGTCCCATACCGCCCAACACGATCTTATCGGCTTTGGCGCGTAGGGCCACATTGGCCATTACCTCGTTGAAAGGCTGGTCGGGATCGGCAAAAAACGGAATTTTCTGTCCCGACACCAAGGTATTATTAAGGTCGATACCCGCAATACCTGTTGCAATCAGCTGCGAAGGTTGCTGCCGGCGCACCGGGTTAACCGACGGCCCTCCGATTTCGCGCTCCTCACCTTCCACCGCCGGACCTCCATCGATGGGATCGCCGAATGAGTTGAAAAATCGTCCCGCCAACTGGTCGCTCACCTTGAGCGAAGGGGCTTTACCCAGGAATACGATCTCGGCGTTGGTAGGAATCCCCTCGGTACCTTCAAATACCTGGAGCGTCACCTCTTCGCCTTCAATTTTTACCACCTGTGCCAGCTTTCCGTTCACGGTTGCCAGCTCCTCATTACCCACTCCCGATGCATTCAGCGAGCAGGTTGCTTTGGTGATGCGGGTAATTTTTGTATATATCTTCTGAAATGCTTTTGTTGCCATAGCGTTTTCTTATTTTTTACGTTCTGCAAGAATTTCCGTCAACTCCGATTCGTAGTTCTTAAACTGATCCGATTCAAATTCGGAATAGTTCATCTGTTTACATACGTTGATAACCCGTTTGAAGTAGTCCATCACCTGCATGAAACCATTAAATCCGAAATCCGACTGGCAAATATCCATCACCAGGTCGAGCATGTATTTCTGACGTTCAATAGGACACACCGAATCGATTTTATCAAAGGCATCCTGCTGCAGAATCACAAAGTCGATAACTTCCGATTTCCAGAACGTGACGTGATAATCAACCGGCACACCATCGTCGCCCAGGATATTGATCTGCTCCTGCACCTCCTTCCCCCGCTGAAGAATGGTCTTCATATCGTTTACTTTTGAAGTCCAGTCGGGCGAAATACGCTGCGAAATGTATTCCTCGAATTCGGGATATTCGATGTATTTTGAATAGCTGTCGATGGGGTTTACGGCCGGATACCGTTTACGGTCGGCACGGTTTTGCTCCAGCGCATAGAAACAACGGGCCGCCTTCTTCGTACTTTCGGTTACCGGCTCTTTCAGGTTACCACCGGCCGGCGATACCGTACCGATAAACGTAATCGAACCCGTTTTGCCGTTTTTCAGGTACACATATCCCGCACGCGAGTAGAAGTTGGCAATGATGGCCGAAAGGTCCATCGGGAAGGCATCCTGACCCGGAAGCTCTTCCATACGGTTCGACATCTCGCGAAGAGCCTGCGCCCAACGGGAAGTAGAGTCGGCCATCATCAACACCCGCAATCCCATGGCCCGGTAATACTCCGATATGGTCATGGCCGTATACACCGAAGCCTCACGCGAAGCCACCGGCATGTTCGAAGTGTTCGCAATAATAATAGTACGCTCCATCAGCTTGCGGCCCGTGTGCGGATCTTCCAGTTCGGGGAATTCCACAAAAATCTCCACTACTTCGTTGGCTCGTTCGCCACAAGCGGCAATAATTACGATATCGGCTTCGGCCTGCTTCGAAATGGCATGCTGCAATACGGTTTTACCCGTGCCGAACGGACCCGGGATAAATCCGGTTCCCCCCTCTACGATGGGATTGGCCGTATCGATCGTACGAACACCGGTTTCGAGCAATTTAAACGGACGCGGTTTCTCGGCATGTACATTGATCGCCTTTTTCACCGGCCATTTCTGGATCATGTTCAGCTCGATATCCTTACCGTCGGCATCGGTTACCACCGCCACCTTATCCATGATGGTGTATTCGCCGGCCGCAACGACCGATTTCACAGTGTACGTCCCTTCAAAAGCGAAGGGCACCATAATTTTGTGAGGCTGGAAGTTTTCATCCACTTCGCCCAGCCACGATCCGGCCACCACTTTATCGCCGGGCTGTGCGATGGGCGTAAAATTCCACAGTTTTTCTTTATCCAACGGGAAGTTGTATTCCCCGCGCTGCAGGAAAATACCGGTCAGTTTATCCAGGTCGTTCTGCAAACCGTCGTAGTTACGCGACAGCAAACCCGGTCCGAGGGTTACCTCTAGCATGTGGCCGTTAAATTCCACTTCATTACCCACCTTCAATCCGCGGGTACTTTCAAACACCTGCACGAAAGCCTTGTTGCCGGTCACTTTCAGCACTTCAGCCATCAGACGCGACGAATCCAGGTGAATATACGCGATTTCATTCTGCGACACCGGCCCGTCAACTTCTACGGTTACCAGGTTGGAAATAATCCCTTTAACAATTCCTTTTGTTGACATTCTATGATGATTATTCTTGTAGTTTCACACCTTGTTTTAACGAATTCAGCAGATCACGGAACATTTTTTCACCCGCTTCGGGCGAAAGTTGCTTCCAACGGTGCAGCATTTCGGTTTTCAGAACGAATGCCAGCACTTTTTCCACCGTAAAATAATTGAAGAATGTATGCTCTTCGAGCCAGTTCCAGCGCAAAGCATCCAGTTTCTTTTCACGTTCCAGCAAGTTAGGCTCTTCGGCTAAACGCATCACCAGCTCGAGCTGATCGAACATGCCCGCAATGCCAAAATCGCGCGAATGAGTGGTACGCAGGATGGAAGCGATCTCGTTGGAACCGATCACTGCTTTGGAAGCATCCATTTCGTACTTACGGCACAGGATGGCGATAAGCAGGTTGTTCAGGTTCAGATTAAACTCGAACCACTGCTGCAAAAAACGGTTGTCGGCCTTCATGGCATAATTGTAGTACAGACCCGACATGTAATCCTCCCGGGTAATCCCTTTTGCATCAATTTCATCCTCCGGGTTGAGGCGGTAATAATCCACCCAATAGGGCAGTAAACGCGTATCCGACGGATGATCGTTTTCATCCATCAATTTCACCAGCTGCGCCCAGTCATCCTGGGTGAGTTCGCCGGCAGGATCCAGGCGGGCATCTTTGTCGTGAAGATACCTGAGAAAATTCCGGTTATCGTACCCGGCCCTCAACAACCGCAGGAGACGACGATCGTCGGCCCCGAGCTGGGGAGTAATCTCGGCAATGAGTTCTCCCGGCTCCGCCAACCCTTTGGTATCGTCCATCCTCAGATCAGGTAATCCGGCAACGAGGCAATAATAATTCATGAGTGGTTATTCGGATTAGCTGTTAAACAACATTTCGACCAACTTGGGACGCAGGAATTCCTTGAAGAAGGCAATGAACTCTTCTTCTCCGAATGTCAGTTTATATCCACCTTCGGACGGTATAACCACAAATTGGGTTTTTACATTGTTCACTTCGGAAATCGTCACTCCCTGATTCAGAAGTTCTTTGGCATGGGCTTTAAAATAATCGGTCAGCGCGGCCGCATGAGCTGTTTCGATGGTTACCTGCTGTTCCTGCGCCAGGTTTTGTACAAAGGTCAACATCACTTTCTGCATAAAATCCTTATCGGTGACCGCTGCTTTAACAGCTCCCGACACTACACCTCCGCATACCAGATCGGTTAGCTCCGTTTTAAGGGCATTCACCATCTGATTGGCAAAAAGCTTCAGCTCGGCACGGGTGTTCCGCGAAAGCTCTTCCGCTTTCTCGTTGGCTGCAGCAATAATAGCGGCGGCTTCCGATTCGGCTTTTGCCCTGATGTCGGCAGCTTCGGCATTGGCCTTTTCCAATACAGCCGCGGCTTCTTTTTGACCCTTCTCTACCCCTTCCTGGTAGATTTTTTCTGTTAACTCCTGAAGTTTCGTATTCATATGATTAACTTTTTGCAATATTTTCGTATTTAGCTACGCAAAAGTAGAGTATAATTTTCTCTTATAAAAATTATTTCGAAAAAAATATCAGAAAACCAATCTCTGTTGCAATAACAGGGATATTGGTAGCACTTTTTAAAGCTCTTTAACGGCATTTACGGTCAATTGTTCATGGCAATGCAAAAAAAAAGCGGAAGACCTGGGATCTTCCGCTTTTGGTCGTGATTCAGCTGGGGCTCGAACCCAGGACCCCATCCTTAAAAGGGATGTGCTCTACCTGCTGAGCTACTGAATCAACACTTGTGCCTCTCTTATTCTATGTGATTCAGCTGGGGCTCGAACCCAGGACCCCATCCTTAAAAGGGATGTGCTCTACCTGCTGAGCTACTGAATCATTTTTTGAAAAGCGACTGCAAAGGTACTGCATTTTTTTTAACTGACAAAATTAATTTTGTATTTTTTCGCTCTGTTTTTGTACGAACTTTACGTATCTTTGCACACGCAATACAGAACTCAACAACTTGAACACGCTGTTATACATCCTACTATCGCTTCTTCTCTCTGCCTTTTTTTCGGGTATGGAGATCGCCTTTGTATCGTCGAACAAGCTGAGATTTGAACTGGAAAAGAAACAAAAAAGTCTGAGCTCGTCCATTCTGACAATTTTTTACGCGCATCCGCAGCAGTTTATTGCAACCATGTTGGTAGGCAATAATATTACACTTGTCGTGTATGGTATGTTGATGGCCGGTTTGCTTTCGCCCATTCTGCAACCGCTCCCCGGCCAGTTTTTAATCACTACCGTCCAGACCATCATCGCCACAATAATAGTGCTGTTTACCGGCGAGTTTCTTCCTAAAACGATTTTCAGAGTCAACCCGAATCTCTGGCTGAAAGTATTTTCTTGGATTTTGTTGTTTTTCTATGCCGTTTTATATCCTGTTGCCGTATTCAGCACGAAGTTGTCGCAAACCATTCTCCGGCTGTTCTTCAAAACCGATGGCGATGAAAGTACCGAAACCGTTTTCTCGCGTATCGACCTCAGCTATCTGATACAGGAAAGCGTGGAAGGCCAGAACGACCAGGAGGAAATCGATTCGGAAGTAAAGATTTTTCAAAACGCATTAGATTTTTCCAAAGTCAGGCTGCGCGACTGTTCGGTGCCCCGTACCGAAATCGTGGCACTCGACTACACTACCGACCTGGAAGCGCTGAAGCAGACATTCATCGAAACGGGATATTCGAAGATACCTATATATAAAGATAACATCGATAATATTATCGGCTATATCCATTCGTCGGAAATGTTTGAGCACCCATCCGACTGGAAACAATACATTAAACAAATCCCGATCGTACCCGAAAACATGTCGGCCCACAAGCTCATGAAATTGTTTATGCAGCAAAAAAAGAGCATGGCAGTGGTGGTCGACGAGCACGGAGGAACCGATGGGATCATTACTCTGGAAGATATTTTTGAAGAAATATTCGGAGAAATTGAAGATGAACACGATAACCGCGAATACATCGCCAAACAACTTTCCGAAACGGAATATTTATTGTCGGGAAGAATGGAAGTAGAGCAGGCCAATGCCCGCTTTGATTTAAAAATACCGGAATCGGATGAATACGAAACCCTTGCAGGTTTTATCCTGCACCATCACCAACACTTCCCAAAACTAAACGAAGTAATTCATATTGAGAACTTTACCTGCAAATGCGTCAAGGTAACCAACAACAGAATCGAATTAGTCCGATTAATTTTGGGCAGTTGAAATAAATTTCGTATATTCGTGCCCTCAAAAAAACAGGAAATAATTGTCAATTAAAACACATTTTAAGATCACGAAATGGCAACGTTAGAAAAGATCAGAAGTAAAGGGGTATTATTAATTGTAGTAGTGGGTGTGGCGCTGCTCTCTTTCATTATCGGGGACTTTCTTACCCAGGGTTCTACATTTTTTAACCAGGCGCGCGAAACCGTGGCTGTTGTTAATGGAGAAAAGATCAATATCGCCGATTATCAGGAATTAATCGATCAGATTACCATTTTCCAGAAATACGAAACGGGCATGCAGGATATCGATGAAGTTACCATGCAGCAGATGCGCGCTTTTGTTTGGGACCAGTATGTGCGCGAGCAGCTGCTCAACAAGGAAGCGGCGAAAATGGGACTCACCGTCACCAAGGAGGAATTATCCGACCGGTTGATCGGGAACAATATCCACCCGATGATTCAGCAACGTCGCTTTTTTGCCGACGAAAGCGGTCGTTTCAGCCAGGCGATGCTCATTCAATTCCTTAATTTCAAGGACGAAGAAGCTCAGGATCCTTCGATGGAACAAACGCTGGTCGAATACCGCAAACTCTGGAAATTTCTCGAAAGAACCGTAAAATACTCCTTGCTTCAGGAAAAATACAATGTCCTGATCACAAAAGCAGTTGCAGCTAATTCGCTGGAAGCAAAAGCCTATTTTGAAGCCAGCCTCCCTGTTGTGGAAGCTAATTATGTAGTACAGCCCTACTTTGCGATCCCCGACACCGAAGTATCGGTGTCCGATAAGGAAATCAAAGATCGCTACAACAAACAACTGGCACGTTTCCGCCAGGAACCCAATGTTTCGCTCAAGTTTGTTACGTTCGACATTCAGCCGCAACAGGAAGATTTTGCTGCTGCCGAAGAGTTTATCAATAAGCTGAGCCAGGAATTTTCGACTACCGAAGATGTTGTCGAACTGGTCAACAGCAATTCCGACGTTCCTTATACCGGTCGTAATTATACCGTCAATACCATTCCGGCGCATCTCAAAGATTTTGCATTCGGCAATGCTGCCGGCGTGGTTTACGGACCTGTATTCCAGAACAACACCTACACCATGGCCCGTATAATGGAAACCGGTATCTCGTCGGCCGACTCGGTTAAGCTGCGTCATATCTACCTTACACCCGACAAGGCTGCTAAAGCCGACAGCATTATCGGAGCGATACGTGGCGGAGCCGATTTCGGAGCTCTTGCCCTGCAACATTCGGCAGTACAGCAAACCGCAGCCAACGGAGGAGAAATTGGCTGGGTAACCGAAGACATGCAGGGACTCGACAAGGCGATTATAGCCGATGCATTCGGCCGTGCTACCAACGATATTTTTACCTTTAAAAATGCTCAGGGCACCCAGATCATTCAGATCATGGAAAAAACAGCTCCCCGCCAGAAAGTTAAATTAGCGATTCTGGAACGCGGAGTGATTGCCAGCTCAAAAACGGAAAGCAAAATCTTTAACGATGCAAAACGTTTTGCTGCTTCGCTCAACGAAATGTCGATCGACAGCGCCGCTGCAAAAAGCAACCTGATGGTACGTTTGGCCGACGAAGTATACCAGGCCAGCGAACAAGTGATGAACATTCCGCAATCGCGGCAAATTGTACGCTGGGCGTTCGAGAACTCCAAGGGCGAACACTCTGATGTATTCGAATGCGGGAAACAATTGGTTGTTGCCACCATTACCGATATTAACGATTCGAAATACAGAGCGCTGAATAAAGTCTCGGATCAGCTTAAAAATGAAATTGCCCGCGACAAAAAAGCCGATATGCTGATTGCTCAAATGACCGGTAAAGCCGGCAACGACACTTCGCTGGTAGCCATTGCACAGGCTTTCAACCAGGAAGTGAAACAAGCCTCGGGAATTAATTTCGCGTCCGGTCAGTTCGGATTGGCCGGATGGGAACCTGCGGTTATCGGCAAGGCTACTGCGATGAAGGCCGGCGAAATCTCGGCTCCGGTAAAAGGTAACAATGGCGTATATGTGGTTGCGATTCGCAGCGTACAGAAAACCGACCGGCCTTTCGATGCCAAGATGGAAAAGATGAGCCTGACCTCGCGTTATATGTATACTTTACCGAACAGCATCATGATGGACATGATGGATAAGGCAAAAATTGAAGATAACCGACTGACGTTCTATTAATGCACAAAATACCCTTACTGGGTCAGACCCTTTCGGAATTAACTCAACTCGCAAAAGATCTGGGAATGCCTGCTTTCACAGGCAAACAGCTGGCAGAGTGGATTTATTCCAAAAGGGTCTGCTCCATTGATGAAATGACCAACATTTCGGTCAGGAACCGGACCTTGTTGAACCAAACTTACGAAGTAGGCCGCTATGCTCCCGTACAACAGCAGGCATCGGTCGACGGCACGGTGAAATTCCTCTTTAAAACGCAAAAAGGTCATTTGATCGAGAGCGTTTTTATTCCCGAGGACGACAGGGCGACACTTTGTATCTCGTCGCAGGTGGGATGTAAAATGAATTGCTTGTTTTGTATGACCGGAAAGCAGGGGTTCACTGCCAATCTGACGGCACACGAAATCCTGAATCAATTCTACTCCATCCCTCAATCCGAAGAACTCACCAACATCGTGTTCATGGGCATGGGCGAACCGTTCGACAATCTCGAAAACGTTATGAAAACCAATACCATCCTGTCGGCCGACTATGGTATCGGGTGGAGTCCAAAACGGATCACGGTTTCGTCGATCGGCTTAATTCCCAAAATGAAGGTTTTTCTCGACAATTCGGATTGTCACCTGGCCATTAGTATGCACTCGCCGTTCGATGAAGAACGACTCCGCCTGATGCCGGTACAAAAGCCCTACCCTATCGCCTCGGTGATCAATGAACTTAAAAACTACGACTTCAGCAAGCAACGGAGGGTATCGTTCGAATATATTATGTTTAACGGTGTGAACGACACACAGCGTCATGCAGCCGAAATCGTACGAATGCTGAAAGGAATTACCTGCCGCGCGAATCTGATTCGTTTTCATGCTATTCCTAATATCGATTTGCAGACAAGTCCCGATGACAAAATGATTGCGTTTCGCGACTACCTCACCAACAATGGTGTGATGACAACGATCCGGAAATCGAGAGGGGAAGATATTTTTGCTGCCTGCGGAATGCTCAGCAGCACACATAACAAAGAAAATCTGTAGAAAAAGGAGGGTAACCCTCCTTTTTCAGTTTCTGCTGATCGATTTCACCCCTTTAATCTGTCCGATTTTTTTTACAATCAGGTCCAGTTCTTTGGTATCGGATACCATAATGGTCAGGTTACCCTGAAACAATCCTGCATTTGAATCGATTGAAATCGAACGGAGAGTAATGTTTTTTTCTTTCGAAATCAAAGACGTAATATTGGCCACAATCCCAATGTCGTCGTGTCCTACAATACGCAGGGTGATGGGGTAATGCGATCCGGCCGATTTACCCGACCAGCGCGCCTTTACGATCCGGTACCCGAAACGTGAAATCATCTGAGGAGCATTCGGACAGTCGGTACGGTGAATCTTAATGCCTCCGCTTACCGACACAAAGCCAAACACATCGTCGCCATAAATGGGATTACAGCATTTGGAAAGTTTAAACTCTACATTTTTCAGGTCCTGGGCTATAATCAGCACATCTTCCTTACCCGACGATTCGGGAGCAACAGGCTCTTTCGTAAATGTTTCGGCACTGCGGATTTCCACCGGGTTGTCGGGACTGTCTTTTCGATCCTGTTCGAGATAGCTTTCCCTTACTTCCAGAATATCCAATTTTCCCTGGGCTAGTTCCTGATAAAAATCACTCACCGTTTTAAAGCCTTTCTTTTTAGCTAATTTAGAAATCTTCCCTTCTTCCAGGTCGATCTTCCAGTTTTTAAAACGCCGGGATAGAATTTCACGCCCCATTTCGGCATCCTTATATTCGATCTCCTTGAGTGCCTGGCGGATTTTATTTTTTGCTTTTGAAGTTGTAACGATATTCAACCACGCCTGGTTGGGCTTTTGCGTAGGCGAAGTGAGTACTTCGACCGAATCGCCGTTGTTGAGTACGTACTTGATCGGCATATTCCGCCCGTTCACTTTGGCTCCTACACAACGGGAACCCAGCCCCGAATGGATGGAAAACGCAAAATCGAGAGCGGTCGCCCCTTTGGGAAGTTTATGTAAATCGCCGTTGGGTGTAAAAACAAACACTTCCTCGTTGTACAGATTCAATTTGAATTCGTCCATAAAGTCAACAGCATTCAAATCGGGATTTTCAAGAATTTCGCGGATGTTTTTCAACCACTCGTCCATTCCGCTTTCTCCTTTGATACCTTTGTACTTCCAATGTGCCGCCAGCCCTTTCTCGGCCACCTCGTCCATACGAACGGTACGGATCTGTACTTCGACCCATTTACCCTGAGGTCCCAGCACGGTAGTATGCAAGCTCTCGTAACCATTGCTTTTGGGGATGGTAAGCCAATCGCGCAACCGCTTGGGATTGGGTTGATACATATCGGCAATGACCGAATAGGCTTGCCAGCACGCAGCCTTTTCCTTCTCGACCGGAACGTCGAAAATAATCCGAATCGCAAACAAATCGTATATATTCTCGAAGTTTGTATTCTGCTTCTTGATCTTGTTGTATATCGAATGGATCGATTTCGTCCGCCCCTTAATCGAAAAGGGCAGTCCCAAGCCGGTCAGTTTGGCTTCCAGCGGTTCGATAAAGCTTTTTATATACTGGTCGCGCGAACGTTTTGTCTCGTTCAGTTTCTGAGCAATATCCGTGTAAATCTCGCGATTGGTATATTTGAGCGACAAATCCTCCAATTCGGTTTTGATTTTATAGAGCCCCATGCGATGGGCCAGGGGAGCAAACAGGTACGAACACTGGCGTGCCGTATGGATCCTGAAGTCATCGGGATACTGGGCCAGGGTACGCATGGTATGCAACTGATCGGCAATAATAATCAGAATCACCCGTACATCTTCGGCAAACGACAGAAACAGTTTACGGAAATTTTCCGACTCAACCGATGTGTTTTTATCGTACAACTCCTTCACTTTCGATAAGCCGGAAACCACCGTCTTCACCGGCGTTTGAAAAGTCTTCTCCAGCTCCGTCGTATCCACCAGCCCCGCTTCAATCTGATCGACCATCAGAATAGCCAATGCTGCTGTTTTACCCAAGCCTACCTCGTTGACTACTATATCGAGAACCGATAACTTGTGAACCAATCTAAAGCGCTTCGTGTCAGATGTTTCGGACGATGCCTCATACAACTGCCGCATCATTTTGATAAGCTCTTTACGTTCGTGATACCGGAATAATTTCGGATGAGCTTTAACAAGTTTCCAATATTGTTGAGCTATAGGGGATATACCGACCATACTACCTGCAGTTTTTGTTGATTTGCAAATATACAACAGAAATAGAATGCTGAGTTACAAAATTAATGTAAAACTCGAAAAAGGAGTACAAAAAACACCTTAAAAAAAATTTATGCAAAAAAGCAGCCGATTATTGGGAAGATTGGATTTTCTTTCCTAAATTTGCATGCTGAAATATACTTACACGAACTGTATAGCAGAATAAAACACAAAAACAAGATAGATGAAAACAACAATCAAAATTTTACTGTTAGTTGCCATTGTCGCACTGAGTTATTTTGTGATCATGAGTATTATGACTCCGATCAAGTTTGAGAACGAACGTTCCAAGCGCGAAAAAGTGGTAATCGAACGACTCATCGACCTCAGAACCGCCCAAATGGAGTTTAAAGACCAGAAAGGACGTTACACCGTGGGACTCGACACCCTGGTAAAATTTCTTCAGACCGGCAAAAAGAAAATGGTTTTGAAAGAAGGTACTCTTTCGGATGCCCAACTGGAAGCTGGACTTACCGAAGCCAAAGCAGTAAAAATTGTTCGTAGCGGAAACATGAAAGAAATCGAAGCGTACGGATTACAGCATTTCCGTCGCGATACGACGATGACCGATTTGCTCACAGCACTCTATAACGGCAAGTATACAGCACAGTCGATTGAAAACCTGCAATACATCCCATTCTCCGAAAATGAAATCTTTGAAGTAGAAATTAACAACAACTACCTCAGCACCAACAACATCTGGATTCCGCTTATTGAAATGCGCGCTCCGTACATGGCATTCCTCGCCGATGTAAACCGTCAGGAAACATTGAACCTGATTGACTATCAGCGCAAACTGGAAAAATATACCGGATTAAAAGTAGGTTCGGTTATCGAACCAAACAATTTCGCAGGTAACTGGGAATAACCAACACAAGGGTAACATGCAGCGTAGTCTCGTGGAAAAACCCGATAGTCTATCCATCCGGATTCGTCCGGGTGGATTTTCTTTGTATATATATGGTGAAAATGGTCACATCATTTCACAGCGCAGCTTGTCGACCGATTTATTGCAGGCATCGACAGCCAGTATACTCGACCGGCAACCGGAAGTAATCCGACCCTATAAAAAAACAGCCATCGTATGTGAAACCAATTTTTTCACCCTCATTCCCGATCTTTTTACCGAGCCCGGCTCCTACCGGAGCTTGCTGCAGATGCATTATCCGACGGTGGACGATAGCCAGGGCATATTCTACGAAAAACTGCCGAAGTCGGTGCTGATTTATGCTTTGCCCAGGGTATTCATCCAGAATATACAAGCCCGGTTACCCGAAGCCGGCTTTTACTCTCACCTGCTGATATGGCTTAAAAAAGCCGCCGAACAACCCGGCGACCAACTCATCACTTACATCAGGGAAAAAAGAATCGACTGTATGATCTTCAGTAAAAAAAGTCTGCAGTTCTACAACAGCTTCGACTACGAAACCCGCGAGGACATTGTTTATCACTGCCTGCACCTGATCGATCAGTTTCAGCTCGACACTGCCACTCTACGCCTTCAACTGATTGGCGATGAAGAACGGGTACGCCCCGACCAACTGCTGAGCGCCTACCTTCCACAGGTAATATTTACAACACACACCCAGGAATATGAGAATTATCAGTGGTAAATTTAAAGGGAAACGAATTCCAAGTTTCGGCAAAATCGAGGCACGCCCCACCACCGATTTTGCGAAAGAAGGATTGTTCAATGTACTCAACAATCATATTGATTTTGAAGGGCTTGCAGTACTCGACTTATTTGCAGGTACCGGAAGTATCAGCTTCGAACTCATTTCAAGAGGAAGCGCCCGGGTGATAGCCGTCGAAATGAACGAAAAACACTGCGGTTATATTCGTAAAATTGCTAATGAGCTGGATGTTACCGAACTTATTGTGCACAGGGCCGATGCATTCAGGTTCGTTTCGACCTGTAAGATGAAGTTCGACCTGATTTTTGCCGATCCTCCCTATCAACATAATGGTCTGACTGCCCTCCCCGATTTAATATTCGAACATGACCTGTTAAACAGCGAAGGATTGCTTGTGCTGGAACATTCCGACAAACAATCCTTTACCAACCATCCCCATTTCTGGATGCACAAGCGTTACGGGAATGTAAATTTCTCGTTTTTCACTCCGAAGCCGGAGGAGGCGTAAATGCTTTAATAGGGGTTTTCAACTGAAAGCTGTTCGAATTGGAGGCAAATCCGCCGTCAAATTGCGCATTCGAAATAACTATAAATTCAAGTTTAGCCTCCTTGGAAGCTTTAGTGGCAATATACCTGAACGGAAACCGCATGGAGTTACGGGTGCCGTCCATAATAAATTTACCTTTGTAATAATCGCTACCGGCGGTAAAGATGGTATCCATCGAAGCTTTGTCGGGAAGTACAATACGGCTTACGCTATCGGCCGACTGATTGATGTAGAATGCCGTCAACTGATTGGCATAGGCATCCATATACAAATAGAACAATACGGTATCGCCCACTTGCATGGTGTCCATTACAAACACACCCGGCTTATCGGTGTAAAAACTATTCAGCGAATCGCCATGCTGGTTGATTGGGCGCTGGATAAAAAAGATATTGGGCGTATAGTTGGATTCTCCATTGAGGTCGCAGGATGTGAACGCAACGACCACCAATGCCAGCAATAGAAAAAATTTTGTCTTCATACGATATTAAAATAGTGAATAGAAATGGCACGAGCCGGTTTATTGTTTCAGCAGATGCACAATTCATGTTTTATGTTGCATCTACCCGTAATCACGAAGTAAACTTCAGCAAAAACCATACCTAAAACCTGTTTTTTGCCAAACGAAAACGACTTTAATTCCTGTTACAGAACTAAAGTCGTATACTGAAAACAGTCGGGGTGACAAGACTCGAACCTGCGACCTCTACGTCCCGAACGTAGCGCGCTACCAACTGCGCCACACCCCGATTTTCGAGCCACAAAAGTACAACTTTTTTTTAATTTGCAAAAATTTCGGAACCGATATTCGGATGAGTTTTGTCAGAAAATAAGTATCTTTGCAAAAAAAATTAACAAGCACATGTTTTTATCCGCTATAGAATCGTTTCTTCAACTACGCAATTATCCCTCATTTCAACCCAAGGTTATTTTTTTCGACATGGACGGCGTTTTGTACGACTCCATGAAAAGTCACGCATCGGCCTGGGTAAGTGCCATGACCGATATTAAAATTCCGTTTACAGCCTACGAAGCTTATATGAACGAAGGTCGCACAGGGCAATCGACCATCGACGGAGCCTATCAGCAACACCGGGGCCGGAACGCCACTGAGGAGGAAAAACAGCAGATCTACAAATTGAAAACGCATTATTTTGAGCTCTGTGGCCCTACCGAGAAAATGCCTTACGCACATGAGGTACTAAAAAAAGCACAACAGCAGGGCCTGGGGATTTTCATTGTTACCGGTTCGGGACAGTTAACGCTGATCGACAACCTGGAATCGTCGTTTCCCGGAGTTTTCCACAAGGAACGACTGGTGACGGCCTTCGATGTCATTCAAGGAAAACCACATCCCGAACCCTATCTTAAAGCACTGGCAAAAGCGGGAGTACAGCCCTGGGAAGCCATGGTGATCGAGAATGCTCCCCTGGGCGTCGAATCGGCTGTGGCTGCAGGCATATTTACCGTTGCGGTGAACACGGGTCCGCTCGAATCAAAAATACTTTACGACAGCGGCGCTAATATCGTTTTAGACGGCGGCATGCGTGAGTTGTACGAAAAATGGGAGCAACTTTCATCCATACAAATTTTACAGCCATGAAACGTCTTTTTTTTCTGGCTGTGGTACTGATCGTAGCCGGCCTTCTGTGGTCGCAGGACCTGAAAACAAAATACGAACCCTCCATCGACGGAACGATCAGGGAAAAATACGAATACAACACGTCGCTGGAAGGCCATCGTTTCCAGGTGCGCAACGCCCGCTTTAGCGTACGTGGGGCCGTAAGTCCCTTTGCGCGCTACAAAGCCGAGATCGATTTATCCGACGAAGGTGTGACGCGTATGCTGGATGCTTATGTGGAGATGAAAGCGTCGGAACAACTGACATTCATTATCGGACAACAAAAAGTGCCTTTCAGCACCGATAATCTACGGTCGCCTCACAACTTTTTGTTTGCCAACCGATCGTTTCTGGGCAAACAGCTGGCCGGACTTCGCGATGTAGGAGCAACTCTTGAATATTCATTCGAAAAACAATTGCCTCTCGAACTGATAGCCGGTATATACAATGGAAAAGGGTTGTACAATCAGAAAGAATGGCGCAATGCACTCAGTTTCGCCACCAGGGCAATCTATAGTCCGTCGAATTGGGAATTCACACTCAATTACAACACCATACAACCGTATGAGTTGCGCATGCACGTTTACAACGCAGGAATCATGTACACGTTTAACCAATGGCATTTCGAAGGCGAATTCTTCTACAAGCAATACGAACACAACGCATTTGTCGACACAAAAGGTTTTTTCGCCCTGGCTTCGTACGAAATTCCGACACCCAAACTAAAAGCGATGGAAAGCATTTCGCCCCGTATCCGTTACGACAGCATGAGCGACGACAACAACGGGTTGATGAATGCCACCACGAATACGTATACGGTGGATGATGTGGAACGCGCCCGTATTACCGGAGGCATAAATTTCAACCTTAAAAAACCTTTTATAAACGAAATTCGTTTGAATTACGAACAGTATTTTTACTCCAACGGAACAGCGAACAACGACAATAAACTGGTCATCGAATTTGTCACCAAATTTTAATTTCGTCCTATGCAAGTAATTAAATATCCCGCCAGGGAGCAGTGGAGCGAACTGCTCCAACGTCCGCAGATCGATAGCAGCGCATTGCTGGGAACGGTACAGGCCGTTTTGGACGATGTCCGGAAAAACGGTGACAAGGCCGTACGTGCTTACACCGAACGGTTCGACAAGGTAACCATAACCCACCTGGAAGTAAGCAAAGACGAAATGGATGAAGCGGTACGATCGATCGACCCCCTGCTCAAACAGGCCATTGAGATGGCCCGGCGGAACATTTGGAAATTTCACGCCGAACAGCAACACGAAACCCGGGAGATTCAAACTTCACCGGGAGTGTATTGCTGGCAAAAGGCCATCGCGATCGAAAAAGTAGGATTATACATTCCCGGCGGCACCGCACCTTTGTTTTCAACCGTATTGATGCTGGGGATACCTGCCAGCATTGCCGAATGCAAAGAGATTGTATTGTGTACGCCTCCCGGGAAAGACGGAAAAGTTCATCCCGCAGTGCTCTATGCTGCCAAAGTGGCAGGCGTCCACCGGATATTTAAAATTGGCGGTACCCAGGCCATAGCGGCTATGGCCTATGGCACCGAGTCAGTGCCTAAGGTCTACAAGATATTCGGACCCGGAAACCAGTATGTTACGGCAGCAAAGCAATTGGTTTCGTTGCGCGATGTCGCTATCGATATGCCCGCTGGTCCTTCGGAAGTGGAAGTACTGGCCGACGATGCCGCCAATCCGGCCTTTGTAGCAGCCGATTTATTATCGCAGGCCGAACATGGCATCGATAGTCAATCGATCCTGATTACCGTGAGCGAAAGTCTGATTGAAAAGGTACTGGAAGAAATCGAGCGCCAGCTGCATCAACTGCCGAAGGCTGAATATGCCCGCAAATCGCTGGAAAACAGCAAAATTATACTGGTTGGCTCGCTCGAAGAAGCAGTGATGATGACCAACGAGTATGCGCCGGAGCATTTAATTATTGCAACGCGCTACTACAAGGGAGTGGCCGAGAATATTGTGAATGCCGGATCGGTATTTTTAGGGAACTACACCCCCGAGAGTGCGGGCGATTATGCGTCGGGCACCAACCATACCCTTCCGACCAACGGCTATGCTAAAGCATACAGCGGAGTAAACCTCGATAGTTTTGTACGTAAAGTAACTTTTCAAGAAATCAGCCGCGACGGACTGACCAATCTGAGTAATGCAATCATACTGATGGCCGAAAACGAAGAGCTCCAGGCTCATAGCAATGCCGTCAAAATCCGGCTGGAGGAAGCGAACGACCGCGAATCCCCCATTCGTCATTAATATTATTTTTTACTATGGATATCAATAAATTAGTACGCAAAAACATAGCCGAACTCCATCCTTATTCGTGTGCCCGCGACGAGTTCAAGGGAGAAGCTTCGGTATACTTGGATGCCAACGAGAATCCCTGGAATTCGCCCTACAACCGCTACCCCGATCCTTTGCAATGGGAACTGAAAGAAGGTATTTCAAGGCTCAAGGGAGTAGCTGCCGGCAATATTTTTCTTGGAAATGGTTCCGACGAACCGATCGATTTATTGTATCGTGCATTTTGCGAACCCGGCACCGACAATGTAGTGGCTATAGAGCCTACCTATGGGATGTACAAGGTGTGCGCCGGCATCAACAATGTTGAATACCGGACGGTAGGACTGAACGACCGTTTCGATATCGATGCCGATGCGCTGTTGAAGGTCTGCGATGCCAACACCAAACTAATCTGGCTTTGTTCGCCCAATAACCCGACGGGAAACAGCCTCGACGCTCAACAAATTCACAGGCTGATCCAACAATTCAGTGGAATCGTAGTGTTGGATGAGGCTTATATCGACTTTTCGGAACACGAGAGTTTCGCAGCTTATCTCCAACGCTATACCAATCTGGTAATACTACAGACTTTTTCGAAGGCCTGGGGAAGCGCTGCCATCAGGCTGGGGATGGCTTTTGCCGATACAGCCATCATTCAGGTATTAAACAAAATAAAATACCCTTACAATATCAATATCCTTACGCAAAAGCAGGCTCTTAAACTACTGGAACAGGAAAAATCGGTCAGCAACTGGATCGATGTTTTACTGAAACAACGCAGCTGGCTTCGCGACGCATTATCGGAGTTAAGCTATGTAAAACAGATTTATCCTTCGGATGCCAATTTTATCTTAATTAAGGTCGACGATGCCAATGCGTTGTATCATTTTCTGGTCGGCCGGGGGATTATCGTACGCAACAGAAACACGGTATCGCTCTGTTTAGGCTGTATACGCATTACGGTGGGTAGTCCGGAAGAAAACAAGATTTTAATCGACACCATGAAGATATTCGGATAAACAACACAGCCGGCCGGTTAATTCCAATACTGCCGGCTGTGTTGTTTAGTATACTCTTAATCCACGTAACCATTCTTCGGCCGACATTCGTTTTTTGGCGGGTGCCTGCAGCGACCTGAACCAAAGCACCCCATCCTTCAGCAGCACCCCTGCCTTTTTCTTACCATCGGTAATAAAACTCCCGGGCAGCCCGTCGACAGGCCTACGCTCTTTCTGTGTTTCGAACACTTTCAACACCAGGGCCTCGTCCATCCCGCTTATCGACACCGAAATCCAGGCAGCCGGATAGGGCGATAAGCCACGAACCAGATTATGAGCCTCGTCCACCGTAAGATGGTTTTTTATCTCACAAGTTTCCTTGAAAATCTTTGGCGCCGGCTTCAGGTTTTCGTGGGTTGCCGCCAGCCGGTTTTGTTCAACAGCATTCAGGTTTCCTTCCAACACTCTGTCGACAGTAGCTACTACCATTTCGGCTCCCATCGTCATCAATCTATCGTGCACCGTTCCGGCATTATCGTCGTCGGAAATTGCAATCTTCTGTTGTAAAATCACATTGCCTGTATCTATTTCGTGGGTCAGAAAAAAAGTCGTTGCTCCGGTTTCCCGTTCGCCGTTGATAATCGCCCAATTGATAGGGGCAGCACCCCGGTATTGCGGCAACAACGATGCATGCAGATTAAAGGTTCCGAACCGGGGCATATTCCAAACTACTTCGGGAAGCATCCTGAATGCTACCACGATCTGCAGATCGGCTTTAAGAGCACGCAATTGCTCCACGAACGACTCATCTTTCAGGCGTTCGGGCTGTAACAACGGTAAATGATGTTCCAGTGCATAGTGCTTCACCGGCGAATACTGTAGTTTATGCCCCCGGCCGGCCGGTTTATCGGGCATGGTAATCACACCCACTACCTTGTATCCTCCTTCGACCAGGTAGCGGAGACTTTCGACGGCAAAAGCCGGAGTTCCCATAAAAACGATCCGTAAATTCTCTTTCATTCTGTTCAATTATTGCCAGGGCATGTAGCGTGCCTTCTTGCCCATGCGGCCAAAAAGCAAATGCGCAGCACTCACCAATGGCAGGTAAATATCAAATATAAGTATATCGAAGGTGAAACGGCGGGAGCTATACACGGCCGAGCTTTTATTAATAACGGTCATCTGAAGCATAAAACGCAGCAGAAACAACAGCACTACGGCGGCCAGCACAATCCACGACCGGCTGATCCCAAACACAACACATGCAGTCAGCCACGAACTGTAGAATAATCCTCTGCTGAACGGTTCGCCCAGCAAGGCAAACTTGCTGCGGGTAGTATAATACGACGAAACCGACAAATGACGCTCCTTCTGATACAACCAGGCGTGCAACGACTGTTTCGGTTCCGACCAGGTGACGCTACCGGGCGAAACTTCGATCCGGGTATTAAACTTCGTCGCCGCCCGGTTCACAAACAAATCATCATCGCCCGAAGGTAAGTTCAGGTTGGGAGTAAATCCGTTGTTACGCTGAAATACCGACTTGTGATAGGCCAGATTACGGCCGACACCCATATAAGGTTTACCTGCATGGGCAAATCCGAGGTATTGAAGAGCAATGAAGAGGGTATCGAAGGTAATCAAGCGGTTGAGCATTCCTTTTTGATTCTGGTAGGCACCGTAGCCCAGAATAATTTCGGTTCCCTGGGTAGCGTTGCGCATCATCGATGCTATCCAGTTGTCGCTGCCCGGAGCACAATCGGCATCGGTAAAGAGCAGCCAATCGTACCGGGCGGCTTTGATTCCAAGCGTTAGCGCCAGTTTCTTCGTGCTGATATTGGTCGTGCCATGAGGCACGAAAGTGCTACGCAGTTGCGGATAGCTGTGTTTTAACTCCCGGAGTAAAATATCCGTTAATTCGTTATTTCCATCATTTACTACAATTACTTCATACTCCGGGTAATTTTGGCTCAACACCGAGGGCAGGTTTTGTTTCAGCAAATCGGTGGCATCGCGTGCACAAACTATAACCGACACCGGAGGTTTAGTTTCGGCAAACCGGAGCCGGCCTTTGTGTTCGGCTTTTAAACACCGGCGCACTGCTGTGAGGTAACGCATATAGAAATACAGCTGGTAGATCCAGGCATAGGAAAGCAGGGCTAAAAGAATCAGTTCAAATACAGAAAAAGCGGAAGCTGGCAGTTGAATCATATCCTATACTCGTGGAAAATCAGGTCATCATTATTAAGCTGCAAAATTACGATTTATTTTGGGAATTGCCGACTACTGTCCTACATTTATTCAAAGCTCAGGTAAGCAGCGATTTTTCGAACCGTTACGGAATCGAGTTCTTCCAGATTTCGCAATTCGTACAACGACGAAAGCCGGCCTTTTTTTCGTCTCAATTCATAGATTGCCTTTGCCTGATAAAAATTCAGGTAGGGATGTGCTCGTAGTTTATCCACACCGGCCGCATTGACTTTAATTTTGGTGATGGTCGTAGAATCGACCCGTATCCAAGGTTGGATACGGGCGAAGAGTTCGCCGGTCATACCGTACACTTCACGCAACTGATCGATTTGAACGAACCCTCCACTCGCCTTCCGGAACCGCAGGATCGACAGCGCGATTCCACGGCCTACACCTTTAAGCGACATTAACTGCGTAGAATCGGCGGCATTCAGTTCGACCGGAACAGGATCGGAGGCTTCGGCGTCGGGGATTTTCAGTTGGGTTATCTTCGTTGATTCGATCAGGATATAGGGATGCAGCCGGGCAAACAAATCGGGCGAAAGACCGTAGGTTTCCGAAAAACGTTGAGCCGTTGCATAGTAACCTCCTTTGAGCCGGTAGCGGAGTATATTTTTCACGACATGACGCGGAATGCCGAGTTGAACCAGCCCGGCAGAGTCGAGCGTATTCGGATCAAAGGGAAACAGTTCCGCAGCGGAAACTTCGTTCGCCGAACGGGAAGCGTAGTTTCTGAAAGCCGGAGCCTGCCAGGCAGGACGGCGCCATTGCTTTACGACGGTATCGACCCGTTCAAGCGACGCTTCGAAGGCGCGCACATCGTCGATAAAACCGGGGTCATCAATTTCAATTACTGGTTCGGCAACAAATACGGGTACTAATTGCACGGCAATAAAACCGATCAACAGTAAAACAAACAGCACGATAATGCCGGTGCGCTGTGCACCGGAAAAGTAGAAAAAATCCTTGATCATAGTTAAGAGTGGTTAGGGCTTAGTAATCGACGCAGGCCCGGGACGTTTTCACTTTCCCTATAAATGCCGCGACTCGTTGATGTTCGGGATGAATCTGGTAGGCGTTCAGTGCTTCCATCGAATCGAATTCGGAATAAAGGGCAAGGTCGTAATTTCCCGCAGGGGCATCGGGATGGTTAATCCCTACTTCTATAAAATTCAACTCCGGGATTAAGCTCTGCAACGCTTCCAGTTCCGATTTAATCTTGCCGCAAAGCTCGGCTTTCTTCATACCTTCAAACTCGTCGGCGATACCGAAAAACACAATATGCTTGATCATCTTACTTGCAACTTACTTTATAACTTTTATTATTTACTCTCAAAAAATAAATCCCTCGGCCGGTCGGAATGTAAAATCGGCCGGAAACCAGTTCGCCGCTCCAGATCAGCTGCCCGGTAAGTGCCATCAATTTTACATTATTGTTGGTTTTAGGGAAAATAAGGTAGATCCCATTTTGAGTCGTATAATAACTGAAACCATCGGCTACGATAATGGGCGTTGCCGGCTCCTCCGCTTTGGCCGGATTATCAATCCGAATGACGGCGGGACGTACCTGTTCGTTTTGTGCATACAAATCGGCATACCAACACTGAACAGAAAACAGAAACACAATCAGGTATATACTTTGCCTCATATATTATTCGCTTTTACTCAATCTTCTCGGATAATCGACCGTATAATGCAATCCCCGGCTTTCTTTTCTTCGCAATGCATGTTTGATAATCAAATAGGCGACACTGATTACATTCCGCAATTCACAGATTTCTCTCGAAACAACCGAACGATCGAACAAATCCTCTGTTTCTTTAAAAATAATTTCCAGCCGGCTCATGGCACGTTTTAATCGTAAATTGGACCGAACAATCCCCACATAGCTGTTCATGATTTGTTCCACCTCACGAAAACTCTGAGTGATCAACACCATCTCTTCGGGTAAACTCGTACCTTCATCGTTCCAGGCCGGTATCATCTCGTTGTATCCTATTGTATCCATTTGTTTTACGGCATCTTTCACCGCAGCATCGGCATACACAATCGCCTCGATAAGCGAATTGGACGCCAGGCGGTTTGCTCCGTGGAGTCCGGTGCACGAACATTCGCCGGCAGCATATAAACGCTGAATGGAGGTCCGGGCATTCAAATCGACTACAACACCTCCGCAAAGATAATGCTGAGTAGGACAAACCGGTATATAATCTTTTGTAATATCAATCCCCAATTCCAAACATTTCTTAAAAATATTCGGAAAATGTAGTTTTGTTTCCTCTGCGTCCTTATGCGTAACATCCAGGTACACATAATCGTGCCCCCGGGTTTTCATTTCGTTATCGATGGCCCGGGCCACTATATCGCGCGGTGCCAGCGATCCCCGCTCGTCGTATTTATGCATAAACTCTCTACCGTCGCGACATCTCAAAACAGCTCCATAACCCCGAATGGCTTCGGTAATCAGGAAGTTGGGCCGAACTCCCGGCTGGTAAAGAGCCGTAGGGTGAAACTGAACAAATTCCATATCGCGTATCACCCCCCTGGCGCGATGTACCATAGCGATTCCGTCACCGGTTGCTACCGGAGGATTCGTGGTGGTTGCATACACATTACCGATGCCCCCCGTAGCCAGCAAGGTTACGCGCGACAGAAAAGTATGGATATGGTTGGTTTGCTGATCGAGCACGTATGCCCCGTAACATTCAACGCCGGCCGTATGCTGGGTTACTATTTCGCCCAAGTGATGCTGCGTGAGGATTTCAATCGCAAAATGGTTTTCAAAAACAGTAATATTCGGATCGGAGCGAAGCCGCCGGATAAGGCTCTGTTGAATCTCGAAGCCTGTATTATCTTTGTGGTGTAATATTCTGAATTCGCTATGTCCTCCTTCCTTGTGGAGATCGAATTTCCCCTTTGGCGTCCGGTCGAAATCGACCCCCCATTGTAAAAGCTCTTCGATTTGCCCGGGGGCTTCGCGAATTACCTTTTCCACAGCTGCCAGATCACAATGCCCGTCACCTGCAATAAGGGTGTCGTCGATATGCTTATCGAACGAATCGGGCTCATAAGTAACAGCAGCAATCCCCCCCTGCGCATACGAAGTATTCGTTTCGTCGAGCACGGTTTTACTTAACAAAGCAACTTTGCCATACCTGGACGCTTTCAATGCAAAACTAATACCTGCAATGCCACTTCCGATAACCAAAAAATCAAATTTGCGTGTCAATGGATTGATTTTTTTCAAAGTGATTTAATAAACACCCTGCGTTTTTTATGTCGTGTATATTCAAAAGAGTCCCATTGCGACGACATCCGGGTATTGGATTCCAGTTCGGGATTTGATTCCGAAAATTTATATCCATTTCTGGCCGCAACGGGCATCATCCGGGCAAACACCATCGAGTTTACCCCTTTGCCCTGATAATCGGGATGTACCGCCATCAGGTAGAGATCGATTGTATCGTTGACGTACAACGCACGAATCATATGCCACCAACCCAACGGAAACAAACGACCCTTTGCTTTTTGCAAGGCTTTGGTAAAACTTGGCATCCCTATCCCAAGAGCTATCACCTCGTCGGTTTCATTCACTACCACTACTACCGTGTCGAGTCGGAAAAAACTGAAATATAATTTGATGTAAAAATCTATCTGCTGTTTATTCAGCCGGGTAAAACCATACAAATCTTTATAGGTAGCATTCAGCAACTGAAATATTTTTTCGCCATACCTGCCTATCAGATCTCTCTTGGAACGGGGCTCAACAATGCTTAGTCCGAATTTCTGTTGAACAATGGCCGCCATTCGCATAAAACGCTCGGGAAACACCTCCGGCACTTTTATCCGGTATTCGTTCCAATCGGCTGCCTTCACAAACCCCCGACGTTCGTAATGGGTAATATAGTACGGGAAATTATAAATCGTAGCCAGCGTAGCCACCTGATCGTAACCTTCGATCAAAGCTCCTTCCCTGTCGAAATCGGTAAATCCCAACGGACCTTCAAGCGATTCCATCCCCTGTGCGCGGGCCCAGTTTTCGACCGCATCAAACAACGCATCCACTACTTCGGCATCATCGATAAAGTCGACCCAGCCAAACCTGGCATTTTTGTGCCGCCAGGTTTCGTTAGCTACCGGGTTGATGATGCCGGCAATACGGCCCACGATACGATCGTTTTTATAGGCCAGAAAATAAATGGCAGGACAAAAGTCCAGCGCAGGATTCTTACCGCGTTTCAGGTTGAGCAGGTCATCAAGCATTAAGGGGGGCGCAGCATACCGACAATCTTTATACATCGTAATGCCGAACCATATGAAGCTTTTCAGTTCCTTCGCAGTTGTAACTTCTTTAATTTTTATCGCCATGCATTTTTCAGATTATGGAATCCGTTAAATGTTTGCAAAGTTAATTATTTTTCAGAATAAACTGCCTACCTGATATACTAAAAACGCAACCAGCCATGCTAAACCGGTAGTATAAACCATCGTAAAAATTGCCCAGCCCCAGTTAGCTTCCTTACGTATGGCCGCAATTACCGCTACACAGGGGAAATAAATCAGGATAAACAACATAAAAGAAATGCTGGCCAATGGCGTAAATACTGCCTGGCCTTTGAGCGTACCGGTATTGTGTTTCTGTTCCAGTATTTTCTGCTTCAGGGTTTCTGATGTCTCATCGGCATTGGCATCGGCCTGGTACAAAACCCCCATTGTACTCACCACGATCTCTTTAGCGGCAAGTCCGGTAAGAATACTCACCCCCATCTTCCAGTCGTAACCCAACGGACTGATCACCGGCTCCATAGCATGGCCCATCCGTCCGATATACGATTTTTCCTGAAGCTCCGATTCCCGGTTCAATTCCAGCATCGCAATCTGCCCGGCACGTTGGGTATCGTTCAACAAGCTGTCGGCTTCGACCGAGGCAATCAGGGCATCGTAATCTTTCGACAACTCGACATGACGCGGAAAATACCCCAATGCCCATATTAATATCGACGCAACTAAAATAACAGTACCCATTTTTTTAAGGTATTGCTGCGCTTTATGCCACATATGCAACGAGGTATTCCGCAGCGTAGGAATACGATAGGGAGGCAACTCCATCACAAAAGGTACCGTTTTTTTGGCAAAAGCCACCTTTTTCATGATTAGTGCCGTACCGATTGCAAGCACAATACCGGTAAAATAAATAGCAAATAAAACAATCCCCTGATGTTTCGGAAATACGGCCGATATGAGCAAAACATATACCGGCAGGCGGGCGCTGCACGACATGAATGGAGTAATGATCATCGTCAGGATACGATCCTTACGGTTATCGAGCGTACGGGTTGCCATGATGGCCGGCACATTGCAACCAAAACCCATGATCAGGGGAATAAACGATTTGCCGTGTAATCCGATCTTGTGCATCAGTTTGTCCATCATAAACGAAGCCCGGGCCATATAACCCGAATCTTCCATCAGCGATATAAAAAAGAACAGAATCAGAATATTGGGAAGAAATATGATCACTCCGCCCACTCCGCCAATAATTCCGTCGACCAGCAGATCGCGTAAAGGTCCCTCGGGCATTAAACTGTGAACCACATTGCTGAACCATCCAACACCGGCGTCGATCCATTCCATCGGATAACTCCCCACGGTAAACGTGGCCTGAAACATGACCCACATGAATAACAAGAAGAACGGGAAACCCCAAAAACGATGTGTCAACAAATCGTCGAGCTCACGAATGACCCGTTTTTCCTTTTTCGACTCGTGGAAGGTTTCACGCAATGCACCGCTGATAAAACCATACTTGGCATCGGTAAGAATGGTATCGGAGCTTTCGCCGTATTCCTGTTCGAGGAGATCAATGTTTTTTTTAACAACTTTCTTGATGTCGTCGTAATTGCGCAGGCTTTTGAGCCGTTCGCGGATGGGATTATCCTGCTCGAGCAGTTTTATGGCCACAAACCGGGACGATATCCGGTCGGTAAGCGAGGGATTTTTCCAGATAGTATCCTGAATTTCGCGTATACTGCGTTCGATCAGTGTTCCGTAATTAATATGAACATGGCGAACCACCGGATCCCGGTCTTCGTACACTTCAATCAGTTTTGCAAACAACTTCTTTATACCTTTTCCTTTCGAAGCCACGGTAGGCACCACCGGAATACCGATCATTTTTCCAAGCGCCTCGTAATCAAACTTTGCACCCTGTTTTTTAAGTTCATCGTACATATTCAAGGCAATAACCACCTTGATATTCATATCAATCAACTGGGTAGTAAGGAATAAATTGCGCTCGAGATTCGATGCATCGATCACATTGATAACGATATCGGGCATTTTATCCAGAATCTGAGTGCGCACATACAATTCCTCGGGCGAATATTCGGTAATGGAATAGGTCCCGGGCAGGTCGACAATATTAAACGTATATCCCTGCTGTTCCAACCGGGCTGTTTTGGCATCCACCGTCACACCGCTATAATTGCCTACCCGCTCGTGCGAACCCGAGGCATAATTGAAAAGGGTGGTTTTACCGCAATTCGGATTGCCGACCAATGCGACATTAATTACTTTTCCTTTTTCAAGTGCCGAAATTTTCAATTTATCTTCGTCAATCGTTCCGTTGAAGTCGATATCGAGCAACTGCTCGTCGGATGCTGCTACGACTTCCACCAATTCGGCTTCGCTACGGCGCAACGATACTTTGTATCCCATAATTTCGTATTCGATGGGATCGAGCAATGGAGCACTTTTGATAACCGCGACCTTTTTTCCTTTCACAAAGCCCATTTCGGTAATCCGTTTCCGAAACGCACCCCTGCCCAGCACCTTGGTGATTATGGCAGTTTCGCCGGTCTTCAGGTCCGATAAATATAATTGTTTTTCTTCCATTTAATTCCTATATAAACCTGCTCGCAATTCTGATTTACACCGAAATTTGCAGGGCAGGCAAGTGGTTTTCTCCCGGTTTGCAAAGATACTTAAAATCCGACCATCTGCTATCCCCATAAATAGGGATTTTGCGCCCTCCTTTCCTCATCATTTCAGGCCGGCACAAATGACAAATAAGGGGAAAACCGTTTCAAATGAGTGTGATTTTCACTTTCGTCCGACAGTGCACAAAAATATATATCCACACAAACACCTAGTTGAAAAAATAAAAAATCCTTTTGGTAATTTATAATAAAAATTGTATACTTGTAAAAACATGATAGTCATACGTGTAAATGCACAAAAAGACTTGCCATCTTATTTGTGTAACATAGGCAGATTAATGTGTTAATTAAAATTATTTGTGGCATAAAAGAACATACCTGGTTTTTATTATGCGAAATCCGAAAAGCAGAAAAAGAGTAGGAATAAATCAAAAACATAATTTTATGAAAAACCTATTTTATCTGATTATTATTTCATTAGTGTTTATTGCATGTAATAATAAACAAATTGAAGAAACAACGTTTATTCCAATTGACAATGAAGTCGGCAAAATTCACAATGAGGGACTTGCACGTATATTTGCGAAGTTAAATATTACTCCGAATACGGATCAACGTAAATTATATGCGATCCAAGCTGATTTATTGGAACAGGCTGTATCAATAATCAATGAAGACATTCGTGTTCAAGCAGGAGAAAGTGCTTATTTGCAAGCGCAACAAATGATTACAAAGGATATATATATGGAGTTAACACCTGCTAGTATTCAGGCACAAATGTCAAACATTGAAACGTTAGTTATAGAAGAAACTATAACGGCGGTTTCTAATCAAGCTGGAGCAAAACCGGTGCAACAAATTAAGGTGCAAATTATAGAAGATAACTCACTTTCTAATACTGAAAAACAGCGTTTGTTGGATATGATTGATATAATCGAATCGTCTTACATTTATTGGACAGAAGAAATTGACGCATCAGGTCCAGAGAAAATAAGTGTAGGAAATCAGCAGAAAGTAAGCGTAAGAAATCAGCAAATTGTAGCAGCTGACTGTATCTGGTTTTGGCAAGCAGGTCTTGCATCCGGATTGAATCCTTATGTTACGATAGGTGCATCAGCAGTAGGTTCATTCGCTGCGTGGCTTAATAGCCGATAGACCCTGATGTTGAAAAAGAGCCACTCTAACCTTGAGTTAGAATGGCTCTTCTCAAAAAACACACTAATTATCAATAATTGTATGAAACAAGCACGACAAATACATTTTGACACACAACTTGATTCCGATGTGCATCGGGAAGGAAATGTTTATGTGCGAGCTCTATATGACAAATAAAAAAATAAACAGATGAAAAAGTCAAAATACATTAGTTTAAGAATTGGGGTACTGGTTGGAGTAAGCTCATTGTTTTTGATGTGCGCAATTGCACTGATTAAGTTTGGTTACAACAATATACTTAATGACTCTGACCATAGATTTGTTTTGCAGTATTTCGTTCCTATTTGGGCAATAGGATTAGGATATGCAGGCTATGGTTTGTCAAAAAGCTATTATAAGCACAAAAATGCTGTGTTTGCTGGCGACTACAATAACGAAGAAAAAAGAAACAATTGGATTGTGCAAAGAAGACTGCTCATATCTAATTCGTTAAAAATTGCAGCAAAGATTACATTGGGAATTTTCCCAATTTTCCTAATTGCCTATATTGATAATTCTTCATTTTTGGGATCAAGTGTCTCCTTATTAATAATACTTCTTTCGACAGGTCTTTTATGTTTTGCTTTAAGTAAATATTTGAAGTCAAAATCAAATTAATTTTCAATGTCAGGTTTAGAAATTTGGAAATTTTGCGTTCTGCGAAACTCAGAACTCACTCATCGTGTCCTTATCGCCCTGATTTACAGAATATCCGTACGGAATTGCCGCTTTATCGAAACCCGTTGTCAGGTTGTGATTATACTTCCGATAGGATTGTAAAAACGAAACTGTGTGCCGCCCAAGCAAAAAATGAAACGGAATCTCGAACACAAAATACGAAGGTTGTTTCGTGCCCCAAGCTACCGACCGGTATTTTCCACCCATAACACTAAACAAATCCGATTTTTCGTCGGTTTGGAACTTTGCATCCTGATTATGATCCTGCCAATAGTAAGTGTCGGCGTTCATGTAATCGTCGGAAAGATGACGCGCATCATCGGCATTGTAAGTGATACGGTGTCGAGCCACATTCATTTCGGCATAAAACCAAGTAACGGGACATAACTGTGTAATTTTATAAATTTAAAGAAATAAATACGCTCTTTGTGTACATTTTTTTCTATATTTGCAACCGTATTACAATTTTGTTACAAACCCATGAATTATACATTACCGTGATTATTTCCGACCACTATCTTTCTTCTTTTTCCCCGATTACATTGGATGAAATGAATGCTGTAAAATTACTCGACAGGATCGATAAGAAATTCACATTCCCGGCTTGCCGGCTGGAAGAGATTTTGCAACTACTTCAATCCAATTACCGAATTCTTGAAATTGGTGGCTTACGGTTTGCACGTTACGAAACCCGTTATTTCGACACGCCCGATTATGAAATGTACACCAAGCACCATAACCGGAAACTCAATCGCTATAAAGTACGATTCAGGACCTATCTCGACTCGGGATTGCATTTTTTTGAATTAAAATTTAAAACCAACAAAGGCAGAACCATCAAAAAACGACGCTTGCTCGACTCGGTGCGGTTCGACATCAGCGGTGAATCCGAGGAACTTTTACACAAACGATCGCCTTACAGGAAAGAGCAACTTCAGGAAGCCATACGGGTTTACTATACACGTGTAACGCTGGTTAGCAACGACTTAAAGGAACGCGTAACCATCGACACCGGATTAGCCTATCGACTGGGCGACCGGCAGGCGGCATATCCCAACATGATTATCGCCGAAGTAAAACAAGATAAAAGCGGAGCTTCCAACTTCATTCACCTGATGAACGATCTCCGGATCAAGGACATTTCCATCAGTAAATATTGCCTGGGGATTGCCAGTATAGCACAAAACGTAAAAATCAATAACTTTAAAATCAAATTACTTCATGTTAAAAAATTATGCAGCGCTTCGGCGTAACCTGCCTCTCTTTTTTATTTTATTCACACTCGCTTTTTCGACATTAACAGCCTGTTCGGCGACTACGGATGAGACGAATGAGTTTTCCATTTTTTCGACCAACGATACGGTCAACAGCACCGGAGATACCGATGAACTGACAGGACCTGTAAAAAAGAAAGGGGATGAAGTAGAAATCAGCGGACGATTTTTCATCAGCCTGGGTATGAACCTGGCCCTTATTTTTCTGATTATCGCTTTGATTTACTACCCAAACTATAAGCGTCTGGACACGGTTTTCACTTTCGTGATGTTCAATATCGGCATTTTTATCCTTACCTATGTATTCAACGTGGTCAAGATATCGATGGGAGCCGCCTTCGGGCTATTTGCTGTATTCTCGATGCTCAGGTACCGAACCATGAATATCAACATGAAGGACATGACCTATCTTTTCGTATTCATCGCACTCGGTTTGCTGAACGCGATACAGATGAAAATTTACGAGCAGGCCGTACTGGGTGGAATTGTGTTCCTCATGACCTTCATCATGGACACACAGCTCTTACGTAAACGCGAATCGGTGAAAATGATCCGTTTTGAAGACATCAATTTAATCCAGCCCGAAAAAGAAGAAGAACTGATTGCCCTGCTTCGCAAACGCACCGGATTGGAGATTCACCGCGTATCCATTGAAGAAATCGATTATCTGAAGGATATTGCCAAAATCAATATTTACTATTATGAGAAATAAGGTTATACTTTTTTTAGGTTGCTGCCTGCCGCTATTTATTTCGGCTCAGGAAAGCGAGCCGGGAGGCATGTGGACGGCTATCAATATCGAAAAAAACATTACGAAACAATGGTCGACAGGACTGGAACTGGAATACCGTTCGAAAGGATTTACCCTGGAGCGCGACCGTTTTGCCGCACAGCTGGGCACCGATTATGAACTGATCAAAAACCTGAAGATCGGAGCTTCCTACAGCTGGCTCAATGTCGACGACGATTATAAATTCAGCGACGACTCTATTCGTACCGATTATTTTCAGAACCGGCACCGTTTTAATCTGCAGGCTACCTGGAAATTCAAGGTAGGCAATTTCAGTTTTCAATTCCGGGAACGGGCACAAGGAACATTTAAGGACGACAGCGACAGGTTGAAATCGAACGGAAAGGTAAATGCCAACCGCATCAATCCCGAATATGTATGGAGAAACCGCTTCAAAGTATCGTACGGCAGAAAGAAAATGCCCTGGTCGCCTTACGCATCGGTCGAAACCTATTATTTGCTCAACGAACCCGAATCGATCCGCTTCTACAACTCGGCAGCAACCGGCTATACCGAAAAAGGCAGCTATTTTACAAAACTACGCTACACGCTCGGATTGGAGTATAAAATCAACAAACAACATTCGGTGGAGCTGTACGGAATGTATTCGCACGAAAGGGGGGTGGAGAAAATCGAAGTGATGAGGCCTACGTTCGACAGTCAGGGCATGTTTACCGGTCTGGAGAACGACGAGTACTACGGTCTGGCCAACTGGACCAACGATTATGTAATCGGCGTCGGATACACCTTCAGTTTTTAAGATAAAAAAACTCCGGTAATACTACCGGAGTTTTTTTATTTATTTTACTGTATCCATGTGAGCGATGAGGTCGAGCACTTTCGAAGAATAACCCCACTCGTTGTCGTACCAGCTAACCAGCTTCACGAAGTTTCCATTGAGGGCAATACCAGCTCCGGCATCGAATACCGAAGTACGCGATTCGTGGATAAAGTCCGACGATACCACTGCATCTTCGGTATATCCGAGAATACCCTTCATTTCGTTTTCGGAAGCAGCCTTGATAGCAGCTTTGATTTCGTCGTACGAAGCTGCTTTTTCCAACCGTACTGTAAGGTCAACTACCGATACGTCGGCTGTCGGAACGCGGAAAGCCATACCGGTAAGTTTACCGTTGAGCGAAGGAATTACTTTACCTACAGCCTTGGCAGCACCGGTCGACGAAGGAATAATGTTACCCAGGATCGAGCGACCGCCTCTCCAGTCTTTGTTCGACGGAGCATCCACAGTTTTCTGAGTATTGGTTGCAGCATGTACTGTAGTCATCAATCCTTCAACGATACCGAAGTTATCATTGATAACTTTGGCCAGCGGAGCCAGACAGTTGGTAGTACAAGAAGCATTGGATACGATATCCATATCAGGAGTATATGCGTCGAGGTTTACACCGCAAACGAACATAGGAGCATCGTTAGAAGGAGCAGAGATAACAACTTTCTTTGCACCACCGGCAAGGTGAGCTTTCGCTTTATCGATAGTAGTGAATACACCGGTCGACTCAACAACATAGTCGGCACCGGCAGCTCCCCAACCAATATTAGCGGGATCTTTTTCGGCAAAGAATGCAACTTCTTTCCCATTCACAACCAATTTACCATCCTTAACTTCGGCAGTACCTTTGAACTGACCATGCACAGTATCGTACTGTAACATGTAAACCAGATAATTCAGATCCAGGAAAGGATCGTTAACAGCAACGACCTGAACATCGTTTCTTTCTTGAGCAGCACGGAAAACAAGACGTCCGATACGGCCAAAACCATTGATACCTACTTTAATCATTTTATTTATCGTTTAAAATTGAGTTTCTAAATCGACTGCAAAATTACAAATTTTTGTCGGTTTATCAAAAAGAAATACAGATTATTTTGCAATATAAAAAAACGCAAAGTAGCGTACTTTCACTACCTTGCGTTTTCTTCGTTTTTCATTCCACCTGCTTGCAGGTGGTTCATACCGGTCAGCGCTTCAGGTCAAATTCAACGCGACGGTTCTTCTGGCGTCCTTCGGCGGTTGCGTTTGTTGCTTTCGGCACGGTTTCACCAAAGCTCTGCGTCTGAATTTTGGAAGCCGGGATACCTTTGCTGGTCAGAATATCTTTCACGGCATTGGCGCGGCGTAAACCAAGTCCCTGGTTGTATTCTTCGGTTCCGATATTGTCGGTATGACCTTTGAGCGTCAGCGAATTGAACACATTATTTTGGAGTACGTTAACCACATTGTCGAGAATTGCATTCGATTCGGCAGTAAGTTTATTGGTCTGGAACTGAAACAGCACTTCCGGCAGATCGATATCCTGAGCCACTTTAGCTTCTTTCAGCTTGGCTACTTCTGCTTTTTGCTGATCCACTGCATTTTTCACTTCTTTCACATCGCCTTCCACTTTGTTCAACCGCTGACGAATGGCATCGTTGTCGGCGCGGATAGCATCCAGCTGACGTTTCAGCGCATCGTTTTCAGCTTTCACCATATCGGCCAGGCGTTCGGTCGGAGTCACATAATAATCGTCGACACTTACGTCGCGGGTATGAGGCTTCGAGCGGCTTCCGAATTTGTAACGGAGGCTTACTGCACCTACAATACCATCGACCCCAAAACCGTTGATGGGAGGAACACCCGCTTTTTGATCAAAGTCCATATAATAACGATACTGGCCTTCGAGACCTACCGCCCAGCTTCTGCTCAGCGAATATTCGGCCAACAGGCTGCTCAGCATCAAAGGATTACTGCTGTTGATGGTTTGACCGGCAGTATTTACATAATCGTAAAAGCCAAGACCTCCCCCTAAGTTCGCATAAATATTAAGCTTACTCCAGAACCCATTGCGTACCGGGCTGAACAAGTTGGATAAATTGGTCGATCCAAACAGAACCACATCCAGGGTATTTTCCTGGGGGATCGATCTTTTGTATTTTAAATTACTGACATCCAATCCCAGGCCGAACAACGGATTGATGGTGTAATCGAGGCTGACGCCCGGGAGCAGCGTACCCAGACTTTGACCAAATGTACCTTGTGGCAGTACCATATCGTAGGTCAGTCCTGCTTTTACGGCAGCCGACCATTTCGATATTTCTCCTCGCTTGTAATTGGCAGTAGACTGCGCTGTAGCCGACACCACCAAACCACTTAGCAATAAAACACTTAAAATTTTTCTCATAACGTTTCTAATTTTAAATTACTATACACTTTTTTACTTACTATTGATTTTCAAACGAAGTGCAAAAATACAAATTACTTTCGCAACCTGCGCAAATATATAAAAAAAAACTAATTTCATCTGTGTATTTAACACCTTGAAGCGCTATTTGTTTAGTCGGATCGGCGCTTTTTACGGTTTTGAATTGTCTTTTTCTCTATCTTTGCAAAAAAATAAAATACAGTAATGGCACGTAAAACCAAGCATCATCCGATAATCGAAAAGATCGCCATCACGGCGATTGCCGCCGAAGGCAAAGCCCTGACCCGCTTCAACGAAAAAGTAGTATTTGTACCCCATGTGATTCCCGGCGATGTAGTCGATTTACAAGTAACCAAAAAGAAAAGCGCCTATCTGGAGGCCCGTGCCATTCGGTTTCACAGCTATTCGTCCCAGCGCATCGAGCCGGTTTGCGAGCATTTCGGCACCTGCGGCGGATGCAAATGGCAGATGCTTCCCTACTCCGACCAGCTGGCTTACAAGCAACAGCAGGTGGCCGATAACCTGCACCGTATCGGGAAGATCGAGTTGCCCGACTTCGAACCGATCTTGGGTTCGGCAAAAACAGAATTTTACCGCAACAAGCTGGAATTCACCTTCTCGAACAAAAAATGGCTCACTACCGAAGAATTGAACGGAGAGGAAAACCGGAATATGAACGGAGTAGGATTTCATATTCCCGGCATGTTCGACAAAGTGCTCGACATTAACAAATGCTGGTTGCAGGACGATATTTCGAACCGGTTGCGCAATGAAATCAGAACGTATGCGAACGATCGTGGACTCACCTTCTTCGACTTGCGCAAACAGGAAGGGTTTTTACGCACCATGATGGTGCGGACTACCTCCACCGGAGAATTAATGCTGATCGTGGTCTTTTTTCATGAAGATGAAAGCGCCCGTACCGCCCTCCTCGACCATCTGGCCAACACGTTCCCCCAGATTACTGCTCTGTTGTACGTAATCAACTCCAAGGCCAACGATACCATCACCGACCAGGAAGTGATAACCTACAAAGGAGCCGATTCCATTGTCGAAGAAATGGAGGGACTGAAATTCAAGATAGGTCCGAAAAGTTTTTACCAGACCAATTCGGAACAAGCCTATACTTTGTACAAGGTTGCACGTGACTTTGCGGCATTAACAGGCAACGAACTGGTATACGACCTGTATACCGGAACCGGAACCATCGCCAATTTCGTAGCCCGGCAATCGAAACAAGTGATTGGAATCGAATACGTTCCCGAAGCGATTGAAGATGCCCGTATCAATTCGTCGCTGAACAATATCGGTAATACATTGTTTTACGCAGGCGACATGAAGGATATTCTTCACGAGGAATTCATTCTGAAACACGGCCGGCCCGATGTAATCATTACCGACCCCCCGCGGGCAGGAATGCATACCGATGTGGTAGAAGCCATTCTTTTTGCCGCACCCAGGCGAATTGTGTATGTGAGTTGCAATCCGGCGACACAAGCCCGCGATCTCAGCTTGCTCGATACTGCGTATAAGGTAACCAGGGTTCAACCCGTCGATATGTTCCCTCATACCCATCATGTTGAAAATGTAGTGCTGCTCGAATCGCGGAACTAACTGCCAACCAACCACATATCTTTTTGCTGAACATAAAAGTAGTTGATTATGTTACAGGAAATAATTGTCATTGCCATCGTTGCCGGAGCAGTGATCTATACTGTTTTTGGAGTGGTTCGTTCGCTCCGTAAAAAAAATACGGGTCCGTGCGGCGACTGTTCCGGTTGTGATGTTAAGAAGGAATTCCTGCTGAAATACAAGACGGCAAAAAATCCTTCCGAAATCACTTGTGTTGACTACCGGAAAAAATAAATTGCAAAAATATTCAATTTTATATTGATTGAGTAAGAAAATATTTTTACTTTTGAGTGCTTGTATTGATTACACAAAGTTATTTAATTAAAATATATATACACATGAAGATTCACGAATATCAGGCTAAGGAAATTTTCTCCCGTTATGCTATTCCCATTACCCGGGAAAAGGTATGTTTTACTGTTGAAGAAGTAGAACAAACTGCTTCGGAATTTGAAATGCCGGTGGTAGTAAAGGCGCAGGTGCTGGTGGGAGGCCGTGGTAAAGCGGGAGGTGTTAAGTTGGCACGTTCGGTGGAAGAGGCTAAAGCTGCCGGAGAGCAGATTCTGGGAATGAATATTAAAGGCCTGACGGTTGAGAAGGTGCTGGTGGCACAGGGAATCAAGTTCAACTCCGAATATTATGTCGGACTCACCATCGACCGGAATTCCAAGTCGGTTATTTTTATGGCCAGCAGCGAGGGAGGCGTGGAAATTGAAGAAGTGGCCAAAGTAAATCCGGATGCTATCCACAAATTTGTGATCGATCCCGATCTGGGAATGACGGCCTTTCTTGCCCGCAAAATTGCATTCAAGCTGTTCTCCGATTTTTCGCTGGTAAAACAGGCAGTGGTAATGTTCCGGCAACTGTACCAGATTTTTGTCGACACCGATGCTTCGCTGGTTGAGATCAACCCCCTGGTGGTGACCGACGACGGAGAATTGCTGGCACTGGATGGAAAAATGAATTTCGACGACAACGCCTTATTCCGCCAACCGGCTATTGAAGTTCTGAACGAACCCGATGAAGATGAAAAGAAAGAACTGGAAGCAAAGGACAAAGGTCTTTCGTACATCCGTCTGGACGGATCGATCGGGTGCATGGTAAACGGAGCCGGACTGGCCATGGCCACTATGGACCTGGTGAAACATTTTGGCGGGCAGCCGGCCAATTTCCTTGATATCGGAGGAAGTTCGAGTCCGCAGAAGGTAATTGACGCTATGAATCTTTTACTCTCCGACAAGAATGTAAAAGTAGTGATGATTAACATTTTCGGCGGGATTACCCGTTGCGACGACGTGGCCCGCGGACTGGTTACCGCGCTCAACCAGATGAAGGTGGATATTCCGATCGTAGTACGCTTATCGGGCACCAATGCCCGGCAGGGATTAGAAATCATCAAGGAAGCGAATCTTCCGGTTGTAAATACGATGAGCGAAGCAGCACAGGAAGCCATCCGCTTGTGTGCAGCATGCCAGTAAGTAATTGTTAATCCATAAAAATTCAAGAAAATGAGTATTTTAGTCAATAATAAAACCCGTTTGGTCGTGCAAGGTATTACCGGTCGCGACGGAAGTTTTCACACTTCCAAGATGAAAGCCTACGGAACCAATATTGTAGCAGGAGTTTCGCCCGGAAAAGGAGGTCGGCAGGTAGAAGGCATTCCTGTATTCAACACGGTAGAAGAAGCTGTGAAGGCAACAAAAGCCAATACGTCGATTATATTTGTACCGGCGCCGCTGGCAGGCGATGCCATCATGGAAGCTGCCGAAGCCGGAGTGGAGCTGGTGATTTGTATATCGGAAGGCGTACCGACGCTCGATATGGTAAAAGCAACGACCTACCTGAAGAAAAAAGGGGTCAAGCTCATTGGAGCCAACTGTCCGGGATTGATTACTCCGGGTGAAGCCTTGGTAGGCATTCTTCCTGCGACCATATTCCTGAAAGGTAATGTAGGATTAATGAGCCGTAGTGGTACTTTGACCTACGAAATGGTGAATCAGCTCACCACCCATGGCATCGGGCAAAGCACCTGTGTGGGAATCGGAGGCGATCCGGTGGCCGGATTATACTACCAGGAGTTGTTGCAGATGTTTGAAGACGATCCTGAAACCGAAGCCATCGTACTGATTGGCGAAATCGGAGGCGACGCCGAGGAACGCGCAGCCCAGTATATAAAAGAGCATATCACCAAACCGGTAGTGGCATTTATAGCCGGCCAAACGGCTCCTCCCGGAAAACGGATGGGGCATGCCGGAGCTATTATTTCGAGCGGTAGCGGTACGGCTGCCGAGAAAATCGAAGCTTTCGAAGCGATCGGAGTACCGGTAGCCCGCCGCCCGGTGGAAATCCCGGCCCTGGTAAAAGAGTTACTTGAAAAACGCGCTAAGGCGTAAACCATCCCAGGACAGTACAAAGCTGTCTGCTATCGCAGCGCTCCAACCGGAACTATTTCGACCAGCCGCTGTTCGCAGCCGACACAGGACTCAGCATCAGCATCCTGTCGGCCGTGAACAGCGGTTGGTTCAATTCTGCATGTATTGCGTGTTAATGCGTGTGCACCATCGCCGCACAGGCCATGATGCCGGCGGTTTCGGTTCGCAGACGGCTATCGCCGAGCGATACGGCAACAAAGCCATGCGCCTCGGCCATTTCCACTTCTTCCAGGCTAAAATCACCTTCGGGCCCGATTAAAATAAGAATATCGCTGGCTGCAGCCCCCGGTTTGCGAAAATCCACCTTATCCAGGGGATAACAATGGGCAATGGTTTTGCATTCAGCCTTCGAATTTTTAACCAGTTCGTCGAACGATGTTTGCGGATGGAGCAAAGGGAAAACAGCCTGTACCGATTGCTTGCAGGCCGAAAGCACGATCTTTTCGAGCCGGTCATATTTCACCTGTTTACGCTCGGAGTAGCGGCATATAACAGGCGTAATTTCATCCACCCCGATCTCCACCGCCTTTTCGACAAACCACTCCAGGCGCTCCATGTTTTTGGTGGGAGCTATGGCCACATGCAAACGGTACGACCGGCCGGTGCTTACCTGTTGTCCGGCTAAAATCTTGTATCCGCAGCGTTTGGCATGAGGAAGAGTAATTTCGGCACGATACACCCCACCCTTACCGTCGAGAAGGGTTATTTCGTCGCCGGTCTGCAACCGGAGCACTTTGGCCGCATGCAACGATTCTTCTTCGGGAAGTACCAGAGCCGCAGGGATAGGTACGTAAAAATAATGCATTTCTATACTTGTTAATACGATACGCGAATGCAATTCACCCTTACAAATTATGCTTCGCTGCCAGAAGCGTATTGCGCAGCAACGAAACGATGGTCATCGGACCTACGCCGCCGGGAACCGGCGTAATAAACGAGCATTTAGGAGCAACATTCGCAAAATCGACATCCCCTTTCAAACGAAACCCCGATTTTGCAGCGGCATCTTCCACCCGGGTAGTACCCACATCGATCACCACCGCTCCGTCTTTCACCATATCTTCTTTTAAAAATCCGGGCGAACCGAGGGCCGCGATAATAATGTCGGCACTGCGGCAGATTTCCTTCAGGTTAGCAGTGCGACTATGGCAGACAGTTACCGTAGCATCGCCCGGATAGCCTTTCTGCATCATGAGCGAAGCTACCGGCTTGCCCACAATATTGGAGCGGCCTATTACCACGCAGTTTTTCCCCCGGGTGGGAATACCGTACCTACGGATCAATTCGAGGATACCCGACGGAGTTGCCGAAACAAAACAAGGCAATCCGATCGACATACGCCCCACGTTCACCGGGTGGAAACCATCCACATCCTTGCGGTAATCGATCGCTTCAATAATCTTTTGTTCGTCGATGTGGCCGGGCAGGGGCAACTGCACGATAAAACCATCAATATCGGCATCCTGGTTCATTTCCTGAATTTTTGCCAGCAACATTTCCTCGGTCACATCTTCTTCAAAGGCCACACGGGTCGATTTAAACCCCACCTGTTCGCACGATTTCACTTTATGAGCAACATAGGTTTCGCTCCCCCCATCATGTCCCACGATAATCACCGCGAGATGAGGCTGCTTCCCTCCATTGGCCACCAGTTGTTTTACTTCTTCGGCAATTTCCGTTTTAATCTGATCGGAGATTGCCTTACCATCAATAAGTTGATACATATCGGTATAAATAAAACCGCTGTGAAGCCTTACAGGCGACACAGCGGATGTTAAACGTGTAATTAGCGCCGGCGCATGGCCTTCAGTTTATTCGGATTCATGGTCGCCATCTTCATCATCTTGCTGGTTTGGTCGAACTGTTTCAGCAGGCGGTTCACTTCCACGATGGTGGTTCCGCTCCCTGCAGCAATACGTTGCTTGCGACTACCGTTGAGCACACTCGGGTTGGCTCTTTCCTTAGGGGTCATCGAATGAATGATGGCTTCAATGCCCTTAAAGGCATTATCGTCGATATCCACATCTTTAAGGGCTTTACCCATTCCCGGAATCATAGCTGCCAGGTCCTTGATATTCCCCATCTTTTTGATTTGCTGGATCTGCGACAGGAAATCGTCGAAGTCGAATTGATTTTTGGCAATTTTCTTTTGAAGCCGGCGCGCTTCTTCTTCGTCGTATTGTTCCTGCGCGCGCTCCACCAGCGAAACGATATCCCCCATCCCGAGGATCCGGTCGGCCATACGTTCGGGATAGAACACATCCAGTGCATCCATTTTTTCGCCTGTACCCACAAACTTGATGGGTTTATTCACCACCGAACGAATCGAGAGCGCAGCACCACCACGGGTATCGCCATCGAGTTTGGTAAGAATCACCCCATCGAAATCGAGCCGGTCGTTGAATTCCTTCGCTGTATTTACAGCATCCTGGCCCGTCATGGAGTCGACCACAAACAAAATTTCCTGCGGTTGAATGGCTTTTTTAATCGCTGCAATTTCGTTCATCATCATCTCGTCGATCGCCAAACGACCGGCGGTATCCACAATTACCACGTCGTGGAGGTGCTGACGGGCATATTTGATTGCATTGTCGGCAATAGCAACCGGATTTTTATTTTCGGGTTCGGAATACACCGGAATCTGCAGTTGCTCGCCCAGCACTTTCAGCTGTTCGATAGCAGCCGGACGGTATACGTCGCATGCCACCAGCAACGGGCGTTTACCCCGTTTCGACTTCAGCATATTGGCCAGCTTGCCCGAAAAGGTGGTTTTACCCGAACCCTGCAAACCCGACATCAGAATTACCGACGGATTTCCTTTCAGGTTGATGTCCACACTCTGGCCACCCATAAGGCCGGCCAACTCGTCGTGCACGATCTTTACCATGAGCTGCGAAGGCTTCAGCGAAGTCAACACATTCTGCCCCATGGCCTTTTCCTTTACCGTATCGGTAAAGCTTTTGGCTATTTTGTAGTTAACGTCGGCATCCAACAGCGCTTTACGCACATCCTTAAGCGTTTCGGCCACGTTAATCTCGGTAATTTTACCTTCTCCCTTTAATATTTTAAACGACCGTTCGAGCCGTTCACTTAATGATTCAAACATAATCGGTAGCTAAATTTTGCGCAAAAATACAAAAAAAACACGACATGACATAGAAAAAGCAGCAACAAACCGCTTTTTACCGGACGAGCCGGCATACCTTGTTAAATCCTAAGAAATCTTCAGAATCGAAGGTATATTAAACAAAATGCGTAATTTTGCGTTTTTATTGATTCATAATCAAGCAAACCCTATGCATTTCATTGAAAGTCTGAATAAACGCTACGCGAGTAAGCAAATGAACGGGAAAAAAGTGAGTCCCGAAAAAGTGACAACCATTCTGGAATCGATCCGACTGGCCCCCACCTCCCTGGGCCTTCAACCTTTTAAAGTGTTGGTCGTTGAAAGTCAGGAACTAAAAGATAAAATATTTGAAAAGGCAGCTCAAGGCCAGCCGCAAATCCCTAATTCGTCGCAGGTATTGGTTTTTGCCTGTTACAAAAGTATCACCACCGAAATTCTGGACGAATACACACAGCGCATTGTGACCCAGCGTCCTACCCTACCGCTGGCAAAAGTTACGGCTTACCGGCAGATGATCGATAAATCGCTGAACCGCCCTGACAAGGAGAATTTTAACTGGGCCGCCCGTCAGGCCTACATTGCCCTCGGCTTTGCACTCACAGCGGCAGCCGTCGAGCAGGTCGATTCGGTACCCATTGAAGGATACAATCCTGCGGCACTCGACGAACTGCTCGGGTTGGAAGACAAAAACCTGGGATCGGTGTGCATGATGGCCATTGGGTACCGCGACGAAGCCACCGACTATAACGCCACCCTGCCCAAGGTTCGTAAAAACAAAACAGAACTCTTTGATTTCCTTTAATTTAGAGATTTCCTTTTCATGACAGATAATTTCGTATTTAACAATAAAAAAGTTGCATTTCACACCCTGGGTTGCAAGCTCAACTTTGCCGAAACTTCGGCCATAGGGAAAAAGATGAAAGACGAAGGCTTTGTGAAAGCAAAAGCCGGAGAGCAAGCCGATGTTTGTGTAGTGAATACCTGCTCGGTAACCGATATCGCCGACCGGAAAAGCCGTCAGGCCATCAATCGGCTGAACCGCCAGCATCCCAATGCCATTATGGTAGTGACGGGGTGTTATGCTCAATTGAAACCCGAAGAAATTGCCAAACTCGAAGGCGTGGATCTGGTATTGGGTGCCAACGAGAAATTCTCGGTACTCGATTACCTCCGTACTATGGACGATACGACCGGAAAAATCCATCGCAATTCCGTAAAACGGGTTCGCGAATTCAAACCTTCCTGTTCGAAGGACGACCGCACCCGCTATTTCCTGAAGGTTCAGGACGGATGCGATTATTTTTGTACCTACTGCACCATCCCCCTGGCCCGGGGCCGCAGCCGGAATGCCTCGGTCGCCGAAACCGTAGCCATGGCCGAAGAGGCTATTCGCGACGGGGCGCGCGAAATCGTACTCACCGGAGTCAATATTGGCGATTTCGGACGCAGTACGGGCGAAACCTTTTTCGATTTAGTGAAAGCACTCGACCAGATCGATGCTCCGGTTCGTTTTCGGATCTCCAGCATCGAGCCCAACCTCCTCAGCGACGAAATAATCGAATATGTAGCTACCAGCCGACGCATCATGCCTCATTTCCACATCCCGCTGCAATCGGGCACCAACGAAGTGCTGAAACTGATGAAACGAAAATACGACCGCGAACTATTCGCTCATAAAGTATTCAAAATAAAGGAATTGATGCCGCATGCTTTCATTGGAGTCGACGTAATTGTCGGGGTACATGGCGAAACCCCGGAATTGTTCGAAGAATCGTGTCGTTTTATTGATTCGCTCGACATCTCGCAGTTGCATGTGTTTACGTATTCGGAACGTGCCGATACCAAAATGCTGGAAATCGAACATCAAAACACCATCGGGGAGCGGAAACGTCGCAGCGATATTCTCCACCAGCTATCCGACAAGAAGACCCGGGCCTTCTACCGTTCGCAAACCGGCCTCACTTACCCTGTGTTGTGGGAAAGCCGCAGTCATGGCGAACAAATGATGGGTTTTACATCGAACTACGTAAAAGTAGCCGCGCCGATGGATAAGGCGAAAGTTAACACATTGGAAGAAATAACCATCACCGACCAAAATTTGGTTTTTGAATAAATCCCTCCGCTTATGCTCGCAAAACGTATCATCCCCTGTCTGGATATTAAAGACGGTAAAACAGTAAAAGGAATTAACTTTGTCAACATCAAAGATGTAGGCGACCCGGTAGAATTAGGAACGCTCTATGCTCAAATGGGTGCCGACGAACTGGTTTTTCTGGATATCACGGCCACGAACGAAAAACGTAAAACCCTGTCGGAACTGGTCACCCGGATATCAAAACATATCAATATCCCCTTTACGGTGGGCGGAGGTATTTCGAGCGAAGAAGATGTATCGGTATTGCTGAACTGTGGTGCCGATAAAATTTCGGTTAACACAGCCGCAGTAAAACGTCCGGAGCTGATCCGGGAGCTGGCCGGCCGGTTCGGAAGTCAATGCGTTGTACTGGCCATCGACACAAAGGAAATCGACGGCGAATGGTATGTTTTCCTCAATGGAGGACGGGTTCCTACCCGGATTAAGACCCTTGAATGGGCCCGGCAGGCTGTTGCACTGGGCGCCGGCGAAATCCTGCTTACTTCCATGGATCATGACGGAACCAAGAATGGCTTTGGAATCGACATCACCCGCAGGGTATCGGAAGCGGTGAATGTTCCGGTTATCGCCAGCGGAGGAGCCGGAACAATGGAACATTTCAAGGAGGTGTTCGAGGCCGGAAAAGCCGATGCGGCTTTAGCTGCCAGTATTTTTCACTACAAGGAAATCGGCATCCCGGAACTTAAGGATTACCTTCGGAACGAAGGCATCGCGATACGCTAACAAAAAAGCAGCTCCGGCCGGAGCTGCTTTTTTGTTATTCATATAAGCGCGACTTTATCTCTTTCATCAATCGTTTACGGATACTTTCCATCACCATAAACACGACCCATGCTACCAGAATACCCAACACCATACCTCCCATGATATCCAGGGGATAATGTACGCCGAGATACATGCGCGAGTAGGCCACCAGCGATGCCCAGAAAAATACCGACACCGTATAATGCCGGTTTCGGATGATCAGCGAACTCAACATAGCGAATCCGAAAGAGTTGGACGAATGTCCCGAAACGAAACCAAACCGGCCACCCACATAGCCATTGACATGGTGCACCAACCCGGCCAGCGCCGGCTCGTGCGAGGGTCGCAGGCGTTGAAAAAGATCCTTCGTAAGATTGGTAAGCTGATCGGTTGCTACGACGCAGATAATCATGGCTACAATAATCCAGATCGACTCGAGTTTCCAACGCCGGACTGCATAAATTATAAAGGTTAAGTACAAGGGAGCCCAAATCCACACTTTACTGACAAAGTACATAATTTCGTCAAAAAAGGGCGAATTCCATCCGTTTATAATCAGGAACAGCGAACGATCGAGTTCTAACAGCGTCTCCAACATGTTTATATTTTTTCCAGGTGTTTCACTTCAACCCATCCTACATTCCCGTTCCCGGGTTTTACCTCAAACCAATCGCCCAATATACTGATTACCGTCACTTTAGTACCTTCGTGAAGCTGGTACAAATCGGTTCCGCTTTTGTCGGGAGCGCTTTTAACCACAACAACTCCCGACAACACGATGGCTTCATCGTGACGGAGCATTTGTTGCTTTCGTATTCCTGAAAAAACAATCGCACTGATACTGATAATAAACCCGGTTAATCCGATATAAAAAAATAATTTTCTTACCAGAACCGACTTCCCAAATACAAACAGCAACACCGACAAAAGCGTCAGGATGAAAATAACCGCTCCGAAATAAAACCATCCGTTGGACGACCGGAGTTTAACCAGCAGGTCGAACCATTTCTTCAGAAAGAATTCATCATTCACATCGATATTGTCGACTACTTTCAGATTAGCAAACTCCAGATTATGTTTTGCATCGGCATAATCGGGAGCAAGCCTCAATGCCCGCTCGAAATTCAATATCGCCTTTCCCAATTCATTGGATTTGAAATAGGCATTTCCCAGGTTATAAAAAAGCTCGGGAGCTACTCCTTCGTTTAAGAGAATCGATTCATATGCGGCTGCAGCTGCTTCATATTGCCCCTTTGCGTACAACTCGTTGGCCTTCGATACAGCAGGCTCGTCGGCATACCCGCAGGTTGCGAGGGTTATAAAGAAAAAAACCAGTGAAAGTGAATGTTTCATTTTTCTATCAACTTAGTTTTTAATTACATTTTCAAGATCACTTATCACACGTGCCGCTTCGGCATACAACTGATCGCGTTGTTGCTGTCCGGCATTGGGTGCATACCGTGCGAATTCGCATTCGTTGAGTACCTCGATACAACTTGTTGCAAGACCGGCTTCTACATTCTTTTCCTGTAAAACGGCAATCACCTTTTCCTTGGTGAGTTCGGCCACAGGAATCGACAGTTTATCGCTCAAATAAGTCCAGATACCCTTCATCAGCTCTTCATAGAAACGATCGGTATTACCCGCTTTCAGCAAACCGAGTGCAACCTTGAGCCGTTTACGGGCAATACGGTTGGCCCGTTTATTTTTCATCAGGCTAACATTTGCATTTTCCTTCACCTGCTTACGGAAAACCACAAACAAAATGAGTGTAAACAGAGCCGGCAATACATACATCAGCCACGAAACAAAGGCATCGATCAGGTAGTGCGACTCTTTCTGCAGCTTTATTTCGCCGGTTGCAATATAGCGGATATCGCTGCCCAATTGTTTCACATCTTCTTTGCGCGTATAATTACCTACTACAACCGATTCTTCCACCGAGCCATCGCTCTTCAGCACCTGAATGGTATAGGCAGGCGAGCTTAATGTTTTATATCGTCCTTCACTCAGATCAAAATAGCTCAACTTGTAAGGGGGGATCTCAAAAGTACCTGCATGCCGCGGGATAAACATGATCTCGACAGATTTGGTCCCCGACAATCCAGAACCCGATACTTTAAACGAATTGGTTACTTTGGGATCGTACACCTCAAAAGCCTGAGGAAAATCGATTTCCGGATTTTTGATAAGTTTCAGATTTCCACTCCCCGAGATGGAGAGCTTCAACGTTACCGCTTCGTTTACTTTCAGCTGTTCCGACGAAATACTGGAGGTTAAACTCAGCTGTCCGCTTACACCGCTAAAATCGGAAGGGCGGCCCGCAGGAAGCGGCTTCACATTGACTTTAACTCCGGGCACCGATATGGTACGGGCAACATTGGAATAGGATTCGAAAAACTCATCAAATATACTGCGAACCTGCTGGCGGCTCTGCACCCTTATTATGGCTTCAAACTCAGCTTTATCGATAGTAAGTTCGCCGTTCGACTGAGGGTAAAGTATCATTTCATACAAAATTGCGGTCAGGTAATTTTTACCATTGTAGTTTTCGTAATCCAGTTGCGTATTCCCTGTTCTTTCGGCTTCCTGTGTCAGGAATCCTTTGAAATCGGGTACCGATTTAGCCGTGTACTGCACCACATCATAGGTAGTATACAATTTATAGGTGAGCTTTACGGCTTCCTGTTCGTAAACGGTACTCTTTGAAAGAATGGGCCGGATAAAGAGGTTGTGTGCTGAAATATCGGACGATGCTGCCGACGATGATCCGGATGAGGACCCGGAAGATCCGGTTTGTTCGTCGGCCGGAAGCACTTTAATGCTCAAGCCGTTGGATGTATAGCGATTTCCGTCGACGGTTACACTTGCCGAAGGAATGGTAAAGGTACCCGTTTTTTGAGGCTGAAGCGTATAGGTGAAGGTAATATTGACCGATGAAGTCATATTACCATTAATAATCTGGGTACTATAACTTTCCGATTTGAAAGGGCCGGCAAGTATATCAAAGTTGGTTATAGCCGGAGCTCTGAAATCGGCAACCTTTGCATTGGCAGTATACGTTATCTGGAAGGGTTTTCCCATAATAACCGTATTGGGGGCCGAAGCCGAAAGCTTCACCTCGGTATTTGCCCGTACCGTCTGTAACGACAGCAGTACAAGCAGCGGATAGATCCAGTATTTTGCCATATTCTCGTAATTCGTTCAGCGGATGTATTGCTTATTCACTATTACCAATTTTTCTCGGTTCCCTTACGCGACGCTTTGGGTTGTTTTTTGGCCTTCTCCATCGTTTCTTTCTCATCCTGCATCAGCGCCTGAAGAATTTGCTCGGCCTGCTCTTTCGACATCGCATCATTTTGTTGTGCCTGCTGCTGTTGCTCCTGTTGTTGTTTATCCTGATCCTGTTTTTGATTCTGATTCTGCGGTTGATTCTGATTTTGCTGAGGCGGCTGATTTTTAAGCAGATACTGAGCAAAAGCCAGATTATACCTGGTATCGTTGTCGTTGGGATTCAGTTTGAGCGCCTGTTTGTAGGCCTCGATGCTTTCGGCAACCTTTTTCTCGAGCAGCAAGGCATTACCGGCATTGTGTAATGCCGATGCAAGTTTTAACTTCGAATCGTGTCCGAGCGGTACCGCAGCCTGGTATTGCTGCAAGGCTTCCTGGTACTTTTGCTGACGAAACAACGCGTTGCCAAGGTTGTAATTCGCCTCGAAAGATTGGCTGTTTTTAAGTAAACCTTTACGGTATTCGATTTCGGCTTCAGTATATTTCTGAGCTTTAAAATTCTTATTTCCCGCCTTTATCGGTGCATTCTCGTCCTGGGCCCAGCTCGGCGCAAGGGCCAGCGAAAGAACTACCGAGAGTATTATTTCCTTACGCATTCGTATCCCTCCCCATTCTTTCCTTTAAATCAAATATCTTCATCCGGCTCAATCGCTTATTGATACGTTCGTAAACGAAATATTCGATCAACAACAGCAAAAGCGCCAGTATGGCAAACGATTGGAACTGTTCGTTGAAATCCGAATATACGGTCGCCGAAATTTCCGACTTTGCCAGTTTATCTAATTCGTCGATTATGGTGCTATAGGCCGTATTGCTATTATCGGCACGCACATACACCCCTTTCCCGCCGAGTGCGATCTCCTTACACATCTCCTCGTTCAGCTTCGAAACCACGACATTTCCCTGGTTATCTTTCAGAAAACTCATCGAGCCCTCCAGAGGAATAGGTCCACCTTCGGGGCGTCCCATACCGATTACATGCACCGCGATTTTTTTATCCTGCGCCAGCTTTGCGGCTTCAACCGCATTATCTTCGTGGTTTTCGCCGTCGGTAATGAGCACAATGGCTTTTGAGGCCTGGCTATTGGCATTAAACGAATTGACTGCCAGCTCAATGGCAGAACCGATTGCCGTACCCTGACGGGCAATAAGTTTCGGGGAGATGGAATTCAGGAACATCTTTGCCGACACATAATCGGCAGTTATCGGTAATTGAGTAAACGCATCACCGGCAAAGACGACCATCCCTATTTTATCGTTTTCCATCCGGTCGATCATCCGCGACAATACCTGTTTCGACTTGTCGAGCCGGCTTGGCTGAATATCCTGAGCCATCATCGAGTTGGAAATATCGAGTACGATTATCACTTCAATTCCCTGGCGTTTGACTTCTTGTGTCTTGGTGCCAAACTGCGGGCGGGCCAACACCACTACGACAAGGAAAAAAGCGATCATTTGCAGGCTGAACTTCACTACCGGCCGCACCCGCGACACATTGGGCATTAATTGCGCCAATATATCGGGATCGCCAAACATACGTATATTCTTACGCTGCTTCATGCGACGGTATATGAAGATTACGGCCATCAGGGGGATAATAGCCAGTAAAAATAAATATTCCGGATCTGCAAATCTAAACATATCTTTGTAGTTTTACTATCAGGGAATTTTTCGCAAATATACATTACGCACCAGTAATTCGGCAATCAGCAGAATCAGCGCTGCCAGCGCAAACACGAAATACTCTTCGTATTTTTTATTGAACTCCCTTACATTAATCTTGGTTTTCTCCATCTGGTCGATTTCGGCATATATATTCCGCAACTTCTCGTTGTTGGTCGCCCTGAAGTATTGGCCTCCCGTCATTTCAGCAATCTCCTTCAAGGGTTTCTCGTCAAATGCCGATTCAATTTGCTGGTATTGCTGACCCAGTGGAGTTTGAACAGGAATATTCACCTTACCATACGATCCGACACCAATCGTATAGACCCTTATTTCAAGCGCCTTCGCAAGTTCTCCGGCCGACACCGGCGCTATATCGCCACGGTTATTATCACCATCGGTTAAAAGAATGACCACTTTCGATTTTGCCGTACTCTCTTTCAGCCGGTTCACTGCATTGGCAAGGCCTTGTCCGATCGCTGTTCCGTCTTCAATCATGCCGTAATTAATGCTGTTGAAGAGGTTGACCAATACGGCATGATCGGTCGTGAGCGGACATTGGGTGAAACTCTTTCCCGCAAAAAGCACTAACCCTATATTATCGTTGGGCCGGGAAAGAATAAATTCGTTGGCTACGGTTTTCGAAGCTTCCAGCCGGTTGGGGCGGAAATCCTCCGCCAGCATCGAACCGGAAATATCCATTGCAATCATTATATCGATCCCCTCCGTGTTTTCGGTACGCCACGAGTTCGACGACTGCGGACGGGCAATGGCCACAATAAGCAGGGCTACGGCCACAAACCGGAGGAAAAAGGGCAGGTTAACGAGCTTCACTCTTAAACTCCGGGGGAATTCGCCCAGGTTACGATGCGACGATATCTGCAAACTGGCATCCGAATGATGCAGTTCCTTCAGGTACCAATACACCATGGGTATCAGGACGAGCAGTCCAAGTAAATATTCTGGATTATGAAACGTCATCTTCTTTCTTCTCCTCTGTTTTAGTCAGGTTTACAAATTCAATGGCGTTACTCATACTCGATTCGTTTTCGGCAGGAGTTGCATACCACTTGGCAAACTTTACCAAATCGGCTAATTGTAAAAGTTGCTGCAAACGGGTGTACGCTTCTTTATTCTCTTTACGTAAGGCAACCAGATGGCCCAACATTTCATCGGAGGTCAACTCCGGAGCAGGGATTAAAAATGTCAATTCAATATACTCTCTTACAATATCGGTTAAGTGAGTATAATACTCTTTCTGCCTGTTTTGCTGCCACAATCGTTCTTCATTTAATGCTGCCAGTTTCGATAATGCAATTTCGTATGCCGGCACTGTACTCTCTGCAACCACCTGTGGAACAGCGGGTTTCTTTTTCAACAATTTCGACAGCAGATAAACCGCCGCAGCTCCGAATACAACCATCAGCAGCCACGGAAGCACCGCTTTCAGCCACTGCTTCCAACTAAACGGAGGCTCCATCACATCCTTGATATCGGTTATGGCATTGGCTGCAGTATCGATCTCAAACGGTTGGATCACTTTCAACGACACTGGATTGGACCAGACCGTATCGGTAGTGCCCGATTGAACGAAAGGATAAGCCGGAATCAGATAGAGCGAATCGGTGAAGGAAGTTACTAAATACGACTGATTAATCACCTGATGACCATCGGCCGATAAAGTGGTGTCGAGTTGAACCGGTTCAACCAGCTCGATGCCCTTTACAAGGGTTTCCGAAAAAACCGGCGCTTGCACCCACTGACCGGGCTGCTGGGTAATTTCAAACCGAATACGGGTCTGCTGACCAATCCATATCTGTGTCGAGTCGATCGTGGTCTGTACACTGACCTTTTGTGCAGCCAGTGGCAACGCGAGCAGCATACCGGCAATCAAAAAGCGCTGTACCATTCTTATCCTCATCTTCTTGTTCATTTCACATTCCCCCGGTTAGCTTACTAAGTTCCTCAGGCTCTCATCCTGAAAAGCTTCATCAATGACTTTACATAATCGTCGGAAGTACTCATCGACACCGAATCGACCCCCGAACGCGTGAACGTTTTTTGTAATTCGAGCTGGCTCTGTCCCCAGGCATTTTTATAAGACTTACGAAGGCGCACGTCCGAGGTATCCACCCACATCCGTTCGCCGGTTTCGGCATCTTTTAATTTCACCAATCCTACGTCGGGCATCTCGGTTTCGCGGATATCGAACACCTGTAACGCCACTACGTCGTGCTTGCGATTGGCTATAGTCAGTTCCTTCTCAAAGCCGCTATCCATAAAATCGGAAATAAGAAAAGCCGTGGAGCGTTTTTTAATTGAATTCGTAAAATACCTGAGTGCTTCCGACAGATCGGTACGGGTACTTTCGGGACGAAAATCGATCATTTCACGGATAATATGGAGCACATGTTTACGGCCCTTCTTAGGCGGAATAAACTTCTCGATCTTATCGGAAAAGAAAATAACCCCGATTTTATCGTTGTTCTGTATGGTCGAAAATGCGAGCGTGGCCGCTACTTCGGTCACCACCTCCATTTTCAGACGCGAAACCGTACCGAAAACCCGGCTTCCCGATACATCGACGAGCAACATCACCGTCAGTTCACGTTCTTCTTCAAAGATCTTAACGTAGGGATGTCCAAAACGGGCGGTTACATTCCAGTCGATCGACCTTACGTCGTCGCCATACTGGTATTCACGTACCTCGGCAAAGGTCATACCCCGGCCTTTAAAGGCCGAATGGTATTGCCCTGCAAAGATATGATTGGACAAACCGCGGGTTTTGATCTCAATCTTGCGTACCTTTTGTATGATTTCGCTGGTTTCCATAGCCGGATCGATCAGGGCACTTCTACTGAATTCAGAATTTCGGTAATAATTTCGTCGGAAGTCATATTATTTGCCTCGGCTTCGTAGCTCAAACCGATACGGTGGCGGAGTACGTCGTAACATACCGCACGTACGTCTTCGGGAATGACATAACCACGGCGTTTGATAAATGCATAGGCACGTGCGGCCAACGCCAGGTTGATCGATGCACGCGGGGATGCTCCGAACGCGATCATTTCTTTCAGGTTTTTCAATCCGTAATCGCTCGGGAAACGGGTAGCAAAAACGATATCGATAATATAGCGCTCGATCTTTTCGTCGATATACACCTGGCGAACCACTTCACGGGCAGCCATTATATCGTCGGGCGATAATACCGGTGCAACCTGAGGTTTGTCTTTTTTCAGATTTTGCCGGATAATCAGCTTTTCTTCTTCTTTCTTCGGATAGTTGATCACCACCTTCAACATGAAACGGTCGACCTGTGCTTCGGGAAGCGGATAGGTACCTTCCTGTTCGATCGGGTTTTGAGTAGCCATGACCAGAAAAGGTTTCGGCAGCGGGTAAGTATGCTCGCCGATGGTCACCTGACGCTCTTGCATGGCTTCCAGCAAGGCACTTTGTACTTTGGCCGGAGCACGGTTGATTTCGTCGGCCAATACCAGGTTGGCAAATACCGGCCCCTTACGGATACTGAACTCTTCCTTCTTCTGACTGTAAATCATCGTACCGATAACATCGGCCGGCAGCAGATCGGGAGTGAACTGGATACGGCTGTAATCGCCTTTGATTAAATCGGCAAGTGTTTTGATTGCTAAGGTCTTAGCCAACCCGGGCACCCCCTCCAACAGGATATGACCATCGGCCAGTAAACCAATCAACAGGGATTCGACCAAATGCTTCTGGCCTACAATCACTTTATCCATCCCCATTATCAACGTATCCACGAACGAACTCTGACGCTCTATTTTCTCGTTAAGTTCCCGTATATCAACAGATTGCTCCATATGCTTTAAAATGTCTGTATTTTAAAAAAAGTGGAACAAATGTACTATAAATACGATAGTTAAAAGTATGGTTTAATAACAATTAACGTCATTTTTAATAAATAAGGACAGAACCTGACGATCAGTATTTAATTCTCTTATTTTTTTATGTATTCGTCGTGAAGCCGCAGTGCATACTCGATACAACGCGGATTATTCTTGTCGATCAAACGGGCGTCAACAAGCGGGATTTTCAGGACCATTCCGGTTGCAATATCGTCGGGATGTTTCAACAAATTCCGGTTCGCCTCATAGATATACACCCAAAATTCTTTTGCTCCGTAATGCCGCTCCGATATACGGGTAATCCGGCTGCCGTCGCGCACTGTTTCTGAGGCTATAAACTCGGTATACTTCCTGGGAGTATCGAATAATTGCTGTAATGTATCGACCGGCTCTGCTACGGTTACGGTAGTGTCCATCGTCGCCGAATCGGCCGGCAGCGAATCCGGAACAAGACGGCCATCGTCGGTAATCACCGCATCTTGCGGAACCTCAATCATATTGATAGTTTCCACCTTGCCGACAGGCCAGTGAAATTCGGGCAGCAGCCCCATTGTATGAAGCACATAAACACCGGCTCCACCCACGAATAAACCAAGCAACAACATGAGCCAGTTGTAATTCCGCGACTTTTTCCGCACCCTGACCGGTGGAATATCCGCCGGGGCCTGTACGACCTCGGGAATAACCCGTGCCGGTTGCGGACGGGCTCTTTCCGCAACAACCGGAGGAACAATCTCCTCCTCTTCTTCTTCCACCACCGGCTTGTTGAGGGATGTAAACGGCAAAACAAAATCATCCTCTTCATCATCGGTATCCTCTTCGTCGGCTTCAACAACCGGAGGCGGTCCTGCAGGAACCACAGGTCCCGGCCGGCGGGGCTTCGTTTCCCCTGAGGCTTGTACCGGTTTGCCGGGAGCAGGCTCCACCGGCTCTTCCACTGCCGGCACTTCGATCGCCGCCGCAGGCTGTTCAACAGCCGCCGCAGGCTTTTGCGCAGGAATTTCCTCGTCGATCAGTACAGGATGGTTGACCGGCTTCCGCACTCCGCCCATCAGGTTCATCTCGGCCAGTATATCTTTAATTTCGATCGCCTGTTCGGTAATTGTCCGCATTGCATCGGCCAGCTTGCGCGGATCTTCCATTTCCTTCATGATTTCCTCCTCTACCACTTCCACTTCCTCTTCATCCATTTCTTCCGGCTCCGAAGCCCCCAGCACTACCGGCTGCAGATGGGCGTAAGGCGCATTTACCAACTCCTTCAGCTCAGGTTCGGGAGTAAACGAAATCTTGTAATATCCGTCGATAATTATATCCTCCGAAGTGTTTACGTCCACACTCTTCCGGGGTTCGTTCCACTGAAGTTTAAAAGATCCTAATCCTTTAATCTTCAACACATCATTGGCCAACAGCTGCTCCTCCATCACCTCGATAAGCGCCTGAATAAAAGCTTCGGCGTCTTTCGCTGCCACCGATAAATGGGTTGCCAGCAGCGCTGCCAGTTCACTGGTATTGATCCGGTCTTTACTCATGGTGCGGAATCTCTTTTAATTTCGACTTAATGGCTGCACTTTGCTTAAAGCCAACCACCTGCTTGGGTGGCACAATGGTTCGCACCTTGGTCATGGGATGCACCGACAGACGCTCTTCTTTGCGTTTCACCTCGAGCAGCCCGAGTCCCTGCAAAGCCACCGACTGTCCGTCGGCCAGACGGGACTTAACGACTTCTACTGCTCCATTTAGCAGTTTTTCAACAGCCGGCTCCGAACGATCGAGCTTCACGGCAATAGCAGTAATTAATTCCTTGTGCTTCATATTTCTTTACCTTCCAAATAATTCAAAATCAGTTGCATCAGCAATGTAGGCAGTATAAAACTCTCCCACTTTCACACCCGGCGTACCCGCAGGAATCAACACTTCGGGATCTACTTCGGGAGAATCAAACTCGGTACGGCCTACAAAATACTCCCCCTCGCTCCGATCAATAATCACTTTCAGGGTGGAGCCTATTTTGGATGCGTTAATTTCGGCAGCAATACCTTGTTGCACCCGCATCACCTCATCGAGCCGGGCCTGCTTCACCTCTTCGGGAATACTATCCGTATAATGCCGGTACGCATAGGTACCTTCTTCGTGCGAATAAGCAAACGCGCCCAGCCGCTCAAAACGAGCATAGCGTAAAAAGTCTTTCAGTTCCTCGATATCCTGTTCGGTCTCACCCGGATGCCCCACCAGCATGGTAGTACGCAAATGAATGCCCGGCACCTCTTCCCTGATACGGCGAATCAACTCATAGGTTTGCTCCTTGGTGATATGGCGGTGCATGGTGGTCAGCATATTATCGCTGATGTGCTGCAAAGCAATATCGAGATAGCTACATACATTATCGCGCTCGCGCATTACCCTCAGGATATCGTAGGGAAAATGGGCCGGATAGGCATAATGCAACCGGATCCACTCCACACCCGGCAGATCGGCGATCCGTTCGATCAATTCGGGTAATTTCTGGGCTTTATAGCGATCGAGCCCGTACGACGACAGATCCTGGGCAATCACGTGAAATTCTTTCACTCCTTTGGCAACCAAGGCCTTTACTTCTCCTTCGATATCTTCAAACGACCGCGAACGATGCCGGCCGGTAATGATGGGAATAGCGCAATAGGTACAACTCCGGTTGCATCCCTCCGATATTTTCAGGTAGGCAAAATGCCCCGGCGTGGTAAGCGACCGTTCGAGGCGCAGGTCGGCACGGTATTCCTTCCCCAAATCGGTAAGGATGTTCGTATAATTAAATTTACCATAAAACTTATCCACTTCCGGAATTTCCCGTTCGAGCTCTTTCTGATAACGCTCCGACAGGCATCCCATTACAAAGAGTTTATCCATCTGGAGTTGCTTACGCCGGCCGGCAAACTGAAGAATCGTATTGATACTTTCTTCTTTTGCATCGCCTATAAAACCGCAGGTATTAATAATCACAATTTCGCCGTCGGGCTCGGGAGAGTCGTGACTCACCGTATAACCCAATGCGTCGAATTGCCGCATAAGCTGCTCCGAATCGACCAGATTTTTCGAACAACCCAGCGTTACTATATCTACTTTTCCTTTTTTCACGATTCAAATAATGTATTCACAAATTCATTTTTATCGAACACCTGTAAGTGCTCCATCCCTTCGCCCAGTCCTATGTATTTCACGGGAATCTTAAACTGATCGGAAATCCCGATCACCACCCCGCCCTTGGCCGTGCCGTCGAGCTTGGTAATCGCCAGGGCATTCACATCGGTAGCTTTGGTAAACTGCTTCGCCTGTTCGAAAGCATTTTGCCCGGTCGAACCGTCCAACACCAGCAATACTTCATGCGGAGCATCGGGTATCACTTTGAGCATCACATTCTTAATCTTGGTGAGCTCGTTCATCAGGTTGATTTTATTGTGCAAACGGCCGGCAGTGTCGATAATCACCACATCGGCACCGTTGGCCTTGGCCGACGACAGGGTATCGAAAGCAACAGAAGCCGGATCGGCGCCCATTTTCTGTTTTACAACCGGCACTCCGGTGCGTTCGCCCCAAATCACCAGCTGATCGACTGCGGCGGCGCGGAAAGTATCGGCCGCACCCAGGTACACCTTTTTACCCGCCTTTTTAAACTGATAAGCCAGTTTACCTATCGTGGTCGTCTTACCTACTCCGTTCACCCCTACTACCATAATCACATAGGGCGACCGGGGTAAGGGATCGGAAAAATCGACCGGCGCATCGGCATTATTCTCCGAAAGCAAACCCGCAATTTCTTCTTTCAGTAATTTATTTAATTCCGTCGTAGTAATATATTTATCCCTGGCCACCCGCTTTTCAATGCGTTCAATGATCCTCAGCGTAGTTTCAACGCCCACATCCGAAGTAATCAGCACCTCTTCCAGGTTGTCGAGTACCTCATCGTCGACTTTCGACTTGCCAGCAACCGCCCGGGTGATTTTTGAAAAAACACTTTCACGCGTTTTCGACAAGCCCTGATCGAGCGTTTCCTTTTTTTCTTTGCTGAAGAAATTGAATATTCCCATGAGAATAGCGTTTACGGATAAAAATATAGAATTACAAAAGTAAACAAATTTCTTGAATGTAAAACAAAAAAAATCCTCTCACTGTTGAATGAGAGGATTTCTTCGGTATCGTGAGACAAAGACTTATTTCGCGAAAAACTCTTTCACTTTGTCGTTATGTACAATTTCTTCCTGGAAGATGTATGCTCCGGTTTTAGGAGATTTCACCATCTTAATTACTTTCGAGAAGGAACGTCCTTCTCCTTTTTGCATCGACGCAACCGCTTTCTTTGCCATGATTCAACTTATTTAATTTCTTTGTGAACTGTTACTCGTTTCAAAATGGGGTTGTATTTCTTCAACTCCATACGGCCCGGCGTGTTCTTACGGTTCTTCATAGTGATGTAACGCGAAGTACCCGGCATTCCGCTTTCCTTATGTTCAGTACATTCGAGAATTACCTGAACCCGTGCTTCTTTTGATTTCTTTGCCATGATAAATTTCCTCCTAAATTATGCGTATAAAAATCCTTTTTCGGCAGCTTTCTTAATAGCTGCATCCAAGCCCACCTTATTGATGGTGCGCAATCCGGCCGCTGAAATCTTGAGGCTGATCCAGGTATCTTGTTCTACCCAATAGAACTTCTTTACAAACAAATTCACATCGAATGTTCTCTTTGTACGACGCTTCGAGTGTGAAACATTGTTCCCAATCATTGCCTTCTTTCCGGTGATTTGACAAATCTTTGACATTGCTGTATATTTTATTATTTACTTTTTTCTCAAAAACAGTGTGCAAAAGTACAGTATTTTTTTTAATCCTGCAAACTATAGCTGAATATTTTTCAGGAATTTTATCAACAACTCACTGTATATCACTATTTTTTTGATATCCAGTTTTTTACAACAGACTTTCGGGCCGCACGCCCCGTAAAAGATCGAGCAAAAGCAGCATCGCCGTTTGCGTGGTACGTTCAATATTCAGCTGCCGGCCCAGACTAAACCGATACTCCTTGCTGATGACTCCGCCGGGGCTTGCCACCGCCACCCACACCATGCCTACCGGCTTTTCGTCGCTGCCGCCGCCGGGACCTGCAATTCCGGTGGTAGCCACCGCGTAGTCGGTATGCAACAAACGCTTCGCACCCACGGCCATCGCCTCGGCCACTTCGGAGCTAACCGCGCCCACCCTTTCCAACAGGGTTGTATCCACTCCCAGCACTTGTGTTTTCACTTCGTTGCTGTAGGCCACCACCGAACCTTTGTAGACGGCCGAACTTCCCGGAACCGATGTAATGCGGCGGGCCAGATTACCTCCCGTACAGCTTTCGGCCGTAGCCAACGTAAGACGGCCCGCAGCAAACCGTTCAACGATCAGCTGTTCGGCCGGGATATCGTCTTCGGCCAGAATGGCATCCCGGAGTATATTTCTGAGCGCGGCAAGGTGGTGTTCCAGTTGAGCTTTCACCAGTTCGGGCGTAAAGCTTACCGCGCTTAAGCGTAACTTCACGAGGTTAAAATCGGGGAGGTAGGCCAGATGTAAGGTGTCGGGTAAATTATTTTCCCAGCCGGCGATCGTAATCGCCAGCGCCGACTCGGGTATGCCGCGCACCAACACCGTTTTGTGAATCACCTCCGGAGTAGTGAACTTTTGCTGCAAACGCGGAATAATGTCGCTGCTCATTGCCGTTTTCATCTCGTAGGGAACCCCCGGCATCGAAACAACCACTTTACCTTCTTTTTCGAACCAGGTAATGGGTGCAGTACCCACTCGGTTGGGAACCAGTAGCGCCTTATCGGGCACCAGGGCCTGGGTGCGGGTCAATTCGTTGATCGCCCGCCGGCGGTGGCGAAGCAGGTCCTCGATATGCCTCAGCACTTCCTCGTTGAATACAAGCCGTGCGTCGAAATATTTACAAAGTGTTTGCTTGGTAATATCGTCCTTCGTAGGGCCGATACCGCCGGTACACAACACCACATCGGCCCGGGTAAGCGCCTGATCTAGCGCCTGAACGATATGATCCTCCCGATCGTGAACCGAAGTAATCTGTTCCAGCTCGAAACCGGCCTTATTGAGTTCCACAGCCATCCAGGCCGAATTCGTATCTACGATCTGACCGATCAGAATCTCATCGCCGATGGTTATTATTTCTACCTTCATCCGTATCTCGTTTGAGTTCTTTTGCAGCATATTCGACCTGCGCGTACCAGTCCTGCCCGAAAGCACGAATCAGCGGTTCCTTCAAAAAACGGTACACCGGCACTTTCAACCGTTTACCATGCTCCACTGCACATTCGCAAATCTTCCACCGGTGATAGTTTACGGCCCTGAAGCCATCGTATTGTTTCACCCGAACCGGATAAAGATGGCAGGAAAGAGGTTTGATAAAATTGGTTTTACCCTCCCGATAGGCTTTTTCGACCGCACATTTCCAGATCCCGTTGGAATCGGTATATGCAAAAACACATTCGCGGCCGCCTACTATGGAAGTAACCGGCTCGTTTTCGGGATCGAAATAAAAAACGCCCCGACTGCGAATGACTTCCTGCGAAGCCTCCGGCAACTCATCGATAATCAGCGGAACCAATTCCTCCAACGCATCGATTTCCGCTTCGGTGAGCGGTGCTCCCGCGTCGCCTTCCACGCAACAAGCGCCCTTGCAGGCTGCAAGATCGCATACGAAGTGCTCGTCGAGCACGTCAAAACTCAGAATAGTATCGTCAATTTGTAACACGGCACAGTATAAAAATAAAGCGCATCAAATTACTTTGATACGCTTAATGAGTATTTTCAAATCAGCTTACTGCTGACCCTCTTCAGCAGTTTGTTCGCCGGCTTCTTCGCCGAAACCGGGATTGGCAGTTGAAGGTAAATTCTGCTGAGCTTCCTGATATACATCACGGATTTCCGATTCGTCGGCAGCAACACCGTTCGAACGGAAACCAACTGCGGCCACCGAAAAAACCACCAGTGCAATCACCAGCGTCCAGGTTGCTTTTTCAAGAAAATCGGTCGTTTTACGAACACCCATAATTTGGTTGGTAGATGTAAAACCAGCGGCCAGACCACCTCCTTTTGAATTCTGAACTAAAACCAGCAAGGTAAGCAGGATGGAAGCAATTACGACAAGAATAATAAAAAAAGTGTACATATTAATGGTGTATTATTTTAAATTTTCTACAATTTTCTCCAGAAATCGAATTTGGTCTGCAAAGTAAATACTTTTTTTCGGATTAATCAAATTTAATTGCTTCAATATTTCGATCGCTTCGGAGTATTTTGCATCGTGAATGAGCAAACGAACCTGTTCCTCCATCCGGTCGATCTCGGGTTGCTGTACTTCGGGACTTTCGGCCTTTTGCATCATGGCACGCGATTCTTTAAGCCGCTGCGCAATTTTCTTCAACGATTCGCCGGCATCGCCGCCCTCGGCCGAAGCGGCATTCAGGATATCGAAGTAGCTGCCCGAAAACCTGTCGTGCCTCCGGTGGACGGGTTGCTCTCCCGACAGTTCCATTTCGGGATAGAGGTAAAAAAACAACCACCGCAGGTCGTTGGAATGCAATCCGGCCAACTCCAGCTCATCGTCGCTCACCGGATCGGCCGAAGCGAGCTGCGATGCTTTCATCCACAATACCCGGGCCTGATTGAAGTAGGGATATTTTTCGGTCCACCTTCTTAACTCGGGTTCGTGTATGGCTTCAACCAGTTTGGGGTTTTTCGCCAGCCGTATAAATGCTTCGGTGTTCATACTGATTTACCAACGGGCAACGGTATCGTTGTAAATATTATCGGCAATATCCTCGGTCATTTCGGCCAGCAGCTGATCCTGAACATCGGTAATCATCAGGTTACTATCGAAGGTGCGAAACGCCGTATATTGTTTATCCTCAAAATTCTCTTCCGGATTCTTCGTATTCACAAAGCGGACATTGACCGTGAGGGTAAGTTTGGTTTCGGCTGCATAAGCATCCTGCCCCACCGCCATCGGAGTAAGCGTATAGGCCGTGATTTCGCCTTCCAGCTGCAAATCGCCACCCGACTTCAACACCCGCAACCGGGTTTGTTTGGCATACTTATCTCTCACCCGTTCCGAAAATTCCTGAGCAAGCGGAGGATGGATCAGCTCGGCCACATTATTAAAATCGGCCACCGAAATGGTTTTTACTTTCGTATAATCGATGGATGCTCCGTTGAAAGTCAGGCTTACCGAACAGGCCGATACCGTAATCAGACTGACCATCAGCAAGAGCCATCGCACCGTTTTATTCAATTCCATATTCTTTAATTTTCCGATAAAGCGTCCGCTCCGATATTTTAAGCTCTTCGGCAGCAGCCTTGCGCCGCCCACGGTGCTTCTCGAGTGTTTTGCGAATCATTTGTTTTTCCATTTCCTCCAGGCTGGTAGGGTGAGGCGTGGTTTCCACCTCGTCGAACTCTTCGGCTACCTGGTAGGTCAGATCATCGTCGTCGCCCGGATACGGAGCAGCATGATGCAGGTAGGGCGATTCTTTCAAATCGGCCTCTCTTTTCAGTATAAAATCGGCCGGATCGGCAAACTGAGGAGCCACCGGATGTTGTCCGCTCATGATTTCATGCACCAGTTTTTTCAGTTCGTTCATGTCCTTTTTCATATCGAACAGCACCTGGTAAAGGATTTCACGTTCGCTGCTAAAGGTTTTCTGATCCACATGCGAAGCGAAAAGGGCCGGCAATCGTTCCACATCTTCGTTGGGCAGATAGGTTTTCAACAGTTGCGGCGTTATTTCACGCTGCTGTTCGATAACAGAAATCTGCTCGGTAATATTTTTCAATTGCCTGATATTGCCGTGCCAATAGTAATTGGTAAGCATCGCCTTGGCCTCGTCGGTAAGCCGTACCGGAGGCATCCGGTATTTATCGGCAAAGTCGGAGGCGAATTTACGGAACAGCAGCACCACATCTTCTTTGCGCTCGCGCAGCGGCGGCACGTAAATCGGCACGGTATTGAGGCGATAAAACAAATCCTCGCGGAAACGGCCATCGCGGATGGCCTGTTTCATCACCAGATTGGTGGCTGCCACCACCCTTACATTCGTTTTCTGAATTTTCGAGGAACCCACCTTTATAAATTCGCCGGTTTCGAGCACACGCAGCAAACGCACCTGCGTGGAAAGCGGAAGTTCGCCCACCTCATCCAGAAAAATGGTACCGCCATCGGCCACCTCAAAGTAACCTTTGCGATCGCCGGTGGCACCTGTAAAAGAACCCTTCTCGTGACCAAACAATTCAGAATCGATGGTACCTTCGGGTATGGCACCGCAGTTGACGGGAATATAAGGCCCGTGCTTACGATGACTGTACTGATGAATAATTTGCGGGAAAGTTTCCTTTCCTACTCCACTTTCACCGGTGATGAGTACCGACAGATCGGTAGCCGCCACCTGCACGGCAATATCGATGGCCCTATTGAGGAGTTCCGAATTGCCTATGATCGCGTAACGTTGTTTAACCGACTGTATTTCTGAATATTGCATATCACGGATTTTCAATTAAGCCTTGGGTTGCCAGAAACAAACTTTAGGCGACTCAATGGCACCTTCGGCTTTGAGTGTTTTCATCGCCTTATCCACTTCCTTCTTGTCGAGACCGGTCATTTCAACCAGTTCTCCCGCTTTTACCGGCTTACCGGCAGCTTTCATTGCATCTAATACTTTGTCTTTTGATTCCATAAACGTTTTTATTTAAGCGATATTTGAACGTACTTTTTTCAGGAAACCCTGCATGGCCAGGGAATCGCGTTTCTCGATCATTTCCAACAGGGCTTTTAGCTCCTGACGGATATTTTCGACCTGCTGAGGGGTATAGGGATTGAATAAAATTTCGGTGAGCAGGTAATCATCTTCCGACAGCAAACCCTTGGCGATATCCATGTGCCGTTTGAACGTAGTACCCGGAGCTTCCTGGTGGCGCATCACCGATGCAAACACCAGCGTGGATGCAAAGGGAATCGACAGCGAGTAAGCGATGGTCTGGTCGTGCTCCTCGAAGGTGTATTCGAATATATTCAGCCGGAGCGAGCCATACATATCTTTAAAGAAAGCCTTACCCAGGTGATCGGATTCGGAAATGACAATGGCACTCTGGTTGCTCAGGTTGTCGAGGGTAGCAAACGTTGGACCGAACATGGGGTGAGTGGATACATAGCGCATCCCGGTACCGGCATAATATTCCTTCAAGCCCGTTTTTACCGAAGCGATATCCGACAGGATACAAGTAGCTGGCAAATAGGGCAAAACCGCACGAAAAGCATCGATGGTAAATTTCAAGGTCACACAATTGATTACCAGTTCGGGCTTAAATGCTTCGATCTCCTCGTATCGAGTCATGCGAAGCGTATTAAACACAAACCGCAAGCGCTTGGGATCGGTATCGAATAGCGCAACTTCGTGCTGAAAACAAAGCACATCGGTTATAAACGTGCCCATTTTTCCGGCACCCAGAATCAAAATCCTCATATTTTACTTGTATACTGAGCTTTTATGCTGATGAATACCTCTTACTGAAACTCGCAGCAAAAATACTCAAAATATTTATTTTTTCTTACCAAAGGCAGGATCAATCTTTACAAACGACGCCACCAGCACCGTGGGAATAGTGAGTATCACAATAATAATAAAAAACCATTGATACCCCACCAGTTCCTGCAACCAGCCGGCCATCATGCCCGGCAGCATCATACCCAGGGCCATGAAACCCGATGCAAAGGCATAATGTGCTGTTTTATGCTCTCCCTCGGCCACCATGATCATGTACATCAGGAAGGCGGCAAAGCCAAATCCATAGCCAAATTGCTCGATCGCGACACATATCAGCACCGTATAATAACTTTCGGGTTGAAAAAGAGCCATATATACATAGGCCAGATTGGGTAAGGTGATGGAGAGCGCCATCGGCAACATCCAGAACCGAAGACCTTTCCATGAAATGGCGAATCCGCCCAGAATACCGCCCAATACCAGCGCTGCCACCCCTACGATACCATAAGCCAATCCTATTTGTTCGGTGCTCAGCCCCAGCCCCCCTTCGGTAACCGGATCGAGCATAAAAGGCTGCGCCAGCTTCACCAGCATCGCTTCGCCCAACCGGTACAGCAGCAGAAATAACAACGACAGTACAATTCCTTTTTTCCGGAAAAACGACAGGAAGGTAACTCCAAATTCCTTCAACAACTGATTATTATTCACAGCGCCTTGCTGCCGGTCGGCCTCGGGACGAGGCAAAGCGAAGCGGTGATACATCATCAGAAGGATAAAAATGCCGGTGAGCACAAAAAACGTGATGGTCCAGGCCAGGCGTATATTGCCGGTAACCCGCTCCAGTGCACCGGCAAACACGATGAGTACACCTTGCCCGGCAATCATCGCGAAACGGTAGAACAAACTGCGGATCCCTACAAAAAACGACTGTTTACCCTCATCGAGCGCCAGCATATAAAATCCGTCGGCCGCCACATCGTAGGTCGCCGAACTAAAGGCCATGAGCCAGAAAACAGCCAGCGTTGCCTGAAAATAAAACGGCATGGGAATGAGCAAGGCAACTCCGGCAAATCCCGCTCCAATGAGCAACTGCATACTCACAATCCACCAGCGTTTGGTTTTAAACAGATCGACAACCGGACTCCAAAACGGCTTAATCACCCAGGGCAGATACAACCAGCTCGTATACAAGGCTATATCGGTATTCGAAACACCGAAACGTTTGTACATGATTACCGAAACCGTCATCACGATTACATACGGAATGCCCTGTGCAAAATAGAGCGTAGGCACCCAGGCCCAGGGATTAATAGATTTTTCTGACTTCTGCATGGCTGAAATAATGAGTTAATATTTGCTGATAATCGAATCCTTTTTCTCCCATCACCGCGGCGCCTATCTGACACAGCCCTACGCCGTGCCCCCAGCCTGCGCCACGAAGTATAAATCCGGAAGGAATGCCGGGTTCATCGTATACTGCGTCCACTACGAAGGCTGAACTGTACAGGTGCGACTCGGAAAGCCATTTCCGGATTTCAAGTTCTTTCCCTACAACGACCGTACGAAGCGTACCGACGATTCTCAGTTCGGTGATCCGGCCCGAAGCACCTCGTTTGAGGGGCTCCAGTTGCACGACCTGTCCGAAGTCGATACCCGATTTACGGGCCAGCAGGCCGGCCAGTTCTGTTTGCGAATACTGTAATTCCCATCGATAAAAATCGGTGGTTTCCTGGTCGTAATTGTTCAACACCTGCGAAAGCACCTGTCGGTCGGTTGTATTGCAAAATGCTTCGGGCGTACCAAGTATCCATTCACGGGCATTGTCGTCCCGGGTCAGATCGGGCAAGCCGCGCTGCGGAAAGGTATCGGTCACCGGTTGCAAATAGCCGGGATTCGAATCGGCCCAACACGAATCGAATCGTTCGGTAACTCCTCCGCAAGCTTTATAATAACGGGCATCGCAAATTTCATCGTTGTACATCAGCACCTTACCTCTCGTTTGCTCGATAGCTTCGCGAACCTGAGGCGTCGAAGCCCTCGCAATGCCCTGATAACGCTGACAATGATCGTCGGCACACACATCGAAATGCTGATGGGCATCGCGCTCGTACCATTTGATGATGCGATCGCCATCGCCCAACCGGTGAGCCGGGGTAAACGATTTATGTTCGGGATGGAGGATGGGATACAGCAGCCAGCTCCGCGACACCACAGCATGGGCCTTGAGCAGTTCGACCGATGCGTTGGCCGACATCTCGCTCGAGATCACACTTAATAAATACGTTTCTACCGGTATACGGTTGATGACCCGAATCAGCCCTTCTTCGACGATCAGGCGGAGCTCGCCTGAAAAACGTTGCGTTTCGCGCCGTTCCCAATGAAAATCGACACCGATTACAACATTATGAATTTCAAAATACGACGAAGCATCGACCGGACTGAACACCCACTCGGCGGCGGATTCATTTCCGATAAACACCTGATTATCATCGACCTCGGCTATAAATACTCCGGAATAGCCGGCGCTATTGCTACGAAACACACCATCGAGCGTGAACGACAGTTCGCCGGCCACAACAATTCCTACATCGATTACGGGTTCCTTCATGGCATATCGGGGCTTATCTGATGAAACAAATCGGGAATATCATCACGGGTTATCTTGTTATAATGCTCTTCGACCGGAGTGATCAGCACTCCGGCCATTTCGATCGCTGCCGGACTGATCAGCAATTGCCCGGTAGCTTCGGCAAAATACTGCCTGGGCCTGAAAACTTCCCGTGGCAGCACAAATGTAACCCATTTTTTATTTTCGTACAATACCAGCACATTCATCATCGGTTCTTCGCCGGGTAGCGCCGGCAGGCTGTTGTACAATCGGACAAACAGTTCGTGTGAAGCACCGGCCGATTCGGCTTCTATCACCCAAACTTTTCGAAGCACGCCTTTAAACCGGAGCAACTGCGCACCCTCTATCGATTGATATAGGGTTGAAAGAGTATGCCGGTTGCGGTTGAAATCGTCGATCAAAGGCAAAAACCCTTTGTTCCCTGCCTGAAAATGAAGATGATCGGGGGCCGAAGCTCCGCAACGAGGCCCGTTGTAAAACACAACAAACTCGTGCAACTCTTTGGCGAATTGTAAAAAATCGATGTAATAGGGTAATAATTGCTGAGGCAGGTGTTGTTTATGGGGGATGGTAAAATGCTGTTGGAAAATAGGAAAGGGATTGACCAGAATCAGAAAATCGCCGGCATCGACTTCCCTTTGTTCGGCCGGGCGATTTGCGCTGCACAGGAAACACGGCCGTTTGGCAATGGAGCCGGCATCGGTTTTTGCCGTGGTCGAATGCACACGGGCAGGATTGAACTGAACGAGCACACGGGTATGATCGTACACGAACTCACGGGTAAGCACCTGCGGTAAACTACCGTAGAATTGTGCAGCCAAGGGCCAGTTCGCCACCTGCTCGTTCCACAATTCAAGCGCCTGTTGCATTAACGATTTCATAACACCTCCTTTTTACCGGTGCGAACATGGGCCAGTTTTTCCTCCCACAACATCCACATCAAAAACAGCACGATGTAGAACAGATATTTAAAAACATGCTCATGCATTAAGTCGAACGATGAAGGATTCCGTTCAAACAAAAAAGCAATCATTGTGATCCGGAATATATTAAATATCCATACGATGAGCAAACCCACCGGGATGTACCACAGTTTTTGCTTCCAGGGACCGGGATACAACAACATGATAATAAAAAACAGACACCCTTGTTTGATACCTGTACACGACCATACGACTTTCAACCGCTCTCCATGACTGAAGGCCAACACATTGCCATCGAGCCGTTCGGGAACTGCCCCCATATAAGGCAGCATTTCCATTACATGATCGGTTACCCGGTCCGATGCCCATGCAAAAGGAGGGGTGATTTCGGTTCCCAACCAGGTTACCCGGTTGTCGTCGTCGTATCCGGTTACAGTCAGCTTCCAGGCAAAGTGACTGGCAAACAGCAGGATCGCGAAAAGAGCGACTGCTTTAACAGGCCGAGGCAGATCGGTAACTTTTTTCATATTTACAACTGTTGTGACATTCGGGCATAGGGTACCACGCCCCAACCGGCAAAATCCGATTTCAAGTACCGGAAATAACCGGCCATGGCTATCATAGCAGCATTGTCGGTGGTAAACTGCACCGGCGGAATATAGACTTTCCATCCCGATTTCCGTCCCATCGACTGCAAACCGCTGCGAAGTCCCGAATTGGCCGATACCCCGCCGGCCAGGGCTATCGATTTTATATTCAGTTCGTCGGCAGCTTTTTTTACCTTCTTCAGAAGTATTTCAACGATTGTGTACTGTAAGGAAGCGCACAAATCGTTCAGATTTTCGTTCACAAAACCGGGATTACCGGCCTTTAAATCGCGCAACTGATACAAAAAGGAAGTCTTCAGACCACTGAAACTGTAGTTATAGCCGGCAATCGAAGGACGGGCAAATTTGAATGCAGCCGGATTACCGGTCTGCGCCAGCCTGTCGATATGCGGTCCGCCCGGATAGGGTAACCCCATCACCTTGGCACATTTATCAAATGCCTCACCGGCGGCATCGTCGATGGTTTGCCCGATGATCTCCATGTCGGAATCGGAACGAACGACAATCAGTTGCGAATTCCCCCCCGATACGAGCAAGCAAAGAAAAGGATAAGCGGGGATGGAATCGTTGCCCCCGGGCGTACGGATAAAATGCGCCAACACATGTGCCTGCAGATGATTAACTTCCAGCAACGGAACCTGTAAAGCCTGGGCAAAACCTTTGGCAAACGAAGTTCCTACCAGCAGCGAACCCAACAAACCGGGGCCGCGGGTAAAAGCCACCGCCGATAGTTCCGATTTACGCACTCCCGCGTCGGTAAGTGCCTTGTGAACCACCGGAATAATATTCTGCTGATGGGCCCGCGATGCCAGTTCGGGGACCACGCCACCGTAAAACTCGTGAACCTGCTGGCCCGCGATCACATTCGACAACAGCACGCCATCGCGTAATACAGCTGCCGATGTATCGTCGCACGACGACTCAATCCCTAAAATTATAGTTGATTGCATGATTTGCCATCCTGTTAGCCCTCCCGCATGTATTGTAATTTCGGGAGAAATCTCTATTTTTGTACGATTTAAAAGCCCAAAGGTATAAAAAAATCGGCAAAAATATTCATAATTCTTGGAGTCAGTATACTTATTCTGACCGCAACACCAGCTATCCTGCTACAATTCAGCACGATACAGAATTTTGTTGTCGATAAGCTGGCCACCAGCCTTTCCAATCATTATCAAACCCGGATTACGGTAGGCAATGTTAATTACCGCTTCTTTAACCGATTCCGCGTCGGCAACCTACTTATTGAAGATCAAAAAGGCGACACTTTATTAAGTGCAACAGCCATCGATGCCGATTTTAACTTCTGGAAGTTGTTTCGAAAAAAAATTGCAGTCACCTCGCTCACCCTTAACGAAGTAAATGCCAATCTGGCGAAAGAACCCGATGGCACCATGAATTTCAATTTTTTATTCAGCAGGGATTCGGTCAGGAAGGACAGCCTTTTTTTCGATTTAAGCATCACCACGCTTACCCTCCGCAATTCGAGGGTAACCTACAGCAATCTGACCCGGGAACGCAGGTATGTAGCCTTCAATCCCGACCGGATCCGGTTCGACAATATTAATTCCGAGATTTCAATCGGCATGTTCAGCCGCGATTCGCTCAACCTCACCGTAAAGTCGTTCGGGGGCACCGAACAATCGGGATTGAAACTGGAGAATTTGAGATTTGCCGCACGAGGATCTCACAAGGGAGTAACCATCAGCGACTTCAACCTCCGGCTGCCCGAAACCAATATCCTGCTCCGTAAAATCAACCTGAAAGCCGAACGGCTGCAGCAAATCCTTGCTTTCGACCCGGGCCTGCAGGTCAACATCCCGATCGATGACGCCACTATCGCGCTCAGCGACCTGAAAGCATTCGTTCCCGGCTTTGCGGGATCGACTGAAAAAATCAAACTGAGCACCACCATCTCGGGCCGGCTATCGAGCATGAAAGTGCAGGACTTGCACCTCCGTTACGGTTCGACGGTGCTCATGAACGCCAGTGTGGAAATCAGCGGGTTGCCCGATATCGAAGAACTGTTTATCTATGCGCAGGTAAACAACCTGCAAGCCAATCATACCGAGATCCAGGACCTTGTGGCCCGGTTGCAGAACCGGCCCTTCATTCTGCCCGAAGAAATGCGCCGTCTGGGATTGCTGTCGTACCAGGGAAATATTACCGGATTTTTAAGCGATTTGGTAGCGTACGGAATCATCAAAACAAATCTGGGAAATATCTCATCCGACTTATCGTTGAAATTTGAAAATCACCTGCACGATATTGCTTACAACGGCACCCTGCGAACCAACCAGTTCGACCTGGGACGGTTTCTGGCCAGCGATCAGGTGGGAACGATAAAAATGAGTATGAACACGAAAGGTACCAAGCTGGTCGACAAACCGTTGAAAGGTACCATGACGGCCCTGGTCGATCAGCTCGAATTCAACAGATACACCTACTCACAAGCTTCGTTCAAAGGCGAATACGACGGAACCGGATTCAATGGCAACATAGTCATTAAAGACGACAATGTGGATGCCGATTTCACGGGAATCCTGGACTTCAGAAACCCAAGGCTGCCCGTTTTCAATTTCGATTTGCTGGTAAAAAACACCGATTTACATGCACTCAATCTCATACGCGAATACCCGGGCGGTAAACTGTCGTTTCATGGTACCACCAACCTGACCGGGAATAACCTCGACAACCTGAATGGGAACCTCCATCTTGAAGATCTTAAATTCGTGTACCTCAACGATTCGCTCACGTCCAACGATATCAGTTTTCAGTCGAGAACGGATATCGACTTTACGCATGTGAGCATTAATTCCGATTTCCTGAACGGCTCTTTTTCGGGCGATTTCAAATACAGCACTATCGGCAACACCTTCCGTATGGTGCTTGCCCGCTACCTGCCCTCGCTGGCCGAAGGCGACAACAACAAGAAATACATCCCCAACAATATTCATATCGATCTCGAGCTCGGGAATACAGCCGACATGATACGGGTATTAAAACTTCCGTATAAGCTGGGAGGCGTCGCCACAGTGAGGGGCGATATCAACGAATCGACCAATACCATAGAACTCACCGCCCATCTCGATGCATTATCCACCGGCAATCAAACGTTCGAGAACTTCACTATCAATCTGGCCAACAACCGGCAGCAGCAATTGATTCTGACAGGCCGCACCCAAATGTATAACAGGAAAAATGAACTCCAAAGCTTCGTTTTGAATGCCAGTGCCGCCAAAGATCAACTCGATGCGCGGCTCATCTGGCAAAACAACGAAGCACTTACCAATGCCGGCGAAATCAATACACGAACACGATTCAGCCGTGCTGAAAACGAACTGGCCGTGAACAGCCGGATTTTGCCCACCGAAATCATCATTTCCGATTCGATCTGGAACCTGAGGGCCTCGGAAATCAATTACCGTAAAACCGAAGGACTGCACATCCGGAATTTCTTATTCGAAAGCCAGAGTCAGTTTATCCATATCGACGGTATTGCTTCCGATAAATCGAACGACAGCGTATTGGTGAGCATGAACGACCTGAACCTCGATTATGTGATGCGGCTTATCAACCTGAAAGGAATCTCCATCGGAGGGCTCATCACGGGCGATTTGATTTTGTACAGTTTGTTTAATGAACCCATTTACCTTGCCGATGTTTTCGTGGAAGATCTATCGCTCAACCAGTCGGTGCTGGGCAATGGCACCATCAACACCCACTGGAACCAGAATCTGCGGCAATTGGACATTAAGGGCGAGGTATTGCGGAACGACCGGAGCGAAGTGGCCCGGCTCGGAGGAAGCTTTACACCCTCGCTCGACTCCCTGGATCTGCAAATCGATGCCCGCGATTTCCCGGTCGATTTTCTGAACCGCTACTTCGAAGGCGTTGCCAGCAATTTCAACGGGCGGGCCCAGGGCGATTTCCGGATTGCAGGACCTACAAAAGCCTTGCGGTTCTCGGGCGATCTGATGGTAAACAGCGGACAGGTAACGGTGGATATATTACAAACCACCTACCGGTTCAACGACCGCGTAATACTTACACCCTACAATATAGCCCTGAATTCGCTTACCATGTATGATGAAGAACGAAACAGGGCCCGGATCAACGGAAATATACGTCACGACGGCAGTTTCGACAATATGGAATACGATGTACGCATACTTACCGACAATCTGATGGTGATGAACACCACTTCGCAGGACGACGACTTTTTTTACGGGAAAGCTTACGCGAGCGGACAAGCCCGGATTTTCGGCGATTTCTCGGAAACCAATATTGTGGTGAACGGGGTGTCGCGCCCCAAAACGAAATGTTACTTGTCGATGGCCAGCACCTCGTCGGTTCTGGAAGGCGATTTCATCCGGTTCGAGAAAAAACAGACCAACGAGATCTACAATCCGGTCGAAAACGAAGAAAAACGACGTGCGTTTACCGACGAAACACCTTTCAACGTAAAAACCGACATCCAGCTGGAACTCACTCCGGAAGCCGAGATCGAAATCCTGGTCGATCCCCGGGCGGGCGACAAGATTACCGGAAGAGGCAGAGGAAATCTGCGCATCCGATTCGACACCTTTTCGGATGTGGAGTTATTTGGAACCGTGGAAATGGATCAGGGGAATTACCTCTTTACGCTGCAAACGGTGATTCGAAAGGAATTCCGTATCAACCAGGGAAGTACAATCTCCTGGACTGGCGATCCGTTTGAAGCACAAGTAAACATCAATGGTTACTACCCGCTTACGGCCTCGCTCACCGACCTTATCGAGCCCGGCGAACTGCAGCAGATTACTTCGCGCTCCACCGTACCGGTCCATTGCTTGTTGTACCTTACCGATGACCTCATGTCGCCCACCATCCGTTTTGGCATCGACCTGCCTTCGAGCGACGAGAGCGTGAAAAGCAGGGTTACCAACATCGTAAATACCGAAGAAATGATGAACCGGCAGATTTTGTACCTGCTGTTGTTTCATAAGTTTTTCACGCCCGACTATATGCGTACTACAGCTGCAGTCGGTGTAAACGAAGGCTTATCGTTTGCCACGGCAACCTTTAGCGCCCAGGTCAACAACTGGATACAAAGCACCCTGAATACGAATGTGTTTTCGATCGGTGTCGACTGGCAAAAAACCAATGCCGAATCGGACGAAGTAAAAGCACAGATTCTGATTCAGCCCAACAACCGGCTGGTAATCAACGGCAATATCGGTTACCGCAACGATAATATCAGCGAAAATAAGTTTATCGGCGATTTCGACCTGGAATATAAACTGATCGAGTCGGGGAAACTCCGTTTTACAGCCTACAATCACACGATCGACAGGGCTCAGTTGCGCGAGGCGAAAACTACACAGGGAGTGGGTTTGATTTACCGGGAAGATTTTAACAACGTGCGTGAAATGTTTGAATACTACTGGGATAAAGTGAAGAAGGTATTTAAAAAACAGGACGAACAGGCGAAAAGGAAAGCGGCGCCGGCGGAAACATCAGCCAACTAAAACCCTAACTAATTCTTAAGTAAAAAAAAGAGGCTGTCTCAACATAGAAATTAAGTCTCTGAGAATTGAATATTCAGATTTGTTCCCGGATAGGTATCCGAATAAAAAAAGGGTGAAATCACCTTGTGATACACCCTCTTTTTTACATCGCTCCGACGAAGCAGATTATTTTTTCTCCATACGCTTTGCGTAACGGTTCATAAACTTATCAACGCGACCTGCAGTATCCACCAGTTTCGACTTACCGGTATAGAAAGGATGTGACGAGCTCGAGATTTCAAGTTTAACAATCGGATAGGAAACACCATCGATGTCAATGGTTTCCTTTGTGTTCACTGTTGAACGAGAGAAAAACGTATCGCCGTTCGACATGTCTTTAAACACAACTACGCGATAGCTTTCTGGGTGAATTCCACTTTTCATATCTTATTCTTATTTTATATTTTCGTGCACTTACATTTGGGCTTGCAAAAGTACAATAATTTATTGAAATAAAAAACATTCAGTCTAAAAAAATATTCTCCGGATACTGCACATCGGTCAGATAAAGCCCATGCGCCGGCATCGACACACCGGCTTTACAGCGATTCCGGGCTTCGACCACCCCTTTCAGATCGTCGATCGACATCCTGCCATATCCAACTTCCAGCAAAGTGCCTACTACCGAACGCACCATATTTCTCAAAAAACGATCGGCGCCGATCACAAATACCCATCCGCCGGACCGTGGTTCCCACGCTGCCCGGATTAATTTACAATTGTTGGTTTTCACATCGGTATGCAACTTACTGAAGCTCGTGAAATCGCGGTACTCCATCAGTACCGTGGCGGCCTGATTCATCAATCCGAAATCGGGCTCTCGATACAAACGCACCGAACGTTTCTCACTAAACACGTCCTTCCCGGTATGAACATGATACTCGTAATAACGGGCCGAGGCATCGAACCGGGCATGCGCATCGGGCAATACCTGCCTGACGCGATGCACGGCAATATCGTTGGGCAAAAGGCTGTTCATGCGTTGCAGAAAGTCGTCGTGCAACCCGCAATCAGTATCAAAATGTGCTACCATCAACCGGGCGTGAACTCCCGAGTCGGTGCGTCCGGCCCCTGTAACTGGTACCGGGCGGCGCAATAAAATCGCGAGCGACCGCTCCAGCACCTCCTGAACCGAAATCCCGTTGGGCTGTACCTGCCAGCCATGATAAGCTGTACCGTTGTACGACAAATAAAGAAACCAGCGCATAACAATGAAGCCTTAAAGTTTCGGCAAAGATAGTGATTTCTTAAAAATTGAAGAATCGCACGATACGATTGCTGTTTCTAAATTATTTTATTAATTTTACAGCCGAAACTAAATTAACAACCAATTCACATCCTCTGTTTATGAAACGACTTTTTTTTATGGTACTGGTAGCCCTGCTACTGCCTCAACTCAATGAAGTGGAAGCTTCGAAAGGAACCGGAAAACAAAATCCAATTGTTGTAAAATCGCCTAAAAGAGCAAAAGGACAAACCGATGTAATCGAACTTCGCGCAGCTCCTATCGACACCGTACGGGTTGCCTTTATCGGACTCGGCAACCGCGGCGTAGGCGCCGTGCACCGGTTCACGTTCATCCCTACTGCAAAAATCACCGTATTGTGCGACGTCAATCCCGATTACGTCAAACGCTCGGTCGACTACCTGACCAACAAGGGGATACCCGCTCCTGCTACCTATACGGGTGCCGACGACTGGAAAAAAGTATGCGAACGCGAAGATGTCGATCTGGTGTATGTATGTACGCACTGGGATTTGCACCATCCTATCGGGGTGTATGCCATGAAACAGGGAAAACACGTGGCACTGGAACTGCCCGCCGGACTCACCATGGAAGAAATCTGGGACCTGGTGGACACTTCGGAAAAAACCCGTCAGCACTGCATGATGCTCGAGAACTGCAATTACGACTTCTTCGAGATGGCCACACTCAACATGGCCCAGAAAGGCCTGTTCGGTGAAATCGTTCACGCCGAAGGTGCTTACATACACGACCTGCGCGACCTCAACTTCAGCGAAACCTACTATTGGAACAAATGGAGACTGAAAGCCAACGCCACAGAAGAAGGAAACCTTTATCCTACTCACGGCCTGGGCCCGATCGCCCATGCGATGAACATTCACCGCGGCGACAAAATGAACTACCTGGTAACCGTTTCGTCGGATCAATTCGGAATGACAGAATACGCCAAAAAGAAGTTTGGCGAAAATTCGCCTCAGGCCAAAGCCGAATATAAACACGGCGACATCAACACCACGCTCGTCAAAACCGAGAAAGGAAAAACAATGATGATTCAGCACGACGTTACCAGCCCCCGCCCCTACAGCCGCCATCATGTTTTAAGCGGAACCAAGGGATTTGCACAGAAATATCCTGTACGCGGACTGGCATTCGATCCCAATGCGCACGGTTTCCTGAGCAACGAAAAAATGGAAGCCATGCTGAAAGAATACGAACATCCCATTGTTCAAGAAGTGGGCGAACTGGCCCGTAAAGTGGGTGGACATGGCGGAATGGACTTTATCATGGATTATCGCCTGGTGTACTGCCTCAACAACGGCCTGCCGCTCGATCAGGACGTGTACGATGCCGCCGAATGGTCGTGCCTTGTGCCGCTCACGAAACTGTCGGTTCAAAACGGCGGCCGCCCGGTTCAGATACCCGACTTCACCCGTGGAGCCTGGAACAAAGTAAACACAGTCACTTACTACACAAAATAACACCCGAAAGCAAATGCCCGGTCACGCTTCAATGCAAACCGGGCATTTATATATCTCCCCCATAAAAAAAGGCCGGAAAACCACCTTTCAACAACCAGGCAATATCCTGGTCGAAAGACAGTTTTCCGGTCTTGCTTTTATTGCTCGTTCAAAACCGGTTACAACGCTCAAAAAAATTGATAGCCTCCAGTTCTTTTTTCATGGAAGCTTCTTCGGCATCGGTCATATTCTGAAACGGAGTGCGGTTTTTACCCAAATCGAGCCCAATTAATTTCATAATGCGCTTCCCGCCCACGATATTACCACGGTAATTCACAATCACATTAATCACATCCTGCGAAAAGTTCTGCAATTCGCGCGCCGTCGCCAGATCGCCTTCGGCCCAGGCCTTACCAATACCAACCAGAGCCCTGCCGTTATAATTGGTCGTGCCGCCGATTCCACCCTGCGCACCACCCATCACAAGAGCCGAAAGAATGGTCTCGTCCTGACCATGAAGCATATCGAACTTCCCGCCGGCATACTTCATACATTGATTGTATTCGTACAAACTCTCGTAAGTATACTTAATACCGGCAAAATTCGGTATACGGCCATCGACAGCCTTCAGAAAAGGCAACATGGGCAGAAAAACACCACTTAATGCCGGAATATGATAAAAATAAAACGGCAACCCGGGAGCACCCTCGGCAATCTCTTCACAATACTTGACCAACTCCTCGACACGGCCGGCCTTCGGAAACGGACTCGCCATCGCTCCTACTCCCCAGGCCCCTATCTGCTGAGCATGCCCGGCCAGCTTCCGGCTCGACTTCACACAGGTAGCACCCACATGCACGATCACCTTAAAACCGGCAGGCGAAACCCGCACCCATTCCTCGGCAAGCAGCATGCGTTCCTCTTCGGTGAGCATATACCCCTCGCCGCTGGAACCGTTTATAAACACACCCTGCAATCCGTTCTTCTGCAACATCGCCGCATAGGCAGCGATAGGCTTTAAATTCACTTCTCCCCGCTCGTCGAACGGCGTAAAAGGAGCATTAATCAATCCTTTAATCTTTTCCATATCTCTCATGGTATTTAATAATCGTACAAATATAAATAAATTATTTTAATAATTATCCGTTCGATAAAAAATTTTATCTAAATCGATCCGAGACCTGAAAATTCAACTTCCCCGCTTTCAGCAGCTCCTGATGAGTAATACGGAACTCCTTCACCGTACGTGAACCCACCTTCACCGCAGTCGTATAGGGATTGGCGCTTGCACTGGCCGACGTTTCGATCACCAGCTTATCGCGCCCGTGCACCCCGGGATCGAGTCGGATCTCGATCCTGTCGAAGACCGGAGTAGTCAAGGTATACTCGGCAACTCCCGGCACATCGGGATAAAAACCCATCATACTGAACACCGCCCAGGCCGACATCGTTCCGGTGTCGTCGTTACCCGGTATGCCTTTGGGCTTATTTTTATAGTGCCGATCCAGCAACCGCCGCACCTCCTTTTGCGTTCGCCAGGCTTCATCGGGAAAATAGCTAAAAAGATAAGGATATGCTATATCGGGCTCATTGGCCGGATCGTAACGATCCAGATCGAACACCGACTGCAATTGAGCCACAAAAGCCTTTTTCCCTCCCATCAACCGGGTCAGGCCTTTCACATCGTGAGGCACATAAAAGGTATAGTTCCATGCATTACCCTCGTGAAAACCCGGGCTCGGCTCAAAATTTTCACCTTGCATCGGATTAAATGGCGAATAAAACTTCCCGTCGGGCAATCGCGGTCGCAATGTACCGTATTCGGCACTATAATAATGCCGATAGCCCAGCGAACGTTTATAGAACAATCCGGCATCGTTTTTTTTGCCCAACTGCCCGGCCAGAGTCGAAAGGGCAAAATCGGCAATATAATATTCCAGCGCATGCGACACCGAATTATCGTATTGCTCTCGTAAAGGAATATAACCCAGCTGCATATAATCGTCGTTATCGGGACGCAGCAAATTCTGACTTCCCGGCAAGGTAGCCGATTTATACATAGCCTCATAGGCCAGGTGAATATCGAAATCGCGTAAGCCCTTCATCCAGCTATCCACGATCACAGGGATGGAAGGATCGCCCTCCATGGTCAGCGTTTCGCGGCCATACAGCTCCCATTTGGGCAACCAGCCATGTTCGCGGTACATATCGAGCATCGAGCGAATCATATCGATTTGCCGTTCGGGATATACCAGGGTCATGAGCTGATGCACATTGCGGTAGGTATCCCACAACGAAAACACAGTATAGCGGTTTCGTGAAGTTGTTTTAATTTCGTGACTTTCCATGGCCGGATATTCACCATTCACATCCTGCAAAATATTCGGATGTATGAGCGTATGGTACAAGGCGGTATAAAACACTGCTTTTTGATCGCCGGTACCTCCTTCTACTTTTATACGCGACAACAAGGTGTTCCACTCCTCACGACTTTCCGTGCGAATCTGATCAAAATTTTTATCGAGCTGTTCGGCAATCAGGTTCAGACGGGCATTTTCGACACTCACGAACGAAACTCCCAGACTCACCTCTACGGCTTCTCCCTCCCGGGTATCGAACGACAACCAAACACCCACATCATCGCCACTCATCTCCTTTCGGTACGAAGTGTACAATTTATATTTACCGGCTGTTGTATCCCACTGGGCCTCGACTCCCATCGGACGCATCTTTTTCCAGAAGCCCGACGACGAAGGGACCTTATGTACCTTCATCACAAAATAAACCGGGAAGACTGCCTGCGGAGCATAACAAAATCCACCCAATAATTTCGAACCCTCAATTTCGTTCTCCCCTACAAACCGCACCGTAGCTCCTGTTTCGTTGGTAAGACCTTCGCCCAGATTCAGCAAAATATTGGAATGCCCCCTCGGAAAGGTAAAACGCGCCCTGCCTGTGCGGAGCGTAGAGGTGACCTCGGCCAGCACATTGTATTTCGACAACCGTACCGAATAATATCCCGGACCGGCTTGTTCGTCGGCATACAGCGAACCGTATTCCCTATAATCAGGATTCACTCCGCCCGTAGTAGGCATCAGCAACAAAGAGCCCAGGTCGGGGCAGCCTACTCCACTCAGGTTCACATGCGAAAAACCCGTCAGGAACTTATTGGTGTGATCATAAGGCGTCGACCACCATTGCCGGTCCTTGTCAAACCGGTTCAGATCGGACCCCATCACATTGAAGGGTACCACCGACATCAATCCGTTGGGACGAACCGCTCCGGGATGCGTGGTGCCGTAATTAGTGGTACCGATAAAAGGGTTGACATAATCGACCGGTTCCTGTGCCGCCAGCACTTGTACTGCAAGCAGCGCCACCAGGCAGGATAATTGTATTTTCATATTTTCGTTTCTAAATAAGTACGTACCAAAACCGCATCAGTTCCTCTCGATGCTTACTCGACAATCACTTCATCGGTAAAAATCCAGCCTCCCAATTCCTTGCTGCTTTGTGCCGAAATTTTCACAAACCGGGCTCTCGCCCGTCCCTTCCATTCACAGGTACGGAAAGCAACCGCCCCGGTTTTCACCACCTCGAACTGTTGATGGTATAGCCTGGTATAGCTTTCGCCATCCTCCGATATTTCCACTGTGAAACCGGCAGGCAGATACACTTCGGCTCCCTCGCTCTGGATAAAATCAAGCGCGACCGACTTCAATCGCGTGACTTGATCGAGATCGATCACCAACTCCAACCGGCGCGGCGAAATAAATCCCTGCCACCGTCCGTCGCCGTAGGTCCAGCCACCCCGCCAACCGTCGGTCAGCGCACTGTCGCCACCGGCAGCATACACCTTCGCGTACGGAGCCAGGTAAGCTACCCGCTTTCCAAGCGCCTTATGGCTCACCCTCGACTTAGCCGCAGGCCGGTTTCCCAGCTCATTCTTCAGCTCAAACGGACGATAAGCCATCGCCTTCAGGTAATCCACTTCACGCAAAGCAGCCTTGCGAAACAACGAATACGATTTATTTTCCGCTTTCGACCAGCCAATTTCGGAAAGCGCCATCGCCCTGGGCCAAAGCATGGTTTCGGCATGAGCTTCGGCCGACACATACTCGGTCCATAAATTGGCCTGCACACCCAGCATCGAATCGCGATCCACCCGGTGAGCGACGGTACCAAAGGGTTCGTAGGAGTAAATCTTTTCCAGCGGCGTAAATCCGCCAATAGCTTCAGGCTGCGTATGAGGTGCGTCCTGATAAGCATCGAGGTAACAATATTCACCGGGCGACATTATAGCTGCGTGCTGTCCGGTGAGCAGGGCAGCAGCACCTCCTCCCTCTCCCCGCCACGACATCACCGTTGCACCAGCCGGTATGCCGCCTTCAATTATCTCGTCCCAACCGAGCAACCTGCGGCCATTCTGCCGCAAAAAGCTTCCCACCTGGGATACAAACCAGCTTTGTAGTTCTTTTTCGTTGTGTAAACCATGATCGTGTATGCGCGCCTGGCAATCCGCACATTTCTCCCACGACGATTTATTCGCCTCATCGCCACCAATATGAATAAAACGGGAAGGAAACAAGTCCATCACTTCGGTCAATACATTTTTAATAAATGCCAGCGTAGTGTCCTTCCCCGGGCAAAACTCGCCATGATGGTAAGGCATGCCGGTACACGAAAGCTCGGGATATACCGCCAGCACCTCCTCCGAATGTCCCGGCATTTCAATTTCAGGAATAATGGTGATATGCCGTTCGGCAGCGTACCGGATAATCTCACGCATATCATCCTTGCTGTAAAACCCTCCTTGCGCTCCGGGAGTATCGCGATGCAGGTAGTTACGGTCGCCGTTCCACCAGGGCTTCCACTCCCGGTGTGTTCGCCAGGCAGCCACCTCGGTAAGCAGCGGATAACGGTCGATCTGCAACCTCCATCCGGCCGCATCGGTAAGATGCAAATGCAAGGTATTCAACTTATACCGGGCCATGGCATCGAGTTGTTTCAGAATAAAGGCCTTCGGATAAAAATGACGCGACACATCCAGCATCAATCCACGGTAAGCAAAACGCGGACTATCGGCAATTCGAACCGAAGGAATGCGCATCACTCCCGACCTCGACACCTTCATGAGCTGAGCAAGCGTCTGCAGTCCATAAAAATGACCCTTCTCATGACGGGCTTCCACCCGAATACCTGCAGGACTTACCTCCAGCCGGTAACTCTCGTCCGACGGAAACCTCATCCGGTCCGGAGAGACAACCACCTCCACCTGTTCCCGCAGCCAAACTTCCGGAGCGCCGTGTATTGCGGCTTTATACTCTCCCTTACGCCATTCCACAGAAGCCGGAACCGGGATTATGCGCACACGCTCCCGGGCACAAACCCACGAAAACTGTCCCACCAATACGATGATCATCAATATTCTCATATCACTCCCCCATTACCAATTCCAACTTTCCCCCCTTCATCAACTCCGCGTGAGTAAAGAAGGGCTCCTTCCGTTTTTTACCGTTCAACTTCATCGATCGAATGTATTTCGCCGAACGGGAATTATGGCGGGCAACAATTTCAAAGGTTTTATCCCCGGGAAGCCGAATCACCACCCTGTCAAACAACGGGCGGCCAATCGAATAGGTAGGATCGCTGGGCGCAATCTGGTAAAAACCCATCGCGTTCATCACATACCAGGCCGACATTTGTCCGCAATCCTCATTACCCGACAAACCGTCGGGATCGGCACGATAAAGCGATTGCAGCACACTATCGGCCAATTCCTGTGTTTTATACGGCCGGCCGGCCTTGTTGTACAAATGAATGATGTGATGGCTCGGCTCATTTCCATGCGCATACTGACCAATCAACCCCGTGATATCGGCCGACACCAGTTCACCCTCCATCGCCGACTCCGCCATAAACAACGAATCCAACCTCTCGGCAAAACGTTTCCGTCCTCCCATCAGCTGCTGCAAACCCTCTACATCGTGCGGCACAAACCAGGTCCACTGCCAGGCTGTACCCTCACAATAATCGTCGCTGCGATGATTCGACGAACGCGGATGAAAAGGCGTACGCCAGTTGCCCTGTGCATCTTTTCCTCTCATAAACCCTGTCGACTTATCGAAATAATGCCTGTAATTCAGCGCCAACTGCTCGTAGCGATCGGCAATCGCTTTCTCACCCATCGCCCGGGCCATTCGCGCTATGCACCAATCGTTGTATGCATACTCGAGCCCCTTGGCTACCGATTCGATTTCCGAATCAAACGGAATATACCCCAGGGTGTTTTTATACTGCTTCGACAAAGGCATCAAACCATGATCGCGCACGTAGCGGGTCGAACGAATCGCCGCCGTATCGTATACCGAACTCCGGATCATCGCCTGCAAAGCCTTTTTCGCATCAAAACTCCTGTCGCCCTTCATATACGCATCCACGATCACCGGTACCGCATGATAGCCGATCATCGTACCCGTGTAATTAGCCGCCAGCTCCCACATCGGCAGAATACCTCCTTCGTCGTATTTTTTAAGCAACGACCCGATAAAGGCACTGTTCCGGTCGGGATCGATAATCGTGAGCAGAGGATGCAAGGCCCTGAAGGTATCCCAGAGCGAAAACACGGTATAGACCTCCTGACTGCCGGTCGTACGCACCGACTTATCCATCGCCTTATAACGGCCGTCTACATCACTGAAAACATTCGGGGCGATAGCTGTATGATACAGGGCTGTATAAAAAATCTCCTTCTGCGTGGCATCGTCGGTTTCGATTCCGATCTTCGACAGATAACTGCGCCATGCCTCCTTCGCCTCTTCGTGTACCCGGTCGAAATCCCAACCGGGAATTTCGGCCAGGAGATTTTTGCGTGCGCCTTCCATATCCACATGCGAGATGCCCAGCTTCACCAACACCTGCTCGCCCTCGGCCGTAGCAAAATGCAACAGCACTTTTTTGCGCGGATAGGTCTGCCGCCGGGCCTGCACCTTCAGAGTATCGTCGATAATCGTGTAACCGAAAGGCTTCGAAAACACCGCATAAAAAGCAATCTCCTGATCCCATGCCCAGCCTTGCGTATTTTTCCGCCCCCTGATCGTGGAATCGTTGACCACCTCCACCTCCATCATCGTATTGATGTATTTCTGCAAGGTATAATCCATATCGAGCACAAATCCGGCACTATCGGTTTTCGGGAATGTGTAGCGATGAATAGCGGCACGCCGGGTGGCTGTGAGCTCGGCAAACACCTCGTAGCGATCGAGCCATACCGAATAGTAACCCGGGGAAGCTTTCTCGTTTTGATGCGAAAAACCCGAAGCATACGACACATTTTGGGCGGCAGTACCTTCAAACTCCATATCCTTGGTTCCCACGGTGGGCATAATCAGAAAATCGCCATAATCGCCTATGCCCGTCCCGCTGAGATGGGTGTGCGAAAAACCGTTGATCAGCGAATCGGTGTAATGGTATCCCGAACAGGCATCCCACCCCAGCATCCGGGTGTCGGGACCGGGCTGAATCATCCCATGCGGGAGCGTAGGCCCCGGAAAGGTATGACCATGCCCTCCGGTACCGATAAACGGGTTCACATACGACAACAGGTCGGGTGCATACAATTCGCCGGGAAGCTGAACGCTGTAGCTGTCGGACGAGCGCACACCCGGCTTCGTTTCGCCCTGAAAAACGATAAGCCGGTTTCCGAACCGGGCCGCAGCCGCTCCCGCCCGCGCCAGCTGAGGAACTTCCAGCACCTCCTGCCAGCGGTCGGTCTTCACATTGTAAATCAACACCAACGGATTGAACTGATACCATTGCGGATCGTGCGACAGGTAACGGCGGCGCAACGACAGAGCTTCGACACCCTTGAACCGGGCTTCGCGCTGCAAGGCTTTCAGGAACACGCCGCGATGTACGCCGCCGGTATACACGAAAAGCGAATCGTTCCACTGCGTCGCGGTAGCTCCTCCCAGCGAAACAGGCTGTCCGCGGCGATCGGTGGGCGGAAGCAAACCGGTCCACCTGTCCTCGTCGGCATCGTACCGCAATCCGTCTACCGAGACCGAGGCCGGACGATCGTCTCCGGCAGCAGCAAAGCCACCGAAAAGGAAAAGCTGCAGTTTGCCATTGGCCTGAGAAGCAGTGAGCACTGGCTGAACGCGAGGCGGACCCGGGAAGGATGCCAGCTGCTCCCAACCCTTATCGGGCTCGTTCATATCGAGACAATACAATGCATTGGAGGGCTGCCCGGCAACAAGTCCACCCGCCACAAACACCCGGCTCCCGGCCCTCACACCGGCCATATTATCGATAGGATGCGGCAGCGAAGGCAACGATTCGATGACAGGCAGCGCTCCTGCTCCCATATGGTACAGATCGACCGACGATTGCGACCCTCGTGCGTTTTGTCCGCCAATGTAGATAAATCCATCAGAAGCCGGCACTGCCACCCCATAGGCGAGCGGCTGCCGGAGCCGGCCGGCAGACCACCAGCTCCGGCCGTTCCACCCCAGAATCTGGCTGTAGTAACGTTTGGCTCCACCATCAACAGCGGGCGTTTCGGGAAAATTGCATCCTCCGGCAACAAACAATACCGAACCCGATTGTACCAGGGCTGCTGCAGAAACTCCGTGGCCGGCACCTTGTTCGGTATAGGGCACTGCCGGCAAACGGTCGACGCGGCCCTTTCCGGGAGCCGCGTTCAACACCAATACCGACCAGCAAAGCAGTACCGCCGCCTTCATCTGTACGTTCATATATAATGTGTTTTATTTCAATACAATTTCATCTACAAACAAGAAACCGCTACGGCCGCGACCTCCGTGCCACTCGGGAATCGAGCGTTCCGATCCGGCAATTACCTTCACATAGCGGGCCTTTACCGGAATAAAATTCAATTCATGTGCATAAATGCCGCTCTCGGCCTGACGGGTAGCGGCAGGATATTCCTCACCGGCTACCCGGGTAAAGGTTTCGCCATCGGCCGACACTTCGACCGCAAAACTACGGGCATCGAAAATCCAGTCGCCATTCACCACATTGCAGGTGATAGAGGCATGCGACAGCTCGGTAGGTTCCTCAAAATCGATCACCACCTCCATATCGTTGCCCGCAAAGGCAATCCACCTTCCGGTTTTGTAGTTCGCATTTCCGCGCAACCCGTCCACCAACACCGAAGCGCCGTTGTAGCGGTACTGCCGGTTGATGGGTTGCAGAGCCTTAATGGGCTTCAGGCTGGCTTTGCTCAAGGCTACCCGCTCGGTAAGCACCCTGCTTTTTTCGTTCCCTCTGATTACGACGGCCGACACCTCGGCATCTTTATTCAACTGCAACAGAGGAGTATACACCGGAGAGCTTTTCGTAGGTTCCGATCCGTCCAGGGTGTAATGAATCGGTGCATTGTCGATGGTCGAGAAGGCAATATCGAGCGTACCATTGGCCGCATTGGGCTTAAAATCGGCTGTAATATCGAAAAGATGCCGGGCATACCTGTAATTATGATAGCTGTAACGCTCCATCATAGGCAACAGCCGTTTCAGAAATGCATCGTAATTTTTCTTTTCGGGTTGCATCCACTGCACTTCGGCCAATGCAGCCATACGGGGAAGCACCATGTATTGAACATGACCGAACACCGGCATATACTCGCGCCATACATTGGCCTGTACTCCTAAAATATGTTTTTGCTGACCGGGAGTAAGTTGCGAAGGAATCGGCTCGAAATTATACACCATTTCAACCGGAGAATAGCCCCCTATAGCCAGAGGTTCCTGATCGACATCCTTGGTTTGATAATGATCGAAATACAAAGGCGAATTGGGAGTCATAATCACATCATGACCTTGCCGGGCAGCTTCAATACCGCCTCCCATTCCCCGCCACGACATTACGGTAGCATTAGGGGCCAGTCCGCCTTCCAGAATCTCGTCCCAGCCGATGAGGCGGCGTCCGTGCTTATTCAGGAATTGTTCGGCATGGGTAATCGCAAAACTCTGCAGGCGATCTTCGGCGGAATGATGTTCGTCGGCAACCAAGCCCAGCGCCTTGATACGCGCCTGACACCTGGGACATTCTTTCCAACGGGTCTTGGGACATTCATCGCCTCCGATATGAATGTATTCCGAAGGGAAAATCCGGAGCACTTCGTCGAGCACATCGGTGATAAACCCGAGGGTTTTATCGTTACCGATGCACAATACGTCGTCGGACACTCCCCACATGGTCCATACCTCGTAAGGTCCGCCGGTACATCCCAGCTCGGGATAGGCTGCCAAAGCGCCCAGCATATGGCCGGGCATATCGATTTCAGGGATGATGGTGATATAACGCTCCTGAGCATACTTTACGATCTCGCGAAGCTCATCCTGCGTATAATATCCTCCGTGCGGCTTCCCGTCGTAGGTCCCGGAATTACGCCCGATTACCGTTTCCTTCCGTTTCGAACCTATTTCGGTGAGACCCGGATATTTTTTGATTTCAATCCGCCATCCCTGATCGTCGGTGAGGTGCCAGTGAAAACGATTCACATTGTGCAATACCAGCATATCGATGAATACCTTCACGTTCTCGACCGATTCAAAATGACGCGATGCATCGAGCATCATGCCACGGTAACCGAAACGGGGCGAATCCTTGATGACCACTGCCGGCAACGCAACCGGACCCCGGGCTCCAAAAGGAAGCGACTTGCGCAGGGTTTGTATGCCGTAGAATACCCCGGCGGCCGTGGAGCCGGAAATGGTTACGCCCTTTGCATCTACTTTCAGCACATACCCTTCGGGATGTTGTACCGTATTATCAATCAACAGATGAATACCCGTCTTACCCTTACCCGCTTTTACCGGCGATCCCGCCCCCAGCGCATCGCGCAGGTAATTGCTCAGATACTGGGCATTACGCTGCATTTCGGCATTTTTCCCCGGGTAATACACCTTCACCCCGGGTTGAAGCTGGTAAGGCGCTCCTCCCTGCAATTCGATACTGCCGGGAAGCGGAATTACCTGATAATCGACGGCGGCAAACAGCCGGGTACATGCCAATACTAGAATTGTTACTACTGATAATCGTTTTAATGTCTTCATTTCGTTCTTTTTATTAGGGGTAAGTCGCCCGTATATGATTTAATTTTATGGTTTTTGCATCAATCTTTTCTCCCTTGGGAGTGGTAACCCGTATCTTTTTTGTTTCACCGGGGAGCAAATCGAAGAAGTTGTCGGTAAACCGGGTGCCGTGAACGGGAATTTCAACGAACACATCCTTGGCCAGCTTGTCCGATTTCAGGGTCAGTTCGTACGAACCCGCGGCTTCTTTCAAACTGAACCGGATCGCCGGCTGTGGAAGATTCAAATCCTTGGTCTTGTTGAAGAAATATACATCGCCTGCCTGAACATTGCCTTGCGAATCCACCAGACGCACCACTAAATAACTTTCGCGACGCTGGACTTCATTCAGCACGCGGCTCACCGGCTCTTCGTACACCACTGCCGAACTATTGGCCGGAAGTGCAACCGGCAACCGCAGGGTTTTTAGCTTTTTCCCCGAAAAGCCGGTCCATTGCAACTCCAGGGTCATCCCTGTTTTTTCTTCCAAATAATCATTTACCAGGTAAATCCGCAGCGAATCGTTGCGTTGCATCGGGCTGATGAGCAGCGGTGCAAACGCTTTGGCCGTATGATAGTGAAGGGCTTTCCAGTTGTTGTAATAATCGATCGACGACCACGACACCACCGGCCAGCTATCGTTGAGCTGCCAGTACAAGGTGCCCATGCAATACGGACGGTTGCGCCGCTGCGCTTCAAAACCATAGCGCATCCCCCTGCCTTGCAGCACCGAACCTACATACACAAAATCCTCAAACTTCTCCGGAATTATGTAATCGCGCTCCATATAAGTCCTGATCAGCGAATTGCCGATCGTACTTTTCTGATGAGCATTCATCACTTCCGACTCGATCGCATAATCGGAAGGGTCGGCAAACGAAGCAATGGTTTTCATTTCGGGAAACGACTGAAAACCAAACTCACTCATAAAACGTCCGAGATCGGTATCAAAACTTTCGAAAGGCTTGCGACCATACCATACACCCCAATTATGACTATCGCCACGCGACCAGGACTCCGGCCGCCCCCAGGTGCTGGTAAGCGGCGAACCGTGAATATACGACCTCCCCGGATCGTAAGTCGAAACTGCATGAGGAAGCAATTCACGGAAAAGACGGTCGTAGCCCACGAACATTTCATCATACACTTGCGGAGTGTACCGTTTCGCCCATCCCCAGTAATGCATCCCTTCGAGAATCTCATTGTTACCGCACCACATTGCCAGCGAAGCATGATTCCGGAGCCGGGTAATATTATACGCCACCTCATCCTGTACCCGCTTCAAAAAAGCAGGATCGTGCGGATAAGTGGTACACCCGAACATAAAATCCTGCCAAACCAGAATCCCGTGCCGATCGGCCAGTTCGTAAAACAGGTCGTCTTCATATGCACCCCCGCCCCACACACGGATCATATTCATGTTGGCTTGTACAATATTCTCGAACAACAGCCGGTAGCGCTCCGGAGTCACCGAAGGTAGCATCGCATCCGAAGGAATATAATTGGCACCCTTGGCATAAATCGGAATACCGTTCACTTCGAAATAAAACGACTGCCCCCACCGGTCGTCTTCATTTACCAGCTTGACGGTTCGCAAGCCTATATGCTGGCTGTACGAAGCAATGGCCTGTCCTTTCTGCATCAACACCACCTCTTGCCTGTACAACACCGGCTTACCCCATCCCCGGGGCATCCAGCGCTGAGGCTTCAGAATATCGACCGGAATTTCAACCTGATTCACCGAAGGCTTCAGGTTCAGCATTTTTGTTTGGCCGGCAGCTACCTTACCATCGAGCAGGTAGCGCACGATCAGTTCGACCTGCTGATCGGCTCCCGAAACATTATCGATCCGGATAACATTGGCGACCGACGCTTTTTCGTCGTTCAGGGAAAGCTGCCGGTGATGCACATCGTCGATAATCGCCGTATTGAACATCCGTAGAGATACCGGGCGCCACACACCGCTGGTAACCATGCGTATTCCCCAGTCCCATCCGTAGCTGTAAGGCGCTTTACGTGTATAAACACTCAACTTTTTATCGTGATGATCGTTGTCGGCAGGATAATTAAATCCCGTCGATTCCCATTGGGGCAAGGTTTGCCGTACAGGCGAATGAAAATAAATATGCAGGCGGTTCTCACCTTCGCGTACCACCGGCTTTACATTTACCACATGGCCTACGAACATGTTATCGGAACGCAGAATAAGCGAACCATTCAGGTATACATCGGCATAGGTATCGAGTCCTTCGAATACGAGCTGGAGCGCATCGTGCTTCAGCTGCGATGCCGTGAGCCGGAACTGCGTACGGTATTCCCAGTCTTTTTCTTCTACCCATTGAATTTTCTTTTCATTGGTACCCCGGAACGGATCCGGCAACTTTTGAAGGCGAATCAGGTCCTGATGCACAGTGCCGGGCACTTCGGCCGGAAACCAGGTATTGGTTCCCGCTTGCGAAAACTCCCACTTACTGTGAAGCTGAAGGGTTTCGGCAGCTAAAAAGGGCGCCGGCAATAACAGGAGGATAAGTAATAACTGTTTACACGTTGGTTGCAACATAAAATAGGTATTGGATTTAAAAAATCTGATGCAATATTACTAAAAAAACAACGCAAAAGCAACCGCCTTTTCACAAAGGCAGTTGCTACTCAAGAAAAGTGATCTATCTATGAGATTTTACTAAGTCTGATACTTCTATTGATTGTATCCTGCCGTTTGTTTTAATTCAGGATTCTGATTCAGCGTATTCACATCAACCGGCCAAAGCAATTTATAGGCTTCCGATGCCGGTATAAGGGGAGTTCCGGCAGGATAACCCGCCACAGGTGAGAACGCGAGTGAATTGCCGGCTGCATCGCGCATGCGCACTACGTCGAACCACCGTTTGCCTTCCCATACGAATTCCTTATCGCGCTCCTTCAGAATAGCCAGTTCGTTGTCGGCAAAACTACCGTCGGCATAAGCATGAATAGCGGCATCGTAGGCAGCTCCAAACGCTCTTTTACGGATTTCGTTCACATAACTGGCACAACTGCCGGTGAGTCCGTTCTCGATTTCGGCCATCATCAGGATGGCATCGGCATAACGGTATAAAATGATATCGGCATCGAAAATCCGATCGTTGGTCGAATTGATCGAACCTAACCCTTTTTTCATTACCAGACCGGGGCCGGTGCTTGCAGCAGCATCGTTGTAGTAATCCATGAACGTAGCGTCGCGGCGAATGTCGCCCGGTGCATACGACTGGAACAGCTCGAATTTATACTCATGGCGGAACACCCCTCCACGACCTTTAAGCACCAGGGTATCGCCCATTAATTTACCATTCCGGCCATATTTCTGATTCAGGAATACTGCATCCTGATAAAGGTACATTCCACCGTAGTTGGTTGCTTCGGTATCGGCAAAACGTAAGGCAAAAATTACTTCCTTATCATTCTTGGTCGAGAAGACTTTCGCAAAATCGCTTTGCAGTGCAAAATTACTATTACCGATTACACTTTGAAGTGCCGTTTTAGCTACCTGCAAATCGGCATTTCCTCCTTTAGGCTGATCGAGTACAGGCACTTTGGCCGCCCACAAATAGATTTCGGCTTTCAGCATTTTTGTAGCGTACACCGACCATTCCGAACGGGCAGGAATAGCAGTGGAAGCACCGAACAAAGTTTCCGACTTGTTGATATCCGATTTGATAAGCTCCAGCGTTGCCTTGGCAGTTGCACGCGGAATATAGAATTTATCGGCCGATACTTTTCCATTCAACACCTCTACCGTCGTAACCAGCGGCACATTGCCGTAGGTGCGGTACAGGAAGAAATAATACAATGCACGGATACCGTAAGCCTGCGCCAGGTAAGTGCTACGAGCTTCGGCGGTAAGAAAAGGAGTTGCTTTTTCATCCTCTACTTTCAAAATGAACAGATTGACGTTGAGCAGACGGCTGTAAATTCCGTACCATCCCGAAATTCCGGTATTATTTGCATCCAGGTTGTTGGTTTTAATCCGCTCCTGATCGAGACTGGTATTTTGCGACGAAGTACCGGTTTTGTGGGTACCACCACGGGCTTCACCCAAATCGTGCAACATAGCATAACTATTACGCAGGGTAGCATGCATGCCATACATAAAACCTTTCACCTGGGCTTCGTTGTTCCAGAAGTTATTGCTGCCGTAGTAGTCTTCCGGACCGATATTCAGCGAATCTTCGCAGGCCCCGAACAATAAAGCAAGTCCCAGGAAAGTGAATATATAAATGAACTTTTTCATATTGATGTCTTTTTCAAAAAATTAGAATGTTAAATTAAGACCAAAAATAACAGTTAACGGCAGAGGGTATCCACCCCAAACACTCGATACCTCGGGCGAGAAGATGTGTGGAGCCTCGGTCCAGTAACCTAGATTCTGACCGGTTACCGAGAATTCGGCATTGGCAAGACGGGCTTTTTCGACGATTGCTTTCGGCAGGGTATATCCGATGGTAAGCTCCCGGAACGAGAGATAATCGCCATCGTAGGCAAACATCGATGTATTGCGTGCATAATTACGTTTACCAAGCTGGTCGGCCCAAGTATAAATCGGATAGGCTGCATTGGGATTTTCGGGGGTCCATGTCAACTTCGTATCGTTGATGGAGTTATACGTCCCCTGCATATTACCCATGATCCACGGTGTACGCTGATCCACGATAGTATGCCCTAAAGCATAGTCGAAACGGGCATTCAGACGGATACCTTTGTACGAAACATTGGTATTGAAACCACCGGTAATGGTGGGCGTCGAATTACCTACTTTTACAAGATCATAATTATCGATAATATTGTCGCCATTCACATCGCGCCATTTCACATCACCTGGCTCAATAGGCAGAGAATTGGCTTTTTCGGTTGCAGTCAGCGTATTAAAAGCTTCAGTTCCTCCATAAAGCGGACGACCGTTGGACCCATTATTACCGGAAGTACGGTCGATGAGGTTTGCAGGTATTTCGTCTTGCGACTTATAGATCCCTTCGGCAACGAACAGGTAAATATCGCCGGGACGCTGCCCTTCCTGCAAACCGCCTACCCATATTTTTTCGTACGGATCGTTGGGATTAGTCCCCGAATATACCTGGAAGGCATTCTGACGGTTGAGTTCCAATCCGTTTTCGGGTAGTTTAATTACCTTATTGGCATTGTAGGCCCCCAGTAAACTCACATTCCATTTCAGATTCTTGTTGTCGATAACCGCGTAATTGAACTCGTATTCAAATCCCCGGTTCTGAAACTCTCCGTTATTGGAAGTAATGGTCGAAATACCCGACAAGGAAGGAACTGTGATGTTGGCAAATTTATCGAAAGTATTACGGTTGTAATAGGTCAGGTTCGCAGTCAGACGGTTTTTGAAGAAACCTAAATCGAGACCGAATTCGGTAGTATTCGAAGTTTCCCAAATCAAATACGGATTGGCAATTCCCCCGATAGTATACCCTACCAGATTGTTGTATTTGGTGCTCGCATACGAACCCTGCACGGTGTAGTTTCCTACCCAGTTGGCCGACACATTACCGTTGCGGCCGTAGCTGGTACGGAACTTACCGAACGACAGCACATTGTCGTATTCGGTCATGAAATCTTCTTTGGTGAATACCCAACCCAACGAAATACCGGGAAAGTTACCGAAACGGTTTTGTTCGGCAAGTTTCGAGTAACCGTCGCGACGGAATACAAACGAAGCCAGGTATTTGTCTTTGTAGTCGTAGTTCAGACGTCCGAAATACGAGACGATACGGTTGCGGGCATGTTCGGTATCGATCGAACGCAGCCCTTCCTTCGTACTGGTGTATTGCAAGTCGGCAAAGTCGTCGGTCGGAGCACCCGATCCCGATGCAGCCAGGTTGCGGTAATAGCTTTCGTAGTACTCGTAACCCGCCATGGCCGACACATTATGAGCCTCGGCGAAGGTACGGTTATAGTTCAGCACTCCGTTGTAAGTCTGATCCACCATGCGCGACGACGAGGCAGAAGAGTTGCGCGTAGTTACCAGTGCTGTCGGAGAGTTTTTATAGTCCTTGTTGAACGATTCGTAACGGCCATCCGAAATATACCAGTTGGCATTTAATTTCAGCGACAAACCTTCGGCAAGTGCAATGTTGAACGATTGCGCCATGGTAAATTTCGTAGTATTATTGTCGCGCACAAATTTTTCGAGCTGGAACGCCTGGTTACCATCACCGGCATTGGGCCCCAACAGGGCTTCGCCTTTTGCATTGTAACCTCGGAAAGTGGTAGGAAGCGAAAGCACACGGGTAAAATAATTCTGCTCATCACCCTGTGTAGGAGCCAGCCCATACCATTTCGCATCGGCAAAGTTGAACGTCGAGCTGGATGTCAACCAATCTTTTACCTTATAATCGCCGTTGAACTGGAAAGTAAGACGTTTATACCAGTTACCCACAGCAGTTCCCTCGCTGTCGTTGTATCCAATACCGGCATAATAGTTTCCTCTATCATTGCCTCCGCTCATGTTGATATTATAATCCTGTGAAGTGGAAGGCGATACGATATTGAAATCGGAAATATCAAAATTCTTGTAAATGATTTCACCTCCAAACACCGGATCGGTCATGGTGAGCCAACCTTCGTTTTTCAAAAACTCCAGATCGCTGGTAAGTTTCATTGGGCTCCAGATAGCTTGTGTATTTGTATTACCGTCCAACGGTATCGTGTTGGCAGCATCGGCCCAATATTTATTACCTGTACCATAGGGGGTAGCATTGTTGAGTGTACCGATAGCAGCCCATGCTTTAATATTGGTGCCGTCAGGATACTGACGGGCAGGTACCACTGTACCATCGGCCTTTGTATATGTACCTACATTGGCATTCTTATACGACATACGCATCCAATACAAATAGTCGGTAGCATTCATAAAATCGTAAGGCTCACGAAAATAGTTCATTCCCACTTTTGCTTTTACGCTTACGATACCAGGTCCTTTTTTACCACGCTTGGTCGAAACCAGCACCACCCCGTCATTGGCACGGGCACCATAAATAGCTGTTGCTCCGGCATCCTTCAATACTTCCATCGATTCGATATCTTCAGGATTAATGTCGCTGAGCGAACCGCGCACCTGACCATCCACAATAATCAGCGGCGAACCCGAACCATCGAAGTTCGTTCCTCCACGAAGCGTAATCGATGGAGTAGCACCCGGATTCCCCGACGACTGCACCACCCGCAAACCGGCCACAGCACCCGAAAGGGCCTGCGCTGGGTTTGAATAAATACCCGTGCTTAACATGTCTTCTTTCACCTTCGAAATCGAGTTGGTCACCTTCGAACGCAGCTGAGTGCCGCCGTATCCGGTCACCACAACCTCTTCTAAGGCCTTGGTATCTTCGACCAATACCACATTAACAATATTGCTTGCGCCTACACTCAATTGCTGCGTCACAAATCCGATATACGAAACGGAAATTTGCGAACCCGCCTTTATACGCAAAGTAAACGCTCCGTTGATATCGGTAATCGTACCGTTACCCGGAACCCCTACTTCCACGACACTTGCTCCAATAACCGGTTCGCTGGCAGCATCGACTACCTTACCGGAAATTGTCCTGTTCTGTGCCGTAACCGACCATACGAACAGTAAATTAAAAAATACAAAAAGCAGTTTTTTCATGTGTTTTGAGAATTAAATTTGTGTTTGAATCGCTATTATTTTTTAAGGAAAACTTCGTCGTTAAGCATTTCTTCACAAAGCAAATGCGCGTAAATCATCATCCGGGGAATATGAAAAGGACCTTTAAACAAATTCCCTTTTGCAGGCTGGGCAACCTTCCCGTCGCGGTGCAGGTAACCGTACCATTCGCCGTATTCCCTGTCGGCAAAATGTTGGTAGGCGTATTTATGTATCTTGCGGTGCATTTCCAGGTATCGGGCATCGCCCGTTGCCCTGTAGGCATAAAGCGTCGCAATAATCGCCTCTGTTTGAGGCCACCAGAACTTCATGTCCTGGGCATAGTCCTGACAGGGCAGATTGCGGCAATCGCGGAAATTGATAATCCCACCGTGTTCCTCGTCCCAACCCCATTTCCACGACCAATCGAGAATAGTGGTAGCCATCGTAACAAGCTCCTGATCCCATCCCCGGTAACGCGCTTCGTCGAGCAAAAACCAGGAAGTCTCGATAGCATGCCCCGGGTTGATCATGCGCCCCATACCGGTATCGATGAATTCTCCTTTCATGCCCACTGTTTCAAGCACCGCCTCAAACTCGGGATGCATGAAATAATGCTTGATTTCAAAAACCGATTCTGCAATCTGAGCTTCGAGCACCGGATCGCTGATGGCTTCACGAATACGGGCAGCCGTATTCAGCAAGATCATAGGAAGCGAATGTCCTCTGACCTGAAGATGCTCCGTGTACTTAGCCGTTAACGCACCCGGAGTATTTTTAAAATAAAGAATCCGCTTGAAAAGATCGACTGCCTTCGCAGCATACGAGGTATCGCCCGAAGCCTGCGAATACTCTGCCATCGCAATGGCGGCAAAACTTTCCGAAAACAAATACCGGCGTTTCCGCAAGGGCTTACCCTCGGCAGTCATTTCAAAATACATTCGTCCGTCGGTATCAAAACAGTATTTTTCGATGAAGTCGATGGCCGATCGCGAGGCCTCCAACCACTCGGTACGCGGCTCGATTTTGTTGTAAGCCGATGCAAATGTGTAAGCCGCTCTCCCCTGAAACCAAACCGATTTGGTCGAATCCATCAATGACCCGTCCCGGTCGACACAGGTGTAAAATCCGCCGTGAACACGGTCCAGACCGTGGGTTAACCAAAAAGGTAAAATATTAGTCACCAAATCTGTGTAGTACCGTAATCCACACTCTTTCAGATAATGCACTTCAGCCGATTTCATACGATCCGTTTTTTCCGATTCCTTAACTTCTTGTTCCTTGACTCCTACCTGAAAAGTATTCGTCTCTTTTTCAACTCTTCCGTTCAACATAGCTATATTTTAATAATAATCCCTATTTTATATAAAACCAACATACACACCATATTAACAACTTTGAAATATGATTGTAAGTTAATTTAAATGCCCAAATAAAACACATCATTTTATTTCGACAGCAAATATAAATATATTATTTTATTAATTAATGCGTTTTTGTAAAATATTTTTATTTTATGCTGTTAAACATATTTTTCATAAAAAAACCAGCCGGATGTAGTTAAACTACATCCGGCTGGTCGGAAAACGATCAACTGTTTAATGCTCAGGGAGTATGCTCCACCCAGATTAATTTACCGGTATCGAAGCCGATCGACTGCGCGAATTGCACGTAACGATCGCGCACTTCCTGCGGTATCGTTTTGGTACGTGCCAATATCCACAAATAATCGAGACTGCTCCCCGCAACAAGAGCATAGGTATAGGCTTCGTCGAGCGCAATCACATTATACCCCCCGTAGAACGGACCGAAAAAAGAGACCTTCAATCGGGCCTCGTCGGTGGCGTCAACGAATTTCGCTTTTCCTACCGACTCCTTCCATTGCCCTTTTACATAGTTGAATCCGCGATTCACTACTTTAATCGTACCATCTTCATTCAGCGAATAGTGGGCCGTAGTATTGTTCAGATCTTTTTCAAACCTGAAATCGAATCGCGCTATTTCATACCAGGTACCCAGGTATTTATCCTTGTCAAACGGCTTTACAGCCACCGCTCCCTCGGGCACAGGATAGCTCCGGCAGCCCGCCAACAGAGTTATCAAACTCATCATCAGCATTAATTGCTTTTTCATATACTGCTTAATTTTTAAATCCTCCGGCACAAACCACAGCGTTACCGGACTCCATTTATCCGATCAGCTAAATAACTTTTCAATCTGATCTTTGTAACGCTCCTCAATCACGTTACGTTTTATTTTAAGTGTCGGCGACAGCATACCGTTAGGCTGCGTCCATTCGTCGGGAACCAGAATCCAACGTTTCACCTGCTCAAAATCGCCAAAATTCTGATTGTATTTTTTCACTTCTTCCGTATAACGCTTCTGAACTACCGGATGCTTTACCAGCTCTTCGTTGGTAGCGGCGTCTACATGGTGCAGCTTGGCCCACGACTTGAGATATACAAAATCGGGAGTCATAATGGCGGCGGCAAATTTCTTATTCTCTCCTAGTACAATCATCTGATCGATAAGGGGCGATTCGGTAAACTTCGACTCAACGGCCTGCGGATTCACATACTTGCCGAACGATGTTTTGAAAATACTTTTCAGCCTGCCGGTAATGATCAGCTGACCTTCGGTGGTAAACTTACCGGTATCGCCGGTATGGAACCAGCCATCGGCATCGATCACCTGGGCAGTCAGATCGGGATCGCGGTAATAACCAAGCATCACATTATGCCCACGGCACAAAATCTCGTCGCGCTCGCCCAACTTCACTTCTACGCCCGGAAGCGGCAAACCTACCGTGCCGAACTTGCGCCCGTTCTTTCCCCGCTGACTTACGGCAATCACCGGCGAAGTCTCACTCAATCCGTAACCTTCGAACACCGGCATCCCGATTGCCGAGAAAAAGGAAGCCATATGCGGCTGAATCGCCGACCCGCCCGATACGACTATATCGAAATTCCCTCCGATAGCCGCACGCCATTTCGAATAAATCAGCTTATCGGCCAGCTTCAGCTGCCATTGCTGCCAGGCACTCATCCCTTCGAGCTGGTAACGGGTGGCCAGATGAAAGGCCCAGTAATAGATATTGCGCTGTACAAACGACAACTTCTTACCGGCCAGGTACAATTTATCGTAGATCTTTTCGAGCAGGCGGGGAACTGCCGACATCATGGTAGGATTCACCTCTTTAATATTGTCGGCTATGGTAGCCAGACTCTCGGCATAATACACCGACATGCCCAGGAATTGGTACAGGTACACCAACATCCGTTCGTAAGCATGGCACAAAGGCAGGAAGCTCAGCGAGGTCTTGCTCCAGGTGGAGGGCGTCGTTTTCAGATTTTCGATCTGACTTACAATGTTACTATGCGAAAGCATCACTCCTTTGGGATTACCGGTGGTGCCCGAAGTGTAAATAATGGTGGCAAGATCACCGGTTCTTACCGAATCTTTCAATGCTTGCAATTTTTCCGGCGCCTGATGTTCGCGACCCAACTCAATCAGTTGATCCAGAAACTTATAATCGCCATCGGTTTCGTCGAACACGAAAATCGATTTCAGCGTTTTCACATCGGGCAATACCGGCTCCAGTTTACGACGCAGATCCTTTCCTTCGATGAAAATCATTTTCATCTCGGCATGGTTAAGAATGTAACGATAATCCTCCTGACTAATGGTGGGATAAATAGGAATTGAAATGGCTCCAATCTGCATAATGGCCATATCGAGCATGTTCCACTGCGGACGGTTGCCGCTTACAATGCCTACATTATCGCCGGGCTTGATACCCTGCTGCAGCATCCCGTAACTAATCAGGTTGGTGAGTTCAACATATTCCTGAATACTGTACTTGCGCCACTGCCCAGCTCTTTTGTAGGCCAGTGCTGCCTCTTGCTGCGGATACTGTTCCAGGTAGTTATCCAGCAAATCAAATATACGCGTTATCTTCATATTTGTAAAAATTTGTTATTCAGGTCAAAAGTATAAAATTATTTGAAATCCACCTGCATATCATTAACAATTAATAGTTAACAATTACTTCAATACCATATACACGGCTACGACCACCAGAAAGAGTGCATATATTTTTTTAAAGTGATTAGAGGCCATTTTCACCCCCACCAACGAACCCAGCAATGCGCCCGCCAGAATTCCTCCCGCTATCAAAGCTGCCGAGGCGATATTCAGGTGACCGGCATCGGCATAAATCAACACGCCTGGCAATCCTACCGGCAATTGCAACGAGGCAAGCGAAGTAGCCACCGCCATCTTTGGCGAGTAGTGAAACACAGCCATCAGCATGGGCACAATCACAATTCCTCCCCCCTTACCAAACAGGCCGGCAAAGACGCCTGCCGCCAGCCCCACCGCCACAAACGACCAAACCGGAAACGATTTTGCCGGAGGAAGGACTTCCGTCTTTTTTTCTTTTTTACGAACCAACGAAGGGACATCCAGGTAACTAACCGCTACATAAATAAGTATGGCGGCATACAAAGCCGAAAGTAATTTTTCGCTGATATTGACTGCGATTTCACCCCCGAAAAAAGAACCTATAAACAACCCGAGCGCTATCCACAACGATTCTTTAATATTGACATGTCCCGCCTTATAGTACGACCATACGCCCAAAATCCCTACCGGCAACAGCATGGCTGCCAGCGATGTGGCGTTGGCATCGAGAATCTCCATCCCGAAAAACACAATCAGCGAAGGCACAAGCACGATCCCGCCGCCTATCCCAAACAGCCCCGACAGCACTCCCGCAGCCAGTCCAAGCACTATATATCCTGCTTCAGTCATTGTTCCGAATAAAAAAACACAAAGATACGATTTTCCGGGCCTTCTTCAAAGACAAAAGTTTTTGCTATTTTTGCAGGATAACCAAATCGGGAAACACCATATGAAACGGATTATCCTCAAATCGATAGTCGGAGCGCTGCTGCTGGCCATCGTCGGCGGACTGTACTACATCCACCTGCTCACCCCCGTCATTACCGGATATGCTGCCAAAAACCTGGCGTCGGGGGTTTTCGTAGCCCATCGCACCCAGGAAAGCATGGAACAAACCGACCTCAACTTTTCGTTCATCCGTTTTACGTCCAACACCGTCGACACGGTTAACAAAGAAGTGACCAGCCGGTTTCTATGGGCCGAATCGAAAGCAATTTATATCGATGGTTTCGGCTGTACACTCGTGCGCGGCTTTACCGAAGAGGAAATTCGCAACCGGCCTTACACCCGCGTCGAACTACCTGCCACCGATCCCGACACGGTCGACTGGCCCGCCGGCGATCGACTGGCCGATACCGTTCCCGGCAATGTCGATCGGCAACAGCTGAATAGTGCACTCGACAGAGCTTTTGCCGACACCACCGGCACGCAGGGTACGTTTGCCGTGGCCGTTGCCTACCGGAATCAATTGATTGCCGAGCGGTACCGCGACGGATTTTCGGAGCAAAATCGCTTTCTGAGCTGGTCGATGGCCAAAAGCATTACGCATGCACTCGCCGGAATACTGGTCAGAAAAGGGCAACTCGACATCCACCAACCGATAAATCTGCCCGAATGGCAACACGATGACCGTTCGCAAATCACCCTCAATCACCTGATGCATATGAACGCCGGGCAAGAATGGAACGAAAACTACGGGAATTTGTCGGACGTAACACTGATGCTCCACAAATCGGCCGATATGGCCCGTTTTTCAATGCAGAAAAAAAGCGTTGCTCCCCCCGACTCGCTCTGGCTGTATAATTCGGGCGCTACCAATATTGTCAGCCTGCAGATCCGCCGCATCATCGACAACGACGCCGACTATTACGCTTTTCCCCGACGGGAGCTTTTCAACCCGCTGGGAATGCGTAGCGCTATTTTCGAAACCGATGCATCGGGTACATTCGTGGGCTCGTCGTATGTGTATGCGTCGATGCGCGACTATGTACGCTTCGGGCTGCTGTACCTCAACAAAGGCAACTGGCTGGGCAATCAGCTGTTACCCGAAGGCTGGACCGACCAGGCCATGCAGCCTGCCGGCGGCTCGGGGGGCCGGTACGGCTCCCTCTTCTGGCTCAACCGGTCGGGCGATTATCCCGACGCTCCGGCCGACCTGTTTATGTGTCGCGGCCACGACGGACAATACATCTATATAATCCCTTCGATGCAGTTGGTAATCGTACGCACCGGCTTCTCGAAAAAAGGGCAGTTCGACTATAACGCATTTGTCTCATCTATTCTAAAATCCATTCAGCATTAATCATGAAACGCACTGCAAGCCTTTTCGCAATGATGCTCGCAACTTTTCTTGCGACAGCACAAACCTTCACACTTCAATCGCCCGATAAGAAACTAACAGTCGGTATCGACACCAAACAATCGCTGCGATATTCGGTAACCCACGAACAAGACCGGTTAATAGCACCATCGGAAATAGCACTGGAACTTAGCGATGGAACCTGCTGGGGAAAAAACGCGAAACTACTACGCCGGCAGACCCGAACCGTCAACACCTCTATCGCCACACCGATTCATTTCAATGCCGAGGTTAAAAACCACTACAACGAACTCACGCTCGAATTCCGCGGTAACTGGGGCATCCGGTTCCGGGCCTACAACGATGGAATGGCCTATCGCTTTTATTATACCGGCACACAGCCGATCCGTATTGCCAACGAATTGACGGAGCTTCATTTCACGGGCGATCCTCAGGCCTACATACCCTACTCCAATGGCCAACACGACAGCTTCGAGCAGCAATTTCACAATTCATTTGAAAATCGCTACGTATACCTACCGGTATCGCAACTCGACCCCGAACGCCTCATTTTCCTTCCGATTCTGGTCGAAGCTACGGCCACAAAAAAAATCTGCTTCACCGAAGCCGACCTGGAATCGTATCCCGGACTGTACCTCAACAAACCTGCCGGAGACAACTTCCTGAAAGGAGTTTTTGCTGCTTATCCGGCCGCAACGACCGATGGCGGGCACAACAACCTGCAAACCCGTGTGGCCCGGCGCGAGAACTATATTGCCCGCGTGGAGGGTGCCCGCGAATTCCCCTGGCGCACAGCCATCGTCAGCACCAGCGACAAAAACCTGGCTGTCAACGACATGACCATGCGACTGGCAGCGCCCAACCGGGCAGGCGACATCAGCTGGATTAAACCCGGGAAAGTGGCCTGGGACTGGTGGAACGACTGGAATATTGCGGGTGTCGACTTCGAATCGGGAGTCAATAATGCTACTTATAAATACTACATCGACTTTGCTGCTTCAAAAGGGATTGAATACGTGATTCTCGACGAAGGTTGGGCGGTGAACCGGCAGGCCGACCTCCTGCAGGTAGTGCCCGGAATCGACATCCGTGAACTGGTCGAATACGGGAAGGAGCGAAATGTGGGGATTATCCTGTGGGCCGGCTATCGTGCCTTCGATCGCGACATGGAGAATGTATGCCGTCATTATGCTGCTTTAGGAGTAAAGGGTTTTAAAATCGACTTTATGGACCGCGACGACCAGCAAATGGTCGATTTCATTTACCGGGCTGCGGCAACCACCGCCCGCTACCAGCTACTGGCCGACTTCCACGGCATGTATAAACCAACCGGACTGCAACTCACCTACCCTAATGTAATCAATTTCGAAGGGGTCTTCGGCCTCGAACAAATGAAATGGGAACCCGAAGCAACCGACATGGTAACCTACGACGTCACAATTCCTTTTATCCGGATGGTGGCCGGCCCCATGGATTATACCCAGGGAGCTATGAAAAATGCCGCCCGGGGAATGTACCGCCCGGTGTATTCCGACCCCATGAGCCAGGGCACCCGCTGCCGCCAACTGGCAATGTACGTGGTATACAATTCGCCGTTGAACATGCTCTGCGACAGCCCCACCGAATACCTGAAAGAACCGGCTTCGACCGACTTCATAGCCAACATCCCCGTTGTATGGGACGAAAGCCGCGCACTCGACGGGAAAGTGGCACACCACATCACACTGGCCCGCCGTAAAGGTAACGATTGGTACGTGGGAGGACTTACCAACTGGAACCGTCGCACCGCCGAACTCAGCCTCGACTTTCTGACCCCGGGTAAAAACTACACACTTACCTTGTTTAAAGACGGAGTAAACGCCCACCGGAAAGGTACCGATCACACGATCGAAACCCGGGAGGTGAATTCCACTACACGCCTGACGATACCGATGGCGCCCGGCGGAGGTTTCGCCGCTAAAATCTCGGCTTATTAACAGCCACGGTCACCTGGCATCCAGCGCATACAACGCGAAGGATGCCAGCCAGTGACTTCCTCCGTACGACGCTCCGATTACCGGCAACGTTTGCCCGATATAACGGCTCGCCGTCGACTCAAACAAGGTTTTCAGCCGATGCCCCTCCGGCAATGCCTGTGCTATCCCTTTCATACACCAGGCTCTGCTGAACGATAAACCGTCGAGATGTACGATCTGATAATCGGTGCGATCGCTCACTACCGGCGGTGTAATCAGATTCCGGATGCCTGCGTCGGTAAAATAACCCTCCACCCACTTTACATATTCCTCGCGAGAAAGAATACGCCGCATCAAATCGGCTGCCAGTAACGACGGACTGAAAAAATCGGAAGCATCGGGCTCCAGATGCGAAGGCATCGATTGATTGCCATGGTAAAACTGCATCGCTTTATCGATCAACCGATGCTCGAACTCCCGGTTGCCTGTTTCACGTGCCCAATCCAGTGCAAATGCCAGTCCGAAAGCGGTATTCGGATGCACCCCTGTGCGGTTGGCATAACTCTGACGAGGCAAATACGCTTGCCACAGCTCGACAATACGGGCTGTGAGAGGCGCCATCGACCGGTGCCATGCGCCGGCCAAGGGATCGTCCCACCTCATCAACTCTTCGTCGAGCTTCAGCAACCAGGCCCAACCATAGGTGCGTTCAAAAGTGCTCGATCCGGTGTAAGCCGAAAAATAAGCAGCCTCGGCTTTCATTTTTTCCGGACTGAACGATTGGGCCAGACAAGCAACGATACTGTCACGATTTTTTATAGCGGGAAATAATTTGAGCACTTTTACAAGCAGCCAATGACCATGAACACTGCTGTGCCAGTCCAAACAGCCGTAAAATGCCGGGTGAAGCTCCGAAGGCAGCAACCGGTGGTCGGCCGGCCCATCGGACATGTGTGACGTCTTATTCGGCCATTCCTGACCAATACAATGCAACGGCATCTGCGAAAGCGCGTAGGCCTTCTCCTCAGTAAGCTGCGCCGCAACCGGTCCCACGTATATCAGAGCAACCAGAATCAAAATCAATTTACTGCTTCGCAAAACCCTAAACCGATGCCCATCTTCCATCTTTTTCCGGTAATCACGACACGTATTTCCTGAGCTCCGGGTTACGCCGCTTGCTGATTTTTTAGATAATTCGCTGTACATAGTTTATGATAGTTGATCGTAGATAAATCGACAATAAAAACCAAAGATATACAATATCGATCGGTTTATCTATCGCAACAGAGAAATTCCGACCGGAAATGATGTGAAAAACACCCCGCTATCCCGTAATCAGGCCAAGAATGACCCGGGATTTCCTTGGCTCGACTCAGCTATACTCCATCTGCCCCTCACGAACACATGAGGGGCAAATACAAACAAGTCTCTGTCATTATTCACAGCACCACTTCCGGCACTACCTTTCCGTCGAACAAATTAATTATTCGATCGGCAAAACCTGCATCGTGCTGGCTGTGAGTTACCATTACGATCGTAGTACCTTCCCGGTTGAGTTCGGTAAGCAGGCTCATCACCTCGGCACCGTTGCGGCTGTCTAAGTTTCCGGTAGGCTCATCGGCAAGGATGAGCCTGGGATTGGCCACTACGGCACGTGCAATGGCGACACGCTGCTGCTGACCACCCGAGAGTTGCTGCGGAAAATGCTTCTCACGATGCGAAATAGCCATGCGTTTCATGGCTTCTTTTACCCGTTCTTTACGTTCGGCTGCCGGAATTTTCATGTAGAGCAAAGGAAGCTCGATATTTTCATACACATTGAGTTCTTCTATCAGGTTGAAACTCTGGAACACAAAGCCGATAACGCCTTTACGAAGCGAGGTGCGTTCGTTTTCGGTAAATTCAGTCACATCGGTGCCGTTTAAATAGTATTTCCCCGACGTTGGATTGTCTAACAAACCTAAAATATTGAGCAAGGTGGATTTGCCACACCCCGACGGTCCCATGATGGCGACAAATTCGCCCTCGTTGATTTCGATACTTACTTCGGTCAATGCCCAAGTTTCCACTTCTTCCGTGCGGAAGATTTTTTGTAAGTTTTCTGTTCTGATCATGTTTATTTCAAAATTTATAAAGCCTGGACTTTTGTCCTAAAGGCTGTAAAACAATCATTTTAACGGTAAGCTGCAACACTCATCTGCCAACCTACCAACGCTTATTTCAAAATCATTACCAAGAGTTCAAAGTCCGTCATTTCGCTGTGTAATGACTGTAATTTTGCTCGTTGCGCCGCGGGGAAGGCGGCGAACGCATCGGAAGAAATTATTTCACTCAACTGCCTTTTGGTATAGGATGAATAAAACTTGTTTTTATATACGCTGGCGTTGGATATACTGACAGGAATGGTGCCGTCGATGCTGTTGGTAAGTGTGAATACTTCCGGAAAACCGCTGCGTGGCAGGGCATATCGTTTCGCTGCTTTCTTGTCGAAATACGAATAGAAAAACCTTACCGCACCGCTATTTCTGTTGTTCCTGCAATCGTAATCTTCGGTGTGTGTAATGAACAGGAAATCGTCGGTTTCCAATAATTTACTTATAAATATTTTCCCTTTTTTATCGCCTTTCAAAGCGGTTTGTACATCAGGCTTTTTGCTCCCGGAGCTGAGCACATAGACTGGTATGAGCTTCTCGGCCGTTACACGGAAAATAGTGTCGTTGTAGGCTTGCCGCATAGTCAGGTATTTCCCGTGGCGGTAGAAGATCGTGCTTTCCGGATTGGTGTACGAGCCTCTGCCTACATCGGCCAGAGGATTATAATTAATAAATTTAGAGAGTGTATCGCCTTTTATATCAAAGCAGTACAGCATCGGTTCACGTCCTGTACTTATGGCCCGATACATATCGGCCACATACGTATCCGGCGAAAGCAACAAGACACTGCCGGGTGAACCCGGACGGCTCAGGTAATTTTTACGTGTACCGAGGTGATGAAAAACAAAGGTGCTCTTCCTGTTGTTTGTACTCATAATCAAACAATTATCATCCAAAACCGAAATACCGTGAATCGTTTCTCCCTCCGGCGACCAATGCAGGCTTGCTTTATTGTTTTTCAGATCAAAGTCGGGAAGTTCTTTTTTGGCAATCAGTGTGTGAGTGTAATTGCCTTGAAAATCGAAACAGTGATAACCGAAAAAATTATCGCCGGCAATCAGTTTATCTTCTGTTAAATAAACCCTGGAATTGGCGCCGTCGCCCATCATGCCTCCTTGGTCATACAATACTTCGTAACTGCTGTTTCCTAAAAATGCGATGCCTTTTTCGCTGAGCGGATGTTTTAATTTGATGTATTCTACCTCTGCATAATATTGGGCTAAATCCAACTCCCTGGCTTCGGCAACCGTTTCCAGGTTAATCACCTTCGGTGGATTTTGCGGGTCAATTTTCCGCTGCTCAGGATATTTCACACCCGGATTGGGCACGATCGTATCCAGCACCTCTTCGCTGGCATACAGTTCGGTTAAGTTCACTTGTTGTTCTTCAGCCTTATCGCCGAGCGTTTGCCTGTTGTTTTTGCAAGCTGTTGCGATCAGGTACAACAGCAATATTGCTACGTACTTCGTCTTCATAATTTTAATTGTTAATATTTTTTTTACTTATTCGTTTTTTAATGCATCTACCGGGTTTTTCTGAGCTGTGATATGGATTTGCAGACTGATAATCAGATATGTAACACCCATAATCGACAGCGGAATGGCCAGAAACAGCCACCAACTGAGCGAAGTGCGGTAGATATAAGTCTGTATCCACCGGCTGAGAATATAATAACACAGCGGAATAGCAGGAATGGATGCCACAAGGGCTACCTGCAGAATGCTTTTTGAGAAAAGTTGCACGATATCCCTGGTTCTTGCCCCGTTGATACGCCGGATGGCTATTTCTTTGCTGCGTTTTTCTACTGTAAACGAAATCATACTTACGATCCCCATCAGCGCCAGCAGCAGTGAAACAACCGCAAATACGGATAACATCCCGGCAGTACGCAACTCTGTTTCGTACATTTCGTTATACTCATCATCCACCGTCCGGTACATTATGGGCAGGTTGTTTCTGTTCGGTCGTATCTCTTTGTATTTGTCCAGAATATAATTCAACGTCGCTTTTTTGTCTTTCCCGGTGGTTTTGATATACAATGTATTACATACTTCCGGATTAAAACTGATAATAAGCGGCTCGATCTTTTCTTTGAGCGGTTTGAAATTAAAATCTTTGACCACACCAATAATTTTGCCTCTCATTCCCCAGGCATAGTTCACACTTACGCCGATAGGGTTATCCAAACCGATAACTTTTTTAAACGCCTCGTTAATCACGATATTGAAGGATTTTTCTTCGGAGTATTGCCACCAGCTAAGCCCGGGCGGAATAAATTCTCCCTGTATGACCTGCAGTCCAAAAGTGTTGGCATAATTATGGTCGCAGAAAATCTGTGTAAACTCCATCTCTTTCGAACTCTCCTTGCCTCCCGTCCAGCTTACTCCGCTGTAGGAGTACGAACTGTTGTATGGCGCCGACATCGCTATGCTGGCGTCGATAATGTTGGGATTTTCTTTTTTTATTATTTGAATAAAATCTTCAGCATCGTACCAGAGCATCGTGTTAAGAATGACGATATTCTTTCTGTCCACACCCGTTTCGGCATTGTATATGGCATTTATTTGCTTGTAAAAAAACAAGGCACCTATCAGCACCGATATGGAAAGGAAAAACTGCACTCCGATCAGAAGTTTTCGCAACCCCTCCTTCGACCCGGTTTTCATGCCTCCTTTCATGATCGTTATGGGATTGAATGCCGAAAGGTAAAATGCCGCGTATCCGCCCGAGAGCAGACTTACAATGATGCACGTGCCCAGGGCTATAAGCAGGGTGCCAAGATCAAAGTTGAAGGCTATGCGGTGCCCCATTACCTGGCTGAACCAAGGAAAAAACAATTCCACTAACACCATGGATATAAAAATGGCGACAAATGAAATCACAAAGGCTTCAAGCAGAAATCGCTGGATCAGCTGCCGCCTGTTTGCACCGAACACTTTTCGTACGCCCACTTCTTTTACCCTGCTCATAGCACGAGCGATGGAGGTGTTCACGTAATTGATGACGGCAACCAACAGAATAAGCAGGACGGCAACAGAGAAAAACCAAATCTGAGCCATACTGCCGTAGGTTTTATCGGCGATCTCCTTGGGCGAGTGCAAGTGAACATCGCGCAAGGCTTGAAGTTTTAACTTGTTTTTGGTGTCGCGCGTGGTGGAAAGAAAGGCCGATACTTGTTCCTCAAATTCGGAGCTCATGTTGAACTCGTCTGCCAGTTTAATATAATGGACCCCGCCATAGCCTTCGTTTTTCACGTGCGGATTGAGTATGCCGAATTTCAAGTGCGTATTCTCGGGCACTTTTACCACGGCGCCAATCATGAATGTAGCATGTCCGCTACTGCCGAAACTCAGCATCTCCCCGATCGCCGATTTTTTCCCAAAAAACTTCCGTGCCAGTTCTTCGGAGAGTATAGCGCCCCGGTTTTTCATTACTGCTTCGGGCGAACCCTCTACGTATTCATAGGCAAACATCTTTAAGTAATCTTCGTTGGTAGTTACCAGCATTGCCATTATGCCGTCGCTCTTCGTATCGCCGCCCGCTACCGTGAAAGGCAATTCTTCGTTCGATACATACGTAGCGTATTTCACTTGCGGGAAAACTTCTTTTATTTTAGCCGAAAATCCGGGACGTATCCATCCGTTATAGTTTATTCCATCCGTGCGGGTTTCTTCTTCCAAAATTTTGTAGATTCTGTCCACATCGGGGTGGCCGGTTTCGTAACTTAACTCAAATCTGATCCAAAAAATCAGAAGGAAACAAAAGGTCATAGCTATGGCCAACCCTAGGATGTTTACAGCAGAATACACCCTGTCTTTGAGCAGGTTCCGCCACGCGATTTTTAAATAATGTAAAATCATATGTTTTTTATTTTAAGAACCGAGTTTCATGCTTCTACTACTGTCGGTGGAACACACAGGCCTGCTCACTACCGGGTTGTATTCCGTTTTTATGAGTATAGTATGTTATTCCGACTTTATTACCACCGCTGGATTTTCGCTGGCGGCCTTATGCACTCTGAAGAAAATGCTGAAGAACACAACCACCGATATTACGATCAATACACCTGCAAAAAGCCACCATTCCATAGATACCCTCCGGGTGTACTGCTCCAACCAACGCTGCATCACATACACGCCAACAGGAAGTGCCACTATATAGGCTGTAAGGGTAACAATGAAATATTCCCGAAAAAACAGAAACAGAACTTCATTCATTCTTGCACCGTTTACTTTGCGAATAGCAATTTCTTTCCTTCTTTGGTTGCAGGCTAATGTAATCATGGAGTAAACACCGAATACTGCTATTAGAATAGCCGTAACCGTCATCATACTCAGCAACTTTAACAGATTACGTTCTGATTTTGTGTAATTTGAATATTCATCATCCATATATCGGAACGTGGGACGATGAAGGCTTTGACTTTTTTCCGCAATTATTTTTTGTAATGCCTGCTCGGTTTCCAGCCTTTTACCCTCGGCAAATCGGTAGGCATAAGAATTCTCATTGGCACCAGAGGTATATATTGCCGGCTGTGTAGGCAGCAGGGGCGAATTGGTTTTTAAATCCGCAATAACACCCACAACCGTCCAACTTCCAAGTTTTTTACCAATTACGGTTTCATGTCCCTGACGCCGGCTTGCTGTTTCGTTTAGTAAGCAGGATTGAGTTTCGTTGCTATACAAATTACGTCCTTGAAGCAGCTGAATTTCAAAAAACTCCAAGAAATCAGGACTCTCTATGGGATAGATCTCATAACTTATTGTCGGTTCGTCGGGGGAGCCTGCATCTGCCGGTAGGGTAATTCCTGATGTAACCAACGACGGCAGGAAGCCTGGACTGAACAGAATCGCATTCTCAATATAGGGCAGACTTCTCAGTTCGTTTTTACTCATTGGCAATCCGCTGATTGTTGCCACATTGTGCCGGTTAAATCCGATATCGGAATGATTCAGATAGTATATTTGAAATAAAAATACAAACGTACAGAACATCAACAGTATGCTTATTGACAACTGTGTGAAAATACTCGTTAATGTGAATTGGTTTTTTATGCCCCCATGCGACATTGTTTCGGGCTGAATATTTTCTCGCACGCTGCGTTGCATAAAATAAAGCGTCGGAAGCGTTATAGCGATGATTGAGAATGCAACGATGCCGACACTGTACAAAGCGGCTTCTGCCAGGAAATAAGCTTTAGGTGCTTCGATTTGCGATAACGACAGAAAGTGAGGAAAAAGCCACTCCGTCAGAACTCCACCCATCAACAGCGAAAACAGCAACAAGAGCAGAAACTCGGTGATCAGCAAACCTGCAAGCTGATAGTCGGACGCAGCATTTACTTTTCGCAAAGCCAACTCTCTACTTCTTAATTTTATTCTGTTTACAAACAACATTATATAATTGAACAAGCCACTTAAAATAACCAGAATGGCAACTAAAGCAAAGATTTTCAGATGTGTGTATTTAACATTTGCATGCTGGTCGGGAATTGTATAGTGAGTTTCGCTCAGTGGAATAATTTTAAATGAAAAGCTTAGTTTGCGCCCGTCGGTATCAACACTGATGGTGGTTAGTTTTTTTATAAGCTCATCTGCATTCACATTTTCACGTAAGCGTATATATACGGCACCCCCCATTCCTATACACCACGGGCAATACGTTTCATTGGACGATGAATAATCAACAAATCGAAGCTGGTCAAAAACCACATTACTGTGCGTGTTTTGGTCGGCCACAACACCTAAAAAACCGGACGATTTTTCAAGCTGAAAGTCATTCATTTTTTTATCAAACGAGCTTGTATATACATAAGCAATCGAAGGTAAGGGTTGGGGAAATATCAAGTTGATTTCAGGATAAAAAACCCGAAAAAAAGATGTGTCGGCAGTTATCGTCCTTACATTTTCAATACTGTCCTTTCCCGCATTGATCCATAAGGTCTGTGTACTCGAGAATAAGAATGAAGCAGCTTCTATTTCGGGATAAGCCTTGGGTAAATAATCCGCTAAAGGATCAGGAACCATATTGCTCAGGCCTTCAATTTTGGTAGTATCCACCTGAACAACCCGATAAATCCTGTCCCTGTCCGGATTATGGCTGTCGTACGAAAGCTCGTACCGTATCCACGACATTGTAAACGAAAATGCCGTAAAGCCAATCGCCAGGCCCATCATGCTGACAATGGTTTGGGTTTTGTACTTCAACAGGTTCCGCCACGCGATTTTTAAATAATGTAATAGCATATAGATGTTATTTTACGATTTCTAACCACTCCTACACAAAGACTCACAACAATTATTGAAGGAAAAACACTCAACAACCCGACATCCGGCATTATTTTATCACCAATTCGCCCACATCCCCGAAATTGGCGTAACCGTTTACCACCACGCGGTCGCCGGGTGCCAGACCGGAAACCACTTCGTACTGCACGGGATTTTGCCGCCCGATGCTTACCGGTGTACGGATGGCCCGGTCGCCCGATTTGCTGAGTTTATAAATCCATTGTCCGCCTGTGGTTTGAAAAAAATCGCCGCGAGGAATCACAACGGCAGTTTCGGGTTGCCCCAACTCTACCTGTACGCGGAAACTTTTACCAATGCGGACGTTATCCGGCATGTCGCCCGTAAAAACAAAATCTACCTGAAACTGGCGATCTTTGACTTCGGGAATAACCTTCGACACTTTCATCGGGAACTTTTTACCCTGATAGGTGACGGATGCGGGCAAGCCCACGCTTACACGGTCTATGTAGTACTCGCTCAGCTGAGTGTGGATTTTGAAGTTGTCCATCACTTTTATCTCACCTATATTGGCAGAAGTTCCCACATTCTGCCCCGGCGTAACGTTCAGAAAGCTAAGCTGTCCGTCAATGGGTGCACGTACCACAAGATTTTCCAGCCGGCTACGGGCGTGAGCCGTGTTTTTCCGGGCACGTTCCAGGTCGTTGTCCATTAGTTCGCGGCGCAGGCGGGTAGCGGCACTGTCTTGCTTCAGTCCGTCCAATTGCAGCGAAATGCTTTGAGTCTTATAAATGTATTCTTCATGCTGCACGTCAAGCTGAGCCTTGCTTTTTATGCCCATGCGATACTCTTCTTCACCCAGGACAAAATCTTTTTGCAGGCGGCTCAGCTCGTAGCGCGCCAACAACATTTGTTGTTTTAGCAGAATGGATTTTTGCTCCATTTCAATTTTTCTTTCCTGATACAGGATACGCTGTTTTTCCCACTCGTCTTGCTGTTCTTCTATGGTGCGCTCGAGATCCGGGTTTTGCAGGGTGAGGATAATGTCGCCTTGTTGCAGCATGGCCCCCTCTTCGGCCGCAATTTGCTTCACCGTACCACTTTCCTGCGTGTTCAGTTTCAACGTAAGAATAGGCTGCACGATACCCTCAGCATCCACGTAGTCCAGAAAGTGAGCTTCCGTAACGTCGGCAATACCGATTTTTTCGTTATCGATACGCAGTTTCCGGCCGCCCGACACACTTACAATTACAAAAACCAGAAAGGCCGCGAAAGCAGCTCCGGCCAGCATGTAATATTTGTATTTTTGAAATGCCGATTTACGGGGCAGCCGTTTGTCCATTTGCGTATCAAGAGCTTCGTTAAACCCTGTTCGAGTTCCGGAGTTTGAAGTTGAGTTGTTCATTTTATGTTTATTTTTTAATTTTCAGGAAAAACACCGATGTGCCAATCCACCATTACCCTAATAACTGCTATCAAAATTTAGTTTTTCAGCCTTCTCGAAATCCCATCCCGTAATACTGCGCAAGGTATAATAAAACCGCCAATAGTTTTGCAATTCGTTGATATAAGCCCGTTGCGAGGCATCCTTTTCCGAGATGGCGGCATTGAGGTCCAGAACCGACGATTTTCCCATTAAATACAGCCGGTAGGCTACTTCATTTCGTCGGGCGGCGCGAACGGCTGTTTTCTCGGCTATATTTACCTTGCCGGCCTGCAGATTAAATTGCTTGACTAATTTGACCACATTGGCATCAAAATCGATTTTAGCCTGCTCAATATCAATTTTCACTTTCTCAAGATTGCTTTTAGCCACTTCTACACGTCCACGCCCCACACCCCAATCCAGTAGGGGGATGCGAATGCCGAGACTCAGCAGTTGCTGGTCGAGCGGTTTTTTATAGGCATCACCCCATTGCGCAGCCGTCTGCGTAAGTCCGAGCTGCATATACAGGTCGGCTTTCAGTCCGCGTTGCGATCTGGCATAGGCAACGTTGCTTTCGCTCTGCAGCAGCTGCAGGCGGAAAGTTTCAATATCCGGACTGTTTTGTCGAGCCAATTGCAGCACCTCATCGGGCGACACGGAAAAGTCAGGAACGCTTTTGTCGATCAGTACCACAATTTCCACCTTATCTCTAATCCCCAAAAAGCTGCGCAAATCCTGTACACGGTCGTCCACATCAATACGTGCATTTAATCGGTTGCTTTGTTCGGTCAGGTGATTAATTTCCAGTTGCAGCATCTCGTTTTCCGAAATCGTTCCGATATCGTACCGCCCCTTGGCATATCTGAACAGCGTATCAGCAGCGGCGTAGTTCCAGTCGGCCGACTGCAAACTACTCTGTGCCAATGCCAGTGCGAAAAACTTATTGGCCGCCACAGAGGCCAGCAGTTCCAGGGTTTCGGAGTACGATTTCCGAGCTTCACTAAAGCGTGTGGGCTCCATCTTTTTGTTCCACTTCAGGTAGTTGTAGCCAAACAAATTCTGCGAATACCCGATTACCACAGGCATAGAATTGTAGGAACTGTTCTTATCGGTAAAAAGGTCTAAGCGCTGCAAGCCCGACTGCACAAACACGCTTCCGCCCAAAAGAGCGATGTTTTGATGAAGCGTAACATTACCGTTGTTGAGCAGCTGGTTTCGGTGTACAAAGCTATCGCTTCCGTCGGGCATGGTTACCGGGCTGATACTTCTGTTCAGCGAACTGTTGCTGCTAAACGAAAGATTGGGTAGGTATTCAGCCTTAAACGACCGCCAATTCCAATACGCCGCTTTGTATTGATGCTTGGCCGCCACGGCTTGGGGCGACTGTGTACGGGCAAGCCGGACCACATCAGCAAGCGACAGACGTAGCGTGTCTTGCGCCTCCAGTTGGAGTGAAAAACAAAATAAAATGGAGAAAATAAGGAGCTTGTTCACATTCACTTTATTTTTGAGAGTTCGTTTCAGCTTCGGCACCTGTCATAACAAACCAGATACCACACAGCTAATAAATTGATTACATGCAATATACAGCACATATCAACAAACCTAAAGTGTTCGGATCCGCACGATCGATGTTCGAATTCGCACGCTTTTGTAAGCAACAATGTTTTATCTTTGTACCATCATTGTATCGAACTGTTTTGGATACTACACTTCAAAATTATGCACAAACAAGGAAAAATACTGATTGTAGACGACAACGAGGATATACTCTTTGCACTGAACTTGCTGCTTCAACCGCATGTGGAGAAAGTAAAAGTAACCACGCAGCCCGAACGCATCGGACATTTCATTGAAAAATTTTGTCCCGATGTAATTCTGTTGGATATGAATTTTCATCAGGATGCCAGCAGCGGGCAGGAGGGGTTCTTTTGGTTAGATACAATTCTGAAGACAGATCCGTCGGCAGTGGTTATTTTCATAACAGCCTACGCCGATACCGAAAAAGCCGTACGAGCCATCAAGGCCGGTGCCGCGGATTTTATCCCTAAACCCTGGGAAAAAGAAAAACTGCTTGCCACGGTTTCATCGGCCGTGCAGCTCAAGCAGAGCCGAAATGAAGTCACACAGCTCAAGCAGCAGCTCGCCGCCCTGGAAAGCAACCGACCGCCGCTGCCCGAAATTATCGGCGAAAGCGGGAAAATGATTTCGCTGCTTGAAACGACCGAAAAACTACGTGATACCGATGCCAACATCCTGATTTTAGGCGAAAACGGCACGGGAAAGGACCTGATTGCAAATCTGCTTTACCACTCATCGCCACGTGCCGGGAAACCATTGGTTCATATCGACCTGGGCTGTATTCCCGAAAGCTTGTTTGAAAGCGAATTGTTCGGTTATGAGAAAGGGGCATTTACCGATGCTAAAAAAGAAAAGCCCGGACGATTTGAAATTGCATCGGGAGGAACGCTGTTTTTAGACGAGATAGGCAACTTAACACCTGCCATGCAGTCCAAACTGCTCACGGCTATAGAAAAACGCCAAATCACACGCCTGGGTTCCACGCAGCCTGTCCCCATCGATGTCCGGCTGATTTGCGCCACCAATGCCGACATTCATAAAATGGTGGACAACAAAGAATTCCGGCAGGATTTACTGTATCGTATCAATACCATTGAACTGCATATACCGCCGCTACGTGAGCGAGGCAACGACATTTTGCTGCTTGCCGATTTTTTTCTGGTCAAATTTGCACGGAAATACAAAAAAGACATCCGCAGTATTTCGTCTTCGGCTCAGCGAAAACTACTGGAATACGCCTGGCAGGGCAACGTACGTGAACTTCAACACGCCATGGAACGAGCCGTTATTCTTTCAAAATCTTACGTACTGGGCACCGACGACTTTATGCTGACGAATGTGCCAGGCAGAAAAAAAACGGAGACGTTTAACCTGGCTGAATTAGAGCAACGAACCATAGAACAGGCTCTTATTCAATGCAATGGGAATATCAGTCAAGCGGCCGATTTGCTCGGCATTTCACGTTTTGCATTGTATCGCAAAATGGGCAAACCAGAAAAATAAAGCCTGAAACACAGCTGTTATGTATTTTTATTTAACTTTGCAGAAAAGGTTATTCATTATTTTCCATCTGTCAATCGAACGGTCGGATGTCTTCATTTTGAGAGCAGTGCTTTAATTGAACACGAATACGAAGAGTATGAAACTTCAAGCCAGATATCTGTTTGTCATTAAAATAGCAGCCATAGTGCTGTTGGCATTGGCAGGTGCATGGCTCATGCTGAAAGGATTGTACTTTTCGGCCATTCTCGTATTAGTAGTCATTGTAAGTCTGGCGGTTTCGGTGTATCTGGACCGACGAAAACTAATCAGCCGGATGGAAAGAATGATTTCCAGTATCCAGAACTCAGATTTCTCTTTTCATTTGCCCGAAACAACTACCAAAGACGAACTTCATAACTTGTCGGCAGAAATGGAAGAGGCCTTGCAGGCTTTTCGCAGGCAAACACAAAGCTCATTCATGGACGAGGCAGAAACACAGGCCTGGCAAAAACTCATCAGTGTACTCACTCATGAGATAATGAACAGCATTGCCCCTATTATTTCACTGTCAGAAACCCTGAGCGACACGGCCGAAATGCCCGCATTACCCACCGAAGAGGAATATAAAAACATGCAGCAGGCCATGCGGATTATCCACCGGCGCAGCAAAGGGCTTCTTTCGTTCGTGGAAAATTACCGGAAACTGACCAAAATCCCGGAGCCGGTTCTTCAACCCATCCCGCTGGAACCGATGCTGAAATATTTACAACAGCTGATGACGGCAAGCGGCATCAACCTTTCGTATTCCGTTTATCCGCAGCCACTCACTCTTACTGCCGATAAAAGCCTGGTGGAGCAGGCGCTTATAAATCTCATTAAAAACGCTTCGGAAGCTGGTAGTGCAGAGCAAGAAACCATCATCGACATAAAAGCGAACAAGATTGGCAATGAGATTCATATCATCGTATCAGACAACGGAAAAGGAATTAGCCCCCAGGCCATTGAAAAAATTTTCATCCCTTTTTACACGACCAAACCCACAGGCTCGGGCATTGGCCTGAGTATCTGCAGGCAGGTAATGCTGAGGCACAAAGGCAAAATTTCCGTGCAATCGGATGAACACGGAAGTCGATTTACGCTGACATTCCCCTCTTATTTATAAAATACAAACAGTTTGTCTTTTCTTCAGGGATCTCGCACCCTGATGGATAGTATTCATGCGCATCAGAGCATGAATCAGCAATGCCCTTTCGTTGGGTATTCCGCCACAGGTGTAATGAAATGAATAGGACACAACGATTATAAGGAGATGAAGCCCTACATTGACATTGCCGATGATATTAAGGTCAGTGCAATGGACAAGTTTAATCAAATACGATTTTTATGTTCTAAGAAATCAGAATATTTTGATTTTTTAGAACATATTAAACGGAAAACAATACGGAAATCCCTAACACTCATACCTCATTATTAACAGACCTGTTACCCCAATACAGGCTGATTAACCCTATTTACGAGCAGGTCATAGATAGTTTGAAGTTGAATTTTGATCGCCAGTACCATATCACGGATTTCTATAATACGTTCAAGGATAAACAAGCATTCGAAAAAGCTATTTTAACTCTGCTTCTTTCTAAAGACACAGAGAAACTAGCATTAATCACCACCAACCTAAGAGAGGAAATAAGCAAGAATATTAAGCTATACACTGCTCATAAAGAACTGTTTGACAATATAGAAGATACCCTCAACGTCTGTACGGGTAGACACAATCCGCTTCATACTAAAATAGAGGGATAACAGAAAGACACTAACAAACCCTGGCAGGAACTTACGCAAGTCAGAAACTCTTTGGAATCGGCAAGTTGGAAAGATGATAAAATCGCAATACAACGCTTAACCCAAGATGAAGAACGGTTTGAAGATTTACATAAAAAGGAGCAAGAGAAACTTCAAATTCTTTTTTAATATAGGATTTTCGGACGGAGAGTTCATTTTCTCAAAAGAATATAATTCTGAAGTTTTACAAGAGAGAAGAGTGTATTGCATGCAACTCTTCATTGGCTGAAAGACTTTGGAACAATTGATAATGAAGATATAGCTATTTTAGGACAAGTCATTTCTTTAAAAATTGAATTATCTTTGCAGTCATATTGACTCCCAACTTACAGTTTACTCGAAGATATATCTCGAAGTCGGTTACGAATTGAAGATTCAAATTATCCAAATAGATGTCATTCTTGGAATATTGATGAAGCATAAAGCCTTGAACCCGTCGATAGGCAAGTTCATACTTCTTATAAGTATCTATTACCCTACCGTAACCAACTAACTTTAATTCATCGTCATTGTGTTTTCTAAATAAAGTGAGCAGTGTTTGGGAGTACATCTCGGTTTGCGTATACATTTTTCGAAGTTTGTCTGCAGTTATTATTTCACGCTTCTCGCTTAGGTTCCGGCAATACGTATAGAGGGTCATTCGAATTGAATTCAGGTCGTTATTAAGAGTTACAGCCTCGTAACTATTTCCCTTTGCTTCTCCAATATCGGTATTCCATTGGGAAGCAACAATGCCTAACTTGGTACTAAACTCCACTTTTTCTCCATTTAAAGTGATTCTTGCAATAATCGGTGACTTGCCATTTTTCCGTACTGTACTCTTCTTCAGGAAAAATGAGATTCTAAAGGTGTACTTCATTGATTTTAATGTTACATGATTAAACTTATACCTAACGAAAATAGTTGGGAATGTATGATTTATCCTGAATTATTTGCAAAACCCAAAATATTGAGTAAATTTGCTATCCGTATTGAGTAAAATTGGAATTTATGTTTGAACGTCCTTATCTGAAGTCGGTTAAATCAAGAATTGAAGAGCCCAGAAAGTTTATTCAGGTTATTCTGGGGCCTCGCCAAGTGGGCAAAACCACTATGGTGACACAACTTGTTGAACAACTGTTAATCCCAAACTTATTTGAATCTGCAGATGCCATTTCAGCTACAAACTCAGCTTGGATCACACAAATTTGGGAATCAGCTCGCCTGCGGATGAAAGCGTCGAATGCTTCAGAGTTCTTGCTTATAATTGATGAAGTTCAGAAAATAGACAATTGGAGTGAAGTCGTGAAACAACAATGGGATAAAGATACTCGTGAGAAAATCAACATAAAGGTGATTTTACTTGGTTCTTCTCGATTGTTAATTCAGAAAGGATTGACCGAATCTTTAGCTGGGCGATTTGAAACACTCTATCTTGGACATTGGTCTTTTCCTGAAATCCAGGAGGCATTCGGGTGGAGCATCGAGCAGTATGTCTACTTTGGTGGCTATCCGGGATCGGCAACGTTGATTAATGATGAAGAACGTTGGAAGAATTACATAAAGGATTCGCTCATAGAGACGAGTATTTCCAAAGATATTTTGATGCTGACACGTGTTGATAAGCCTGCTTTATTAAAACGATTATTTGAATTGGGCTGCCTTTATTCAGGTCAAATACTCTCTTACACGAAGATATTAGGTCAGCTTCAAGATGCCGGAAATACAACAACGTTGGCTAACTATCTAAAACTGTTATCCGATTGTGGATTATTAGGCGGATTAGATAAGTATGCCGGAGATATAATCCGCAAACGTGGCTCAAGTCCCAAATTCCAAGTATATAACAATGCATTAATTACAGCACAAAGCGATGATACCTACGAAAAAGCAATTGTCGATCCAAAGTTATGGGGACGATTAGTTGAATCTTCAATTGGAACTCATTTGATAAATCATGCTATTTCCGAAAGATACAACCTCTATTATTGGAGAGATGGCAACTACGAAGTTGACTTTATCTTAGAAAGAGGAGATAAGGTGATTGGACTTGAGGTAAAAAGCGGAATGAAAGTCGAAAATGCAGGTATGGGAGTTTTTGCTGAGAGGTTTCATCCTGAAAAGGTACTGCTCGTTGGGACAGGTGGAATTCCTTATGATGAGTTTTTGAAGATTAATCCGAAAGAATTGTTTTAAAATTTACAATATGAAAATAATGACACACGATCCATCAGAATATATTAGAGGCTTACAAGCATTACTCGTTTCTGACAAGAAAAAAATAGGTTTTTTATTTGGAGCAGGCACTTCATTGGCTAAAAAAGATAAAATCAAATCAAAAAATATTCCTGCGATATCCAAAATGACTTCTGATATTGAGACCGAATTGTTCAAAACTGATAATTATAAAACTGCAATTGATGAAATAAAGAACGAAATAGGAAAAGACAAGTACACTATTGAAACCTTATTGTCTGCAATTGAGCAGAAGAAGATGGCAGTAGGAAGACATTCAATAAATGGTTTGAATTTCTCTGAATTTGATGATTTATGCAAAGAGATAAAAAAAGAAATTCACAAGATAGTCAGCATTCATAAAAACATTGAGAATGAATTGGAATACGTTATACATGTTGATTTTGCAGATTGGATTGAGAGAGCAGATAGATATTATCCGATAGAAATATTTACTACAAATTATGATTATCTATTTGAACTGGGCTTGGAGTATAAGAATGTTCCTTATTATGATGGTTTTACAGGAAGTCTTAAACCCTTTTTTAATTCTCATTCAGTTGATGATTTAAATTTTCTCCCGAAGCAAACTAAACTGTGGAAAATACATGGCTCCTTAGGGTGGCATTATGATGAAGACACCAAAAGGGTTTGGAGAAAAGATTCTGATTCTGAAGATATACTAATCTATCCATCAACACTAAAGTATAATGATTCAAAGAAACAGCCATATACAGCTTTGGGGGATCGCTTGACGAACTTCTTGAAACAATCAGATACAATTCTTATTATAAGTGGATACTCTTTCGGAGACGAGCATATAAATGAACGAATTTTGACAGCCTTAAAAACGAATACATCTGCACATGTTTTCGTTTTATTTTACGATGCTATATATGATAGTATAGGTAAGAAGATAGGTTATATTTTAGAGAAAGAAGATTGTACATTAAAAGATATTGCAAAAGCAAATAATAAGATCTCTGTCTTGGGTTGTCGTCACGCAATCATTGGATGTCAATATGGAAAATGGAAATTAAAAAGAGAACCGGATAATGATGATGCCATTCATATTGATTTATATTTTGACCAAGATGCTCATGCTGATGCTAGCGATATGATAAATAATAAAATAGAAGAGCAAAAATGGACAGGTGAAGGTGAGCTAAAGCTGCCAGACTTTACTTCATTTGTGAACTTTCTTCAATCAATGATTCACTTATCAGATTTAACTAAAGAGGGAAAATGAAAAATATTCAAACAGAAGTTGGAGAAATAATTAGTGTTAGTGGGAATACAATTAGTGTTCAACTATCTGATTCAATAAAATCAAATATTCCTGTCATTGATGGAATTGTATTCCGTATAGGCCAAATTGGTTCATTTCTGAAAATACCTTTAGGATATACAAACTTATATGGCATTGTGACACAAATAGGAGCTTCTGCAATTCCAGATAATTTGAAAGAAATTATAGAGCAAGATTATTCAAAACTCGAAAATAGGCAATTCTTGAATATGGCTTTAATTGGAGAGCAATATGGTTACAAGTTTGAAAGAGGGGTATCTCAATCTCCGACTACAGGAGATAAGGTTCATCTAGTAACATTAAAAGACTTAGATGCAATATATGGTGGCTATAATAAAAACAACTCTATAACTATTGGGAATATAAGCATATCTGAAAGCTTAAATGCAAAAATAGATTTAAATAAGCTTATTTCAAGACATTGTGCAATACTTGGATCTACGGGAAGTGGAAAATCAAATGCAGTTGGAGTATTGTTAAAAGCAATTGCAGATAGAAATTTTAAAAGTTCGCGTATCTTAGTTATTGATCCTCATGGAGAGTATAATAGTGTTCTTAAAGATAAAAGTAATGTTTACAAAATTAGGGCAAATCAAGATGAAAATGAAAAAGAACTGTATGTTCCTTTCTGGGCTTTGCCTTTTAATGAACTAATAAGCATGTTTTCTGGATCAATATCAGATCAAAATCGTGATTATATACGAACGCAAATAGTTGAAGCAAAGATTGCCTCTGCAAAAAAGAATAAAATAGATATTGAAGCCGAATTAATAACAGCGGATACTCCCATTCCTTTCAGTATAAAACAGTTGTGGTTTGATTTAGATGATTTTGAACGTCAGACATTTAACGAAAGAGCTAAGCCTGAAACTATAACAAAAAAACGAATTGAAGGAAATGCCGATAAATTAATATCGAATGAATATCAGCCAGCAAGTGCAGGTGGTGGCGCTCCCTTTTTAAATAATCAAGCAAAAGCTATATTAGGATTCTTAGATAATATTCGTATAAGGTTGAAAGATTCAACCTATAATTTTCTTTTTGCCCCTGGAGAATATGAACCTGATTTAAAAGGAGAAGTAAAAAAAGATTTAAGTAATCTTCTTTTTGAGTGGCTGGGAGGTAAAGTTCCTGTTACTATTTTAGATTTATCGGGAATACCAAGTGAAATAATGACATCTATTTCAGGCACATTGCTAAAAATTATATATGATGCATTATTTTGGGGGCAAAACTTACCAAATGGAGGAAAAGAGCAACCCTTATTCATAGTTTTAGAAGAGGCTCATAATTATCTTAAGGCTGGAGAAAATTCTATTTCCTCAAGAGCTGTCCAAAGTATCGCAAAAGAAGGTAGAAAATATGGAGTTGGTTTAGCATTGGTAACTCAAAGACCATCCGAATTGGACGAAACGGTATTAAGTCAATGTGGCACCATTATAGCTTTACGGATGAATAATTCAAAAGACAGAGGTCACATACGTTCTTCGATACAAGATGAATTACAAACCATGGTAGATTTATTACCTAGCTTACGTACAGGCGAAGGGATTATATCAGGTGAAGGGGTTAAAATACCTTCTAGAGTGCAATTTTATAAGCTCGCAAATGCTCCTAAAGGTTCAGATCCATTAGTCTCAATGAAATGGATGGAAGAAAAAAATGTAGAAGTTGAAGATTACAATAAATTACTTTCTCTTTGGAGAAATCAAAAATTAAAGGAGGAAACAAAATGAATTATCCGGAAATGAAGGTCGTAAGTTCTTCTAATATAGCAGAACTTGGTTATGATCAAGAAAGTCAAACTGTTTATGTGAGATTTTTAAATGGAAGTCTTTATATCTATAAAGGAGTTCCAGAATATGAATTTGATAATTTATTTAATGCACCATCATTAGGTTCATATTTACATAGAAATTTTAAAAACGTATACCCATACGAAAGAATTGAATAATGTCAACAATAAAATTAAACCAGCAACTCAACCGAGTTGAAATCAAAGAATTTGAAATAGAAAATCCCATTGTTTTTAACTATTTCAATAATCTTCCTGTTAATGAACGGGATGAAAAGTTATTACGTGCCATATACATTGGTGTCTTAGCATTGATGGAAGATAGAATTTCTGCATTCTTGTCGAAAACCTCCAATGAATTGGGAACAGAACTTGAAAGTCTCAAAATGATATTTGAGATGAAAAAGGAGCTCTTTTACAAATCAACTATAAAAGGAATTCTGGCTGAAGACGAAATAGCTGAATTTCTAAATAATTATTTTCAAGAAAAGCGACTGAAAGATAGGGCTGTATTAACAGGAAATACAGCCGGAAATATAGCAAAAAATAAGACAGGTGATATTGTTTGCGAAATTAATGGAGACAACAATCTAAAAATTGTTATCGAATGTAAATTCGATAAAAGCATTCGCTTGGGAGACATTGATTCCAAAGATATTTTTACTCGAAAAACAGATACAGCCTGGAGTCAGTTAATTGAAGCCGAAGCAAACAGAGATGGGAAGGTTAGTATCATTGTTTTTGATAGATCGTTAGTTGACAATTCTATTCTGAAATTGTCCGAAAATGTTGGATATATTTCAGGGATTGGATTTACGGCGATTATCGATTCTCAAAAAGGTGATTATTCAAACTTATCCATTGCTTATATGTTGGCTCGTGATATTGCCTTAAATGCTAAACAAGTTGAACTGGACAAAGATTTGTTAGCTATTCTTGTGAATAGAATCATAAAGGATATTAACGAGGTTTTATCTATAAAATCTCTTGTTCATAGCAATATAGAGAATAACAAGGCTATTTTAAAACAATTAGAAAAATCAATCTTATTGATGGAATTTAATCAGGAATACATGAAGAAATTCTTGATAGAGGGAACTTTGACAAAAAAAGACTTGCTTGACTTCTATTCTGGCGAAGATATAAGAGATAAATATCGGATTATAGAAAAAGAAATTAAGAGTGAAATTAATGACAGGTAGATTTTTCTAACAGTTCTTCTTCTATGGATTGCCAAAAACTTGAAATACAGCTTAAAAGCGCACCAAGTCTTAAGTTGTTGCGTTCCCGTAATGCTCCGCTTATATGTATTGTGTCCCTTTCTCATTTTCTATAAAAAGAGACACGATTTGGACACTGTTTTATGGCAAATTCAAGCAGAAAAACACCTGATTATAGAAAGGGGTACAGCTTAAATTATTGATTTACAGCAATATGTAATGGATTTGGGCCGAGGGTTCGAAAAAAGAAAAACCTCTTATAATCGATTGATTATAAGAGGTTTACATTTTCTGCGGTATGGACGGAAGATGAACTTTTCGCTTTAACTGACTGTCTGTTAGTAGATTATCCCTTATTTTTAATGTAGGGGGTACAGTTAATGTACGTTTTCTACTTACTCTTGACAATCAAAGACTTACATTCGTCTTTTTGTCCTTTTCCCATTTAGCGGTCCGGACGGGTTTAAAACCCTACCCGTATTACGCTAATATTCAGTGATTCAATATTTCAATTTCGTTCATGGGGTACAAATGGGGGTAAATTGCTTTACTTGGCCTTTTTGGCGGCTATTGTCACCCGTTTGACTGCTTAGAACTCAGGTTCAAAATTACACATTTTTTCAATAACAACAAACATTCTCACTATTAATCTTTTATCCTTTGTGCAAGGTGCAAGCATCTATATATAGATAGACTTGCACCTTGCACAAATTTTTTTCCATATAAGAATTATCCTATCATGTTAAAAAAATCCATATCTTTGCAAACATGAGATTTAGGAAGGTCATATCATATCTAATTCTTGCGGTATATGGTTCGGTATTAATACATACCATTATCCCGCACGACCATCACACGCACCTTTGGGAAACCGTTAGTGCGGCGATTGATGTATTCCATGATAATGACGACGAACATCATCATGCTGACGGTTCAACCCATCACCATGATACACATAAGTTTCCCCATCATGAGGAATCGCAGCACCCCGAAGTTTATACATTAAGTTCAAGCAATACCATTGCCCAACTGTTTGCAACCCTTACGCTATACTGCCATGCGGTTCAAACATTTGACTTTACACCTAAAGAGGTTGAAATTGACAAGCAGAACATTTATTATGTCCCGCTTAAAATTCCAATAGCCTTTACTTTAGGCGTTCCGCCACGCGCCCCACCTATCGTTTAATTTTTTATCGAGCGTTTTACAACCACAGCCCGTAACAGGCTTTGTGGTTTGTGATTATTCAATTCAGTTCAAAAAAATTAAACGAAAATTCAAATGAAAAAGATATTTTTAGCCATCGCAATCTGCGGTTTCCTTTTTGCCTCATGCGGCAACAAATCCAACAGTAATAACGGTACGCATAAGCACGATGATGGTAGCGTACATACCGACCATGCCGCCGACCCAGCCAAGCCTGCACAAGAAACTTTCAAGGTAGAAGCCGACACGACTGCCGCCAAGAAAGACAGCCTAAATCAAAAGCACGATGACCACGGTCAAGCGCACGACCACGGCGACGGCAAACCTCACAAACATTAATAATCGAATTGGGAATTGACAATCGGGAATAGTTGCTTTACGCAATTCTGTTCCCCGGTTGCTGATACCCTATTCTCTAAAATCAAGTAAAAGATGAAACGCATCCTATATTTAGTATGCCTTACTGCCGTCATGTTCGGCTGTAAAGGCAAATCAGAACAACCCGCAGGCGACCATCCGCACGACGAAAAACTTCAACTCACCGCATACAGCAGCGATTTTGAGGTTTTCGCCGAAGCAACGCCTTTTGTCGTGGGACAACCGAGCGATATTCTCGCCCACTTTTCCTTCCTGAAAAATTTCAAACCGATTACAGAAGGAAAAATAACGGTAAGTTTAATTGTCGGAACCGATGGCGCACGTCAAACACTCGAAACACCTACACGCCCCGGCATCTATAAATTTTCGCTGCAACCTGCCACCGCAGGAACGGGAAAATTGGTGTTCGACATTGCAACACCGCAGGGAACTTCGCAAATCGTTGTTTCCAACATTAAGGTTTATACCGATGTACACGATGCACAGCACGACGCGGCAGATGCCGTGGCTTCGAGCAGCAACGGCGTAGTATTTACCAAAGAACAAAGTTGGAAAGTCGATTTCTCAACTGCGGCAGCCACACGCGAACCCTTCGGGCAAATTATCCGAACCACTGCGCAAATCCAACCTTCGCAGGGCGACCAACAAATTATAACGGCTAAAACCGCAGGCATTGTACTTTTTCCGAACGGTGATGTGGTGGACGGAAAAGCCGTTGGCGCAGGACAATCGCTGTTTTCCATTGAAGGCGGCGGAATGGCTGACAACAACCTGATGGTACGTTACAGCGGTGCTGAAAGCGAATACAACCGAGCTAAAGCCGAGTATGACCGTAAAAAAGAGTTGGCAAAAGACAACATCGTTTCGCAAAGCGAACTGTTGAAGGCACAAACGGAATTTACCAACGCCGAAGCCGTATTCAACAACCTACGGAAGAATTTTTCGGCAGGAAAGCAAACCGTTTCTTCACCTATCAGCGGATTTATCACGCAGGTATTGGTCAGCAACGGGCAATACGCCGAAGCGGGACAACCCGTATTGGTGGTTTCGCAAAACCGCGATTTACTTATCAAAGCCGAATTGCAACCCAAGTATTTTTCGATTTTGGGCGGCATTACCTCTGCCAACATCAAAGTGTTGGACGACGGTCGCACCTTTACATTGGAAGAATTGAACGGACGTGTAGTGTCATTCGGCAAATCATCCGACCTCGCTAATCCGCTTATACCCGTTGTTTTCCAAGTGAAAAACAGTGCAGGATTACTATCGGGCAGTTTCGTAGAAATGTACATCAAAACGCAAACCAACGCGCAAGCAATCACCGTACCCAATGAATCCGTTGTGGAAGAAATGGGAAACTACTTCGTTTACGTGCAATTGACACCCGAATTTTTCGAGAAACGGGAAATCAAAAAAGGCGTAACCGACGGTTTCCGCACAGAAGTAGTATCAGGCATAGCGGATAGCGACCGTGTTGTTGCCAAAGGCGCAATATTAGTAAAACTGGCACAGGCTTCGGGGGCGTTGGATGCGCATTCGGGACACGTGCATTAATCCATTGACAACATGCTGAATAAAATCATAAAATTCTCTCTCAATAACAAACTATTTGTGTTGCTGGGAGCGGTGCTGCTGATTGTAGGCGGAACGTACATATCCCAAAAGATGGATATTGACGTGTTCCCCGACCTCACAGCCCCGACAGTAGTTGTAATGACCGATGCACACGGCATGGCTGCCGAAGAAGTGGAACGGTTGGTAACCTTCCATATCGAAACAGCCGTCAACGGTGCAACCGATGTACGCCGCGTCCGCTCGGCATCCATGCAGGGATATTCCTTCGTGTGGGTAGAGTTCGGATGGGGAACGGATATTTTCAAAGCCCGCCAGATTGTAAGCGAAAAAATGGTATCGCTCGGCAGCGAATTACCCGCCGATGTCGTTCCCGTATTAGCCCCGCAATCGAGCATCATGGGCGAAATCCTGCTACTTGGCTTGCAAGCCGACAGCACTTCGATGATGGAACTGCGCACTTTAGCCGATTGGGTGGTAAAACCCTCGATACTCGCCACGGGCGGCGTGTCGCAGGTAACCATTATCGGCGGCGATTACAAGCAGTACCAAATACTTGCCGACCCGCAAAAGATGGACGTTTACGGTGTAAGCATGAACGAGTTGGAAAACGTGGGAAGCACATTCAGCGCCAATTCGTCGGGCAGCGTAATCCGCGACTACGGTAACGAATTTATCCTGCGCGGCATGGCTCGAACCAACAGCCTCGAAGAGTTGGGAGCAACATTCATTAAAACCGTAAATGGTAAACCCGTTGTTGTTTCAGATGTGGCGGAAATTGTTATCGGCAGTGCCTTAAAGTTGGGTTCAGCCTCGCAAAACGGCAAGCCCGCCGTTATACTTGCCATTTCCAAACAGCCCAATATCAATACGCTCAACGTAACCGAAAACATCGAACGGCGGTTGGCAGAAATACAAGCCACACTTCCCGCAGATGTAAAGTTGGATACCAAAATTTTCCGTCAAGCAGATTTTATCGAATCATCCGTCAATAACGTGGGTGGCGCACTGATGGAAGGCGCGCTGTTCGTAGTCATTATTCTGTTCCTGTTTTTGGGAAGTTTACGCACCACGGTTATATCCGTTGTGGCTATTCCGCTTTCGCTGTTGGGTGCAATTATCGTACTCTACCTGTTGGGCATGAACATCAATACCATGACCCTCGGCGGGATGTGTATCGCCATCGGTTCGTTGGTGGACGATGCCATTATCGACGTGGAAAACGTGTACAAACGCCTGCGGCAAAACCATCGCAAGCCCAAAGAGCACCGACAGTCCTCTTTCACGATAGTATTCGATGCCTCGCGCGAAATCCGTGCTTCTATCCTCAATGCTACGCTCATTATCATTGTAGCGTTTGTTCCCCTGTTTTTCCTTACGGGAATGGAAGGACGAATGCTTAAACCGCTCGGCGTGGCATATATTGTTTCGCTGTTCATGTCGCTGATTGTCGCCATGACCGTAACGCCGCTCATGTGTAAGTTGATGCTTTCGGGCGATAAGTATTTGGATAAAAACGAAAAAGACAGCTTGCTGACCCGCAAACTTTCAACCTTCTACGGTTCATCGCTGCAATGGGTGCTACGCAACAAAAAGAAAGTGTTGTATCCAACTATCGGCGTGTTTATTGTGTCGCTTGGCTTGTTTTTTACAATGGGACAGAGTTTTTTACCCGAATTTAATGAAGGTTCGTTGGTCATTTCTGCCGTAACCAAACCCGGTGTTTCGTTGGAAGAAAGCAGTCGTTTGGGTAATCTAATTGAAACCGAACTAATGAATATTCCCGAAGTAACGGGAACGGCAAGGCGCACGGGACGCGGCGAGTTGGACGAACATGCACAAAGCAGCAACAGTGCCGAAATTGATGTGATGTTTCAACTAAAAGACCGTTCACGAGAAGAATTTATGGAAGATGTACGCCACACGTTGGCAGGCGTTCCGGGCATGGCGACTACCGTCGGGCAGCCTTTGGGACACCGCATCGACCATATGCTTTCGGGAACTCGTGCCAACATTGCCATTAAAATATTCGGCCCCGATTTAAGCCGCTTATTTATGATGGGTAACCAAATCCAAAATTCCATCAAGGGAATTGACGGACTGGTAGACGTGGCGGTGGAACAGCAAACCGAAACACCACAATTACAGGTACGCGCCAATCGCGGTATGTTAGCCAAGTACGGCATCACCATTGAAGATTTCAATAAGTTTATCGACATAGCGTATGGCGGCGAAAAGTTGGCGGACATCTACGAAGGGCAACGCAGCTTCGATTTGGTGCTTCGCTTGAATCAAAACTACACCCAAAGTATCGACCAAGTGAAAGCCGCTCTGATTGACATCGGCAACGGGCGTAAAGTGCCGTTGGAAGAAATTGCCGAAGTGGTTTCCGTTGGCGGCCCCAACACTATTACCCGCGAAAACGTACAGCGTAAAATCGTAGTTTCGGCAAACGTGTCGGGGCGTGATCTAAAAGGTGTCGTAGAGGATATCAAAGCCAACATCGGTGCAAATATCAACCTGCCCGAAGGCTACCGCGTGGAATACGGTGGACAGTTTGAGAGTGCCGAAAGTGCCTCGCGAACCCTGCTTATCACCTCGTTTTTGGCGTTATGTGTGATTTTCCTCTTGCTCTATGGCGAGTTCAAAAACCTCACGCTATCAGCCATTGTATTGCTGAACTTACCGTTGGCGTTGATTGGCGGCGTGTTTGCTGTGTTCTTCACGTCCGATATTGTCAGCATTCCGTCCATCATCGGTTTTATCACCCTATTCGGAATCGCTACGCGAAACGGAATCCTGCTTATATCCAAATACCAACACATGCAGCAGCACAATGAAGAATTGCAAATTTCGAGCGATGAGTTGAAGTCAGAAGGGATTGATTCGGAAATCGAAGTTCAAGATTCAAAATTGCGTGAGATTGTAGTACATGGCTCGATGGACAGGCTCAACCCGATACTGATGACCGCACTTACGGCGGCATTGGCACTTATCCCGCTCGTTTTTCAGGGCGATAAGCCCGGCAACGAGATACAAAGCCCGATGGCAGTTGTAGTGTTGGGTGGATTGCTTACGTCCACGCTATTAAATATTTATATTGTGCCTGTAGTGTACGAAATGTTGGAAAAAAGAAAACAGAAGAAAAATGAAAAAAATAGTAATTAGCCTATTGTTCGTATCCGTTCTGTTTTCTGCGAAAGCACAAAACGGATATGAAACTGTTTTGCAAACAATAGAAGCAAACAGTTCCACGCTCACTGCGCTGCGTGAACAGATGGAAGCGCAAAAATTGGGTAACCGCACGGGAATCTACCTTGCCAATCCCGAAGTTGAATTTCACTATCTATGGGGTAATCCCAACGTCATAGGCAACCGCACGGACTTTACCGTAAAGCAATCGTTCGACTTCCCAACGGCTTACAGCCACAGGGGAAAGATTGCCGACCTGCAAAACGCCAATGCGGAAATGCAGTACAAAGCCGAGCGGATTAACCTGCTGTTGGCAGCCAAAAAAGTTTGCGTTGATTTGGTGTACTACAATACCTTAGCGAAAGAGTATGCCGCAAGGTTGCAGAATGCCGAACGCATTGCCGCTACCTACCAGTCGCGCATGGCGAAAGGCGATGCCAACGTATTGGAAAACAACAAGGCGCAACTGAACCTGACAACCGTTCAAAACGAAATGGCACGTATCAGGACAGAACAGGCGACTTTGCTGTCCCAACTCAAAGGGTTGAACGGCGGCAAGGACATTGCTTTTACCGATGATGTGTACCCTGCCAACGTGCTGCCTGCCAATTTTGAAGACTGGTACGCCTCTGCCGAACCGAAAAGCCCCGTGTTACAATACGTCAGCGGACAAATCGAAATCAGCAAGCGGCAAATAAAGTTGAATCAGGCAATGGGCTTGCCCAAGTTTTCGGCGGGCTACATGAGCGAAGCGGTAACAGGCGAACGCTTCCAAGGCGTTATGGTCGGTGTTTCCATTCCGCTTTGGGAAAACAAAAACCGCGTTAAACAAGCCCGTGCACAGGTTACAGCCGACGAATCGGTGTTGGCTGACACCAAAGTGCAGTTTTATAACCGCCTGCAAAGCCTGCACCTGAAAGCGTCGGGCTTACAACAGAACGCGTTGAAATACCGCCAGTCCATTACGGCTAACGGCAACGAACCGCTGCTGAAAAGAGCCTTGGACGCAGGCGAAATCTCACTGCTTACCTACCTCATGGAAGTGGAATACTACTACGATGCCATCAACAAGGTATTGGAAGCGGAGAGAGATTATAATTTATCATTGGCGGAGTTATCGGCGGTGGAACTTTAAGTTTTGAATGATGTGTATGCACAGTAAAATGAAATTGTACAAAGAAAACAAGCTGTTGCTTGTTTTGGCAGGGATATTAGTTCTTGCTCATGCTGTTATACCCCATACGCATCATTTCAGTTTCTTTTCATCCGTAGTCGATCTGTTGGGAGAGGATTTTAAGGAACAATTTGAACACCATAATCCAACAACAGATAAAACAAAAGAATGCTATTGTAGCTATCGGTTTGATTATTCTGATTCAGATGATACAACAGGGCTACATCTTAAAAAAACGAATGACAAGAAAGAATATGTCCTGGATTATCAACCATCTTACATGGTTGATAATCCACCGGACATAACTTGCGAAACGAAGTTACTTTCATTATTTAATCCCAATGTTGCATTCAACTATACTGACTGTATAGTGCTTTTTGTGGGGCTTAGAGCACCACCCTTTGTTTGTTAGACACATCGCTTTTTATCAAATCAATGTTTAACGAACAAATAAAAATTAAAATGAAAAAAATATTTAGTTTTCTCGAAAGTCTTCCGATGACAATAGTAGGAGGTGTTTTCCTTGCCATAAGTTTAGTGTTGTTATTGACAGACACAAAAATGCTCATCGATCCCGCGTGGGTAACTGTTTTTATATGCGGATTACCGCTACTGTATCTCGCTCTTACCCGTTTGATTTTTCAACGGTGGGTATCATCTGCTTTGTTAATATCTATCGCGATGGTTGCTGCTATTGCCATAGGCGAACTTTTTGCCGCAGGCGAAGTAGCTTTCATCATGGCTATCGGTGCTTTGCTCGAAGAACGGGCGGCAGGCAGAGCCAGAAAAGGCATCAGCAAACTGTTGAACCTTGCTCCGCAGAAAGGACGGCGCATTATTACGGTTGATGGCAACATCACGGAAGAAATCGTTCCTGTGGAAGAAATACACAGGGATGATTTATTACGTGTATTTCCAGGAGAAACAATTCCTGTCGATGGAAAAATTGTTTTTGGGAACACTTCCATAGACCAATCCATTATGACGGGAGAGTCTTTGCCGGTGGATAAGAGTATCGGCGATGATGTATTCTGCGGAACGATCAATCGCTTCGGCTCTATCGACATCGAAGCGACTAAAGTGGGCAAAGATTCTTCACTCCAAAAGATGGTCGATATGGTAAAATCCGCCGAGAATAAAAAGGCTCCGATGGAACGCATCGTCGATAAATGGGCTACATGGCTTGTTCCTATCGCTCTGCTGATCGCTATATTGGCTTATTTCTTCACAGGCGATATTGTCCGTGCGGTAACTGTACTGGTTGTTTTTTGTCCCTGTGCATTGGTCTTGGCTACTCCTACGTCTGTAATTGCAGCCATCGGGCAGGCAACCAAGCATGGTGTACTCATTAAATCGGGCGAAGCATTGGAAGCAATGGGTAAGGTGAATAGCGTTACATTCGATAAAACCGGAACACTTACTTACGGCAAGTTAGAAATTAGTGACCTGCTTATGTTTTCAGACGATATGAATGAGCGGGATTTACTATCCCTTATTGCTTCTGCCGAGTTGCGGTCTGAACATCCATTGGGAAAAGCCGTCGTAAAATATGCACGGGATAAAGGTATTGATGTGAGGGAGCCTTCCACATTTGAAATGATACCGGGTAAGGGGCTGAAAGCCGTTATTGACGAACACGAAGTAATATGCAGCAACACTGCATTACTACAAGAAAACGGAATCCAAATAGAAGATAAAGTAACAGATTCTTTACAGAATACACGTCAGGAAGGCAAGGCTTCAATCTTAGTTGCTTTAAATGGAAAGTGCGTAGGTCTTGTCGCCTTATCCGATGTCATTCGTCCCGATGCAAAAGAGATGGTGGGCAAACTGCAAAAGATGGGTACGGAAGTAATCCTGCTGACGGGCGATAACAAGCAAGCTGCCTCCTATTTTGCAGAACAGGCGGGAATAGATACCATTTATGCCGAACTACTTCCCGGACAGAAAGTAGAGCAGATTGAAATACTACAGCAAGAAGGACGAAAAGTTTGTATGATAGGCGACGGTGTTAATGATGCTCCGGCTCTTAAAACTGCTGATGTCGGTGTGGCAATGGGAAGTATGGGCAGCGATATCGCCATTGAAGCTGCTGATATTGCGCTGATGGGCGATGAAATATCAAAGATACCGTATCTCAAAAAGTTATCTAACTCCACTTTGAGCACGATAAAATTCAATATAACCCTTTCGATGGTTATCAATTTCGTGGCGATAGGCATGTCGCTTATGGGATGGTTAAACCCGATTACCGGAGCATTGGTACATAATGCAGGTTCCGTACTGGTTGTATTGAATGCAGCATTGTTGTACGACAGGAAATTGAAGTATTGATTTCATTAAATGGGCGCCACTGCTGGTAAATAGCATTTTCCCAACCTTTGTGTCAATGTTTTTCTAAACAGCGACACAAAGGCTATTTACTTATAGCTGTTTAGCTGTAATTATCAAGGTTTCTTCGTTTGACGCCAAGTAGGCGGTTTACAGAATGCGAAATAGGTGCAGCGAAAACAAGTGCCTATTCCTTATTTTAGGCGAAAAACCCAACCTGATTTTCGGAATTGCTTTACTGATAATGATAGCGGGGACGGATAGGAAGGTTGCAAACTAATAACATCGAAGTTAGGGGAACTTCAATTTAGAGTAAAATAAAGGATGATGAACTGTATATAATGGAATTACTTGGTGACTGGGGTTATTTAGGTTTGTTTTTGGGCTGCTTTTTGGCAGCAACCATCATTCCCTTTAGTTCAGATGCATTATTTGTATCCGCACTGGCTCTTGACGGCAGCATTCCATTGACTTTGTTTTGGGGCGTTTCTGGCAACTGGTTAGGCGGATTAGTTACCTACTGGATGGGCTATGTTGGCAAATGGGAATGGATTGAGAAATGGTTCAGGGTAAAACCTGAAACGCTTGAAAAGCAAAAAAAGAGAGTGAATAAATACGGTAGTTGGCTTGCGCTTTTGACTTGGATTCCTATAATCGGGGATGTTTTTGCATTGGCATTGGGTTTTTACCGCACTAATTTTTATTCATCCGCTTTCTTTATGCTTATAGGTAAACTGGTTCGGTTTGTCTTGATAATTATTGTTTTTGTGTATTTTAAAGTCGAATTGGATTGGTTTGTTTAAGTTGATATGTTGCAATATTTAGGATAATCATGTCTAAATAATTGTTGGATAAATATATAGTAGTTAAATGAGAAAGAAAATAGACAAAATAACGGAGCAGTTGAATACTCAATTTCAGGCGATTGACATGTCGGAAATGAGTATTTTGAAAAAAGCAGAAGAATCAGTTTTGCTGCTGGAGACTGCCTTTGAACAGTTGAAAAACTTTATATATGGCTATACTTTTGAAAGTGAAGCGGAAGAAATACACTTCTTTAAAGAAGTAAAGCCAAAGATATTTCACAAGTTAATCTATTACCGCAAGATTTACAATTTTGAAGCCATGCGCCCAAACGGTAGCATCAGCGTTCAGAAAAATTACATAGAAAAAGAACTTGACCATCTGAAATATGTATTTGATAAGAACATAGATTTCTACAAATATTATCGTTCGGAAAGTACGCATTTAGACAGATACTATTTTCTGCGCGGCAAGCCCGATATACAAATGATGTTGGAAACATTTTACTTTGAACGCGACCCGAAGTTTTCCACTTCGTGCGATTTCAAAGTCGCAAAGATTTTGGCAAACGAGTTATTGCGTATCTATTTCAATGAAGAACTCATGGCATTAGAGCATCCGCAACACCCGCAATCCGATTGTTATACATCGCTTAAAGCAAAGGAAACGTGGACACGCAACAAAACAGACCTTGTAGAGTTGATATATGCCATTTGCGAAGCCGATTGTTTCAATTTCGGACGAATATCACGAATACGTCTGACTGAATACTTTGAAAATGTGTTTAATATTGATTTGGGCGATGTATATCACACCTACCTTACCCTTCGTGGGCGCGTAAACCGCACTCAATTCTTAGACGAGTTGAAAGACAAATTGATTGCAAAAATGGATAAAGACGATAGTAAGTAGTAAAATTGGGCAATTACCAAGTTCCCAATTTGACTATTTGGCAATATTGATTTTTCAATTGGCTGTAATTCAACGGATTGCTAAAGCATTTTTGCCAAGTATAGTACCAAGTTTTCACATATAGATTTTGATAATTTAAGCCTCAAAACGTCCGTTTTTGAGGCTTTTTTTATGTCATTTTGTGGCAAAAAGCACCACTACCAAGTTTTACATAGCACATTCTCAAAAGTTTTGATTTTAAAATCCTTTACTGATAAGCATTTCATCGCTATTAAAAAAAATAGTTGTACCAACTTGGACGTTCAAAATTTGCAATCCACCGACATTTGCAGCAATTCAAACAGTTATTGCTATGGATGTTATCACTATCGAATCACAAGCGTATAAAGATTTAGTGGCAAAAATCAATTCGATTGCCAAGTTCGTAGTCGAACACCAGTCAACAGATGCCACCGACCCCGACGAAGAATGGGTGGACAGTTACGAGGTTTGCACTTTTCTCGCAATCAGCGAACGCACGCTGCAACGCTTGCGCTCACAAGGTAAGATTTCCTACTCGCTCATATCGGGCAAAACCTACTATACCATTGCGGAAATCAAACGAATGCTGAATGAAAAACGCATCCGCAGCAACGAAGAAGCACTTCAAAACTTAATCAACAATCACCAACAATATGTTCAACAAAGAAGAATTGCTAAGGCGAACAAATAACGGTTTGGACGTTTTCAAACACTATATTCCGGGACAATGGCGAATCGGACGGAACTTCTTGAATCCGTTGTACGATGACAGCAAAGCATCGTGTAACGTGTTTTTTGACCGTCGCAACGGCTGTTACCGTATCAAAGATTTTGGTAACGACGATTTCAGTGGCGATTGTTTCTTTTTCGTAGGAAAACTGAAAGGCTTGGATTGCCGGAACTCAAAAGACTTTGTAGAGATACTGCAAATTATCAATCGGGACTTATCGCTGAATTTAGATGATGGCGACACTTCGTTCGTGGTTTCAGTTTCACCAGTTATGAAGCCAGTTGCGAAAGAGGAACAGCCAATTGAACCAAAGAAAAGTAAGCCATACAGCACCATTCAGCAAAACTTCACATCCAAAGAGTTGGCGTTTTGGCAACAATACGGCATCACTTCTGAAATACTGAAAGCCTACAAAGTCGTTTCCCTAAAAGAATTTAAGAGCGAGAATAGCGAAGGTAAACCTTTCTTTTTTACTTCATCGGAACAAGAACCAATATTCGGATACCTTGGTAAACGGCATGTAAAAATCTACCGTCCGGTTTCTGAAATACGCTTCCTGTATGGCGGAAACTTTGGTGAAAATTATTGTTTTGGACTGGAACAACTGCCCGCCAAAGGCGATACGCTGTTCATTACAGGTGGCGAGAAAGACGTGCTTTCCTTGGCTTCACGTGGCTTTCATGCAATCTGTTTCAATTCGGAAACGGCTACCATTCCAACAAGCATCATCCGCAAACTATCACACCGCTTCAAACATATCGTTTTACTCTACGATACGGATAAAACGGGTTTGGATGCTTCGGCGAAGCACCAACAGCAATTGGCTGAATTTGGCGTAAAACGGCTCGTTTTACCGCTTGCGGGAACAAAAACAGAGAAAGATATATCTGATTATTTCAAAGCAGAAAATACCCGCGAAAACTTTATCGGGTTGTTCATCGAATTTTTGGACACACTTTATAGCGAAACTATGGCAATTCTAAAGCCGTGTGAGATTGACTTCAATAATCCGCCAATCAAAGCAGAAATGATAATATCTATTAATGATGTCCCATTGGGGACGGAAGGCAACCTGTTCGGCATAACGGGTGGTGAAGGAACGGGAAAAAGTAACTATGTAGGGAGCCTGATTGCCGGAGCCATCCGTAACGCCGACTTTTCAATCGACACTTTGGGAACAACCATTAATGTGGACGGGAAGAACAAAGCCGTATTACTCTACGATACAGAGCAATCAGAAACGCAACTGTACAAGAACATTTCCAATATTTTGAGAAGAAGCCGTCAGGATAAAATGCCCGACTACTTCAAAGCCTACTGCCTGACAAGCATGTCGCGCAAAGAACGCTTACAAGCCATTGTTCAAAGCATGGATAAATTCTACTACCAGTATGGCGGTATTCAAATGGTCGTTATCGACGGCATTGCCGATTTGGTACGTTGCGCCAACGACGAAGCCGAAAGTGTGGGAATCATCGACGAACTCTACCGATTGGCAGGCATCTACAAAACCTGTATCGTATGTGTACTTCACTTTATTCCCAACGGCATGAAACTACGTGGGCATTTGGGTTCAGAACTGCAACGCAAGGCGGCTGCCATCCTTTCCATCGAAAAGGATGAAGACCCAAATATCTCGGTTATCAAAGCCCTGAAAGTTCGTGACGGTAGCCCGTTGGACGTTCCGTTGATTCAGTTCGCATGGAACAAGGAACTGGCGATGCACACATACATCGGCGAAAAAACGAAGGAAGAAAAGGAAAAACGCAAGGAAAGCGAATTGGTGAGCGTTGCCCGTGGCATCTTTGGCAAGCAACGGCATTGCACCTATGTGGACTTATGCGAGCAAATCCAAGCGATATTGGACGTGAAAGAACGCACAGCCAAAAGCTATATCAAATTCATGCGGGACAAGGAAATCATTCTGAAAGACCCGTCCAATGTAAGTTATTTCATACTCGGTCATATTTAAAATCAAATACCATGTTTATAGATAAAAATAATTTCGAGGCGTGGATGAAACGCATTATGGATAGGCTCGATATGCTTGAAAACCGCATTACCAAAAAGGAAAAGGTACGCCACCGACTTAACGGCGAACTGTTGTTGGACAATCAGGACTTATGTTTTATGCTGAATATCTCAAAACGTACCTTGCAGCGTTACCGAAGTTCGGGGCAATTGCCGTTTAAGCGTATCGAGCAGAAAACGTACTATCTGGAATCGGATGTACATAAGTTTATCCGTGAGCATTTTAATGACGGGCGACTTCCCGGCAAGAAGTAATTCACAGAGCCGCTACCCAAGCGGCTTTTTCATACCTGCCTGCGATACACTTTTCCGTTCCCGTGCCGTACACTTCAAAGAGAATCTCGGCGAGAAAGCAAGCGTACATGCGGCGGCTGTACCCTTGCAACGGAATTTCATTCATTGGGATTAAACGTTTCGTTGGTACGCGGAACGTCTGGCAATTGCTCATCCAACGACCTGCGAAAACGGACACAGCCTTCCATAAACTGCGGCCAGTCGGGAACCGAAAGTTTCGGGTCATATTTTTCAGGAAGTAAATTCCACAACTGCGGATGAAACCAACACAAATCATGTCCGCTGCTATCGCGGTGTTTACGAATACCTTGCCGTAATTTTTTGACTTCTTCGACAAGTTCGTCATGGGTCATATTTTTCAAATCTTCATCCATAATTTCTTGCATTATTGGTTTATACTATAAACAGACAAACACAAACCTTTGTTTGTGCGGTCTTATTTTCAATTACAATTACCGTTCCTTTCCCACGCTTCCCATTGTCTGTAATGCTGTCGGGATTCGGTATTTGTTATCATTCGGCAAAGGTGCTTACGGGTTCTGAACAGGCAGTAAAGTTCGAGCCTGCGGTTGCCACAAAAATTCTTCCTCTTTCCCTTCGGGCGAGCGTAATTTTTGCGCAAAACTTGACAACCCTAAACCCTTCACCGTGCTTGCCTATGAAACAAAAATGACCGACCCGACCGATGACGCATATAAAAAAAGTCAGCACGATGAAGAACGGTAAACATAACGTGAAACAAAAATTCCCTCGCCTCTCAAATCTACATATAATTTGGCGGTGGACGAAGCGGATAGCAGTTGTGGGATTGCTTGTGGCATTGGTTGCGAACTACGGAACAGGCAGTTGCTTGGCAGTTGTAGCAGGTTTCCTGATTGTCCGTGCATTGATACGGTTAGCGTTTCGGATTATAGTAATGTTGGTTTCCATCGCTTTGTTATTGCTGATTTTGGGTTTAATCATTTTATAAATCAAAAGAATATGAAAGAGTTTGAAGTAAAGACACGCTTCATTTTTGAGGGCGTTTTTAAGGTAAAAGCCGAAACAAGGCAACAGGCAGCCGAATACGTACAAAAACATTGCGGGTTGGTTATCGGGGGTGATATTCATTCCACGTTGCCTGATGACGATATAGATTGGGATTTTAATGTACATCCCGAAAAGGAAATCAAAGGAATTAAGCAAACATCTAAATAATAGCATCATGGAAACAGTAGCAAAATGTATGTACTATTTACCTGCGAATTACAGTAATTGTGCGACCTGCAAAGTCGGCGGATATTGTCACGGGCAATGTGCGAACTACACACCCGAAGAAACGGAATCCATTACTAAAAACGGTGTTAGCACCACCACCGAAAAGGGACAGGAACAGTATGTGAAATGTGTATTAGGTGCATTTCGGGGTAAAGAATATTTCCAATACGACTACCGACACACAGACGGCGAACTGTTTTCAACGGTTGCCGAAACGTTGGAAAAATGCAGAGAACGGCGGGACGAATGGTTAAACAAAAAAGCATAAGGATATGAAAACAAACGAAAGAAATAAAACTACCCGACTTTATGCCCATACCATTGAATACTGGTGGGAATGGTCGGATTACCAAGCAGAATACGAGGAATACGAGCATCCATTATCGGATTCGGATATAGAGCATATTTGCAACATGCTTGCGGAAGATTGTGTACAGGGGCAGTTGTGCAGCATTGCCCCCGATGATACGGAAATTTACGGTTGGTGGAAAATTCAAAAGTAAAACGCTAAAATCATGGACTACAAAAATCTATCGAAATTTGAAAAGTTGGCAGAATTTCAAACTGCCAACTTTTGGCGGGGCGAACGACATTTTGCTGCCGTTTACCTAAAGGCGGTATGGCTCAATGATAAAGCGGTAATGGACGAATACGAGCGGTTTGGCGACCGCCCGTATCAGTTTATCACCAACAAACGGGCGTATGACAGAGGTTTACTGTTTGGCTTTGACGGCAAGCAACTGGATGAACACGGATGGTTGCAACGTCCCGAATTTTTGGAACAGGAAGAAATTCCGTTTACCGTAAAGGACAAACCGTATTCCTCAAACTACCTGCAAATTGGGCGAGGTAAAAACGGCAAATGGACGTATTCGGTCAGTTGCTCAACAGGCAATGCAAGCAGTTCAAGCGGTTTGAGTATTTGGGGTAAAGTGATGGACAGCCGAAAGGATTGTTTAAAAGAGGGTTTAAAAGAAATGTTACTGCATCACCAACTCGCAGCCGAGCGACTGAAGGATGACACTTGCGGCAATTTCAACGCCAAATTTTCGTGTGAAATCGTTCGGCAAGTGAAAGATATGTTTGATGAACTGACGGGCAGAAAAGCAGTGCAATTGTCATTCTTTTGACCTTTAGAATTATTTATATGGGCGAGAAACCGCCCGCTACTTTCTTTCTTGACGTGAGCGGAAAAAGAAAGTAGCAAAGAAACCAGTTTAAATCGTTTTTGAATTACTTAAAGATATTCAATATCATCTGCTTAATTGTTCCATTCTCTAATTTTAGGCCTAATGGTTTCGACACATCTTGTCCCTCTATTAAATGCAAAGAGGTATTGTAAATTATTCCGAGCAGAAAATAAGTTTCAGGGATATGAACTCCAATTGTTTGAGCGAAATGAAGTTTATTTTTTGTTCCATTTACTTCTTCAATAAAGATTCGTTTATTTTCTTTGTCCGGGATATTATCGTAAACTAATTTCTCTATTTGTATTCTTACTCCAAAACATATCGCCAGAGGGTCGAAGGTATTATCTTCAAATAAATATCTTCTAATCTCGCGAGATATCTTTTTTAAAAACATTTCGGGCTTAGCCCAATCCATATTTAAACTAAGTGTTTTAAACTCATTTGTCAAATCGATTTGAGAAATATCTGGATGAAAGTGAAAAAAATAAGCATCAACATTATCCTGAATGCTTGGGTCTGCTCTCTTATATATCAGTTTAAGTATTTGCTGGTTAGACTTAACGTTGATGTCTTTTATGTAATTGACTTTGATTTTACTATCATTAAAGCAAAAATGATTAAAAAACAGAGGGTCTAAATGTGTCAATAAGATGGGAAATATTCTTTTCTTGCATCTTTTCATGTCATCAATGAAAGTGGAAATATAATATTGAAATGTTATCAAATTTGCGTCATCCATGTAATCGAATATTTCATCAATTATTAAAATGCAATCCTTTTTCTTGAAATTACGTCTTGATTTTAATAACAATGCTATGAATGTCAAAATGTCTCTTTGTCCATTAGAAATTTCGTGGGCCTTAGGCCAATAAACAATAAGGCTATTTCTTTCTTCTTTAGGTTTTATATCAAATCTATCTTTTACAGGATTAAAAGAATCTATAGTTTGAGTATAGTCGTCTTTCTCATCGAGGTAATAGAGATATTTGCAAGCCTTCTTGAAATTTGCACCTAAGTTATTTCTTATAGTTAATATTTGCCAAGTCGCTAGAAATAAATCGACATCATTTGTTATTTCCCTGAATCTAAATGAAGCGATAATATCAGAAAGTTTTTGATATTCATCTAGTGCTTGAATTGCAGGTAAAACATTTATCCTTATCCAGTTTTTTATATTATCTCCTGTTCCAGTTTGCTGGTTAATCTGTATAATAGTATTATTAAGTGTCGTTTGATAATTTCTGAGACTAAATCTTGTGAAATCTATCTCATTTTCGATTCTATGAAATAATGCTCCGCATCCAAAAATATTCGAAATATTATTTAGTATTTTATTCCCATTTGCTCCAAAGGATGTTTTAATAGAGCCAGAAGAATAATTAAAGCCAATCTTTGAAGGAATCGTTGGGACTAATACAGTTGGGACAATATCAAGTGAAGTTTTAGCAAAAGTCCTTCCTCCAAAAGACTGAACTTTGGACTTTGGCTCTGTTTGATTATTTATGACAAATACATCAAAATGATCTAATATAGTATTTTGAGTATCATCTGCAATAAGTGTTAACCCTGTACTTAATGTAAGTGAAAGAATAGGTCTGTGTGCTGCTGATTTTTTATGATGATTTTTCTCATCCAATTCTATTTTGTTACTCCTTAAAGAATCAAAAGCAACTGCAAATGAACTTTTCCCAAATCCATTAGGTGCTACCAATATATTAGGTTTATTTGGAACAAGGTCTAACCTAAATAGCTTATTTCTTATTCCTTTTACATTTGTAATTTCAATAGATTGAATTTGCATATTATATAGTTTAATAAATGCCACATTTTGCGTGCAAAGCTACAACTTAATTAATATATAGCGCAATTATCTTCCTGTTATTTAGCAGGAAAGCCCCCGACAAATGCCGAGGGCTTTCCAAAACCAAACTCAAAATTCTATTTCAGCCCCTCATCCGTCCGCTTACCCGTAAACGTAAGCGTATATTCCATCCGTTTCCCGAAGTTATCTTCAAACACAAAATCCAATTGGGCTTGTTCTTCCGCCATGTTGGTATAAATCAGCACAAAATCATCGGAAGCGATGGGCTGAAAGCGGTTCATCGGGATGGATTTTCCTTTGCTGTCTGTCAGCGTTCCCGTTCCCTCACTTTGGAAGTACCGGAATTTATACGCCGTTCCTTCGTAATGCCCTTCTCGGACAATCGAAAACTCTAAGGCAACTGTTTCGCCCTTTTGCAGCGACTTCGGAAGCGGCAACGTTTCAACAGAAAATCTGTAATCCTGCTTAATATCCAAATCGTCGCTACAGGCACAGACTATTGCCGACAGCAATAGCGTGTATAAAATGGTTGATGCAAATCGTTTCATATTCGTTGTTTTAATTGATGATAAACTTAATTCCCACGCCGATTTGCGTGTTGAACTTTCCGACCGTTGAACCCCACAGTATCCGTTCCCGGACGTTGAACATGAGTGCGGCAAAATCCGTCAGGTAGATTTCCGTTTCGAGCGTCAGCGCACCGCCGTAGATGAACGCATCAGCGTTTTGGATGGTCGCCCCGTCGGGCAGCAACTTATCGTTCCAGTTGATGGTTTCGTAACCCGCCATGCCCGACACACCGAGCGACAGAAAGAACGTTTTACTACCATCCGACAGAAAGTTCAGGTAGTAGCCACCTTCGCCCGTAATTTGCGCCAACGGCAATCGCAAGTCGTTGTACAAATACTGCTTTTGCAGGTATTCGCCACCAAATAGCCAGTGATGCCCTTGCTTGGTATAGGACGACATCGCCGCGCCGAAATGGAAGCCAAAACCGTCGCTTTTGGTATCGAAGTTGAATCCATTGACTGTTCCGCCAGTGAGTTGAATGCCCTTTTGCGAGGGCAAACGGCGTTGTGCCTGCGCTTGGTTTTGAACAACCAGGCACAGCATCAACGCAAGTAAAAATGTTACTTTTTTCATCTTACTTCACTTTTAGTTCGTTAATCACTTCGGCACGTATCAAATCGCTGTTTTCGATAATGAAGGTCTGATGCCGCCCGCCGTTCTTTTCAAAGAGTTCCACCACCAGTTGCTTGCCGTCGGGAATCGTAAACTTATCCATTGCAAACACGCTGCGTTCCGAACGTTTACCCAACACCTGCGTTACGTTGTGGTAGGCGCGGACTGGATAAATGACTGTTTCCTGAATGGCAGTACGCTTGGCAACCTTTTTATCGACGATTTTCCAACGGATAAAATCAATGTCAAACGGCACGTTCGAGGCGTTCTTAGTTTGCGTATGGAAATACATTAATCCGTTGTGCGTATAAATTCCTTTCAAAAAATACTGGATACCGAAGCGTTTGCAGCCTATGTGCTTTACCTTACGCTTATCGCTTTGGTAGATGGATTTCATGATAATTTGCACGACTTTGGGCGATTCGTTACCCAATTCTTTCAGGTAAATTTCTAAAGAATTGTTCGGGCGGTTCACTGCTTCGCCATCGTGCATAAAATCTTTCATTTCGACATTCAACTTTTCGGGTTCGTCGGCATACCGAACGTTGAAGGCATAAAAACTGCCTTCGTCGGTGATGACTGAAAAGTTGGTTTCCGTTTCAAAGTTTTTCACGGCGGCTTTTACACGGACAACGTTTTCCGAGCCGTCCGCTTTTCCTGCGATGATGTTGGTTGAACCCAAATCCACATAGCGCACGTTGGCGGGAAAAATAATGTGGACGGTTTTATCGAACGTAACTTCTAAGCCATACGGCGGAATCATTCTGTCATACGTGATTTTACGGGTAAACCCGTCGTAGAAGTCGCCCGAAGACGGTTTGTTTTGTGCGTTTGCTGTACATGCAATTACCACGAAGGCAATCATTAAAAAATACTGTTTCATTACTTTTGGATTTTAGTGGTTTATTTATTTTTCGTTAGGTAACAGAAAAACTCTGTACCCTGCTTTGAGATTGACTTTTACTTCTCTTAATTTTTTGGAAACGAACTGCGAGGTTCCCTGAATCAGTCCACGCCCCAAGTCGGCAGCCAACTGCTGACCCGCATCGCTTGTCAGGCTGATGCTCGTTCCGGCACTCGCGCCCATGTTGGCAACAATTTCCTTGGCAGCGTTGACTTCGGCAGTATTCGGAATGAAAACACCTTGCTGTCCATCGGTATCATACACCATGATTTGCACGGAAATAATCGAACCCTCGTATTCCAATGAATTGATAATAACATCAAGCCGTTCGCCTTGGATTTTGCCCATTCCTGTAATCAGGGTATTTCGTGGAATAAGGATATTGCCCGCTTTCATGGGTTCGAGCAAACGAAGGCGGACGCTCTGTCCGTTCAAAATCGTTTGTTCATCGTGTACACAAGCGGTAATGGTATTCTTGGCTTCCGCTTGCTTTTCAGCAGTCGCCGTTAAAAATCCCATATTTCGGGGCTGACTGAACGCCTTTACAATGTCGGCACTACTCATATCCTGTTGTAATGCCGACACCGTGCGTTCCGTTACTTGCGACACGGGAACCACCTGCGTTTTACCTGATGCGTTGCGCGAATTGGTTTGTCCGGACGAAGCAGGTTGTCCGTTGGCTTCCATTGATTGTCCCTGCATTTGCGGCATGTACTTCGCTGCAATTTGGTAAGATTTTTCCATCAACGCCATTTGTTCGTCCACCGAGTTTTTCTTGCTTTCACTTTCAGCCATTTTTGCCTTAATTTCTTCCAGTTCCTTTACCAAGCGTTCCTTTTCAGGGTCGTCTTTCGGACTTTCGTAGAAATTTCCAAGCGTTCGATTAATGTCCTTATAGGCGGAAACGGAAGTTTGAATGGACGATGGTCGTTGCTTTTGCGACGTGTAGCCACCCGATTTTTGTGCAGTTGGTTCGTTATCCATTAACACCAAATCGCTTGACGGTTTTTCTTTTTCACCGCCCAACATGTCGGCAAAATCCTGTAACGAACGCATTTTCTCGTTCTTTTTTTGGTTCATCCTTTCGTCTTCGTAGGCGCTTTCTTTATCGCCGATAATGCCTTCTTCCTTGGGCATTGGGATATTGGCATTAAAGCCTTGCGTGGCTTCCGTCTTCGCTTTTTCATCCGCCGACGGGGCGAAAATCAGCCACAGGCAAGCCCCGAAAATCACGACCATCAAAGCGAAGATGGCGTACTTCTTCATCTTCTGCTTTTGTTCGGGCGTAAGCGTTTGCTTACTGTCCGTTTGATTGTTCTCGCTCATACTTTTGCTGTTTTAAATGGTTAATACTGTCGTTGGAATATTGCAGTTCCAATCGTTTCATGTGCTCAATTTCCAAATACTTTTGCTCTGCATCGCGCTTGCCGATGTTGTAAATGGAACTGACGGTCATGTAAATGGACAGGCTGCCGAAGATGACGCAAAACGCCAAAATGGTTATCAGCCGCCGTTCAGGCGACATTCCGCCGCATACACGGCGAAGCCCGTCTTCTATCCAATCCCTAAATCTGTTTACTTGTTTCTTTATCATACATTGTAAATTTTAGCGGTCAATGACTCGTAAATCCCTGTTTTCAACGATTTCAAAGGCTTCCATGATAAAGCCGTGCGGGTTGTTATCACTTCGTACCGAGTTAATAAGATTACAACGCGTTACTAAACTTCGCTCGGTGATATTGCTTTCACGGATTATCATTTGCCTTGCATACGTAGCCACTTTGTACGGGTACGAATCAAAATTGCACTGCACACTATCCACGGCAATGGTTTGATTGATATTCCCACTGATTATGCGGTTGTAGTAACCTTTTTCCGTCAGGTCTTTGTAGTAGCCGAAAGCACTTTTATCAACCAAAAACAGGGCGCGTTTGATATTGCTTTCGATGGCATTCTTATCTGGCGACAGCGTGAAAAAGAGTTCGTGGAAACGCTTGATGTGTTCGCGAGCTTCCACAGGTCTGTTTTGTGACAAGTCCTGCGAAAGTGCGAGCATCAACGATTTCCCGCCATCCAGTACGTAGATTTTCTGCCGCTGTGCTTCGGCGAAACTGTACGAGTTCCAAAGGGCATACCCGACAATTCCCGCGCACAGGCAGACAAACACGATTCCGAAGAACCGTATTTGTTTGAAGGATGTTTCGATGTTTTTTAATGATTTAAATTCCATACATTTTCTGTTTTATGAATAAATAATTGCCAGCGGTGGCTCACCGCCCCATTAATTTTCCTGATATGTTTCCCGTAACCGAACCTGCCGCAGCCCCCGCAGCACCGCCCGCTTTCATGGCAGCAGCGTTGACGTTGCGCCCGTAGTTACCCATTCCGCCCGCCGAAATAATCCAATTCGATACCGTCGGAATCGTGAAGTAGCCGACAATGCCAATCAGCATAAAGATGATATACACCGTATTGGATGAATCAATGGAAAAGTTGGGGTTGTTCTGCAATTCGGAAATATCGTTTTGCAGCATGAGGACTTGGATTTTTGCCAGTATGCAACTGAACAAATCCGATACGGGTAGCCACAGATACACGCTGATGTAGCGCGTTATCCATTGTGTCATGGTCGATTGAAAGCCATCATAGACGCTTATCGCAAAGGCGAGCGGGCCAAGAATGGCTAAGACAATCAGGAAGAACGTTCGTATCGTGTCGATGACTAATGCGGCGGCTTGAAACAGTATTTCTAAAAGTTCCCTGAACCAGTCGCGGATGGACTTTTTCAGGCTATACATCCCGCGCTCGACATACATTCCCGTCACTACCATTAAGTCAGAAGGCGACCATCCGAGTTCGTCCAGTTGGCGGTCAAATTCTTCATTGCTGACGAGATAAGCAGTTTCAGGGTTGCGCATCATGGCTTCATATTCCAGTTGGTCTTTTTGGCGGCGATACTCGTTCATATCAAATGTTTGCGTTTGCAACATTTGGTTACAGCCTTTTACAACGGGCGACATCACGGTATTAATCGTTCCCAACACAAAAGTTGGGAAGAACATAATACAAAGCCCGATTGCAAACGGTCGTAAGAGCGGATAGACATCAATAGGTTCGGCGCGGGATAACGATTGCCACACACGGGTGGCAACGTAGAACAACGCACCCAATCCCGCAATCCCTTTGGCTACCCCCGCCATGTTACCGCACAGGGGCATCATTTCGGTGTAGAGGTTTCGCAGAATTTGGTGCAGGTTGTCGAAATCAACGGCTAATAGTACCATAATGAGTTGATTTTAGGGTTACCAATAGCGTTCGTCAGCCGTTCCGTACAAGGACATCACTCGGTCAGTATCACCCTTCTTTTGCGCTCGCAGGTAAGAAATGGAAATATTCTTACGAGTATAGTAGGATACGAGATTGCGATGTTGCACCAGTCGGTCATGCACGTAGTTAATGATGTCCATGCGCTCGGCATCGGTCATCGAAAGTCCGTTGACGTTAACCACGTCTTTGAGTTCCAAAATCATATCCGCGCTTTGTTGCAGCAACTTCGTATAGCCGAAGGCAATCGCCGTCAATTCTTCGATGCGGAAGTTCGGGTCAGCCATCATCTTTTGAAAATTATTGACGTAGATGTCGGAAATTTCGCCGACCATGAGAATGGTATTTCTCACTTTCTTGGCATCCTGTAATAAATTGTGTACGGCTTTCAACTTGTCATAATACTCTTTACCTTGGTCATAGACCTTTTTCACTTCCTGAAAATTTTTAATCATGTTGGCAGCCGTCGATGACGTTTGAACAATCTGATTAGCAGTATTTACGATACTGGTGGCAATGTTTGCAGGGTCGGTAACGACAAACTGCGCTTTGCTTGAAAGGCTGCATACGGTAAGTAGTACAGCCAAAAGAAAAAATTTAGTTTTCATTTTTTTGAATTTAAATTATTGATTACTTCGTTTACTTTCGGCGAGTTGCTTAATCGCCAGTTCAATGTTTCCGTCCAACTTTTCAGCAAGGCGGAACAGTTCCAGTTTTTCAGTTTCTTCGGTTGTGTACGTGTAATACTCTTCCAAACTCACTTCTGTCGCATACACAGCGGATTGCACGCCGCCCAAACCAATCCAGACTTCCTTATACCTTCGTGATGGGTTGTTCGCCATGTTGATGGAAAGTACCTGCGATTTTTCCTTTTCGGTCAATCCCAGCAAGGCTTGAATTGAATCAAACTTATTCATGTACTTACGTTGGTCGAGCAGGATTTTACAGTCGGAATTGTTTATGATACTTTCCTTCACGATGGGCGAAGCGATGATGTCATCGACTTCCTGCGTTACCACAATGGCTTCACCGAAGAATTTTCGGACGGTTTTAAACAGATACTTTATGTATTCTGCCATACCTTCTTTTGCAATCGCTTTCCACGCTTCTTCAATCAGTATCATCTTTCTGATACCCTTTAGTTTGCGCATCTTGGAAATGAAGGTTTCCATGATGATAATCGTAACTATCGGGAACAGGATTTTGTGGTCTTTGATATTGTCCAACTCGAATACTATGAAGCGTTTAGAAAGCAAATCCAACTGTTTATCCGAGTTCAGCAGGTAGTCGTATTCGCCGCCTTTGTAGTACGGTTCGAGGACGTTCAGAAAGTTCGCCACATCAAAATCTTTCTCGCGTACCTGTTTGGCAGCAAGGATTTCGCGGTACTCACCACCGACAAATTCGTAGAAGGTATTAAAGGACGGAATGATGTTATCCAATCGGTCGATGTACAGGCTTACGGCATTTGATAAAGCGACTTCTTCGGCGCGTGTGGGCGGTTCGTTGTCCCGCTTCCATAGGGTTAATATCAATGTCTTGATACTTTCCCTTTTCTCAATATCAAACTGCCCATCGTCCGTATAAAATGGATTAAAAGCAATTGGATTTTCTTCGGTGTAGGTGAAGTAAACCCCATCCGCACCGTTGGTTTTGCGGTTTATCATCTCGCACAAACCTAAGTACGAGTTACCCGTATCAACCAACAGCACATGCGTTCCCTGTTCGTAGTATTGCCGCACCATGTGGTTGGTAAAAAAGGATTTTCCCGAACCCGAAGGACCCAAGATAAACTTGTTGCGGTTCGTGATAATCCCGCGCTTCATCGGCAAGTCCGATATATCCACGTGCAGTGGTTTTCCCGTCAGGCGGTCAACCATCTTGATTCCGAACGGCGAAGGCGAACTTTTATAGTTCGTTTCTTCCGTAAAGAAGCACAAGGCTTGTTCGATAAAGGTGTGGAACGATTCTTCCGAAGGAAAATCGCCTTGGTTGCCCGGAATGCCAGCCCAAAACAAAGTCGGCGTATCCACGGTGTTGTGGCGCGGCTTGCATTCCATAATGGCGAGTTGCGAACCGACATCATTTTTAATGCGCTTCAATTCTTCGGCATCGTCCGACCACGCCATCACGTTGCAATGGCAGCGTACCGAAGTCAGCCCAAAACTATGGGCTTCGTTCAGGTACTTTTCAATCCATTCTTTATTGATTTGGTTGCCGCGCGAATAGCGGGATAGCGAGTGCATGTTACGCGCCATCTTCTCAAACTTGCGCAGGCTTTCGGCGGAATCGTCAATGAAAATCCACTGGTTGTAAATGTGATTACACGACAATAAAACACCAACAGGCGAAGCAAAACTCAATCTACAATCGCTTCTATCGGTCGATAGTTTTTCATACCGTCCATCGGTTCTAACGTTGGAAGGCAAATCTTCGGCATCCGAAAGCGTGTGCAGGCACATGATGTTATCACCGATTTTCATGTCGGCGGCAGACAGGGATATATCCTGTAAACAGGTGGTGTCTTCCTGCGAGAGTGCTAAGTATTTTTCAATGATACCTGCATTTTCGGGTGTGCCAACAATTTCGTCGTTTGTGAGTCTTACCAATTTGATGAAGCCACTATCGTTGACGATGCGTTCAAACTGTCCGACGGATTCCAAGAATTTCAATGCCGTTTCCTTATCCTGAATTTCCTTGGGAACAATAAAGCCGCGGCAAAGCGTCGAAAAATTGCTTTGCCGGCGGCTGCGTTCCTTCGTGGTTTTCGTCAGGAACAGGTAACAGGTGTGATTCAGGTAGGGGCGTTCGTTGAAGTGGCGTTCAAAACTTCGGCTTAGAAAACTAAGGTCGTCTTTTTGAATTTCGGGAACGTAGTTTTCCTTGATAAACCAATCCTGTTTGTACACGATACTAAAGTTCGGCAATACCTTCACCGCCTTTGTCCATGCGGAATGTATCGCTTCGTATTCGACACTTGTTACCGTGAAGAGTTCGGGCAGTTCCACTTTGAACGCGACGGTGATGTCGGCATCCTTTGAAATGATACAGTCCTGTTCCACCGATAGCAGCGGAAACTTGCTTTCGAGCGTAACGGCTTTTAATGTATTCCTCATGCGTTTTTCTTTTTACGGGTGAATAATCGTTGGATAGCCCTGCGGTTGATAAGGTATTTGGGGTGTGAGCGGCGGGCTTGTACTTTCATCAGGCCGTGTTCGCCGTATTTGGCATTCAGTGAGAAGGTCAGCCATACCAAGACTGATGCTGCGCTCACGCCAAAGCCGATGCAAACCCATTGGCCGATACCCGCCATGTACATCACCACAAACACCACGAAAACAGCCAAAAGTCCGCCTGCAAAAATGAACAGGTATTGTGACTTCAAGCCCTTAAATTCCGCAGGTTTGCCTATCCCTTTGTTGATTGGATAGTCCATGACCGCTTACAAAAAGAAGGAACGAAGGATAGTTGCCGATACAATCAGGAAGATACACGCGCCGAACCACGAGGCGGCGGTTTTGCTTGTATCAGGGTCGCCACTCGAAAACTTCGAGTACACTTTTACCCCGCCAATCAAACCGACCACCGCACCAATGGCATATATCAATTTGGTGGCAGGGTCGAAATACGAGGTTACCATACTGGTGGCTTCGGTGATTCCCGCTGAGCCGTTGCCTTGCGCGAATGCGCCGAGAGCAGCCAACATAAGGGCTGCCGAAAGAAATAATCTCTTTTTTGTCATAATGATTCTTGAAATGTGCCGTGAAAGTTGGATGGGCTTTCACGGCGGGTTAATACTGTTTACTTTGGATTTTAGTGGTAGCCCGCTGCGCTAACCGTAATCTTTTTGTTTCATCTTTCTTGTTTTTAAAAATTCAACTTAAAAAATCAGCGATGTTGAAATCGCTCGTATCTTCAATCCTATTTTCTTCATCCGTCAGTTCGATGCTCTGCACGTGCAGGCTTATCAAACTCTTTATCCGCAAGGCTTTTTCGGGACTGACGGCGGCGAGTTGTTCAACGCATTCCGTATGTTCCAGTCGGTACAGCACTTCGGCTGCCTCTGCCTCATTTTCGCTTTCGGGTTGGCTGACCGCTTCAACCGCCAAGTCCATTTCTTCATACGAAAATCCCGCTGCCAGTTCCGCTTCGCTTCCCAAGGTTTGCCGAAGTTCTTCGGCTTCCTCGTTGGTATCGACATCCTCATTTCCGGGTTCTTCGCTTTCATTTTCGTATTCCGCAGGAACATCAATTTCCATTGGTTCCGATGCGTTTTCCTCTGCAAAAGTATCGGCTTTTTCTTCCGAATTATCAGATTTTGAAGCAGTGGCAGGGGTTGGCGGTGGTTGGCTTCGATAACCGAGGACAACACGGCTTTGACCGACAATACTTGTTTCGTCATTCCGTTTTTTCGGAATGTTTTCGTTGCTTTTCGGCAGTTCCGTTTTCTTCGGAAACGCCAATCGGTACAGGAAGTACAGCGCAACGACAATGGCTAACATGGCAAAGAGTTTCATTCGATTAAGTCCTTTCTATCACGTTTGTATAGGTCGTTTATCTCATCCTTATTGGCTTCCAAGTGTTGCAGCAGCACGTTGTCAATGTAGCCGCCGACAGTAATATCCTTATCGGCAATCACCCGAACGATTTCCGTAATGGTCGCATGGATGCGCTGGCTGATATATACGCATTGCCGCGTTTTGATTTCGTTCTTTTGCAAGAAGGTCGAAGTGTAGTCAACCGCATTGTTCCGCTTGCGCTTGGCGGTTTCTTTTGGTTTTTCGAGAACAGGCTCGGCTTCGGCTTCCTGTACTTGTATTTCCTCTTTTACAGGTTTTACCCGTTCCGCCTTTTGCGGTTCTTTTTCCTTGATGGACGAAAGCAATAGCGATTCGTCGATTTCCCCGATGTCCCTTTTATTCGTTGCCATTGTTATTCAGGTTTATGGTTTGACAAATTTCTTCGGCGAGTTCTTCAATGTTGCTGCCTTTTAGCAAAGCCTTATCAACAGGGAAAAGCGTGGAACGAAATACAGTTTTTCGTTCGTCCGATACTTCCTTGCGGAAGCGTTTACTATCGGGTAGTAGCGTTTTGAGCATTGGCAAGCCCAATTCGCCAATGGCTTTTTCGTAGGCTTTGTACAGCGAAGTCTTTTCGCGCCCATCCACCATATTCCAAAAGAGGTATAAACCCTTGATGTTCCCTTTTTTCGGGGTAATCAGGTTGTCGGTCAGCATCACCGCATATTGCAGCGTACTTTCCAGTACCACACGGTCGGCGCTCACGGGGGCGAAAATGTAATCCATCGAAACGAGGGTTTTAATAACCCCGCCGCTGTTGAGCGTTCCGGGCAGGTCAAAGAAAATCACATCAAAATACTTGTCGGAATTATCCATCATGCTTTGGGCTTCCTCAATCGCCTTGTCGGAAGAAGTTTCCTTCACGGAATAGGCTTTAATGCCGAGCGTCGAAAACTGACGGTATGCCAAGCGTTTGAAGTAGTCATCCTGCATCACCAGTTCGGTATCGCGCTTGCGCATTTCGCCGATGCTATGCTGCGGGTAATCGCAGTCGATTACGCCCACATGCAACCCCTTTACATAGTGCAGATGGCTTGCCATTAGCACCGTTAAGGCTGTTTTTCCCATCCCGCCTTTTTGCGTGGAAAAGGCTACGAATACTGTTTCTTTCTTCATTTCATTGAATTTTTACGTGAATAATTATTTGTTGATTTATGACTGTAAGTCCTTATTTTGATGATGATTTACTGGTTTCCTGAAATACTTACATACGACGATACGACAGCACGTCAGTACGACAATACTGATTTGAACCAGTACGACAATGCTTGTTGACGTTTGTACTTCTGCAATTTTGCGAAGTGTTGCTTCATTGAATATTCCTTTCAATCCTGATTTATGTCGTTGAAACTTCATGTATTTATAGAATTACATCTTTGATTTTTCTGCAAAAGAACGACGAAAAGCAGGCGTATTTTTCACTTTTTCGACAGGTGGCACTGGTTGGCGTCGATTTGGCACTGGTTGGCGTTCAGCGATATAGAGTACGTCTGAAATCCGCCCCGTAACTTTGCAGCATCGTTTAGAAAAGTCAATATGCCAACTTCAAAAGTCAATCTCGCTAACATCGAATCCGTCCCGCAGGGCGGATTTTATTTGCATCGGCAAATGGCAAGTTGTGTTTTGAGTGCCTCAAAACCGTTTTCCGTACCTGAAAACGACTTGCCCCTTGCGGGGGAAAACGCTTCCGAAGTCAGCGTTTTTTGGAAAGATTTTCGAGTGTATTGGCTTGCAGCTATGATGTACCACTAAAATCCATTTTGTTATGAAAGCAGAAAAGAAAAATCCTAAAGGCGGTCGTAAACCCAAGACCGACCCGTGCAGCCATCGGTATGCGTTCAACCTGAACGATGCCGACAACGCGCAGTTCCTGTCCCTGTTCGATGCGTCGGGGATGAAAAACAAGGCGCACTTTATCACCGCTTGCATCTTTGACAAGCCCGTTTCGGTCGTTAAAATCGACAAGGCGGCGATGGATTACTACATGCGGTTGACAACTTTTCATTCGCAGTTCCGCGCCATTGGTGTAAACTATAATCAGATTACGAAGGCAATCAAAACCACTTTTACCGAGAAAAAAGCCCTTGCGTTTCTCTTTAAACTGGAAAAAGCAACGATGGAATTGGTCGCCATCAACAAGCAAATTGTGCAACTCACGGAAGAATTTGAAAAGAAATGGTTGCAAAAATGAGTTCGAGCAATACGCTTTACGGTGCGCTTTCGTACAACCAAACCAAGGTGGACGATGACCATGCGAAGGTACTTTTGACCAATCGAATGATTGAACCGAAGGACGGCGTGTATGATATTCTTGTGTGTATGCGCTCGTTCGAGCCGTACTTATTGGCAAATAATAAGACGGAAAAACCCGTGTTGCACGTGTCCATTAATCCCGACCCGAAAGACAAATTGAGTGACGAGCAGTTATCCGACATTGCTCAAAAATACATGGACAAAATGGATTACGGCGACCAACCGTTTATCGTGTATAAGCACGAGGACATCGAGCGGCAACACATTCATGTGGTTTCGTTGCGGGTGGATGAAACAGGAAAGAAGATTAACGATAAGTTTGAGCATCGGCGTTCGATGGATGCCTGCCGTGAGTTGGAACAGCAGTACGGTTTACATCCTGCGGATAAAAAGTTGCGGCAGGAAGGCGCACCATTAAAAGCCGTCAACTACGGCGACGGCGATGTAAAACGGCAAATTGGCAATGTTGTCCGTCCCGCTTCACAATCCTACCATTTTCAGAGTTTAAAGGAATACAAGGCGTTGCTTGCTTTCTACCATATTAATATGGAAGAGGTGCGAGGCGAAGCCAACGGCAAACCGTATCGCGGCTTGGTATATTCCGCCATGAATGACAAGCGCGAGAAAGTCGGACATCCGTTCAAATCTTCCTTATTTGGAAAAACGGTTGGCGTGGATGCGTTGGAAAAACGGATTGAAAAATCTACGGAAATTATCAAGGACAAGGGGCTGAAAGAGCGAAGCAAGAAGGTAATCGCTTCGGTCATGAAGTCCCATCCCGACCGTGCGGGCTTTGAAAAGGAATTGGCAAAGAACGGTATCGGCGTTCTGTTCCGCGAGAACGAGCAGGGACGAATTTATGGTACAACGTTTATTGACCACGAGCAGAAAACCGTGTTTAATGGTTCGCGTTTGGGTAAAGAATTTTCGGCAAACATGTTCAATGATTTATTCAGCGGGAAGCAACAAGAGCCGAAGGAACAGCAGGACAAAGGGCAATCGTTCGAGCCGTTCGATAGGAAGCAAGAAGATGATTCGGTGGCAGGTGGGTTATTCAGCCTGTTGACACCCGAAACAAATGGTACAGACTACCAAGAAGAAGCCTTTGCCCGACGGATGAAAAAGAAAAAGAGAACAAGAAAATTATAAATACAAAATGAGTGTGCTATTATCAGGTATATCATCAACAGGTTTAAATCCCGTGCGCAAATACAGGTTTCGCGCAGAATTTCCCATTTCGACGCTTAGGCTAATAGCAGGAATGGATAATGATTTCGCTTTGTTTATGGCTGTTTTTATAAGTTCTGTCCCTATTCCCAAACCACGATGGTTTGGTAACATGCAGATACTTAGTTCGGGAATATTTTCGGCAATAAATCCATATCCGGGATTATCCGAGGGGAAGTATTTCAACCATACAACCCCAAAAGGTTTTCCATGCCTTTCGGCGACAAAACCGAAGTCAGAATTTTCTAACCAAGTATTGAAATAATGGGCAAAATGCGGATTTTCGTCTATCTCTTTTCGAGAAAAACGATTCCCGTTCCAATTCAGGTTGTAATAAGTCGCATCCCTCAATAGTTCGCTGTCGGATGATTTTAACGGCCTTATAATAAGCATTAATCAATTAAATTTTAAGCGAAAGCAAAGTTACAAATATTAATCTCATAATACATTAAAGTTATGCAAAACGAAGACGATTTAAGAGGATTGGCGAAAGTCATGGAATTTATGCGGGCAATCAGCATATTGTTCGTAGTAATCAACATTTATTGGTTCTGCTACCAAGCCATCAAGGATTGGGGTATCAATATCGGCGTGGTCGATAAAATCCTAATGAATTTTCAAAACACGGCGGGGCTGTTTTCATCCATCCTTTGGACGAAAATATTTGCCGTAGTATTCGTTGCCCTGTCCTGTTTAGGAACTAAGGGTGTGAAGGAAGAAAAAATCACATGGGCGAAGATTTACACTTTCCTGACCTTCGGGTTTATATTTTTCTTCCTGAATTGGTGGTTACTGTATCTGCCGTTACCGTTGGTATTCAACACAGCATTGTATATTCTGACAATGACTATCGGCTACATTTTACTGTTGGTTGCCGGACTATGGATGTCGCGCCTATTGAAAAATAATATGATGGACGACGTGTTCAACCTCGAAAACGAATCGTTCATGCAGGAAACACGCCTGATGGAAAACGAGTATTCCATCAATCTGCCGACACGATTTTTCTATCAAAAGAAGTGGAACAACGGTTGGATAAATGTGGTCAATCCGTTCCGCGCATCCATTGTGTTGGGTACACCGGGTTCGGGAAAGTCCTACGCCGTGGTTAACAACTACATCAAACAGCATATCCGCAAAGGATTTTCGATGTACATCTACGATTACAAGTTCGACGATTTGTCAGTGATTGCCTACAATACCTTGCTGAACAATCTTGATAAGTATGAGGTTCCGCCCAAGTTCTATGTAATAAACTTCGACAATCCGCGCAAAAGCCACCGGTGCAACCCGATTAATCCTGCATTTATGACGGATATCAGTGATGCTTACGAGAGTGCCTACACGATAATGCTCAATTTGAACCGCACATGGATACAGAAGCAAGGCGATTTTTTTGTGGAATCGCCGATTATCCTGCTTGCAGCCATAATTTGGTATCTCAAAATTTACCAAGACGGTAAATACTGCACGTTTCCGCACGCTATCGAGTTGTTGAACCGCCGCTATGCCGATATTTTCCCGATTCTGACTTCGTATCCCGCTTTGGAAAACTACCTTTCACCATTCATGGACGCATGGGAAAGCAATGCGCAAGACCAGTTGCAGGGGCAAATTGCCAGTGCTAAAATTCCACTTTCGAGAATGATAAGTCCGCAACTGTATTGGGTGATGACGGGCGATGATTTTACCTTGGACATCAACAACCCAAACGAACCCAAGATATTGTGCGTTGGTAACAATCCCGACCGTCAGAATATTTATTCCGCCGCTTTGGGCTTGTACAACAGCCGTATTGTAAAGTTGATAAACAAGAAGGGACAACTGAAATCATCGGTTATCATTGACGAGTTACCAACGATTTACTTCCGTGGCTTGGATAACCTGATTGCCACAGCACGAAGTAACAAAGTCGCTGTTTGCTTAGGCTTTCAGGATTACAGCCAGTTAATCCGCGATTACGGGGACAAGGAAAGCAAGGTGATTCAAAATACGGTGGGCAATATTTTCAGCGGTCAGGTTGTGGGCGAAACGGCTAAAACCTTGTCAGACCGTTTCGGGAAAGTGCTGCAAAAACGACAGTCAATGACGATTAACCGTAATGACAAATCAACCAGTATCAGCACACAGTTGGACAGCCTTATTCCTGCCAGTAAAATCAGTAACCTCACGCAAGGGATGTTTGTCGGCGCGGTGTCCGACAACTTTGACGAGCGCATCGACCAAAAGATTTTCCATGCCGAAATAGTGGTGGACAATGCGGCGGTTGCAGCGGAGACGAAGGTGTACAAGAAGATACCTGAAATTGTGGACTTCACGGATGCTGAGGGTAACGATACCATGCAGGCGGAAATCCAACAGAACTACGAGCAGGTAAAAAAGGATGTGATTCAGATTGTGAAGGAGGAGTTGGAAAGGATTGAGAATGATCCAGAATTGAGGAAGTTGTTGAAGAAGGGGGGATAGACTTAATAACCATCTGTACATCAAGAACAAATGACCCAATGGGAGTTCTTTACCATCATTATCCGGAATTAAAATTACGATTATTTTAGTTTGCATTACGGTATTTGGAATTAAAATAACAGTTAGCGTGAAATTTATTACGATATATTTGTTTTGTATTTTAAAAACTCATATCTTTGCATCGAATAAAAATTCCAAGAATGACTTTTATGTATACTGAAATATTAAGAATTATAGAAGGTGGTTTGGCTAAGGACACGAAAAAGGTCTTTAATTACTCTAAATTGCTTGCAGAAAAGATTGAAAAAGATGGTGACAGCAAAATGTCCAAGATGATTCTTAAAGCAATCGAGAGTAGAACCGCAACCACTGTGACGATGGATGAATTGCTGACAACGCCGGTTGACCAAGAAAGTCGGTTGAGTATTGTTGATGTGGCTGTTCCATCAAAAGATGATACGCCCATAGTTTTACCTAAGTTAATCGACAGTAAAATCGCCGATTTCATTAACGTAGTCAAACATCAAAGTCAACTGATACAAAGGGGTGTGGAAACTTCTAATTCCTTGCTCTTATATGGTAATCCGGGTTGTGGAAAAACAACTATTGCCAAGTATATATCGGAACAAACAGGGTTGCCTTTAGTTATTGCAAGGTTTGATGCAATCGTTTCTTCTCTGTTAGGTAATACGGCAAAAAACATACGAAAAATATTTGATTTTGCTGATAATAAGCCATGCATATTGTTTTTAGATGAATTTGATGCTATTGCAAAAGCAAGAGATGACCAGTATGAGTTGGGTGAACTAAAACGAGTAATTAATAGTCTTTTGCAAAATATAGACTCATTTGCAAGGCAAAATATCCTTATCGCGGCAACAAATCATCCCGAATTATTAGACAAAGCAATTTGGAGAAGGTTCAACACTGTAATTGAGATTGGATTACCACAGGAAGATGAGATTGTGAAACTGATAAAAACATTTACAAGCGATTTTGATACAGAATTTAATGGTGACGAGAAAAGGCTCGATAAATTAGCAAAGTTGTTTGCTGAAAAATCACCCTCGGACATAAAAACCATAATCAATAATGCAAAAGCCCAAACAGTCATTAGTGACAGGGGTGAATTGCAGTACGAAGATGTTCTTATTGAATTATTTGAGTTCAATCGTCATGGCAATCTTACCATTGAAAAACTAGTGGAATTTTTAAACGAAAATGGTGTTCCTCAAAACACCATTGCCGAACGGATGAATGTTTCCATTAGGCAAATACGGAATTATTTAAATAAACAATCATAGTTATGGCAGAAAAAAATCTTCCGATAAAGTTCTTTCAAAAAAGACAGAAAGATGAACGAAATACAGAAGGCGGTGGGGGAAATCTTCCTAAGTGGGTAAATGTTCAGAATGCACGCGAGAAATCAATATTTATCCGTCAAGCCTTAGGTGACTTATCTGAATCACTCATAAAAAAAGTGGAGAGGAATAATTATATTCCATCAATAATAAAATTAAAATTAAATTCTAATGCTCTTGCGAAAACATATAGAAAAGAAATCGGGGCACTTTTCAATATTAGCAATAAATTGAATACAATTGGTATTAGTGGCGAAGATATTGTTTTAATTAAAATTGACAATGTAAATGATTTACAGATAATTGCCGAAAAAATCGCTAATGCAGATAGCAAATTTCCAAGTAAATCAACAATAATAGGACTTTCTGCCGTAATTGGTATTGAGGAGTTTAAGCCACAAATAAATATAGAACCAAGTGGAAATACAATTTATAAGGTAAAATTGTTTAATTACGGAGACACTTCTTTAAATATTGTTCTTGCCAAAGAATTTGAAAAGTACTGTAAAAAATACCAACTGGATTTCAGCGCTACTTCATACACGAGTGAATTAAATATCTATCGAATAAATGGCATGTCCACAGATGCATTTGAAGATTTGAAAGATTTTGACGGTATTCAATTAGTAACAGAAATGCCAACCTACGATATTACTTTAGATGAACTTACCGAAGAAATTACCATCCCTGTCAAACAACCCAAAGCAGGGGTTGATTACCCCATAGTTGGAGTATTGGACACTGGAATCGCAAACATTCCACATTTGCAACCATGGCTACACAACGAAAATATTACATATTATCCCGATGAAGATGTGGACAAAAGCCACGGGACATTTGTTGCCGGAGTGTTACTATATGGAGATGAATTAGAAGGCAAAGAGTACACTGGCTTTGAAGGATGTAAGTTATTGGAAGCAATAGTAATGCCCAATACAAAAAAGCAACAAATAACGGAAGAAGAACTCATTCAACAAATAAGAGATGCGATTAGTCGTAATAATGATGTTAAAGTGTGGAATTTGTCATTAGGAACAAGTCATGAAGCCGATATATCTGAGTTTTCTGATTTTGCAAAAGCATTAGATGAAATACAGGAGCAGAACAATGTCCTTATCTGTAAGTCTGCCGGAAATTGCACCAATTTTAAACTGAATGCACCTGTAAGCCGAATTGCTAAATCTGCCGACACTGTTCGTGGGCTTGTTGTTGGTTCACTAACTCACGATAAGAATGAAACGGACATTGCAGACAAACATAATCCATCCCCTTTTTCTCGAATAGGTCGAGGCCCTTCTCATTTAATTAAACCTGATGTTGTTCATATTGGTGGTAATGCAGGACTTGATGCCTCAAATAACGTTATTCTAAATCCGGTAAAGTCATTTTCGCCTAACGGTCAAATCGCTAAGCAAGTTGGGACGAGTTTTTCAACACCTCGAATTGCAGCCATTACATCAGGACTTGATGCAATGTTAAATGAATCGTTTAATCCAACACTACTAAAGGCATTAATCATACATTCTGCTAAATATCCGGAAGAAATGAAAATGCCAATTGCAGATAAAATAAGATACACAGGATTTGGCCTTCCATCCAACTCTAAAGATATTCTATTTAATGAACCGAATGAAATAACTCTCATACTTCAAGACACATTGGAAAGAGGCAATTTTATTGAAATATTGGATTTCCCTTTCCCTCAAAGTATGATTGATGATGACGGTTATTTCTACGGAGAAATATCAGCGACTCTTGTTACAGACCCGATATTGGATGTTTCACAAGGGGCGGAATACTGTCAATCAAATATTGAGGTTATGTTGGGAACCTATGATGAGAAAACAACAAGAGATACAACTAAGTCAAGGATAAAGAATCCTATAGGTGCTAAAGGTCGAAAAAACATTTTAGCGATGGATAATTATAGCACAAAAGCATCTAAAGATTTAGATACTCCATTTGCAACGGAAAGAATGCTTATTGCATATAGCGGTAAATATCAACCAATAAAAAAGTGGAATGTGAGTCTCGATGAATTTAGAGATGCAAATAAAGAGAAATTTTTGCACTCTCCAAAACATTGGTATTTAAAGTTAGAAGGAGAATATCGCAGTGTTACTGAAGAGAAATGCGAAAAGGAAGATAGAATTCCCAGTCAAGAATTTTGTCTTGTTATTACCATTAAGGATACTAAGAAAAAAGGGAATATCTATAATGAAGTAACACAGTTGCTTGATAATTTTAGTTTTATCCATAGCAATGTGAAGATAAAAGAAGAAGTACGAATCAGATTAAACGGATAAGATTACCAAAGAAACAAAAAATAATGCCTCGGAAGCGGTAACTTCTAAGGCATTTATTTGGAATGTATTAAAACTGTAGGAGTTTAACGGGGCTGGTAACCCTTTGGCATTCCATGTTTATTGAAATTGTTCCCAACAAGGCTGCAAAGGTAAAAGTTTATTTTTACTTCACAAGCATTTCGCTCTATTTCAGTAAATTCTATCCTACCGGATGTAAGTCCTAACGCCGTGATGTATAAGGGCATTAGTTTTAAATCATAATTAAAATGAAATGCAATTTGAAGGAGTTGTACTTAAAGAGCAAGGGGTAACCTTTGCAATCGTAATCGTTAAGCCACATGTGCTTAACAGTTCAATAGAGTGTGAAAATGCAAGGCGTAGTTTTACCCCCGCTTTTCCGGGCGTACCAATCATTTTGATGGCACAAGATTCAAGAGGCGTGCCAACTTATCAAGGAAGACCTGATATTGTCAGATTCCTTGCAAAAGTTCCCACTTCAAGAATCCCGTGGAAAAGGTATAATTATGCGTAGTTAATGTTGAATTATCTAAAATGCTTTTATTATGGCAAGAAATGGTAAAGTCGGTGATGGACACCGCAATGGTGCAGTCAAGCAAAGAGAACAAGTTTTTAACCCTAAAATAGAGAAATGGGTTAAGCGTGGCCCAGATGGTAGATTTATGGATGTAAAAGATGACGGTACACCATTCAAGGGAGTAAGAAAAGAAAAATAAAATTACTCTTTAAGAGCAGGATTGCCAATCTGCGTTGCCAATCCTGCTTTCTTATCAAAATTGATGGAGTAAGAAGGGAACGTTGTTTTAAATATTTACAAATCTAATAAAACAGTTCAAATAGCTGTCATTGTGGCAGTAAAATATTGCTGGACTAAAATTTGCGTAGCAATAATTAATTTAAATTAAATTTAAAAACATGGCAAAAGAAATGAATTTTAAAATTATGGTTGACCAGAAACCATTTGATGTAGAGAACCAGGTTATCACAGGTTTGGAAATCAAAAAACTGGTAAATGCGCCTTCAAATTATGGAGTTTGGTTGAAAGTTAATGGTCCAAATCCGGACAAAGAGATTGCGGATAATGAGCAGGTTGATTTAAGTCAACCAGGCAGAGAACAGTTTTTCACTGGTGCAAAATCTACAACTGAGGGATAAGATGTTTTTACCTGAATTTGACAGGCAATATTTGACAGAAAAAGGATATACCTTTGAGGAAAAAGTTGAAGGAAATCAGAATGGTTTGATTATACGGAACTGGCTATTGCCAAAAGATAAATATAATGTTGAGCAATCTGATTTACTGATATTAATTCCCAAAGGGTATCCTGATGTCAAACCTGATATGTGGTATTTTTATCCTGCAATTCTGCTTAAACCTAACAATACGCATGCTAGACAGACACAGTGCAGCATATCTTTTGAAGGTAAATCGTGGCAAAGATGGTCTCGACATTTTCAAGCAAATGAATGGCGAAGTGGCATTGATGGCCTTCACACTTATTTGCAAAAAGTAATAACCGCTTTAGAAATTGCACAATGAAATATACTATAACTTTACAAGAAAAACATTATGTAGAATTGAAAGGTCATTTATTAAGTGGTGATTCCAATGAGCATGTGGCCTTTGTTATTTGTGGTCGTTCTTTGGTAGATGGAGTAGAAGAACGATTGTTGTCAAGAGAAGTTGTTACTTTAGCAGATGATAAACTGATAAGTTCAGAGCCAACCCAAGTAGTTTGGGATAATCAGCATTTTATTGAAGTTTTAAAGAAAGCAGAAAGCAAAAACTTTTCAGTTGTGGTTGTACATAACCATCCTGAAGGATTTGATTGTTTTTCTGAAATAGATGATAAGGGAGAGAAAGAACTTTTCCAGTTAACATTCAATCGTAATGGCTATAATGCTATTCATGCGAGTCTTGTTATGTTAGCTGATGGAAATTTGATCGGGCGAGTTTGGAAAACAGACTTATCGAATACTCCCATATCTCTTGTCAGAATTATCGGAAAAAGGATAGTATTGAACTATCCGGATAAGAAAACTGATTATGAAACTCCGGAAGTATTTAATAGGCAGCAATTGGCATTTGGAAAAGCTTTGGTTCAAGACTTATCGAAGTTAAAAATATCGGTCGTTGGCGCAGGTGCTACCGGCTCTGCAACTGCTTTGCTATTAACTCGTTTAGGAGTTGGCGAGTTATGCCTTATTGACAAGGATATTGTTGAGCAATCCAATTTAAACAGATTGCATGGTGCCAAAATATCGGATGTTGGCAAATACAAAGTAGATGTTTTGCTGCAATATATCAATGAGATTGGCATTGGCACAAAAGTATCTGTTGCCAAAGATTGGGTTTCAGACCAAGAATGTATAAACCATTTAAAAACAAGTGATTTGATTTTTGGTTGTACCGATGATAATTCAGGTCGAATATTGCTAAATCGATTTGCATATTTTTATCTTACGCCTGTTATTGATATGGGATTGATAATTACGGTAAAAGAAGATAATAGTGGAATACAGGATTTACAAGGTCGGATTTCATATCTTTTTCCAGATAGCGATTGTCTTCTAACCAAAGAAAACATAAATACAGAGCGAGCTCGCGCAGACGACTTAAGGCGTAATAACCCGGAATCATACACAAAATTGAAAGAAGAAGCCTATGTTATTGGTGAAAAAAATCCTTCTCCTGCAGTAGTTACTTTTACAACACAAGTCGCATCTATGGCTGTTAATGAACTTCTCAACAGGATACAGGGGTATAATCAAGATTATTTGGATTTTCCTCATAAGTTATTTTTCTTTCATAAATGTGGTGACGGTTCTGAAATATTTCCTGCAAATAAATCCAATAATGAATGTCGAATTTGTGGACAATCAAATTATTGGGGGCGAGGAGATATGCAACCATTTTTAGATATGTCAAACTAATGGAACAACTAAATTTTATTATGAGAAAAGTCAGAGAAATTCTCTGGTCATGTAAAAAATTTCAATATAAGGTTGAGATAATTCCAGATAATCCTGATCCTGATATCTTGATAGACAATATTGTTTATGTAGTAGGTAGAAAAAAATACACAAAATGGGCGTATTTGAAATGCCCTTGTGGTTGCGGCGATATAATAATGCTGTCATTAGATAAAATAAACTATCCATCGTGGTCAGTTAGACAAGACAAATTTGGAAAAGCTACCATATCTCCTTCAATAGATAAATTAGAGGGCTGTCGTAGTCATTTCTTTATAAAAAAAGGTAAGCTCATTTGGGTAAAAGGCGACTTATGGAATACGAATTGAGACCGTAAATTCCATAGTAAAAGCCCCGCCGAATCCCTTCGGCGAGGCCACCACTAAAATCCGCAGTTGAAACAGCAAAACCGTTACGACCGAGATTCTAAGTGGCAAAGATACAGAGTTTGTTTATTTTTTCCCTTTCTTTTCGGGAAAATCGAACACGACCTTATATTCCGAATCAAACATCAGGGCGGCATCGAACGATTTGCCGCCTTTGCTTTTGAACCCTTTGATAACGGCGGTTTTGCCTGTAGTCAGCAAGTCTGAAATTTGTTTGTCGGATAGTTGCTTTTCGCTTTTGTTGCGGAAGACCATCAACCCGCAATTTTCATCGCTGCATTTGGCAACTTTGGGATAGTAAACCACTTTCCCCGTTTTGCATTTCGGGCAGGGGCATTCGGTTCTATCTGCTATCGAAACGCTTGTGCCAAGCAGTTCCGTGGTGATTTGTCGGGTGTATACTTCCGTTGCTTGCCGGAAGGTATTCGTATCCATCTCACCCGATTCAATTTTGGCGAGTGCATTTTCCCAATTCCCTGTCATCGAAACATCCGCAATGCGTTTGTCTTTCACGATTTCGTACACTGACAATCCCTTTTCGGTTGGAACCAACGATTTCTTTTCCCTGCGAATATAATCGCGTGAAAACAGCGTTTCGATGATGGCGGCACGGGTGGCGGGCGTACCAATACCCGATTCCTTCATTGCTGCCCGTTCTTCCTCATTTTCCACTTCCTTGCCCGCCGATTCCATTGCTGACAGCAGCGAGGCTTCCGTATGCAAGGGCATGGGCTTGGTTTGCTTTTCCATGACTTCGGAATGGACGACGGGTAATTGTTCGCCTTCCTGAACGTTCGGCAAATTGCCAGTTTCGTCTTCATTGCTTTCCTCTGTTTCATTGAATACGTTTCGCCAACCCGCTTGCTTGACAATAGAGCCTTTGGTTTCAAAAATGGCATCGCCACAGGTCAGTATGATGGTTGTTGCATCTTTGATACACTTCTTTGAAAAGGCTTCCAACATCCGTCCTGCCACCATTTCGTAAATGGTTTTGTCATCACCCGACAATTCTTTCGGATTGTTTTCGGTGATAAGCAGCGCGTGGTGGTCGGTTACCTTTTTGTCATCCACACAGCGGATATTCAGGACGGCATTATCCATTGTTTTGGCATAATCGCCAAAACGAGGATGCTTTTTGAGTATGTCAATCAACTGCGGAATTTCGTCGAAAACGTCGGCGGAAATATAACGGCTGCCCGTTCTTGGATAAGTTGTCAACTTTGCTTCGTAGAGTTTTTGAGCAATGGACAGCGTTTTATCCGCCGAAAATCCGTGCTTGCTATTGGCTTCTTTTTGAAGTGTAGTCAGGTCGTAAAGCAGGGGCGGTTCCTGATTGATGGATATTCCGGAGCATACTGACCCCCAATTCCGGTGATACTGACCCCCGGAATTCCTCCGGGTATTTAGTGTTTACTC
>MKVT01000014.1 GCA_001898935.1 Paludibacter sp. 47-17
CCCTGCCGGTAAATAACCGACAGGGAGAGCCCCTCACACCACTGTACGTACGGTTCTCGTATACAGCGGTTCGTTAAGAAATGGCGCAACTTTCTGATAATAAACAAATAAAGATTCGTAACCTCGTTTTTGTAGTCGTTCCACTGTGATGGTGGTTCGCAAAATCGGGCTACAGGCAACCGCCCACGTGCCCATTCGACTACGACTATAGCTGTATGCGTGTTCAAGGTCGACCCCTAATCGAAGTAGATTTTTCCTCCTTCGTTCGGGTTTTTTCCATTGTTTCCAGATACAACATCGCAGACGGTTACGCACCCATCCGTCCACATCTTTGAGCTTCTCCTGAATACTTGCTATTCGGTAGAATTGAAGCCAGCCCTGCTGTACTTCTTTCAGTTTGTAAATCCGCTCATCGAAAGTGAATGGAGTGGTTTTTCGGGTTATGGTTTTGATTTTCTGTTTCAGGTTCTTCCATCCCTTTTCGCTAACTACCAATTGGTATTTTCCTTTTTCTCCCTTCTTAAAGGTCGAAACAAATCCGAAACCAAGCATGGTGAAGTTCACCGGACGTCGTATTCCGCTTTTCTCCCTGTTGATGGGCAGGTGAAGTTTATCTTTTAGAAAGAGAAAAATCTCGTTGCCAGTCTTTCGGGCTTGCCATTGACTTTTGCAGTAAATGCTAAAATCGTCGGCGTAGCGTACATACTTTACACCCCGTCTATCCAATTCCTTGTCCAGTTCATCTAACATGATGTTGGAGAGAATCGGACTTAGCGGGCTGCCCTGTGGTACCCCCTTTCGGCGTTTGAATAAGTTTCCGTTGATTAAAATCGGAGCACGTAGCCATTTGCGGATAAGGCGTAAGGTAAGCGGACATTTTACCCTGCGGTAAATCAATTGCAGAAGAATGCAATGGTCAACTTCATCGAAGAAGCTTTTCAGGTCTATGTCAACAATGTCTTGATAACCACTATTGATGTATTCCAATGCTTTTAAAACCGCTTGTTGGGCGTTTTTGTTGGGGCGGAATCCATAACTGAAATCTTCAAAATCCATTTCAAACCGGTTTGCTAAAACCTGCCCTACAGCTTGTTGAAGCATCCGGTCAACCACGGTAGGAACACCCAGCAGGCGAACCTTTCCGTTGCTTTTGGGTATTTCTACCCCCAAAATGGGCTGTGGCAGGTAAGTGCCGTTTAACAATGATTGTTCTATACTTTCTCTGTTATTTGACAGATAGTCGTATAGTTCGCTCACGGGCATACGGTCAACTCCGGCAGAACCTTTGTTTTGTTTTACCTGATTCAATGCACGCATCATGTTTTGACGGTTAATCACCTGTTCAATTAACTCCATTTTGTTTTGTTTACATCATTTGTACTGCGCTGTTTCGCTTGCTACAGGCTATTTCATTGCTGAAAATCCGTGTCGCAATAAAAACTTCTTAACGTTCAGTCCTTCATTACGCTGTGAGACCTACGGTTGTCTGGCTGTCGGGCACTTACCGGCTCGTTTTCTTGTAACTACTATGACCTCGGCTGACTTCTCGGTACATGCTTTCGCTTCCCGAGACCTCCCCTGGTAAGAGCTTTTTCCTTCTTCCAATCACTGCGGTATCTACATATCTGTCCACAAATTACCATTTTGGGCGTTACAAGGGTGTGGTTGCTTACCCAAAACAAATATGCCTCATATACCGTTTCTGTTCGTCAGTACCGGATTTTGCAGTCTCGCTTCCTTCACTGCTGTCGTCACCAACAACCAGCTTGCGACTTGCTAATACTTAGGGCTACCAACCCACGTATAAGGGACTTTCACCCTCTGGAAAAAATACACCTGCTTAAAGCATTGTTTAACCAAAAATATTTGTATTTTTGCAATTTTTCACTTGCTTTGCAGCAGGTGCGCACTGCCCATGCAGGGCGCACACATGAAAAAGAGGGTGTCCAAACACAATTGGACACCCTCTTTTGCTATCTTTTAAAGATGTGCCCTAGAAATTTAATTCAAAATCAAGCAACTATGAAAGCCTGCCAAACGATAGTTTGAGTCTTGTTGGAAACAATTGAAGTTATCGACAGACTCTTGTCACGGAACATGCAAAACAAAAAAGATTACTATGGACACCAGTTAGAAAAATGGAAATCCAACTTTTAGGGAACCTATCAAGGCGGAAACGTTTTTTATACCGTTTTTAGTTCCCCATCAACTCCCTGGCATTTTGCAGAGCAGCTTCACTGGCCGAATCACCGCTAATCATCGAGGCTATTTCGAGCAGCCGTTCGTCGGACTTGAGTTCACGTATAAATGTCTCGGTCTGCTTTCCCGAATCGTCTTTATACACCTTGAAATGGGCCTGCCCTTTCGCTGCGATCTGAGGCAGATGCGTTATGGTAATCACCTGCATCGATCGGCTCATCTGTTGCATGATACTTCCCATCCGATGTGCAATCTCACCAGAGATACCGGTGTCGATTTCATCGAAAATAATGGTAGGCAAATCCGATTTTTCGGCAATCATCGCCTTAATAGAAAGCATCAGACGGGCTATCTCTCCGCCTGAAGCAATTTCCTGTACCGGTTGCAGTTCACGGTTCTTATTGGCCGAGAACAAAAACCGTACGGCATCGCATCCATAAGGAGTAAAATCGGAGGTAGGTTGAATGTCGGTTTTAAAGCGTATGTTGGGCATTCCCAGTTGCAACAACTGCTCCACCATGGTTTTCTCAATTTGCCCCCTACCTGCCTGCCGGCTTGCGGTAAGTTCTTTTGCCTTTGTCTCCAGCCGGGTACGGCATTCGTCGAGCTCCTTCACGGCCTCTGCAATACGCTCATCAAACGATTCGATGGTGTGCAACTGGCCGGCAAATTCCTCACGCTTTACGATTAATTCGCCGACAGTAGCCACTTTAAACTTATGCTGGAGGGTGTACAGATCGCTCAGGCGGTTCTGGACCCATTCGAGCCGTTGCGGATCCAGCTCGTAATCCTGTTGCAGGCTATCCCACTCCACTTTCAACTCCTTCAGCTCTATATAGGCGCTCTGCATGCGCTCGGCCTGCAGCTTTCCTTCGGGAAGATATACCGAAACCCTGCCCAGCAAAGCCTGTGCTTCTTTTAGTTGCTGCAATACCGAGCTATCGCCATCCAGCAATTCAACCAGCTGATGCAAGGTCGTACGTATATCGCCCGCATGCTGAAGCTTATCGGCTTCGGCTTCCAACTCCTCCTGCTCGCCTTCCAGCAATCGGGCCTCCTGCAGTTGCCTATACTGAAATTGCAGGAAATCGTATTCGGCCGACGCATGAGCGGCCTCGTCGCGCAACAGTTCGAGCCTACGGGTAAGCGTCCGCCAGGTGGTATACTCCCGGCGGTACTCCTGCAGCAACGATTGGTTGTGAACCACCGTATCCAGCACTTCCAACTGATAGGCAGCATTCGACAGCAACAGATTTTCGTGTTGCGAATGAATATCGAGCAAGCGATTGCTGAGCTCGCGCAATTGAACCAGCGAAACCGGCGTATCGTTGATAAACGCCCGCGATTTCCCCGTAGCGCTCAACTCCCTGCGTATGATGCAACTTTTGCCGTCGTTGTCGAGTTCATTTTCGTCAAAAAAAACAGTCAGATGCCGGTATCCCGAAATATCGAACGAAGCCTCGACCACACATTTATCGGCATTCGATTTTATGGCCTTGCTGTCGGCCCGCTGACCTAAAATCAGCGACAATGCACCCAAAATAATCGATTTACCGGCACCTGTCTCACCGGTAAGTACCGTAAAACCCTGACCGAGCCGGATATCCAGCGATGTGATCAGGGCATAATTGGAGATAAATAATGATTTCAGCATACAGTTATTTCATAATGGTTTCATAGCGTTCCGACTGGGTCGGATTTACATCGGTTAAAATTTCAATTACGTTTTTTTTCTCCTGATCGGAAGCACGTTTAAAAATATTGATAATCTCATCGGTTTTGGCATCCAGAAACGTAGCGATTGCTATTGCCGAAGGCCGGGCCCGGTTGGCTTCGCGCAATATAGGTAAGCCCGCACTTATTTTTGCCCGGGCATTTACCACATTGGCTGTCATTTCGTCGAGCCCGAGGCGATGATACTCGTACAGATAATTCCTGAACTTACGAAAAGCTTCGTCGTTCAGATTATTAATCAGGGCATAACGGTTGCGGGTACTCTCAAAAGCCCGCCATCCGGGCATATCGAGTGTCTGGGCCGATACCACCAGTTGTTCGGCAGCCTGAAAGAACGGCGTACCTCCCATTCGGGAATAGCTGTCCATATCGTACCCCAATATCAGGTACACATAATAGGTGAGTATAGCCGTCAGATTCGAAGTTACCTGATTATCGTTGAATTCGAGTACGTCAAACTCTTTATAGGTAAAAACAATATCGTTGTCGCGGAAATTAATAAGAGTGGTATTGTACGAGGTATTGTAAACCGGCCGGCGCGATTGTACCTGAAGTTCGGCTGTAAACTGATCATTTTCCACTTTCTTTACGATCATGGTCATGGTACATTCAATACGCTCGTCCTGCTCGTACGACAATTCGGTCCAGCGACGGTTGTTGATAAAATCGGAAGCCGACTTTTGCAGTGTATTGAAAACCGACTTATTCGATCCCTGAATCTGGTCCGAATTAATTACCAGGTTACAATTCAGCTCCTGAGCGCCGACCGAGAAGGCCATCAGCAAACCACTTACAAAAAAGACGATCCGCACCATCATTCTTAAAAAATCAGGGTATTCATTTCTTTTACAATATCGTCGGCCACGTCGAGTTTGCTCTTCAGTTCGAACTGTTTTTTCAGCCCTGAACGGTGCAGAATGGTCACTTTATTGGTATCGAAGCCGAAGCCCGAATTCGGATCCTGCAACGAATTGAGGACTATGAAGTCAAAATTCTTCCGTTCCATCTTGGCAAGCGCATTGGCTTCTTCATTCTCATTTTCGAGTGCAAAACCAACCAGAAACTGCTCGTGACGTTTCATCTCGCCAAGAGTAGCCGCAATATCGATGGTCGGTTTAAATGCGACATTCAACTCGTCGCCTTTCCGTTTAATCTTGTAGTCGCGGCGTTCTACCGGCGTAAAATCGGCCACGGCAGCAGCCAGAATAGCCCCGTCCATTTCCTCCCACCGGCTTATCACCGCCTTGGCCATCTCCTCGGCCGTCTCCACATTAATACGTTCGATCGATTTATCCTGCAGCTTCAAGCTCACCGGACCGGCAACCAGGGTTACGATTGCTCCCCTCCGGGCGCAGGTTTCAGCCACTGCGAATCCCATTTTACCCGACGAATAATTACCGATAAACCGTACCGGGTCGATTTTTTCGTAGGTAGGCCCCGCAGTAATCAGAATCTTCTTGCCCACCATATCCTTGGGTTCAAAATAATCGAACAGCACCCGTACGATGCTTTCCGGATCTTCCATGCGTCCCTTGCCTTCCAGGCCGCTGGCCAACTCTCCCACCGCCGGTTCAATGATAATATTACCATAGGACTTCAACCGCGACAGATTCTCGCGGGTGGTGGGGTGGGCAAACATGTCGAGGTCCATGGCCGGAGCTAAAAACACCGGACAGCGCGCCGACAGGTAGGTGGTAATCAACAGGTTGTCGGCCTGACCATTGACCATTTTCGCCAATGTATTGGCTGTTACCGGCGCAATAAGCATGGCATCGGCCCAGGTACCCAGGTCGACATGACTGTTCCAGTTCCCTGTTGCCGTATCGAAAAAATCGGTGAGCACCGGATTCCGCGAAAGTGTAGACAAAGTGAGCGGCGTAATAAACTCCTTGGCCATAGGTGTCATAATCACTTGCACCTCAGCACCTTTCTGCACCAACAATCGAACAATCAACGCAGCTTTATAGGCCGCTATACCGCCGGTAATCCCCAGCACTATTTTTTTTCCTGTCAACATAGCATTCGTTTTACGAAAGAAATTAAGCATTAATACACCTATAAACGGATGTTTTACCCGTAAACGTACAAAAATACAAAAACATTTTGAAATTAATATCCCCCAAATAAAAAGTCACAAAGAAACTATCTCTGTGACCTTTTGTAATCAATGACCCGATCCTGCTTAAAGATTTTTCTCTTTCAGCGGATTACGGTAGTACACTTTGTCTTCAATGAATTCCTGTGTGGCCAGCAAAACCGGTTTGGGAAGTTTTTCGTAAAAACGCGAAATTTCGATTTGTTCCCGGTTTTCGAATACCTCTTCGATATTTTCCGAAGTATTCGTAAAATCCTGCAGCTTCTTTTCGATTTCCTGTTTCAACTCCACGCTGATTTGGTTCGCACGCTTGGCAATGATCTTCACAGTTTCATATACATTACCCACGTCCTCGCTAAGCTGGTTCATATCGCGCGAGATCGTACTGGTTGGTGCATTTACTTTTTTGTAATCCATATCTTTATTGATGTTTATTCTTTTACTACTTTATTGGCTTCGGCAAAAATCCGGTCGGCCTGCTTTCTGAATTTACCTTCGGGATGCTCGTTGATGAAATTGTAATACTCGTCAACGGTATCGCGGTAGCGCTCCATGCGTTTTTCGATCACACTCTGCACAGCCTGCTCGTATTTCGATTGAAGCACAATAAATAACAATTCTTCGCGGTATTTGTTGTTCGGAAAATCCTTCAGGGCGTTTTGAGCCGTGATAACCGCCGACAAATAATTATTACCCAGGTAGTTGCCCAAATTATAGTACAAACGCGAATTGAGCAATTCCTTGTAAGCCAGTTTATCGCGGAGGTCGTCCATGAGTTTGTTAGCCTCCGGCACCCGGTCGTTATCGGGATGAAGGTCGAGAAACTCCTGGAAAGCGACCAGCGCTTCGTTGGTCGATTGCTGGTCCAGACGGGCATCCGGCGAATCGAGATAGGCACAATAGCCGATCATAAAACGGGCATCGGTTATGTACTTTCCTTTCGGATAGGTTTTAACATAGGTTTTGTAATATTCCACGGCCGAGTAATAATCCTTCTGCCCCATGTACGAACCTGCCAGGTAATTAAGCACCTCCTCCGAACGTTCGGTACCGCGATAATAACGCGACACCTCGTCGAACAAGGTTGCAGCGCGCATGAAATCTTTCTTTTCGAAATATTCCACCGCCTTGGTATATTTGAGCTCCGGATCGGTGCTCTTCAGCAATTTCTGATATTCGCCGCACGCTATCAGCACGACGGCCATCAGGATAATCAGGATGTATTTTCTCATAAAACGGGTGCAAAAATAGTGAATTTATCTGGATTCAGAAAATTTATTTTGTTTTGTTAATCAGCTATATATTTCTGAAAGCCATCGGTGTATGCAACCTGAAGCTTTCCGGCGTCGTCGGTATAGATTAAATAACAATCCATATCGGGAAATTTACGGCAAATAGCCAGGGCGCTATCGGTGCCCAATACCATAAAAGCAGTGGCGTAGGCATCGGCTTTCATGCAACTTTCGGCCACCACGGTGGCACTCAGCAAGCGGTGATCGACCGGATAGCCGGTACGCGGATCGATCGTATGGGCATATTTTTTACCGTCTCTGTAATAAAACTGGCGGTAATTGCCGGAAGTGGCCAGTCCTACTCCACTTATTTCGACTATGGTTTGCAGTTCGGGGCTTTCGTTGGCCGGATCGTCGACGGGTTTATCGATGCCGATGCGCCAGTGTTCGCCTTTCGGGTTTTTACCTTTACAAGCCACTTCTCCCCCTATTTCGACCATATAGTTCCGGCACCCGTGCGCTTCGAGCAAGTGTCCGATCACGTCGGAAGCCTGTCCTTTGGCTATAGCACTGGCGTCGAGCATGATAGCCGGATTGCTTTTCACGAGCCGGTCGCCGGTCAGTTCTATTTTTTTATAACCGGTGAGTTGCAGCAGCGCTCCGACATCGGGGGCCGAGTCCCGGTCCTGTTTTCCAAATCCAAATCCCCAGGCATTAACGAGAGGGGCTACGGTAATATCGAAGGCTCCGTTGGTTGCTTCCGATACTTCTACGGCCTGCCGGTACATCGCCTCGAAATAGGCGTCGGTGCGCACCGACTCATCGTTGGTATTGATACGCGAAATCACCGACCGGGGATTGAACGTCGACATGGAAAGGTCGAATTCGGCGAACCGGGCATCGATTTCGGCCTGCAGATCTTTACCTTCGGGATGTTGGTACACGATATTATAGAATGTACCGTAAATTTTGCCGGTGTTTCGTGAGTATCCGGCCGGTTCGGCTTTAGGCCGGCAGGCTGTAAAGGCGAGCGGGACCAGGGCCATCCAAAAGAACAAATAGCGTACTTTCATCGGAATTTAAAATGAGTCAAAGAGTAATCGTTGTCCGCGCACCGAATCATTCACCGTGCCGTCGGCATATACCAGCCGGCCGTTTACCCAGGTTTTTTCGACCCGGTGGTGGAAGGTCGCACCTTCGAAAGGCGACCATCCGCAGCGCGACTCGATGGTCGCGGGATCGATTTGCCATTCGGCGGAGGGATTCACCAGCACCAGATCGGCATAATAGCCTTTGCGGATATAGCCGCGGTGGCGTATCCGGTATAAATCGGCCGGAGCATGGCACATTTTGCGCACTACCGTTTCGGGGGTGAACAGGCCTTGCTGGGCCAACCGGAGCATGGCAACCAGTGAATATTGCACCAACGGGCCTCCCGATGCAGCCTTCAGGCAATTTCCTTCTTTTTCGCGGAGCAGATGGGGAGCATGATCGGTGGCGATTACATCGAGCCGGTCGTCGTTTACCGCCTGTATCAGGGCCGCACGATCGGCCGACGATTTGATAGCCGGATTCCACTTGATACGGTTTCCGAAGGTAGCATAATCCTGATCGGAAAACCACAGGTGGTGCACACACACTTCGCCGGTAATCCGCTTTTCGCGCAGCGGAACCGTGTTGTCGAACAATGCCATTTCACGGGCCGTGGACAAGTGCAGCACATGCAAACGGGCATTGTATTTCCTCGCCAGCTCTACTGCAAACGACGATGAACGGTAACAGGCTTCAGCGTCGCGGATCAAGGGATGAAATCCGACAGGAAGATTGTCGCCGTGCAGCGTTTTGTAATATTCTTTATTTTTCAGAATGGTAGCTTCGTCTTCGCAATGGGTTGCGATCAGCATCGGGATTTCGGCAAATATCCGGCTCAGGGTTTCCACATCATCTACCAGCATATTTCCGGTCGACGAACCCATAAACACCTTCACCCCACATACCCCGGCGGGATCCACTTTTTTCAGTTCGTCGAGGTTGGAATTGGTAGCACCCATATAGAACGAGTAATTGACCACCGATTTTTCTTCGCCCAGGCGGTATTTGTCTTCCAAAGCCTCCAGGGTTACCGTAAGCGGCATCGTGTTGGGCATTTCCATGAATGAAGTCACACCGCCGGCCGCAGCAGCCCGCGATTCGGAGTGGATATCGGCTTTGTGCGTAAGGCCCGGTTCGCGGAAATGCACCTGATCGTCGATGACGCCCGGGAGCAACCATAATCCGCTTGCATCGATTACTTCATTGGCCTCCGGAAGGTTTTCCCCCTCGTATATATCCATGATACGGTCGCCGCCTACCAGCACCGATGCACGGTAAGTGCGATTTTCGTTTATAAGCGTGGCATTCTTAATCAGCAACATGCAATTACGATTTTTTAGGGTAAGTGCGGAACCAGCTTTGCAGTTTCAATTGAATAACGCCGAAAAAAGCCTCTCCAAAAATGCCGCCACTCATCTTGGAAGTACCCAACTCGCGATTGATAAAGATAATCGGCACCTCTTTCAGCACGAAACCACACTGGCGGGCGGTAAATTTCATTTCAATCTGGAAGGCATAGCCTTTGAACCGGATTTTATCCAGTTCCATGGTTTCCAGCACCTGACGACGGTAGCATTTAAAGCCTGCAGTGGTGTCGGCAATATTCAATCCGAGGATAAAACGCACATATTTCGAGGCGAAGTACGACATCAGCACCCGGCCAATCGGCCAGTTCACCACGTTAACCCCCGTAATATAACGGGATCCGATAGCCACATCGGCCCCTTCTTCCGAGCAGGCTTTATGCAATCGGATCAGGTCGGCCGGATTGTGCGAAAAATCGGCATCCATTTCGAAAATATAGTCGTATCCGTTGGCCAGGCCCCATTTAAAACCTGTAATATAAGCCGTTCCCAGGCCGAGTTTTCCCTGTCGTTCGATCATGTGCAAGCCTTTAAACTCCGCTTGCAACGAACGTACTATGGCGGCTGTACCATCGGGAGAGCCATCTTCAATGATCAGAATTTCAAACGGAATATCCTGACGGAAAACCGCCCGGATAATGTTCTCAATGTTCTCTTTTTCATTGTAAGTCGGAATAATTACCAGGTTTTTCGACATGACACTGAAAGTTAATGGATTAATCAAAAATAAATAACTCTGTGGGGCTAAAACGATCGAGCGTGTATAATTTCAGATCGCTGCCTACCTTTATATTTTTCTTTTCCAGATAGCTTTTTACAGTCGTATAAGCTACTTCCGGACGATTATTTTCTTTACTGAGATGGCACAAAAATACATATTCGAGATGATTGGCATAATTCTCGGCCAAAAACTCGCCCGCCTGATCGTTGCTTAAATGACCGCTATCCGATTTCACTCTGCGTTTCAGATCGGCAGGATAACGTCCGCTTTGCAGCATTTGCATATCGTAGTTGGCTTCGAACACCATGTAATTGGCCTGCCGGAGTTCTTCGGCAGCCGACGCGCATACATGTCCTAAATCGGTAGCAAATGTAAATCGTTTACCCTGATATTCAACAGTATACCCCACACTATCGGTAGCATCGTGCGTCACCGGGAACGAACGGATAACAAATCCTCCTACTTCAACGGTTTCAAATTTCTCGATGTAACGCCTGCTGGTACTTAACTTCTCGGTTACGCAATAGCTGCGGTCGATGCCTTCGTGTACCCTGCGGGTGGTATAGACCGGAACATGGTGTATTTCGCCCAGCGAACCGATGGCTCGAATATGATCGGCATGATCGTGCGTCACAAACACACCCCAGATATGATGAAAGTCGAGCCCGAGCGCTCTCAGGTTACGACGAATGGTACGAACGCCGATGCCTGCATCGATCAAAATTCCCCGGGAAGCATTGCCGATAAAATAACAATTGCCGCTGCTTCCACTGGCAAAACTCTGAAAACGCAAACGATCCATACCTTAATTTTAACTATTTAAATATTCGCAAAGGTAGGACTAATAAACCAAATTATTGTACTTTTGCGGTTCTTTTATGTATAAAAAAAATTAATTGCGAATGGTAATTCTGCATATTGAAACTTCGGCCAGCACTTGTTCTGTGGCAATCAGCGAGATGGAAAACTGCATTTTCCACACCTCCGACAGGAATGGCCGCAACCATGCTGCGCTGCTGAGTTTGTTTATCGAGGAAGGAATGGAGCTGTTGCGGAAAACGGGCCGAAAACCCGACGCTGTGGCTGTGAGCAGTGGTCCCGGTTCGTATACCGGCCTGCGCATTGGCGTTTCAACGGCCAAAGGAATCTGTTACGCGCTCGACATACCGCTGATCAGCATCAGCACGCTGGCTGTTATCGCGCTGCAAAACGTTGTCGATACAGAAACCGGTGCACTGCTTGTTCCAATGATCGATGCGCGGCGCATGGAAGTGTATAACGCCATTTTCGATAGCTCGCTGAATGAACTCCGGGCTCCGCAAGCCGAGGTCTTAATGGCCGATTCGTTTGCCACCGAACTTTCCAAGGGCCTGGTTTATTTTTGCGGCGACGGATCGACTAAATTCAGCGAACTCGTCGCTCACCCCAACGCCCGCTTTCTGAGCGCCGAAGCTCCCGATGCTATTCACATGATTCCGCTGGCCATCGGCAAACTCAAAGCCGGCCAGGTGGAAGATGTCGCCTATTTCGAACCGCATTACGTGAAGGAGTTTTTCACGACCTATACAAAACAGTAACTCGGATTCACACCAGGAGGACTGAAAAACCAGGAAGGGCTTCTACAGTTCAAACATTGCTCCCCGCTCCGGAATTTCAATATTGCGATAGCCTGCCTCCAGCAACCGGTCACGATAGAATTGCTGTGCGTCGTATTCGCCATGTACCAAAAACAGATTGCGAACCAATTCTTTATCCTGACAGCTCAGAAACTCCATCATTTCCTTGTAATCGGCATGACCCGAGAAGGCTTCAATGCGTTTGACTTCGGCATTCACCGCATGGACTTCGCCGAAAATGGAGATTTCGCGCAATCCGGGCGCCTGCAGCCGGGCACCAAGCGAAGTGGGCGAGCAATACCCGATGATAAGGATGGTGGTGGACGGTTTATGTATATTGTTGGCAATATGGTGTTTGATACGTCCGGCTTCGGCCATTCCCGACGCCGAAATGATGATGCACGGCTCCTCTGAATCGTTGAGCGCTTTCGATTCGTCGACCTTTTTAATATATTTCAAGGTATTAAAACCAAACGGATCGTCGTCGTATTTCATCACATCCTTTACTTCGGCATTCATCGTGTCGGTATTCATCCGGAATACTTCGGTGGCATTCACCGAAAGCGGGCTGTCGACATACACTTTAATGCGCGGTAATTTCCCTTCGTTATAAAAATTATTCAGCAGGAATACAATTTCCTGGGTACGTCCTACCGAAAACGACGGGATAATCAGCTTTCCTTTTTTTTCGACACAGGTATGCAGCACCACCTGTAAAAGTTCCTCCTCAATCTGGTTTTGCGGTTCGTGAATCCGGTTACCGTAAGTCGATTCGGTAATCAGATAATCGCATTGCGGAAAAGGCTTTGGCGACTGAAGCAGGCGGTTGTACGGCCGGCCGATATCGCCGGTGTATGCAAGCCGTTTTTTCTGTCCGTTTTCTTTGATTTCCAGATTGATAACCGCACTACCCAGCATATGTCCTGTGTTGGTGAACTTTACATTAATAGCGTCGTTGATGTAAAACCGGCGGTTGTAGGCCACACTGATGAACATATTCAGGCTTTCTTCGGCATGATCGACGGTATACAGCGGCGCCACCGGCGGCTGGCCCTGACGCGCCCGCTTTTTATTGAACCATTTGATATCCAATTCCTGGATATGCCCGCTATCGGGCAACATAATGGAGCACAGATCGCGGGTAGCATTGGTACATATTACCGATCCGCGAAACCCCATTTTGTACAAATACGGAATCAATCCCGTATGGTCGATATGGGCATGCGATAAGATAAGGTAGTTAATTTCCTCCGGATCAACTCCCAGGTCGCGGTTCATCGAGTCGGTTTCCAGGCCTTTCCCCTGATACATTCCGCAATCCAGTATAATCTTTTTATTATCATCGGTAGTAATCAACACCTTACTCCCTGTCACTTCCCGTGCTGCTCCTAAAAACTGAATTTTCATGGTATACTTTTTAAAACGTTAAACACCTCATTCAACCTTTTGATAGCTTGAATCTTATTTTTTCATTCCCCGTGTCTTAGGCTTCCCGTACTTGGCCATCATCTTGTCTTTATAACGGACCTTATTGTTCACTTTTTTATTTTTTGCCGCTTTTTCGTGGAAGGCTCCTCCCCCTTCAGGCCGCTTGGGAAGCGCCACCAGCACATTTTTCATTTTCACCTCCTCCTGATCGTAGGAAGTGGATTCATCCGAGATTTCCACTTCGTCGGGCATTGCCATTAAAGCGATTTTCCGCCCCATCAGTTCCTCTACGGCGCGGCGGGCTTCGGTATCGTGGGGGGTGATAAAGCTTATCGCCACTCCTTTTTTGGCAATTCGTCCGGTACGGCCAATACGATGCATATAACTCTCCGGATCCTGGGGCAAATCGAAATTCACCACATGGGTAACATCGTCGAAATCGAGTCCCCGGGCAACCAGGTCGGTAGCTATCAGGATCCGGCAATCGCCTTCGTTAAAGCGCCTGAGCTGGGCAAACCGGAAATTTTGCGATTTATTGGCGTGAATCACACCCGTAAGCCGGGCCAGCTCTTCAGGAAGCGCGTCGAATACATCGTCGGCCATCTGGCGCGTTGATACGAACAACAATACCTTGGCAAATTCGGGATGCGTACGTACAAAAAACGAAAGCAGATTGATTTTTGTTGAAAAATTAGGAACTTTTATAGCGGCTTGCTTGATATTTTCGAGCGGCGCCCCCGAACGGGCAGCCTCCACTTCCTGCGGATCGATAAAGTAATCGGCAATAAAATTCCGGATCTCTGCGGTCATGGTTGCCGAGAACATCAGGTTCTGGCGCCTGGCAGGAAGAAATTCCATTAACCGAACCAGTTGCGGACGAAAACCCAGGTTGAGCATCTCATCCACCTCGTCGATTATAAACTTCTTTACATTCCTGAATTTCAACGTGCCATTGAGCAAAAAATCGAGCAACCGGCCAGGTGTGCCTACGATAAAATCGAGCCCTTCCAGCAACAGCGGGGTTTGCTGAACCATGTTCACCCCCCCGTAAACGGCGGCGGAACGCACCGGCATATAGGGCGTGAGCTTGGCTATATCATCGGCTACCTGCTGAGCCAGTTCGCGCGTCGGAACCACCACGACTACGACCGGATTTTTATCTTTCGAAAATTTCCACTGACGAAGTGCCGGGAGCAAAAAAGCCATCGTTTTGCCGGTACCTGTTTGTGCAATACCCACCATATCGCGTCCCGAAAGAATCACCGGATACGCTTTTTCCTGAATAGTGGTAGGCTCGGTCATCCCCAAATCGGCGAGGGCGTTAAGCAAGGGTGTTGATAAATTAAATTCTGAAAACGTCATTTGCGTACTAAATTTTCACAAAGATACATTAATTTCTGAAGCCTGATTCCAACGAAAACTGAAAATACAGTCTGTTTATATCTTTTTCCCACGAATTAAGGAGAAGAACAAAAAAATGACTACTTTTGCGTATTAAAATTCTATAATTATTAAATAATGAGAGACCTGTTTCAAAACCGACATATCGGGATTTCCGAAGAGGACCGGTTGTCAATGCTTAATGCCATAGGAGTCAACACATTAGACCAACTTATTTCACAAACTATCCCAGCCGATATCCGTCTCAGCGAGGCCCTCGATTTACCCGAAGCCATGACCGAAGCGCAATTTTTGCGGCATATTTCGGAACTCGGTTCACGCAATCAACTTTTTCATTCGCTCATCGGCACGGGTTGGTACAACACCCTCACTCCTTCCGTTATTTTACGCAATATATTCGAGAATGCTTCCTGGTATACATCCTACACTCCTTATCAGGCTGAAATTTCGCAGGGACGTCTCGAAGCTTTGCTGAATTTTCAAACCGCGGTGGCCGGGTTTACCGGCCTGCCCATTGCCAACGCCTCGTTGCTCGACGAAGCAACTGCCGCCGCCGAGGCTGCTACCATGATGTTCAACCTCCGGAGCCGCGAGCAGGTGAAAGCAGGGGTAAATAAACTTTTTGTCGACGAAGCTACTTTCCCGCAGACCCTGGCGGTGCTGCGTACACGCACGAAAGCGCAGGGCATCGAGATGGTAACCGGCAGCTACGAATCGTTCGCATTCGGCGATTCGTTTTTCGGCGCACTGGTGCAGTTTCCCAATGCCAACGGCGAAATCTGCGACTACCGCGACTTTGTAGCAACGGCATCGGAGAAAGGAATAAAAGTAGCCGTCGCTGCCGACATACTGAGCCTGGCTCTACTCACTCCTCCCGGTGAATGGGGCGTCGATATCGTGTTGGGTTCCACCCAGCGCTGGGGCATCCCTATCAACTTCGGCGGACCATCGGCCGCTTATTTTGCCTGTAAAGAAGCTTACAAACGCGAGATGCCCGGACGTATCATCGGTATCAGTAAGGACGCCAACGGCCGCACGGCGCTGCGAATGGCCCTGCAAACCCGCGAACAGCATATCAAACGCGAAAAGGCGACCTCCAATATTTGTACGGCTCAGGCCTTACTGGCTACCATGGCGGGGATGTATACCGTGTATCACGGTCCGGAAGGAATAAAAAACATCGCCCTGCGTATTCACAGTTATGCTGCTTATCTGAGCGAGATGCTGCCGGTGTATGGATATACCCAATTGAATACCAACTTCTTCGATACGCTGAAAATCAGTCTTCCGGAAGATATGAAGCCGGAGGATTTCCGCGCCACCGCACTCGAACATAAGTTCAACTTCCGCTATTTTGAGGATGGCACCGTCGGACTGAGTATCGACGAGAGTATCGACATCGAGCTGCTGAACCGGCTTATCGAGGTATTTGCCGGAGCCGCCGGAAATCAGGCAGTGGAGGTTACCGATGACGAGATTATTTTCTCGCCGGCATTCGACGAATCGCTGGAACGGACTTCCGGTTTTCTGACCCAGGAAGTTTTCAACAGTTACCACAGCGAGACCGAGATGATGCGTTATATCAAACGCCTGGAACGTAAAGACATTTCACTCACGCACTCGATGATTTCGTTGGGTTCGTGCACCATGAAACTGAATGCTGCTACGGAAATGCTGATGCTAAGTCGCCCCGAGTTCAACAGCATTCACCCGCTGGCGCCACGCGAACAAACCGAAGGGTACAACGAGATGATTGCCAACCTGGAAAACTACCTGTCGGAGATTACCGGTTTGGCGGCTTGCAGTCTGCAACCCAATTCGGGAGCATCGGGCGAGTTTGCCGGATTGATAGTGATTCGCGAGTATTTCCTGGCGCAGGGGCAGGACGGACGTAAAACCGTATTGATTCCGGCATCGGCACATGGTACGAATCCGGCCAGCGCTCATCAGGCAGGCCTGGACATCGTGGTGATCAGGTGCGACGAAAACGGGAATGTGGATCTTGCCGACTGGAAAGAGAAGGCAGAGCTTCACAAGGATACTTTGTTTGGCTGTATGATCACCTACCCTTCGACCCATGGCATTTTTGAACCGTCTATCCGATGGATGTGCGAGGTGATTCACGAAAACGGCGGACAAATTTATATGGACGGGGCCAATATGAACGCCCAGGTGGGACTTACCAATCCCGGAACGATCGGCGCCGACGTTTGCCACCTCAACCTGCATAAAACCTTTGCGATTCCGCACGGAGGCGGGGGCCCCGGAGTCGGTCCTATCTGCGTGGGCGCTCACCTGGCTGATTTTCTGCCCAGCACAACCAACGGACTGAACACGGTTTCGGCAGCTCCCTACGGTAGTGCCGGAGTATTACCTATTACCTACGGATACATCCGCATGCTGGGCGAAGAGGGACTTACCGCATCGACCCAGAATGCGATACTGGGCGCCAACTACCTGGCCTCCCTGCTCGACGCGAGCTACGGGGTGCTTTACAAAGGCGATCAAGGCCGTGTGGGACACGAACTGATTCTGGATTGCCGAAACTTCAAGGCGGATTCGGGTATTTCGGAAACCGATATCGCTAAACGACTGATCGACTATGGGTTCCATGCCCCTACGCTGTCGTTCCCGGTGCATGGAACCCTTATGGTTGAACCGACCGAAAGCGAATCAAAAGCCGAACTCGATCGTTTTGCCGAAGCCATGCTCCAGATTTTTGAAGAAATAGGCGAGGTAGCCGATGGCAGGTATTCAAAAGACGATAATGTGCTGGTGAATGCACCTCATCCGGAGTATACAGCCGTAGCCGACGAGTGGAACCATGCCTATCCGCGTTCGAAAGCAGTATACCCGACCGCATGGGTACGAAGCAACAAGTTTTGGGTCAATGTGGCACGCGTCGATAATGCATTCGGCGATCGTAACCTGGTGTGCAGCTGTCCTCCGACGATGGACTGGAGCCTGTAGTCGTTAAAAAGTGTTTCTAAAGATTCAATAATATAAAATTCAGATTTAGTTTTAATCATAATGTATGAAATAAACTATCTTTGCACGGTTTAAAAAGTCAAATATGATTCAGGCATTTATAGTTTCGGCAGTTTTACTCATGATCGGGATACTGCTTTTTGGTATTCGTGTTTTCTTTATCAAAAACGGAGAATTTCCGAATATTCACATCGGAGGCAATAAAGCGCTAAAGGACCGGGGTATTGCCTGCGCAACCTCGCAGGACAGAGACGCTCAGAAAAACAGAGCATCACTGAACGAGAAGGCATCCGAAATGATGAACGATATGATTAAAACAGTTTAAAAACATCCCATTTTTTTATGAAAAACATTTCCCTTATAATTAATGCAGTACTGGGAGTAGCAGTAATTGTGCTGTTCGTGATGGTACTGGGCGGCAAAAACAGTGGTAGAGCTCCGGGAGTTCATTTCGGCAGCGATTCGACATTAACGGTTAAGTTACCGATTGCTTATGTGAATGTCGACTCTTTATTACTCAACTACCAGTTTGCTAAAGAATCGAATGAAACCTTGTTGAAAAAACAGGAGGACTCGCGTCTCGATCTGAACGTTCAGGCCCGTCAGCTCCAGGGCGAAATGGCGGAGTTTCAGCGTAAGCTCGAAAACAATGCATTCCTGAGCCGCGAACGTGCCGAGCAGGAACAAAACCGGCTCATGCGCAAAGAACAGGATTTGCAACAACTGAATGCGAAACTATCGCAGGAACTGATGGAAGTTCAGCAGAAGGTAAGCGAAGAACTGCGCGATACCATTAATGCTTTCCTGAAAGAATACAACAAAGATAAAAAGTATGAGATGATTATCAGCAATACGGCGAGCGACAACATTTTACTGGCCAACGATGGTTACGACATCACCCAGGAAGTAATCGAGCTGCTCAACGAGCGGTACAACAAGAAGAAAAAATGATGCAATAAACAATACAAAAAATAAGCTGTCTTTTCATGAGACAGCTTATTTTTTTATCCTATTGGCCCAGAATCTTGTTCAAATACTCCAAACTCACCCTTACACTCTCGATAGGTTCGAGCGAATACTTTTCCACCTCCACCATCAGTTCACCGACACCAGCTACTTCCCGGGCTCTCAGAATCGACTTAAAATCGACTTTTCCGCTCTTACCCAATTCTTTTTCATCTTTCAAATGCAGCTGCCGGAATCTGCCGGGATAGGCTGAAAAATAATCCACCGGATTCTTTCCTCCTTCCACGACCCAGAACACATCCATCTGAAAAAACACCTTCGAAGCATCGGTGTTGCGCAACATGTAATCGTACATGGTTTCGCCTTCGATGCTTGTAAACTCGAAGGCATGGTTGTGATATCCCAATTTCAAACCGGCTGCATTACAACGCTCGCCGATCCGGTTGTAATAATCGCAATAGGTTTTTAAATCGGCCAGCGACCCGGGTGTAGGCATCCAGGGGATCACGATGGTTTGCATCCCTGCTGCCTGATGAGCGGCAATGGCCGTATCCCACCAGGCCCAGGTTTCGTCCCAATCGGTGAGCGACGGACGATCGGCCAGGGGCCGGGACGCATGCGATGAAATTGCTTTCATCCCTGTTTTTTCGATCAGCGACTTAAACTCTCCGGGGTTCAATCCGTAAAATTTACCATCGGCATAGCCCGCTGCTTCCACTCCCTTATAGCCCATTGCCGCCAGGCGGGCGATCGTACCATCCAAATCGGTTTTTACGGCATCGCGAACCGAATACAACTGAATATACACTTCATGCCGGGGACTTGCTTTACATCCCATCGCTATCGCTAAAACAACGAATAGCAAACTAAACTTCTTCATACCTGACAAATTGATCAGTAAAAAAAGAACGAGCATCCGCGATTATTACTCACGAACACCCGTCCTGTCGATACTTTTGGTTATTCCAGAATTTTAATTTTCACATTGCGGTACCATACATCGTCGCCGTGATCCTGAAGGCCGATATAACCTTCCTGGGCAGCACCACCCGCATTGATGAAGTTTTCCCAGCCTTTAAATTTGCTGTTGTCTACCATAGCCTTCCAATCGTCGGTCCATAAATGGTATTCCACTACATTTTCGCCATTCTGAATATGAACGACCGTGCCTTTGTAAACAATAATCCCGCCGGTATTCCATTCGCCGAAAGGGTTGGAATTCTGGGGAACTGCCGGGATGAGGTCGTACAACGAAGCCGACTGACGGTTCCCGTCTTTACCTAACTTAGCATCCACATGGTTCACATTATCCAGAATCTGGTACTCGGGCGACGATTTCCAGATGGGTTCGCCTTCCACCTCCTGGGCTAAGTAAAACACGCCACTGTTTCCCCCTTTCGAAACTTTCCATTCAAACGAAAGCTCAAAATTCTTAAACTTACGATCGAAAATAATATCGCCGCCATCCTTGTTTCCGGCTTCTCCCTGTCCGGAGCCGCTTATTTTAAGGGCTCCGTCGTCGATACTCCAGGCTGCAGGCATATCGGTACGGTTATACCCTCTCCACCCTTCGGTCGAGCTGCCGTCGAACAATACGATCCACTCGTCCTGTGGCTCAGCTGCAGGAGCTTCTTCCTGGGTTTTCGCAGCTTTATTACATGCTGTTGCACTCATAATCAACGCAAAAATACTGATTGCATAAACTGTTTTTCTCATATGGATAGAATTTTAAAGTGTTGTCATCATCGGGGCATATCGGGCAGTTTCCACCCTTCGCGGTAAGTATGTTTGATAAGCTCTTCGGCAAATGCCTTGGCATTGAAGGGAGGAGTCATTGTCTTGTCGAAAGTCGGATGACCGTCGGTAATTTTAAAACCATCGCGAATGACCGTGCGAATCATCGCATCGTCGGGGATATTGGTGAATTTCATATTCCGGCCGTCCCAGTGCAGCTCCTGATTGAGCGCCTGCAAACGTACGGCTACCACACCCATCACCACCATTTCGTTGAACGGACCGGCCTCACTGAACGGAGAAGCGGTAGGTACACGCGAATCGGCACTTTCCTTGGCCGCCCGCACCCAGTCCATTTCGTGCGATGTCGTTACTTCGCGCACTACTTTCGGAGCATCGGGCTTTCTTCCGGATACCAACCATGGATTTTTCCCATAGCAACCGCAAATCAAGGTATCTTTTGTACCGTGGAAAATAACTCCTCCTCCGTCGTCGTTCAAATTGTGACCAGCCGGAACCCCGGCCGGACGCGGAGGTTGCAACCCTCCATCGTACCAGTATACTTCCACTTCGGGCATGGCTACCCGCGGCAGATTATCGCGGGCGGGGAAGGTATACTTTACCATTTCGGCATTGGGAGCGCTTTCGGTGAGCAACAAGGTGGAACTTCCCTGAACTTTGGTAGGATATCCCAATCGAAGTCCCTTAAACACAGGATGCAGAATATGGCAGGCCATATCGCCCAACGCGCCGGTTCCGAAATCCCACCAGCCGCGGAAATTCCAGGGGGTATAAATAGGATGGAACGGACGCATCGGAGCAGGCCCGATAAAGGCATCCCAATTCATGGTCGAAGGTATTTTTTCGGCTTTATCGGGACGAGCCAGTCCTTGCGGCCAAATCGGGCGATCGGTAAATGCTTCCACTTTCGTTACTTCTCCGATTTCACCGTTCCATATCCATTCGCAGATCTGACGAACACCGGCACCCGAAGCTCCCTGATTCCCCATTTGGGTAGCCAGTTGATGCTTATCGGCCAGGCGGGTAAGTAAACGCGATTCGTACACCGAATGGGTAAGGGGTTTTTCAACATACACATGTTTACCCATGGTCATGGCATCGGCGGCAACAATAGCGTGGGTATGATCGGCAGTAGCTACCACTACCCCATCGATGCTTTTCCCCAGCTCCTCGTACATCCGGCGGTAATCGTTGAATTTCTTGGCGTTCGGGAAATACTTAAACACCCGGTCGCTGTACTTCCAGTCGGTATCGCACAGCCCGACGATATTCTGACTCTCCATTCCTTTCAACACGCCAAATCCGCGGCCTCCCACCCCTACTCCAACGATATTCAGTTTATCGCTCGGAGCCACAGCTCCAAACCTGGCACCAAACACCGACGAGGGCACTACGGTGAGTCCGACGGCGACAGTCGCTCCTGTCTGCAGGAACTTTCTTCTCGACATTTGTGACATAACAGTATTATTTTAAGGTGAAAAAAAATCGTGTTTATCCACGGGTTATTTCCCGTTTATCGGGGTCCCAGTACATCGTTCGCCCTTCGAGATAGGCCCGTGTACCCATATGGGCAGCTATCGCTTCCTCGAAGGCCGGCCGTATGCCGCACGACACTTCGCTTCCCGACCGTATGGCATCGATCCATTCGCGCAGGTGCAGGAAGGTGGTGTTGTATTTTTTTCCCTGCACGTACGAATACAATAAACCACGCTGTGCAAAGTACATTTCAGTTGCCGACGACAGTGCATCGATACTCTTTCCGGAGGCATAACGGTAAAAGGGTTCGCCGGGTTTGATTAATCCCTGCTCGATTTTATCCTTGTACTGCACCGATGCCCTGTCCACTATCACATCGAGGGTACTGCCCAGCTCGATGGTGGCATCGGTCCCCATTATTTTACGGGGACGGTTGAATTCGCTGGCCAGTGTCGCCGAATAGAGCAAGGCCAGGTCCCGGTCGGGGAATTCGAAAGTAGTCTGCAACACATCGGGTACGGTGCGTCCGTCTTTGTAATGATACACCCCTCCCGAAGAGGTTGCCGAGTGCGGAATCCCTAAGTTCAGAATGTGATTCATCGCATCGTATTCATGGGTCAGCAAATCGCCGCTCAGGCCGGTACTGTAATCCCACCAGCAACGCCAGCGGAAGAACCGTTCGAGGCTGAATTTTTCGCGGCTATCGGGCCCCACGAACCGTTGCAAACCAAATTCATTCATATAGTTTTGGTATTCGCCGATGCGTTCGGAAGGGCCTACAAACTGCTGCCAGTCAATTGTTTTCTCATTGGCATCCTTATGGATGGGATACACCCAGGCTCCGTTAGGATCGTTACGGTTGGTACTTACTTCAATTAAATTAACCTTCCCGATCAATCCTTTTTCGATGATAGCCTTGGCTTTATGATTGATTTCGATCTGACGGCCCTGATGCCCGAGCTGAAACACGACACCGCTTTTTTTCACGGCATCCTCCACCAGATAGGTTTCGGGAACGGTCCAGGTCAGGGGCTTTTCAACATAGACATGCTTTCCATTCCGGCACGCTTCCAGTATCATCTCACCATGCCAGTGGTCGGGCGTGGCAATAATCACCGCATCGACTTCCGGCGATGCAATCAGCTCACGGTAATTCTTATAGACGACAGGTGTTTGATCCATTCTACCGCCGGGCAGTTCGCGGTGCAGGTTCGCTCCGGCTTCGGCAGCTTCCCGGGCATAGGTTTCGAAAATATCGCAAACTCCGGTGACCCGTACGTTCAGATCGTCCTGTTCCATGAAATCCTGGTAACGCGTGTCGTCGGGGTTTTGCGACCCCTGCCATTTCCAGTCCTCCAGCTGGGCCGGTGTGGCGAATCCGAGGGCGCGCATCAGGTAGTTGCCCCGGATCCCGTAACCGATAACCCCGAGCCGGAGCAGCTTATTATCCATTACCTTGCGTTCGGCCTGCTCCTGCCCGACATTAAACAAATTACCAGCTTGCCTGTTATAATGCTCTTTTTGCTTTTTCTTGTACACACCGTAGGCCATAGCGCCCAGCAAGGGCACGGTAGCTAATGTTTTAAGCGCATCTCTTCTTCCTTCCGATTGATTAGCCATATCCTTATCTTTTCTTTTTACGTTGAAGAATACGGTCGATTCCCACACGGTGCGAGGTAGGAAATACCACTCCCGATACCAGTACGGATGCCAGGATAATGAGGTTTTTATCCACCCAAAGATACGACCCTTCGGGACGGAGAACGTAACTGACATCCATCAACGGCGGATGCGACAGATAAAACAAGGCCAGCATAACGATAGCTCCGATACTCCCTGCACGTGCAAACACCCCCAGCAGCAAACTCAATCCGATGAGAACCAAACCGTAGATATTCAAATAATTAACGACTTCAAGCATGACGGGCGACTCGGCTATACCGATAAAAAACGACGTAAGCCACCCTTTGGAATCCATCAGGTAGCCGTAAGCCGACCAGGAAGGCGACAATAGCTTAACAAGGCCTTCGTACAAAAAATACCAGCCGGTAAGTACCCTGAGTACGACCAGTGCGGTAAGCTGCATTGTTGTGTAATTCGATTTATAGACCATAGATCAACTTCTGAAACTTAGAAATAAGGTTACTAATGCATAAATAAGTACTGCTGCAATCCAGAGCGTCGTACCGTCGACCATCGAATATACGGCCAGTGCCAATACCAGACTGACCATAAAATTCATACGTTGGATCCGTTGTTCGCGAAAACCCTGTGCGGGATTACGGAGAAGCAGTATCAACTGGAAAAGGATTAAAATAAGCGCGCCGGCTCCGAATACATACATTCCGTAAGGCCGGTCAAAAAAATGGAAGAGCGATCCGGCAACCAGGGCTGCCGACCCTGCAACCTGAGCATACAATGCAAGCGATGATTGTTTCATTGAGCGGTTTCGTTAAATAAAAAAATATCCTCGTTGTCGCGTTTCATCAGGTACTTCTCACGCGCTACCTTTTCGAGGTAAAGCGAGTCGGTGGTGAGACGCTTCACTTCTTCGCGACTGCGTTCGATATTCTCATGAAATTGAGCAAGTTCCATTTCCAATGATTTGATTTCCTGTTTCATAGCCTGTTTTCTCAACAAATTGCGATCGTCGAAAAAAGTAAGAAAAACAAGAAAAACAGCAATGGTTATCGTATATTTATTGAAGATAAACTTCAGGACTACGGAGAAAAATCTGGAGTGTGTCATCTTATAAAACTGAATATCGACCGACCACAAAGATAAGTAAATTTTCAAAATATTATGACTATCTTTGCAAAAGAAAGAATACGAGAACAGATGATATGGAGAATTTCATAGTTTCCGCCCGAAAATACCGGCCCTCTACTTTTAAATCGGTAGTGGGTCAGAGTGCACTCACTACTACCCTGCGTAACGCCATTCAGAGTAACCACCTGGCACATGCCTATTTGTTCTGCGGCCCCCGTGGAGTAGGTAAAACCACCTGTGCCCGTATTTTTGCGAAAACGATCAACTGCTCACACCTCACTCCCGAAGGAGAAGCATGCAATGCCTGCGAATCCTGCGTTTCGTTCAACGACCAGCGCTCTTATACTATCCACGAGCTCGATGCGGCCTCCAACAACGGAGTCGACGATATCCGCTCGCTGATCGACCAGGTGCGAATCCCGCCCCAGGTCGGCAATTACAGCGTTTATATCATCGATGAGGTCCATATGTTGTCGCAGGGCGCTTTTAATGCCTTTTTAAAAACCCTGGAAGAGCCGCCGGCGCATGCTATTTTTATACTGGCCACAACCGAAAAGCATAAAATCATCCCGACCATACTTTCGCGCTGCCAGATTTACGATTTCAACCGGATTACAGTCTCCGATACGGTGGCGCATCTGAAATATGTTGCAAGCAGCGAAGGCGTGCAGATCGACGAGAATGCATTGAATGTGATTGCTCAAAAAAGCGACGGCGGAATGCGCGATGCTTTATCGATTTTTGACCAGCTCGTCAGTTTTTGTGGTACCACCATCGATTACCAGGGTGCCATTCAAAACCTGAATGTGCTCGATTACGAATACTATTTCCGGCTCATTGATGCATTTTTACAAAGCGACATCACTCATTCCCTACTGATTTTCAATGAAATATTAAACAAAGGATTTGACGGGCATCATTTTGTAAACGGATTGAGCTCGCATTTCAGGGATTTGCTGGTATGTAAGGATCCGGCTACCATCAGCCTGATGGAAGTAGGCGCCGACATCGGGCAACGCTATCAGCAACAAGCCCTGGCATGCTCGACCGAATTCCTGATTGCCGGATTGAAACTTATCAACGATTGCGATTTAAATTACCGCATCAGTAATAATAAACGGCTACTGGTCGAACTTGGTTTGATTCGTTTGTGTCAGCTCACAAACGCAAAAAAAAAAGATAGCAACTGACGACGAATTACCGCCTCTCCAACCGATATTTTCGGCCGCCCCGGAACAAAAGACAGTCCGGCCCGTTCAATCTGCGGCTGCGGAGCCGGCACAACCGCCAACCGCGGGCATACCTGCCGCATCCGCCCCGGTGCAACGTCCTACGGTAAGTACTGCCAAATCGGGAGGACGATCGATTTCAATTTCGCTGAATGGGGCGGCATCGAAAAAAACAACACACGTACCGGCAGAAACCAGGCCCGACATGGTTGCCGAAAATCAAAACGAGCCCTACACTCCACAAGCCTTCGAACAGGCCTGGAAAGCATATGCCACCCGTATTTCCGATATCGTGAGCGCAGCCAACTACATCCGCTCCACCTTGCCCGTACCCGTCGAAGGTACAACCTACGAACTGGTATTCAGTAATGTAATGCAGGAAAATGAGTTTAAAAAGCTGATGACTTCGTTGAGTACCTACATGAGGCAAACCCTCCGGAACTCGGGGATTGCATTCAGAACCAAAGTAATGGAGTCGACCGAGCTGCCCCGTTCTACCAACCCGGAAGAGATTCTCAGAAAAATGGCAGAAGAAAACCCCGCACTGGAGCTGCTTAAAAATAATCTGAAACTGGAAATTGACTAAACTAAGAAAGAGGCTGTCTCAACATAGAAATTAAGTCTCTGAGAATTGAATATCCGGATTTGTTCCCGGATAGGTGTCCGAATAAACAGAGGGTGAAATCACAATGTGATTTCACCCTCTGTTTTAGTTGTACTCCGGCCGGTTTACTTGGTGCCTTTGCTGCCACCCGACGATCCCGGCTTACCGATATTTTCGCGCATCGAAGTATCGGCTTCGATATTCTTCATTTTATAATAATCCATGATTCCCAGGTTACCCGAACGGAATGCTTCGGCCATCGCCTTTGGAACTTCGGCTTCGGCTTCGATAACCTTAGCCCGTTGTTCCTGAGTTTTAGCCTTCATTTCCTGTTCGAGCGCTACAGCCATGGCGCGACGTTCTTCGGCTTTGGCCTGTGCAATATTTTTATCCGCTTCGGCCTGATCCATCTGAAGCTGTGCACCGATGTTCTTACCAATATCGATATCGGCAATATCGATGGACAGAATTTCAAAAGCAGTACCGGCATCGAGGCCCTTTTTCAACACTAATTTTGAAATGGAATCGGGATTTTCGAGCACACTCTTATGCGATTCCGACGAACCGATCGACGATACAATACCTTCGCCCACACGGGCAAGAATTGTTTCCTCTCCCGCTCCCCCTACCAGTTGTTTGATATTGGCGCGTACGGTTACACGAGCCTTGGCAATAAGCTGAATACCGTCTTTAGCAACAGCAGCCACCGGAGGCGTGTCGATTACTTTCGGATTCACCGACATCTGTACAGCCTGAAACACATCGCGTCCGGCCAGGTCGATGGCAGTTGCCATTTTAAACGACAAGTCGATATTGGCCTTCGAGGCCGAAACCAGCGCGTGCACCACTCGTTCGATATGTCCGCCGGCCAGGTAATGTGCTTCGAGGCCATCGCGGGTAACTTCGTGCAAATCGGCTTTATGGGCTTCGATCAGACAGGCAGTGATACTATGAGGCGGCACTTTCCGAATGCGCATCAGAAATAACTGCATCAACGAAATGTTGACACCCGATACTTTGGCCGAAACCCAGAGCAGGAACGGCACATAGTAAAAAAACAACAGGAGCAGCACTCCCAATAGTCCGAGAACAATAATTTCAATAATCGGCATGATACTATGATTTTTAAATTAAACAATTTCTTTTTTTTCGACCAGTACATTCGTTGCCAGCACTTGCTTTACCACAATTTCCGATCCTTCGTCGATAAAGCCATTCAGCGATTTCGCTTCCATTACATGTCCGGCAATCTTCACCTTGCCCATGGGCGCAAGTCTCGAAAGGGCAACACCTTCGTCGCCTTCCCGCACCACCACTCCTGCCATCGGATCATTTTTACTTTCAATCTCCGTCTTCAGAGCCATCTTCTCCAGGGTTTTGGCCTTTAAGAAAATCCATACGGCCAACGCGATGATGACAATCGCCCCCAAAACGGTAAGATGTCCGGCAACCGGCCCAATTTCCGTATAGGCATATACGACACCGCCGCCCAGAAAAAGAACCCCACCGATGCCGGCAATCGAAATCCCCGGAATCAGGAAAAACTCAACCAGCAGTAATAATACGCCGATTACCAACAACAGAATAACGATACCTATTTCCATATACAGAAAGATTTTTGTGTAAAAGTATTGATTTTTTACAGAACATCCGTATTTTTCAGAAATTTTATTTCTTCATTGCGGATATTTTTTTCGTACGACTCCAATTGCCGCCTCGCTTTCAACACATCGCGCTCCAGCTGTTGCAACTCGCCCGACCAGCCCACACGCTCGAGCTCACCCTCGGCGGTGCTGTATGCCTGCCGCAACGACTGGAGTTTTTCATCCAGCTGCACCACCTCGATGCTTAACCGGTTCCACTCTCCGAAAAGTTGCAGGGCCCGCGGACTCCGGAATTGCTCCGAACGGGTGTAAAGCAGATTATCGGTAATCCGGAACTCAAAATCGGGTTTATCGGTTTGTTGTGCCGTCTCTACGGTTTTACGCTTTTGCGACGGACTCTGTTCGGCCCATTTTATGTGTTTGAGCGTAGCCTTATCGAAAAAGGTATCGGTACTATCATTGTGCAGGTAGCTTTTATTGCCGTCGTATTCGAAACGATAAACCGCCACTTTATTGCGTGGCTGAAACCGGTCGCTCACAAACCAACCGGCATGGTTTAGCTCATCGATTACCAGCATATAATCGTTGGCCAGCGAATTAAAAGGCATTCCGACATTATCGGGATTCAGGTAATCGTTGGAAACACCCGAAAACCGCGTCACAAAAATATCGTAACCTCCCAGGGAACCTTCTCCGTCGGAAGCAAAATACAAAGTAAGCCCATCGAGCATCAGGAAAGGATAATTTTCATTGGCTCCGGTATTGACCTGCGCCGACAGCGCTTCGGTTTTCGACCAGCCGTCGAGAAGCTTGTTGGCCGAAAACAAATCGAGCGAATGAGCGGTCGTATCCGAAAAGATTTTCCTGTCGCCCCGTTGAGTCGTGAAACTAATCAGATCGACCCAACCGGCCTGGCTGTTGTGAAGATGCTGCTGAACCAGGGTTCCGGTTTCTTTGCTCAATTCGTAATACGATAAAAAATCTTTTTTGTTGACAACCAGGCTATCGGTTACAGCAATATCTTCCACCCGGTTGATGAGCCTGACACCAATAGCGGCGCGGCGGAGCTTTTCGTCGACATCGGCCATGAATGCCTGATTGGCTGTTGAACTTTCGGCATAGGCATTATAATAGCGAATCGCATGATCGAACCGGTATACATTAAAATAACTATCGGCCAGGTAATAATCGCGCAGGGGATAGCGGGTTCCGCTTTTCAGGAAATGCACGATGGCCGATTCGAAATTTTTAAGTTCGTAGTTGCAACGGGCATAACGATAATTAAACAGTGCATCCGACGGACGGTTTTTAAGCAAATCGGCGTAGAGTTGAGCAGCCTGAAGATAGTCTTTTCTGGCAAACAACTCATCGGCACGGGAAGCCGATTGAGCCAGTAATGAAAACGAAAAAACCGAAACGATAAATAAACTGAACCAACGCATGAAACAACTCTTTTTAAAATATTTTAAACCAATACAAAAGTACATCAAAACAACCGTTTACCTGCTACCTTTTGTTTTTTTTTACAAATTTTCGAAAAAGCATTTTCATAGCAATAAAATATTTCCTACGTTTGTGCTTTTTACTGCAAACAGCTCGTCATGTCACATCCACATACACATTCGACTCACGATCATTCGCATCAGGCTACGGGCAATATCCGCTTCGCCTTTTTTCTGAACCTGGGATTTACGATCATCGAAATTATCGGGGGCTTACTCACCAATAGTGTGGCCATCTTATCGGATGCCCTGCACGATTTCGGCGATAGTATTTCGCTCGGACTGGCCTGGTATTTTCAGAAATTATCGCGCAAAGGAAGTAATGCGCGTTATACTTACGGCTACAAGCGTTTTTCGCTTATCGGGGCACTGGCCAACTCACTGATTCTGGTGGCAGGCAGTCTTTTCATCCTGAGCGAAACCATTCCCCGGCTCATCCATCCCCAACCGGCCAACGAAAAAGGAATGTTCGTGCTGGCCATTTTAGGAATAGCCGTAAACGGGCTGGCCGTATTGCGCCTGAAAAAGGGCAATAGCCTGAACGAACGGGTAGTATCGCTTCATTTGCTCGAGGACGTGCTGGGATGGGCTGCTATCCTGGTCGGATCGGTCTTGATGTTTTTCTTCGATTGGCCTTTCATCGATCCCTTACTTTCGATATTAATATCGATATACATACTGGTCCACGTTTCCCAATCGATTCGCGAAAGCATGCGCATCCTGCTGCAGGCAACACCCGAAAGCGTTGACATACGACATATCCGCGAACGTATTTTACTGCTGCCCGGTATAAGCGACGTACACGATATGCATGTATGGTCGGCCGACGGAAATTATCACATCATCACCATGCATGTAGTCGTAACCAGCAACGAAGCCGATCGTACGGAATTGAAGAATGAAATCAGGAAACTGTTAAATGAAGAAGAAATAGGGCATGCGACAATAGAATTCGAAATTGAAGGAGAGCAGTGCCACTACGAACATTGTACGTGAAAAAACCGTTTTCTTAGTAGTGCGCAGGATGAGACTCGAACTCACACGCCGGAACCGGCACTACCCCCTCAAAGTAGCGTGTATACCAATTTCACCACCTGCGCATTAAAAAGAAACGTGCCCAGAACAGGACTCGAACCTGCACAGCCTTGCGGCCACTAGTCCCTGAAACTAGCGTGTCTACCAATTTCACCATCTGGGCAATGGTTGAGAAGAACGTTTGGAAGGTGAAATCGCTGATTCACCTGATTGTTGTGAGCGAAAAACGGGACTCGAACCCGCGACCCTAACCTTGGCAAGGTTATGCTCTACCAACTGAGCTATTTTCGCATTACATTTGAGGCATCCCCCAAACGGAGTGCAAATATACAGCCTTTTTTATAATCTGCAAGGGTTCAGCCGAAGTTTTTTTAATCTTTTTTTCATTGGCGTTTAGAATCAGGAAATTAGAACAGTCAGTTTTTTCAATCTTATTTCCAATATGAAGATCAGTTCGGAAAAAACCATTATTTTTGCGCCATCAAACAGAAAATTCTCATATCCATTGAAAACAATACTACCCGTAGTTCTTTCTTTGTTCTTTTTAGTGAATACCGGCCAGGCTCAGATCCTGATTAACGAATTCTCGGCTTCCAACTCCGGTAATATTGTAGATCCCGACTTTGGAAACTCAGCCGACTGGATTGAGTTGTTCAACGCGGGCGACGCTCCCGTGAACCTGAATGGATTTTACATAACCGATAATTTCAACGATCGTATTAAATGGCAAATCGCCGGCGATTACCTCATCGAACCGGAAGGATACCTGATCCTGTGGTGCGATGGAATGGCTTCGGGCCTTCACACCAACTTTAAACTGGCTGCCGAAGGGGAGCAAATTGCAGTGTCGGATGCGGGGGGTGTGCTGATCGATTCGTTGAGCTACGGCGCCCAGGAATCGAATATTTCGATGGGCAGAGTGTGCGATGGCTGCGACAACTGGGTCTTTTTCAGCGAAGCCACTCCCGGCGGAACGAATGTGGGCGTTAATTATAACGGTTTGGTGCAGAATGAGCCTTATTTCTATCCCCTGGGAGGATTATTTAAAGCGCCGGTACGAGTCGTACTGAAAAATTTATTTGAAGGCGAGCTACGGTATACCACCGACGGTTCGGAACCTACAGCATTGTCGACGCTTTACACCGGCCCTATCGACCTCGACACCACGACCATCCTCAGGGCCCGGATTTTTAAAGACCGGGATATAAAGCCCGGGAAAACGGTTACGCACAGTTACTTTATCGACACCCGCAACGAAATTGGCAACCTTCCCGTAGTATCGCTGGTTTCCGAACCGGCCAACTTCTGGGATCCGGCCAAAGGAATCTATGTACAGGATTTCAAACCCGAATGGGAAATCCCGGTCAATATCGAATTGTTTGAAAACGACGGCAGCGATCGCGCAGGTTTTAACCTGCCGGCCGGAACGAAAATTAACGGGCTGTACTCCTGGCAGTTGCCTCAAAAAATGTTAGGCATTTACTTCCGGAAACGCTATGGAGCCGGGAGCCTTGACTATCCCCTGTTTTTCGACAAAAAAGCGACAAAATACGATTCGTTTGCGCTGCGGGCATCGGGCAACGACTGGTCGAAAACCCTGTTTCGCGATGCCATGCTGCAGAACGCGACCCTCCTCAACACCGGACTCGATGCCCAGGGTTACCGGCCTTGTGTGGTATACATCAACGGCCGTTACATGGGAATTCATAATATCCGTTCGAAAGTGGATGCCGATTTTATTGTCAACGAACAGTTGGACGAAGGCACCAAAATCGATATGATTGAAAATGAAAAAACGATCGAGGAAGGTAGCCTTACAGCTTATAACCAGTTTAAATCGGTATATTCGAACGACCTGTCGGATCCCGACAATTACACACAAGTAGCCGGACAGATGGACATTCCCCTGTTTATGGATTATATGGCCACCGAGCTGTATGGCGGCAACAGTTCGATCGGGCACAATGTAATGGCCTGGAAGCCGGTCGATTCGGGAAAATGGAGATGGATCCCGGTCGATTTGGACCGCTGCCTGTTCGACCCCGACGAAAACCTGATGAGCTTGTTTCTGGGTAAAACGGTATACCCCTTCCCTGCCCTGATGAAAAACAGTTCATTTGCCCGCGATTTCGGCTTAAAGATGGCCGGGCACCTGCTCACCACATTCAATCCGCAGCGAATGTCGGACTATATCGACACCTATGCCGGGCGGATCCGCGACGAACTACCCCGGCACATCCAACGCTGGGCGGGCACCTCGTCGTCGTATGGCGACCCCATCCCCTCGGTTGCCTATTGGGAGCGCAGTATGGCTCAGATGAAAACGTTTGCCTTCCAACGGCCGGCAGTGGTGCTCGACGATTTACTGGACTACGGCACCGCGCCTGCACTACCGGTTTCGGTGGGTATACGGCCGGCGGCAAGTGTAGTGGTAACGTTCAATGGTTTGCGCATACCCCTGTCGTCGGTCACCGGCGAATATCCGTCCGATGCTACCATCCGGCTGAACGCATCGCCTGTTACAGGGTCGGCATTTGCCGGTTGGAAACTGCTAAGCGATACCCTGCTGATTCCTAAAGGCGACACATGGAAATACTTCGACAAAAGAAACGGTTTAAATAATGATTGGAAAAACACAAGTTTCGACGATTCGGGCTGGCCGGAAGGTGAGGCGGAATTGGGCTATGGCGATGGCGACGAAGCCACCCGGGTAGGTTATGGCAGCAGTAGCAGCAACAAATACATCACCACCTACTTCCGGAAGAAAATCCGGCTCAGGGAGGTTGCTCAGCTCGATTTATACCGTATTTCGATCAAAATGGACGATGGAGCAGTGCTGTACGTCAACGGACGGGAAGCCGGACGCATCAACCTTCCTGCAGGCGAAATAACGTATTCGACACTCGCTGCCGCCAGTATACCCAATGCCTCCATTTACCAGCATTTATCCGTTCCGGCCGAATATTTTACGGAAGGTGATAACATCATTGCGGTCGAAATTCATCAAAATGCGGCCAACAGCAGCGACATCAGCTTCAATCTTGAATTACGGGCCGGACGCATCCCTGCCGGCTATCTGTCGACCTCGGCAACGGTAGAACTACCCATGACCCAGGCCCGATCGGTACTCGCTATCGGCCAGGATATGGGCTGGTGCATGCTGCCCGATACCATTAGCAGCACGGTAATACTATCGGCCGACTGTTCACCCTACTATTCGCGCGGGAATGTACTGATTACCAAAACCGGCCGGCTGCAAGCTGCTCCCGGGGTTGAAATCCGCATGGCCGAAAATGCGAATATCCAGGTTGAAGGCGCCCTTCAATTGAAAGGCAGGCCGGACTTACCGATCCGGATCGATGCTGCCGGCACCGCATGGGGTGCCATTGTGGCGCGCAATGCTGCCGATACCCTCGTGCTGGAACAGGTGGTGATCAAAAATGCCAGCCGGGGCGCAAATCCGACCACCGAAAATGCAGCCCTCAGTCTGTTTCACACCAAGGCACGATTCGACAATCTCGACATCACCGACGTACACCATAATCCGATTCTGGCAAAGTACAGCGACGTAATCCTGCTCAACAGCCGCCTGCACTCCAAGGTAACCGGCGACTTAATCAATGTGAAGTACGGGAAAGGATACATTGCCCATTGTGTATTCCGGGGCAACGGAATGCCCGACACCGATGCCATCGATTATGACGAAGTGGATGGCGGAGTCGTTAGGAACAGTCTGTTCCACGATTTTCACGGCTTTAATTCCGATGCCATCGACATAGGCGAACAAGCACAGCATATCAGCATCGACAGTATTGTGGTGTATAACATCACCGACAAAGGGATCTCGGTAGGTCAACAATCGACGGCTACCATCAGCAATGCTTATTTTATCAACTGCAACCTCGGTATTGCCGCCAAAGATTCGACCCATGTACGGGGCGACCGGCTTACGTTTTACGGTACCAACACACCGGTGGCAGCCTACGAAAAGAACATCGGTAGTGCCGGAGGTAATATGGTAATTACACGGTCGGTACTCAGCAATGCGAACGATACCCCCTTTGTGCTCGACAATAAATCGCGTCTGCGGTTCGAAGCATCGTTTACCGATACCGGAGTCCTGCCCGATTCGTTGGCAAATTTCACGGGCGATCCGCTGTTTGAATCGCCCAACACCCTGAATTTCCAGCTACAGGCCGGTTCGCCCTTACTGGCCAACGGGCAGCAGCTTGCAGGAGCCACCTTCGTACCCGGTTTCGAATTGCCGGCAATGCCTGTTATATCCACTTTGTATATGGGCGATTCCGATACACAGGATGCCGAATTTATCTTCATCGAAAATCCGGGCGACAAGGCATTGGACATATCGGGCTACACGTTTACCGAAGGGATCGAAGCCGTCGTTCCAACACCTACCATACTGGCAGCCGGCGAGCGAATCATTTTTACGAATATGCCCGCTGATGCCTTTTGGAACGACTTTGCCGGCCAGCGGATCGTGGCTTACACAGCAGGACGGCTCAACAATACCGGCGAAAAGCTGACCCTTACCACCCCTTCCGGAATTATTGTCGATCAGGTGAAGTACCATCCCGATGCTCCCTGGCCACCTTATCGCAGCGCTTCAGCCTTAGCCATACGATTGAAAAACCGGCAACTCGACAATCATTTTGGTTACAATTGGGAACTCATCGAAAAGCAGAAAGTGGTTTCAGGAACCGACACCCCCAATCCGGGCATACGCATTTATCCCAATCCGGCTACCGACTACCTCTCCGTTGAGAAAAACACAACCGGACCCCTGCAGGTACGTATCTACACGCTGGTGGGGCATTGTGTAGGTGCGTGGGATCTGCACGAATCCGGTAGTATCGACATCTCCCGGCTGACTCCGGGAATGTATTTAATTCAACTGGGTTCTTCCACCCAGCGGCTGATCGTCCGTCGCTGATTTATTTTTCGATCCGGAACCAATCGACATCGGCATAGCCCGAATCGTTGAGTGGTTTCGGACGCTCGCAGAAAACGCCTACTTTGGCGCCGATCCATTTGCCTTCGCGGGCCGAAAACTGCTTGCCGAACGATTGAAACTTTTTCCCATCGAGACTGTAACTAAAATTGCAGAGCGTAAGCGGAATACGTTTCACTTCGCCCGAACCGTCCCGCCAATCCTGCTTTACTTCGACCCGGAAATAAACTGTGGAATCGGCCACCGCTTGTTCGGCCACCACTATTTCCGCCTGGCCTTTCTCGGCATTGCGGCATTCGGTCTGGCGAAGCACCAATCCATTGGCGGTTTGCACGACTGAAATGGCGGCATAATCCTGCCCCATAATAATCAAACCGGCACGCTCGTCGGTTTTAAACGGATGAAAGGTTAATTTGGCAGTAGCTTTAAAATCGGGAGCCGGTAATTTCTGCAGCAACAAATGAGGAGCATCGTACAGATTTTTCGCTGCTCCGGTTTTTTCCATCGCAAACAAACGCAGGTAGCCTTTTTCTCCTGCCGGATAATACCACAGTGGCGAATGATTGGCCTGCCATTGCCATTGCAACCCGAGCGTACGCTTATCGAATTCATCGCTTTCGACCGGAGTGGCCACAGGATAACTGGCTCCCACATCAGGCTTCGTCCAGCTAAGCACGGGTGTTCCGCAGCCATCGCCATCCTTATCTTCGCCCATCACCGGCCAGTCGTCGATCCAGCGCATCGGCTGCAGGTGTACGACCCGGCCATAGCCATACAAATCCTGAAAATGAAAGAACCAATCCTCTTTACCGTCGGGAGTATCGACCCATGCCCCCTGGTGCGGACCGTTGACCGGCGAATTGCCCTGAGCCAGCACGATTTTCTCCTCATACGGGCCATAGAGCGATTTCGAACGAAGGGCGACCTGCCAGCCTGGTTTCACGCCCCCACCCGGTGCAAAAATATAATAATAGCCGTTGCGCTTGTAAAACTTCGGACCTTCGATGGTGGGATGGTGCGGGTGACCGTCGAAAACCAGCCGGCTTTCGGTGAGCGCCTGCTTTCCATCGGGCGTCATCTCAAAAATCGCCAGTACGCTCTTCATACCGGCGCGGCTTCCGGCAAAACCATGAACCACATAAGCCCGGCCATCTTCGTCCCAGAGCGGACAAGCATCGATCAAGCCCTTTCCTTCTTTAACCAATACCAGCGGCGACCACGGACCGGTCGGATTCTTTGCCTTGGTCATGTATACCCCGGCGTCGGGATCGCCGTAATAAATATAAAACTCGTTGTTGTGATACCGGATACTCGGCGCCCATACACCATTGCCATGCTGCATAGCAGCAAAGCGTTCGAGCGGCGTGAGCTGGGTAAGGGCATGTCCGATCGGGGTCCAGTTCACCATATCCTTGGAATGAAGCAACGGTAAGCCGGGTGTATTGGCAAACGATGAAGCAACCATATAATAATCATTCCCTACCCGACACACATCCGGATCGGAATAATCGGCATACAGTACCGGGTTTTTATACTTTCCATTGCCCAGGTCCGATACCCAGACCTTCGACACATACGGAAGCCGGGCCGACTTCAGGTAGTTTTTCAACTCCAGCTTTGAATGGTTGGTTAAGGCATCGGCAAACAGGCCGGCCACGGCACGGGCCCCTTTTTCGACAAAGTGGGTATTGTCGTCGAGTCCCTGAGGATACAACCGGCTGACACCCGGGGCGAACTTGTGGAAATACTGCCGCGAGGTTGCCGCTCCCGCCCGGGTAAGCCAATCGGCCGTAAGCTGTTGCATATCCACCATAACCGCCTTTTTCTGTGCTGCTACTTCCTTTACGATTCCGGGATAAACGCCATGTGTATCCACCAGCTTCCCTTCTTTATCGAATTTACGGCGCATAACGGGCGTACACAGGATGGGCGTAGCTTTTTTGGCCCGTACCTCGTCGACAAAACGGATCAGATTCCGACGGTACTCATCGGGAGTAGTATAGCGTTCTTTCTTTTCGACCGCTCCGTCGTTGTGACCAAACTGGATGACCACATAATCGCCCGGTTGAACCTCGTTCATGATCTTCGTCCACCATCCTTCGCTGAGAAAGGTTTTTGTACTCCGCCCGTTCCTGGCGAAATTACGAACCACCACGTCGTCGGTAAACAATTCGGGCAATAACTGCCCCCAGCCCCTTTCCAGAAACTCTTCGGGCGTAAGATCGCCGGTGAGCGAATCCGTCACGTTTTTGTAATACACTTTATCGGCCATGGTCGAGTCGCCGGCCATAAATACCCTGACAGGGCGCTGGCCGGCTGCAACCAACATCAGCGTCAACGTCAGAAAAGAAAGAATTTTAAACTTCATACCTATTGAAAAATTAAAAATGATCGTAAAGATAAAAAAGTTGCCTGAAACAACTAACAAGCAGTTTCAGACAACCTTTTGTGTTGCGGATTACTTCACTACTTTCAGTACCGAAGTAGTACCTGCCGATGTGAGACGTACGATACACGAGCCCTGTACTGGCAGGCTCAGCGTTTCGGCTGTGGCGCGGGTTTGAGCCAGCATCGTTCCGTTAAAGGAAAATACCGACACCAATGTTCCGGGACGAAGCTGTTGGATGTGCAACCTGTCATTGACGAAACCGGCCGTTGCTTCGTGCCGGTTGGTCCGGGTTGAAGTACCTACATCACCTCCAGCCTTTGTAGCAGCGCTTAAGGCTCCCGATTCGGCAACAGCCACTACCGCATATTCTGCATCAGCATCGTAGACTGCGTCGGTATAGGTATTTTGCACCGTAAATCCAACCGCCACATCGTTTTTCAGCACTACATACGAAATTGCATAAGGCACCACGTCCCAATTGATCACACCGGTAGCTCCTACGGTTACGTTGGCCGGAGCAGCGGTGGTTTCAAGCAACGGAAGCGGATCCCAGTTATCGGTTCCCTTCAGTACATTTTCGAGGGTGTAGGCCGCTGCTTCGGCTGCGGTAAGTACCGTCTGATGGCCGGTGGTCGTAATATTGCCGTTCGAAGCATCGGTCGTAAAGGAGCTCTTCCGATTGCTTACATCGACCGGATCGCCCGAAGCAGTACGACTGTTGTATTCGGCAAACAAGGCCGGAGCCACTGCCATATTGGTCCACCCACCGGCGGCGGGAAGTATCTTCATCGTCGTATTGATGTAAATCGATCGGGGAGCATTCTGCCACGGACGTCCCAGCAGGTACTGGTTGTGCTGCGTCGCCGCATCGCCATCGATGGTACAATTATTAAACACATAGCCCCATTGCAACGACGCACCGGTACTGGGTGCAGTAATCACATCGCCACCCGAACGACCTTCGCAGTACAACAAACACTCGTCGAAAAACACATCGCCACCTCCGAAAATAAAGTCGACGGTACCATGAATGGCGCTGTTCTTATACAGCTGACGTCCGGTTCCGGTAAGGTGCGTGTCCTGATAGCCCGTCAGTTTGATATTGTTGAAGGTTACCCGGTCGCCATAAGCTTTCAGCGCAACCGCCTGTCCGGCCGATACTCCGGCAGTATTGCGAACCGTAAAGTTTTCGCAATACACATTACCGGCCATCAGCTCCAGGGTCTGACAGGTGCTGGTACTGTAGGTGACACCTCCCGCTACCAATCCACTGTACCGACTTCCACTGATAATAACTCCGTCGCGGCTCTGTCCGATAATATGCACAAAAGGCTTGTTGGCCGGAAGCGACGGGTATTCGTTGTAAACCCCGTTTTTGATGAAGATGAGGAAAGGGCTGGCATTATTTACCGGCACGGCATCGAAAGCCGACTGAAGGGTGGTTCCGTTGCCACTGCCATCGGCAGCTACCACAAAATCGAACACCCTGGCAGCAGGCTGCGGACGGTTCATCGTACGGAAGGTAAGCACCAGGCCTGCAAATGCATTGCCCGACATATCGGTAAGCGCTCCGGCCGGAACGGTAAGAGTATAAGCGGTGTTATACTCGAGTTTTGAATAGGCAATGCTCACCGAGGTGGAACCAAACACAGGACTCATTACTTTCGAACCCAGGGTAATATCGCCGGTTCCGGCTTTCACCCGCTCGTTGAAGCTAAGCGTGATGATTCCCTGTGCCGATGCATTGGTGGCATTGGCGGCGGGCACGGAGCTTACCAGTGTCGGAGCTTCGGTATCGTTCACCGCCACTTCATCGGCATACACAAAGACATTGGTGAGGGCAGTTCCATCGTTGTCGGCGCTGTTTCCCAACACCGTACTGGTCGCATCGGCGATCCAGCGGATGTATACCTTCTCCTGCCCTTCGGCTGCGGCGGGCAAAGTAGCATTCAGGTCCTTCCAGCCCGAATTATACACCGAAGTAATATCCACACTTCCCAGGTCGGTAAAGCTGGTTCCATCCAGCGAATATTGCATTTTTTGCACCGAGAAACACTGGTAGTTTCCACTCATCATCGACTTCACCTGTACATTGGTCCAGCCTACAGTCGAGAATTGAGCCTGAAAATAACGGCGGGTCGACTGGAAATTAGCTCCGGCAGTCCAGATGCGCACACAGGGATAGCTCGGATTGAAACTTCCGGCATTGGCCAGCCAGTTCACATTGCTTCCCGTGGGTTCGTACATGGCCATCATTCCCATATTACCGGTCGACGAATAGAAATCGCCGGTTCGGTTCGAACGCGGTTCGGCGGCTTTGAAATTCCAACCCACGATAAAGGGGATCTGATCGAAACTGGCGGTTACCGCTTTTGCAGCATCCATAGTAAGCTGGCGGGTGGTAAGGGTGGTTTCGTCGTCCCATTTGATAAAGGTGGTCACCGCATTGGGCACGACGGTCAGGGTAACTACCGTACCGGCTTCATACATTCCGCCTACCGGAGCTGGATTCAGGGCCACTTCGCCCCACTGACTGCCCGACTTATTCACCGTGAGGGCATAGGTCTGAATGGCTTCGTACACAGCCTTAACCGCCGTATCCTGCGTAATATTGAACTGAAAATCGGATGTGGTTGCCAGCACGGTACCTGCGGCCGATTGCCAGTGCTTAAATGCATAGCCGAAATTACGTACCTGCGACAACTGAACCGATTCGCCATCGGCATACTGCGATTTGGTAGGAGTTACCGACACCACCCCCGCGCCTTCGGGACTCACCTGCACGGTAAGCGTTCGGGGCGAAGCTATCACCGGATTGAGGCTCCAGCGCGGATCACCAATGCCGGTGATCGTATTGGGGCTGGTCTGAATCGTCAGACTTGCAAAATCGAATGAAAGGGACGAAACCGGCACTTCGGTATTAGTGCTTAGCGTGCCCGTGATTTTTGTTGCCGGAAAATGATTGCCTAAAATCGAATTATCCACATGGGCAAGTACCGTAGTTCCATTACTATTGAGCTTGAGGGCCATATTGGCAGTGGAGGCATCGTACGAATCCGAAATGATCGAATTCTTAATGGTATACACCGATCCCGGATTTGCATTCGTATTGATATTGAGCTTACTTCCTGCAGCGGTGGTTTTCAGTATCGAAGTGTTTTCCAGCGTAAAAGCGATGGGAGCGGTAGTAACCTCCGAATACCAAAAACCGTTTTTAGCATTGTAAATGGTCGAATTTTTAAAAAGGGCGGTCGATATTTTTGCTGTTTTCACTGCAAAGATACTGTAGCTGTTGCTTTCGCGACCCATATCGTGGATCAGGCAGTTTTCGACTATTAAATTGTTGATAGTAGCCACATTACTGCCGTCCGAACGAAGCAAACTGCGGCCATATCCATGAATCTCGGAGTTCCGGAGAATCAGATCAGGAATGGTAATGGCCGACGTTGCCGAAATAAAATAACGGGATGCCGTGGGAGTAAGAGCATCTTCCAGATCCCAGTACATTTCGAGTCCGTCCAGCTCGAGACTGACCTCGGTCGTATTCAGCGTGAACATGACTTGCGACAGTACAGGCTTCGTTGTTGCCGAGGGATCGGCCTTAATCCTCAGGCTTTTCGTTATGGTTTTTGTCCCGTTAATCCCATAAATGCCCTCTGCAACGATAATTTCGTCACCTGCAGCATAATTGGTCAGGGCTGTATTCAGCTCGGCCAATGTGGATACATAATGCTGTGCCGCAAAAGCCTGCGACGCCAGCATCAGGCATCCCACCATAATTAAAAATAATTTTGATCTCATACTCATTTAAATTTAAGGAAATTGTTGTGATTTTTTTATTTGCTTGTTGTCACACCCGGAAGCCGGATGTTTTTAGTATTGTCGCCCGTGATCTCGAAGGCTTGTTTCAGTGCCGGAGGATAACTGAGTCCGCTGGCATCGAAATTCTTTACATTGTTCAGTTTCAAAGCAGGTCCTTCCGACGGATTAATGCTGACGTCGGAGAACCGGATACCCTCCGCCTCCGAAAGCACAGCTCCCTGCCGAGTGGTAAAGCTACTGTTCTCGACCACTATATTGGAGATGTTCATTTCGGGAAGTCCGTTGAAAAACATGGCTCTGCTGGCCTGATTGGCAACAATATTTTTCACAAAGATATTGCGGAACACAGGGGTGGTTTCGCCAACGGCCGGAGTCGTCGCACTTTTTGCTCCTCCCATATAGTACAAATCGAACAAAAATGCTTCATTTACAATATTGTACATGCTTACATTCCGTACGTAGATATTTTCGACCACTCCGCCCCGGCCACGTGTGCTTTTAAAGCGTAAACCGATGTTGGTACCGATGAAGGAACAATTGGTTACCGAAATATTTTTAACGCCACCCGACATTTCGCTTCCAACCACAAAACCACCATGACCTTTAAATACCCGGCAGTTGTCGACCAGCACATTTTCGGTCGGCCGCCCTCTGCGGCGACCTTCCTCGTCTTTCCCCGACTTGATGCAGATAGCATCGTCGCCTACATCCAGCACCGAATTCACGATCAATGCATTTTTACAGGATTCGAGATCGATGCCATCGCCGTTTTGCGAATACGACGGATTACGCACGAACACCCCATCGATAATGATGTTTTCGCACATCAAGGGGTGAATGTTCCAACTCGGTGAGTTTTCGAACAACACTCCTTGCAGGAATACGTTTTTACATTCCTGCAAACTCACCATCACCGGCCGAAGAAAATCGCGGATTTCCTTCCAGTCGGCATAGGTCATTGGTTTCCGGGGTACATTCAGGTTCTGTTCGCTCAGCTGGTCGCCCTTCAATGCTCCGGCCGATGGAAACCAGTAATCTTTGTTTTTCATCACCCCTCCCGAGGCAAGCAGGCGTTTCCAATGCGAATCGGTCACTTTACTTCGTTTCACAGGGCGCCAGGCATCGCCCGAACCGTTGATAGCCCCTTTACCGGTAATCGCGATATTGGTCAGGTTTTTACCTGAAATGGGCGACTGGCAACGCATGGTGGTCAATCCCTCAAAACTGGTTTCAATAAGCGGGTATGCATCTTTATCGGGCGTAAACAGAATAATGGCCCCCTCTTCGAGATGCAGGCGGATATTGGACTGCAACACGATCGGCCCGGTTAACCAAACTCCAAACGGAACCACTACCGTGCCACCTCCCTGCGAAGCCAGTTTCGAGATTGCCTTTTCAAAGGCCTGGGTGTTCAAGGTGAATCCATCTCCCACTCCACCGGCATCGTGCAGGCCGATGCTACGGTCGGGAAACTGAGGCAGTTGTACCCGCGGCATGGCAAATGCCAGGTCCTGATACAGGTATTCGTAAGGATAATTGCTTGAAAACGAATGCAGCAAGGGCAGGCTAACCATCGCTACGATGATCAACATCTTATTAATCAACTTCATACAAAAAATGATTTTACTTAGTTATGAGCAGTACAATTGTCGGCGGCACCTTTGTGCCGGAAACACCCTGCTCCGGTATTCACAAGGCCCCTTCCCGGCATATTGAGAAGGGGCTTATGAATGTCGTTAATTTATCTCCAGCGCGGATCACCGGCAGTTGTCAGACCTCCGAAATTCGGATCTTTAATCCGGAAGTTTCTGGAGGCCGGATCGACAAACAGATCGGCTGCAGTACCGGCATATTCAATGATTCCTGTCATCGGGTAACCGGTATGGACAAAGAAATCGGTTGTCTGATACGAATTTTCGACAAAAGCTGTCGTGATTTTCGGATTCGATGCCCGCATGGTTTGAGTTCCGTCAAATACGGTAGCATTCATCTGACCGAAAATACAGTTGCTAACCTGAAGCTTTTCGGGCAGGAAGCTGGCATTGAACTGCAGGAAGTAGCGTCCGTTACCAAAAGCATTGTAGAACGTACATTGGTCGATCACCACACTGGCAGCAATATTTTTCATATTACACATCGGATCGGTGATATTATAGAACGTACTCTCGCTGATTTCCAGATCCATCAGTTTTGTATTGGCCGCACCGGTATGTGTAATCCCGTAGTTTCCTATATCGTGGATGATCGTATTCTTGATCAACACTTTTTCGAGCGTGGTCATATTAGCGTCGTTCTGCATGCGCACCACGCCGCGTACCGTATGCACTTCGCAATCTTCAAAACTGATGTGAGTGATGGCACGGGTGGTGTTTTCGTTCAACACATAATCGGCAGTACTGGCCTTCCCGTAATACTCGATATTCTTGAAGCGGAGTTCGGTAATCCCGGCGCCCAGCTTGATCGAAGTTGCATGCAGTTTTGCTTTTACATCCCCTTCAACCCCCCAGAAAGTAAGTTTGGTGATGTTATCGCTTAATGGTAAGGTATTGGACGTATTGCCCGAGCTAGGATCGAGCCACGAAGCTTCGAACAACGAACCGGCAGGCATCACCAGGGTAATATCGCCCGACTCGGCAGCGAGCAGTTCGTTCAGGTTTTCGGTGCCCGTGAGGCGGATCACCTTTCCTTCGGACGGAACCGACTCGTTGGTACGGAACGTGATGGTACCACGTTTGTTATCGTTGTTGTAAATCTCGGCTGTATAGGTGGTTGCACCGGTCAGCCCTTCCACCAGCTTCATCGAAGCAGCCTTATCGGCCGCAGTCAGATCTTCGCGTTTGGTCGTATTGTCGATCGTATTGGTAACAACGATATGCGTAACACCGGCTCCGGCTGCATCCCATCGTAACACGACCGAATAATCGGTTTTTTCCGACGAAAGTACATTTTTAAAAATCTGTTCGCTCCGGGTAACAAAGGTCAATAAATCCCATTTCGACTCCGGCGTTTCGTTGGTCGACGAAATGGCTTTCAACCGGGCCGAATAACGGGTGGCTCCTTTCAATTCTCCTACCCGAACCAGGTACACCGAAGTCGAGCCGGAAACATAGCTCAGGGTGTCGGCTTTTAGCGTGAGTGTGCGTACAATAGTCGAATATTGTAAGCTATCCTCACTGAACTCGATCACGTAGGTATCGGCGCCGGGTACTTTCGAGAGTGTGAGGTCGGCGCTGGTAGCAGTTATATTCTCGGAAGCAAAGGTTACCGGCGAAAACAAACGCTTATAGCTTTCATCGACCGGAAAACCGAATTCCTCACACGAACTGAAGATCGACAGCGCTATCACCATCAGTAGGGCAGGCAGTATTTTAACTCTTTTCATCATGTTCAATTCATTTTTAAAATTAATAACCATAGGAATTGGTAAGTTTGCCTTGCGAGTCGGAAATGGCTACCGAATGGATCGGATAAATGTACCGGTTGTCGCAAACCCCATTGTACGCTTTTTCGAGACCCGATCCGAATAATTCGATCCGGTTGTTCCAGTTGGTTTTGTTGCTTTCCGAAGCTCCAAACAACCACGACACCTTGGTGTATCCCAGGGCTTTCAGTTCGTCGGTTGTTTTAGCATCCAGGTCCGGACGATCTTCAAAAAAGTTGATGTCGGCCCAGTCGATATTTTCGTTATCAGCCTGGTATTTGTAGTAAATAGCCAGCGGAAGCGACGAATAGGTATTGCCGAAGACGGTCACCACCTCGCCATTCAGCATGGCAATAAATTTCTGACGTTGCTCTTCAATTTTATCCTGAAGCATATTCCAACGGATCAGGTCGAACTTACGGATGGCTTCGCCTCCGAATTCCCAGGCACGCTCGTTTACAATAGCCTCGAAAAAGCTTTCTTTAGAGTTGAGCGCAGCCAGGTAGTTTTCTACCTTATCGGTATAATCGGCCGGTGCAAATGCCCGCTGACGAACCTTGCGCAGGGCTTCCTTGGCCTCTGCAGTAGGACCGTTCAACTCGTTTTCGGTTTCGGCAAACATCAGCAATACATCCGAATAACGCATCACGACCCAATTGATCCCATATCCTATTTTACCGTTGGCGGCCAGGTTAAGCGCCAGCCAGGCCTGGCTCATCCAGCGCTGATCCCATTTACCGATATTGAACGACAAGGGATTGGTCTGAAACACCTCTTTGGTTTCGCCGGCCGAATTGCTGTACATGGCCTTTGCAACGGTGATATCGCGACGGCTGTCTTTCTGATCGAACGAATAGAAATAATATACGCTGGTATTGACCACATTGGCATTATTGCCATAGCCGTATTTGGGATTGGCATAAAAACGAACTCCCACGCTATAGCCCATTTCTCCGTTCTGCCCGAGTCCTAACGCAACTTCATGTAAGTTCTCGTTGTAGGTGGTTTCAAATTTCAGGCTGTTCAGATTTTTCCACACATTGAGGTAGGAAGGATTCAGCTGATGAATTCCTTTTTCCATGATCTCCCGTGTTTTGGTATTGGCCAGTGTGTAGAATTTACGCCAGTCGCTCCGGCGTTCCATCGGAAATCCCGGTTTGTCGCGCAACGAATAGCCGCCGGCCGACAGACAGATGCGGGCGGTCATCCCTTTTATAAACCCTTTGGTGATGCGTTCGACGGTATAACCTTGTTCGCCAATCCACGGCACGTAATGTTCCGCTTCGAGCAGATCGGCAATGATGTGGTCATAAATCGTATCGCGATCGGTTTTTCCGAGGTATACATTGCTCAGATCGGGCAAGGTAGGTTCGGTTTTAAAGGGTACGTCGCCCCAATGCTTCACCAGTTCGTAATAAGCCATGGCACGCAGGGTAAGCGCTTCGCCCAGGATCATTTTCATTCGCCTGCCGTTTTCTTCTTCCTCCAGCACAGGACTCAACTTGATACCTTCGATCAGCAGATTGGCACGTTCGATCATGCGGTAGATATTGGTCCAGGTAAGTACGCTGTTGCCTGTAGTGGAATAGTAATTCGAAACTCCGCGGTTGGTATTCTGATTGTAACTGGTTTCGTCGGCACCTACAAATTCAATGTCCGAATTTGTCGACCAGTTCAGCGAAACACGCTGTGCATACATATTGGCATCGGCCGACATGGCGTATACTCCCATCAGTACGTCTTCGGCATTGGACACCGACCGATAGACCGTAATATTATCGTATTTCGACGGAGAATAAGTGTCGAGAAAATCTTCGCACGACACGAAGAATACACTTAAAACCAGCAAAACTATTAATTGATATTTTTTCATCTTTCTCTCAATTTAGAATGTTACATTAATACCTGCCACAAACGAACGGGCTTTGGGATAAGCAGAATAGTCGACGCCAGGTGTAAGCGGTGTGCTGCGACGGGTACTTACTTCGGGATCGGGTCCCGTGTAATTGGTCAGAACAAACAGGTTGTACCCTGTTGCATAAATCCGGAAGTTCTCCATTTGCAACTTCCTAGCCAGCTTCTGGGGCAACGAATAACCAAAGGTAAGGTTGTTCAGACGAAGGAACGACCCATCTTCAACAGCCCACGAATGGAACACGGTAGTCGTCATTATCGGATGCCAGATCGACGCATGCTGATTGAGCTCGGCCAAACGAACCGGGTCGCCGTAGGTTCCGTGATACACATTATTACCGGTTGCCGGATCGATTGTCGTAAAGCGGTTGGCCAGACTCATCTCCGAACTCAGGTTCTGATAGCGGCGTGTGAGCAAATACGAGGTATTATCAATTTTATTGGCATTGTAAATATCGTTACCGAACGACCAGTTGAAGAACGCCGAAATATCGAATCCTTTAAAGGTTGAATTAAGGCCGAAACCTCCGGTATGAACCGGATTGGCATTGCCGATCACGGTACGGTCGTCTTCGTTGATTTTACCGTCGGGTACTCCGTCGGGACCCGAAATATCTTTCAGTTTCAAGGCTCCGGGCCCGAAATATTTACCCATGCTGATTAAAGTTGCATTGCTGGGTACACCCGCGTTGAGGTCCCATGACTTGGTAGTTGCATTCCAGGTAAAATCGTTGAACGAATACATACCGTCGGTAACATATCCGTACATCTGTCCAACCGGTCCGCCTTCCTGTACCAGGTAATCGTATTGAGGCTCGGCACTACCGTTCCAACCCGACCCGTACAACTTGAAGTTATTCTCGCCGTTGGAGAATTTGTCGATATTGTTCTTGTTGAACGATATATTGAAGTTGGCCGACAAGGTGAAATCTTTCTTTTCGATAATGTAGGCATTCAATGCCAGCTCGACTCCCCGGTTGGAAGTTTGTCCCACGTTTTGATACTGATACGTATAACCCGAAGCCGAAGGCAGCGGCACAGCTACGATCAGGTCTTTGGTTTTATTCCAATATACCTCCAGCGTACCCGACAAGCGGTTGTTGAACAATCCAAAATCTAATCCTAAGTTCTGCGTAATAGTAGTTTCCCAGGTCAGATCCAGGTTACGCAAAGTCTGACTGGGTACAATGGCATTTTCAATATTCTCGTTCGGATAATAGGTTTTTGTACGCGTCAAATCCACGTATTCGTAATCCTGACGCCAGTAGGTACCTACACGGCTGTTTCCTACTTCACCGTAACTCAACCGGAATTTCAGGTTCGACAACCAGTCTTTCTGGTCGGCAAGAAACGACTCCTCCGAAGCGCGCCAGGCGAATGCGGCCCCCGGGAAGAATCCCCACTTGTTGTTCGGCGAAAAAGCATTTGCCCCGTCTTGACGAGCAGTAAGCGTCAACAAGTATTTGTCGGCAAACGACATATTCAAACGTCCGAAGAACGAACTCAAACGCACAGGTTCGCCAATCGAAGTATAGGTGGGCAGCGGTGTTCCGTTCGACATGGCTGCAAGCACTCCGTCCACCGTTTTATCAACCGGGAAAAATTTCGACAGTGCAGTGGTACGATCGGTTCGCGAATTAGTAATCTCCTGTCCCAGCAACACGTTGAACCGGCCCTGATTCACTTTAAAATCGTAATTCAGGGTGTTCGAAATACTCCACGCCTTACCCACGTCGAACATTTTCTGTGCAACAGGTTGCCCTCCGTTGTCGCGCGAAGTTCCGGTTCCTTGTGTCCATACCTGATCGTCGCGATTCATAATGAAATTATAATTGACATTGCTCGAAACGCGCAAGCCTTTCATTACGTTCCAGTTGATGGCTCCGTTGTACACATTGCTGAATTTGTTTTGAGCACGGTATTCGTTCTTAATCGACAGTACCGGATCGAGCAGCAAACTGGCCGCCTCGGGCGAGTTCAGATTATCATCGTCGTCGAGATTCTGGTCGAAACCGCGCAACCCGCGGGTAGGCGCATACTTCACCACATTTCGCAGCTTGGTAGTGGCCCCCGAACCCGACGATACGCTGGGTCCGTCGATAATCGAATTCGATAAACGCGTACTAAACACAAAATCGAAACTCTTGTTGAGTTTGGTACTTATTTTAAAATTGGCATTGGTACGGCTGAAGGCCGAATTAATCATGGTATAATCCTCGTCGGTTTGCGTCAGACTCAGACTATACTTCGTATCCTTGTTACCGCCAATCAAACTCAGGTTGTAATATTGCTGAACACCGGTATTGTTGAACACTTCGTTCTGCCAGTTGGTACCGGGATCCGATTTATAAATATCGATATCCTGGAAACGGCCGTAGTAATTCTGGAATGCATTTCCCTGATCGAGTTCGTACTGATAGTACACGTATTCGTAAGGCGAAAGCACGTCGATGATGTTGGAAGTGCGTTTCATACCTACATAACTGTTTAAACTCAGCGAAACCTTTCCTTCACGTCCGCTCTTGGTGGTTACCACGATCACCCCGTTGGCGCCCTGTGCACCATAAATCGCTGTCGATGCAGCATCCTTCAGTACGTCGATAGAGGCAATATCGGTAGGAGCGATGTCCGAAATACTGTTCACAATAAAGCCATCGACTACGTACAGCGGCGAGTTATCCTGTGTAATCGAACCTCCTCCACGCACCCGGATCATAATCTCAGCATCGGGCGAACCTTCGGTGGAAGTTACCGTCACCCCTGCCAAACGACCGGTAAGAGCCTGTGCAGTAGAGGTTACCGGAATATCCTTCAGGGCTTTCTCGCCCACCGACGAAACGGCACCCGTCAAATCGGCCTTACGTACCGTTCCATACCCGATTACCACCACATCTTCCAGTACTTTGGTATCTTCTTCCAGGGTCACATTGATAACCGAACCCGTAATTTGTACTTCTTTAGCTTTCATTCCCACATAAGTCACCTGTAAGGTACGTGCCGACGAAGGTACCGAAAGAGTGTACTTACCATTGATATCGGTAATAGTACCCTGCGATCCGCCTTTTACCATTACCGACGCGCCGATGACCACCTCTCCGCTCGAATCGGTAACAACCCCGCTCACGGTGCGTTGTTGCGCCATAACCTGAACCGTTGCTACCGTACATAGCAATACGATTCCTAAAAACTTTAAGATTCTTTCCATATACTCATTTTCAAATTATTTCTTGATGATTTTCTGAACATGCTGCATTCCCCGAGCATCGGTGGCACGGACGATATAATGGCCGCTGTGCAACTCTTTCACTCCCAGTTCGGAGACATTGGTTGCACCGGCAACGCGCATACCCATCAGATTCAACACTTCTACATCGCGGTATTCGCGATCGAACATCACCCGGTCGACAACCGGATTGGGATAAACCAGCATCGAACCGGCCTTTACATCGTTCAATCCGGTGAATCCGGCATGTCCGCGCGGATCGCCTACCGATGTAATGCGAGCCGGCAGCATTTCAATTTTAAAATCGGCACCCATCACTACTTCGGTAACCGTAGTGTTGACATCGTAAGCTGTCCAGGCCGTATTCGTCGGCGATGGTTTGATCAACGCATTGATCTTGCCCGGAAACTGATTGCTCATAATCACCGAATTGGTAAGCGATAAAACGGCCGTACTCGAAAGATTGATGGCTCCCTTTACAATGGTATCGGCCGCAGCAACGCTTTTGGGGAAATACATCAAGGTATTGCTGATACTTAGTTTCGACCCTTCGATTGCTTTGCTCAGTCCAACCACATCTTTGTTGCCTTTTAAGTCGCAATTGTAAATAGTGACCTTATCCATCACGAACTCAAACGGCATGGTAGCTTCTTCGGAATACACAATTCCTCCCAGGGCATCGACAAAAGTAGAATTGGTAATGCTTATTTTCGATACTTTTGCAGTCTTAAGACCAATGGTAGCATAACCCGAATTAACCGAACTCACATTCTTTACCGTAACATTGTCGATCGTCACCTCGCCAATGGTAGCTATATTGGTGGTGTTATCGGCGCGGATAAGTCCGCGTCCCAGGTTCGACACTTCGCAATTGGTAATACGGATAAAATCGATCGCCGCTACTTCGGTAACGGCCTGAATCCCGTATTTACTATCGGAATTGGTTTCCGATCCATCGGCATCGTAATAAAATTTCAATCCATCGAGATGAACCGATCCTCCGTTTTTCAATAAAATACCCAATTTCAGCATGGGCTTTTTCGATAAACCCGGGGCAGCCTTAATCGTGATTTTTTTGGCAATGCTCAAGGCGGTCTGAACCAGCTCGGTATCGGCCTGGCCAATAACAATCACATCGCCATCGGCAGCCGCATCGACAGCTGTTTTCAGTTCTTCCGAAGTGTTGACGGTGGTTTCGGCAGCATAGGTACCCAGGCTAAAAGCGGCAACCACTACCGCGAGGAGTAAAAATCGACGTCTCATAATATTAAATTTTAAATGTTTGTTTTATTGTTTGATAAATTTGGTTACAAACGGATGCTGAAATCCGGAGTGCACTACCTGAAGCAGGTAAGTGCCCTGAGCAAAATGGCTCAGCGGCATGGGATAGAACACTGCCAAAGGCTCGTGAAAATGCACCATCCTACCCGTGAGGTCGGTTACTCTCACCTGCTGCATCGGCTGTTCCGACTCCAGCAGGATCTCCTGCTCCATGCGACGGACGATCACCTTCGAAGCATTCGGCAACGGTGATTCGACCGACACGGTGATGGCATCCCTGTTTTGCTCCGCGGTAATATCCTCGACAAGCGAGTTGAGGTACATTTCGATGAACGTATAGCCCGAATCGTGTGTATCGTTGGCAGTTTTGCCCGGAAAATTGGTTTCGAGCCATCCGTCGGGGATACCATCGGCATTGCTGTCGGTAACCGGGTCGCCACCGGCCAGCACCGGCCAGGGAGTCCAGTCGGACGGGGCATCGGACGGACGAATATCGGTTTCGGAATCGATAATTCCGTTTTTCGGATACGATGTACTTTTCCAGTTAATGGTAGTGGCGGTAGTAAGCGTTTCGTTGCCAATCACGGTTCCGGCCGGATAGGTCACCGTTCCTTTGCCGTTGTAAGGCGATAATCCTTTGAACGCAGCTGTTCCCGTGCGGGTTTCATGCACGATACGGGCATCGTGCGCATCGCGCCGGAGACTGGCTCCGGCATAGGCCAGCACTTTTTCGTAGGCTGTTGAAGCCAGATGAGTGGTGACTTCGCCGGTTGCAAAAGGAAGCTCTGTTTTGAGGGCGGCTTTTTCGGCAGCTGTTATATTATAGGCCGAATTGATCTGGTTATACACACCATAATTCCAGTTATGCTGGGTGGCGTTGAGACAGATAGTCTTATCGGCTGTCGAAGTACTGGTGGATGCATCCACGATATTGCCCTCGATAAAAAATTTACCGAACTTATTATTGATCGGATAAAACGAATCGGAACTCGGCAGACCGGTTTTCTTATCGATCGCAATAATGCGGGCACGATTGGTACCCGATGCAGTGGCCGGACCCGGCTTATAATAATTGTTTACAATATTAACATTCATGGCTTCGGCACCATAGCAACCCACCCCGGCCCAGTTGTAGATTACACAATTCCGCATATCGACATATTCCTGTCCCTGCGTGGTGGAGCCCGGCCCGAATCTCGGAGTGCGGCTATCGTTGTGAGCCATCAGGTTGTGATGAAAGCTTGCGTTTTTCCCGCCCCAGATGCCACCGTACCCGTGCGGCCCTTTCGAATGCTTGGCCAGCCGGAGGCTTTCGGCGATGATACTCCATTGCAGGGTAATATTTTCTCCTTCATACAACGATACACATTCGTCGGTACTCCAGCTGAACGAACAATGATCGATGATAATATTCTTATAACGCCGGCTACCCATCACATCGGCACCATCGGCGCTGGTAACACGCTCCTGCCCCATGCGAAAACGTAAGTAGCGGATAATAACGTTATTGGCGCTGATGGTTACAGGTTGACCGGCCACCGCCACTCCGTCGCCGGGAGCCGATTGCCCGGCAATGGTTACATCGCCTCTGGAAATGGAAAGAGGAGAGTTGAGCCAGATCGTACCCGCTACCCGGAATAGAATGGTGCGCGCACCCGTTTGCGAAAGACACCAGCGCAACGAACCTTCGCGGGTTGCTGCATTTCCGGTATTACTGTCGCCCAGATTGGTCACAAAATATACCGTACCTCCCCGGCCACCGGTCGTAAACCGGCCGTGCCCTTCGGCTCCGGGAAATGCGGGAAGTTGCGACCATAGAGTTATCGATGCACTTAGTGCCAGCAGTAAAAAAAATGTTTTTTTCATGGATTTTTCCGACTCGTTTTCTGAATGCAATGTTACACAATTTAATGCATTTTAAGTGTGGATTAATTGGCGCAATTAGGGGGACAAATTAATTCACCCGCAACAAATCTGTTAAAATCCACAGGATTTGATAAAAAGTTCACCCGCCGGGCAAGCCCGCCACGCCCTAAAGCCGGCGGGACAGGACATGCTACGGCCGGCTTTAGGGCATTAAAAAAAGGGAAACCTCCACGGCTTCCCTTTTCTTATTAAGTATTGATTTCAGAAACTTTTTCTGCTTCTTTTTTCAGGTTTATTTCGTTACCCTTTTCGTCGTAAAACTTGAACTGAAGAAATCCGAGCATCTGGGAAGCAACAAATTTACAACCCATGCCGTATTTACTTTTCCATTTCCATATCTGCGATACAATGCCTTTAGAGATATAGGCTTCGATGTACGGATGAATATGGAGCTTAAATTTTTTAATTTTTAAAACATTAACTACATAATCGATTTTCTCTTCCAGCTGATCGATAAACAGAATGGAAGGTTGCATTTGGCCGGTGCCAAAGCAGGTCGGACATTTTTCCTCGATATTGATATCGGTTGCCGGGCGTACACGCTGACGCGTCATTTGCATCAGCCCGAATTTACTCAACGGAAGGATATTATGCTTGGCCCTGTCGTTACTCATTGCTTCCCGCATCCTGTCGTAGAGCTTTTGCTTGTTTTCGTTTTCGTGTAAATCGATAAAATCGACCACGATAATGCCTCCCATATCCCTGAGACGTAATTGACGGGCTATTTCATCAGCAGCAGCCAGATTCACCTCGAGCGCGTTGCCTTCTTGTCCGGCAGCCAGTTTCGAGCGGTTTCCGCTGTTCACATCAATGACGTGCAGCGCCTCGGTATGTTCAATAATCAGATAGGCTCCGCTTTTAAAAGAAACTGTTTTACCAAAAGCCGATTTCACTTGCTTGGTAATCCCGAAATGATCAAAGATCGGGGTGTCGTCCTTGTAAAGCTTTACGATATCTTTCTTGTCCGGAGCTATCAACTCCACATAATCTTTCACCTCTGTGAAAATATCGGGGTCGTTGACATGAATGTTGTTGAAATTGGCGTTGAATAAATCTCTAATTATTCCCACCGTGCGACCTAATTCCTCTAAAATCAGCGAAACTCCTTTCGAATGTTGCAGTTTCATGCAAGCTTCTTCCCATCGTTTCACCAAAATTTTCAGTTCATTGTCGAGTTCGGCAACCCGCTTCTGTTCTGCAACTGTTCGTACGATTACTCCGAATCCTTTCGGTTTTATACTCTGAATAAGTTGCTTCAGACGGATCCGTTCCTCTTCCGATTCGATTTTTTGCGATACCGACACCTTGTCGGCAAACGGAATCAAAACCAGAAATCGTCCTGCAATCGATATCTCGGCCGTGAGCCGCGGACCTTTTGTCGAGATGGGCTCTTTGGCCACCTGAACAAGTATTTCCTGCCCGGGCTTCAGCACATCGGCTATCGCACCGTTTTTATCGATCTCAGGAAAATGTTTAGCCTTTTGCATTGCGGGTGCTTTTTTACGGTCGCTCAGCACCTGCGTTGTAAAATTCTGTAGGGTATTGAAATTGGAACCTAAATCAAGATAGTGCAGAAAAGCGTCTTTTTCGAAACCAACATCCACAAATGCTGCATTCAAACCGGGCATCAGTTTCTTAACCTTACCCAGGTAGATATTACCTACCGCGAAATTAGCCTCACGGCTTTCACGGTTGTATTCCACCAGTCGTTTGTTTTCCAGCAGCGCAATTGAAATCTCGGATGCTTGTACATCTACTACAAATTCGCTGTTCACTTTTTCTTAATTTTAATGTTTTTTTGTTTACGCTTAAACAAAAAACAAACTTAAAGTCTGATCGTTCTGTCTTTAAGTTTGTTTTCAGTACTTGTCGTTGAAGACTTTCAGACCTTATTTCTTTTTATGTCTGTTTTTTCTCAGTCTTTTTTTACGCTTGTGCGTCGCCATTTTATGACGTTTTCTTTTCTTTCCGCTTGGCATAGTGATGAATGTTTTGTTGAATGTTGTTATTTAACTACGCTTACAAATGTCTTTGCCGGTTTGAACGACGGAATTTTATGCGCAGGAATGATGATTGTTGTATTCTTCGAAATGTTACGAGCGGTCTTTTCAGCTCTTTCTTTGATAACGAAACTACCAAATCCTCTCAAATATACGTTTTCGTTATTGGCGAGGGACTCCTTAATGGTCTCCATGAAAGCCTCTACCGTTGCCAACACCGACGCTTTGTCAATGCCTGTGTTCTTGGCAATTTCATTAACAATGTCTGCCTTTGTCATGATTCTACTCTTTTTTTATTTTGTTAGTAATATTTTTATTTGATTTTTTCTTTTCAATTTTCGGACTGCAAATATATTGCTTTTTATTCTGATACAAAAACATTTGAGTCATTTTTTTTGATTAATTGACTGTTTTTTTTCACTTTAACTCATTCGCTTTATTAATGTATAACTATCTGCATTTTTTGCCGCTTGTCACCCGTTTGAAATTTATCGTATACAAAATTCTTAAAATTCCGCAGCAATTTTTGATTTTTATTTATCAAACTAAGAAAAATACACTACTTTTGCACAGATTTTAAGATTAGGTTATAAAAACTTGTGTTTAATATGAAGCATGTTATTGAGCCGGTCGATCGCGATCTTCTCATAAGCGAACTCACTGCGAGTAAGTTTCTCCGACCCACCAACAAAGCCGGAAACAAGATTTATATTGTTACGGCCCACGACTCCCCTCACATAATGCGTGAAATCGGCCGGTTGCGTGAGCTATCGTTTCGCTCGGGAGGTGGGGGTACCGGCGAGGAGATCGATACGGATAAATACGATTTCCTGGAGAAGCCCTACAAGCAACTGATTGTATGGGATCCCGACAATCTTCAGATTATCGGAGGATATCGCTTCCTGGAAGGATCGCTGGTTCAGATAGGGCCCAACGGTCAACCTGAATTCGTGATGTCGCATCTTTTCACTTTCAGTCAGCGGTTTATCGACCATTATATGCCCTACACCATTGAATTGGGCCGGGCGTTTGTACAGCCCGATTATCAAAGCACCCGCATGGGAATGAAGAGTCTGTTTGCGCTCGATAATTTGTGGGACGGCCTGGGAGCATTGATCCATACGGTGAAAGGCGCCAAGTATTTTATAGGGAAAGTAACCATGTACAACAGCTTCCCTGTGGTTGCACGGGAGTCGATTTACGCCTATCTTAACAAGCATTTTGCCGATACCGAAGGCCTGATCGTTCCTAAACGTCCGGTCTTCGTAAGCGACGAAATGCAGCGGAAATCGGGCGGATTCCTCACCGAGAATAATCCGGCCGACGATTACAAACTGCTGATCAAGGCCGTGCGTAACGAGGGTGAAAACATCCCTCCCCTGTTCAATGCCTACATAGGACTTTCCGATACCATGAAGATTTTCGGGTACACAATCGACCACGACTTCGGATCGGTGTACGAAACCGGAATGATGGTGACGATGGACGATCTGCACCCCGCCAAGCAACAACGCTATATTCAGCCCTACATCGATTACCTGCGAAAACTGATCGACGAGCAAAAGGAAGCGCGCAGGTTGCTGCGTGAAGAAAAGGCAAAACTTCGTGAGGCACGCCTGAAAGAAAAAGAAGCCCGGAAAAGCGGTCAGAAAAACAAGAAATAGGTCCCGGCCGAGTTCCGGAAACAAAAATAAGAAGCTGTCCCCAATTAGAAATTAAGTCTCCGGGAATTGAATATTCGGATTTGTTCCCGGATAGGTATCCGAATAAAAAGAGGGTGAAATCACAATGTGATTTCACCCTCTTTTTTGTGCGGCTGAAGGGACTCGAACCCCCACGCCTCTCGGCACCAGATCCTAAGTCTGGCGCGGCTACCAATTACGCCACAGCCGCGTTTTTGTGCGTAAGCGGGTGCAAAGATAATAAAACTTTCCGACTAACCAATTTTTTTATTACTTTTGCGCTTCCATTTAAAAAACCATTTGTAAGGTAAAATTATGATTAAAATTACATTTCCCGACAGTTCTGTCCGTGAATTCAATCCCGGAGTCACAGGGCTTCAGGTGGCTGAAAGTATCAGCCCCCGTCTTGCACAGGATGTGCTATCCGTAACCGTAAACGATCAGCTGTGGGACCTCACCCGTCCTATCACCGCCGACGCTGCAATAAAGTTGCACAAGTGGGACGATGAGGAAGGAAAACATGCCTTCTGGCATTCGTCGGCTCACCTGATGGCCGAAGCGCTCCAGGAATTGTACCCTGGTATTAAGTTCGGTATCGGACCCGCCATCGAAAACGGGTTCTATTACGATGTCGATCCGGGTACGGCCGTGATCAAGGAAGGCGATTTGCCGGTCATTGAAGCAAAAATGATGGAACTGGCGGCCCGGAAAGTCGCTTACCTGCGCAATGATATCACGAAAGCCGATGCGTTGAAAAAATTCCGCGACAAAGGCGACGAATATAAAGTCGAACTCATCAACGACCTGGAAGATGGTACCATCACACTTTATACACAGGGGAATTTTACCGATTTGTGCCGCGGTCCGCATTTGCCCAGCACTGCCGAAATTAAGGCTATCAAACTGTTGAGTGTAGCCGGCGCTTACTGGCGGGGCGACGAGAAACGGAAAATGCTGACCCGGATCTACGGTATCACCTTCCCGAAAAAGAAGATGCTCGACGAATACCTGGTGCTGCTGGAAGAAGCTAAAAAGCGCGACCACCGGAAAATCGGTAAAGAACTGGAGTTGTTTGCCTTCTCCGAAACCGTGGGTAAAGGTCTGCCGCTTTGGTTGCCCCGCGGAACCGCCCTCCGCCTTCGCCTCGAGGATTTTCTGAAAAAAATTCAGCGACGGTTCGAATACCAGCAGGTAATGACTCCGCACATCGGGAACAAACAATTGTACGTTACTTCGGGACATTATGCCAAATACGGTAAGGATTCGTTCCAACCCATCCATACGCCCGAAGAAGGCGAGGAATACCTCCTCAAACCGATGAACTGTCCGCACCATTGCGAAATCTATAAAGTGAAACCCCGTTCGTATAAGGACCTTCCGTTGCGTATGGCCGAGTTCGGAACCGTTTATCGTTACGAACAAAGCGGTGAACTCCACGGACTTACCCGCGTACGCTCTTTCACCCAGGACGATGCTCATATTTTCTGTCGCCCCGAACAGCTGAAAGAGGAATTCCTCAAGGTAATGGATATTATTTTCATTATTTTCAAGGCGCTGGATTTCGAAAATTTTGAAGCTCAGATTTCATTGCGCGATCCTTCGAATAAAGAAAAATACATCGGCTCCGACGAAAACTGGGAAAAAGCCGAAAGTGCGATCGTGGAAGCCTGCCGGGAAAAAGGATTGAAAGCCCGGGTAGAACTGGGCGAAGCTGCTTTCTACGGCCCCAAACTCGACTTCATGGTGAAAGATGCCATTGGTCGCCGATGGCAGCTGGGTACTATCCAGGTGGACTACAACCTGCCCGAACGCTTCGAACTCGAATATACCGGCGAGGACAATATGAAGCATCGTCCGGTCATGATTCACCGGGCACCTTTCGGTTCGATGGAACGTTTCGTAGCTGTATTAATCGAACATACCGCCGGCAAATTCCCGCTGTGGCTTACTCCCGACCAGGTGGTAATCCTGCCGATCAGTGAGAAATTCAACGAGTATGCTTACGACATTGCAAAACAACTGAACCTGAAAGACATCCGTGTTCAGGTTGACGACCGCAACGAGAAAATCGGCCGAAAAATCCGCGATAATGAATTGAAACGTATTCCCTATATGCTTATCGTAGGCGAAAAAGAAGCTGAAAACCGGGAGGTTTCGGTTCGTCGTCAGGGCGAAGGCGATAAAGGCACCATTAAAGTGGAAGATTTCATCAAAATGGTAAACGACGAAGTCGAAAGCATGATGAATGCTGCGTCGGCGGAATAAGAAAAGCCGACCGGTATTGTCAGAATTTCACCCCCCTTACAGAGCTTTCAAAACAAGTAAAAGCTCTGTAAGGGGGGTGAAGTTGTAAGCGGTGTTGCGAGAAGCTACGACAACATTTCAACGCCCACCCACTTTATTTCTTCCAGAATGTAGGCGTAAACAATACCAGCACCGTAAACAACTCGAGGCGCCCCAGCAACATTACAAACGATAAAAACCATTTGCTGAATTCCGGAACCGCAGCAAAATTTCCTGCAGGGCCTACCAATCCTAACCCCGGCCCTACTCCACCCAAACAAGTAATCATGCCTCCGATCGACTCCATAAAAGGCATTCCCGACAGGGTTAACACCAGTATTCCGACACCGATGGTAAATAAATACAAAATCACAAACGCAAGTACCTTGGTAATTACATCGGCCTGAACAATTTTACCGTTGTACTTGACCGGCACCACAGCATTGGGATGAATAAGCTTCTGAAACTCGTAGTAACAATATTTAGCAGCCAGCACTACCCGCACCATTTTCATCGCTCCACTGGTCGAACCGGCCGAAGCGCCGGTTATCATGGCAAACAACAGGATGATCCAGGTAAAGGTCGACCAACTCATATAATCGACGGTTGCAAATCCTGTAGTGGTAATCGTAGAAGTGACATTGAAAAATGCATTTCGCCAGGCCAGTTCCAAGGCCGACCACGAAAAACCGGAAGTAAAATCGATCAACGACACGGCAACCACTATCGAAAACAACAGCAATAACGATAAATAGGTTTTCAATTCTTCGTTTTCAATTATCTTCGAAAATTTCGTTTTAAAGCCAAAATAATACAAACTGAAATTGACGCCCGAAAGCATCATAAACACAGCAATTACATAGTGTATGTAGGCCGAATCCCAATAGGCCACACTCGCCTGCTTGGTCGAGAAACCACCCGTGGCCACCGTACCGAACGAATGGCAAACCGCATCGAACCAACCCATGCCTCCGGCACGAAGCAGTACCGTCTCGGCAACCGTAAGCGTTACATAAATCAACAATAACCGCTTGGCTGTTTCGGCAACCTTGGGATGAATTTTATCGGTGGTAGGACCCGCCGATTCGGTGGCAAACAATTGAGCTCCACTACTGCCAAAAACCGGCAACATGGCCAGCGACATCACGATGATCCCCAATCCGCCCATCCAATGGGTCAGACTCCTCCAAAAAAGAATGCTGAAGGGCAATGCTTCAATATTATTCAAGATGGACGCACCGGTGGTCGTAAAGCCCGAAATAGTTTCGAAAAAAGCGTCTTCAACTGCAGGGATACTACCTGTAAAAAGATAAGGTAACATTCCCACCACCGAGAATAAAACCCATACCATGGTCACTATCAGCGAGCCTTCTCTCCGGCCTATTAGCGGTGGTGCGTTTTTTCCCGAAACGACAGCTGCCATACCGGTTACCTGGGCTATCGAACCGCTTAACAACAACCAACGGGGATCCTCTTTGTAGTAAAATGCAACAAGCGAAGTCAACAACAATGCGGTTGCCTCGACCAACAACAATATTCCAAAAAAACGGAATATGAGCTTAAAATTAAAGTCTTTCTTCATATTGAAGACTTTTTAAAATTTATTTTTTCCAGAAAACGGGCGTAAAAATCACCAACACGGTAAATAATTCCAAACGGCCTACCAACATCACGATCGAAAGAAACCATTTCGAGAACGCCGGAATTTCAGAAAAACTATAAGCTGGCCCTATACTTCCTAGACCAGGTCCGACATCGCTGATACAAGTCACCATCCCCCCCAGTGATTCAAGAAAGCCCATGCCGCTGCCGGCAAGAACGACCGTACCAATAATAATCACTAAAATATAAATGAGAATGAATGCCAATACTTTTGTAATGACATCCTCGCGCACGATCGAACCATTGTAACGCACAGGAAATACGGCATTGGGGTGAATAATACGCTTGAATTCGTAATAGGCATATTTAACGACCAATAGCACACGCACCAGCTTCATACCTCCGGCAGTCGAACCTGCCGACGCTCCGATGAGCATAGTGATAAGCGCCAGTACCCAGGCCAGCGGCTCCAGTTGCATATAATCGACACTACCATATCCGGTAGTGGTAATCAGCGAAACCACGGTAAATAAACTGTCGCGTATCATTTTTTCAATTCCATGCACACTGGAAAATGTGTCGGGCCCTGCCATAGTAGTCGCTAGAATCGCAGTAAAAACCAATACGATAAGAGCATAAAACTTCAACTCCTGATTCGTCGAAACCTTGTCAAAATTACGTTTGATAAAGAAATAAAACAAGGTGAAGTTCACACCGGCCAGAAACATGAACAGAATCAGAATATAATGAATAAAGGGCGAATCCCAATGGCCCGCACTCAGCTGCTTGGTCGAAAACCCACCGGTAGCCATGGTAGTAAATGCGTGATTCATGGCATCGAACCATCCCATACCCGCTACTTTCAACAGCAAAAATTCGGCAATTGTAAGTACAATATAAATTGCCAGCAAGCGCTTGGCGGTCTCACTCATTTTGGGATGAATCTTATCCTTGGTCGGACCCGTTGCCTCGGCCGAAAAAAGTTGAACCGACGAAAATCCGAAAATGGGCAACAAAGCCATCGAAATTACGATGATCCCCAATCCGCCGATCCATTGCGTCAGACTACGCCAGTATAAAATACTATACGGATGCGCTTCAATATTATTGAGGATCGACGCTCCGGTAGTCGTAAATCCCGACATCGTTTCAAAAAAAGCATCGGTTACCGAGGGTATACTCCCCGATATCAGATAGGGCAACATGCCCACTGCCGAAAAAACCAGCCAGATGGAAGTCACAATTACCGAGCCTTCACGACGACCGATAACCGGATTGGCATTCCGGCCCAACACCATTGCCAAACCTCCTGCCAAGGCCGAAATACCTGCACTCGACAGGAAAGTAATTTCCTGCATCTCGCTATAATACCACGAAACCAGTACGGCGGTCAACAGGAAAGCACTTTCAAATAGCAGCAATGCTCCCGTGATACGAAGTATAAACCGATGATTGAAGTCGCGATACATTATTGAAAAAAGTTCTCCAGTTTACGGATCGCTGAAGCCACACAGAAACAAATCACATGATCGTCGGGCTGAATAACCGTGTCGCCCGACACGATGAATCCTTCCCCGTTACGTACATACCCGCCGATATTAACATTGGCCGGCAGACGAAGGTCTTTAATCCTGGAACGTATTATTTTCGAACTGCTCTTAGCTACAAATTCGACCACCTCGGCATCGGCCGAAGTCAAGGTACGTACATCCAACACATCGGCGTCGAGCGTTAACTGATAAATATAGCTGGCAGCTATCATCTTTTTGTTGATTACCGTACCGATATCCATACTTTCGGCCAACATGATGTAATCGATGTTCTCGACTTCGGCAACGGTTTTCTTCACTCCCAATCGTTTGGCAGCCATGCAGGCCAGAATATTGGCTTCCGAATTGGAAGTGACGGCAATAAACGCATCGGTTTCGTGAATCCCCTCATCGCGCAGCAATTCGAGGTTGCGCGCGTCGCCGTTTATAATCAGCGCACGGTTGCATCGCTCGGCCAACAAATAGCTTCGTTCGATATCCTTCTCTAAAATTTTAACATTAATAGAGGCGGGCAAGGATTGAGCTGTTTTTTGCGCAATACGGCTGCCTCCCATAATCATCGCACTGCTGATCTTATGATCGACCTTGCCTGCCTGGTCGCGTACGAAGTTTATATTTTCGGGGCGTGCAATAAAGTATACGATATCATTGGCCATAATCTCGTCGGCGCCTCCGGGAATGATAGTGGTATTATTCCGCTTGATAGCCACTATGCGGTAACGACGGTGATCGAAAAATCCGCTCATGAACTTTTTACCCACGATCAGGGCATTGTCGCGCACCTTGATCCCCAACAATATCAACTCTCCGTTACAAAAACTCAGGTTCTGACGCAACCAGGTAATCTCAAGCGAGGTGACGATTTCCTGAGCGGCCAGCATTTCAGGATAAATCAGGTAATCGACGCCCAACTTCTTGAAAAACTCCTTATTCTGAGGTTGCAGGTATTCCGGATTGTCGATTCTGGCAAGTGTTTTCTTGGCGCCCAGGTTGTCGGCAATCATACAGGCAGTCATGTTTACACTTTCAAGCGGTGTGACGGCGATAAATAAATCGGCGTCCTGCGAACCGGCCTCACGCAGGTCTTTTATCGAATTCGGAAGTCCGGTTCGTGTCATCAGATCGTAATTGGCATCCAGATCACGTAACCGTTCGGGATCTTCGTCCATCAACGTGATATCGATATGCTCTTTGGCCAGTAATTTTGCCAGGTGAGTACCCACTTCGCCTGCTCCAACTATAACAATTTTCATTTCCAGTCCCTTATTAAAAAAACTTACGCTACAATTTCACGAATTACCCGCTCGATACCGTCGGCATCCAGCCCGATTTCGGCATACAACTCCTCCGGTGTACCATGCTCGATAAACCGGTCGGGAACGCCCATACGACGCACTTTCACCTCCAGATTCGAATCGGCGAAATACTCCAGGACGGCCGAACCGAATCCTCCGTTGATAACTCCATCCTCTATCGTTATCACTTGCGAATATTCACCTGCTATTTCCCGCAGAAGATGAGTATCCAAGGGTTTCAAAAACTTCATGTCGTACAAGCCTATCCTCACATCCAGCCCGGCTTCTACCTTTTTAATTGCTTCGAGCGCCGGATTGGCCATCACGCCAATGGTGACCACCGCCAGCTTATCTCCTTTCTTCAGGCATTCGCCCTTTCCTATTTCGGTCGCTTCCATCTCGTTCCGCCAGTCGATCAGATACCCTTTTCCGCGCGGATAGCGGATCACAAACGGACCTAAAGCGGCTTGCTGAACCGTAAACATCAGGTTACGAAGTTCATGCTCGTTGCGGGGAGCTGCAATGGTAATATTCGGTATACAACGCATATAAGCCAGATCGAAAACGCCGTGATGGGTGGCTCCGTCGGAGCCTACCAGCCCTGCCCGGTCGAGGCACATAATCACATTCAGCTTCTGAAGCGCCACATCGTGGATGATACTGTCGTAGGCCCGCTGCATAAACGACGAATATACATTACAAAACGGAATCATGCCTTCCTTTGCCAAACCCGCCGAAAACGTAACGGAATGGGCTTCGGCAATTCCCACATCGTATACCCGCTGCGGAATTTCCTTCTGCATGATATTCATAGAGCAACCCGAAGGCATCGCCGGCGTAATCGCCACGATTTTTTCGTTCGAACGTGCCAATTCCAGCAGGGTTTCGCCAAACACCGTCTGAAACAGCGGAGCCGAAGGCTGATCGGAACCTTTTTTCCGAGTACCCGATGCCGGATCGAACTGCCCCGGGGCATGCCATTCGGTAGCCGAATTCTCGGCAGGAGTATAGCCCTTTCCTTTGGTTGTGATACAATGCAACACCTTCGGACCTTTGAAATCCTTGATTTGTTCGAGTACCCGTACCAGGTTTTCAACATCATGACCATCCACAGGACCAAAATAACGGATATTCAACCCTTCGAAAATATTACTCTGGTGGGTGAGTGTCGCTTTCAAACTATTCCCCAGCAATTGTACCTTTTTCTTCGCATTATCGCTCATCAGCCCGAACCGGCGCAATGCACGGTAGGTCTTATACCGCACCTTGTTATAGGTAGCCGATGTGGTAAGATCCACCAGGTATTGGGTGATACCACCATGTACAGGATCGATCGCCATCTGATTATCGTTGAGCACGATCAGTAAATCGTTCTTGTCCATCGAAGTATTGTTTAATCCTTCGAAAGCCAATCCGCCCGTCATCGATCCGTCGCCGATCACCGCAACAATTTTGCGCCGATCTTCTTTCTTCATCAGCGCAGCCACCGACATCCCCAGGGCAGCCGATATCGAGGTCGAAGCATGCCCTACCCCGAAGGCGTCGTATTCGCTCTCGAATATCGATGGAAAACCACAGATCCCGCCCAGTTTGCGATTGGTGTGAAACCTATCGCGGCGGCCGGTGAGAATCTTATGACCGTAAGCCTGATGACCTACATCCCATACTATACGGTCGTAGGGCGTATTAAATACATAATGCAGCGCAACCGTAAGTTCCACGCTGCCAAGGTTCGAACCTAAATGTCCGGGATTACGCGACACCTCATCAATTATAAAATCACGAAGTTCGTTACAAACCACTTGCAATTCTGTTCGGGATAGCTGCTTCAAATCATCCGGAGAATCAATCTTATATAAATATCGGTAATCCTTCTTTTCCATTTAGTATCAAAATCATTTTAGCCGACAAAAATAACATAATTTTTCGGTATATTGTTTATTTGCGCTTTTTTCCAAAAACGTGCAACAGAATAAGAAAATGTAAGGAAAACAGCCCTAAAAAATACAATCTACCATAAAATCTGATTTTTTTTCGAGAAACTATTTGAATTTTAAATTTTTCGCTCTATCTTTGCAGCCGAAACAATACGAAAACAATGACAACAAATTTTTTCAGCTCTATTCTCGTGCTCGTCGTGGAACTTTTGGTCAACAATCAAGGGTGAGGACGGTTGCATACGTAAGTTTGAAAAAAACAATGTTATAGAAAACCTTTCTCACCGACAATGAGAGAGGTTTTTCGCTTTTAAAAAATGTACACGATGAAAAATGTTTTAAGAAGTCAGACCAGCACTGCCGGCCGTAAAATGGCAGGAGCCAGAGCACTTTGGAGAGCCAATGGAGTTACCGACCAGCAATTCGGGAAACCCATCATTGCCATTGCCAACTCGTTTACACAGTTTGTTCCCGGCCATGTTCACCTCCACGATATCGGGCAGAAAGTGAAAGCAGAAATTGAAAAACTGGGTTGTTTTGCCGCCGAGTTCAATACCATCGCTGTCGACGACGGCATAGCCATGGGCCACGACGGAATGCTGTATTCGCTGCCTTCGCGCGACCTCATCGCCGACAGCGTCGAATATATGGTCAACGCCCATAAAGCCGATGCCCTGATTTGCATATCCAATTGCGACAAAATAACTCCGGGCATGCTCATGGCGGCCATGCGGCTGAATATCCCTACCATTTTTGTATCGGGCGGCCCCATGGAAGCGGGCGAACTCGATGGTAAGCAACTCGACCTGGTGGATGCTATGGTACAGGCTGCCGACGACACCGTTTCCGACGAACAGGTACAACGCATCGAAAGTGCGGCCTGTCCAACCTGCGGATCGTGCTCGGGCATGTTTACAGCCAACTCCATGAACTGCCTCAACGAAGCCATCGGACTGGCGCTGCCGGGCAACGGGACCATCCTGGCCACCCATGCCAACCGCGAACAGCTCTTCATGAAGGCAGCGAAACAAATTGTGGAGAATGCTTACAAATACTACCGCGACGGCGACGACACCGTACTGCCCCGCACCATTGCCACTAAAGATGCATTTAAAAATGCCATGGTGCTCGACATTGCCATGGGAGGCTCCACCAATACCATCCTGCATATACTGGCCATTGCCCACGAAGCCGGAGTGGACTTCACCATGGACGATATCGATGCCCTGTCGCGTAAAACCCCCTGCCTGTGTAAGGTAGCGCCGAATTCCGAAAAATACCATATTCAGGATGTCAACCGTGCCGGTGGAATACTCGGTATCCTGGCCGAATTAAGTAAAGGCGGATTACTCAATACGAATGTTTTCCGTGCCGATGGAAATACGCTGGCGCAAGCGATCAGGCAATACGACATCACCCGCGCCGATGTGTCGGAAGAGGTGCGGCAGCTTTACAAAAGCGCACCGGCTCATCGGTTCAACCTGGTGATGGGTTCGCAACATACCTATTATAAAGAACTCGACACCGACCGCAGCAAGGGTTGCATCCGCGATATGGAGCATGCCTACACGGTGGATGGCGGCCTGGGAATACTGAAAGGAAACCTGGCGCCCGACGGCTGCGTGGTAAAAACGGCCGGAGTGGACGAGAAAATCTGGAAATTCACCGGCCCGGCAAAAGTATATACCTCGCAGGATACTGCTTGTTACGGTATTTTGAGTGGTGAAGTGGTAGCCGGCGACGTAGTGGTAATCACACACGAAGGGCCCAAGGGCGGACCCGGCATGCAGGAAATGCTCTATCCTACCTCCTATCTCAAAGCCCGCCATCTGGGAGCCCAATGTGCTCTTATTACCGACGGACGCTTCTCGGGAGGAACCTCGGGATTATCCATCGGGCATGTATCGCCCGAAGCGGCATCGGGAGGAAATATCGGTCTTATTAAAACCGGCGATCCGATTGAAATCGATATTCCCGCACGTTCGATTAAAATTTTAATAAGCGATGAAGAATTAACGGCCCGGAGGCAGGCCGAACTGGCACGCGGAAGCGAAGCGTTCAAACCTGCCGACCGTAACCGAGTCGTCAGCAAGGCCCTGAGAGCATATGCCTCCATGGTCAGCTCGGCCGACAAGGGGGCGATACGAATGATTGATTAACAAGCTCTCATGGGCCCTCTATCCGGTTTCGCAATTATCTAAATTACAAACTTCTTCTCTCAGCAACTCACTAAAATGGAAAAACAAAAAATAACAGGAGCAAAAGCATTGATTGAATCGATGCTTAAAGAAGGCGTTGACACCATCTTCGGATATCCCGGCGGCGCGATTATGCCCGCTTTCGATGCCTTGTACGATTACGACAAACAATTGAATCATATACTGACCCGCCACGAACAGGGAGCGGCACATGCCGCCCAGGGCTATGCCCGGGTGTCGGGCAAAGTGGGAGTATGCCTGGTTACCTCGGGGCCGGCAGCAACCAATACGGTTACCGGAATCAGCGATGCCATGCTCGATTCGACCCCTATGGTGGTGATTACCGGCCAGGTGGGTGCGGCCTTACTGGGAACCGATGCGTTTCAGGAAATCGACGTAGTAGGCATCACTCAACCCATCACCAAATGGGCCTATCAGATTCGTCGTGCCGAGGATATTCCGTGGGCAGTGGCGCGTGCTTTTTACATCGCCCGTACCGGCCGTCCGGGACCTGTAGTGCTCGACATCACCAAAAACGCTCAATTCCAGGAATTTGAATTCGAATACAAACCCATTACCCATATCCGGAGCTATATTCCCATTCCGGAAGTAGACCCCGTACAGGTAAAGGTGGCTGCCGATCTTATTAATTCGGCCCAAAGGCCCTATGCCTTAGTGGGACAGGGAGTACTGCTTTCCGAAGCCGAAGCCGAGCTGAAGGCATTTCTTGAAAAAGCCGATATTCCTGCTGCATGGACCCTGCTGGGTGCCTCGGCAATGCCCACCGATTTTCCGCTGAATGTCGGCTTCCTGGGAATGCACGGGAATGTAGCCCCCAATATTAAAACCAACGAATGTGATGTGCTGATCGCCATCGGCATGCGTTTCGACGACCGGGTAACCGGAAATCTGGCCAAGTACGCCAAACAGGCCAAAGTGGTGCACCTGGATATCGACCCGGCCGAGATCAACAAAAACGTAAAGGCCGATGCACCGGTATTAGGCACCGCCAAGGAAACTCTTCCGGCACTTACGGCGCTCCTCCACCCTGCCAAGCATACCGAATGGATCGAATCGTTCCGCGAAGTGGACAAGCAGGAATTTGAAAAAGTAATCAAACGTGAATTGCATCCCGAATCGGACGAAATGACCATGGGCGAAGTGATTCGCAAAATATCGGAAGCAACCAACCATAATGCCGTAGTGGTAACCGATGTAGGCCAGAATCAGATGATGGCCGCGCGGTACTCCAATTATAATATCCCCCGCAGCCTCGTTACCTCGGGAGGGCTGGGAACCATGGGATTCGGCCTGCCGGCTGCCATGGGAGCCAAGGTAGGCGCGCCCCACCGTACCGTGGTTATGTATTCGGGCGACGGAGGCTTCCAGATGACCATCCAGGAACTCGGAACCATTATGCAGGAACAACTCGGTGTGAAAATGGTGATACTCAACAACCATTTCCTCGGTATGGTACGCCAATGGCAGGAGATGTTCTTCGACGAACGCTATTCGTTTACCGAAATGCAGAATCCCGATTTCGTGGCCATCGCCAAAGCCTACCGCATCAACGGTACCGAAGTGCTGAAACGCGAAGAGCTGGATGCTGCCATCGCCGATATGCTGAAGGACGACAAGCCTTACCTGCTGGTAGTGAATGTGGAAAAGAAAGGAATGGTGTACCCGATGGTTCCTGCCGGTGCATCGGTGACCGAAATCGTTCTGGGAGAATAATTCAGTTTAATTTGTAAATTTGCAGTCAACATGGAAACAAAATTATATACCATCACCATCTTTTCCGAAAATACAGTGGGTTTGCTCAATCAAATCACTATTATTTTCACCCGCCGCGCGCTGAATATCGAAACTTTATCGGTATCGCCTTCGGCCATCAAGGGAATTCACAAGTTTACCATTACTATTTTCTCGACACAGGATGTGATGGAAAAAGTGGTGAAACAAATCGACAAGCGGATCGATATTCTGAAAGCCTATTACAATACCGACGAAGATCTGGTTCACCAGGAAATCGCTTTGTACAAAGTATCGACCGAAAAGCTGCTGGGCCTGGGATCGATCGAAAAACTGATTCGCGAACACCATATCCAGATTCTGGAGATGAACGACAGCAGCGTGGTTTTTCAGAAAATCGGACACTATGCCGAAACGCAAAAACTGTTCGACGAATTGAACCAGAGCATCGGCGTGCTTCAGTTTATACGCTCGGGCCGGGTAGCGATTACCAAATCGAAAGTAGAACGTCTTTCGGACATGCTCGGCGAAATACAGCGAAAATTTGGAAAAATACAAGAGTAAAAAATATTTGTTAATTTAAACATCAATCAAAGAAAATGGCAGTAATGAATTTTGGCGGCGTTGACGAAAACGTTGTAACCCGCGAAGAATTTCCGTTGGCAAAAGCACAGGAAGTAATGAAAAATGAAGTAATCGCGGTAATCGGTTACGGTGTTCAGGGTCCCGGTCAGTCGCTCAACCTGCGCGACAATGGATTCAATGTTATTATCGGACAACGCAAAGGTGGAAAAACCTGGGAAAAAGCGATCGCCGACGGATGGGTTCCGGGCGAAACCCTGTTCGATATCGAGGAAGCTTGCGAACGTGCAACCGTAATCCAGTATTTACTTTCGGATGCAGCTCAGATTGAAGTTTGGCCACGTATCAAACCTTACCTGACTGCCGGAAAGGCATTGTATTTCTCTCACGGTTTCGGCATCACCTATAAAGAACGTACGGGAATCGTTCCCCCGGCCGATGTCGATGTTATCCTGGTTGCTCCGAAAGGCTCGGGAACTTCGCTCCGCCGGATGTTCCTCCAGGGTCGCGGTTTGAACTCTTCGTACGCGATCTTCCAGGATGCTACCGGCAGGGCTAAGGAACGCGTTGTGGCCTTGGGAATCGGAGTTGGTTCGGGCTACCTGTTCGAAACAACCTTTAAAAGAGAAGTATATTCCGACCTTACCGGCGAACGGGGTACATTGATGGGCGCTATCCAGGGAATCCTGCTGGCACAATACGAAGTGTTGCGCGAAAACGGACACTCTCCTTCCGAAGCTTTCAACGAAACCGTAGAAGAACTCACCCAGTCGCTGATGCCTTTGTTTGCCGAAAACGGAATGGACTGGATGTATGCCAACTGCTCGACTACGGCTCAACGCGGAGCGCTCGACTGGATGGGCCCCTTCCACGATGCCACCAAACCGGTGTTCGAAAAACTTTACAGCGAAGTAGCATCGGGCAACGAAGCACAACGCTCGATCGACACCAATTCGAAGCCCGACTACCGCGAAGGGCTGGAGCAGGAATTAAAAGCATTGCGTGAAAGCGAAATGTGGAGAACCGGTGCCGTGGTTCGCAAACTTCGTCCTGAAAACAACTAATTTACGGCTTACCGATTGAATCGAGCGGAGTAAGTAGTTCTTAGAAAAGAAATTGCTTACTCCGCTTTTTCTATAACGCTGAAACCAACCGATACCCCTGCCGGTTACTCACCGGCACGATCGCGTCGGGATATCTATTCTACCTCCACACCTTATTGATATGACTCAGGAACATGTGATATTTTGGTTTCGCCGCGATTTGAGGCTGACCGATAATGCCGGACTTCATGCTGCATTGACCAGCGGATATCCGGTGATGGCTTTGTTTATCTTCGATGCTGAAATTCTATCCAAGCTCGAGGATAAGGACGACAGAAGAGTCGATTTTATTTTTCAGGCTCTGCAACGATTGAACCGACAACTGGAACGTTATGGTTCCCGACTGATAATCAGGCATGGGAAACCGTCGGAGGTTATGCAGGAAATAACCGGACTGGTACCGGTTCGGTCGGTGTACGCCAACCGCGACTACGAACCCTACGCGCGCAGGCGGGATGCCGAGGTGGAACAACTGCTCGGTTCGAGAGGGATCGATTTCCGGACCTTCAAAGATCAGGTTGTTTTCGAACCCGGCGAAATCGTGAAAAACGATGGCATGCCCTATACCGTGTACACTCCCTACTCGAAGCGCTGGAAGGAGATGCTCGGTATGCAGCCTCCCCGCTCCTATCCTTCCGAACATGAGCAACGGTATGCAAGCGGTCTATCCCTGCACTCGGTAAGTGCGTTGGAAGAAATCGGTTTTCAACCTTCGGGCCTGGTGTTCCCGGCCCCGCTTGTTTCAACCGGTATTATACGCCGTTATCACGAAACCCGCGACTTTCCGGCCATGGAAGGAACTACCCGGTTGAGTGTGCACCTCCGGTTCGGGACGGTGAGTATCCGTGAGTTGGTGCGGATGGCCCGTATCGAAAACGATACATGGCTGGGCGAACTTATCTGGCGGGAGTTCTTCATGACCATCCTGTATTTTTTTCCGCACGTTACCGAGCGCTCGTTCAAGCCGGCCTACGATGCAATCTGCTGGCGCAACAATGAAGATGAATTCACACGGTGGTGCCGGGGCACTACCGGCTATCCCATCGTGGATGCCGGTATGCGCGAACTGCTGGCCACGGGTCACATGCACAACCGGATACGCATGGTGGTTGCCAGTTTCCTGACCAAGCACCTGCTGATCGATTGGCGCTGGGGCGAATCCTGGTTTGCACGCCATTTACTCGATTTCGATTTAGCCGCAAACAATGGGAACTGGCAGTGGGCAGCAGGGTGCGGATGTGATGCTGCACCTTATTTTAGAATTTTTAACCCTTACGAACAAACAAAAAAGTTTGATAGCAGGTTAGAGTATATTGGTAAATGGGTGCCCGAATTTCAACAATCCGGATATCCGGCACCTCTGGTTGAGCATTCGACGGCAAGATTGCGGGCGCTCGATGCTTATAAACAAGGATTGGCCACCACCTAGGGATACAAAACCGGAATCGGCAAACAAGAACAAAACTAAAATGAACCAAAGAATAAAAAAATTACATCCTGAAGTTAATTTTAAAAAATTCTTTGATTATATTTGTCTTTCGCGCAGCTTTATGCAAAAAAAACAGCTTTTATCCCCGTAAAACAGAATTAAATTGAATAAAAACACATAAACGAGTAAAAAATTATGATTTTTGACGTAGACATGATCCGGAAGGTATACAGCGACCTTCCCGCGAAGATTGAAGCAATACGATCGGTGCTGAACCGGCCACTTACCCTCACTGAAAAAATTTTGTACGCTCACCTTTCGCCCGACGAATCGCTGCGTAATTTTGAAAGAGCTTCCGATTATGTGAATTTTTCGCCCGACCGGGTAGCCATGCAGGATGCCACCGCCCAGATGGCCCTGCTTCAGCTGATGAACTCGGGTCGCCAACGGGTTGCCGTTCCTTCCACCGTACATTGCGATCACCTTATTCAGGCGCATGTGAATGCCGATTCCGATTTAACTACAGCTACCATTTCGAACCGCGAAGTGTACGAATTCCTGACCGATGTTTCGAATAAGTTCGGCATCGGGTTCTGGAAACCCGGAGCGGGGATCATTCACCAGGTGGTGCTCGAGAATTATGCTTTCCCCGGAGGAATGATGATCGGTACCGACTCGCACACTCCCAATGCGGGAGGATTGGGAATGATTGCCATAGGCGTGGGGGGCGCCGATGCCGTGGATGTGATGGCCGGAATGCCCTGGGAGCTGAAGATGCCCAAGCTGATCGGGGTAAAACTTACCGGACGCATGTCGGGCTGGACATCGCCCAAAGATGTGATTTTGAAACTGGCCGGTATCCTGACGGTAAAAGGAGGCACCAACGCCATTATCGAGTACTTCGGCGAAGGAACTTCCACCATTTCGGCTACCGGGAAAGGAACGATCTGTAACATGGGCGCCGAGGTGGGCGCCACGACTTCCATCTTCCCCTTCGACGAAAAATCGGCTGCCTACCTCAACGCTACCGGTCGCGAAGAGATTGCCGGACTGGCCAAAGGGATCATCGCCCATCTGCAGCCCGATGCCGAAGTGGTGGCCCATCCCGAACAATATTACGATCGGCTGATCGAGATCAACCTGGATGAGCTGGAACCTTATGTGAACGGCCCGTTTACACCGGACCTGGCCTGGCCGCTTTCGGAATTTGCCGAAGCGGTGAAAGAAAAAAATTATCCTCAGAAGTTAGAAGCCGGGCTCATCGGTTCGTGCACCAATTCGTCGTACGAGGATTTGACCCGGGCAGTTTCCATTGTAGCCAAAGCGCGGCAGGATGGTTTAAAAACGCAGGCGCGCTTCATCATCAATCCGGGGTCGGAAATGGTTCGCTATACGGCCGAGCGCGATGGGATTATAGAGGAGTTCGAAGCAGTGGGCGGCGTGATCATGGCTAATGCCTGCGGTCCCTGTATCGGACAGTGGAAACGTGAGATCGACGATCCTACCCGCCCTAATTCCATTATTACCTCGTTCAACCGTAACTTCGCCAAACGCAACGACGGGAACCCGAACACGCATGCCTTTGTGGCATCGCCCGAGGTGGTGGCCGCACTGACGATTGCCGGCGATTTGTGTTTCAATCCGTTGAAGGATACATTGCCCAACGAACGCGGAGAACAGGTGAAACTTCAGGAACCTGTGGGCTACGAACTGCCGGTGAAGGGATTTGCCGTGGAGGATGCTGGATACGTGGCTCCGGTCGAAGACGGAAGTAAGGTGGTGATCAGTATCGATCCCGAATCCAAACGCCTGCAGGAGTTGAAACCCTTCCCGGCATGGGACGGCAAAGAGCTGGAACAGCAGCCTTTGCTTATAAAGGTAAAAGGGAAATGTACGACCGATCATATTTCGATGGCAGGCCCCTGGCTCCGCTTCCGCGGCCACCTCGACAATATTTCCGACAACATGCTCATCGGAGCCGTCAACACCTTCAACGAGGCCACCAACTCGGTACTCGACCCGTCGACCGGCGAATACATGGCAGTGCCCGCACTGGCCCGTAAATACAAAGCACAGGGCATCGGATCGGTGGTAGTGGCCGAAGAAAACTACGGCGAAGGTTCGTCGCGCGAACATGCCGCCATGGAACCGCGCTTCCTCAACGTGAAGGCTATCCTGGTGAAATCGTTCGCACGTATTCACGAAACCAACCTTAAAAAACAAGGAATGCTGGCACTTACCTTTGCCGACAAAACCGATTACGATAAAGTGCGTGAAGACGATAAAATCAGCATTCTGGGACTCGCTGCCTTTGCTCCCGGTAAAAATCTGACCATAGTTTTACATCATAACGACGGAACAACTGAACAATTTGAGGCTGTTCACACTTATAATGAGCAGCAAATCGGCTGGTTCAAGGCAGGTAGCGCCCTCAATGCAATGAAATAATACTTAAAATAATAACCATATGGCAACAAACAAAGATTACCTGATTTACAAACTATCGGAAACAGTAAAATCCACCAGCCGGATTGACAAGGAGCTTTTTACCAAATTCAACGTAAAACGCGGACTACGCAACGAAGATAACACAGGGGTTCTCGTTGGCCTTACCAAGGTGGGCGACGTAGTGGGTTACGAACGTCTTCCCGAAGGCGGACTCAAACCAATTCCCGGCAAATTGTTCTACCGGGGTATCGACCTCGAGGATCTAGTACACGGTATTGAAGCCGAAAATCGTCTCGGGTTTGAAGAAACGGCTTTCCTGCTGCTCTCCGGCTACCTCCCCGATAAAGAAGAATTACGTATTTTCACCGAAATACTCAACGAATCGATGGCTCTCGATGCTAAAATGAAATTGAACATCATCGAGCTGGAAGGAAACAATATCATGAATATCCTGGCACGCAGTGTGCTCGAAATGTATACCTTCGACAATAATGCCGACGATATTTCGCGCGACAACCTGGTACGCCAGTCGGTCGACCTGATTGCCAAATTCCCGACCATCATCGCGTATGCCTACAACATCCTGCGTCACAGCCAGCAGGGACGTTCGCTCCACATCCGCCACCCGCTCGAAGGGGCATCGATTGCCGAAAACTTCCTGTACATGATCAAAGGACCTCACCGCTATACCGACCTCGATGTCAAACTGCTCGACCTTTGCCTCATACTGCATGCCGAACACGGCGGAGGGAATAACTCTACCTTCTCGGTGCGTGTAACCAGTTCCACCCAAACCGACACCTATTCGGCCATTGCAGCAGGTATCGGTTCGCTCAAAGGGCCGCTTCACGGGGGTGCCAACATCGAAGTGAAAGACATGTTCGACCACCTGAAAGAAGCTATTAAAAACTGGAAGGATGTGAAGGAAATCGACAACTACCTCAATAAAATGTTGAACAAGGATGCCTACAACCGCACCGGTCTTATTTATGGTATCGGCCACGCCGTTTACACCATTTCCGATCCGCGCGCCATCCTGCTGAAAGAACTGGCCCGTAAACTGGCCGAAGAAAAAGGAAAACAGAAAGAATTCGACTTCCTGGCTTTGCTGGAAGAACGGGCTATCAATGCCTTCATGAACTATAAAGGCTCCGACATCAATAAACAGGTCTGTACCAATGTCGACTTTTATTCCGCCTTCGTATACGACACCATGGGCATTCCTGTCGAAGTATATACTCCGCTGTTTGCCATGTCGCGCGTTACCGGCTGGACCGCTCACCGCATCGAAGAACTCAATTTTGCCAGTAAGCGTATTATTCGTCCTGCTTACAAGAACGTGGGCGAAAAGTATCCTTTTATCCCGCTAAATAAACGCTAATATATCTAGAACGTATAATGAATAAAATTAAAGTACAAAATCCCGTTGTGGAGCTCGATGGAGATGAAATGACCCGGATCATCTGGTCGTTTATCAAGGAACAACTTATTCTGCCTTATCTCGATATCGATATAAAATATTTCGATCTGGGAATGGAAAACCGCGATGCTACCAACGACCAGGTTACCATCGATGCGGCGCACGCCATCCAGCAATACAATGTGGGGATTAAATGCGCCACTATTACTCCCGACGAAGCCCGTGTGGAAGAGTTCGGATTGAAGAAAATGTGGAAATCGCCCAATGGAACGCTGAGGAATATCATCGGAGGTACCGTTTTCCGCGAACCTATTATCTGTAAAAACGTACCCCGCCTGGTACCCGGATGGGATATGCCCATTGTGATCGGCCGCCATGCCTTCGGCGATCAGTACAAGGCTACCGATGTGGTCATTAAGGGAAAAGGGAAGCTGAAGATGACTTTTACCAACGAGGCCGGCGAAACACAGGAATGGGAAGTATTTGATTTTAAAGGCGATGGAGTGGCCCTGTCGATGTACAATACCGACGAGTCGATTTATGGGTTTGCCCGTTCGTCGTTCCAGGTAGCACTCGACAAGAAATGGCCTTTGTATATGTCGACTAAAAACACCATTCTGAAGGCTTACGACGGCCGTTTTAAAGATATCTTCCAGGAGGTATACGACAACGAATTCAAAGCTAAATACAAAGAAGCCGGCATCACCTACGAGCACAGACTCATCGACGATATGGTTGCCTCGGCGCTCAAGTGGAACGGTGGTTTCGTATGGGCCTGTAAGAACTACGATGGCGATGTACAGTCGGACACGGTCGCTCAGGGCTTCGGTTCGCTCGGATTGATGTCGTCGGTGCTGGTCACCCCCGACGGCAAAACGGTGGAAGCCGAAGCAGCTCACGGCACCGTAACCCGCCATTACCGGCAACACCAGCAAGGCAAGGAAACATCCACCAACCCGATTGCTTCCATTTTTGCCTGGACCCGGGGCCTGGCTCACCGGGGAAAACTCGACGGCAACACCGCTCTGATCCACTTTGCCGAAACCCTCGAAAAAGTATGCGTCGAAACGGTGGAAGGCGGTGAAATGACGAAGGACCTGGCTATTTTAGTACATGGCGATAAAGTGAACCGCGATCAGTACCTCAATACTCAGGACTTTCTGGCTGCTATCAAGCGGAAACTGGAGCTCAGGGTCAACGATTAATCCCCTGCTTTACATCACAAAAGACTCCCGGAATTACTTCCGGGAGTCTTTTTATACCAGAGCCTCTCATGGGACTCGAACCCACGACCTAATCATTACGAATGATTTGCTCTACCAACTGAGCTAAAGAGGCCTGAAAACAGTTCGCAAAAGTAATAAATTTTTTAATTATACACCCCGGTTCAGGCATTTTTTTTACGTGCCGGATCATTTTTCAGCGGATAAATTGAATTATTTTCACTTTATGGAAGAATCGCAAAAAATATTCAGTTTATAACTTGGCGGTTACAGTATATTTCATTAAATTGCAGACGTTTTCTATACTTATAAATACCTTAAGCACATGAGTTACCTGAATTTTGATAAAACTCTGTTGATCAATCTCGAAAAGTCGTTAACAAAGGAAATGATCCGGACCAACAGGGCCGGAGCGTACAACAGCACGACATTGATTGATTGCAACACCAGGAAATATCATGGTCAGTTGGTGATACCGCTCCCTGAACTTGATGAATCCAATCATGTGTTACTTTCGTCGCTGGACGAGACTGTTATTCAGCACGGAGCTGAGTTTAACCTGGGCATCCACCGCTACGAAGGCAACAATTTTAGTCCCAATGGTCATAAATACATCCGCCAGTTCGAATGTACGACCATCTCCAAAACCATATACCGCGTCGGTGGCGTAATACTTTCCAAAGAACGAATGCTGGTATCGTTCGAACCCAGGGTACTCATCAAATATACCTTACTGGAAGCTCGTTCGCACACAACACTTCGTTTCAAACCCTTTCTCGCTTTCAGGAGCGTGAACGAACTGACCCATCAGAACAACGAAGCCGATACTTCTTACCTGGAAGTGAAGAACGGGGCGGCCATGCGCTTATACCCGAGCTATCCACACCTCTTCATGCAATTTTCCCGTAAAGCCAATTACCACCATCAGCCCGATTGGTACAAGAATATCGAATATTACAAAGAACAAGAACGCGGATACGATTACAAAGAAGACCTGATGGTGCCCGGTTATTTTGAATTAGCACTGAAAAAAGGCGAATCGGTGATTTTTTCGGCCGGGATTTCGGAAATCAGTCCGGCAAAATTAAATGCACTGTGGGACAACGAGCTATCGCGCCGTCACGAACGGAACGATATGTTCAGCACCCTGAAAAATTCGGCACAGCAGTTCTACAAAAGGGTGGGCCCCGACACCTACCTGCTGGCAGGCTATCCCTGGTTTGCAACTCGGGCCCGCGATCAGTTCGTATCGCTTCCGGGAGCAACCATGGCGATCGGACGATGGGATTATTTCGACGATATAATGAGAACCTCGATGGAAGAAATCAATCTGTTCCTGAACGGCGAAGATCCTCAAAAACTGCATATCAAAGAAATCGACGATCCCGATGTATTGCTTTGGTTTATCTGGGTGGTTCAGAATTACGCCAAACGGCGCGGACTCGACGATGCGGCCAACCGGTTCGAAGAAATCTGTTCGGAGATTATCAGTTTTATCCGTAAAATGAACCATCCCCGGGTATTTATGCACAACAATGGCTTGTTGCATGTGAATGGAACGGAGCGTCCGGCTACCTGGATGAATGCCGTGGAAGATGGTTTGCCGATCACTCCCCGCACAGGCTATGTGATTGAAATCAATGCACTTTGGTACAATGCACTGAAGTTTGTTGCGTCGCTCAAACGGATACGGGGCAACGAACATGCCGCCGACCTGATGGATTATCAGGCCGAAATCGCCCGGGAAGCATTTATTACCGTCTTCTGGAATGGTACTTATTTGTACGATTACGTGATCGACAACCACAAGGACCAGGAGGTGCGACCCAATATGTTACTTGCTGTAAGCCTGGGCTTTTCGCCTCTCGACCGTCATCAGCAGAAATCGGTATTGGACATCTGTACCCGCGAATTACTCACCCCGAAAGGCCTCAGAAGTCTGAGTCCGAAAAGCGGTTACTACCGGCCCGAATATATCGGCGGAATGCGCGAGCGAAACCGGAATTACCACAACGGTCCGGTATGGCCCTGTACGTTCGGGATGTTTGCCAATGCCTACCTGAAAATTTACAAGAACAGCGGCCGTTCGTTCATCGAACGGATGCTTACCGGACTGGAAGCCGAAATGACCGAACTTTGCGTGGGCACTTTACCCGAATTATTCGACGGTAATCCTCCTTACAAGGGGCATGGTGCCATGTCGTTTGCCATGAGTGTGGCTGAAGTGTTACGTGTGTTGGAACGAATGAAAACGATTGAAACGGAACAAGTATGAAAGCATTAATGTTTGGATGGGAATTTCCTCCGCATATTCTTGGAGGACTGGGAACAGCCAGTTACGGGCTCACCCGTGGCATGGCCGAGCAACACGATATGGAGCTGGTGTTTGTCATCCCTAAACCTCATGGTGATGAAGACCAGAGCTTTCTGAAAATTATCGGGGCCTGCAACGTGCCTGTGGTCTGGAAAGAAAACGACTGGCACCACGTCAATCAGCGTATTGGCCATATGATGCATCCCGACGAATACTTCTGGCTGCGCAACGGTATTAAATACAACTATTCCAGAATTTACACCAACGACCTGGGATGTATCGACTTTTCGGGCAGGTATCCCGACAACCTTATTGAAGAAATTTCAAACTACGAGGCGGTGGCCAGCGTTCTGGCCCACCAGATGCAGTTCGACATTATCCACTCGCACGACTGGCTCACCTATCCTGCCGGTGTATTTGCCAAACAAATCACCGGAAAACCGCTGGTGGTACATGTGCATGCTACCGACTTCGACCGTAGTCGCGGACAGGTCAACCCTACGGTATATTCCATCGAAAAAAGAGGAATGGATGCAGCCGACCATATTATTACCGTGAGTAACCTGACCCGGAAAATTGTGATTGAAAAATACCATCAGGATCCGCGTAAGATAACCACCGTACACAATGCCGTCGAACCTTTACCCGATGCCGGTTCGTTCACTAAAACCCCGCGACGCGACAAGGTGGTTACTTTTTTAGGACGGATCACCATGCAAAAGGGGCCCGAGTATTTTGTCGAAGCGGCCTACAGGGTATTGCAACGCACGGATGGCGTACGGTTTGTGATGGCCGGGAGCGGCGATATGATGAACGCAATGATCAATCTGGTTGCCAAACGGGGCATTGCCGACCGCTTCCATTTCACCGGCTTCCTGAAAGGCCGGCAAGTACATGAAATGCTGGCCGAAAGCGATGTATATATAATGCCGTCGGTATCCGAACCTTTCGGTATTTCGCCGCTCGAAGCGATGCAGGTGGGTACACCAACCATTATTTCCAAACAATCGGGATGCGCCGAAATCCTGACGCACGCCATCAAAACCGATTACTGGGATATCGATGCAATGGCCGATGCAATCTACTCGATCGTGAAGTATCCGGCCATGTACGACAGTCTTCGTAACCTGGGCCGCGACGAAGTGAATGCAATCCGCTGGTACGACGCCGGCATGAAAGTGCGTTCGATCTACAATTCTGTTCTTCATTATTAATTCTGAAATTTAAAGCATTACGATATGAAAAATATATGTTTCTATTTTCAATTGCATCAACCTTTACGATTGAAACGCTATCGTTTTTTCGATATTGGTCAGGATCATTATTATTTTGATGATTTTCAGGTTGAAGATCGTATTCGAACGGTTGTCGAACAAGCCTATTTACCCGCCAACCGCACGATTGCGGAGATGATTCGCAGTTCAAATGGTAAATTTAAATGCGCTTTTTCGATTTCGGGCGTGGTGCTGGAACAGCTGGAACAGTTTGCTCCTGAAGTAATCGATAGTTTTAAAGAGCTGGCCAAAACCCATTGCGTCGAGTTTTTAGCACAGCCGTACGCCCATTCATTGGCTTCGGTGTTCGATGCTGCCGAATTTGAAATGCAGGTGGAAATGCATGCGGCTAAAATCCACGATCTCTTCGGAGTTACCCCGACTGCTTTTGCCAATTCCGAATTGATTTATTCCGACGAAATTGGTGAGCTCATTTATAAAATGGGCTACCGAACGGCGTTGATCGAGGAAGCTAAACATGTAATGGGCTGGAAAAGCCCCAACTATGTATACAGTCACAGCTATCAGCCCAAATTGAAATTATTGGTTCGGAATCTGAAGCTGTCGGAAGATATTTACCTTCGTTTCTCCAATCCGTCCTGGACCGATTTCCCGTTAACTGCCGAAAAATACATCCATTGGATTGCTTCGTCGCCGCAAGAAGAAAAGATTTTTAATTTATGGATGGGATACGAAACTTTCGGACAGCTTCAACGCTTTGAATCCGGGATTTTTGATTTTCTGAAAGCAATCCCCTATTACGCTATGGAACATCAGATCGGCTTTGTATTGCCTTCCGATGCCGCCAAAAAAGCCGAACCGGCTGCAGCATTGCAATCGCCCTACCCCATCAGCTGGTGGGGACACGAAAAAGACCTGAGTCCGTGGAACGGGAACGACCTTCAGCATGAAGCACTGCAAAAGCTGTATAGTGTTGGCGAACGGGTTCGTTTGTGCCAGGATAAGCCGCTTTTACACGACTGGCTCGAAATTCAGTCGGCCGAACATTTCCGGTACATGAGCCATAAAGATGCATTCGGCACCAATTACGAAACAGCGTACGATGCCTTTATGAATTACATGAATGTACTGGCCGATTTCCTGGAACGGGTAGATGCACAATACCCTACCACTATCGACAACGAAGAACTGAACGAACTGCTCAAAACCATCAACAATCAAGCGAAGGAAATTGAAGAACTGGAAACGAAACTTAAAAAATTGAAGAGCAGGAAAAAAGACTAAGACACTATGCGCTTCGTTGCATTCTAATTAGGGCTTCACTGCGTCCGGCCTAAGGATAACAGTGAAGCCTCTGTTCAAAACGTTACGAAGTGAGGCTTTTTCGTTGATCTGCATAACTCCACAACTTCCACCAGGGTGTTGCCGGCGATGCGTGATGTTCGTAATGATATCCGAAAAAATAACAGCTCACGAATGCCCAGAGGTGGTTACGAGGCAGGGTTCGCGAGTTGTGAGGCAGCATATCGTTGGTATGCGGCATACGGTGAGGCTGGTAGGTGCCGAAATAAAACAGCTGAAAGGTTGATGCGATTGCAGGCAACACCCAAAGAACCAGCAATTGGATTTCATCAAAACAGATCAGCCCGAGATTAAACAACAAGGCCATAAATACAAGCTGGCCAACCGTTAGATAGGCTTTCATAAACGAAAACCACCAAACAAAAAAGTGCTGGCTCCTGACACAAAAATCAGGATCGTCGGCAGTTGCGGGATGCTGATGGTGCTTTTTATGCTGCTTAATTAAAGTCGGATACCACATACCGGCATACATCAGGGTAACGAAAAAACCTATACTGTCGTTCAGCCATTTTATACGGGTAATGCTCCCGTGCATGGCATCATGCCCGGTAATAAACAATCCGGTGAACAACCAGGTTTGCACTACACTATGTAAATACATCCAGGGATTCGACCAGGCAACAGTTACATTCGCAAGAATATACAGCAAATGCCCTCCCCAAAGTCCCAGAATTAGTATGGCAACAGCAACCCCCATTTTAATACTTATTAGGATTAACGGCTCAAATATACTAATTTTTGCTGACGCAATGCAAAATGTCAACTTTGATAGCCTATTTTTGTTTACCTTTAGAAATTAATTCGATTCACTATGGATGTTAACTTACAGCAATCAACCTATTTGCTTTTAATGGCCGGCTCCGTACTCTTCCCACTCGTTTTCAGCTTCGAAAAACAAATTCATTTTGTATCCCGCTGGAAATTCCTCCCCCTGGCCATCGGAGCGCCAGCTGCATTTTTCATAGGCTGGGACGTATGGTTTACCCGTACCGGCATCTGGTCGTTCAGCAACGAATATACACTGGGATTCCGCATGATGGGGCTTCCTGCAGAAGAATGGTTGTTTTTCATCATCGTACCTTTTTGCAGCCTGTTTATCTACGAAAATGTAAAATTCTTTCTTCAAAAGTTTAGTTATCACGACAGGCTGGTAAAACTCCTCTGGTTTGTAGCCGTGCTTTGCTTCCTCATTGCAATCGTTGCCCACGATTTAACTTATACCTTCTGGAACTTTACCTTTACCACCCTTTTCCTGGTATTCCTGCTTTTTACAGGATGGTTCCGTAAACATATCACGCATTTTATAATTGCCTTTCTTATCGGAACAGTACCCATGCTGATTGTCAACGGGATTTTAACTTCCTTTCCGGTAGTAAGCTATAATCCTTTAGAATTCAGCAACCTGCGTTTGTTTTCCATCCCGGTGGAGGATTTCACCTATTATTTTCTGTTGTTGGGAATGAATGTGTTTTTTTACGAATTACAACAGAGGAAGCAGCACTTTGAGATTTAATCAGTTTAACTTATCTTTGTTGAATGAAAGAAGCATTACAGCATCCTATATTTAAGATTATTTCCGGGGTAGCTGACGAGAATAGCAGAGAATGCTACGTCATCGGTGGTTTTGTACGGGATATCTTTTTGCGCCGTCCCTCCAAAGATATCGACATCGTAGTGGTAGGATCGGGCATCGAACTTGCCGGAAAGGTAGCGGCTCAACTTGGTAAAAAAGCCAAACTGACCGTTTTTAAAAATTTCGGAACCGCTCAATTAAAATATAAAGATCTCGAAATTGAATTCGTGGGTGCCCGTAAAGAGTCGTACCTGCGCAATTCGCGTAAACCCATCGTGGAAGATGGCACCTTGGAGGACGACCAGAACCGCAGGGATTTCACCATCAACGCACTTGCCCTGTGTTTGAACAACGACCGGTTTGGCGAGTTGGTCGACCCTTTTAACGGGATGAACGATCTGGAGAACTTCGTATTACGAACTCCGCTCGACCCCGACATTACCTTTTCCGACGATCCCCTTCGGATGATGCGCGGTATCCGCTTTTCGGCACAACTCCGTTTTTTTCTGGAAAGCAATACATTCGATGCCATCGTACGCAATCGCGAACGAATCGCTATTATTTCAAAAGAACGGATCGCCGACGAATTGAATAAAATAATGATGTCGGCCAAGCCATCGGTGGGATTCACCCTACTGGAAAAAACGGGTTTACTCGCACTTATCTTTCCGGAATTGCTGGCGCTAAAAGGCGCCGAGACGAAAGACGGCGTAGGACATAAAGATAATTTTTACCATACCCTGGCCGTACTCGATGGAATTTGTGCCCATACAGATAATCTCTGGTTGCGCTGGTCGGCATTGCTCCACGATATTGGAAAACCCCGTACCAAACGGTTCGATCCCCGGTTGGGCTGGACCTTCCACAACCATAATTTCGTCGGCGAGAAGATGATTCCCGAAATTTTCAGGAAACTCAAATTACCGCAAAATGAAAAAATGAAATACGTCCAGAAAATGGTCACCTTGCATATGCGCCCCATTGTGTTGAGCGAAGACGAAGTGACCGACTCGGCCGTTCGTCGCCTCCTTTTCGATGCCGGCGACGACATCGAAGACCTGATGACCCTGTGTGAAGCCGATATCACGTCCAAAAATCCGGAAAAAGTAAAGCGGTATAAATCCAACTTTCAATTGGTGCGGCAAAAACTGAAAGAACTGGAAGAAAAAGACCGGCTGCGCAATTTTCAGCCGCCGGTGGATGGAAAAGAGATTATGGAAATCTTTGATCTTCCGGCCTGTGCAACCGTTGGAGAGATCAAAACCCGGATAAAAGATGCTATTCTCGACGGCATCATCCCCAATGAATACGAAGCTGCCCGCGAATATATGTTTCAAATTGCGGAAGAACTGGGAATCAAAAAGCCATGAAATCATTTAAATATAATTATATGAAGTACGTAAACATTTTATTAATTGCAACCCTGATGTATAGTTGTGCAAACAAACCTACAGTGGAGTATCCCGATACCCGTATGGATTCGGTAACCGACACGTATTTCGGCACTGTCGTTGCCGATCCGTACCGCTGGCTCGAGGACGACCGTTCGGCCGAAACCGAAGCATGGGTTAAGGCTCAGAACCTGGTAACCTATGGATACCTCGATCAGATTCCTTTCCGCCCCGATTTGAAAAAACGCCTCACGGCGTTGATGGATTATCCTAAATACGGATCGCCCAGTAAAGTGGCCGGCAAATATTATTTCTATAAAAACGATGGATTGCAAAACCAGAGCGTGCTGTACGAACTCGATTCGCTGACGGCCGAACCCAAGGTTTTGCTCGATCCGAATAAACTGTCGGACGACGGAACCGTAGCCTTATCGGGTCTGGCCTTCTCGAAAGACGGGAAATACCTCGCTTACAGTATTGCCCGCAGTGGATCCGACTGGAACGAGATCTATGTGATGGATGTGGCCAGCCGCGAATTACTTAGCGATAAAATTGAATGGGTGAAATTCTCGGGGATTGCCTGGCAGGGAAATGGATTTTACTATTCGGCCTATAGCAAACCCGAAGCCGGCAAGGAATATTCAAACAAAAACGAATATCACAAGGTGTTTTATCACACCATCGGCCAGGCCCAATCGCAGGATCCTATCGTCTTTGAAAATAAAGATTTTCCCTTGCGGAATGTAGGTGCCGGAGTATCGGAAGACGAAAAGTTCCTGTTTATCACCGAAACCGAATCCACATCGGGTAATTCGTTGTGGATGAAAGACCTTACTAAACCGGGCAGCAAACCGGTATTGATTGCCCCGGGATTTGCATCCGACTTTAATGTGGTAGAGCATTATAATGGCAAAGTATACGTGTTGACCAATTATAAAGCACCCAACCAGCAGTTGATGGCGTTCGACCCGGCTAAGCCGGAGCTGGCCAACTGGACCGCCGTAGTACCCGAATCGACCAAAGTGCTCGAAACGGCTTCGATTATCGGCGGAAGGTTGTTTATAAAATACCTGCGCGACGCTTCGCATCATTTGTATGCCTATACTGTCGAAGGCAGTCCGCTTCACGAAGTGGAACTGCCTACCATCGGAACCGTGGGTATCAGCGGCGATATGGACGACAACGAAGCCTTTTATACCTTTACATCGTACACCTTCCCTCCCACTATTTATCGCTACAATGTGGCCAACAACAGCTCGGAGTTGTTCCGCAAATCGGAAGTTTCGTTTAATCCCGAAGATTATGTAAGCGAACAGGTGTTTTACACCTCGAAAGACGGAACCAAGGTTCCGATGAGCATCACTTATAAAAAGGGACTGAAGAAAAACGGTAAAAACCCGACCATGCTCTATGGTTATGGCGGTTTCAACATCAGCCTCTTGCCTTCGTTTACCGTATCGCGCATTCCTTTCCTCGAACAAGGGGGAGTTTATGCGATAGCCAATCTCCGCGGCGGTGGCGAATACGGTGAAACCTGGCATAAAGCGGGTACCAAGATGCAAAAACAAAATGTATTCGACGATTTTATAGCAGCAGCCGAATACCTGATTGCGGAAAACTATACTTCTTCGCAAAAGCTGGCAATTAACGGCGGGTCGAACGGCGGTTTGCTGGTTGGAGCCACGATGACCCAGCGCCCCGACCTCTTCGCGGTAGCTATTCCCGAAGTAGGCGTACTCGACATGCTGCGTTACCAGAAATTCACCATTGGCTGGGCCTGGGCTACCGACTATGGCACATCGGAAGAAAGCAAGGAAATGTTTGAATATCTGAAAAGCTATTCGCCTCTCCACAACCTGAAAGAAGGCACTACCTACCCGGCCACTATGGTCACCACCGGCGACCACGACGATCGCGTAGTACCAGCCCACTCGTTTAAATTTGCCGCCACTTTACAGCAAGCCAACGACGGCACCAACCCCACCCTCATTCGTATCGATGTGAATGCTGGTCACGGAGCAGGTAAGCCCACATCAAAAATCATCGACGCCCAGACCGATGTATGGTCGTTTGTAATGTATAACTTAGGAATGAAGCCGAAATTCTGAGAAAAACTTTTGAAAAAAGTTTGCCGGAATCCCGAAAATAACTATCTTTGCACCGCTTTAGCAGAATGGCGGGATAGCTCAGTTGGTTAGAGCGTCGGATTCATAACCCGGAGGTCACGAGTTCAACTCTCGTTCCCGCTACTGTCGAGGACTTTTCACTTTTTTTAGTGATAAGTCCTCTTTTTTATTGTCATATGCGATGGTTTCTTAGTACTTCAGGCGCATACTATGACGGACGGCGAGCTTATCGCGAATAAAACTGGACACGGATATACGGATACCGAAGAAGGGGCGACCCGGCATCAACAAGCATAGGACCGGTGGGTTCACCCTGTTACATGCCTCAGCAACTCGTTTTTGATCGTTTGTTTATCGGCCCCTCCCGGCTGGTGCCAAACCACCTTACCGTTTTTGAAGATCATAAAAGTGGGTACGGCCCTTATGTTGTACTGTGCGGCCAACACCTGATTTTTATCCACATCAATTTTTAACACGCGTGCCAGTCCCTGGACTTCTTTTCCAATAGCCTCGACAACCGGACTCATGGCTTTGCACGGTCCGCACCAGGTGGCATAAAAATCGATCAATACCGGCTTATCGCCGTTAATTATTTGCTGAAATGATTCCATACGGTCAGATTTATTTTCGACATAAATTGTGAAAGTTCATTAAAGCGACTACCCGAAACGGGAAAGCATCTTACTTCAAGATCTTAATATTGACAGCATTCAACCCTTTAAAGCCCTTTTCCACTTCAAATTCGACGCTCTGTCCCTCGGCAATATTGGCAGGAGCCTGATTGATATGGAAAAAATATTTATTTACCGACTTCACATCTTTTATAAATCCGAATTTCTTTTCGGTATTGAAATACTCCACACGGCCGGTGAATGGAACTGCTTCGACCTCTTCCTTTTTAGGAGTCGAAATTTCGATATGTTCCAACTCCACAACAGTTTTGGTAGTTGGATCGATGGGGGTGTCGGTCAGGTTTCCGTTTTCATCGACATAAGCAATCATATCTTCAAACGACCGGCTACCGGCATTCTGACGACGGATTTCTTTTTTCTTTTGCTTCTCGAGCTTCTTGTTTTCTTTGTTCTTTTTGTTTTCTTTACTGTACATATTATAAATTTAATCTGCAAAGGTACAACAAAATCGGCACAAACAGGGCACCAGCGGTTTCACAAAAATCTATAACGTTGATACATTCACAGTTTATTTGCGTACCTTTGTGGCTCAAAACTTTATGTTAACGGGCAGTTTTGGCCGGCTACTTCAATATGCCGGGTGTAAAATACGACCCGAATTCTTGTATGACATTCCAACAACTTAATCTGGCAGAACCGATTTTAAACGCTCTGCAACAGGAGGGTTACCATACCCCCACCCCTATCCAGGAAGCTGCTATTCCTGTAGTTTTAAACCACCACGATTTGCTTGGCTGCGCACAGACCGGCACCGGTAAAACAGCTGCCTTCGCGATCCCTGTATTGCAAAACCTGGCTAAAAAACATGCGAATGCAAAACAGCATCGCGCCGTAAAAGTCCTCATTGTAACCCCTACCCGCGAACTGGCCATCCAGATCGGCGAAAGTTTTGGCGCTTATGGACGCCACCTGCCGTTCAGCCATACCGTCATTTTTGGCGGCGTCAATCAAAATCCGCAAATTCAGCAACTGAAAGCCGGAGTCGATATTTTAATTGCTACACCCGGCCGACTACTCGACCTCCATCAGCAGGGACAAATCGACCTTCGTCGTCTCGAGGTATTCGTACTCGACGAGGCCGACCGCATGCTCGATATGGGTTTTATCCACGACGTAAAACGAATCATCAAACTGATTCCGGAAAAACGCCAGACCTTATTCTTCTCGGCCACGATGCCCGATCCCATTCGCAAACTGGCCGCCAGTATTCTCCGTCAACCGAAAGAGGTACATGTCACCCCTGTTTCGTCGACAGCCGAAACCATCGAACAGGCCATTTACTTCGTCGAAGCACCGGCTAAACGCGACCTGTTGCTCCATCTGCTCGAGGATAAATCGATCGCCACGGCTTTGGTGTTTACCCGTACCAAACACGGTGCCGACAAGGTTCAGCGCTTTCTGACCAAAGGTGGAATCAAGGCCGAAGCCATTCATGGAAACAAATCGCAAAACGCGCGCCAGCGGGCACTTACCAATTTCAAGGAACGTACCACCCGGGTATTGGTTGCCACCGACATTGCCGCCCGCGGAATCGACATCGACGAACTGAACCTGGTAATCAATTTCGAAATCCCGAACATTCCCGAAACCTATGTGCACCGCATCGGACGCACCGGCAGGGCCGGACTGGAGGGGAAAGCCATATCGTTTTGTGCTGCCGATGAACGACCGTATCTGAAAGATATCCAGAAACTGATCCGTATCAACCTACCGGTGGTAACGAATCATCCGTTCGTACAATAATCCGTCATTTTTCAGGGAGATGCTGCCCATGCCGGGTGTGTATAAACCGTTCGTTGGCTCCTTTGAGTTTAAACAGCAGCATAAACATCTCGTAAAACACCCGGGGCAACGACCTGATGGCATGAAGAGTATTACGATTGTAAAAATGGAGGGGAATTGCCATAACGATAGCACTACTAACAATAGCCAGCACCACACCCCAGGCCTGTGCCGAAAGCATCATGCATTCGGGATGCAGATCGAGCAACTGTAGTACAGCATACAACAAGGTAATCAGAAAGGTAATTCCAACCAGCAATATTCGGGGCGGAACGATCATCTGGTATACTTTATCGAAAAAATCGATATTGGCTTTGGCGACTAAATGATATACGCCGGAAAAGAAAAAGCGTCCGAAATAAACATACTGGGCCGACAACCATCGGCGGCGTTGCCGTTTAAAATCCTCCATCTGGGGCACTTTTTCGTCGGCAACCCATGCATCGTTGAGGTATTCGATTTTGACTTTATCGCGCAGCAACCTCATTTCCAACTCCTTATCAAAACCTCCGATTGCCTGAATATCCTTCATTACCTCTTTAAACAACTGGTAATCGAACGCCATGCCCGATCCGATCAGCGCCGATGAAAATCCCAGTGCACGGTGACCTTTACGGAAAATCGAATTATTCAATTCCTCGCTTATCGCATCCAGAATAGCGAGGTCCGAATTACTGTTTTTGGCGATCCGGTGCCCCTGAACTACTTTGTAGCCGGCATCAAAAGCCTGATTGATCTTTTTCAGAAATCCCGGTTGCATAATATTATCGGCATCGAGCACTACAGCAACTTCGTAGTCGTCGGAGAGCGAGTGCAGCGCACTGTTTAAGGCTTTTACTTTGGTAGAGTTGGTAAAACTTACTTCCAGCACTTCCAGGGGCATCGACCGGAGCTCGGCTAGTGTTTCCGCCCGGAGGGTATCGGCAATTACCACTACGGTATACGCCCCGGAAGGGAAATCGTGCGCTAGCGCTTGACGGGCAACCTCCACAATCACAGCATCTTCTTTATAGGCCGGAATCAGCACTGCCATACGACGGAAACGCAGGGAAGGCTGCCTCTTTTTAGTGCGGTACAGCAACGACCCCAGTGCAAAGATGAACACATAGACTGCACCCAATAAAAAATTGAGATACACTAATATTTCAATAGCATTAATTATATACGTGCCTATGTTCGACATATTCCAATTTTAATCTGCAAGGTACGATGTTTTTATAATTACTACAACTGAAGGTTTTAATTTTTTAAAATCATTTACGATCTCCACGTTCTGATTTTGAGTGCTGCTGCGCGTAAAAAGGGGAAAATCCGTCCCGATTTTATGTCGTACAGCAGCGATCTGCGATTGTAAATCATGGCAAAATTCTCGGTACAAAACACCGGTTTTCCTGTAATCCGGTTGATTTCAACCGCCTGCCGGAACGAGCTTTCCACAAACAGGTTGTACACCGGATTTTTGTACACTTCAGCTTTATAGGAGGCATGGTTATTGGCTTGTTGCCGCGCTTTCATATCAGGCAAATCCATCATAACCAATTTCTTATAGTTCAGTCCTTGTTTCCGCAACCATTCTACCGTATACGAACGGTATTTCTCGAGCCGCGAAGTAACCAGGGTCCCCATGGGGCTGCCCGGCAGATAAAGCGGCATCGCATGCCGGAGAAAATCGATATAGCGTTCGCCATCGTCGTTTTGCTCCGGCAACGGATCGGCACACAGCACACCATCGATATCAAAACAGGCTTTCTCCAACATGGTGTGATTAAAAATATTCCATTGAAAATACCTGGGGAGTGGAACCTGTTCGAAAACGAAATCGGCCGACCCGCGTTTACCGGGAATCGAATAAATGGCACAATATTGAAATTGGTATCCGGCGGATAGCAGACCCAATTCGGCTTTTATTTTTTTCATCGACGATCCTGAAGCAATGCTATCGTCGACCACCAGAATTTTCCGGATCGATGCGGGCAAGCTGTTGGCTGCTCGAAATGCAGGGTCGTGGATTCGCCCGTCGAGCAAAGCATATACATCGACACAAGGAAGTTGCGTGTACAGCGACAGTATCGACGCCGCCAGCATTCCACTCCGGGGAATACCGACCAGCAAATCGAATCCGGTTGGTAATACCACCCATTGTTGGGCAATAATTCTATTCAGGTCGGCTACACTCCTGTAATTCATATTGATTTTTTGTAGAATAACACCACTATTTCATACTGCCAAAAATACTACAAATTACCGCAACCACAAAAAGAAAGCATGCTTTTTCAACTCCTGTCCTGAATAAAAAAATAAAAATAATTTCAAAAACGACGGATCAGCGGCAATCGTACAGCTGAAGTTGAAATCCTTATTGAAAAACGATTGTACGATTGCCGTAGGTAAGTGTTTTACGCTCCACATGCTTCTCGACAGCGCGCGAAAGCACGATTTTCTCAAGATCCCTGCCCTTACGTACCAGCTCTTCAACGGTATTGAGATGTGAAATCCGTGTTACATCCTGTTCGATAATCGGACCTTCGTCGAGGTCGGAAGTAACGTAATGGCTGGTGGCTCCAATAATTTTCACGCCCCGCTCGTGCGCCGCATGATACGGTCTGGCACCTTTGAACGCCGGCAAAAAGGAGTGGTGAATATTGATGATACGGTTGGGATAATGCTGAATAAAATCGTCGGATAAGATCTGCATATAGCGTGCAAGTACACAAAAGGTAATTTTATTGTCTTTTAAAAGTGCCAATATCTGTGCTTCTTGTACAGCTTTATTTTCTTTCGTGATCGGGAAATGATAAAACGGAATCGAGAACTGACGGGCTATGTGTTCCAAATCGGGATGATTACTGATTATCAACGGGATATCGACATGCCAATCGGCAGCCGCATACCGCGACAGCAAATCGTAGAGACAATGCGACATTTTCGAAACAAAAATGGCCATACGGGGTTTTACATCCGAAAAATACAAACGGTAGGTCATGCCGAACCGATCGGCCAGTGCTGTTCTGAATTCATTTTCAATATTTTCTTTTGCAACGGTAAAGAGGGTCAGGTCCCATTTGATACGCATAAAAAACACACCCTCTTCGCGATTCACATACTGGTCGAGGTACAGGATGTTCCCTTTGTTTTTATTGATAAACTCGGTCACAGCCGATAGAATTCCGGGGCGGTCGGGGCAGTGCAAAACAACAATAGCAGTGTTATCATTTAGCTTCATCTGGTTTCATTTTTATAATTAAAGCTGCAAAAATACCATTTTTTTGCTACATAGTTCACTTAAAAACAAAATAAAACCTGGCTGACCGGTTTTAGCGGAACAGCCAGGTTTCGATCCAAATCACTAAAAAAACCAATACCTCTATTGTGAAAAAACTAACGATTAATAACCAGGATTCTGATAAGCCGCCTTATCTTCATCCGTCATTTCCATGCCATCCAATTGCCCCTGGGGAATAGGACGAAGGTAATGCTTCTTTTCGATGGTGCGGGTAAAGGTTTGAGGCGTACGATCCTTGTATTCGGGCCCGCAAATCTGATAGCTTCCGGCCAGTTCTTCCCACTTCTGGGTACGAACCAGGTCGTGCCAGCGGTAACCTTCGCCGTAAAATTCGCGCGAACGTTCGGCCAGGATATAGTTAATATCGATTACAGCCGGAGTAGCAGCTACCATGGCAGCACTGTTGTCGGCCACTTTTGCCACATTCCCATTGTTGTACCAACGCCATTTGCCTGCACGGGCACGAATTACATTGATGAGTTCGCGCGCCGATTTTCCGGCTTTTGGCGACGCCCCTTTCACAGCAGCTTCGGCAGCAATAAAATAGAGTTCGGAGAACTTGGCAATATTGAACGGACGAGTACTGGCGCCATTCGGCTGTCCGAGGCCTGTACCGTTATCGGTACGGTAAGGACCTAATTTCCAAAGTCCCGGATAGGTGATGCGGCTGATGGCGCTCGGAGCGATAACAAAGTCGGCACGACCCGGCAACACACCTGCACCGATATTCCCGTTGGCTACAGCATACGCAATACCGTCCACATCGTCGTGCAGGAAGGTAAGCACGGCCTCACCCGGAGCAACCGGCAATCCGTTGGCATTGGCCAGCGTAGCGTCGGTAATTCCGGCTTTATTGAAATTAGCCCGATAGATATAAGTAAAGGTACCATCGTAACGGGAGTCATTTGTTTTATCGGCAAAGGTATTTTTAATAACGTTGATGGTCGGAGCCATGCGCGTCCACGGGCGACCCAGGGCCTGAACAGCTTCGCGTTGCACCGAACTCTGCCCTCCGCTGCGGAGATTGGTATAGTTCCAGGTCATCATCCAGCCTGCAAAGTTTTCGGGTGCAGCACCATTACTCCACGACAAGCTCGAAGCATTGTAGAATTCGTCGGCTTCGGTATGGTCGGCATACAGCAGGATTTCCTTGTTACGATCGTTCGAACCCAGGTTCACATCGTAGAAATATTCCAACAAACCATATCCGCCGGGATTTTCGATTGCCTGAACTGCCACATCATAGGCTTGCTGGAAATACCATGCAGCTGTTTTTCCGTCCGGATCGACACGGTCGGCTGCCGGATAAGTAGGAATATTGTTGGGATTCTGCAGCCACCAGCCGTAAGTCAGGTACGCTTTTGCCAGGTACAGGCGGGCAACGGTTTTGGTAACGGTACCTTTCAACCGGCTTGTTTCGGGAAGATCCTCCACCGCTTTCTTCAAGTCGGGGAATACAGCCTGCGTATACACTTCGGGCACTGTATTGCGAGTGGAAGTACGTACCGGAGCCGTATTGAATTTCAGGATACCTGCACCTAAATCCAGAGGCACGCCGCCAAAAGTCTGTACCAGCATAAAATAGTCGAATGCACGGAAGAAACGGGCTTCTGCAATCAGCGAAGCCGGGATCGACGCCACAGCTCCGGCATTTTCGATGATCCCGCTGGCAGTATTGATATTGGGAAAAGCTGTATTCCAGAGCACGTCGCTACGGCTGCCCTGTGGAGTAACCGCGCCAACACCGGTCATGTCCATGTCTTTAAAATTGGCGTCGGCACTTTGTGCATAAGTTACCTCATCGGTACCGGTAAGCAAACTATTGTAATAGTAAGCTTGTCCGTACATATACCGGAGATGCGTGTACAACGAAGTAATCCCCCCTTGCACTCCTTTCTCGGATTTGAAGAATTCGGGAGTGTAGGTACTCCGCGGTTTTTCTTCCAGCAGATCGGAACAGGCAGCGAAGAACAAAGAAAGTAAGGCTGTTCCAACAACTAATTTAATATTTATCTTTTTCATTGTATTTCAATTTTTAAAACGTTAAATTAAGACCAACCAAGAAGTTACGCGACGATGGAGTGTTTGTACCGATAATAAGTGTACGTTTTTTATAGGTACTGGTAACTGCTGCGTTTTCGTTACCGAAGGAGTTGGTTTCGGGATCCATTCCTGTTTCGCTATGATAGGGCGAGAACAATACGAATGGATTTTGAATCGTTCCATAAACCCGGAGGTTGGAGATGCCAAAGTCCCGGATCATGCGTTTGTTGAAATTGTAACCCAGGGTGATGGTGCGGATTTTCAGGTACGAACCGTCGAACAAACCGAGCGTATTGCCATACTTCGGATTATCGCCACTGGTGATACCTGCAGGATTCGGATACTTGGCACCGGTATTTTCGGGTGTCCAGTAGTCGACGCGTACGTTGTTGCGGCGACCGGTAAGCATATTGAGGTAACCGTCGGCAGCATACAAGGTGCTGATGAGTTTACCGCCGGCTCGGAATGCCCCTACCATACTCAGGTCGAATCCTTTATACGCTACGCGTGTATTGAAACCTCCCATCAGTTTCGGATCGAGATCGATCACCTGACGGTCGGCCGGACCGATAGCCCGCACCGGTTTTCCGTTGGCATCGAATTCGCCGGTGTATTTTACTTTAATCATACCAGCATTACCACCGGGTTCGTAGGTTTGCAAATACTGGTAATCGGCGTCGGTTTCGTTCCACAGGCCGATTTTTTCGTAATCGTATATTACGTTGAGCGAATGTCCCACAAACCACCAGTTGGCCTCATCTTTGTCCTGACCCGACGAAAGCGAAGTCAACTCGTTTTTATTGCTATACATATTCACACCCGCTTCCCAGGTCCAGCCATTGTTGTTTTCTATAATCACCCCGTTGAGCGAAAGCTCCCAACCTTTATTGGAAGTGCTTCCTACATTGGCCGTATAACTTCCTACCCCCGATGTAGGAGGAAGTCCCACGCTGAGGAGGATATCTTTGGTATTGGTCCGGTACAGTTCAAACGAACCCGAAATACGGTTGTTCAGCAAACCAAAGTCGACACCAACGTTGTAGGTTTCGGAGAATTCCCAACCCAGCCGGGAGTTAGGCAGCTGCGACACGTAGTAACCGGTTGCAAAATCGGAACCGAAGTTATAGGGGCGGGTATTCAGCAATCCCAAGGTTGCATAGGGTTCGACGGCCTGGTTGGAAGTTTGACCGAAACCGGCACGTACTTTCAACATATCGACGAATTCGACACCCTGCATAAACGATTCGTTCTTGATGTTCCAGCCGGCCGAAACCGCAGGATAGGTATGCCATTGGTAGCCCGGAGCCAGACGCGAGGAGGCGTCGGAACGTAAGGTTGCACTGATCATATACCGATTATCGTACGCATACATTACGCGTCCCATATACGAGAGCAAACCACTTTGGTTGTAATGCTGCTCCGCCGGATTTACGGTAATGGTGCCGTCGGCGCGTCCCAGGTTGAAATACTGGAAATCGTCGGACGGGATATCGCGTGCCGAAACGTGCGAGCGGTTGTAAGTGGTTTGTTCGGCCGATTGCAGAGCAACGACATTTATGTTGTGCTTATCGGCAAACGTACGGTCGTAGGTCAGAATATTTTCGACGGCCCAGTTGGTTTGCATCGAGTTGCTGATCGAGGCGGTCGACGGGGCGTCGACGGTTACATTGAATACCCCCTGGCCGGTATAGTTGCCATTGTTGGTCATACGCAGATTGGCACCCACATTGGAGCGTAATTTCAATCCTTCGACTCCGGGAATTTTCAATTCGGCATACATTGTATTGTAGGAACCAAAAGCATTGGCACGGTCGATCCATTTATCGCCCAGCCCTTCAATTATTTCGCGCGAGAACACCCACTGGTCGTCCTGTGGCATTTTCACTACTCTTTTCCACGAACCATCGGCATTGTACGGATTAGTGATAGGCGTGGTACTCAACACTGTATAGAGGCCCAGGTTGCTTCCCATCCCGATTGAATAATTGTTGTTGGTCGTGAATCCGAAACGGAAGTACTTACCAATTTCCTGATCGAGCGAACCACGGATCGAATAACGGGTATAATCCTGACCGGTCATCACCGCCTGATCGTTGTAATAGCCGGCACCGAACTTATAATTGGCCGTTTGGGTGCCACCCGTTACAGCCAGGTCGTGGTTGGTTACCAATCCCTGGCGATAGTATAAATCCTGCCAGTCGGTATCCACATCTTCGGCTTCATCGACACCCAGGGTTGAATATTTACCGGCTGCTTTACGCAATGCTAAGAATTCGGCAGCATTCATCATCGGATATTTAATTGCATTCTTGAACCCAAAGTAGGTGTTGTAGCTAACGGTGGCTGTTTCCGATTTATAGCCTTTGTTGGTGGTAATAAGGATCACCCCGTTGGCGCCGCGTGAACCGTAAATTGCCGTTGCCGACGCATCTTTCAAAATATCGATACTCCTGATATCATCGGTACTGATATCGCCTATGGATCCTGCAAAAGGAATACCGTCGAGCACAATAAGCGGATCGTTGCTGGCACTCAGCGAACGGGTACCACGGATCCGTATCTGCATCGAAGCACCCGGTTTTGAGTTGGTCTGCTCCATGTTGACTCCGGCAACGCGCCCCTGAAGCGCCTGGGTAATATTGGCCGATGGAACATCGCGTACAATTTCACCCTTTACCGAAGCTACCGAACCGGTTACCGATTCCTTTCGTTGTGTTCCGTACCCGATCACGATTACTTCATCGATCAGCTTGGTGTCTTCTTCCATTACTACATTAACTGTAGCCTGGCCGTTCACATCAACTGTCTGAGGCTTATAACCCACATACGAAAAAACGAGCTTGCCATTGGCTGGAGCCTGAATCGAAAAGCGTCCGTCAAGATCGGTAATGGTACCGCTGTTGGTGCCATCCACAAGAATACTCACTCCTACGAGCGCCGATCGTGAAACATCTCTTACTGTACCTCGTACGGTAAGCGTCTGTCCAAATGCAGAAAATGAAAACAAAAGCAACAGGAATAAAATCCCGGTGACTTTCTTACAAAAAGTTTGTTTCATGATAATGGAATTAATGATTATATGTTTTTTTTCACAGGGGCAAATGTACATACAGATTTTTCTTTTTTTTAAATCAGAAGGATCAACTAATTGCATGTGGGTTACATATTTTAAAAATTTGTTACATTTTGTTTGTTTCTGGTAACTTAATTTCTACAAATACGCCATAAAAATCTAATTATCAGTAATATATAAGTAAAAAATCAAAATCCGGCTTCTACCGGAGAAAATGAATACCTGTCGGTTTTTCCTCCCTGATCTGTAAAAATAAATTTTGATTTATAAACTTATTTTATCAAATAATTGTTTTACTAATACCTTAATATGCGGATCAACCTTTTAAATAAAGCATGATATGAAAACACATGGTTACTTTAAACAACTTATCGGGATTTTCCTGGTTATTTTTGGATGGAATACGGGATTAAAGGCCCAATTTACCGCAGGCGAAGGCGGAGCTTTACCCGCTTTCCCGACGTTCACAGCTCCGGCTAATACTTTTCCGGGATTTGTAATTAAATCGAGCGGACGATTGAACAATGTTTTTATTCCGGGAACCTATCCGGAGCTCGACATGGAATGCCTCAACTCCATGGCACTGGAAACCGACAGTCTTATTTTACAGTCGGATGCCGGCGGATCATGGCAGGACACCCGCGTTCGTGCTACTCCCTCGTGGTCGTCGATGAGCTACGAACCAACCCAATCGTGCAACTACCGGTTAAGAGCTAAAGGAGGGAAACTCGACGGCTACACTTCCAACGTTCAATATGGCCTGTACTGCTCGGTCAACTCCCACTACAGCAATACCTCTATGGACGAAAGCATGTTTATAACCGGGATCATGGCGCCCTGGATCGGTCGCGGGATAAGCACGACTTTCGAATTTAAAAGCCTGACCGACAACAGCGTACTCCCAAACTCGGCACTCAGCTATCAATGGTACCGTATCAATCCGCTGACCTTCGAAGCCACAGCCATTCCCGGAGCCACCACCACCGATTATATCACCACCATCGACGATGCAGGATATAAATTAGCCATACTTGCCACGGGCGACCAACAAACGATCGGAGGCTTCTATCAGTTTATTTCCACCTGGGACAATACAGTGCCCAACAAAGGTTTTATCACCAATGCAACGGTAACCGGCTTCACGTTGAACTTGTACAACACGGTACCCGAATTGAAAAAAGAAGAATTGCAGCTCGAAGGCGACGCGGGACAGCTGGAAATTACGGCAGTGAGGAAAGGCGGGAACGATGCGATCTATCATGTTGATGTAGCTCTGGCCAACAACGTAACCTACTATTTACGAAACACCAACTTTTTCTGGAGAATTTGTCAGGAAATGGTGTTTGGCGAGCCCGGATCACAACATTCGCACCTCATGGAAGCTATTTCATTCTCGCTGCTGCAAACCCATGAACCTGCCGTTACCGATGATGCGGAAGTACAACTGGTTGTCGATACCGAAACGCGTAGCATCCGGTACACGGCAAACCAGCTTATTCATGGGTTAACTATTTTCGATTGTGCCGGTAAACGGATGATTCAGCACAACGATTCAAAGAAAAGCGGCAACGTATCCATAGCTAATTTAGCCGAAGGTATATACATTGTGAAACTGCGCACCGAAAAAGGATCCGTAACACGTAAAATAAAAATGTAAGCAACCAACAACTCCGCCCGAAATTCTCAGGCGGAGTTGTTGTATATACACCTTACATCACCCGAACCTTACAGCTTACCATCGGCTCATCCCGAGAGACGATTCGCAACAGGTAAATACCGGTATCCAAACCTTCGATAATGTACTCTCCAGCCGAAGTGTCGGCTCTGCGGATCATCCGCCCAGCCATATCGGTAATCAGCAAGCGTACCCTACCCTGTCCGGAAGCAAGCATCACCTTTATGGCACCCGACCGTTCATCGGTCATTACTTGTACATTTTCCCCAGCCAGCTCTTCGACAAGCGTACCCTTTTCGGTAGTAAAGCTAAGCGGCGCCGACCAGGGTCCGGCAAAACCTTTCACCCCCACTTCCCGTACACGGTAATAACAAGCTGTTCCGGCCGGCAACTTCAACTGATCGCAGGTAGTGCCTTGAATCCCGGTTCTTTCCGCTATCAGGTGAGAAAACGCGGAATCGGTCGCCACCTGAAGGTGGGCTGTCGTATGGATATGACCTGTTCTTCGCCATTCGAAGCGTGGTTGAGTCAGAATATTGTCATAGCCGTCGAACGGATATATCAATTCGGGTCGCCTATACAATCCTTCGGGTGTAGTGCGCAAGTAGAAACGTTGCATATTCCAATTCAAAGGTGCATACGGAGCACTGGCCCTTAACAACACATTGCCCCCGGCATCCACTCCACTAAGTTCAACCCGGTAATCATAATCCACCTGCGTCCATAAGGTATCACCGTTTTCGTCACATTCCATCAGGGTAGCGCCCGCCCCGGTACTTCCCCAATCGCGGTGCACATAGGCAATAAAATGATTCGACGACGGCAATTGTGCCAACCCAATTACTTTTGCATCCTGCCAGCCACCCGTATAGAAGTAGCGCTGGATCCACTCGGTTTCGCCCGACGCGGATAATTTCCGGAGCATTGCCCAGCCCCCCAGGCTGCCTTTTTCACTTTCGAAACCACCGGCAATACACCCTCCGTCCGCCGTAGGCAATAAGGATGTAATCTCACCCACCAGACTATCGCCCGAAGTAAGATATCCTGAATAATATACCTTTTCCCAATCCGGTTTTCCTTCGGCATTGAGCTTGGCAATAATAGTACTTTGCCGGTTGTTTAAATTATGATGTACCATTCCCCCTACAAAAATACTTCCCGATCCGTTGACCGTAACAGCCTGGAACTTGTTGTACCCGTAGTCGTTGGTAAAAACGTCCTGCGACCACAGCAGGTCACCCGATCCGGAATAGCGATTCACCCTGGGTTTCGATGGAAATCCGTTGGTGCTTCCTGCCACCACAAACCCACCCGACGGATAGGTTTTCAGAAGTGGCATGACAATAGCCGACCATTGCCATTTTTCAGAAACCATTACCTCCCATACCGAATCACCCGATGCATTTAGCTTCATGACCGAATTCCATTCCTGGCCGGGGATGTAATTATTCAACAGTACATACATCGAACCATCCGATTCGAAATCGGCTGTTGCGCAGTTAAAATCGCCTACACCGTTACCGGCTGGTCGCCGGCCAATGACTTTCGACGAGACCAGGTTCCCTGATCTATCGAATTCTTCCACCGACACAGTCCGTTCGGGTAAAAATTGTCCGTACCGCCCCGCAATAGCCGTATAGGTTCCCCGGTCATTCATTTTGAAGAAAGATACGTAGCTTTCACTCTGATCATCAAAACTGCGGTGGAAAACAAACGGCAACCGTGTCTCATCGCCCCCGGGTTCTTCTCCCCCTTCCCGACCGACCTGGAAAAAATCGAACCATGCCTCCGAATCCGTATCCGTATTGCCATCCCAGGGTTGGCGTATACAATGCAATCCAATCCCATAAACACCTACCGATGCAATAGCTCCCAAACTGATCCAATCCGCATTCGTCGGCGATATCCATACACGAATACTATCGGCCGAACGGGCACATCGCATGTATACCACCGATTCGGTATAGGGCAGCGTTTTCTGGGGACCGCCTATCAATCGCCCTCCTTCGTCGTGGCTGAACTTTAATTCGATAAAACGCATATACGCTGCCGGTTCGTTCACATCCGATCCCATCAGCAACCCTATCCCTGCACTCTGGTAGGTATGGGTAGGATTAAAACTCAAACGGGTAGTAACCGTCCAGGCGGCATTAGCATCATTGGTCAATTGAATGACACGAGGCGCATTAAAATTAGATCCTGAATACAAATCGGATCCTCCATTCAGCGCAGAAGCACGTAAAAACAACTGTCCGTCAACAAGTTGAATCACTCCCGACGGATTGGGCGAAACCGCTGTCCATTGAGTTGACAGTGCAGCTGACGTGAAATCGTCGGTAAATAAACCCTGAGCCTGAAGATACAGGCCACACAGTAAAGCTAAAAAAAGTAATTGCCGTTTCATACTGTTTACAATTTAAGGTACCCTCTTATTAATACTTATTAGCTATTATTTAACTACTAAAACATTTTTTGCGCTTATAAGTTAGTTAATCATCTAATTTATAATCATTATAGAAACAATAGGACTAATTTCATTATCAATCAATTAGATACAAAAAACCCTGTAAAGCATCAAACTCTACAGGGTTCCGTTTAAAATATAAAATTCATTAATACACTACGACTTTTTGCTGGTAGCGCCGGTTGTTCATATGAACCATTACGATATAGATGCCGGCATCAAGATGAGTTTCAAAACGATCCGTCACTCTGGTTTCGACCGCCAAGCTCCGGCCCATACTATCGAATATCGAAATATCAGCTTCCGACGCTATCCCTTCAATCGTCAACAGGGTACGATCCACACTTAGTTTTAAAGTAGTTTCCGCTACCGAAGGCAAAGCAGTAGGCGGCAATGCCTGATTAAACCTGATCACCTCCTCTTCCGAAAGGATAAGCCATCGCTGTGTTTCGGAGTTCGAGGCAATATTGAATGAAGCCGACCCGGTACTACCATTGGTTAATGCCACGAATGCCGGCGGAGTAAGCGTCGATTCGGGTCTCACAATCCAATATCCTTTTGTGGTAAAAGCGTTCGTACCCGTTCCGATTGTCAGTGCCGACCGGGCGCCCATCAACTGAAAATTCTCCACAGTGGTAGGGGTCGACCGGGCCACTAACGAAATACCATAGGCACCCGTTGTTTTGTAGGAAAAATATTTCCCCGAAGAAGCATTTCGTATCCGGTAATATCCGGTGGCAGGAACAAAGTCGAGATACCAGGCAGCTTTATCGTCGGCAAGAGCCGCCGATGCCGTCATATCGGTATACATGAGTTGTCCGGCAGCCGACTCTACAAGATAGGCCGTATGCATACCACGGGCAACCGATTCGTTTTTGATATAGTATTTACGGTTATCGACACTGGGGAAGGTATACGCCGGAAGCGCAAATCCACCGGTAGGCGGTAATCCATCTTCACCAAGAGCCTGCGTAATCAGCGAATTGCCGATGTACAACAACTCGGTTCCATTGTCTTCGTGCGCTCCGTTGATACCATAGGGCCACATATGCGTAGCATCGCCTTTAAGGGTGGCTCCGGCATCGTTGTCGAGGAAGCGAACTACCTGGGTGGTACGTTCGCCCAGCCACACTCCGCCCGTTTTCAGGGGCGAAGAAGAACTGCTCCAATACGAATGGGTTCCCACTCCAATGGTATGTCCCATTTCGTGAAGTGCCGTACCCGTCTGCTGATAGCTGGCATTGGGTCCGAAACGCATCCATCCGCCATAGCTGGCTTCGGCCGTAGGAGTTCCGGAGCCATAATTCACCGTCAGGTTTAATCCCCGGATACTGGTATGATTATTCCAATATTCCACCGCCGACTTCATTGCTGCGTCCACGCGGGTACGGTTATCGCCGGTTAAGCCCCCGTCCAACCAATAACTGATACCTCCCTTGGGGATGGTGATTACCTTTACCACCTCGCCATACCCGACCGCATACTCCTTCGTAAGTGCGTAGGCACGCATATAATACACCGTCGACGGTTGCAGATTCTCCATCCTGAAAATCGGCTGCCCGGTGCGATCGGTTAAATAACGTACCGATCGGTTGTCGATCACTGTAGGTTCGGGATGAGTACTCCATACAAATCCGCGTTCCATTAAAGCACCCGAGGTTACCCCGGTAACCGTGTTCCGTCCGTAAGCTACCGTTGCACCACGGGCAATAAAGGGATGTGTGGTAACCTGCGGCGTTGCACCGGTGGCATTGGCAATGCGGTACATAAACACGGCATCCTGAACCTTTTTGGTTTCTGCAGCCAACTGCGTTACAGCGGCATCGTTACTATTGTATACGGCCTGCGACGCCTGAATTGCCTGAAGCAATACGGCCGCTCCTGCTCCGGTGCCATCGCCGTACACCACCATTGCCTCATCGGTGGCCGCTTTCAAAGCAGCATACGCTTCAGCCGACTCCCGGGCCAATTCCAGCACCGACTGCAATTGCGTGTTGGCAGCATACAAATCGGCTGCAACCAGGGGATTGGCAGTAATTACTGTACGGGCAGTCGCAATAGCGGCATTGAGTTGGCCGGCAATACCAAGCTCAATTTTTTGAGTGGCGAGTTGCTCGGCATCGGTAAGTTGCGTGCTAAGGTAAGCTGCAATATCGGCAGGATTCCGCCCATGGTACTCCAGGCGGAAATTATCCATGATGGCCCAGTACCCTGTTTGCTGAAAATCACTTTTTGCTCCGATGGTCAGCACATCGTTCTCACCCAGCAGTATATCGCTCACCTCCATATCGTAGTACGAAGGCGAAGTAGAGTTAAAGAGGATAAAAGCGGCCGACATCGTGTTGGCATAACCATTCGACGAACCACTACCTGTGTACGGGTGCTTATACAACGAATTGAAGGGGGTCGAAAATTCTTTAAACTGATTCGACCGGGCATACAAACGAGCCGAGATTATTTCGGTACCTGCTTTAAAAGCAGCTCCGCCATCGTTGTTTTTCGGGCGTTCGTAGCCTTTTGCCATCAACCGGTATTTTCCGGCAGGCAAATTTTTAATCTCCTGGAACATGTCGAAGGTTTTCTGGTAAAATTCGACCGTATATGACCCCGGGGTTCCTCCTCCCGTCCATCCATCGGTGGTATTGGTATCGAATCCCTGGTTCACTATCAACCGGGTCATATCGATGGGCTCGGCCGCAGATGCATTGACCAGTTTATAATTGAACACCACATCGTTCAGCTTACCGATGGCTTGCCAGACAGCAGCCGGCGAAGTACTGGCAAGCAGTGCTTTAGCCTCATTTATAGCGTTCAGCAGAATGGAAGCATCGTTGGCTTCGGACTTGTAAATACTTTCGGCATACGTTATTACCGACTGCAGACTATCGGTGTTCGGTATTTCGAAAGCTTCGTGCAACGAAAACTGATCAAAGCCCAAGCGGTTGCTCAACCAGCGGAACCGGGCCATCAGATGGGTATAGGCCGGATTGCTATTGGTGAACCCTACACCGTTGAACGTCCAGCTGCCGTTGCCGGCAACCTGGGCGCCATCGAGTAAAAGGCGCGACTCGGTATTGGTAGCAGGCACATTGGTCAAAGAGGTCTTCAGCCATAATTCGGTGGCATCGGCCGATGTAGCGGTCAGGTATTTCACATAAAATGTAAATACATAGCTCTTACCCGATTCGATCGGCCATGAGGTGCCTATCGATCCGGCAGCCGTGGCCCCTTCATTCTTGGTTCCTACCAAATACTGCGAATCGTTGATTCCTCCGTTGGGAACCAGCGTAAAACTGGCGGTACTAAGCGGCGACTGCGACGATGTAGCATCGGTCCAACCTGTAAATCCGTCTTCAAATCCTGGGTTTGAGATTAAATTAGCCGATGTAATTTTGTACTTCACCCCTTTAATGCTGACAGTATCGCCCTGTGTATACTGGGCGCCTGCGGGTGTGAGATGTACCAGCAAAAAAGCAAAAACAAATAAGTAAAACTGCTTCATGGATTATTTATTATTGAAAATTTACAATGATCTTTACCTGATGCAAAAATAATCAAATCTTACAGGGGTAAAGAGCACGATTCGTTCAAAATAGTAGTTGATTGTTCCCAACCATCCATAAACCTGAGCTTCACTCAACCGGAAATTCGTAAAAATCGACCTCCCCCTGACCTATCATCAGCTGATCGAGTTGTACGTACTTCGAGAGTGCTTTTACAGCGATCACCGACTTTCCCTGGGGCAATGCAAGCTCCGGGACCACTACTATGGCCTGTCCGCGCAATACATTCTGCTTCCAGGCCTCGCTCCTTCCAACCGTCTTATAATCAAACACCTGACAATCGCCGTCATTCACTTTCACCCCGATTTTCATCCCCGTCCCATCCACAGCATGATTCGGAACCGCCGCAATGCGTATCCAATAACTGCCCGCCCGGGCCAATTCCACTTCAAACTCCAATTCGCCATCCTGCGGCAACTGAACCGCCGAGAAACTATGCCCCAATCCGTCGATTACCTTTGCCCCTTCGGCCCTATTCCTCGCCTGCGATGCATTCAGGGCTATTCCATTCCTTGTCCCGGACGGCCGGCGACGGGGATTCAACTTACCCACCTCGATCAGTGAATCGAGTTTTGAAAAATCGGGCGCAGCAAACACCGGCAACGAACGGGGACGAAAATCCATCATCCGCTCCCATTTACCCTGCTCCATCCGATTATAAATTGCAGTAAGCTTCCCGATTTCTTCATAAGCCAGCTCGCTTTTCAAAGCCTCGCCACGGGCCGCCAGCTCTTTTCCGGCTAACGCCGACCAACCGGCCAGCTGTGCATACAACCACTTGCAGTTCATCAACGAAGCACCCTTCACCGGATATTCAATCAGCTGGAAATAAGCCGGAAGCAAACGCTCCGGAACCTTCGCACCCAGGGTATCCACCCTTTCCACCAACCGCTCATAAGCCTTCAGCCGGTTGTGCAACTCGTTATTAAATTCCGGATTATACTCCGAATCGCGTACCGGCGTGCGCCCGCCCCGGCCGTAGCCAGGCTCTTCCACCCTGCTCCATCCCATAAATTCGGGTTTTCGGATCGTAGCCAACCGATAATATTCCTTTTTAACCTGCGCAAGTTCGCCGGCCAACTCCGCTCCGAATTCACGCTCCATCCAGCTCTGTAAATGCGAGAATCCAGGCCCGATGCTGCCGATATTCCAAGCCATATCCAAGAAATACTCCGTCAGGTATTCGGCAGGTTTCAGGTCGCCGACGTTCAGTATCCACAACCGGTCGGCGCCATGTTCGTAGGCGCGTTTCATTTCGGTATAAATCAAACCCGGCGACGTAGTTGCCAACCAAAGATAATCGTGCGGCCTGCCCCAATACGAAACATGGTAATACACTCCCGAGCTCCCCGAACGCCGGCGTTCCCCTTCGTCCGACAAACGCTTGATATACCCATAATTATCGTCGCACCAGATGAGCGTTACCGGATCGGGAACTTCCAGACCGCTGTCATATACATCCAACACTTCCTTATAGGGAATAAACACCTGCGGAATCTGATCCGTACGCCTGTCGATGTACTTTTCAAGCAACTGTTGCTGGGCGGGAATAATCTGCGACAAAGCCTTTTTATGTTCCTCCGGCGTTTTTACGCCTTCCATCATCCCATCGTGTTTGCCCCGCATCCCGATGGTAAAAATATTTTCCGACTGCTGCAGCTCCATCAGTCGCTCCGACCAGTAATCCAGCACATTATCGCGATTGGTTACGAAATTATAATCGCCTTTCCCCGCCACATCCCATTCGCCGGCCGAGTTTCGCACCAGCGGCTCACAATGCGACGTACCCACTACAATTCCATACTTATCGGCCATCTTGCGGTTTCCTTCCACGAAATAAAACGGCACCGTACATTCGTGCATAGCCGGCCAGATGGTATTGGCCCGCAGTCGCAACATCAATTCGAAAATTTTCTCATAAGCCCCGGGACCGATCGCTCCTTTTGCCGATTGGGGCGCCAGGGTTTGAGTAGCCCAGGGCATCAACCCCCAATCTTCGTCGTTGAGGAAAATACCCCTGTATTTCACCGAAGGAGTACGAGCTTCCACCTGGGCAGGAAGTTCAAACCGATCGACCGGCTGCGGTTTTACATCGGCAAAATAATGCCAGGGCGACACCCCCAACAACCGCGAAAGCTCCAGCAATCCATAAGCCTTTCCCCGCGCATCGCTACCCGAGACGATCAGCCGGTCGCTCTGCGTTTTCAGACTGAAGTTTTCCCACCTGCCTTTTAATTCCCGTGGCGTTTGCACCACGATACGCGCCTTCGAAGCCCGGTCGACCAGCACCAGATCGGCACCTACCACGGCTTGCACATCGCGCCGCAACAACTCGAAGGCGGTAAATACCACTTGCTTTTCGCGCTTGTCAATATAGATAGCGGTCGACTTCCCGCGTTCGAACAAATCGGTCTGTGCAAAGCCCAGCGCCGGAACTAAAATGGCGAATAGTAAAATTTTGGTAAACTTCATGACTTTAGATTTAAAAAGACCACAAAAATAGAAAAAATGCACTATATTTCGGGACTCATTGCGTCGAAACTAGCTATTTACGAATTCGTTTGTATAGAAAATAGTACATAATTCACCGGTATATGAAAACAAATGTAACGATCGTCGTGGCTCTTATGATGGTCACTTTCCACACCAACTCCTGCTCCACTGTTTCCAAAACGAGCGACCCCCGGCTCCGTGCCGAACTGTTGAGTAAGGCCGATGCCAGGGATCTGGATATTCAGGTTCGTGAAATGATTCCCATGCAGGGAAATTCGCAGTTTCTTACGCCCGAGTACCATATTGCAGTAAAAGGCGATACGGTAATCTCGCATTTACCCTACTTCGGAAGGGCCTATTCGGCTCCGTACAGTGGCGGTAATGTATTTAGTTTCAAGGCTCCCCTGTTAAGTTACAAGGTCGACGACTCCCGGAAAACAGGCCCGGTACGAATTACCTTCAGCACCAAAACCATCGACGACACATTCACCTTTCACATCGACTTGTTTGAGAACCGAAAGGCCTCGGTACGCGTCAGCGCCGTCAACCGGCAGGGAATTTCCTATTCGGGCGAGCTAAGCGATTAAAAAATACCTTCGCTGGTCATCTGTACGCGTTTCATGCTGCCATCGCGGTTGTAGTACAACCGGTCGATACACACCGAGCGGTGGTAACTGCCGCCATTGGTATTGATACCGCCGTTGTGGTACACGAAATACCACTTGCCTTTAAATTCGACGATGGCCTGATGGTTGGTATTGCTGTTGCCGGCTATTTCGTTCAAAATACCTTTATATTCCCAGGGGCCGTTGATGGATTTACTCATGGCATAGGCAATTTTTTCGGGGAAACCGGTGGCATACGAGAGGTAATACCAGTCGCCCCGTTTGTGAATCCAGGGCGCTTCGGTAAAGGCTGGTAAATCCACCGTCATTATTTCGCTGTCGAGTTCGATCATATTGTCCTTCAGGCGGGCATAGTAACACTGGGTATTTCCCCAGAAAAGATAGGCCTGCCCGTCCTTATCGATATATACCGTCGGGTCGATATCGTCCCACGATATTTTCGTATATTCAGTAGTCATATCATTGGTAATCAAAGCTGTGCCCCGGGCATCCTTAAAAGGGCCTACCGGCGAATCGGACACCATCACTCCGATGGCTTTTCCGTGAATGGAGGCATGTTCGGTAGTAATATACCAGTAAAATTTCCCATTACGTTCAATCACCTGGGCTGCCCAGGCATTGTTACCTTTTGCCCAGGCGATATCCGAATTGCGCAACGGCACAGGATGTTCGTACCAGGTTTTCAGATCGATCGACGAAAACACGAGCCAGTTGGGCATCGTATAGCGACTGCCATCGCCTGCATCCTGCCCGGCATAAATGTAGAACGTACCGTCGTGTACCAGCGCAGCCGGGTCGGCAGTGAATTTGTGCGTAAACAGCGGATTGCCTTTGGGCTCGAATTTAACGGTTTGTTGTGCCTCTTGGGCGGGCAGTACCAAAGCGGCAGCCAATGCCATCGTTACAAAAGTTAGTCTCATGTGTTTCAAATTTTAATTACTGTGGATACAAAAATACACCAACCCGGCCACTTGTCGAGAAACAAATCTGCCTGATTGGTGTACAAAAACGTAAAAACGATTATAAATTGGCTACTTTAATACTTTCGATGTGCAAATGCGTCTTATTTCGAACCTGAACCACATAAATGCCTTTTTCGACGGGGATCGACAATTCCTGCCCGGTTGCATAACCGTCCAACAGGATTCGTCCCGCCACATCGGCAATCCGTACAAACGAACCTTCGGGAATATTTCCTACTTTCAGCTGCATATTGCCTGCCGACGCCCAGAGGCCGCCCGATGGTTCCGAAGGCCGGACCGATGATGCCACATCGGGCGCATAGGCTTCATTTTCGAAATATACCGATTCGATTTCGGCCGTCAACTGTCCGCCTTCGTAATTTTTCCCTACCAGGAGTCTGTTTTCGTAGGCAATGCTTTTCAGACTGAAATCGCCTATGCCACACATGGCATAAGTTCCGTTGAAGGTGAGGTAATAAGTTCCGGCTTCACGGCTGGTAAACTGAAAATTGCCGCGGCGCAGACGCTGGGCACCGGCCGAAGTGAGAAAAGCCTGGGAGTGGTAGCGATTGGCTGCATTGGCCGCGGTACTGATGCCTACTGTAATGGTTTGAGCCGATGAGGCATTGGACCAGTATTCGTACAAAAAGCTTAACTCGTAGGTCGTATTGGCGGCCAGAGTGACCGGGTAAAAATAGCTTGCCGACGAATAAGCGCCGGCATCCCAACGGATAGTCATCAGCCGGCCGGTAAACGATCCTCCGGCTTCCAGCTGGTGCGTTACCTGTTCGTACCGTACTCCTCCGGGGTATCCCGCCGTGTTCCAGGGTATACTTGCCGAACTGGCACTCCAGCCATAGTCGGTAGGTTTGCCGGTTCCGACCCCGTCGGGACCGGCCCATCCGCTCATTGCTTCGGGCCCGAAAGCTGGCGTAGCAGCCTGTTCGGTATCGTCGGCCCCGATATCGCCAATCATGGCCAGATCGGTGCTGCCTACGTAGGTTTGGCCCTGGTACACATTCACTTTGCCTTCTTTTACCGCGAAACGGTAGCGCTGGGTGCTCACATTATCGGCGCGGGTGAATTCGGAGGTAGCCGACAGCAGGCTGGTGAGCGATATGCGCGCCGGCGTCAGTGAGAAGCGAAAGCCCTTGCCGTCCCCTGCACGAGCTTCGATATCCAGACCACGTCCATCGGCGGCCGTAACCCGTGTTACCAGGTCGATACTATAGTCGTTTTGAGGGTTAAAAGGAGTCAGCGCGACGATTTCTTTCGCGGTAGTATTGATTTCTTTTTTTTTTGCCAGTAAGGCTTCGTCCAGCTGAGCCTTACCGGGGAGTACCGGAGGAGTGACACTTCCGGGCAGATCGTTGGTTTTGAAGGGATAAAGCGAAACGGAAGGAATGTTTTGTTTGGTTAACGAAGGAGCCGACCACATCAGGCTTACCGCCGATGCTCCTACCGATTCGATCACGATATTGTTTTTGTGCGAGGCTATAAGGGGATAGTCGATACCGGTCTCACCACTTCCGGCAGCAATATCGGCCTGCAGTCGATCGTTCACGTATACCTTGGTGGCTGCGGCGGTAGTCAGGTGGAGCCGGTGCTGTTCGCCCGCGGTGGTTTCAAAGGTTCCCGACCAGCGGATACTTTTAGTTCCTGAAGGTACCTGGCCTGTAAGTGTTGAAGCTACAATTTCTTTACGGATAAGTCCTGTAAAATCGGTATTGGCGAAATATTCGGCCAGCAGTCCGGTTCCGGAAGGAACCGACGGATTCCGGGCCAGGAAATCGAAGACTTCAATTTTATTGGAGGAGCTCAGGTAGACAAACGACAGCACCCCCTGTTCGCGCAACAAGGGTTTATCGGCCAGCGGCTCCGAAAGGTAGCCTGTACGACCATCCTGCGAAACAAGCTTCCATGTTGCATAGTCGTCGGCCGGCGAAGCCATGATTACGCCATATCCGTTGGCAATCACATAGGCATTATCGTAACTGTCGATGGCCAGATGTACCCTGCGCGTGGAATTAACCGACACCCCGTTGACCGTAATCATACGTTTTACCCAGGTACCGTCCTCCTTCCGGAACCGGTGATGCAGCCGTGCCTTTACCCGCGAATTGTTCCAGTTGGCATCGCTGGCCTGCCCATCCGGGATATGCGAATTCACCGCATGAATGCGTCCCTTACTGTCGACATCCTGCGTTTCCTGGTTAATATATCCGCGGTTGTAAGGAATTGCTTCCACCATGTACGATTTTTTAGTTTGTCCCAATGCATTACGGGTCACTCTGTCTTCCACCGGATCCATCACATCCACCGAGGCTTTCGCATCACCCTTATTATCTTTCCAGGTGCGCCCATGGTCTTCGCTGTAGGCATAATAGAAATCGTGGTTACTGCCGCCTCCGAAATCATCGCGCCAGCACCAGGTTACATGCAGCCGACCCTGTTTATCGTAACTCATGCCATTGATATAAGCGCAGGCGTCGGGAGTTACGTCTTCCCCCTGAACATAGCGGCCTATCAACGACCATTTCTGCGTTTTACAGTCGTACTCGCGCAGGTAACTGTCGCCATACCCACTCCAGCGGAACCGGCATTCAAACAACAGGTTCCCGTCGGGTTTCGAAATAAAGCGCGGATAGGTAACGTTAGGAATAGCCTTTTCCATCACATCGGTAGTTGCCGAAAAGGTAGCCGGCTCCCAGGGCATTTTTTCAGGTTCATTGGCCGACCCTGTCACCGAATAACAATAGTGAAGCGGGTCGTTGTGGTGATCGTACGAAAGGTGAATACGCCCATCCCCCGCACTGATTCCCATCGAAATGGTATTGTGGGCATCGTTGGCGCTGTTACGGTACGGAAGCACCACTTCTTCCCAGGCGCCCACCGGCATCTTACGACGGGCAATACATACGTTACGGGTCATATTGTAATACACGGTATACTGATATCCTTTGTAGGTAAGAATACCGTCGGTTTGAAACTGTTGTCCGGATAATTGCTCGCCGGTTCCCATCACATAGGCCGATTGGGAGGGCAAGGTGGAACCAATGCGGACGGGCAGGTCGGCCATTGCCGACAAAGAAAGCATTACGAAAGAAAATAAAAGCAAATAACGATTCATTATATTAATATTGATGATTTTTCAGTCGATTGTATTGTTTTTCACTTACCTTCAGCACCGACCCATGCCGGATACCTTTCGGCAGGCTGATGGTGGTCGAGATATCGTCCCAGGTCTTCAGATCGGATGAACGGATAGCTCCGAACCGGTGATTGCGGTACATGTCGAAATAAACGATCCAGTCGGAACCCCGCCGGAGTACCGTAGGACCTTCGACCCAGTAATTGCCGGTAATCGGTGCGCCGGCTGCGCTATAGGGGCCTGTAAGCTGTTCTGCAAAAGCAATTTTCAGATTTTTCTGCACCGGCTCCCGGGTTTCGTCTTTCAACACCATTACCCAGCGGTTATCATCCTTCAGAATAGTTGCATCAATGACATTAAAACCGGGTTCGTACAACAGGCGGGTCTCGCTGAAGGTTTTGAAATCCTTCGTCAGCACATAATACATGCGGTGGTTATAGCCCGCTTCGAGCTCCAGCTGGGTTTCGGGATATTTTCCGGTGATGGTGGTAGCCCAGTAAATCATGTATTCGCCGCTGGAAGGGTCGAGTGTGATTTCGGGCGCCCAGGTATTCCGGGCGCCGGGCTCGTGGGCCATTACCGGTAAAAACTGCTGCTCCGACCAATGGATTAAATCGTCGGACGAGGCATAACCTATTCCCTTGTCGTTCCAGCTCACGGTCCATACCATGTGGTAGTTACCATCGGTGCCTTTTATTATGCACGGATCGCGCATCAGTTTATCGTTGGCTACTGCCGGACGTAAAAACGAGGAGTCTTTATTGAAAGCCGTCCAGTTAATTCCGTCGCGGCTGCCGGCCAAATGTAATCCGTCGCGGCTGTTCCCTTTAAAATAAGAGAAGATCCAAAAATCGTGACCTTCAACAGCCTCCAGCTTATACTGCTCTCCTTTCTGGGTATCAAACGCCAACCGGTACCTGTCGTCGGCTTCTTTTACCGATTGCCGGCCGGTAGTTGTAAGCTTCATCGGCCTGCTGGTTACCAGTTCACATTTCTCACCTGCCAGCGAAATCAGGGTTGCTTCGGCGATTTCCGATCGGTCCCATCCGATTGCCACTTCAAAACCGCCACGGGCACGCAGCCCGCTCACCGAACCCTTGTCCCAGGCCTGCGGCAGGGCGGGTAATAAGCTAATTTCGTTCCCGGCCGATTGAAGCAGCATTTCGGCAATTGCAGCCGTGCCTCCGAAGTTTCCATCGATCTGGAAAGGCGGATGGGCGTCGAACAGGTTGGGATAGGTTCCGCCGCCGCGGCGCTTGTCGGGGCCCTGATAGCCGTCGGGATCGACATACCGAAGCAGTTCACGCAGCATTTTGTAGGCCCGGTCGCCATCGAGCAGGCGTGCCCAAAGATTGATGCGCCAGCCCTTTGACCAACCGGTGGTTTCGTCGCCTTTTATCTCGAGCGTCTTGCGACTGGCCGCTGCCAGTTCAGGAGTAGCCTGCGGACTGATATGCGTTCCGGGATGCAATCCGAACAAATGGGTTTGATGACGATGCCGCGGATCTTCATCTTCCCAATCGTAGTACCATTCCTGAAGATTGCCTTTCCGTCCTATCTGATAAGGGTATAATTTCCCCAGCGCATTACGCAACGAATCGCCGAATGCCCGGTCAACTCCCAGTATTTCGGCTGCATGGATGGTTTGTAAAAAGGTTTCGCGGATGATAGCCAGATCGGCAGTTGCTCCATACAGCGTGGCGCCTTTATAACCCGATGGAGTTACATACCGGTTTTCGGGCGAAGTCGATGGCGAGGTAATCAACCGTCCCTGCTTATCTTCCGTCAGCCAGTCGAGACAAAAACGGGCCGACCCCTTCATCAGCGGGTAAGCTTTTGTTTTTAAATATGTTTTATCGCGGCTGAACTGGTAATGTTCCCACAAATGCGTACTCAGCCAGGCGCCTCCCATGTACCAGTTGGCCCACACCGGATCGCCGTCGCCAAATTCGCCAACGGGATTACTCATGGCCCAGATATCAGAATTATGGGCAGCCATCCAGCCACGGGTTCCCAGGAAAGTGCGCGCCGAAACTTCGCCCGTCACAGCCAGGTTTTCGATGTATGAGAGCAAGGACTGATGCAATTCGGACAAATTGGTTGTTTCGGCCGGCCAGTAATTTTCCTGCAAATTAATATTAATGGTGTAATTGCTGCTCCAGGGCGGACGTATATACGGATTCCAGAGCCCCTGCAGGTTGGCAGGAACCCCTGGTGTACGCGACGAAGCGATAAGCAGATAACGTCCATAGTTAAAATATAAAATTTCCAGGTTTTTATCTTCCTTCCCTGTGGCATAACGTTTCAGCCGCTCGTTGGTGGGCAGGTCGGGCGCTGCCGTTTTACCGAGCTCCAACCTCACCCGGTCGTACAACTGCCTGTAATCGGCCTGATGGCGGCTCAACAATTGATCGTATGACAGTCCGGCCGCAGCTTTAAGTTGTTGCTGCGTCAGTTTGGGAGCATTCAGTCCTTCTTTCGCCGGATCTTTATCGAATCCGTTAAAACTCGTTGCCAGCGAAACGAAAATCAAAGCCTCATCGGCTTTATCCACTCCAATCTGGCCGTCCGATTTCGTCAGCTTGCCCCCCGTATTCTTGATTTCGACCAACGCACTGAAACGAGTGCCTTGCTGCTCGTCGAATTGAATCGGATTGGACGCATTACGGCGGTAATTGGGTTCGGCATGCACCGGTGCATAGCCTGTCGAAAGCAGTTGCCGGCCTTTTACCTGAGTCGAAAACCGGAGCTGGCTGTCGAAATCGAGCCTGAAACTTACCGATGCTTTCCGGTTGGAACGAATGCGGATCACCAGCACCTTATCGGGATAACTATAGAAATACTCGCGGATGTACTCAATGCCGTCTACCTCATACCGCACCAGCGCAACCGCCCTGCCGAGATCCAGCTCACGCCGGTAATTGCGTACCGTCGAATCGTGATCAAAGTTCATTTGAAGTGTACCCAACGGTGCATACGATTGCGAAAAACGCCCCTGAATTTTCCGATGAAGTTTATCGGCCAGCGGATAATCCTCTTCCTGCAATGCTTTGCGTATCGCAGGGATATGTTTGTAGGCCTCGGGATTCATCATCCGGTCGACCGGTTTGCCCGACCACAGGGTAATATCGTTGAGCCAGATAACTTCGTTACGGGTTTTTCCAAACACCGTGGCGCCCGAACGACCGTTGCCCAACACCAGCGTTTCTTCAAAAAAAGCTGCCGGACGATCGAACCACAGTTGTGTGGATGAATTCGACCAAAGCGGCAGCGAAGTAAGGATAAAAAGATACAGGGTTAACTTTTTCATGCTTTATTTTGTTCTTCTTGACTGCAAATATACGGAATTTGAAAGCGGGCAAGAGGTAATTTTTGGTCAAACAGGTAGAAAGAACGCAAAAAAGGAGGTCCAACCCTACTTTAAATTAAATTCAAATTATTAAAAAATCACTAAAACGACATTTTTCAACTTTTCGGCAAGATGTTTGTTTTAGCGATCGACGATTCATCGATAACAATTCCTAATTAACAATTAACAACCAATAAAAAGTATGCGCACTTATCTTCTACTCCTCGTTTCAGCCCTTGTGCTGATGTCGTGCGAAGGCACGTATTCGTATCCGGAAGAACTCAACACCAAACAGGTTTTCCGGTTTACAGTAAAAGCTTCCGACTGGCAAAAGGTTACCGATCAGGCCGGACGTAACCTCTATTATCGCTGTAGCTTTCCGATTTCAGGTGTCAATCAATACGTTATCGACAATGGCGCTACGATGGGGTATATTGAATTCGACGGTTTCCAGCAAAGCCTTCCTTACACCCGTCATTTCGAAAACAACGACGGCGCGAAATGGACCCGCACCGTCGATTTTGATTTCTCGCGGACCGATGTTCACTTCTATGTAACCAACAACGACTTTGTCCCCGATCCGCCCGAGACCATGTATTTCAGAGTTGTATTTATCTGGTAGTTTCTTTTTTTGTGTTTTTATCCAACGGTGGTTATTTAAGCAGTTTCTGCGAATAATCACCGTTTTTTGTCACTACCTTCACGATGTACACTCCGCGGGGTAATTCCGACACATCGAACGAACTAACTGCTCCCGACACCGCCTTGACAAGGTTACCTGCTGCCGAATACAGCGCCACGCTTCTGATCTCCTCATCCGTACTTCCGATAATCAGTTGCCGGGTGGTTACATCCAGCCACATTTTCAGTTCTTTGATCCCGGGTTCGTTCAACCTTGTCGTTTCATAGGCAATACCGATCAGATAGAGATTAGCAACATCGGCTTTGGTTATTGTATGGGTACCGGCAGCCAGATTGAGGGTCACTTTTCCTGCAACGGCCGGATAATCGGTTCCGTTGATTTTAATCTTTCCTGTAAATCCGGTATTGAAAACCAACGTGAGCACCGATGCTTTGGCCGTAGTGAACTGAATAGAAGTCGACGATTCGATCTTCAGGCAGATCGTAAGTGTAAGCCCGCCGTACTGTACGCTTCCTTTCGAATCGGATAAACTTCCGTTGATGGTAAAGAAGCTGCTCTCTTTGCCATTGGTTGTGAAATTATGTGTCAGATCCACAGCCGGCCCATCGTTGCCGCCGCCGTTATCATCCTCATCGTCGTCGCCACCGCCCTGTGCATTTCCATCGCCCTGCACCGCCACCAGCTGCGAGCGATAAGAAGCCAGAGCATCGCGCAGGCCGGGGTTGATATCCGACGAAGAGTCGTCGACGGCATTGTTGAATGTCCACTTAAAATCGCCTCCCTGCATTCGTCCGGCCCATTGCATTACCCTATCGCGGGCAGCTTCGGGCGTATCGGCTACATAGGTATACATCAACTGAGGATCGGTATCGAAATTGGAATAGCTGCTTCCTCCTTTGTAAGCGGTTACGGTTGCGGGCACTGTTTCGGCAGCACTATTCACCACATAAGCATCAAAATCGACCGTTGAGTTCGGGAAAGCGGTATTTCCCCAGGCTACAAAACGTTTTTGACCGGTCATGTAATTATTGTACGATTTGATGACTCCTCCGTTCTCTTTCGAAAAAGTAGGCATCGTGGTATAATCGTTGGCATTTTTCGAACTGCTCCATACGTCCGATCCTTGCATCGAAATAAGCATCGGATAGCCGCAATTGCGGAAATAATTAGCTTCTACAAACACCGAGGATGCGTTGGTCGAACCTACTCCGTACTTGGCGACCCCATCGTAATAATTATTGAACACATGAACGTGATGACTGCGTACCCGGGGATGGCGGCTATCGGAATGATCGTACCAGTTGTGGTGGTAACTCAGGTAACGGGGCTCTTCGGTTCCGTTGCCCAACAGGTTCGATTTCCCGGTATCCCAGAAATGATTGTAGGCAAACGTTACAAAGCCCGACGTCTTACTGTCGAGCGCACCGTCGCCCTTAGCCTGATCGGCGTCACCCCCCGGTTTGCCGTAAAAGAAATCGCAATGATGTACCCAGATGTATTCGTTGCTTTGCTGCAGACTGATATTATCGCCCTCGTCGGAATCGCAATTCATCGTACCTAAGTTCCTGACTTCGACATTGCTGGCGTTTTTCACCCGAATCCCCCAACCATCGGCCACCGCATCGTTGCCAATACCTTCGAGGGTAATATAAGAAGCAGCGTTGTTGTTGTTTTCAACCACTATATCGCCATTCAGCAAATACGCCGGATCGGTGATCCGACCCACAAACCGCACGATAAGCGGACGATTATCCCTTCCTTTTTTAAACCCATCGAGTATCGTTTGAATTCCCACGCAGGGGTTGGCATTGGCGCCGGTTACCTCTATCGAAACCGTATTTTTTGTATTCTCGGTAATGTACAACACCACAGCGTTCGGCTTGGGAGTTCCGTCGGCTTTATAGGCTCCGGGGACACGGCCGTCGGCAAAAGCAAACCCGGTCCGGTCGTGAGCCGCAACCGTAATATTCTGCGTCGAAGCAGCCTCCCCTTCCTGTCCGCCTGTCACCGGAACCACCTTCAGCACATAACCACCGGCAGCCAGCCCCGGAACGTCGGCTCTGAAATACGTTCCGTAACTCCGGATCAACTGTGTATCGATCCGTTTGTTGACCATCCCCTCGCCCGAAACATATACATGGTACGCATCGGCTCCCTCCACCGGCAACCATTGAACGTAGGCCGTCTCGCGCCAGCCTCCGGCCTCGGTGAGTTGAACCGCCCCGGCGCCGGCCACTGCATTCAGCACAAACAAGAAGAGTAGTAGTGTTTTTTGCATGATATCGTTTTTATTGATTATACCTTGCAAAAATAATTGATATCCGGGAAGCGGAAGTGTAAAAACTGGTGAAAATGATGCATAAATTGACGGGAAGGAGAAAAGAGGGGCAGAATCGCAACAGACAACACGTTAAATACGTGCAAAATAAACTTAATTTTACAAAACAAAAACAAAAAAACAAACAATTAATATATACAGGACAGTTAATGATTAATACCAACAAATAATACACATCTAACAAAGCCCTAACAAGACTCTAACAAAACTCCAAGCAATCACTTACAAAGCCCGATTGCAATTACATTACATTAACACACTACATTCAAACAGCGCAATAAAAACAATCTCTTTGCTTTATGTTGACAAATTTACCCAGAGCGATCTGGCTCCTTTTGATGTAAGGTATACGAATATTCAACAAAACACAGACATTGCCACCAAAGGTTTGAAAACAGGACAAATCGTACGCACAGCCGATGCTACGGAGATGACAAATATTGAACAGTCCGTTCTTACAGCTCTGTATTACGATGAGCGTGGCAGGGTGGTACAGACCCGTGGGAATAACCGGATGGGTGGCTACGATTACGATTTCTTTCAGTATAGCTTTACCGGTAATGTATTACGCCACCGGCACGTACACAAATCGTCGTATATCGCCTCAGCTCTTACCGAGGAGTACGGTTTTACATACGATGCGGCCCAGCGGCTGGTGACCACCACACATAAAATCAACACGCAGCGTGAAATTATTCTTTCGGTAAACAGCACTGTAACAGGAGTTAGAACACCAACAGTCAATGTGCAAAACAGCGATGGCAGTATTACACCAACAAAACTTACTACTTTTGAAATGAAAGTAGATGATAAGGCAACCCAACTATTTGAATTTATGGCTAATCCGTCAAGAACTACTAATGTTGAATGGTCTCACGCCAAAGTAGGAACTGAAAGTTCAGGGCATAATATCGTTGGCACTTCTCATAGCCAATCTTCCACAGCGGTAGGACATTATTTAAGGGTGACAGGTTATACCCTTCGAGAGGTTAATCACAATCACCCAAGCGGAGTTGGAAGACCGTCAGGAGGAGATTTACGAGGAGCAGAGTTATATCACGGAAGAAATAGAAATACCATTTTGAACATTTATACTTACCCAAGTCAGTATTTTAGGTATAATCAAAACGGATTGATTACCCCTTAAAGATTATGAAAAGGACATTGTATATTTTGTTGGTTTTGCATCTGTTTTGCATAAGCCTGTTTGCTCAAAACGAGAGCTTGAAAACAGGCTCTTTACCTGTTTTTGCTGTGGCAGATAAAGATGTTTCCGCTTTTCTTGATAGTTTTATTATAGAGGCTCAAAATTATAATAGCCATTATCCCTCAATCGCCTTTTTTATGTACATTGACTTATATGATAGTAAGGATATGCCTTATGGTTTGGATTTGGAGTTAAGAAAACAAGAAGAACACTCGGATTCCATAATCTTATACAAACACCCTAATTGCCGACAGATAGTAGTATCTCACAACAATCATTTATTTGTAACGACTATTTGTAAATACCCTAATTTTGACAATAAAGTTCGGACCCCGACTGCAGTATTAAAGAAAACGAAGAAAAAACATAAGGTATATTATCAAAAACCGCCTTTGGATTATTTCCGTGATAATCCAACAAAAGACGGGGTTCCTTACGAAAATAAGTTATTTGGGTGGTATTATTACTATCACGGACATTGGCAAAAGGAAGTAGAAATTATATTCTAATAATGGGTTTTAGGGAAATCTATGCTATTGCAAAAAAATAGTGTAAATAAAATTGGCGGACTTGGTCGTTTTCAACCCTTAAAAGTAAGCGGTAATGTGTCCAACTAAATTCTGAACGCAGTGCGTTCATTTTCCCATTTTTGGTAAAATTGTTTCATGTACCAAAGGTTTCTGAAATAACTCTTATGTCTGTATTAATTTATTTGTTGAGCCTATCAATTACTTTCATCGTTTTTTTACCATTCGTTTAAATCGCATTTCGATTGTTCACAAGGAACAGTCAAAACAGGAGGGTGTCCCACAAGGTCATCCTCTTTCTTTGTGTTTTATGCAGCTTTTAGTTGAAAAAAGTTTTCAGTATTCATTTTTTGTGAACAATTATGTTGCAAGATCAACATCATACTTATTAAATCATATATGTATGGTGGAAAAAAATGTGTCAAAAAAAATGACACACCCTCCTCTCGATCCGGCTTTACTTCACCCAAAAAATCGGTTCATTGGTGGATTGCGGCTCCGCATAGAACTGCACGGCACTGTCGTTCATTTTAGGATGTGCCCGGGAGGCCAGCCGGATCATCTCGCCACCGGCCAGCAATACGGGTCCGTAGCCATGGGCTGCATAGCGGTGTACGGGACGGTAATAATAAAAAGCCGGATCGAAGCCCATTCCGGTACCTACGCAGGTATTCAGCACTTCGCCTTTTTCGTTTACCATGGTAGCTACGGCATTCCAACCCAGGGTGGCTACCGGTCCGTAGGCCAGTGCATCGATCCAGCCTTCGTTGATCGAACGGGCAATGCAGTAGGTAAAAATGGCGGTAGCCGAGGTTTCAAGATAAGAGTCGTTGCGATCGAGCAGCTGGTGCCAGAATCCTTCGCCCGACTGACAGGCGGCCAATCCACGGATATGGCGCCGGAGCAGGCTCAACACTTCGTCGCGGCCGGGATACCCGGCGGGTATGGCATCCAGTACTTCTACCAGGGTAAGAATAGCCCAGCCATTGGCGCGTCCCCAATGAAATGCAGGATGATCGCCCATGCTTTCGACCCAGCCATGCCGAAACAAATCCTTCCCGGGCACAAACATGCGACCGGCAAACAGCCTCACCTGCCTGATTGCTTCGTCGTAATAACGATTTTCGCCGCTGTAACGCCCCATATGGGCGATAGCCGGAATTGCCATATACATATCGTCGAGCCAAACCGTGTTATGCTGCGGCCGGTTGCGGGCAAAAATTCCGTCGGCCAACCGGTATTCCTTGTGCATAATATAATCGATGTACGTCGCAATACGGTCGCCCAACTGCAACTTCATCCCCTGGTTTTCGGCTTTTATCATCGCGGCACACATCGCCCCGGCATCGTCGAGCGCTTCCGGATGCAGCATTTGGCGCATCTGCGGCTCCACTATCCCTTCTTTGCGCAAGGTTTCGAAATAAGGAGCTACCGAGGCCAAAAACCCGAACCGGTCCGATACATACTTCAGGTAGCGCGTATCGCCCGTTGCGTTGCCAACGTGCAGCATGGCCGAATAGGTCACACCCCATTCGTAGCTGGCCAGGCGGAACGTGCCCCGTTCGAGCATCGAATTTTTAGTTATTTTCTTCCAGTCCTTCAGCGGTTCACCGCTCGATGTATCCACCACGCGCGTAGGAGTTGCTTTTTCGAGAAATGCCAACACGCGATCGGTAACTTCCTTCACCTTAGCCGGCTCAACCACACCATAAGGAACTTTATACGAAGGCTTCATGAGGTGGAGCGGTGTATTGAAATCGTTGCTGTGCTCGTTGGTTTCGATTAACTGAGCTTGCATCGAAACGGCCGAAAAGAAAAGGCAACTCACTGCCACTAACAAAAAACGGAAGGTATTCATAAAGAAGTTGATATTGGATTATTAATTATCTCCGGGTGTATCAGGATAATAAAAACAGCTATTCGCAACCAACTAATCGTCGGTCGGCGCTACAAAAACTCATCTTTTGCGTGATCGCACCAGCGACCATTTCGACACCGGCAGCTGTTTCTGTTCCGACAGCAACTCAGCCACGATACGGGCATTGAGCTGGGCACCGGCATAAGAAGTGTGGGTATGGTCGCCATGAAACATGAGTTGAACCAGTTTTTTACCCATACTTTCGTACTCGGTGGCAATGCGATCGTTCAGATCGATATAGATGCCCTTTTCCATGGCCGCCGCTTCTTTCGACCATTGGCCGAAACCCTCGGTATTACGGATAATCTGCGTACTGTCGAGCGTCACGAAATTATTCCGGGGAATATGTGAAAAAACAATCGGTATGGCTTTTTTAGCTTTAGCTTCACGAACGTATTTGCGCATGTACCAACCAAACGAATGCACCGTATCGGGCAGTTGCGTACTTTCCATGACCACCACCGTATCGCAGTCGTGGTTGCCTTTGAGCGACGCCCGGGCACGGCCGGTATTCAGCGGACCCGAATCGTTGTGGCCGAACTGAATCAGCACATAATCGCCGGGCTGGAGCTGATCGAGCACCCGCTTCCAGCGTCCTTCACTGATAAACGTACGGCTGCTGCGGCCTCCCATCGCATGATTATCGAACCTCACCTGCGTGGTGTCAAAATATTGCCAGAGGAAACTCCCCCACCCCCACTGTCCGTTACTTCCATCGCCGCGACCGTTTTTCACCGTCGAATCGCCAATCATAAAAACAGTTGGTTTACTTTTCTTTTTCCCGGCAGCTACCGGTTCTACCGCTGCCCCCATCATCAGGAATGCCACGATAGCCATCCATATCCATTTTTTCATTGGTATCTTAATTTTTAAATAAATCAATTGGGAATACAAAAAAAATAATAAAAAGTAAGACTATCAAGTCCGAAGACCTAAAAACCAGAAATCTGCAACACACTCCATACCTTTGTACTATATTCCATGCCCGAACACCTCCCCGACAGGCGAAAAGCTGTATATTTGCGGAAGTAAATATCCCTTAAAAACAGTATATACCATGCGTAGTTTAGTACTTATCGGTCTGATAGCAGCCCTTGTTGGTCTGCAAGCCGAAAATCCTTTTTTTGCTCCCGAAAAGCTCACCGAAACAGGTGTTTATTATTATCCCGAAGCCTGGGATCCGGCTCAATGGGACCGCGATTTGAAGAAAATGGCCGATATGGGATTCGAATTCACCCATTTCGGCGAATTTGCCTGGGCGCAGATGGAGCCTGCGGAAGGCAGGTACGATTTCGGCTGGCTCGACAAAGCCCTGGAGCTTGCTCACAAAAACGGATTGAAAGTGATCCTGTGTACACCGGTAGCAACGCCTCCGGTATGGCTGGTGCGTAAATATCCCGAAGTGCTGGTGAAGATGGCCGACGGACAGCTGGCACAACACGGCACCCGGGCACATTATTCGTGGTCGAGCCCCAAATACCGGGAACTGACTTCACGCATTGTAGAAGAACTGGGCAAACGGTATGGCAACGATCCCAGGGTGTGGGGATGGCAACTCGATAATGAACCTTCGCATTACGGAACGATCGATTACAGCGATGCGGCTCAGGAGGCGTTCAGGCAGTGGTTACAAAAAAAATACGGAACCATCGGCGCCTTGAACAAGGCCTGGGGAACCGCCTTTTGGTCGGGCCTGTATGCTTCTTTTTCGGAAATCGAGCTTCCGAACCCGACCCGCTTGTATTCAGGAATAGCTTCGCCCACCTCGATGGTCGATATGAAACGTTTTCATGCCGACGAAGCCGCAGCCTTTTTAAGCCTGCAAAACCAATTGCTGAAAAAGCATTTGTCGCCGAAGCAATTCGTCACCACCAATTTCATGCACGAATACACCAATGTGGACCCCTGGCGCAGTACCGATCTCGATTTTATAAGTTACACAGCCTATTTGGTGGCCGGGCATAACAAAGGCGTAGGCCCTCAGGGTTTCCGGATGGGCGACCCCTGGCGAATTTCGTTTGCCAACGATTTTTTCAATACCCTGAACGGCATTACGGGCGTAATGGAATTGCAACCCGGACAGGTTAACTGGGGCCGAATCAATCCGCAACCCTATCCGGGGGTGGTACGGTCGTGGCTGTGGAATGCCTTTGCAGGAGGGTTGAAGTTTATCTGTTCGTACCGCTTTCGACAGCCGCTGTATGGTGGCGAACAATTTCACTACGGCATGGTAGGCACCGACGGGATTACCGAATCGACCGGAGGTAAGCAGTACCGGCAGTTTATGACCGAGTTGCGCGAACTGCGCAAACACTACAAACCCGGTTCCCCGATGCCGGCCGAATACGCCGCCCGTACCACGGCCATTCTTTACAATGTGGAAAACCTGTGGGAAACCAGCATTCAGCCACAAACCTACCAATGGGATCAGAAAGCCTTCACCTTTAAATATTACGGAACATTAAAGACGCTATCGGTTCCGGTGAAATTTGTCCGCGAAAACGATGATCTTTCCCCATATCCCTATGTGGTAATCCCCGCCTACCAGATGGTATCGCCCGAATTGGTACACGAATGGGAAAAATACGCCCGCAACGGCGGCCACCTGATTATTACCCTGCGTACAGGTTTAAAAGATAAAAACGGACATTTTTTCGAAGCACCCTGGGCGAATACGATTCGTTCGCTCATCGGCGCCACGATTAAGATGAACGATATGCTCGATGGCACCATGCAGGCACGGGTAAGCATGGACAACAAGACTTACACATGGAACAACTGGGGCGATATGCTCGAACCCGGACAGGGAGCCGAAAGCTGGGCCACCTATGCCGATCAGTTTTACGCAGGCAGGAGTGCGGTGATCCACCGGAAACTGGGCAAAGGAACGGTCACCTACATCGGCACCGATACCGACGATGGACTGCTGGAAAAGGACGTTTTCAAAAAAGTGTACACCAGTACGGGCGTCACGGTGAAAGAATTACCCGAAGGCGTGATTGTAAACTGGCGCGATGGGTTTTGGGTTGTCAATAATTATTCGTCGGAAATGGTGAATTACACCCTACCGCTGTCGGCCACGGTATTGGTCGGCAGCAGTGCGATCGCCCCGGCAGGGGTGTTGGTGTACCGCTAAAAAGAACTCCGCTTCGTTCGATGAATCTTGACGAAGCGGAGTTCTTTTAAAGTCGAGGTAATTTTATTTAATCACTTTCAGCGTCTTTACGCTTCCATCGCTGTACACCGCACGACGGATATAGCTACCCTTATCCAATTCGTTCAACTTTACAGTTTCTTTCGTACCGTTCAGATTGAAATACTCTTCCGAAACCAGCACCTGATCCTGCACTTCGCCCGGCAATGCAGTACTGAGCGATTTTGCCGTGCGGATGGCATTGATTTGTTCTGCCGTCAGAGCACTGGCATAAACTGCCACATCGTCGAATTTGTAGGCCGGATCGGGATCGGCCCAGTTCCAGGCCTGGTTTCCACCCAGGGCGATGTATTTAAGCTCCGAACCATTGGTAAACATGCCGGCAACTACCTGACCTGCGGTTACTCCGTCGATATTCCATTCGTTCTCGATCACTCCATCCACATATATTTTTACATTGGTAGGAGTAAACACAGCGGTATAGTAGTGCCATGCATTATCGTCGAGCCATACGGTAGAAGCTTTGTTGACGCCCTTTACGTTCTGAGCATCCACCAGGTCGGTCCACCCGGCCACATTCACTTGTGCTACCAGGCGCGATTGCAGCACCATCATGGGCCAGGTATTGGCATTGTTGATGGGAGCGGCGCCGTAGGCCGAAAACAACGGAGTCCAGAAATAATCGACTGCCGATCCTTTGTTGACCCAGAAACCGATCGAAACGGCTTGTTGGGCGGATGCCTGCAAATCGGCAAAAACATCTGCGGGTAACAACAGGTAATTGGCACGAATGGCTTGCCCGCCTGCTGCATTGTGAAATACTTTTCCGAAACCGGGAGTCGCGTCGTCGACAATCGCACCGTTTCCTACAATAGTGGCATCGCCCGCCCCACTTTCAAAGGTATTCGAATAGATAACCGTTTGTGCGCCGACAACCGTTGTAGTCAACAGCGCTAATGCGAAAAAGTAAAATTTTTTCATGATGTATTGTTTTTTTTAAGATTAATAACATGGAAACAAAAATAACAGCATTTAAAATACCACGTGCGGATGAATTCGCAAATGCGGTGGATTTTTGTGTATTCAAATAACTATCTTCTGCATCAATTATTCAAATAAAAACACTATTTTTGCCCAGATAATAAAATTATCCGTAAATTCGAATAAAATCAATAAAATATTACAACAACAATGCGTCCGATTGCCGTTTTATTTTTGCTTTTCGGGATTATCTCCGGGAACCTCCGTGCACAATCGTCCACCGGGTGGAAATTAATTTTTGAAGACGAATTTGAAGGATCCTCCTTCGATACACAAAGCTGGAGCTATTGCAAACGCGGTACTCCCGACTGGAACAAGTACCTGGTGAGTTCGCCTCAAACCGTACAGGTCGAAAACGGAGTATTGAAAGTAAGAGCCATCAAAAACACCAATACTGCGGCCGACCCCGCCCCCTACCTGACCGGGGGAATCGAGAGCAGAGGTAAATTTAATTTCAAATACGGAAGAGCCGAAATACGCGCAAAGTTCGACAACGGACAAGGCTCATGGCCTGCTATCTGGATGATGCCCGAAAACAATATTGGCGGTTGGCCTGCAGGCGGGGAAATCGACATCATGGAACACCTGAACGCCGACAATCTGATTTACCAGACCGTACACTCGGCCTACACCTACACAGCCGGCTATAAAAACAATCCTCCCAGCACAAAAACAGTCCCCATCAACAAAGACGACTGGAATGTGTACGGATTCAACTGGTACCCCGACCGTATCGAGTTTACGCTGAATGGCAGCATCACCTACACCTACCCGCGCATCGAAACCTCTGTAGCCGGCCAATGGCCGTTCGATAAAGAATTCTACTTTATTTTGAACATGGCCGCAGGCGGATCATGGGGCGGACCGGTAACCGACAGCCACTTACCATTCGAAATGCAGGTCGACTGGGTGCGGGTCTATCAACCGGAAAACGAATTCCCTTACTCGATTCCCGATTGGAACTCGTCCAAAACTCCGAACGATATCTACTGGCAGCACACTTACCTTCAGTCGATCGCGGTTAATGGGGCCGAAACAGCCTATCGATACACAGCATCCCAACGTCCGGCATCGTATTACTCGCTACTTGCCGATACTTTGAAGGTATATCCCGACAAACCCTTCGAGCTGTCGGCAGAAGCATTTTCGCTGGGCGCTTACTCCACATCAGTAGTAAAGCAGGACCTGCGTTATACCTGCGCCTATATTTTTGCCGATTTCGACGGCGACCGCTACTTCGAAACCACATTGCCCCGGGTAGGAAAAATACCGCCGGCCGACAGCAAAGGCGGAAACATGGAAACCCTATCCGTACAAGCGTCGATGCAATCGAAATCCAACCATCTGAACAAAACAGGCCGCATACGGTTAATCTATCACAATGCCTGGTTCAACCGCGCCGATGCATCTTCTCCGGTTTACGAAGGCCTCGTTTACGACATTCCGCTTCGCACGATAGCCGTAAAAACATCGACTTCAGACATCCTGCTCCCCGAAAAAATCAGCCGGGCCGGAAATATACTCACCATCACCAACGCGATGTCGTCGACGCTGATTATTTTCGACCTCACCGGCAAACAAATACATAACGAACTCATAAACGATAATCTAAAAGAACTTTCCGTCCCCGGACACCCCCTTATCCTTCAAATCATCCGACCCGACGGAAGTTCGGCATCACAACTTATCTAACAAACACAATCAAATTTCCAATGAAAAAAATCTCTTCCGTACTGCTACTCTGCTGCTTCATTGTAGGCGCATCGGCCACACCGGCGCTGAAAGGGTTCCGGTATGCCCGCGAACTGGCCCCCGCCGGTAACGAATGGGAATCGCCTGAGTATTTATCGCTCAACAAAGAACAACCCCGCGCCTGGTTCTTCTCGTTTCAGGATGCCGAATCGGCACGCAAAGTACTGCCCGAAAATTCGTCGTATTATTTGTCGCTCAATGGTAACTGGAAATTCAATTTCGTCAAAACACCCGATCGGCGGCCAAAAGAATTCTACCTGCCTTCGTACGATGTTTCGGGATGGGACGAAATAACGGTGCCCTCCAGCTGGCAGATCTATGGCATCCAGAAAGACGGAAGTCTGAAATACGGGGTACCTATCTATGTAAATCAACCGGTTATCTTCCAGCACAGCGTGCGTGTCGACGACTGGCGCGGAGGGGTCATGCGCACCCCACCCACCCACTGGACCACCTACGAATATCGCAACGAAGTGGGTTCCTATCGTCGCGATGTCGAAATTCCCGCTCAGTGGGACGGCCGCGAAATATTTATCAGTTTCGACGGTGTCGATTCCTTCTTCTACCTCTGGATCAATGGGGTATATGTCGGTTTTTCGAAGAATTCGCGCAATACTGCCAGCTTCAACATTACCCCATTTCTGAAAAAAGGGAAAAACACAATTGCCGCCGAAGTGTACCGCAGCTCCGACGGCTCGTTCCTCGAAGCTCAGGATATGTTCCGGTTGTCGGGCATTTTCCGGACAGTGGCATTGTATTCCACTCCGAAGGTGCAGATTCGCGATCTGCAGGTATTTCCCGACCTGGAAAACAACTACAAGGAGGGTAAAATTATAGTAAAAGCTGAAATACGCAATTACGATAAAAAAGCAGCCAAAGATTACACCATCAGTTATTCGTTGTACGAAAACAAGTTGTATTCCGACGAAAACGGACCGGTGGGCGGCGTTGCTGCAACGGCAACCGTACGACCTGTGGCGCCGGGAGCTATCGTCGCTGCCGATATCGCCGAGCTTCGCCTGTCGAATCCCAAAAAATGGTCGGCCGAACACCCCTATCGCTACACCCTGGTAGCACAGCTGAAGGATAAAAAAGGGAAAGTGGTTGAAACAGTCTCCACCTATATGGGATTTGCTAAAGTAGAAGTAAAAGATACGAAAGCCGAAGACGATGAATTCGGATTGGCCGGACGTTACTACTACGTCAACGGCAAAACCGTCAAACTGAAAGGGGTGAACCGCCACGAAACCAACCCTGCGGTCGGACATGCCATTACCCGCAAGCATATGGAGGCCGAAATCATGCTGATGAAAAAAGCCAACATCAATCATGTACGCAATGCGCATTATACCGACGATCCGTATTGGTACTACCTCTGCAACAAATACGGTATCTACCTCGAAGACGAAGCTAATATCGAATCGCACCAATATTACTACGGAGCAGCTTCGCTTTCGCATCCGAAAGAATGGGAAGCAGCCCATGTAGCCCGTGTAATGGAAATGGTATATGCCAATATCAACAATCCGTCGATCGTAATCTGGTCGCTGGGCAACGAGGCTGGTCCGGGCAAAAACTTCGTTGCAGCTTACAACGCGTTGAAAGCGGTCGACACGACACGTCCGGTGCAATACGAACGCAACAACGACATCGTGGATATTGGCTCCAACCAATACCCGTCGATCGCCTGGGTGAACGGAGCCGTAAAAGGAAAGTATACGATCAAATACCCGTTCCATATTTCCGAATACGCCCACTCTATGGGCAATGCATGCGGTAACCTTGTGGATTACTGGAACGCCATGGAAAGTACCAACTTCTTTATGGGCGGAGCCATCTGGGACTGGGTAGACCAGTCGATGTACAATTACACCAAAGAGGGTCGCCGATACCTGGCGTATGGCGGCGATTTCGGCGACACTCCCAACGACGGACAATTCGTGATGAACGGAATCGTATTTGGCGACCTGGAACCCAAACCCCAATATTATGAGGTTAAAAAAGTGTATCAGCACATCGGCACCACCGCAAAGGATCTGATGAAAGGATCGATCGAAGTCGCCAACAAATACTATTTTAAAGACCTGGCCGATTACGAACTCCGTTGGGCCCTTTACGAGAATGGCATCGAAAGTAAACAAGGAGTGGTGCAACTCCCCTTTATCGGTCCAAGATCGAAAGCGGTTATAAAATTACCATTGTCGACCGGAAATTTAAAGCCGGCCGCCGAATATTTTGTAAAAGTGCAATACCTCCTCAAAAAAGATCAGCCCTGGGCCGCTAAAGGATACGTTCAGGCCGAAGAACAACTCAAACTGAAAGATGCCGATGCTCGTCCTGCGTTGGCCGGGGTGGCCCGCGCAACAACGACGGTCAAACCATCGATGAGCGATGGCGCCGACGGCAGTAAAATTATTCGGGGTCAGCAGTTTGAACTTCGTTTCGACACTAAAACCGGAACAATTCACCAGTTGAACTACGGCGGCGAACAGATTATCGCGCCCGGCAACGGACCCAAACTGAATGCGCTCCGTGCCTTTGTCAACAACGACAACTGGTTCTACAGCCAGTGGTTCGAACGCGGGCTCCACAACCTGCGCCATAAAGCGATCAGCAGTCATTTCACCACCAAACCCGACGGCGCTATCGTCGCTGCCTTTACCGTTGAATCGCAGGCCCCCAATGCCGCACGTATCCACGGAGGCACCAGCTCGGGTAAAAACACCATCGAAGAACTCCTCAACCGGCCTTTCGGCGACAACGACTTCAAATTCACCACCGACCAGGTGTGGACCATTTACCCCGATGGTTCGGTAGAACTGCAGGCCAGCATCAGCTCCAATCAGGAGGGCTTGATCCTGCCTCGCCTGGGCTATATCATGAAAATTCCGCAGCGCTACGAAAACTTCAGCTATTACGGTCGCGGTCCGATCGACAACTACCCCGACCGGAAGAGCGGACAATTTATCGAACTGCATAAAAGTACTGTAAAAGACGAATTTGTCAATTTCCCTAAACCACAGGACATGGGCAACCACGAAGAGGTACGCTGGACAGCGCTTACCGACAATGCCGGCAACGGAGCTGTATTTATAGCAGCCGGTACGCACATGTCGGCAACGGCCCTACAGTATTCAGCTGTCGATATGATTTTAGCCTCCCACCCTCATCAGTTACCTCCGGCCGGCGACACCTACCTGCAGCTCGATGCGGCAGTGACCGGACTTGGCGGCAACAGCTGCGGACAGGGCGGCCCGCTCGAACACGACCGGGTGCGGGCAGTACAACAAAATTTCGGTTTTATAATTCGCCCTGCCGGAACCAACATCAGCGAAACGGCCCAGGTGGCCGCCTCCGGCGAAGTACCCCTGAGCATTACCCGCAACCGGACTGGCGAAGTATCGCTCAGTACCAGTAAAGCATTGGCAAAAATGAGCTATTCGGTCAACAAAGGAAAAGCACGCCCGTATACGACCGTGATTCCATTGCGCGAAGGTGGCGAAATCACCGCCTGGTTTACCGATAATCCGGAACTTAAAACCACCCGGCGATTCCCGCGCATCGAAAACATTCCCACTACTGTTATTTTCGCGAGCAGCGTGGAAGCCGGAGAAGGCGATGCCAATCACCTGACCGACGGCGACCCGAACACCAAGTGGCACACCATGTATTCGGTTACGGTGGCTAAGCACCCGCATTGGGTCGATCTGGATGCCGGCGAAGTGAAATCGATAAAAGGATTCACCTATCTCCCCCGCACCGACGGCTCCAACGGTAATGTAAAAGATTATTCCATTCACATCAGCATGGACGGCAAAGAATGGGGCGAACCGGTGATAAAGGACCGTTTCGACAATAATCAAAACGAAAAGAAAGTGTTGTTCGGCAAGCCGGTAAAAGGACGTTACATTCGCTTCACGGCATTGAGCGAACAATCGGGCCAGGACTTCGCTTCCGGCGCCGAAATCACCATCCTGGCCGAATAAAACCACCAACTGAAAGGGAGACGCTTAACAAGTCTCCCTTTTGATTTCTTCATATACCCGCGCAATTTCAATCTCACTCGCCAAGGGCACCGTAAAACCAATCCGGTTGTACCTCCCGGGTTGAGCCGAAACCACCAACCGACCATCATTGAGCTCCGCCAAATCGCGACTCACCACCAGTCCCAGCATGGCGACCTGATTAATCATCACACTCCGGCGCATCATCAGACTTTCGACACCGGCTGTTCCGTTCAACAAATCCTCCGGAAGTGAAGGGCCCTGATCCTCCACCTCCACCGACAATACATCGTCGTGCTTGTACATACGGATAAATACCTTACCATGGTCTGGCGACTGTTGCAATGCATTGTAAATTAAAATCTTCACTATTTTACTGAACATACCGATATCGGCCTTGACCCACTCATCGGCAACAAATTCGTCGAAAAACAACACATCCCCCGATTTCGACTCGGTTTTGATCAGGAAAAGTAAATCGTTAATCACGTCCAGCGCTTGAAACACTTCGGGCGAAGCAGTAATCTTTCGCGATTTCAATTGGGTCCATAAAAGCAAATTATCGAGAAGGTTCGACGTTTGCAACGCCGTAAGATATACTTCCCGGATATAATCTTCCTGTTGCAACTGCGTCAACGATCGGTTTTTAGCCATTAAAAGCTCCGAATAATTCAGAATTACATTCATGGAGCCCCTCAAATCGTGTGACAGCAAATCGGGAAACACATCATTTGCCCCGTGTAATTCGGCCGACTTTCGTTCATCCTCCGTCTTGCAGGGTACAGTCCTATTGTACAATTCTCTGTTCATCCTTTCGCATGCTTGATTCAATTCGAAAGCAAAAGTAAGCGCTGACGGTAAAAAAAATACTCCGGCAGCCTCTTTTTATCTCTTATTTCCCAAAAAGCGGATAAAGGAAAAAACTCATATTGTTAACTTATATTTATTTTAGTTATTTTATGTTTTATTATTTACAATACATAGCAGGAGGCTACTTTTTTTTCCGTTCCTTTGTATCCGAAAGATTAGGTACTATTTCGTCAGATAAATTTCTTCTCCGCTTTATAACCGGCTATGAATTACCTACGTGATTACGCTTCTCTTTTAAAGTATAATTTTATTTACCAGATTTTATGAACATTTACGTAGGTAACTTAAGTTACAAAGTGAGAGAAAACGACCTTCGGGAAGTTATTGAAGAGTACGGCCAGGTTGACTCCTGCAAAATCATCACCGACCGCGACACCCGTCGTTCGAAAGGCTTCGGTTTTGTTGAAATGCCTGATGACGATGCAGCACGCAAAGTAATCGCCGAACTCAACGGTGCCGAATTCGACGGCCGCCCGATGGTTTTGAAAGAAGCTCTGCCACGCAGCTAATCTTCTTTTGAAAGACATTAAAAGCCATTTATTCATCGCGAATAGATGGCTTTTTTATTTTAATCATTTATTTGTTTTCTTCAATAATATTTGCTTTATTTGCAATCCTATAAAGCTAACGTTATTCACACCCACCATGAAAACTATCCTTGCAAGCTTGTTGTTGCTGGTAACACTGCCTGTTACGGTACCGGCAGCAGATAAAAATACCGAAAGCGAACTAACCGTCCACCTTCAAATGCGGCCTCGTGCCGAATACCGCAACGGAGCGCTCGCTCCACACAGCTCCACCGATCAGGCTGCGGCGTTTATCAACAACCGCACCCGCCTTACATTGAGTTACCAAACTCAGGGACTGTCGATGGGACTTGCACTGCAAAATGCCGGCGTATGGGGGCAGGATGTCCAGGTATCGCGCAACCCCAATACCAACGTTTACGAAGCCTGGGCGCAATTAACTTCGCCCGGCGGCTGGTTTTTGAAAGCCGGCCGGCAGGTACTGGCCTACGACGATGAACGGATCTTGGGCGCCCTGGACTGGAACCCTGCCGGAAGAAGCCACGATTTGCTGAAAGGTGGCTTTGAAGATAAAACCCACAAACTACATCTTGCACTGGCCTACAACCAAAATACGGAAAAAGTGATCGGAGGCACCTATTACGCCACTGCACAGCCTTACAAAACGATGCAAATGCTATGGTATCAATATAACGGATCGCCGGTTATTAAACCTTCGTTCCTGTTGATGAACCTGGGTATTGAAATAGGCAGTGCGGTAACCGGCAGGTCGGAAGTGGCTGCGATGCAAACCATCGGCACCCATTGGGTAACCCAACCCACCGACCACCTGGGAGTCAACCTTTCGGCTTATTACCAACTGGGTAAAACCCGTACCAATGCTACCATCGAGGCCTGGATGATGGCATTGCAGGCCAACCTGGCCATCGGCCGGAAATGGACGGCAACGGCGGGAACCGACTTCCTGAGCGGCGAAGAAACCATCAACAACAATGCAACTTACAACGCATTTAATCCGCTGTACGGAACACATCACAAATTTTACGGAGCCATGGACTATTTCTACGCTTCAGCGTTCAGGGCCAATCTGAATCCCGGATTATGGGATAGCTATGCTGGCCTTACCCATCAAGCATCAAAAAACCTTACACTCTCTGCCAAGTACCATTATTTTGCCATCACCTCGGACATCAACGACAATGGCCGGGTACTGAAGAGAGGGCTTGGATCGGAAATCGACCTTCAATTCGACTGGACGATACGTAAAGAGGTGCGCCTCTCGGGAGGCTACTCTACCATGCTGGGATCGGCCTCGATGGATATCGTAAAAGGTCCTTCGCATACGGTATGGCAGGATTGGGGATGGATTTCCATCAATTTCAATCCCCGGATTTTATCCCTTAAACATTAATCCCTGAGAATAAGAAGCTCGAATCGTTTTTCAGGATGTTCGGTGAACCCCATTTTCCGGAGAAATTTTCGCTGAGCATCCTGATCGGTCTCCTGCACCAGCAATTCGATCCCCTTATTGGTGAATAAATCGGAATGGCGGTACACATATTCGCCGGTTTTTAAATCACGATAGGGTGCTGTCACGTAATCAATTAAGATATTCAGGGTGGCTCCCTGACGCTTCCCGATCAGAATACCGGCCAGTTGCGCATCACGCAACAGTAAAAGCACCCACGCTCCTTCCAGTCCGCGTACTTCATGCATGATGGTATCAAGCTTCGGAAAAAACTTCAGGATATCTTTACGGTAAAAATCAATATAATACTGCAGATAAGGATCGTCGATACGCGTACTCACGGCACTGATCGCCTCCTTGCGAGTATACATGGCTCTGAGGTAATATATATTGGCACCTGCTATAAAAAGATTTAAAAAACCTACCGGCAACGAACCTATCATGAATCCATAGACCGAAAAGATGGCCGATCCGGCTAAATTGTACCATCTTAACTTCGCAATCGATCTCATAGTTAGCGAAATAGCCACCAAAACAGAACTCAGATAACCAATCCATTCGAGCCATGAAATATTGAATAACATAGTTGAAATTATGAAAATTATACCGCAAATATACTGTTTTTAATTCGATTTTGTTCCGGAAAATAAATTTAATCCCGCCGGTTCCACATTTAAAAAAATCAAAATCAGAAAAAATGTACTTTGATAACACTACAACTTTAGCTTTTTTCAGAATTAAATATGTACTTTTGCATCAATTAAACTAATTAACACCTCTATCGTGACCCTAAACACCAAAACTCATAAAAACGCCCTGAAGGTCATCTCTTCCGATAGGGAGCGTACCAATATTCTGCGAAAGTATGAACAGAACCTGATTGCCTACCTGGTTCAGCGCATTCCGTCGTGGATCAGTTCAGACATGCTGACGCTGATTGGATTCTCGGGCAGTATCATTATTTTTGTCGGATTTGTACTGGCTACCTACCTTCACAGTAGCTTTTTACTGCTGGGAGTAGCCGGATTTCTGATCAGCTGGTTCGGCGATTCGCTCGACGGGCGGGTGGCATACTATCGTAAAAAACCACGCAAATGGTACGGATTTGCTCTCGATATTACAGCCGACTGGCTGGGTATCATCCTTATGGGATTGGGATTTGTGATTTACGCCTCCGGTCCGTGGGAATTTTTCGGATTCGGATTTGTGGTAATGTACGGATGGGAAATGGTAACCACACTGGTTAGATATAAAATTACAGGTAAATATTCCATCGACTCGGGCCTGCTCGGACCTACCGAGGTCCGGATTATATTAAGCCTGATTTTTATCACCGAAGTTATTTTTCATAATTCTATATTAATCATGTCGGTGGTAGCAACTACAGGGTTACTTATCGCCAATATTGTTGATTCTTTAAAATTACTGAAACTTGCCGACGAATGTGACATCCGCGAAAAAGAACAGTCTGCCCAGCAATCTCATTAGACAGCTGTTTACTTTCTCGAAAGCCCAACTTTCAGCTTTTTCGGGTGGTCTTGTCGACTACCTGATTATGATCATGCTCACCGAATTTGCAGGGATCCACTATACCTACAGCATTGTAATGAGTGGAATCATAGGAGCTTACATCAACTTTAAAGTGAATAAGATCTGGACTTTTCAGTCAAAGGAATTCGCTTATTCCAGTTCCACAAAAATTCAGATCCTGAAATTCGCCGTCGTGGTATTGAACTCGGTAATGATGAAAGCTGCGGGCACCTACCTGATTACCAGCTATCTGAAAACCGATTATTACATCAGCCGGCTGTTCACCGACGGCTTTGTTTCGTTCGTTTTTAATTATAATCTGCAGAAATACTGGGTCTTTAAAAAGAGCCAGGAGCCAAAAACCGGAAATACTCCTACCCTGCCTCCCGACTCTACCAACTGAACGTTAACCGGTAACCACCGATCTCATATTGTCGTCGAAGGCCGACAATGCCGCTTTTGCACCCTCGCCCATCGCAACAACGATCTGCTTATAAGGTACCGTGGTCACATCTCCTGCAGCATACACTCCCGGCACATTAGTGCGGCAGTGCGCATCCACCACGATTTCGCCAAAACGCGTAACTTCAACTAATTCGGCAAAAACCGAACTATTGGGTTTCAATCCGATCTGAACAAAAATCCCGTCCACTGCCAGCCGGTGAACTTCCTCCGACAGCCGGTCGCGATACTCCAGTTCATGTACTTTTCCTCCTTCTCCTTTCACTTCCAGGGTTTGAGCATTGGTGACAACCTGCACATTAGGTAAGCTAACCAGCTTATCCTGCAGCACCTGATCGCCTTTCAAGTCGGGTAAAAATTCCAGAACCGTCACTTCCGAAGCAATGGCCGACAAATCAATCGCAGCCTCGAGCCCCGAATTGCCTCCACCCACTACTGCCACCTTTTTACCCTTGTAAAATGGTCCGTCGCAATGCGTACAAAATGCAACTCCCGAGCCGATATGCTCTGCCTCGCCCGGAACATTCAACCGGCGCCAGCTGGCACCGGTGGCAATGATAAGCATCGGCGCCACCAGCGTCTCACCCAACGAAGTTGTTATGTATTTAAGGCCGTTTTCCACTTTTACCGAAACTACCTTGCGATTGACCATCGTATCGACAGGATATTCCTTCAAATGGGCAACCAAATCGGCGGCCAGCTTCGTACCGTTCGTTAAAGGAACTGAAATCAGGTTCTCGATGCCCGTGGTTTCGGCCACCTGCCCTCCGATATTCTCGGCCACAACAGCTACCCTGAACCCCTTACGGGCAGCGTAAATAGCCGCCGAAACCCCCGCAGGACCTCCGCCGGCAACCACCACGTCCACTTCCTTACGCACCTCTTCCACCACCGACTCGTCGACGCCGGCTTTGCCTTCAATCTTTTCAAGCAACTCACCCAAGCTAGCCCGCCCGACATGAGCAACCGTGCCGTTTACAAAAACAGTAGGTACCGCCTGAATCTTCAACATCTCTACTTCCTGTTCGTTGATGCCCCCGTCGACGATTTCGTGTTCCACCATCGGATTCAGTATTGCTATGGCATTCAGCGCCTGAACCACATCGGGACAATTGGTACAGCTGAGCGAAATATAGGATTTCACCACCACCGGTCCTCTGAGCGATTTGATTCTCCGGGTAAGCGCTTCGTCGGGCAAATTCTTGCCGATTCCTTCCTGATTCAACACAGCAAGCAGCAACGAGGTGAATTCGTGGCCATTGGGCACTGCACGAAATACAAACGACGAAGGCACACCATCTTTAACAATACGGAACTGAAGGCCCGGGGCATCGGCCACCGTGCACGAAATCTGCGGCGAGCATGAAGCCACATCTTCCAGTAATTCAACTAATTCGGCCTTTGCCGAATGGGCCGGATCCACTTCGATCTGAAATACATAGGTCGACTTCAGCGAAGCAAACAATCCGCTTATCTGGTCTTTAAACGATTGATCTAACATGTGATGAAGGTATAAAAAAGGGAGAAGCTACACGAGTTTCTCCCTGAATTTGAGAATATTGTTACTTAAATTTTTCCAACAAGGTCGATGCTCGGCTTCAGCGTTTCGCCTCCTTTTTTCCATTTTGCAGGACAAACTTCCGAAGGATGATTGTCCACAAACTGAAGGGCCTGAATGCGACGGAACAATTCTTCGGCATTACGTCCGATATTGCCGGCTACCACTTCGTACGAAACAATTTCGCCTTTGGGATTCACTACAAAGGTTCCACGCTCGGCCAAACCAGCTTCTTCGATCATTACATCGAAACCGCGGGCCAGTACGCCGGTAGGATCGGCCAGCAGGGGGTATTTCACTTTTTTAATGGCAGCCGATGTGTCGTGCCATGCTTTGTGTACGAAATGGGTATCGCACGAAACGCCGTACACTTCTACTCCTGCTTCCTGAAAATCGCTGTATTTGTCGGCAAGATCTTCTAATTCAGTAGGACATACGAAGGTGAAATCGGCAGGATAAAAGAAAAATACCGACCATTTGCCCAGCACGTCCTGTTTGGTTACTTCTTTGAAACCATCGTTTACAAAAGCCTGAACTTTGAAATCTACAATTTGTTTTCCAATCTGTGACATAGTAATGTTGTTTTAAAATGAGTAAATAAGTAGTTGTTTTTTTGATTCTGATGCAAAGGTAAATTCAATCTGAAAGGTATACAAACAGATAAATCCTATTAAGATATTGTTTTTTTCAATAGAAGCGATGAAAGCACCCGGCCGGTTCGGATTTTGGTCAAAAAATATTACCTTTGCATGTTACAACAACTACTTTACACATGGATTTGTTACGAACTACTTACGCCTTTCAGGTGTCGCCCCAATCGGTCGATTTCCGCTATAAAATCACCCTTGCGGCACTTACCGACATGCTGCTCACTGCCGCACAATACAACGCCGACGAAAATGGCTTCGGAATCCGGGAATTGCAATCGAACAACTCGTCGTGGGTATTGCTTCGGTTTGCGCTGGAAATGAATTACATGCCCCAACAATACGAAAACATCTCCATTGAAACATGGATTCACAGCGTAGGAAGGGCCAGTACAACACGAAATTTCGCCCTTTACGACGCAAACGGAACTGTAATCGGCCATGCAATTTCCAACTGGGCAATGATCGATATGCAGTTGCGAAGAGCAAAAGACCTGATGACGCTTCCCAATATTCACGAATTTATCGATGGAGAAGAAGTGCCCATCGACCGGCCCGTCAAACTCGATGTTGTGGCCGGTCAACCCTTCGATCAGTTCAAGGCCCGCTACAGCCATATCGACATCAATCAACACGTCAACACCATGCGCTATGTCGAATGGATCAGCAATTATTTTACCCCCGACTATTACAGCAATCATCACCTGCGCAGGTTCGACATCAACTTCATGTCGGAAATTGTATACGACGACTGTATTCAACTGGTTGCCAGGAAAAATGACGACGACGATTATTCGTTTGAAATACAACGCAATGAAACTTCAAGCTGTCGGGCAAGGCTAATATTTGAACCGCTTGTCCGATAAATGTGATAATTCTTGTACATTTGTAAATCATATAAAACAACAGCTCCCGATGGCACCCAGAAAACCGGTACGACCCATAAGTGAACCAAAAAAAGAAACTAAAACAATCCCTTTAAGCGTTGAAAGTACGCCCAAAAAAAAGACAAGCAGGGCTAAGGACTCCCCATCCCGGGGACCGGGTTTTGGCAAACAGCTTGTTGCTTTTTTCAAAAATGAAAATCTTCATGTAATTGCGGGCATTGTAACACTCATGTTGAGTTTCTACCTCAGCGTGGCAATGGTATCGTACTTTTTTACCGGAGCCGAAGATCAAAGCAAAATGGAAATGAGCTTTGGAGAGCTGCACCAGGCCCGGAACGAAATCCGGAACGTGAGTTCGTTTGTCGGAGCGCTGGTGTCGCACAAATTAATCCATCAGGGATTCGGAATGGGGGCCTTCGTAATTCCGTTCTATTTATTTGTGATAGGGATGCGCTTTTTCAGACAACGTATTTTTTCGTTGTGGAAAAGCTTTTTACATAGTTTTTTCTGGATGATATGGCTGTCGCTCCTGTTGGGAATGGCCGACACCTATTTCAAACCCGAAATTTTCTTCCTGCTCGGGGGAGCGCATGGGGTTGCTGTAGGCAATCTCATTATTTCGTATATCGGCGAAATGGGCATCCTGCTCAGTCTGGCCGGCACAATGCTCATATACAGCATTATAGCCAACCCGCGCACGCTACCCTTCCTGAAAAAATTATTCAGTAAAAAGCACGATTTACCCCCTGTACTCATCGACGAAGACGGTGAAACAGAGCCCTTGGTGGCAGTAGGAACCGAAATAGTGCCCGACGAATGGATACGGGGAGGCGAGAAAAATCCGGTCGATTTGGACTCCCTGGTAAACGATGCGGAAACCGGCGAACTACCCGAGGAATACGACGACGATGATGCGGACGATCAGGACGACGATGACTTCGAGGTACATCTTGGCGGCGACACCGACGAATTGAACGAAACCGGCGACAAGAAAAAAGAGGATGCCTTGTACCGTCAGGAAGAGAACCAGGATCCGAATTATAATATCGAGAAGCTGGGCAAATACGACCCTACCCTCGATTTATCGCATTACACCCCTCCTACGCTTCAATTGTTGAAAGTATACGGTACCGACAATGAGACCCAAATCGACATGTCGGAACAAAAAGCAAACAAAGAACGCATTACCACAACCCTGCAGAACTACGGTATTGAAATAAAAACCATCAAGGCAACGGTGGGCCCCACCATCACTTTGTACGAAATAGTACCGAAAGAAGGGGTGCGAATCTCCAAAATCAAAAACCTGGAATACGACATTATGCTGAGCCTGGCGGCCACCGGCATTCGTATTATCGCCCCTATACCGGGGAAAGGCACCATCGGTATAGAGGTTCCGAATGCCGATCCTCAGATTGTATCGATGCATTCGGTAATTGCTTCGCGCCGCTTCCAGGATTCAAAATTCGACTTACCGGTTGCCTTCGGCCGAACCATCACCAACGAAGTGTTCATGGTGGATCTTACCAAAATGCCGCACCTGTTGGTAGCGGGTGCTACCGGCCAGGGAAAATCGGTCGGACTCAACGCGATCATCACATCATTGCTCTACAAAAAACACCCTGCCGAACTGAAACTGGTGCTGATCGACCCTAAAAAAGTGGAATTTAATATCTATGGAGGCATCGAGAAACATTTTCTGGCCAAACTGCCCGACGGCGAAGATGCTATTATCACCGATACTACCAAGGTAGTCGAAACCCTGAACTCGATTTGTAAAGAGATGGACGATCGGTACGACCTGCTGAAAAAGGCCCATGTGCGTAATATCAAGGAATACAACGAGAAATTTGTCAACCGGCAGCTCAATCCGGAAAAAGGCCACCGGTTCCTGCCCTATATTGTCGTCATCGTCGACGAGTTCGGCGATTTAATTATGACGGCCGGAAAGGAAGTCGAATTACCCATCGCACGCATTGCCCAGCTGGCGCGAGCCACCGGTATTCATATGATTATTGCCACGCAGCGTCCGTCGGTTAATATCATCACCGGAGTGATCAAGGCCAATTTCCCGGCGCGCGTGGCGTTCCGTGTTTCGTCGATGATCGATTCGCGCACGATTATTGATGGGCCCGGAGCCAATCAGCTGGTGGGACGCGGCGATATGCTGTTTACTTCGGGCAACGAACTGATTCGCGTTCAATGTGCGTTTGTCGACACGCCTGAAGTGGAAAACATCGTACAGTTCATCGGGGTACAGCAAAGCTTCCCTACCGCCTTCTACCTGCCCGAGTATATAGGACCTGAGGGTGAAGGCGCCGACTTGAGCCAGGTCGATATGAGCAAACGCGACCCGCTGTTCGAGGAAGCTGCGCGGTTGATCGTATCGTCGCAGCAGGGTTCGACGTCGAATATTCAACGGAAGTTCTCGATCGGCTACAACCGTGCCGGCCGGATTGTCGATCAACTGGAAGTGGCAGGCATTATTGGTCCCAATGAAGGCAGCAAGGCCCGGCAGGTATTGGTAATGGACGATCATCACTTAGATATGATATTAAAACAATTAAGATAAAATGCGAAAAATATTATCTATCCTGGTATTCATAAATTCGATACTCCTGGCGTCGGCACAAAAACCGGCTGATGCTCAGACAATTATCAGAAACTATTTATCGAAAATAAACACCGAAGCCGTGCAGACCGGTTTCACGTTGAACGTGATTTCAAAAAATGCCCTAACTTCGCAGTCGGTTTCAGGAAAAGTTACGATGAAAGGAAATCGGTTTTATCTTACGATGGACGATGTTACCGTATGGTTTGATGGTACCACACAATGGGCTTTATTTGCACAAAACAACGAGGTTACCATCACCCGGCCTACACCTGAAGAATTGGCAGAGACGAATCCGATGGCAGTTTTAGCAGGATATACAGCAAAAAGCAAAGTGGCATTTTCGAACGAAAAACGTTCAGGCTATCAACTGATCGAACTGACACCAACGAGTAAAAACGAGACTTTTGTGAAAGTCGGTGTGCAATTTGTAAACAACGGCCAGCAACTGCATGCTATTAAGGTGATTAATAAAGACGGAAGCCGGAACGAATTGACGCTGCAAAATTACAAAGCGAATGCGACGGTTTCCAATGCGACCTTTGTTTTCAATGCTGCGCAACATCCTGGAGTCATTGTGAACGATTTACGATAAAAAAGAATAAAAAAACAACTATATGAACGAAAAAGTAAGATGTCTGATCATTGGATCAGGACCGGCAGGATACACCGCTGCTATTTATGCCTCCCGCGCCAACCTGAGTCCCGTATTGTACGAAGGTATGCAACCCGGAGGACAGTTGACCACCACAACCGAAGTGGAGAATTTCCCAGGCTACCCCACCGGCACTACCGGCCCCGAACTGATGGAAGATCTGAAGAAACAGGCCGAACGGTTTGGTGCCGATATTCGCTTTGGAACCGCTACGGCAACCGACCTGTCGTCGGCGCCTTATAAAGTCACCATCGATGGCGAAAAAGTAATCGAAACCGACACGCTTATCATTTCTACCGGCGCCACAGCCAAATACCTCGGTCTGCCCGATGAAAACAAGTATGCCGGCTCCGGAGTTTCGGCCTGTGCCACCTGCGACGGGTTCTTCTACCGCAAACTGAAAGTTGCTGTGGTGGGCGGTGGCGATACTGCATGTGAAGAAGCTATTTACCTGGCCGGTCTGGCCAGTAAAGTATATATGATCGTACGTAAACCTTTTCTGCGAGCATCTAAAATTATGCAGGAACGCGTGTTAAATAATCCTAATATTGAAGTATTATTTGAGCACGAAACACTAGGGTTAACCGGCGATAAAGTGGTGCAGGGTGCTAACCTGGTGAAACGCCGCGGACAAGCCGGCGAGGAAAAAGTTCATCTTGAAATCGACGGATTTTTCCTGGCAATCGGACATACTCCCAATTCTAAGATATTCAAACCGTGGATAGAAACCGATGAAGTAGGTTATATTAAAACCATTCCCGGAACTCCGCGCACCAACGTGGCCGGCGTGTTTGCTGCAGGCGATGTAGCCGACCCGCATTACCGCCAGGCCATCACTGCCGCCGGCAGCGGCTGTCAGGCTGCCATCGAAGCCGAACGTTATTTATCGGAAAAAGGGCTTTGATAAATCAAAAACTTTTGCTACATTTGCACCCGCAAAGCAAAAGCGGGATGTAGCTCAGCCCGGTTTAGAGTACTCGTCTGGGGGGCGAGTGGTCGCTGGTTCGAATCCAGTCATCCCGACGGCTATAAGCGTTTAATTATCGATACGATAATTAAACGCTTTTTATTTACCCGGCGGCTGCCGGCCACACAACCGGATTTCGGGTTACTGCAGGTAAAAATACAAAGCCGCTCCTTTCTTTTTAGTCACGCCCCTTATTTCACATTAAACGCAATACGCAACTCGTCGATTTCCTTGTCGCCCATCGGCTGCAACGCTCCAACGGCCGAAGCCATCACCAGCGAATTGGCCGAAAACTCGGCTACTTCCAGGTAATCGAAGGTATTCAGCAACTTATCGCCCGTCACAAAGACGCAATCGTTTTCCACCAATACCACCCGGTTGGTTTTAAATAACCCGGCCATCTTATCGGTATCGCTGAAACCAATCCCAAACGGAACCGACGGAACATCCTGCAGGAAGATCCAGCTTTCGGGAATGGTGCGTACATCAAACTTCTGATGACTTACCGCATGGGCCATCAAATTGGTAGGCTGCGTAGTGATAATGGAATTAATATGCGGATTGAGCTGGTAAATACGATGATGCAAGGCCACCGAACGACTCGGAACTTTGCCTGCTTCCGCCATCCCGTTCCGGATCTGAACAATATCTTCCGGCAGAATATCCCAGCGGGCCACGTCGCGCGGCGTAATCAGGAAGTCGTTGTCGCGCCAGCGAACCGAAACGGTACCGTAGGTCGAAATCATCAGCCCCTGGTCGCAGGCACGGCGGATAATGCGTACCATATCGGAGCGCAGCGCCCGCTCGTCCGACGGGTAATCCACATCCATAAAATGAACAATGTTTTTCGGAAAATGATTGGTGTACTGAGCTATCTGTTTTTCGGTCAGGCTATTGGCCTTTCCTATCCTTCCCGAATTAATAATGGTGCGGCAACAAAACTCCAGAGTTTCGAAACGCTGATAGGCATCCATCATATCGCTTCCTCCCAACACTACCCCGTGGTTTTCCATAATTACGGCCTTATAGGAACCTGTACGGAATTCATTCGCAATTTTTTCGCCCAGGTCGACGCTTCCCGGACAACCATAGGGAGCAAACCCGATTTCGCCGCAAATATTGCGTGCCTGGGGAACAATATTGGTATCGGGCACCTGCCGGGCGATACTGAAAGCAACCAATCCCGGGGGATGGGCATGAATGACTGCGGTAAGCTCGGGACGAGCCTCATAAATAGCCTTGTGGAAGGGGTATTCGGAGGAGGGCTTATGAGGGCCCACAATGCTACCATCCGCTTTTACGCACACTATATCGCGGGTCGTAAGCGAACCCTTATCCACTCCCGAGGGAGTAATCCAGATATCGCCATTCACATCCCGGATCGATATATTACCTCCTGATGTGGTGGTCATCCCACTCCTGTAAATCCGGCCGATGATCACGTTGATCTGCTCGGTCGGGTGCATTAAATTCACGTCTAACTGCTTCATATTCCTGAATTTATTATAAGAATTATGCTGCAAAGGTACACTACGGGAAAGAAGCCGGCAACACTTCCAGACTAAAAAATGAATTTATTTTGACAGAAATGATTCGAAAATTGACCTTTATCGATTACCGAGGAACAGGAGTAACATGCCCAACACCACTCCTACCATATCGATCGCCTTCATTTTCAGATGTTTATCGCCCATTATCAGTGCTCCGTACAGAAACGGAACCACCACTCCCGCCCGGCGGATGGTCGACACCACCGAAATCAACGAACCGGGCATGGTGAGCGCATAAAAATAGGCAAAATCGGCTGCTACTAAAAATACCGAAATCATGGCGATCGACCACCGGAACTGAAAGCGGGTCGTTTTCCTGCGGGTGGGATACCACATAAAAATGGTAATCAGGCCCATGATCAGTGCCTGATAAAAGGTGTAATAGGTTTGTACGGCCATATGATCGAAACGATGCAGCAGGTATTTGTCGTACAAACCGCTCACGGCACCTGTAAGGGTTGCCAGGATGATAAACCAAAGCCATTTGCTGGAGCGAAGCGAAAAACCCTCCTTCTTGCCGGCAAAGGAGAACAGAAAGAACGATACCAGGGTTACTAAAACACCCGCCCATTGAAACCCGTTGAGCTTTTCTCCAAAAATGAGGACACCGCCTACCACCACCCATACCGGCTGCGTGGCCTTGATAGGCGATGCAAGGGTGATGGGAAGATGCTTCATGGCAAAATAAGCAAACAACCAGGAAGTAAGTACAATGACGGCTTTTACAACTAAAAGCATATGAGTGCGAAAATCGACCGGAGGAACATAAAACGGAGTCGGTTCCAGCACATCGGGACGAACCAGCGAAACCACCAAAAACGGGAACAAAATGCCTGAAGAAATGAGTACCGAAGTAAGCAACACCGGAATCACCGCATTACCCTGTACCGAAACCTTTTTACTCACATCATAAATACCCAGCAGAACGGCCGATACCAGGGCCAGAATTAACCACATACCTATTCTTTTTTTGAACCGCAAAGGTACAAAAAAATTCCCGCGCAGGTATTCGCTGTACGGGAATTCAACTTTACCGACCTATTCTTTACTGCCAACTTTTCTCCAACTCTACGGCTTTCGGGAACAAAATATTATTCTCGAGATGAATATGGTGGTGCAGATCCTGTTCGAATTCTTTCAGCATCGCCAGCGTAACCTGATAAGTGCGACAACCGTCGGCAGGAGTTTCGTAATGATTGGTCAGCGCCGAAATGGTCCGGAACCGCTCCCCCTCAGTTTCGTGCTCTACCTGCATAGTTTCGGCGATATACGCTTCCAACGATTCAAATCCAACCGTGGTTGGTTTCGGCCCTTTACCCTGCGCATTCACCACTTTAACAATGTAGGGAAACAACACCAACTCCTCTTTTTGCATGTGCAAGGTAAGTGCTCCCACAGCTCCGTGAAACAGTTGCTCCACTTCGAGCAGCTCGGGATGACGGTCGCCATGCACATCGGCAATCTTTGCCAGGAAGGGCTTGATTTCAGCCGATTTCTGCGCCACATAACGGTGGTGTTTCTTAATAATATAATCGATCAGCAGATCGGGCGGCCACGATTTATAATCGACGGCTGCTCCGGAAGTGGCGCTCAATACATCGTTCAATTCCCGAAGCAACGGCGCTACTTCGGTTTTCACTTCGGCGCAAGCCTCGTCAACCGGACGGTTACCACGGCAGCAAAAATCAATTCCATGGGCATGGAATACCGATGCGGTACGATAGTCGGCTGCTACCAGTTCACCAACTATGCTTTTCTCAGAAATATTCATTGTTCTATCAGTATTTAATATGCTACATTATTGTAGCATTTATTACTATAACGATTTTAGGTACAAAATGTTTTATCGGCGCTGTAAAAATATTGAGCGTTCCTCTTCCAGGTACATTTCCGGCCCAGCGGTTTTAAAAAAAACACAGAGAGGAAGGAAACTGATCCTGAGTATTACACACCCGGATCCTTCACTTCAGTACTGTTGCGGTACTCGATGGGTGTTAATCCGGTACGTTTTTTAAAAAACACCGGAAAATAATCCGGATTATCAAAATTAAGTTTATAGGCGATTTCCTTTACGGTAAGAAAAGTGGTGGACAGCAACCGTTTAGCCTCGTTCAACTTGAGTTCGATGATGTATTTGAGCGGCGAAGTGCCGGTAAACTCGCGAAAAGCCCGCCGGAATCCCGAGTAGCTGATATTCAGTTCCAATGCTATCTGTTCGGGGGAAATATTTTTGTAGATCGATTCGCGCATGATTACCTTGGCCTTCTTCATCTTCCTGATCAGGTCTTCATCCTGAAAATCGCGGGTTTTATCGCGGTAATACATCAAACCGAGTATATGCATCACAATGCCCGAAAGCGCCTGTTGATATCCCGCACGCTCTTCATTGGCAATTTCGATCGCTTTGTGGTACAGATCCACGATGCGTTCGTTCAATCCGATGGAAAAAACCGGCGGGCGGTTGAGAAAAAAACCTTCTTCCACGATTTTATCGATAATCGGGCCGCGGAAACCAATCCAGTACTCATTCCAGCCGGTATTCGGCAAGGGTTTGTACGAATGCCATACTCCCGGCATCAGAAAAAACATTTTTCCTTCGGAAATAAAACAATTTTGTTTACTGATCCCAAAATTGAAGATTCCATTTCCATTCGTTATATACAGCAACTGATATTCGTTGAGAACCCGACCTTTATCGGGATCGAAATAATAGCCGCTCGGGTGATTCTGAGGCGGATACACCTGACCTTCTTCAATAATCTGGTGACCGACCGTGGTCACTGTCATCCCCCACAATTCATCTTCGTCGGAGGTGACCATGTAATTGATCTGCTTACTAACACTGCTTGACATGGCGATGGTTGAATTTATTCCATGCAAATATACATCAAATTTCAGGATAAGGGCAAAAAAAGTTGGAGAACTGCCGCATTACCTTCAGCAATTCTCCAACCCCACCAACAAATCATCGTATTAATTCTGTAACAAAGTCGGCAGAATCAATGAGAAAATAAGAATCAACATCCCGATAACGAGTACCGAAACTGTTTTAGAACCGGCTCCTTTCCATTCTTTAAGGATGATACCCCACACATTACTGAAGGTCACATTGAGCGACATCAGAATACTCCAGGAGAAAGCCATCATTACGCTTCCTTCGGTAAAGAAGCTTTTGCCAAGCGTGAGTCCGAAGAACTGCGAGTACCATAAGATTCCGGCCAGGGCGGTAAAAAGCAAATTATTGACCCAAACCTTGCCCGATACCGATGTATAATCCTTCAGGGTTTTGTTTTTCACATTCTGGAAGAGGCAATACACCGCATTGGTAAGAAAACCGCCGAAAGTCACCATCAGGATGGCGGGCAATCCGGCATATAACCCATCGGTGCCCAGTTCAACCGCTTTCAGGCGAATCGGTTCGGCAGCTTCGAGTCCCAGGTTGAAGCTCGCGCTCATCACACCGGCCAGCAAGGCTACAAAAAGACCTTTACCCAGGGCGAAATCTTTAACGGCAGCCTTTTTCTGTTCTTCCGTCATATTTTTGGCCCGCAAGCTCCCGGCATAGCCGATCACAGCGATACCGGCAATCGCCACACTAACACCGATCAAAAGAATGAGTCCTTCGCCGGAAAAAAGGTTTTCACCTTTCATCAGGGCCGGTATCAAGGTACCGAACGCCGAGCAGGTTCCCAGGGCAATCGACTGTCCCAGAGCAATCCCCAGGTAACGCATGCTTAAGCCGAAGGTCAGTCCGCCGACTCCCCAGAGCACACCAAAGAAAATGGATTTCCAGGCGGCCCCTTCGCCCGCAGCAAGCAACTCGCCCAGTGTATATCCTTCGGGTATAGCCAGCAACGCACCCAGGTAGGGGAATACCAGCCAGGCAAAAACGCCCTGCACCAGCCAGAAACTTTCCCACGACCATTCCTTCACTTTTTTGATAGGCACGTAGGAGCTCGATTGCCCCATACTGCCTACCGCAATAATTAAAAGACCTAACAGGACTTCCATAGACTTAGCGCTTGAGGGTTACCTCTTTTTCGTATTGCTGAATATCGGCCACATACGATTCGCCCGGAATCACGCCTTTTTTCATGCAATAGTAATCGTAAACAGCCGACCAGGGAAGCGATTTTGCTTCTTCGAGGAATGCCAGGCGTTCGAAATACTGACCTTTCGATTCGAATTCGCGCAACTGGGCAATGGGTTCCAACAGCGCCTGCAACAGCGCTTTCTGAGTAGCGCGGACACCAATAACATAGGCTCCGATACGGTTGATAGAAGCATCGAAGTAATCGAGTCCGATATGCACACGGTCCACAGCATCGGCGCGGATAATCTCCTGCGTAAGCGCCAGCAGTTCGTCGGTTTGGATGACCACGTGGTCGCTGTCCCAACGAATACCGCGGCTCACGTGGAGCATAATTTCGGGAGCAAACAACAATAGCGACGAAATTTTATCCGAAATCACTTCAGTAGGATGATAGTGACCCGAATCGAGGGTGATCATTTTATTGTTGGCAACACCATAGCCCATGTAGAATTCGTGTGAACCGACGGTATAGCTTTCGCTGCCGATACCAAAAAGTTTACTTTCGATACAGTCGGCCATGTACTCGTCGTTGGTTTTGTATTCAAAAATTTTGTCGAGCGAATCTTTCAGGTTTTTGCGGTACAACAGGCGATCCACGGTAAGATCTTTCGATCCATCGGGAATCCATATATTGTGAATACACTTGGAACCCAACTGGCGACCCATTTCCTCCGCAATTTTGCGGCTGCGTATCACGTGTTCGATCCAGAACTCACGGATAGCCGGATCGCGGTGCGACAGGGTGAAACCATCGGCAGATTTATCGTGCGAAAAGCAAGTACAGTTGAAGTCGAGCTTGTAGTTTTTTTCTTTGGCCCAATCGATCCAACTTTGGAAATGCTTGGGTTCAATCTCATTACGATCCACTTTTTCGCCCTGGAAATCGCCATAGAAGGCATGGATATTCACACGGTGTTCGCCGGGAATCAGCGACATCGCCTTATCGATATCGGCGCGTACTTCGGAGATGGTACGGGCACGGCCCGGATAATTTCCGGTGGTTTGGATTCCGCCGGTGAGTTCGCCGTCGCCATCTTCGAAACCGCGTACATCGTCGGTTTGCCAGCAATGCAGCGAGATGGGCAGTTTATCGAGTTGAGCCATTGCATTATCCACATCGATACCTAATTCGGCATAACGAGCTTTGGCATATTCAAATGCCTGGTTAATTTGTTGTTCTTTCATGGAACTTTCTGTTAAATTGATATTTTAGTTACGAATCCGATGGCAAAATTACCGATCCTGGTGCAGTCGTCCATCTGAAATCTGATATTAAAACCACACTTTTTGATAAAAAACTCAGCCGCTTGTTATTCCATATAAAAAACTTCGGGTAACTCGACAGATACCGGAGAGTTATCGGGATTCGTTTCCATAATATCGGCCATGTAGGCCCACCATTTCTGTACGATTTCGGTCGAACCGAGGTCCTGCGATCCGCCATCGCCGCTCACTTTCTGAACGGCAAACAATAGGTTGGTGTCTTTATCCCAGAAAATGGAATAATCGGAAACGCCTGCTTCCTGCAGCAAGGCTTTGAGTTCGGGCCAGATTTCGTTGTGCCGCTTAGTATATTCGGCTTCGCAGCCCGGTTTCAGAAACATTTTAAATGCAGCTCTTTTCATGATCGTTATTTTTAAAGTTAGTAATGCCTACAAATGTATAGTATAATCGCAACAACCCGGAAATGAAGTGTCGTTTTTTACAGGAAAAAGAAGCATCTTACAGGAAATTGATTTTTTAAAACACCGGAAATTACTATCTTTGTTTAAGAAATTAAACAACAACAAACATATGAAGAGCGATATTGAAATTGCGCACGAATCGACTTTGGAAAAAATTTCGAAGGTTGCCGGAAAATTAGGAATAGCAAAAAACGATATTATTTCATACGGACCCTATATGGCAAAAATTCCCTGTGGAATGATCGATCAGAAAAAAATAAAAAAAAGCAAGCTGATACTGGTTACGGCCATTACCCCTACCAAGGCAGGAATAGGTAAAACGACGGTATCGATCGGTCTGAGCCTGGGGTTGAATAAAATTGGAAAGTTGAGTGCTGTGGCACTCAGGGAACCTTCGCTGGGTCCGGTGTTCGGGATGAAAGGAGGAGCTGCCGGAGGCGGTTACGCTCAGGTATTGCCGATGGAGAATATCAATCTGCATTTTACGGGCGATTTTCATGCCGTTACCTCGGCAAACAATACGATTGCAGCGCTGCTCGACAATTACATTTACCATCATCGCAACCAGGCCGACGGGCTGAAGCAAGTGCTTTGGAAACGTGTACTGGACGTCAACGACCGGAGTTTGAGGCATGTTGTCACAGGGCTCGGAGGACTTACCAATGGTGTACCGGCCGAAACCGGATTCGACATTACTCCGGCTTCTGAAATTATGGCTATTTTATGTTTGTCGGAAAATGAAGACGATTTAAAACGGCGGATCGAAAAGATCTTATTGGGCTATACCCATTCGGGACAACCCTTCACGGTGAAAGACCTGGGCATTGCCGGAGCTATCACCGTATTGTTGAAGGATGCCATCCACCCGAACCTGGTGCAAACCACCGAAAACACGCCGGCGTTTATTCATGGCGGCCCGTTTGCTAATATTGCACATGGCTGTAACTCGATTGTTGCCACCAAAATGGCCCTGAATTTTTCGGACTATGTGATTACCGAGGCGGGCTTCGGGGCCGATCTGGGAGCCGAAAAGTTCTTGAATATCAAATGCCGTAAATCAGGGCTGCATCCTGCTCTGTCGGTACTGGTAGTTACTTCGCAGGCACTCAAGATGCACGGAGGAGTGGATATCAGGCAGATAAAAGAAGAAAATCACGAAGGACTGATCAAGGGATTCGAGAATATGGACCGCCATATCGACAATCTTAAATCCTTTGGTTTGAAAGTAGTGGTAGCATTCAACAAATATGATTTCGACACCGATGCCGAAATCGAATTGCTGCGTAACCATTGTATGGAAAAGGAAGTAGGTTTCGCCGTCAACAATGCCTTTGCCGAAGGCGGCGCAGGAGCCGTGGAGCTGGCAGAAAAGGTAGTGGAAATGACAGAAGAAAAAACACACAAACCGCTCCACTTCACCTATAAGGATACCGACAGTATCGCCCGGAAAATCGAAAAAATCGCTCAGCGCATTTACGGAGCCCGCAGGGTTCTGTTTTCGGAAAAAGCAATGGCCATGATCCCGAAATTTGAAGCAATGGGAGCCGAAGCCTATCCGGTGTGTATTGCAAAAACCCAATATTCATTTTCCGACGACGAGAAGGCGTACGGAGCAGTACACGATTTCGATTTTCACATCAACGACCTGGTACTCAACAATGGTGCTGAATTTATCGTGGCCATCGCCGGTAAAATTATGCGTATGCCGGGCCTACCCAAAGATCCTCAAGCCAAGAATATCGATTTTACCGACGGCAAAATCACAGGATTGAGTTAATGAAGGGAATACAATCGGTCGATAGCAGGGAGGATGTTCCATTGTGTTGAACATCCCCCTGCCGGAACTGTTGTACGCACTAAATCAACTTTTCTTCAATCGCCATTTTAACCAACACCGCCGTATTTTTTGCGCCCAATTTAAGCAGCAGGTTTTTACGGTACCCGTTGACGGTTTCTACACCGAGACACATTTTATCGGCAATTTCAGGATTTGTGTACCCATCCACGATGAGCTTCAGGAGTTCTTTTTCCCGCGGGGTGAGCCACACGGGGTTTAGTGTGCGTTTTCGCATCAGCATATCGATTTCCTCCGACAGAAACCGTCCGCCTTCCACGACCGTTTCAATACTCAGGAGGATTTCATCGGGCATGGCATTTTTGAGCAGATAGCCGTCGGCTCCGCTTTCGAGCATTCGGCGAACAAGTGCATATTCTCCGAAACTGGTCAGCGCTATTATCTTGATTTCGGGATTGTGCAATTTTATCTCCCTGCACAAATCGATTCCATTGGCATCGGGCAGGTTTATATCGAGAAATACCACATCGGGAGTTGCACGATGCAGGTAATGCAGGCATGCCTTTCCCGTAAGCGCCGTATGGCAAACCTCGGCGAAGCCAGAGTCGTCGACCAGTTTCTTCAACCCGTCGGCCAGGATAAGATGATCATCAACGATAAGAACCTGTATCATAATGGGCTAAATTTTAATCTCCACGCTTATTTCCGTTCCTTCGTTTTCCTTGGAACAGATATTCATAGTTCCACTGAACGACACTACTCTGTTTTGGATGTTTTTCAATCCCATCCCCAAGGTTTTCGCTTTCGTATCAAAGCCTTTTCCGTTGTCCTGCACCGTAACCGAGATACGGGAAGGTTCCTGAACCAACTGCACATTTATTTCATCGGCATCAGCATGCTTGAGGGCATTATTCACCAGTTCCATGACAATGCGGTAGATCATTACCTCACGTTTCGACTCCAAACGGGTTTCTGTTCCGAAATAATGGAAATTTACATTCGGCAAACTATGGCATAAATCGGCTATGGCGGTTTTTAATCCGTAACGCGATAAGGCTTCGGGCATCATATTGTGCGAAATTCTACGCAGCTCCCGTATGGAATTATCCAACATTTTCAACACGTTGTTGAACCGCAAAATATCGTCGGACTCAAGTAAGGTTCCTTTTTTCATGTCGAACAGGTTTAATTTTACCGCAGAGAGCATTCCGCCGAGACCGTCGTGCAGGTCGCGTGCAAGCCGCGAACGCTCGGCGGTTTCCCCGTCGAGTACGGCTTGCGTAGCCACCAGTTGTTTTTCCTGTTCGAGCCGGATTATTTTTTGCTCGGCAAGTTGCTTTTTTGTCCTAATATTTCTATGGCGGAAGTACAACGAAACGATGAGTGCCAATAACAAAACGCATATGACCATCCCGACGAACAGGTACAAGCTCTTTTCCTGTTGCAATGCAACAATTTTCAATTCCTTTTCGTCCACTTCATAAGCGGTCCGGATCATTTCCACCTGACGTAAAGAACTCTCGTTCAGAACGCTGTCTTCGTATAGTTTGAATTTTCGTTCGGCAGCCAACGCGGCGCTCCAGTTGCCCTGTTTTTCATACATATCGGCAAGCCCTTTGTACGCACGGGCGATATTCCGCATTATTCCGCTGGCCTCGGCAACACTTAAAGCTTCTTTATAATTTTTCTCGGCCAGCGGGAAGTTGTCGATATGTTGATATACGTCGGCCACATTACAATAATTGGGAGCTATGTACTTCCTGTCGGCAATTTCCAGGTTCATTGCCAGCGCTTTTTGATAGTACTCCAACGCCTGGTCCCATCGATTGCGCTTTTTCGCCACGTTTCCCATGGAATTATACGCGATGGCTATCCCATTTTTATCGTTCCAGCCTTCGCTGTAGAAAAGATTTTTTTCGTAGTGCACCTGCGCCGAATCCAATTGGTTTTTTGCCTCAAAAACTCTTCCGATGCAACCGTGGCAAATCGAAAGCCCCTGATAATTATTTCGTTTTCTATCGATAAGCAACGATTGTTGAAAATAGTTCATGGCTTCATCGTATCGCTGAAGGGATAAATACACATTCCCGATATTGTTGAGCGCCGAGGCGGTTTCTTTTTCGTTTTGCAGTTTTTCGGCCAGAGGCAAGGCGCGAAACAAATATTCCAGCGCCGTGGGATAAACTTCCAGACGGCGGTAGAGAACTCCCAGATTCTGATTGGAGCGCAGCATCCAATAATCGGAGTTGTGTTGTTCCGATAACGTGAGGCATTCCTTATGGTAGCGAAGCGACGCCGGATAATTGGAAAAATTTCGCTCCATCACACCCAATTGATCCAACGCATGCATCATCCCTTCAGTATATTTCAGCTCCCTTGCTTTCTCAAGCGCCTTCACGGCAAATAATTTCAGTTCTTTTTTGTAAATCGTTACCTGCAAAACCGAATCAACCTGTTGTTTTGAAACAGGCGGAGAAAGCAAGGAATCGAGATGTTGTGCCTTTACTGCAAGGCAGATCATCAGAAATGCCCATACGACGCCGGTTTTTCTTTTCGCATTGCTTACCATGGATTGAAAATTATTATTTCTCAAAAATACGCATATTTTTTCAATGCAAATTTACTCCCAGAAAGAATTCTAAAAAACCCCCTTTTAGGGGTATCGCATAGAAAATTACAAAGATAACTTTGCAATATAAACTGCTAACAATCAAACGAACCAATGGTATGGAGACAATTTAACGCTCAATATTGTATTCAATCTGTATTTTTTAACCAAATCCGGACTTGAAAATAAAAACTATTAGATGTTAAAATCTGTTTTATTGTATAGAGTTTTTATATCCCGGCTTCTTCAGGCGTGAAGAAGAAAAACAGCACAGGCGACGACTAGTCATCAATCATCCATAAACTTAATCACTAATTGGTCATGAAAAAAACACATTTACTTCTTTTTGTGCTCAGCTTCAGCGGCATCGTAACGGCCCAACTGAGCAAGACAGTCGACATTACCGCAGGAGGACTCAGTGCAGCGCTTACCTCCAGTGAAAAAGCAACGGTTACCGAGTTAATTATAACCGGCTCCATGAATTCAAACGATTTTTATCAGATCCGCAATTACATGCCGCTTCTTAACAAGCTCGACATGTCGGCTGTGAGCGTAGCCAACCGTGTTATTAACAGCAGCGCTTTCGAATCCAAAACTTCATTGGTGGAGGTAGTACTGCCCAGCAATTTAAAATCGATTGACGAATACGCTTTTTACAATTGCAACAACCTTAAATCGATCAATTTACCCGACAGTCTGGAGCTTATCAAATACTCCGCTTTTTATCAGTGTTACGAGCTGAGCACCAACCTGGTGATTCCTCCGAAAGTCCGATCCATCGACAATTACGCTTTCTACAAGTGCTCCAAACTAAGTTCGCTTGTTTTGCCCGACTCGTTGCGAACACTGGGTTCCTATGCTTTTCAGGAATGCGGATTGCTCAGCGGCCAACTGGTAATTCCTGCCTATGTAACATCGATGGGATACAACACTTTTTACGGAACCAATTACACAACGGCCAAACTATTGACACTCACCCCTCCGTCCATCTACACAGGAGGATCGTTCAGCATGGGTCCCATCGCAATATTTTACGTTTTGCCGGAAGCAAAAACGGCATTCCGCAACGACACCAAGTGGAATCCTTACATTATAATCGGCGGAGATATGCCGGTCAAGGTGACAGTCGATTTAACCACCGCGGGTACTCTGGGCGAAATGGTACTGCAACAGGTCGAGTACCTGAAAGACGTAAATGAACTCACGGTATCGGGCCTTATGAACGCTACCGATATGACCTTGCTGAAAAACAATTTTCCCGATTTGATAAGTCTGGATCTGAAGCATACCAATGTTACCGACATTCCAAATGGGCAGTTCCAGTTCCGTTATTACCTGCGTACTGTCGTGCTTCCCGATAGTTTACTGACCATGGGAACCTCGGTGTTTTACCAGTGTTACGACCTTCAGGAAATCGAAATTCCGAAGAAAGTGAAAATCCTTAACAATTACGCCTTTTACGAATGTAACCAATTAAGAAAAATCGTCCTCCCACCCACTTTAACCCATATCGGGAACCAGGCATTCGACGCCAATCATGCGCTTACCGATTTGATCCTGCCCGATTCTCTGGTCGAACTGGCCAACTATGCATTCAGGGATTGCCGTCAACTCGACTCATTGATAATCCCTCCAAAAATCACGACGATCAACTATGCCAGCTTCGACGGGTGCACCCAACTCAAGTATGTGACCTTTCCCGACAAACTCACCACCATCCGGAACTATGCTTTTCAGTCGTGCCCCATCGACACCCTGATCTTTCCCACGACCCTTCAAACCATCGAAGGATACGCCTTCCAGTTCAATCCGGGGTTAAAGCACATACTTTGCCAGCAACCTACTCCACCCGTGTTGAGTACCGATCCGTTTAATCATGTTGTAAAAACCGTATGTACCCTCGAAGTGCCTTTCTGGTCGATGAACATGTACAAACAGTCGCCCGTATGGACCAACTTTGCCACGGTAATACCCTTCAATAAAGAATTAAAAGAAATTCCGGTCAGCGGTCCGCTGGCCCTGGTCAATAATGTACGCCCCACCGGCTTCCCGAACATTACTATTCTGAGCAACGGAAGTCTGACGGTGGGCGGCAACACCCCATTTTCTACCGACCGGTTTATAATGGAAGGCAGGTACAATTCGGGTGTATTCGGAAATCTGATCAACGATTGCCCGGCCATGTCGGCCAACTCGGTAATGGTAAAACTGGATGTGAACGGAAATAAATGGTATTTTCTGAGTTTCCCCTTCGACCTAAAAGTATCCGATATCGGCACCTCAAACAATGCTTTGTTGGCCATCCGCAGTTACGACGGGGCCGCACGTGCCCTGAACGGCACCGGTGGCAGCTGGAAAACAATGACACCCGACAGCACCCTAAAAGCCGGTAAAGGCTATATTATTAACGCCAACGCCACTACCACCTTACTGTTACCGGCAACATCGGCATCGCGGAACCAACTCTTCGGCAACGAAGAAAAAAGTGTGCCCCTGTCGACCTATGCCACCGAAGTAACAGCGAACAAAAACTGGAATTTTATCGGTAATGTTTATCCTTCGTATTTCGATTCGCGTTATCTCGACTTTACGGCTCCGATTACGGTATGGAACCTGAACAACAACACCTACACCGCCATATCGCTTACCGACGATAAATACGCCATTAAACCTTTCGAGGGGTTTTTCGTACAAAAACCGGAAGATATTTCGAATATGACCTTCCTCAAGGGAGGACGACAGCTCACTTCGGTACTATCGGCCGGCGGCCCTGCCGGTGCGCCTCACAGAATACCGGCCAACAGCAACCGTAAGTTGGTCGACCTGCTGATCAGCAACTCCCAGCTTAGCGATCAAACGCGAATCGTTTTCAATCCCGAAGCCTTTATGGAATATGAGATGGAAAGAGATGCGTCGAAATTTTTCAGCAACGATCCGTCGGTTCCCCAGTTGTATAGCCTCGACGATAGCAACAACTACTATGCAATCAACGAACGCCCATCGTCGCAAGGATGGGTAAAACTGGGCTACAGGGCCGGAACCGACGGCAATTATCGGATTAAAAAGGCTGAAAACAGCTCTTCCGATATCCTTCAGCTCATGCTGGAAGATCGACTTACGTCGGCTTCGGTAGATCTGACACAGAGCGACTATTCGTTCTACAGCCCGAACGGCACATTCGACCACCGGTTTATTCTGCGCATTACTTCGCTGGCAACCAGCACACAACAACCGACAGCAACCGAATTAATACGCGGAGCGGAAGGTAAAATCTACATTTTTGCACCCGAAGGAACTCTTTATACTATATACTCGCTCAACGGAATGTTGATTCGTACCGTTGCCGTTGGCAGCACTGCTACCGAAATTCCGGTTCCATCGGGCATCTACTTTGTTCGCAGCAATGCCGAAATCCATAAGATCGTTGTATTTTAATCCCCCGGTTATGAATAAAATTCAATCTTACCTGCTGCATATTCTGTTGATTTTGTGCCTTCAGCCTTCATTGACGGCCCAGAACGCAACCGAATACAATCCGGGGAATCCGCCAGAACCCGAGAATTTGTTCAGCCTGGAACTCCGGATGAACAACAACTCGGCGGGCTATACCTCCGGTAGCGGCAATTATCCTGCAGGTAAATCGGTCAGGATAATTGCATCCGTATATTCAGGATATCAATTTATTGCCTGGTGCGAAGGCGATTCGGTGATTTCCACCTCACGCAACTTCGATTACATAATGCCTTCGAGGAAAGTAAACCTTACGGCGCATTTCAGGTATACCCCTTCCAATCCGGGGGAACCGGCCAATAAATATACTCTGAAATTAATGGCCGAACCGGAAGGATCGGGATACTTCTCCAACGACAACCTGTTTTATGAACCGGGCACCCACTACTCCGTATATGCTTATCCGCATTCGGGCTATGTATTTAAAGGCTGGTACAGGGACCATACGCTCGTGTCGCCGTCGACCCCCTATGCGTACACCACCGGTTATGCCAACGACACCCTCCTCGCCCGGTTCGAATACCTTCCCGGCAATCCCGGCGAACCGGCTACCGGAACAGGATCGCTCTACAATCTGAGCTTACTGACCCCGGCATCCGAAAAAGGGAAAACCATTGCTTTCCCGGTGCATTTATTCAACCGGGATACCGAAATCTTCGCCACGACCTTCGATCTCCAGTTTCCGCAAGGAGCATTGATCGACCTGGCCAATGCCAGCTTGTCGGGCCGTAAAGACGGACATACGCTCAGTACCGAGGTATTGAACGACAGCACTTACCGTTTTGCAATAACCGGCCCCGACGCGAGAGCGCTTACCGGCTCCTCGGGAATTCTGGTCACTATCCCGGTCACTATTCCGCAGGAATGGGAAATCGACACAACCTACCCGGTCGTACTCGCGAATGCAACCGTTCGTACCGCCGGCGGCACCGTCAACTGCCCCGTCAAGCCGGGCGGTATACGGGTTCTTTCGGAGGAAGGCGCATTGTTTGCCAGTTTTTACCCCGACATCTACCTCAACAGGGCGCATTTTGTTAACCTCTCCTCGCCCCTGGCCGAAACCTACCGCTGGGATTTTGGCGACGGAACCGGTTCGACTGAAAAAAGTCCGTTGCACAGCTATGAAACCGGCGGACCGTACACGGTGCGCTTATGGGTGGCACAAGGGACTCAGACTGATTCGGCACAATTCAATATTGTTGTTACCGATAAGCTTCATTGGAGAATATCGGGTAATTTCAGTTTGAATACGACCCTAGTGGATGTCCGTAATTTCAGATCGGCCGATGAACTGTTCACGCTGTTTTCGCAAGCGGGCATTGCCGGCCCCTCGAATATTCGGGTAGCCAACGGCCAGTCGCATGCGCTGGAGATCCCCCTTTCGATGAAAGACAAACTGACCGTATTGTGTCAAAAACTGAAACAAACGGGACATAGTATTACTTTCAGCGCAACCGATCCGGCGCAACAGCCCGTAGTGGACTTTAAAAACACCATCGATCAGGAAGTTCTCGATTTGCTGATCGACCTGTGGAATTACCTGCCTGCCGACAATGTAAAATTCGCCCTGCAGGGCGTTGAAATGAACAGTACGGCCATCCGGAGTTTCCGTTCGCAGCAGTTGTGTTCGGGAAATGCATCGCAGGCACTCGATTTTTCGGGCATCAATCCGGCGCTTACCTACAGCTGGAAGCGGATTTCCGAACCAGTAAGCAGTGAAGGATACCTCACCGAAGGGCAACAAATTTTACCGTCGATGACGCTTATCAATCCTACCGAGGCTCCCGACACGCTGATCTATGAAGTGAATACCAGTATTCCGGGAACAACGTTTACCAAATTGCTGACGCTGAAACTGATTGTACTGCCGTTATTATCGGGCCCCCCGGTTGTTGAATTGCCGGCAGCCGGCAGCAAACAGGCATCGACTACGGTGAAGTTTGCCTGGTCGACCGTTCACAATGCCATTTACGATTTATACATCTGGGAAGAAAACACCGCTCCGCCGGCGGTACCTGCTTTCAGTGGCATCAGCGTCAACAACTTTACCAATTCGAGCTTCTGCAAATACGGTACCACCTACCACTGGAAGGTGGTAGCCAGAGGCACGTGCGATAGCCGAAGCAGTACGACCGGCAGTTTCAGCATTCGCACCTTACCCGACCTGCAGGTTGTTTCCATTCAGCATCCCGCCGATTTGTACCCGGGCGATGAGGTAACCGTGCGTGTAACCATTCAGAACAAAGGCGGAACAACTCCTGTGAACAGCTATTGGAGAGATGAAATAGCGCTCAGCAGAAATGAAAACCTGGAAGGCATATTGTCGCTCAACTCGGTGTACGGTTATCGTACCGTACTCAGCGACAGCAGTTACTCGGTGAATATCCGTTTTATATTGCCCCTCGACACCATCCCCTATTCACGGTTTGTAGTCAGAACCGACCTCAACAACCAATTGCTCGAAAGTGACGAAACCAACAATGTGTTTGTCAGTCAACCGATCCATATTATTCAACCGCGCATCGAGCCGGGCGATTACAACCGGTTGCGGGCATTTTATCAGCAAACCGGAGGTGCCGGCTGGAAAAAGAAGTGGAATATAAATTCGGATGTTATTATCGCCGCCAACTGGCCGGGCGTAAGTTTTTACCGGGGTCGTGTATCGGCGATTAACCTCAACAGCAACAACCTTACCGGCACGTTGCCGGGTAGCGTTTTCGGATTTAGCAAGATGAAACGGCTCGAATTGTACGACAACCAACTCACCGGCAATCTGACTTCGATCAACGACAGTGTGAAGAATATGCTTCAGCCGGCCGACAGCCTGAATTACCTGAATATGGGTAAAAACCGGCTGAGTGGCGAGTTATCGGCATTTGCTGCCGCGTTTCCGTTGCTCACCTATCTGAATTTGTCGGAAAACCGGTTGAGTCAGGAACAGGCTTTGTCGTCGGCTATCAATCAGCTCAATTTGCAATACCAGCAGGTAACGATCGATTCGATGGATATGGCACCCTATCCGGTATTCGACACTTTGCCTATGATTTGCCGGTACAACCACAGCAATCGTAGCTTTACATTCCAGCCGGGTTTCTCTATCCTGCACCAAAACAATACGGTAGGATACATCAGTTTCTCGGGCAACCGGTACAACTTGTCGTGGAACAACACCACCGGCTGGCGCATTCCTTCGGGAGAAGCCCTGGAAATAATGCAACACAACGGGACGGCCTATGGAGCTCGATCGCCTTTCAAACTGTTTTTCCTCCATGGTGATGCCAATGTCGACCGGCGGATCGACCTGCTGGATGTACAACACAGTTTGAATTTCGTATTGCGAAACAGTCCGACTTTATTCAACTACGCAGCCGCCAATACCTTCGGCGACGATCAGCTCAACGTTCAGGACATTGTTACCACCGTTGAAATGATACTGGCCATCGACAGTATTGAGGATCAGCCGGCAGGCAGCTGGCGCGCGCCGGAGGCAGCTCCCAATCAACTCTACATTGAAAACAACAACCTGATGCTGCGCACTATTGCACCTGTAGCAGCACTCGATGTCGGCTTAAACGATGCCAGCAGTCGTGCATTTACCTTCCTTGCCGATACCCGAAAATTTCAGTACCGTACACGGGATAATGGAAGGGGCGGAATGCGCCTGATTGTGTTTTCGCCCGACGGCAGCGAGTTTGCACCCGGAACGCTGCGTATTGGAAAATTCGAAGGTACAGTACCCTCTATCCGGAAGCTCATGCTTTCCGACCGGTATGCCACCGAACTTCCGGCAAGCATCGGAGTACCGGTTACTTCGACCGACGCAACCACAACCGGTCAGTTCCAGCTACAGCACTTACCCGGAAAATTAATCATCCGGATTCCCGAAGGGCTTGTACCGCTCGAAGTTAAGTTGATTACCATGCAGGGAATAGTGGTTCGGCAAGAAGCCGCCGGCACGCGTGCCGATATCACCCTGGACCTGGGAAATGAATTGCCTGCAGGAATATACCTGTTGCAGATTCACAACGGTAAAGACACAAGCAAGCCATGGCATTTCAAGGTATTAATTACAAAGTAGACGTAGTATGAAGACAAGATTAATATATATAGCGATCTTGCTTCTGGCCGCTGTTCAGGTGGCCGAAGCACAACAGGAAAACATACTGCTGTTGCCCTCTCTGCAAAGTGGCGCCGGCCGCGAAGCCGGCATAACGGTGCAAATGAACAACACAGCAGAAATTGTGGCCGTACAATTCGAAATACAGTTCCCCCGCGGTTTCCGATTATCGGACACTACGGCCATACAGTTATCCGACCGGAAATCGAATCATACCGTATCGGCCAGGTACCTGGGTAACTTCCAGTATCTGTTCGTGATTTTTTCAACCACCAACCAACTATTGATGGGCAATTCGGGAAATCTGGTCCGTATCCCGGTTGTAGTTCCCGACACCTGTACGGCAGGTATCCAACATGCGTTCGCGTTCCGGAATATTATTATCGCCGGTAAAAGCGGCGAGAATATAGCTACCGGCTCGCAGGGCGGCACGTTGGAAGTAATCGTGAGTCCGCGCCCCGACGTTCGGGTTCAACACATCACCATTGCCGGAACCTCGGCATCGCCGGGCGACAAAGTGGTTGTTTCGTGGCAGGTAGCCAATATAGGCGATTTAGGGACCAGCGGCGGCTGGAGCGAACAGGTATCGTTGGTGAGCGCCACCGGCGAGAGTTCCCACCTGGGCACCACCTATTATCCGGAGTGGCTCCGGCCTTCCGAAGGGGTACTGCGCCAGGCCGAGTTTTCGCTTCCCGATTATCCGGGAGTCGACGGGCCGGTACAAGCGCGCGTCAAACTGATTCCCAACAAAACCCTGGGCGAATTGCCGGCAGCCGCTTCGAACAATACGGCAGTTTCGACCGGCACAATCCTGATCAATAAACAGCTCACCCTGAAACAAAACAGAACCCATATCCCCGAAAACGATGCGGGATACGTGCAGTATCAGTTGTTGCGAAGCGGTAGCCGCAGTACCCGTGAAGCTTTTGCAATTACCACCGACAAACCCGAACGGATACAATTGCCCGATTCGGTAGTGCTTACAACCGGTAATTCGGGGGCTGTTTTTTACGGCAGGCCTACCGACAACGATCAGATGAATATGGATTCGGTAATTACCGTGTTTGTTGCCGGCAACAACTACGATCCGGTAAACAGCAAACTCACCATTGTCGACAATGAAGTCCCCGGGCTCAGCCTCAGCTCTACCGCACAAGAACTGACCGAAGGCGATTCGATCGTGCTCACTGTTTCCCGGCAGCTGGTCACCGCTCAACCTTTACCGGTAAGTCTGCAGACCAATTATCCGAAACGGTTTGCTTTCGCTAAAGAAGTAACGATAGCTGCGAATGAAAAAACCGCTCAGGTAACCGTGAAAGCAATCGACGACAAACTTCCCGATCTCGACGTTGCCACCTACTTCACAGCTTCCGGCCCATCGTACCAAAGTACCCGTTGCGACCTGATCCTGCACGACAATGACGTTCCTCCACTGGAACTGATAATTGGTCCCGACACGGTGAGCGAGTCGGCCGGCTTTCAGGCGGCAATGGGGATCGTCAGGCGTACCGGCCCGACCGATCAGACCGTATACGTACGCCTGACCGACAACTCATCGGGGATGTTGTATTACAACACTCCCACGGTAACCCTGCTCAAAGGGCAGACCGAAGCGCGGTTCACCATTGGAGTGGTCGACAACGCGCTGATGGAAGGCGACAAGGGCATCGACATCACAGCTGCCGTATTTATCACCCATTGCAACTGTACCGTTGCACCCGAGAGCGCCGGCACTGTAAAGGGCCGGTTGATGGTGAGCGACGACGACGGCCCCGCGCTGAAGATCGTTTCGTCGCAATCGATGCTTCCTGAAGGAAAAACGGCGGCAACCGTACTTACCGTTACCCGCAATACCCCGTCTGTTGCCGATTTGCCGGTTACACTGTCGAGCAATTTCGACTCACGGTTGGTTTATCCTAAATCCATCGTCATTCCGGCCGGACAATCGTCGGCCACCGCAAGTGTGGATGTACTGAGCAATAGTGTGCCCGAGGGCGACCAAATGGTCAGCTTTACAGCAGTGGCCGAGGGGTTCAGCAACGGATTCTGCTGGGCGATGATATCGGATCAGACCTTGGCCGATGCTCAATTGACCATCGAACAGCTTTCGGCCGATACGATCGAGACAAAGGGTACTTTACGGATCAAAATGCGTGTCACCAATTCAGGATCGGCAGTGCTTACCCCGGGTAAAGATGTCGATGTATATATTTCGGCCAGCGACCGGCCGGGAGCATCGCGTACGAAACTCGGAAATACACTTACGCAGGCCGGCATCGCCCCGGGATCGTCGGACACGCTTAGCGTGAGCGTCAATCTCCCCGATATGACCGGATTACGCTATCTGCTGGCCGAGATTAATGCCAACCAACAACAAAAGGAATTGAGTTTTCTCAACAATCTGTCGCCCGCGGCTCCCCTGGTCATGAATCCTTCGTACCAGGTGAGCATGTCGACCGATAAAGATTCGTATAGAACCAACGATACGATTCTGTTTACCGGAAAGGCAAGCAATGGAACCGGCAGTGGAATTTCCAACGCCCTGGTCGAAATTTACCTGATCGCACCGGGCGGACAACGCACTACTTTTACGGCTACCACCGATGCCGGGGGTAACTACGTGTACAAGCATGTTCCCACCTTGTCGACCCTGGGCCGGTTCAGTGCCGGAGCTTGTTATCCGGGCGAAGGACGTACAACCGGAATAAAAACGATCGACATACTGGGGCTCAAACGTGCCAGCAGCGCTTATATTGTATGGGAAGTGCTTACCAACGAGGAGTACACCGGCGAAATCGACATTATGAACCCCGGGGCCGGCGTACTTACGTCAGTCGAAACCACGGTCGAAACCACGGTGCCGGGCCTATCGCTTTCGTTCGATCCTATCGCTTCGATTGCTGCCGGCGCTACTGCCAAGCTCAGGTACCGGCTCACCGCAACACAGGCGAGCACTAAAAACGACTACGATCGTATAAAGCTGATAACGCGTTCGGCGGAGGGAGCGTCGCTTGAAATGACCGGATATTATGTATCACAAAATCCGCGGGCGACCCTTAAAGCCGGGGTAAGTTCCATCAATACTACCATGACCAAGGGAGCGGTTCGTACCTACGATCTGTCGGTAACCAATACGGGCAAAGGCGAAAGCGGACCTATAACTATAGCGCTTCCGCAAACCAGCTGGATGAGTTTGGTTTCGGCGTCGACTTTACCTTCGCTGAAAAGCGGGGAATCCACAACCATCGTGTTCCAGTTTGCTCCGGGAAACGATCTGGCGCTCAATGTTCCGGTCAACGGATCGATCGGGGTGAATTGTCAGAATGGCAGCGGATTCGCGTTGCCTTTCCGAATCGAACCCGTTTCCGAATCGACGGGAACGCTGGTTATTGATGCCTGCGATGAATATACCTATTATACCGACGAAGCTCCTCATGTGGCCGGAGCACAGGTGCGCATCAGGCATCCTTACACCAAAGCGCTCATCACCGAAGGAAAAACCGACGAACGGGGCTTATTCACCCTCGAAGGCTTACCCGAAGGCTACTATTTCGTGGAAGTCACTGCCGACCGGCACGATTCGTATTCCAACAACATCCTGATCGATCCGGGCAAAACCAATACCCTGGTAGTGAACCTTAGTTTCCAGGCCATCACCTATACCTGGGAAGTGGTGGAAACAGAGGTGGAAGACGTTTACGAACTCGAAACCATTGTGAAATTCGAAACCAATGTGCCTACCCCGGTTATCGAGATGATTTCGCCCAAAGAAATCGATACCGAAAAACTGAGTATTGGCGAATCGCTGGTTTTCAATGTCGTGTTAACCAACAAAGGCCTGATTACGGCAAAAGATGTGGAAGTAGTGGTGCCCAGAGGTTTGAATTCGCTTACCTTCGAGCCGCTCTTCAACATGATCGAACTCAAACCGCACGAATCGGTCATGATCCCGGTAACGGTTACCAAAATCGGTAGTCCTTCCGGTGCTCCCCAACGAGCCATGGCTGCCGCCGATAATTGTAAGGAATATATTGCGGTCATCTACCTGTGGGACTGCGGACTCGACCGTAAATGGCATCAATTTACGAAAGAAATAAGCCTGGGCACCTGGTGTTTTTCCAAATCGAGTCCGACCCCGCCTTCCAACTGGTCGGGCTACTCGCTCACCTTTGGTGGCTGGGGTGGCGGCTGGGGTGGCAACTACGGCGCCAGCTCGTCGCAAACCACACCCACTGTCAGCGTGGCCGATTGCGAACCCTGCCAGAACAGTTTTTTGTATAAGATGGCCAAGTGTTTCGTCACCCGTATTCCGATCGTCGAAAAGGTGCTGACTGTAATTGAAACGGCTGTTTGTGTTTACGACGTTGCTGCCAATGGAGATTTAACCTGTATTGCCGAGAAAATAATCACTCAAAACGAATGGGTGGATAAAATCATCGGCTATAAAGATCTTTACGAGGATTGTATCAAACCCATTCTGGAACCTTGCGAACCGGGCAACTTTGTCCGCCATTCGCCCGATGGCGTTGCACGTACCACGCAAAACATGCCGGCATTTATTGCCCATTTCCAGGAAGTAATGCAACAGGTATACAGGATGTCGAATTCGTACGAAGCACAGCTTTTAGAAATCTTCGGCGATAGCGTGTGGATGCAACAAACAGGAGGTGCATTGAACATTTTCTGGTCGCAATTGACTCAATACAGCGGCATGATTCCCGACGATGCTCCTTTGAAACAATTCCGTCCGGGGGGCGTTACCGAAGCACAATACCTGCAATTCATTCATCGTTGGAATAATTCGTTAAATCCTTCGTACAGCGGAACCGACCGGATCAACTTCAACACGATCAATCAGCTGACGGCTGTTCAGGAAGATGCCAAGGCCTATGCCGGCGCCTTGGGGTACAGTTCGGTACGCGAAATGTTTGATAAGGAATATGCTATTTACGAACAGGAAGCCAGCGATAACTCAGGGAGCGTATGTGCAACCATTACGCTGAAGTTTTCGCAAACCATGACCATGACCCGTCAGGCATTCCGGGGCACGCTCACTGTTTTCAACGGGCACGAAACCGTTGCCATGAAAGAAGTGGAACTCGACCTGATCATCAAAGATGCCGGCGGAACGATAGCAACCAGCCACGAGTTCCAGGTGAATACCGAGAAACTGGTGCAGGTAAACGCTATCGACGGTACGGGCATTATTAATCCGAAAGATACGGCCATTGCCACCATCCTGTTTATTCCCACGAAGTATGCCGCTCCTACTGCTCCTCAGGAATATTCCTTCGGCGGAACCCTCGGGTATCTCGATCCGTTTACCGGTACAAAAGTAACCCGCGATTTGTATCCGGTGACACTTACGGTGAAACCTTCGCCCGACCTGGTGCTGAACTACTTCATGCAACGCGATGTAATGGGCGACGATCCGCTTACTACCGATGTGGTGGAACCTTCGGAAGATGCCGAATTCACCCTGCTCATTGTGAATGAAGGCGCCGGCGATGCCACCAATGTCAGGATCAGCTCTAAACAGCCTGAAATTATCGATAATGAAAAGGGACTGCTCATCGACTTCGAAATCGTATCGTCGAGCCTCAACGGCGCAGAAAAGAATATTGGAATCACGAATATCGATTTCGGCAATATTCCATCGGGAGCGTCGTCGTACGGACAATGGTGGTTCCGGAGCTCCTTGCTGGGGCATTTCGTGGAATACGATACGAAAATCACGCATGTAACCAGCTACGATAATCCTGATCTTTCGTTGGTGAAAAGTTTAAACATCCACGAACTCATCAGCAGTATCGAAGTAACCCGCGACAACCGGAAACTCCGGGGATTTATGGCCAACGATGTAGTCGACACCTACGATTACCCCGACAGGATGTATCTTTCCGATGGCAGCTCGGCAGAAATCAGCACCCAGAACACGGTTGAAGTGACGGATGCAGGAAGCAACCAAAAACGGCTCACCCTTACGCCTACGCAGGCCGGATGGAATTATGCCGTCGTTGCCGATCCGTACAACGGTCGTTCACGCCTCACGGAAGTGAAACGGGAAGCCGACAACCTGATTCTGCCAGTGGGCAATTTCCGGCAAACAGCTTTAACCCTGCGCGACGGGAAAGATCCGGTTCATGAAAACAAGCTCCACTTTATCGACGAAGTGGCGCTTGCCGGAGGCAGCTACCTTCTCAGCTTCGAGCCAAAACGCGAAAACATCCTGAAAGTAACCGGTTTTGGCAGTGTTCCGGTCGATATCAGTCCGTATCAGGTGAATCAGGTTGAAGTGGTGTTCAACCGCGCCATTCTCGATTCTACTTTTACACACGACGACATCGGTCTGAGCTGCCAGGGAATCAATCTGGATGTAAGCAAGGTAACCATCAGCCGGTTAAATTCCGTAACCTATCGCCTGCATCTCGACTCGGTAACCCATACCAACGGCTATTTCTACCTGACGGTGCACACCAACGGGATTAAAGACGACGAAGGCTATGCCGGGGAACTGGGGTTGAGTACCAGCTGGACGCAATTCCTCGACGACGCTGTGCAGGTATCGGTACAGGTTATTCCCGAAAATTCGGGTACCGTAAGCCCGCAAACCGGTGCGTACAACTATGGTGTGCCCGTGGTATTCAAAGCTACTGCAAAACCGGGCTATCTGTTTAAACACTGGAGTATGGACAATGTAACTCTGGGCGCCGAAACGTCGCTTACTCATATACCGTTGGAAACCAAATTGATTCAAGCTCATTTCGAACTGAAAAAATACATGGTGGTGACGGCCTGCGACACAACGATGGGACAGCTCACCGGAAATGTTTCGGGAATTTACACGCATGGCAATACATTGTACTTCGTTGCTTTGGCACGTACCGGCTTTGAGTTTACCGGGTGGAAAATCAACGGGACCTTTACGGCTTCGAAGGAAACCAATCTGGCCGTTGAGTTATTGAACGACATCGCGATTGAACCTGTTTTCAAAAAGAAAGATGGCGCAACCGGTTTCACCGTACTCCCAACCGGTGAAATGAAGGTGTATCCCAATCCGGCAAGGAACGGAACCGAAGTTATACTGGTGTTGCCTGTGGACGAGTCGCAGCTCCGCGATGTGCGGGTACGGCTGATTTCGCTCACCGGAACCATACTGTACGATGAAGTGCCTGCTCAGCAAGAATTGAAGTGGAATGGCCTGAGGGCCGGCATGTACATGATCCAGCTGTTGGCTCCGGGCAAACAATACCGGGTTCAAAAGCTATTGGTCAACTAATCGGAGCCGGTGCTGCATCCCGTTAATGTATAGATATTTTCGATTGACGTATAATTTAATACTGTTGTCATCTATTAAAAAACGATATATCTTTGTATCATCAAAAATAAAGATATCACAAACATATAAAAATTATACAGTATGAAAACATTAGATTACATTAAGTTAGATGCAGCTTCGGCCGCTAAAACCGTGAACGGATTACAACAATTACTGGCCGATTTTCAGGTGTTTTATACCAACCTGAGAGGTTTTCACTGGAATGTAAAAGGAAAAAATTTCTTTCAATTGCATGCCCGGTTTGAAGAAATGTATAACGATGTATCCGAAAAAATTGATGAGATTGCCGAACGCATTCTGATGCTCGACGGAGTACCTGCACACAATTTCAGCCAGTACCTTGCCGTTTCAAAAGTAAAGGAATCGGGTATGGTGAGCGATGGCGATGCAGGCCTTATGAATATACTCGAAACCTTATCGTTGCTGATGGAGGCGGAGCGTTCGGTACTTGCAACGGCCAGCGAGGCAGGCGACGAATCGACGGTAGCGATGATGAGCGATTATTTAAAGGAGCAGGAAAAGTCGGTTTGGATGCTCACTGCCTATTTCGGAAAATAAGTGGAAACAATTAAAACGCAAACCGGTTCACAATGTGAGCCGGTTTTTTTATGCTCCGCAATGTTAAAAAAGCATTAAAGCAAAAAATAAATTAAGCCACACTTAATTTATTAATCAATTTTTCGTACCTTTGCAGCAAAATTCGAACATGAACAGAATAGGCGAACGCATAAAACGAAAGCGAGATCAGTTTAAGCTGAATCTTAACGAATTGGCCAAACGTGTAGGCATCAGTTCGAGTGCGTTGTCGCAAATCGAAAACGGCAAAGCTTTTCCTACCATTATCACTTTAAAGAGTATAGCCGACCAGCTTCAAACTACAGTTGGAGAACTCATCGGCGAAAATGAAAGCGTTCAGATGCCCATCGTACGAAAAAAAGAAGCTAAAACCATAATTACCAACGACTTTGGAGCCGACGTAATGGCTTTATCTTACGACGAGCTTAACAAACTAATGGATACGTTTATGGTTCGGTTTCCCGAAAAGAGCAATAGTATCGGTCTGTTCAGCAAGCAAACCGGGCAATTGTTCGGATATGTTATAAAAGGCGAATTACAGCTGGAACTCGACAATCAGACCTATCACCTGGAGGAAGGCGATAGTGTATACTTCAATGCAAGGCGGAACTATCAGTTTTCCAACCTGAGCAAGTATACGGCAGAACTACTTTGTGTTACTTCGTTCAAGAACAATTAAGTAGCACTTAAAATTAAAGAAATTTTTAATTAATGATATTTTTAAGGTATCCAATAATAAAATCATGAATCAGTTTATTTCAACGCTTGAAAAAAGGGGGATCGTGTTACCCCCCGCGACAATTGACATTTTGAATAATTGCCGCAGTTTCACTGTTTTCAATTCGGTACAGGAGCTGTCGATAGCTGCCCTTGGAGGAGAAAACAACAACGAATTTGAGGTTCGCTACGAGCTTCCGGGTAAAGGCGAAATCACCGAAGCCATCGTACACCGCGTACGCAACGGGGTAGCTGCCAACTACACCGATCCTTACATGCGTCGTCGCGACCCCGACACCATGGCTATTGCCGACAAGGAACCCACCGATAAGGAAACATTCCGCGAACGTTTTGGTTACGGATTTACCGAATTGAAGAATGAAACCTTCGAATGGTTGAAAAATCAGGATCTTGCCGTGTTCTTCTATTTTGCAGGACGTGCGGGAATCGGAGTCAGCGGGATGGCTATTGCACCGGCCAATGCCGGTTTCTTTGCCATGGGACTGGCAATGCTTCAGCAAATTATCCCGATCGATGAATTACCCGGCAACATGGAGCTCGATTCGATTATTTATGTAGCGCCCACCTTCCGTCACACTCATTTCGACGGAAAACAGATCGTGGTACACAACCGCGACGGTAACCGCCACGAAATTTATTCGTACAACCTGTATCCGGGACCCAGTGCCAAAAAAGGCCTTTACGGCGCATTGCTTACCAAGGGAGAGAAAGAAGGCTGGATTACCGCCCACTGTTCCACTGTACAGGTAGTGAGCCCCTACGACAATATCACCACTTTTATGCACGAAGGCGCCAGCGGTGGCGGAAAAAGCGAAATGCTACAGCACATCATCCGCGAACCGAACGGACAGGTATTGATCGGCGAAAACTCCATTACACAAGAACGACGGTTAATCAACTTGCCGATCTTATCCTCCTTCCATCCGGTTACCGACGACATGGCGCTTTGCCACCCGTCGATTCAGAAAAACAACGGCAAGCTTACCGTACTGGATGCCGAAAATGCCTGGTTCATCCGCGTGGATGGTGTACGCGAATACGGCGACGATCCGTTCCTGGAAAAAATCACCCTCAAACCACCCACACCCTTGTTGTTCCTCAACCTGCAGTCGCACCCCGACAGTACGGTAATGATTTGGGATCACATCGAAGATCAACCCGGCAAACCCTGCCCGAATCCCCGCGTGATTCTGCCTCGCGAAATCGTTCCCAATGTAATCGGAACCCCGGTTTCGGTCGATGTACGCAGCTTTGGAGTTCGCACCCCGCCCAGTTCGCTCGAAAATCCGAACTACGGCATCATCGGATTGTTCCACATCCTGCCGCCGGCACTGGCCTGGTTGTGGCGCCTGGTTTCGCCCCGCGGACATGCCAACCCCAGCATCGTAGGCGGCACCGGAATGGGCTCGGAAGGCGTGGGTTCGTACTGGCCGTTTGCCACCGGTAAAATGGTGGAACATGCCAATATCCTGCTCGACCAGATTATGGCAACCCCGGCTACCCGCTATACCCTGGTTCCCAACCAATACATCGGAGTATGGAAAGTGGGCTTCAAACCTCAGTTGATGATGCGCGAGTACCTTACCCGCCGTGGAAATGCAAAACTGAAACGGGAACAGTACCAGTCGGCTCGCTGTCCGCTATTGGGTTACGAGCTCAATTACCTCACCATTGAAGGTGCAAAAATCCCTTCGCGCTTCCTGCAGGTATACAAACAAAGCGAAGTCGGAACCGAAGGCTACGACAAGGGAGCCGACAAACTGTACGACTTCTTCCGCGATGAATTGCAGCAATATTTAACTCCCGAACTCAATCCGCTGGGACGTCAGATTATTGAAGCCTGCCTTAACGGCGCTTCGGTAGAAGAATACAACAACCTTATTCCGATGGAGTAATCCTCCGGAGGATATCCTCAAGCCCGGCATCCTTTTCGTTCATGAAAATATCATTGTGAAAATCGTCGAGCTTGCGCATTAAAAAGGTCAGCAGATTTTGCTCCGTTTGAGTCAGATTTCCAACTACGATTTTGGAAACCTGATTCATCCGGGGCAAAATTTGTATAATCTCCTGCCGTCCCTGAGCTGTGATTTTCAGCATCTTGCTCCGACGGTCCTTTTCTCCGTCGAACTGCTCGACATACCCCTGACGAATCAGCCTGTTGACAATCTCAATGCCCGATGTTTTTTCCAGCACCTGCTCTTTAATAAGCTCCTGCTTGGATATACTTTCGTGAGTCATTAAGGTGATCAGTAAAGCGAATTCGTCGACCGTCCTCAGTCCACTGTCCTTCATGGCCTTCCGGGAATACATTTTTGCGTACCGGTACAACAAACTCACCAATATCGAAACATTGGTAGCGCTTCGGTTCTCGGTGTATTGTATCACTTTCCACGACTCCTTACCTCCCCTGATTTTGTCGTCGGACAAGGTATCGGGCACATGCACCGCATTTAAATAGCCGATAAAGTCGGCGGTCGACAGCCTCTTTTCCGTATCTTTATGCTGATTTTCAAACTCTTCCAGGTAATTCAGCAAATCAATTATTATATGCTTTGTTCGCATAGGCTTAACGCTTATATCGATTCAAAAAAAATATTTTCTGCAATTAGAACAAATTTGTACCAATATTGTTTAAGTTGATATGAATTTGTACTATATTCGCAGACATAACACATTAACTTATGCAATTGTACGACAGAACAACGTTTGAAAGCTCCAGATTGATCGCAAGGAACTACAGTACTTCCTTCTTTTTTTCGTCAAATCTTCTTAAAAAGGAAGATAAGGAGGCGATATTTGCGATTTATGGCTTTGTAAGAGTGGCCGATGAGATCGTGGATACCTTCCATCAGTACAACAAACAGGAGTTGCTCAACGAATTCGAAGATCAATTGAAAAGAGCGATCAGCCAGGGAATTAGTACAAATCCGGTTCTTCATTCTTTTCAGCTTACCATCCGGAGGTACAACATCCCCTATTCGCTTATCGAAGCATTCATGCACAGTATGCGGTTGGATCTCGAAAAAACGGTGTATACCAGCCGGGAGGAGACAGAAGAATACGTACATGGCTCGGCCAATGTGGTCGGTTTGATGTGTTTAAAGGTTTTCACCAACAACAACGAAAGCGAATACAACCGCCTCAAGATGCCGGCCATGAAGTTGGGTTCGGCTTTTCAGAAAGTTAATTTCCTGCGCGATTTAAATGCCGACATCACGGGGCTGAACCGTATCTACTTCAGTAATTACGATTTCGAACGGTTCGACGAACAGGCCAAAAACGCCCTCGTGAAGGAAATCCGTGATGAGTTCGACGAAGCCTATCAAGGGATCAGGCAATTGCCCGGGCGTTCGAAACTGGCAGTACTCACAGCGTACTATTATTATATGCAACTATTGAAACGAATCGAACTTACACCGCCGCAACAGGTAATGAGCGCCCGTATCAGCGTGCCCAACAGCATGAAATTTATATTGCTCATCAAGGCGATGTTCGTATATAAACTAAAACTGATTTAAGAAGAAATGGAACAAGTAATACTGGTTAACGAGAACGACGAGCCGATTGGAACAATGGAAAAGATGGCTGCCCACCATGGCGCCCATCTGCACAGGGCTATTTCGGTATTTATCACCGATACGCAGGGCCGGTGGCTTCTGCAACAGCGTACGATGGATAAATACCATTCAAAAGGGAAATGGTCGAACGCCAGCTGCAGCCATCCGGCTCCGGGCGAAGCTACCTCTGCGGCGGCTCACCGCAGATTAATGCAGGAAATGGGGTTGGCTACGGAATTAACCGGTTTATTCATCTTCAAGTACAAGGCCGAGTTGGAAAACAATCTGACGGAGCATGAAATCGATCATGTGTTCGTGGGTGTAACCGACCTGCCGCCCCACCCCAATCCGGAAGAAGTGATGGCGTATCGCTACCTTGGTTTCGACGATCTGAAAAAGGAGATCGAAGCTCATCCCGACGCCTTTTCCGCCTGGTTTAAACTGATCTACGAAGAGGTTCAACAACATATCGATACACTTGGAAAATGAAGAATAAAATGTGGCGTTTTCTTACCAACCCGCGCAAGGCTACGTATTTACTGCTCCTTTTTTATGCCGTAGGAGTAGCCGGTATGGTGTTCGAATTCAGCCGGCCGTGGTTTATCCGACTGATACCGTTCGCTTTACTTTTAAGTACCTTTTTACTGATAATCCATCACAAAGGAACCAAAAACATGCGAATGGCCATCGTATTGGCAGTGCTGTACCTCGCCGGTTTTTTCGTGGAAGTACTGGGTGTAAACACCGGACTTATTTTCGGAGAATATTCCTATGGTCAGGGATTAGGCTGGAAAGTGTTCAACACGCCGCTGATGATTGGATTAAACTGGGTTTTACTGATCTATACGTCAGCATCCGTTTTGCAGTCGTTGGGATGGAAAAGTCCGGCGATCGTAGCCGGTGGGGCCACAATGATGTTGACCTACGATCTGGTTCTTGAGGAGGTAGCACCGGTAATGGATATGTGGACCTGGTCGGCCGCCGGCGTGCCGGTTCAGAACTACATCTCATGGTGGGTAATTGCTGCTTTAATGCATGCATTAGTGGCTTCAAACCGGCTGAAATTCACCAATCGGCTGGCAATGCCGGTAATTCTCATCCAGTTTATATTTTTCACCATCATCTACATTTTTATCCGGTAATGATTAAAGCCCGTCATAATCCGCTGGTTTACCGCTTTTTTCAAGCCTATGCCAGCTTGCGTATCCGGAACAACTTTCGGGCAACGGTAATTGAGGGCGACGCCAGCCTGTCGGGCAAGGCGGTGCTGCTGCTTTCCAACCACATTAGCTGGTGGGACGGTTTTTGGGCTTTATACCTCAACATGAAGCATTTTCGCAAGCGTTACCACTTCATGATGGATGAAGAAGAGCTGCGCAAACGCTGGCTGTTCTCATGGAGCGGAGGTTTTTCCATTCGCAGCACCAGTCGCTCGTTATTCGAAAGTCTGCACTACACCGAAGAACTCCTGCGGCAGGACGACAACCTGGTGGTCATCTATCCTCAGGGCAAGCTTTATTCCTCCCGTACTCCGTCGATAATATTCAAAAAAGGGATCGAACGTCTGCGCTTTGAAGCCCATACGGCTCCGGATGTATATTTTCTGGTCCAACTTACCGATTACTTTCAGTACGACAAGCCCACTTTGTATTTTTACCTCGAAAAAGCAGCTGCCGACATTACGCAAACCCGTGATTACGAAGCTGCGTACAACGATTTTTATCGCCGGTGTATCAACCGGCACAGCCAGATTGTAGTATGAACGCAGCACTGTTTTTAACAATCCCGGCCTTGTTGATCTTGGGTTTCACCCTCCTGCAATGGCTTATAGCGATAGTGAATTATGTATTCAGGGTCGACTACAGCCACTATACATCGCGGCAGAAAGAATTGGTGTCGGTTATCATTCCGGCCAGAAACGAGGAAGCCAATATTGGAAATCTACTCCACGATTTGTCAGGGCAAACCTACAAAAACATGGAGATTATCGTAGCCAACGACGACTCATCCGACTGTACCGCCGGTATTGCAGGCAGCTATAAAGGAGTGAAGGTAATTGATGCAGGGCTCAAAAACGAAGGCTGGTTGGGAAAAAACCATGCCTGTTATACGGGTGCAAAGCAGGCAAAAGGGAAATACATGCTGTTTCTGGATGCCGATGTCAGACTCGGAAGCAATGCCTTGGCATCGGCTATCGGATATTTTGAACAATCGGGAGTTGTGTTCATGTCGGTATTCCCCCGCCAGCTGATGACCGGCAAGGGAGTGTACCAGGTGGTTCCGCTGATGAATTACATTTTATTGAGCCTGCTGGTAATCCCCTTGGTAAAGGCGACTTCTTTTGTATCGCTATCGGCTGCCAACGGTCAGTTTATGTTATTCGACCGTGAATTGTATACTGCACTTGAACCGCACAAACGGTTCCGCAGCGAAAAAGTAGAAGACATCCACATTTCGCGTTACTACAAACGGCATGGTTACTGCATAGCCTGCCTCACGGGTAATGACGATATAGCTTGCACGATGTATTCTACTTACGAGCAGGCAATGGAGGGTTTCAGCAAAAATATATTTGCATTCTTTGGAAATTCGGTGGTCGCGGCGCTGTTGTTTTGGTTCATCACATTGACAGGCATTCTCTGGATGCTGGCATTACCCTGGTACGCACCGGCGGTATATGTACTGGCTGTGCTTTCTACCCGTTGGATGATTTCACGTATCAGTCGTCAGAACGCCGAGATCAACCTCCGTATGCACTATACACAACTCTGGACAATGGGAAGACTGATGTTCAGATCTTTACACCAACAACGAAATAAAAGCTATCAATGGAAAGGAAGAACTATATATTAATTGCCGTGCTGGCAATACCTCTTCTGCTTTTTTCCGCCACACCGGCCGAACAGGTATACAAAGCATACATCAGCGGCAATATGAAACAATGGCAACGGATACTTACCGAGGCGCAACGCAACACACGCCCGTCGGCCCGTCAGCGATTGGAGCGTGTCAATTTTCAGTACGGTTACATTGCCTGGTGCATCGGCAATCAGAAATACAACGAGGCCAGGGAGTGGATTCCAAGAATGGAAGCCGATCTGGAACAGCTGGAAAAAAGCAGAACGGAACTGTCGTCGGTGTATGCGTACAAGGCGGCCCTGTACGGTTACCGGATCGGAATAAACAAGCTCCAGGCTCCTTTTCTCGGTCCAAAAAGCCGCGACTTTGCCGAGAAATCCATTGCAACCGACCCCAACAATCCGTTGGGACATCAGCAATACGGCAATATCCAGTTTTACACGCCATTCCTGTTCGGCGGTTCGAAAGAAAAGGCTGCCATCCATTTACTGAAGGCCCTCCAACTGATGGAAGAGCATAAGGAACAACTGCAATGGAACTGGAATTACCTTAGTTTGCTCACCTCTATCGCCGAGTTGTATTACGATACGGGCGACCGTGCAAAAGCGATCGCCTATTTAAAGAAAACATTAACAATTGAACCAGGATATCAGTGGGTGAAAAATGAGATTTTACCCCTGTATGAGAGTCACGAATCAAAATAAGAAACAAAAATTTAACCTTATGATTAAAAATGTTATAATTGCAGGAGCCGGTCTGGGTGGACTAACCACCGCTTTAAGGTTAGCCAAGCGCGGTTATCAGGTCGACATTCTGGAAAAAAACGAACGAGCCGGCGGGAGGCTCAACCAGGTAAAAAAAGACGGGTTTACCTTCGATACCGGGCCGAGCTTTTTCAGTATGTCGTACGAATTCAGGGAATTTGCCAAGGATTGCGGTATCGAGTTACCGTTCGAATTCGTGGAGCTCGATCCGCTTTACACGGTCAACTTCAGCAACAGTCCGAAGACCTATACACTGTACAAAGACCTCGACAAGCTGGCGGATCAGTTTGCCGAAGAAGAGCCCGATTTTAAAGAAAAATTTCAGAACTATATACTGAAATCGGGTCAATTGTACAACGACACGGTAGATAAGGTGATTAAAACAAATTTCGATTCTAAAATCGGGTATTTGCTCACCCTGGCTACGGTGAATCCGGTGCATTTACCCGTACTGCTGAAAACATTCTGGCAGCAGGTTGAAAGGTATTTCGACTCGCAACAGGCACAGCAAATCGTATCGTTGATTGCATTTTTCCTGGGCCGTACGCCTTTCGACACCTCGGCGGTTTATACCTTGTTGTCGCATATCGAATTTGTAAACGACGGCTATTACAATGTAAAGGGAGGTATGTACCAGATCGTAACCGGGTTGGTGAAAGAACTCAAAGAAGCCGGGGTGAGTTTCCACTTCAATACCGAAGTAAAAGCAGTGAAAGAAGCGAACGGAAAAGCAACCGCTTTGATCGATCAGAACGGGAAAAGCTGGAAAGCCGATGCCTTTGTGATCAACGCCGATGCAGCAGTGTTCCGCGGCCGCGTACTTCACCGGAAGCAATATTCCGAAGCCAGGTTGCGTAAAATGAAATGGACCATGGGTTATCTTACCTTTTACATTGGAGTAAATAAAAAGTTACCCCAGGTTCATCATCACAACTATTTCCTGGGAACCAACTACAAGGATTACTCGCTGAAAGTACTCAAGCAACCCGATACGCTCGAAAAGCCCTATTACTATGTCAATGTAGTATCGAAACACAATCCCGACTGTGCTCCCGAAGGTTGCGAAAGCCTGTTTTTCGTGTGCCCCGTACCAAATCTGCTGTACAAACGTAACTGGGACGACCGCGATAAAATTGTGGACAGTATTCTCGACGATTTTTCGAAACGTATCGGGGAAGACATCACCCAGGCCATCATTTCGCGTACGATCTACACTCCGCTGGAATGGGAGAAATACTTTAACCTGTACGAAGGTAGCGGATTGGGCTTATCGCATCACATGAGTCAGATCGGAGGCTTCCGTCCGGCCAATGCAGACGAAGACCTGAGCAACCTGTTTTATGTGGGTGCATCAACAGTGCCGGGGGCCGGTTTGCCGATGGCAGTGATCAGTTCTAAATTAACAACTCAACGTGTTATTGAATATTTTGAATAAAAAATGAAACGAATAATATTAATCTTCAGCTTATTAGTATCGGCATTTGCCTTGATGGCTCAGAAAGGAACCATCAAGGGGCGCGTTTATAATGCCAAGACCAACGAACCGCTTGAATTCGCAAATATCTTGATTCAGGGTACATTGATTGGGTCTACCTCCGACCTCGACGGGAATTACATCTTTACCGGAATTGATCCCGGATTTAAACAACTGGTCGTGAGCCTGGTGGGATACGAAACCACTCTATCGCCCGAAATTCAGGTACAGGGAAATCAAACTGTATTTCTCGACATTCCTGTCAATGAAACCACACAGGTCCTCAACGAGTTTGTGGTAAAACGGAACATCAACGCAAAAAAAATCGAGAGTCCGATCTCGGTCATTTCTCTGGGCGTGCAGGAGATTGAGAAAAGTGCGGGGGTAAACCGCGACGTATCCAAGCTGGTTCAGACATTGCCCGGCGTGGGAGTTACCGACCCGAACCGTAACGACCTGATTGTACGCGGCGGAGGCCCGTCGGAAAATGTATTTTACCTCGACGGGATCGAGATCCCGGTAATCAATCACTTTACCACCCAGGGGTCGTCGGGCGGAACCATCGGCATCATCAATCCCGACTTTGTGCAGGATATCAGCTTTTACACCGGAGCCTTCCCGGCCAACCGCACCAATGCGCTGAGTTCGGTCATGGAAATTCGCCAGCGCGAAGGAAACAAGGACAGGCTTCAGGGCAAAATATCGGTAGGAGCCTCCGACGCAGCCTTCACCCTCGACGGACCAATCGGCGAGCGTTCCAACTTTATACTATCGGCCCGCCAGTCGTACCTGCAATTCCTGTTCGATGTAATCGGGTTGCCATTCCTGCCCACCTACAACGACTTTCAGCTCAAGTATAAATTCGATTTCGACAAAAAAAATCAGCTGACCATACTCGGAATCGGAGCCATCGACGACATGGTACTCAACCTGGGAATTGAAAACCCTACCGAGTCTCAAAGCTATTTATTGGCGTACCTGCCTGTATATAAACAATGGAATTATACGGTAGGAGCCGTGTATAAGCATTTTGCCGAAAATCATTTCGACACCTGGGTGCTGAGTCGTAACATGTTACGCAATGCGAATTTCAAATACCTCGACAACGACGAAACCAAAGAACGCATACAGGATTATCTTTCGGATGAAATAGAGAACAAGTTTCGTTTCGAACAGAATTACCCTTCGGGCGCTGTAAAATTTTCGTGGGGACTGGGGGCTACGCTCTCGCGCTATACCAACGATACCTACCGGAAAATCTTCCTGGGCAATACGGTAAAGACCCTGGAGTATCAAACCGACATTAACTTATGGAGCTACCAGGGCTTTGCACAGGTATCCGACGATTATCTCGATCAACGGTTGAAATTGTCGCTCGGAATCAATTTTGTCGGAAACAATTACAACAAAAACATGCAAAATCCTCTGAACCAGATTTCACCCCGTTTGTCGGCATCGTACGAATTAAACGAAAACTGGATACTGAACGGAAATATCGGTCGCTATGCATTACGTCCGGCCTATACAACATTAGGGTATCGCGATGTGGATACGAAAGAGCTGGTCAATCAAAACGAAAAGCTGCGCTATACGATTTCCAACCAGTTCATCGGAGGCGTGGAATATCTGAACGAGAACAAGATCCGCCTCACCGTTGAAGGATTTTATAAACACTACAACTACTACCCTCTTTCGGTGGACGAAGGACTCAGCATTGCCAGCAAAGGTACTAACTACGGTCAGGTAGGCGACGAAGAAATTGTATCGACCGGCAAAGGGCGCGCTTATGGCGTCGAATTTCTGCTGAAAATAATGCAGTGGAAAAACCTGAATGTAACCGCCACCTATACCTTGTTTCGCAGCGAGTTTACCGATGTAAACGGCACCTACATTCCTTCGTCGTGGGACACCCGCCAGCTCCTCAACCTCATTGCCTCCTATAAGTTACCGGGCGATTGGAATATTGCCGGGCGATGGCGCTTTTTGGGAGGAGCCCCGTATACTCCTATCGACGAAGACCTATCGACCTTGAAATCGGCTTTCGACATTACCAATCAGGCCTATCTCGATTATTCCCGTTTTAACGAATTGCAACTCAAACCGAGCCATCAGCTCGATTTACGGATCGACAAGGAATTTTACTTCAAAAAATGGCTTCTGAATGTATATACCGATGTACAAAACGTATATAATTTCAAGTCGGAAAGCGCCCCGGCCTATACTACCCGGAAAGATGAGAACGGAAAACCGGTGGTCGTTACCGACACCAACGGCAACGAACGTTACCAGCTCCGCATGATTGAAATGCTGGGCGGAAACATTCTTCCAACTTTAGGCATTATAATTAAGTTCTAATATTATACGAAAATGAACAAGAAATTAATAGTACTTACTTTAATGGCATGGGTATTCGCTGCCGGTTATAGTCAGCGTAAAAAAGACATTTACACCGTTGCCAATTATGGAGAAGGAAAAGCAGGCAGCTTGCTTGAGTTTCATTTTGAAAAAGGAAAACGTCACAATCATCCCCTGATGGCAATTTGGCTGGCCGACCAGCAGGGTAACTACCTGCAAACATTGTACGTAGCCGAATCGATTGGCAAAGGCAACTTCAGAAGAGCGGACCGTTCGACCGGCAAATGGCAGGCCGGTGAAATCCAGCGACCTGCCACCCTGCCTTATTGGGGGCATCGGCGCGGACTAAAAAACGAGTTTGGGAATTACCTCCCTACTCCGCGGGAACCGGTGGTTGATGCATACACCGGAGCGACTCCTCCCGGATCGTTCGATTTTCAGCTGACAACCGAAACCAAACTCAATGGTGTATACCAGATTTATATGGAGATCAATCAATCGTGGGATTGGAACGAATATTGGTACAACGACAAATATCCCGGCGATCGCGATTACATGACTTCGAGTCAGCCTGCTGTTGTGTACCGTGCAACTATCGACACCCGGTCGTCGGTTCGTAAGGTCGAACTAACACCTGTCGGACGAAGTCATCATTCGGGAAAAGACGGCACACTGTATACCGACTTAAACACCCTTACAACCGCATTGGAGATCGTGAAAAAATGCGAAGTACGTTTTTAACGGTAAAAGTAGTGGTTAACAGGGTACCCTGTTAACCACTACTTTTACCGTCCTTTTTCGTCCAGCCAGTTGGTTTGTCTCTTGACAAGCTTCAGCACCAGGTAAAGAACGCCCGAAGCAAGCGTGGCCCAGAAAACCCAGTCCAGCCGAATGCTCCACAGGCCGCTCGTAACCGATAAACGAAGATTGTGGAACAACAACAGCAAGACAAAAATAGCCAACACCCCGTTTTTTTCCTTTTTAAGCACTTTTTTGATACTGAACGGGTAAATTGATTTCGTTTTATTACGCAAAGCCGGCACAAAAGCCGGAGTACGATGGGCCCATGCGGTGTATTTCTCTCCGAATTTCCGTCGCAGGAACTGTTCTTCGGCATACATAATCCGCTCGTAATAAATCCAATACGCCAATACAAATACAAGGGTAAACCAAGTATTGGCGATCAGCAATACGGCACCCAGCCACATAAAGAAATTACCCAGGTAGAGCGGATGCCGGACCGTAGAATAAATGCCGGTGGTATTCACTTCATCGGCCAACTGCTCCTTGGTATTACGGCCCGAAGTATTGGCCGGCGTATGGCCTACGGCAATAATCCTGATCGCCAAACCAAAAAAACTTACTATCAGCGATATATACTCTATCCGGCGGTAAATTACCTCGTTGGTATGAACTCCATTCCGGAGATCGTAATAAAAAACAGCGATACCTGCTGCAAGTATTAACAAAGGCAGAAAACTGCGGTAACGAAACAGGAAATTACCCTGTTTTTCAATCGATTCTTGTAATGCCACGGTTGTTTTGTAATTAATTTTTAGTATGTTATAATTTCCATTCGATGGGTGTACGGCCTTGTTGCACGAGGTACCGATTGGTCTGCGAAAAATGTCCGCATCCTATAAATCCGCGGTAGGCCGACAAAGGCGAAGGATGTACCGACTTCAGCACCAGGTGTTTATCACCCGGGATAAAAGCGCCTTTCCGTTGTGCATACGACCCCCACAACATAAACACCAAATTACGGCGTTCCTCGGCCAGGCGGTGAATTACTCCATCCGTAAACAGCTCCCAACCTTTATTTTGATGCGAACCGGCTTTATGGGCTTCGACGGTTAGGGTGGCGTTAAGCAACAACACCCCTTGTTTTGCCCACGATGTCAAATCGCCGCTAGTCGACGGAGGAATACCCAAATCGCGTTCGAGCTCCTTGTAGATATTCACCAATGAAGGAGGAACCTCGACTCCGGGTGGTACAGAAAAACACAACCCATGCGCCTGACCCGGTCCATGATACGGATCCTGCCCTATAATCACCACTTTTACCTGGTGAAACGGGCACCGATCGAATGCATTAAAAATAAGGGGAGCAGGCGGATAGATGGTTTTTGCAGCATATTCGGCGCGTACGAAATCGGTCAGTTCTTTAAAATAGGGCTGATCAAATTCGGGTTGCAATACGCTTTCCCAGGATGCTTCAATTCTGACTTTCATAACTTATCCGGGCTTTATAATTCTGCAACAGCTGCGCTGAGTTGCTGCATCGCCCGTACCAGCACTGCCCGCGGACAAGCAACATTCAGTCGCAAATGATATTCGCCACCTTCGCCGAACACAGTTCCCTTGTTCAGTCCTAATCCTGCTTTCAGAGCAAAAAACCGATGCAAGGTGTCCGTATCCATTCCCAACGCACTACAATCGAGCCATAAAAGGAAGGATGCTTCGGGCTCCATCGGACGAATCTGCGGAAGATGTCCGGCAAGATAATCGATCACGTACCGGATATTCCCCTGAACATACTCGAGCATGGCAACCCGCCATTCTTCACCCTGTTCGTAACAGGCCACTGTGGTCAGGTAAGCAAACAAGTTACCCGTATTCATTTCGGCAGCTTCCAGGAAATGAGCAAAACGTGCTCTTAAAGCCCCATCGGGAATGATATACGACGAAGAAACAATACCCGGCATATTGAACACCTTGGTCGGAGCCATAAAGGTTACCGAACCTTTCGCTGCCGTATCCGAAACCGTAGCATAAGGCGTGTGACGGTATCCGTTTAATACCATATCGGCATGCACCTCGTCGGAGACAACCAGAATATTGCGACGGGTACAAATCTCATCGAGGCGGCGTAGGGTCTCCGGCGTCCACACTTTCCCCCCGGGATTATGCGGATTACAGAGTATAAACAGCCTGGTTTTTTCCGTAATTTTCGATTCTAGATCGTCAAAATCCATTGCGAACTTTCCACCGGCTTCCCGCAAGGGATTGGTTACAACCACCCGGTTGTTGTTACGAATCACATTAAAAAACGGGTAATACACCGGTGGCTGGATCATCACCTCATCGCCCGGCTCGCTAAAACATTGCACGGCAAACGACAATGCCGGAACAATGCCCGGCACGAAACCCACCTGCGACGCACTTACAGGCCATCGGTGATGATCGCGTACCCATTTCACGAAGGCATCGTTAAATCCTTCGGGCGGCACCGAATACCCCAAAATGGGATGATCGAGACGCTTACGGATGGTATCGAGAATAAAATCCGGGGTCCTGAAATCCATATCGGCCACCCATAAGGGAAGCACGTCCTCGGTTCCAAATAAAGCTTTGCATCGTTCGAGCTTTACAGCATCGGTACCTTTACGGTCGATAATTTCATCAAAATTATAGTTCATTATTCATTAAGTTGAATGACAATTTCTTTACCAATCGAAGCATTGGGAGCCGGCAATTGCAACAGCCCCGACAGGGTCGGTGCAATATCGGTCACTTTTCGCGATTCGCGGATAAGCTGTGGAGCAATTTTCCATCCCGAAATATAAACAGGGAAACGCGTATTCAACGAACCCGATTCTCCCACCGGGCGATTTTGGTCATCGGTTTCCAACCACCCCGGTTTTAACAAAATAACGACATCGCCCGCTGTTTTACGATGAACCGAATTGCGTAAGCGCGCCATCTCAGTATCGGGATGTACCGGCAATTGAAGCAACTGATAAAGAGGCCAGGCATTTTGAACCCCTTCAAATTCGGATACAAAGTCGGCTACCAGCTGTTGGAACTTCCGAAAATCGTGTCCTTTTTCTTCAATCAATTCGCGATTCAGGTAAATATGCCGTCCATAATACCTTTTCACCCATTTCTCCTGACCGTAGATCGCCATCAGGTACGAATTCAGCAAGGCCATCGATCGGAAGGAGTTGTAATATCCTGCATGAAAGTTGAACCGTTGAAGGTCGGCAGGGGTATGCGTGTCGGTTTGCGAACCGTAAAGAACAAACAGTACATTTCCTGCACCGGCGGCCGTCTCGGCATTCGCTATCAGTTCCTGAACGGCATTGTCGAGCCGCAGGTACATATCCTCTTTCTCCATCGAATTCAACGACGAGGTCTCCCCTCCCGGCGTGCGAACCGTAAACTGAAGCAACAATGCATCGGTATGCATATCCTTCCCCAGTTCATGCTCCTTCAGTAATTTCGCCGCCAGATCGGCCACCAGGGTATTGGCCATGGGTGTGGTTTTAAGTATCGAGGCCGACCCTGAACCCTTTTGCTTATCCGAAGGCTTATAATTAAAATCTTTCAGGTTGGGTTCCGATAAGGCTGCCAGATAGGTCCGCGGGAAAAACAATGCCTGCCAGTTGCGGTCGGCCGTTTCTTTTACCTCATTAGCCGAATTCATCTGGGCGGCCTGCCAGGGCATTCCTCCCGAATAATAATCGGTACTGCCCCACCGTAAATGAACCTCGTCGAGCCAGACCGCCCCGGTTGCCGCATGTCCGCCCATCGCTATCGCATCCTCGGCATTAATTGCCACGACAAACGATTTGGAACGTGTACGGCCGGCCATCATCAATTCATCGACCCAGGTGGATGCCTCCAGCGCACGGGCCGAAAGCTGCAGGTGCGATTGTATTCCGGTCTGCGTTTTATCCTGAAACACAGAACTTACTTCATTGGTCGACGGATGCCACACCCTATCGCCTGTAATACCGTGATAATAAGGTACCGTACCGGAAAAAAAAGTGGCTAAATCGGCTGCATTGCCGTACGAAGCGGTATTGGAAGTCATATCGCTGAACGACACTCCGGCCGAGACCAGTCGCCTGAATCCATTAGCATTGAACCGGGTCCACAGTTGCTGAAGGTGAGTGTGCTGAAGTCCATCGACCATGATACCTACCACCAACCTGGGCCGGTCGCCGCCGGACTGGGCGTTGGCTACTTGAACCACCAGCATAGCAACCACAAAGCACATCCGGTACGAAACCACTGCCATGAACCTGAAAAATCTCATCATAACCCGATCCGTATTTAAAGTACGCCTTTTGTCGAAGGCAATTCAAACTGATAGATATCGCGTTTCACGGCCATTTTTATAGCTTTTGCCAGGGCTTTGAACATGCCTTCGATTTTATGATGCTCGTTATCTCCTTCGGCCTTGATATTTAAGTTCATCAGAGCGGCATCGCTCAGCGATTTGAAAAAGTGCAGAATCATTTCGGTGGGCAGGTCGCCTACGTATTCGCGTTTAAACGCGGCATCGTACACCAGCCACGGACGGCCTCCAAAATCGAGCACGGCCGAACAGAGCGAATCGTCCATCGGCAAGGCGTATCCGTAGCGTTCGATCCCTCGTTTATCGCCAATCGCCTGCTTTAGCGCAGCGCCCAGGGCAAGCGCCGTATCCTCGATGGTATGATGCTCATCGACTTCCAGGTCGCCTTTCACCTGAATGGTGAGGTCGCAACCCGCGTGACGACCGATTTGCTCGAGCATGTGATCGAAAAACTTCAGACCGGTATCGATCCTGGCTACTCCGCTGCCATCCAAATTAAGGTGAACATAAATATCGGTTTCTTTCGTAGTACGCCGAATGGTAGCCGTGCGTTCGCCGGCAAATAAAAAGGCGGCGATCGCATCCCACGAGGTGGTTTGCAGCGCACAATACGCACTCAGCCCGCTGGCGTTCAGCAGGCCGGACGAATCGTTGATAAAAATGGCCTTACATCCCAGGTTCTTTGCCAACTCCACATCGGTAATGCGGTCGCCGATCACAAATGAAGCCGCCAAATCGTATTCCTCCGAAAAATAACGGGTAAGAAGCCCTGTCGCCGGCTTACGGGTTGGCAATCCTTCTTCGGGAAAAGATGTATCGATAAAAATCCGGTCGAAGGCGACACCTTCACCTTCCAGAATCTGAAGCATCTTCCCCTGTACCGCATCAAAATTCTCCTGGGGATACACCGCCGTACCCAACCCGTCCTGATTGGTGACCATGGCCCATTCGAAATTGGTTTTGGTACGAATAAAATACAAATTACGGATCACCCCCGGCAAAAACTCCAGCTGATCGAGGGTATCGACCTGATAGGTGACCGAAGGTTCAACAATAATGGTTCCGTCGCGATCGATAAAGAGAACTTTTTTCTTACTTTCCATGGAGAAATGAACTAATAATATAGCTTGCAAAAATAGTCTTTTTTTGCCGTTTCAAAAAATTACCAGTTTCAGGCTTATTCACTTTTGTTTTGAAAATTATTCGTTGTACCTTTGCAGCTCGTACCGATTATCTTCTTTTATTGATTTAGTATTCAGATAATCAAATATTTACAGTATGGAATTAGATTGGTTGCGTTCATTAATTTTTGAAGATGGTATAGCACATACTATTCTTTTGTACGCTTTTGTGATTGCAATAGGCGTAATGTTGGGTAAAATTAAGTTTTTCGGTGTTTCGCTGGGGGTTACTTTTGTGTTGTTTGTGGGGATTTTTGCCGGTCATTTTGGTTTTGATGCCAACCACGAGCTTATGCATTTTCTCCGCGAATTCGGTTTAATCCTTTTTATTTACTCCATCGGGCTACAGGTGGGCCCCGGTTTCTTTTCGTCGTTCAAAAAGGGCGGCATGCAGATGAATTTACTGGCTGCCACCGTGGTGTTGCTGGGAGTAGGTGTGACCATCGCCTTGTATTTCGCCTTTGCCGGACGAATTCCCATGCCGATGTTTGTAGGGATTTTATCGGGCGCCGTCACCAATACTCCGGGACTCGGAGCCGCCCAGGAAGCTTTACGCCAGCTACACGATGCCGGGCAAATAGCCGAGATCCCTCAGATTGCTCTGGGCTACGCAGTTGCCTATCCGCTGGGGGTAACCGGCATTATCGTATCGTTGATAGCAATCCGTGTTTTCTTCAAGATAAAACTGGACAAAGAAGAAGAAGCTATTCGCCGGCAAGAAACGCTGCAAGATGGAACTCAGCTCATTACATTGCGGATCAGTTCGAAAGCAATTCACGGAAAAACCATTTCGCAGATCCGGAACCTGATTGGAAGACAGTTTGTCATTTCCCGCTTATTTACCAACAATGTATATTCGATCCCCAAAGGGGTGACGGTATTACACAACAACGATATCGTATTGCTGGCAGTGAACGATGCCGATGCTGATGCGGTAAAAGAGCTGCTCGGCGAGGTCACCGAACACGACTGGAAAGAATCGGAAGAAATGATGATTTCGCGCCGGATCGTGATCACCCGCGACGTGATAAACGGAAAAACACTGGGATCGCTGAAGTTACGTGCACTGAACGTAAACTGTACCCGCATCATCCGGTCGGGCTTCGACCTGCTGGCGAAAGACGATCTCGTGCTGCAGGTGGGCGACCGTGTGGTAGTGGTGGGTTCGCCCGACTCCATTAAACGGATTGAAGAAGTGCTGGGCAATACGCTCAAACGGCTGAACGAGCCGCATCTTATTACCCTTTATGTAGGAATTTTCTTAGGAATAGTGATCGGAAGTATCCCGTTTTTTGTCCCCGGCATGCCGATGCCGGTAAAGCTCGGTCTGGCCGGAGGACCATTGGTGGTAGCCATTTTGCTGGGCCGGTTCGGATTCAAACTGCGGCTCATTACCTACACTACTCAAAGCGCCAACCTGCTGCTCCGCGAAATCGGAATCACCCTCTTCCTGGCCAGCGTCGGCATTTCGGCAGGGGGTAATTTTATGAATACGGTAATTCATGGCGATGGCTTACTGTGGGTAGCCAGCGGCGTGGTTATCACCATGATACCCTTACTGATAGCAGGGATTATCGGGCGGAAAGCGCTTAAATTGAATTATTTTACCTTGATGGGATTGCTGGCCGGAAGTACTACCGACCCTCCGGCGCTGGCCTATGCCAATCAAACGGCAGGCAACGATGCCCCGGCTGTAGCCTATTCCACCGTCTATCCGCTCACGATGTTCCTGCGAGTCATCATGGCGCAGATTTTAATCCTCGCATTTGCGTAATCTATATACAAAGGCAACTCTGCAGCAGCGAGTTGCCTTTGTTGTAACCGGTTATTTCAACGAGGCCTTCGTGAATATTCCGGCCGGCAGGGCTGTATCCAGCTGCAGGTCGAGGAAGGTCATGCGGGTACCTTCGCCTTTTTTCAGCATATCCTTGTAAAGCATGCTCATGGGAAACCACCGTCCCTGCACCCTTTTTACATCGGATAACTCGATTTTTTTAAGCAACTTCCCTCCACGGGCATACATCTCGATCTTCAGAGGCACATTCCGCTCCTGGTCGATCCACATTTTCTGCTGATGATAGCTTACATCGGGCGCCAGCGCAGTGAGGGTGACTACCCAGCACGACCTGCCTCCGATCGTTTCCGCAGCGTCTACTATGGCCGAGTATTGCTCCAGCAGAGGCGTATCGTTCATCATATCTTCGTACGACAGGTCGCTACCCATTACCGACTGGCGTAACATATGACCCGAAATCTGAATCACACGGTCGGTGGCCGGTGAGTAAATCCACAATTGCCGGTCTGTTTTCAGCATTTTGGTGCCTTTCTCACGGGCTGGCGCCAGGTACTCGGTAAAAGCATTCTTATCGCCCTCCGACCACGATTTAGCCTCGATAGTACGGCTCCCACGGGCCATGGTTATTTCCATGCGCGACACCGAAATACGGGTACGGGCCGACATATTCTGATCCACTTTCTCGAGGATGGATTTTCCGGCGGGGAAGTTTTGCGCCGGCAACAGGGAAGTTGTTGCCAGCATCAGGATAACAAATTTCTGAATCATAAAGTTATTTTTTAGCAGTTGACGACATCAACGAATAGTGTTAGTGGCACGACGACACAACAGCCAGGCATTCCGGTACACTGTCGTGTTCAGGTGAGTTCCTTGAATAATTGCGCCGTTTGCCGTTTATAAATGCCGATTCCAGCCAGCATGGCCCCGATAACCGTCGACAATACTCCGGGAATAAATCCGATAACATACGTCATCGGCGTAATTTGTGCACGAAACACCGTGGGCAACATGAGCGTAGAATCCTTGATCATATCGCCGGCATTCAGCCCGAATTCCTGCATCAAATAAGCAAACACCAATCCGATGGCAGTCCCGGCCACGGAACCTACCAACCCGATCAGCACCGCTTCGCCCACCAGCGATCCGTAGGCTTCGCGTTTACTTTCACCGATGGCCAGGCGCAATCCAAACTCTCCATAACGGCGCAAACCACCCAATAAACCGGCGTTCCACAATACGATCGACATCGCGAAAACAAATATAAAGATGATAATGAACCCGGCATACCTGGAATAAAGAATCAGAAAATCCATGCCGCTGGCCTTGCTCATGGGGGTGAGCACCAACGAAAACTCATCGCCGGAACCATCAGGAGCAAATGCCTCCTGCAGCTGCAATGCTCTTTTTTCGTCGTAATTCCCCGGGAAGAAACCGAGAATTTCACCAGCCGCATCGTCCATATACAACGCATTACGCACATCCTCGATATCGGCATACACCATTCCCTTGTCGAGCGCAGCAATTCCAAAATGCAAGGTACCGCACACGGTGAAATTATACATGGCCATATCGCCGTACATCGAAGAACTGATCAGCGTCACCTCATCGCCCAGCCTCAACTTCATCTTTTTGAACAATTCGTTTGAAATAAGCACTTCGCCCCGGTGTTCAGGAAACCGGCCCGCAAACAACCTGGCACGAAGATCCATCCGCTCGATTTCTTCGTCCGATCCGATCAGACGAATGCCGGCCCCGGCAACATTACCCTGCGAGCGCGTATACCCTTCCCCGTCGGGCGCATCGAGCAACCCTCCGAACAAAATACGCTCCGACCACTGAAGATCCGGAAAATCGTGTTTCAATGCCTCCAGAAGCCGGTCCACCGCCGTCACCGCATATTCATTGGGACGTTGCGAACTGTTTTCGTGATATCCGAGGGTCGTAATCTTTACATGGCCCGAGCTGAGACGGGCCGACTCTTCAATACTATCGTTCAGAATTCCTTCCAGATAAGCATGCAGAAAAACCGTCATCATCACCCCTACAGCCACCACTATTACCGGCAGCAAACTCCTGCTTTTATCGCGGAGTAAACCTTTGAATAAAAATCGTATCATTGTATCCGTTTTTTAAGCATGTTACAGTATTTTCCCCCGGATGGCTTCGGTAGGATTCATCGTGGCAATTTTACGCGCCGGAAGATAACTCACTATAGCGGTCACGACAAACACAAACAACACCGTGCCCAGCACCAGCCCCGGAGTCACCGCTGCATACATCACATCGGCCATGGGCACTCCGAATTCCGCCGCTTCCATGGGAAAGGAAATCCCTACTGCGGACAAGTACCAGATCAGCGGCGTTCCCCACACTGCACCTACCACAATGGCCAGCAAGGCATACAGAGAACCTTCGATCGTAAAATGCTTTACCACCTGACCGCGGGTCATCCCCAGTGCCACCATGGTTCCTATTTCGCGCTGCCGGCGGAAAATCGCCAGCGTTTGCGTATCGAAAATCGCCAACATAGCCAGTAACAAAAAAATCACGTAGAACACGCTGGTGCCTGCCGATTTGGTTTTTACCAGCAACAAGGTTGCTTCCATCAGCTTGTCGACGGTTTTAAACGTCCAGCCCTCCACCTCGATAACTTCGGCCGCTTCCGACTTGACTAAAATATTCGCTTCGCCCTGGCGCATCGTCATCGCCTGTAAATTCTCCAGCCCTATCCACAACACCCCATTATCGATCGACGGCACGGCCGTTTTAAACACCCCCGCGATACGAATATCCACCGCTTCGAAAGCACCGTTCTTATCACGCCAACGTAAAATCATCTCATCGTTGAGTTTCACTTTCAGCTGCCTGGCCATGAATGCGCCCACTACAACCGGCACCGGCCCCATACTATCGCCCCGAAGCACCGCTGTTGGAATCTCAAGTAGCTGCTGGCCGGGACGGATGCCGCGCAACATCACCCCCTGCATCCGGCCCTCGGGATAAACCGTTGCCTGGGTAATCAAAACCGGTTCCAGCAACCCCTGCTCTACCTGCCGCGCCAAAGGCTCAGGAATACTTGCAGTAGCCGAATCCAGCGAAAAAGGATCCCAGGGATCGTAACCCCCGCACCAATATTGCCCATCGGCCAATTCCCAACGCTGCGCGTCGTCGATAGCCTGCCGGCTCCATCCATGCAGAATTCCCTGCATAATGATAATCATGACGATAGCCAGCGAAAGCACGAAAACAGTGAGCCAGGTTTTCAGCCCATTGCCGATCAAACTTTGTAATGCTGTTTTAAATAATAACATGATGATACGCCGTTAAAGGTTGACTAACTCATCCGCAACAACTTTTCCATCCTGCAAGCGGATAATCCGCCGGAGGTAGGAAATTACTTTTTCGTCGTGGGTGGCAAAAACAAAACTGGTTTTCAGCTCCTCATTCAGTTTCAACATGGTTTGGAGTATACGATGCGAATTCTCCGAATCGAGGTTTGCTGTAGGTTCGTCGGCCAGCACCAGGGCAGGCCGTTTCACCATAGCACGGGCAATGGCCACGCGCTGGCACTCACCACCCGATAACGCTGCCGGACGCGACTTCACCTTATCGGTCAACCCCACCCACTCGAGCGTCTCCAGCACTCGCTGTTTACGTTCGGAAGCCGGTAAATCGAGTAACAACAAGGGAAATTCGACATTTTCGTACACCGTGTATACCGGCAACAGATTGTAGCTCTGAAAAATAAAACCCAATTGCTGTTTTCGAAGCAGCGCCGCCTGTGCAGCCGTCAGTTTCCCCACCGGATGCCCCATCACCAGCACTTCGCCCTCCGAAGGTACATCCAGCGAACCAATGATATTCAGCAAAGTGGTTTTACCCGAACCACTCGGCCCTACCAACCCGGCAAATTCGCCTTCGGCAAACGACAGGTTAACTTCATTTAAAGCCGTGAAAAATCCATTCCCGACCGGAAACTTCTTGATCAGCTGCTGTACCTCCACGATTGATTTCATTATAGTATAGTTTAAAAATTATAACTTAACATCAGTTGAATACCCTTACCTGCAAACCCATTCGATCCACGCTGCAATGCCATCACCGGCAACGCAATATCCTCCGGGCTGATGAATCCGATCAGATACACCGACAATTGGTCGTACGTACGGCTCCAACTCAGGTAATTCATCCATAATGTACGTCCGGGCGAAGGAATACAAAACGTCATTACCGACACATTATCGATCAGGCTCAAAGGATAACTCGCCATAGAAGCCAGTACGTTCGCGCCCGCGCCCCCCGTGAAGAACCGGTCGCCGGCATGGTAACGGAAATATTCAAGGGTGAGCCCCAAGCCATTGCCCAGCGGGAAGGTGTAATCCATCCCCAGATTCAACATATCGGTACGGGTCGGTAAAAGCAGCTGCCGATCCTTTTCCAATGCAGTCAAACTGCCTTCCACCCACAATCCTACCCCTACATCCCACTTGCCATCGAAACCCATCCGGTTTTCGGCAAGCGACGACCGGGTATACTGAGCAGCGCCTGCTATCAGTGAGTTACGAGGATCAGCTTCCCGATAGTGATAACTAATCCCCACTTCGCCAGGCCCCGCAGGCAACTGTACACGGCCGCCCAGCTCCGGCTTCAGGCGGGCGGTGCCCACCCATTCGTAACCCTTCGGACGATGATTACCGGCCAACGCCCAGGCCCACAGGGTGGCGTTGCCGGCAAAATAATACCGGCTCAGCAATCCATACACACCATCGGTAAGCTGAAGAGGGTCCCGGATATCCATTCCGTCGAACCACATAAGTGGTCGCAACATTTTGGCGGCGCCAAAATTCATCTTCTGTAAGCCGGCCCTGAGCTCAAAGCGGGAAGTCGAATAACGGATCCAAATCCGGTAAGGCTTTATCCTTCCTGTATAGCTTGCAAGCGAATCGCGACTCCACCCCAGACTTCCGTTGATATTCAGCGACGTTTCCATGTCCCAGACCGCCCTGCCGCCGGGCTTGCTGCTGCCTGTAAGCGTCGGCACGAAACGGCCGCCGGCCATCCACACGGGAACAGCCGCCGCCTGCACCCCCGACCAAGCCGCCAGCTGTCCGTTGAAATGCAGAGCCGGCAAAGAGGACGATGCTACAGTATCGGTGGCTGGCTGAGCTAAAACACCCGGAGCAATCCAAAGAAATACTAAAAGGAAGAATGCATGCATAATGGTGGAATATAGTATTCCGGAATAGACCGGATAAAATTACAGAAATCAAACATTCCCACAATCTTTTTCACTTCCGGAGGGCTATATTTAACTTTTTTACACAGATCATGCCTGCTTGAATGCACTTGAATATCCCTCCAAATATGTACTTTTGGAAAAAAAACGTTACATATGACTTACGAAGAAGCTTTGCACCGTGCGGCAGCCTATTGTTCGCAAGCCGAACATTGCCGGCTGGACGTGACCGGCAAACTGATGAAATGGGGAATTGAGCCGGAGCAACAGGACTTGATCCTTACCTACCTCGAACAGGAAAACTACCTCAACGAACAGCGTTATGCACTGGCATTTGCACACGATAAATTCAGGTACAATAAATGGGGGAAAGTGCGGATACGCATGGAGTTGCAACGGAAAGGAATCCAAACCGGCGTAACAGAAGAAGCATTGCGCAGTCTGGATGACGATTCGTACCTCGCAAAAGCCACGGAACTGGCAGTGGCCAAACTCAACAAGCTCCACTATAGCGATCATTACGAACGCGACGGTAAATTGTTCCGGTTCCTGGCAGGCCGGGGATTCGAGCCGGCCGTGGTCCGGAAAGCCATTCGACAGGCAACCGGAGGGCAGCAAGCCTGCGACTAATCGAGCTGGTAACCGAAGTTACGGAGTTTGGTATCCTTATTCCGCCAGTCTTTTTCAACTTTTACGAACAATTCGAGAAAGATTTTCTTTTCAAAAAAAGCTTCCAGGTCCTTACGCGCCTCCGAACCGACTTTTTTGAGCGATTTACCGCCATGGCCGATGATAATTCCTTTTTGCGAGTCGCGTTCGGCATAGATAACCGCATTGATTCGGATCAGCTTCTCTTCTTCCTTAAATTGTTCAACTTCCACTTCAACGGCATAAGGAATTTCCTTATCGTAATTGAGGAGAATTTTTTCACGTATAATTTCATTTACAAAGAAACGGGCCGGTTTATCGGTAAGCTGATCTTTATCGAAAAAAGGCGGCGATTCGGGCAGCAAATCCTGGATGCGTTTGAAAAGCGGTTCGATATTAAACTTCTCCCGGGCCGATACCGGAAAGATTTCGGCGCGGGGCAACAGCTCCTTCCATTTGTCGACCAGGGCTTCGAGCCTGGGCTGATCGATCAGATCGATCTTATTAATAACCAGCACCAGGGCGGCCGGATTCAAACTCACTTTCTCAATAAAATCGCCGTTTTTTTCATTCGAATCGTATACATCGGTTACGTACAACAGTACATCGGCATCGGTAAGTGCCGAGTTGGAAAATTTACGCATCGACTCCTGCAGACGGTAATTCGGTTTCAATACCCCCGGAGTATCGGAATAAACAATCTGATAATCGTCGCCGTTTACGATTCCCATAATCCGGTGGCGGGTTGTTTGTGCTTTCTGCGTGATAATCGAGATACGCTCACCTACCAGCGCGTTCATCAAAGTCGATTTTCCTACGTTCGGATTTCCTACTATGTTTACAAAGCCGGATTTATGCATCATAACGAAAAATTTAGTTGAGAATTATTTTGCAAAGATACATCATTTTTTTTATATCTTTGGGCCGGATTAGATTCATCTCAACCTATGCGCATCAGCTTTAAAAACACCTCGGGCCTGCCCCAGTCGGTAAAAATAATACTTGTACTGACAGGTGCTGCCATCGTTATAATTTCCACCTTTTTCAGCAACAAACTGGCAAAATCGCTGGCGGCCGAAGAACATAAAAAAATTGAAATATGGGCCGAAGCCACCCGTCAGTCGATACTTGCCGATGAAAATACCGATCTCGAGTTTATCATTTCCATTATTGAAGGCAATAAAACCATTCCGGTAATTCTGGCCGACGAGAACGGACTGGTTTTGTCGTCGAAGAATATAAAGGAACCCGAAAACAATGTCGCCGATTTTTACCGTCAGGAGATTTCGCGTCTCAAATATAAAAACCCGGCCATCGAAGTTAAACTCGGCGACACGACGCAGTATTTGTATTACGATGAATCGTCGCTTTTAAAACAGCTCTATTATTTTCCCTATGTACAGCTCGGAATTATTTTTATTTTTATGCTGATTGCCTACTTTGCATTCTCAAGTAGTAAAAAGGCGGAACAGAACCGGGTTTGGGTAGGCTTATCGAAAGAAACGGCACATCAGCTGGGTACGCCTATTTCGTCGCTGCTGGCCTGGGTCGACATGCTGCAGATGCGCCATCCGGAGGATAAAATGATTTTCGAAATGTCGAAAGATGTCAGCCGCTTACGTATTATTGCCGAACGCTTTTCAAAAATAGGCTCCGTGCCCGATCTTCAGCTGGTGAGCTTGAACGAAACCGTGCTGACTGCCGTGAATTACATCACCAACCGGACTTCCGACAAGGTGAAAATACAATGCCATTTTCCCGACAAAAACCATATTTTTATTAAACTGAACGTACCGCTTTTTGAATGGGTAATCGAAAACCTGTGTAAAAACGCCATTGATGCGATGGACGGAAGCGGGAAAATATACATCAATATTTCCAAAAACGACAAGGAATGCTATATCGATGTAAAGGATACCGGTAAAGGGATCGAAAGAAAAAAATTCAAAACCATCTTTAATCCGGGATTCACCACCAAAAGTCGCGGGTGGGGACTTGGATTATCGCTGGCCAAGCGAATAGTAGAAGAATACCACGAAGGGAAAATATTTGTAAAGAGTTCCGAATTGAATATCGGCACCACCTTCCGGATAATTCTTAAAGCAATTTAAGACAATAGCGACTATATTTGAGCGGAGCGTTTTTTTTTTCACTAAATTATTCGTACTTTTGCACGGTTTTTTACAAAACAAAAAAGCTATGTCGAAATTCGGACAATACAATATTGTTTTAAAAGATATCAACGACGAGGTTCGGAATCACCAATTTGAACTGAACGACGAATATTTCGCCAAGATCGACAGCCCTGAAGTCAAAAAGGGGCAGGTTCTGGCAAAGGTTTCGGTGAAGAAGAAAATCGGTATTTACGAACTGAGCTTCGTATTGGACGGTACGATCCAGATTCCTTGCGATCGATGTCTCGACGACATGGATCAGGCCATACATCATGAGGATGTATTGCAGGTGAAATTTGGCGCCGGCTGGTCGGAAGAGAACGAGATTGTCGTGGTTCCGGAGGCCGAAGGGGCCATCAACATAGCCTGGTTTCTGTACGAATTTATTGTGTTAAATATCCCGATCAAGCATGTACATGCCCCGGGAGAATGCAATAAAGGCATGGTGACCAAGCTGAAACGTCATATAACCCGTCAGAAGGACGAAGCCGACGATAGCGGTCTGTTCGATTTTGACGACGACGATGATGAAACAATTGCTGATGATACGCCGATAGACCCGAGATGGGAAAGTCTGCAAAATATAAATTTTGATAACAATTAAAAAAGTGTAATAAAATGGCACATCCTAAGAGAAAACATTCGAACACCAGAACCGCGAAAAGAAGAACTCATTACAAAGCAGAAGCTCCTACTTTGTCTATTTGCCCCAACTGTGGCGCAGCACACATTTACCACACCGTATGTGGAGAGTGCGGTTACTACAGAGGCAAATTAGCAATCGAAAAATTAGCTACGGTTTAAAAATATGTCAAAAATTCACGCAGTAATCACCGGCGTTGGCGGATACGTGCCCGAGTATATCCTGAACAATCAGGAACTCAGCACGATGATGGACACCAGTGATGAATGGATCACCACCCGGGTGGGGATAAAGGAGCGTCGTATTCTGAAAGAACCCGGAGCCGGAACATCCTATATGGCCGTTAAGGCTGCCGAGGATTTATTCTCAAAAGTATCGACCAAACCCGAAGAAATCGATCTGATATTGGTTGCAACCACTACTCCCGATTATGTTTTCCCTTCGCTCGCGGCTGTTGTTGCCGAGAAACTGGGGATTAAAGGGGCATTAGGTTTCGATATACAGGCAGCTTGCTCGGGCTTCATCGTTGCCCTGACCAATGCCGCCAGTTTTATTGAATCGGGCCGGTACAAGAAAATCCTTGTATTTGGTGCCGAGAAAATGTCGTCGATCACCAATTATGAGGATCGAACCACTGCGCCCTTGTTTGGCGATGGAGCCGGCGTTGTGCTGGTGGAACCCACCACAGAGGCATACGGCGTGATGGATTCGCTGCTTTTCACCGACGGATCGGGAGGTAAACACCTGATGCTCAAAGCGGGAGGATCGGCAAATCCGGCCAGCCACGAAACCATCGACAAACGCGAACATTCGGTCTATCAGGAAGGACAGTATGTGTTCAAACATGCTGTAACCAATATGGCCAATGCTTCGGGCGATATCATGGATAAAAACGGTTTGAAATCGGAAGACATCAGCTGGCTGATTCCTCATCAGGCCAACCTGCGTATTATCGATGCAGTAGTGGCCCGTACCGGCGTGGATTACAGTCGCGTGATTATTAATATCGAAAAGTACGGCAACACTTCAGCCGCAACCATTCCTATCTGCATATGGGAACGTGAAAAGGATTTCAAGAAAGATCAGAATATTATTCTTACTGCTTTTGGCGCCGGATTCACCTGGGGTGCCGTGTGGTTGAAGTGGGGATATTGATTTTTCAGAATTCAAAAACTAAAAAGCAAGAGCCAGGGATCCTGTACCGATCCCTGGCTCTTGCTTTTTAGCGCCCTGCTCCCGCCTCACTCCCAGTCAAGGATCCGTTTTTCACCCTGTAGAGCCTGAATCTCCGAAATCTCCTGCGACGCTTCGAGCACGCCCCGGTAATTACCCCGATCGTCGCGCACTGCGAAATACTGAATCAGAATCTTCTTACCCCGCATAGTAATCCAGAAATCGGCTTTATCGCGGCTTCCGTTACGAAACGACTCCACAATCTTCTCCACCACATGAACACTTTCGTGCGGATGGCAATTGTTCACATCACGACCTATGATCGCAACCGTCCGGGGAAATATCCGGTGAGGCGGTGTGGAAAAAAACCGGACCTTATTGTGTTCATCCACATAGGTAAGGTCGACCGGTAGATGCTTGAATATCAATATAAGTTGTTCGATGGTGAGCAATCCTGTTTTCAAATCGTGCAACCCGGTTCCCTCTGTAACCGGGGCAAGGGCTGCTTCCTTCTTCTCAGGATTATAATACGGAAAACCGAGTTCCACACTTTCATTCCAGAGGTTTTCAATCAAAGAAGGATCGATTTTCTGCTCCAGTACCGGAAACAGGATGCGTTCTTCTCTGAATTTAACCGCATACAAATTGAAAAACAAATCGCCCGCCCAGCGATTGACCTGTTTCAAATCCACCTGCTCTTTCGAATCCAGAAACGTGATAATAGCGTCGAGATCGCGACGGATCTGATCGTGAAACGACCACATGACCGAAATACACCGGAATGCCTCGATCTGCTTTTCGACCATTGGGAAGAGAATATTCTCCTTGATCACATAATACTGCATAAAAGGCTTCAGTTGCTTCCACAGCCCGGCCAAGGTGCTGCGCAACACTTCATCCTCCGTATTTTTGTTGAATTGCATCAGTACGGGCCTGATACTTTCCATATGTTTCACCATGGCGGCATTGTTGCGGATACATACATGAAAGTAAGTGCCTTCGGCCGGAACATGATACGGATAATCCGATAAGGCTTTGTAGGTTACATTCAACAACTTGTTGATGCCCATCCTTACAGCCTCCATATCGGACGTGCGTTGCACCAGTTCGTGAACAAATACCACTATATCCGACGGAGTTACCATCCGGATCATGGCATCGTAACTGCGGATGGTCTCCGCCGCTTTCGTACGCGTGACGATGGCCCCGTACAATTCATGCAGCATCGCTACATGGGCCTGTTGGTGAAGTGAAATTTCCGACATTACAAAGGGTCGACAGTCTATTAATAAGTGGTTAACAGCTGAAAAACAACCGTTAACCACTGCTTACCACTTAAAGTCCTTTTTCCAGCATCAGCGTACGTGTAGCTAAATCGCACACCTCGCTCGGTCCGTAATACTGAATCGGACCCGGATATACATAGCTCAAACTTTCGTCGGCCCATGCGGCGCGGTTGGCCGCAAAAAACTTAAACGGCGCACCGTCGAGCTTCACCAGGGCTTTCTGAATTACGGGCTTCATTTTACCATGACGGCGCTCCATGTTCATCATCATGGTGATAGGCACACCTCCGGCAATCCAATCGGTAGCAGGCGATGTAAGGTTGCGTACGGACGCCATGTAACCGGTACGGTTTTCCGAAATCAGTACAGCGGCGGTATAGCCGAGCGAATAAGTATAATCGGCATCAAAATTCGAAGGAATCGCACAACGTCCTTCGTAACCGAAGAAGTGATTGATACTGGCAAATTTTCCTTTGTATTCGCCCGAAGCTTTTTTGATAGCCAATCGCTTAGCCACCATTTCGATCAGTAATTTCTCGGTTTCGATCAACGATACCTGAACATTTCCATGAGGATCGCGATCGAGGGTCAGCTGACGGGCAATCCCTTTAGGAAGATCGCGGTAAACCTGTGTACTTTCGGGAGTCAACAAGCCTTTCACGTACTGACGTTTTTCGTCATCGGTGTCCAGCGCGTTGAAATCGTCGTTGTGAGCCAGCAGGTCATTCAGTTCCGAAATCAGTTTTTTCATTGCCGGAATAAACTCGATAAGCCCTTCGGGGATCAGAATGGTACCGAAATTAAGACCGTGCTCGGCACGGTGTACGATAACCTTTACAATCTCGTCGACCACATCCGACAAGGTCATATTTTTAGCCTCTACTTCTTCCGAAATAATGGTAATATTGGGCTGGCTCTGCAAACCACATTCGAGGGTGATATGCGATGCCGACCGGCCCATCAGACGGATAAAATGCCAATATTTTTTAGCTGAGTTGGCATCGCGCTGAATGTTACCGATGAGCTCCGAATATACTTTACAAGCGGTATCAAACCCAAACGAAGTTTCGATCCAATCGTTTTTCAGGTCGCCATCGATGGTTTTCGGACAACCGATAACCTGAATATTCTTACCGTGTTGCTGGTAATATTCGGCCAGCACACAAGCGTTCGTATTCGAATCGTCGCCACCGATAATCACGATAGCATGGATATTCAATTTATTACAAATCTCGGCGCCTTTTTCGTACTGCTCTTCTTCTTCCAGCTTCGTACGGCCCGAACCGATGATATCAAATCCACCCGTATTACGATACTCGTCTACAATCTCTTTGGTAAGTTCCATGTATTTATGATCCACCAGGCCGCTGGGTCCACCCAGGAAACCGTATAGTTTATTGGCGGGGTTCAATGCTTTCAATCCGTCAAAAATTCCGCAGATAACGTTGTGACCACCCGGGGCTTGTCCGCCCGAAAGTATTACACCTACGTTTTTCACCGGATACTCTTTTTTCGTACCCGGCTCAAAGCTGATTACCGGCATACCGTAAGTATTCGGAAAAAGCGCTTTAATGTCGGCCTGGTCGGCAACCGATTCGGTGGCAGCGCCTTCCTTGAGTACTACATTTCCCCGGAGCGATGCGGGTAATTTGGGCTGATACGAAGCCCTGGCAATCTGCAGGGGACTTTTAGTCATTGGTTTCATACGTAAATAATTTATTAATAAGTATTTATAGATTTTTATCCGATTCTTGGAAATTGAGCACAAAAGTACAAAAAAAACCACGGAAATGAAAAAATTGCGAATCCAAAAAGTTTCATTACCTTTGCACCCGCAAATTATAATTATTCGCGGGAAGGGTAAAATTCCGATTATCACTGCTATAACTTATGCAGTATGGCTTCTGAGGGGGGTACACGTTTAAGTGACGAAAGTAAAAATCGCCGGAGGATTGCCCAGAACGTGTACAAATCCAAAACAAATTACATGACTTTTAAAGAACTGAATCTGAGAGAAGAGATTCTTTCAGCAATCGATGAACTCGGTTTCGAGTTCCCGATGCCTGTGCAGGAAAAGGTAATTCCTTTCATGCTTGAAAATGATGCCGACCTGGTAGCCCTGGCTCAAACCGGAACCGGAAAAACGGCCGCCTTCGGATTACCCATCCTGAACATGATCGATCCGTACCAGAAACAGGTGCAGGCCCTGGTACTCTCTCCTACCCGCGAACTTTGTATCCAGATCGCCAACGACCTGAAAAACTTTTCGAAATTTCTCAAAACCCGTGTGGTACCTGTATACGGAGGTGAAGATATACGTACGCAGCTGAAGCAGCTCGACAACACCCCGCAAATTATTGTGGCTACGCCGGGACGGCTGATCGACCTTATCGACCGGGGCAAAGTACGGCTGGAGAACATCCGCTACCTGGTGCTCGACGAAGCCGACGAGATGCTCAATATGGGTTTCAAAGAAGATATTGAAACGATATTAGCTACGACGCCTGCCAGCCGCAGGACTACTTTATTCTCGGCTACCATGCCTGCCGAAATTGCCCGTATCGCTAAAAAATACATGAAAGAATATACCGAAATCACGGTTGGAAACCGGAACTCGGGATCGGACAACGTGTCGCATATCTTTTATGTTTCTCAGGCCAAGCAACGCTACCTCGTGCTCAAGCGTATTGTCGACCTGAATCCGGATATTTACGGGATTGTTTTTTGCCGTACCCGCCAGGAGACCAAGGAGGTGGCCGACCACCTGATGCGCGACGGATACAATGCCGATGCACTGCACGGCGACCTTTCGCAGGCTCAACGCGACACGGTGATGCAAAAATTCCGTATCCGCAACCTGCAATTACTGGTAGCCACCGATGTGGCCGCCCGCGGATTGGATGTAAGCGATCTGACTCATGTGATCAACTACAACCTTCCGGACGATGTAGAAGTGTACACCCATCGCAGCGGACGTACAGGCCGGGCCAATAAAAAAGGCGTATCGGTGTCGATCATCCATTCGAAAGAAAAATTCAAAATCAGGGATATCGAGCGGATGCTGGGTAAGAAGTTCGAGCAACAACAGATTCCCAATGGCCTGGAAGTGTGTAAAAAGCAACTGTTCCACCTGATCGACAAAATGCAGAACGTGGAGGTAAACGAAGAACAGATAGCTCCGTACATGACTCAGATTATGAAACAGCTCGAATACCTCGACAAAACCGAGCTGCTCAAACGGTTTGTTTCGTTGGAATTCAATCGCTTCCTCGACTATTACAAAGACTCGGAAGATCTCAATTACCATGAAAAGGACAGAGGTCCGCGCAAGGAACGCGACGAAAGAGACGGACGGAGCGGCGGGCGTGAAGACTCGGGCGACAAACGCTTCCGCAGGGGGCAGAAGGTTCGTCTGAAAGTCAACCTGGGCAATCGGGAAGGAATCAACCCCAAACGATTGCTGGGCATTATCAACGATATAGTGGGCGACAAAACCATCAGCGTAGGCGATATCGAAGTGACCAATAAATTCACTTTCTTCGACGTCTTTGCCGATCAGCTCGACAAAGTGGTCGATTCGTTTGCCCAACAAAAAGAAATCACCTTAGCCGCAGCACGTGAAAGCAGCGGCTATCAGGAAAAACAGGAATCGCCCTATAAGAGCCGTGAACGCTCATCATCGCGAAAAAAACCAGCCTACAACGAACGTGAAAACAACCGCCGGCCTTCTTCGTCGGGTCGTTCCTCCGAACGTACCAATGGCGATAAACCCTGGCGAAACAGAAGATAGAAATTTCTTTATGTTTAATTTTAAATAAATATTGTTGTATGAGAAAATTCGTTTTTTTGATGGCAGTGGCCGTAAGCACGATAGCTTACGCACAAACCAATCTGCAGTTGCATTATGACCTGGGAGCAGGCAGGAATTATTTTACCTCCACCATCGAGCGTTTCAAACCCGATGCAAAAGGAAGCACTTTCTTTTTCGTGGATATGAATTACAACGCTGCGGGTCCGACCGAGGCCTATTTTGAGATTGCCCGTGAACTGAAATTCTGGGATGGTCCGCTTTCGGCTCACATCGAATACAATGGCGGGTTGCATGCCGAATCGGGAGCGAGTTTTCAAATCAACAATGCTTATCTGCTGGGGGCGACCTACAGTCTGAACAGCAAGGATTTTTCAAAAGGCTTGTCGCTTTCGGCCATGTACAAGAATATCCAGGGCAATACCGACCCGCACAATTTCCAGGTGACGGCCGTATGGTACATGAACCTGCTGAAAGGGAAGGTATCGTTTACCGGTTTTGCCGATTATTGGAGAGAAAAAAACGGTTTTCTGGGAACTGAGTATGTGTTCCTGAGCGAGCCTCAATTATGGTACAACCTCAACAAAACCCTTTCGGTGGGCGGAGAAGTGGAACTGGGTTATAATTTTGCAGGGGTTGCCGGCTTTAAAGCTTGTCCTACACTGGCAGTTAAATGTAACCTCTAATACACTCCATCATGCTCGAGAAATTCTTCAAACTAAAAGAGAACGGTACCAACGTGCGTACCGAGGTGATTGCCGGTATTACGACCTTCCTCACCATGGCGTATATTCTGGCTGTAAATCCGTCGATCCTTTCGGCTGCCGGTATGGACCAGAATGCCCTGTTTACCACTACTGCCATAGCCGCCATTATCGGTACGCTGGTGATGGCGCTTTGGGCTAAGTTGCCTTTTGCGCTGGCTCCCGGAATGGGTCTGAACGCATTTTTTGCATTTTCGGTGGTTCTGGGCATGGGGCATAGCTGGCAGTTTGCGCTCACCGCAGTACTTATCGAAGGAATTATTTTCATTTTTCTTACGGTATTTAATGTGCGGGAAGCTATCGTCGATGCTATTCCCAAATCGATCCGTACAGCCATCAGTTCGGGTATCGGCTTGTTTATCGCTTTTATCGGTCTGCAGAATGCCGGTATTGTGGTAAATAATGATGCCACACTGGTCGGATTGGGTGAGATTACTTCGGGAAATGCCCTGCTTGGACTGATCGGCTTAGTGATAACCGCTGTTTTAGTGGTTAAAAAGGTAAAAGGCGATTTGCTGATCGGGATCCTGGTTACTACCCTCATAGGTATTCCGCTGGGAATTACCCAAATGAAAGGGTTTATAAGCGTGCCTCCTTCGATTGAACCTATTTTTTTCCAATTCGAATGGAAAGAGATTTTCACGTTCGACATGATGATCGTGGTGTTCACCTTTCTTTTTGTGGATATTTTCGATACGCTGGGAACACTGGTGGGCGTGTCGACCAAAGCAGGGATGCTGGACAAGAACGGTAAAATTCCCAATGCCAAGAAAGCCTTTATGGCTGATGCCATCGGAACGACAGCCGGAGCTATGCTGGGTACCAGTACGGTAACCACTTATGTCGAAAGTGCTGCCGGGGTTTCGGAAGGAGGCCGTACCGGCTTAACCGCCTTGGTTACTGCCATTGCATTTGGTGCGGCACTGTTTTTATCGCCCGTATTCCTGGCGATCCCCGGCGCTGCTACTGCGCCCGCACTCATTCTGGTCGGTTTGTATATGTTGTCGCCAATCCGCGAACTTGATTTTAACGATTTCTCGGAAACTATTCCCGCATTTATAACCATCGTCGCCATGCCATTAACCTATAGCATTGCCGAAGGTATTACCCTGGGCGTATTGAGTTTCGTGTTTATCAATCTGTTGGCCGGAAACTTCAAAAAATTAAGCATCGGCATGTATATTCTGGCCGTATTGTTTATTTTGAAATACATCTTCATCTGATACTGCCTACAAAGCAAAAACGCCAACCTCAGTTTTCTTTTATAGACCCATGGTACAATAAGAACAAACTGAAGTTGGCGTTTTCATTTCATAGTTTACAGGTGTATTTCGGCTTCCAGGGCATGATGATCGGAAAGATGGTGCAATTCCTCCCCTACCATCCGCTGAAAAGCCCTTATTTTCCGTTCGATCCGGTGAATGAGCTCATCGTTCCGGAGCAGGAAATAATCAATCAGTTTTTTTCGTCCGTCGGGTTTGCGCAACAAGGTATTGCCCCTTTCGTCGTACGAATATATTAATCCACTGCTGAAATCTCCATCTTTAGCATTCAGCAAGCGCAACATTCCTTCATAGGTCTCCGAATCGTTCTTATCGATATTAAAATCGCCACAGATCAGCTGGGGTACATTAACTTCGTGAAACTGCTCCAGCAATTGCCGGTTGATGGCGTCCAATTGCCGCTCCCGAATGCCTTCCCGGCCGTCGGCTTGCAGATGAGTGGTAACCAACTGAAATTTTTTACCATTAAAAACCCCTTCAAACAACACGGCGCCCTTCCGTGCAACTGCGTCAAAACCGGTTGCCTCGGTAAACCGAACACTGCCGAGCATGGTGAGCGGAATACGGCTCACCACCCACAACCCGCTGTTGGTACGATGAAGCGACCTGCCCTGATTAACCGGGCCGTACTGAAAGGGATACTTTTCCTTGATTTTCCGGGCAATATGCCGGCGGTTGGTCGCGCTGAAGGCTTCCTGAAACACCACTACATCGTAGTTCGATTCAACGATCTGATCGGCAATGGCTTTCGCCCGTGATTGATTATCGTTGAACAAACTCAGCACCGGAAGCAGGTAAATATTCCAGCTCAACACACGTAAAGGTTGTTGTTCGATGGCTTGCAGGGATTGATAAGTCATAAAAAGAAGGAATAAGAATCGGTATTTCATATGCATTTTTTACCTTGCAAAGAAATACACTGCAGATTACGAAGCATTTATCATTGCATGACAAATTGATGAAACGAAACGTTTACCAATAGAACTGCAAGGAAGCCGCCCAATTCCGGGGTAAGGCCGGATAGTAATACCGCGGAGCGCTCCCCGCGAACGAAGGAGCATTGATCAATACCATACCGGCATACTGTTCGTCGAATACATTATATACCCACAGTTGCGCTTTGACCCGGACAAGCTTCGTAGCCTCCGGTTCGTAACGCACTCCTACATCAAACGTTTGCCATCCTTCCACCTTTACCTGGTTGGCATCGTCGGCAAACTGCGAACCCGTGTTGCGATAAGTCAGGTGTAATTGAAGTTTCAACGGTAAGTCGGCCACAAGACCGGAATAGAGTTGCATGCCCGGTATTCCCGGGAGCCGGTTGCCGGAAAAACCGGCTCCTGAATCCTCAAAAACACGAAACCGATTATCCGAAGCCGACACGCTCAGCGAACCGCTCAGCCAGTACAGCGGCCGGTAACAGATCATCCCTTCCACTCCTCTCAAAACCGAACTGCCCGCATTATCGCCATAAAAAACATCCTCCGCAGGCCGTTTGATAACCAGTAAATCGTTGAGTAAGATAGCGTAAACCGATCCCTGCAGGGCCAGGCGTGAATTGAGGTGCCAGGACTTAAAGCCAATGTCGAAGGTCCAACCTTTTTCGGGCCGTAAGGAAGTATTCATCGACCCGTCCGAACGCAGACTTTCTTCCACCGTAGGATTTGAGAAACCATGTCCGGCCGAACCATACAACGAAACACGATCGGAAAGCCGGTACACCATTCCGGCCATAGGTGAAACGATAGGCGCCGGCATATACGCTCCGCGATCGTCCCTGCGGGAGGAGTGAAGCAACCGATAGTTGGTAACATTAACATTTACGGCCATGGACACACTAAGCGGTTCAACAGGTCTGAACTCCAGATTGACAAAAGCATTGAGGTACCTGCGAAGCTCCTGCGCCTCATTCAATACCACACCGGTTTCATTCGCCCGGGTTTGCCAGCTATATCGTTCGAAAAATCCTTCAATACCCGCAGCCGATGTGAATCCCGGCCCGGTATAACGCACCGATTCCTGTATCGACCAACCTAGCGACCGGTCGTCGAGAATATTAAATGGCCTTAATTCGAACTGATCATAGGTCTTCGTAGTCACCAGCAGCGAGTTCGACCAATCCGGTGCGACAGCTGTTTCCAGTTTCACACCGGCCACCAACCGTTGGTACTCCTTAAATCCTTTCGCCAAAAGCCAGTTGGAAGCAGCCGCCGAAGGATTGCTACGGTAGGTTGATTCATCGATCGAGCTGGGTGTAAACGCATGTACATCGCTCAGCAGCAAAAGATAGCTTAATTTTCCAAGCACGGGTATGCTATGCCCGCCGGTCAACAACCCGGAAGTGCGTGCGTAGGCACTGTTTTCACGAAATCCGTCCCCGCTAAGCCGGGCGATTCCGGCAGTAAGCTGATTCGAGGGGCGCCCCACAGACACCAGGCCCGTGAACTTCAACCGGCCAAAACTGCCGGCCGTAATTCCGGTTTCTGCAATCAGCTTCGTATGTTTATGCTCGAAACCACGATGAGGAGCCCGGGTGACAAAACGTACCGCCCCACCCATACCCGAACCGTACCAGGCCGAATAAGATCCTTTTACGACCTCGGCCCGTTCGATAAACGATAATTCCAAATCGTCGAACACCGAATATCCGTCGCCTCCGGAAAGCGAGATATCGTTGAGATACACCTGCGTACGGTTGGTGCCGTACTGACTACGCGAGCCGATGCCTCGTAAGGTTAATTTAAGGGTCTGAGCGGTTGCCGCTTGAAGCTGCACCCCCGGAACGGCAGCTAATACGGCCGGCAAATCACCGGAAATGACCGTTTGGATGTGGCCCGCTCCAACAACCTGCACGGGCGCAGCCACCGAACGGAGCGATCGAGGATACCTGGCGGCCGTAACCTGCACCTCGTCCAGTTGAACCGTATCGCGCACCCCCCCGGACTGTTGCGGAGACACCACCCAGCTCATCAGCAACAACACGATAAGCCAACCAACCTTACAACCTGCAGCAGAGCATTCGGTACACCACATCCCCTTACCTTACCGGAACCAGTTTATATACCTTCCCCACCCGTTCGACCGCAATATACAAAAATCCGTCGGGTCCCTGAACCACATTCCGAATACGGCCGATTTTCGGCATCAGTCGTTCGCGGCCTACCACCCGGTTGTTTTTCATTAACGTACGTTCGAGGTATTCAAAACTCAGCGAACCACTCAGAAAATCGCCTTTCCAGGCCGGATAACGATCGCCGGTAACACGCGTCAGGCTGCTGGGACCAATGGAAGGCGTCCAGTAATGAAACGGAGGCTCCATTCCAGCCTTGGCTGTATCGTTGGTAATAATGGTCCCGTTGTAGTTGATGCCGAAACTAACCACCGGCCATCCGTAATTCAACCCTTTCCGGATAATATTCAACTCGTCGCCTCCTTTGGGGCCATGCTCGTTTTCCCAGATTACTCCGGTCGACCGCTCGTAATACAACCCCTGAGGATTGCGGTGTCCGTAACTCCAAATACTCGGCATAGCTCCCGCAGTGGTTACAAAAGGATTATCGGAAGGAATACGCCCGTCGTCGTGAATCCGGTGTATTTTCCCGCTGTGGTTGGTGAGATCCTGTGCATTGTGCATGGCTCCCCGCTCGCCTATACCGAAAAACAAATAACCATCTTTATCGAAAACCATCCGGCATCCAAAATGCACTCCGCTATTCGAATCGGGCGTTGCGTGAAAAATGGGTTCAATCCCGGTCAGTTGCCCCTTGTGGAGTACCCCGCGTACGATGGTCGTATTGATCTTATCGGCCGAAGGTCCATCGGCAAACGAGAGGTAAATCGTCTTGTTCTTTTTATATTCGGGATGTACCCTCACTTCCATCAAACCGCCCTGGCCACGGACCACCACTTTCGGCACACCGGTAATCTCGGTTTGTTGTCCATTCTTCACCTGATACAACTTCCCTCCTTTATCGGCTACCAGTATCGTACCATCGGGCAAAAAATCCATCCCCCAGGGGATATTCATCCCACCAGCCACCTCTTCCAGCATCCACTTCAGATCCATCGAACGAACCGTATCCTGAACATTAAACGACGAGGGAATCACATCGGGCACCTGAGCCACTTCACGAATGGTATATTCGGCCAGTTCGCGGATTTCGGCATCGGACATCGCCTGGCCAAACTCGGGCATACCAATCGCAGGCCTGCCATATTTCAGGGTAGCCGTAACCTCGTCGAGCGAATTCCCGTACACCCAGGCACGAGCTGCAAAACGATCGTGATCCTCGCCATGACAACTGGCACAATACTGAAGGTAATTGGCCCGGGCAGTGCGGGGCAACTGTTCGGGAGCCTGGGTGAAACCGGTTATTACCAGACCTGTAATAAGTATACCTGCAACTATAACAGGTACATATGCATGTTTTCTCTTCGATGATATCATAAGCCTTCCGTTTTAAAAATTAGGTACCTGCAAACGAAACCCGATCTCCTGCATGAAAATACCGCGGCGTTTTTCCAGCTGCAAATATAAAGATTCCGTTCGCTCCGGCAAGTGATTCATTGCCAATTCAGTAAATTAATGTATCTTTGCATCGCTGATAAACACTCTAATCCCCTTATCAGCAACATTACTTATATCCTCCTCTCATGAGATTTGACGAATTGCCTTTATGTGAACCGGTACTTGCCGGGCTCGACGCGATGAATTTTACCGATGCCACCCCGGTTCAGGAACAAACTATTCCCGTAATTTTAGAAAAAAAAGATGTAATCGCCTGTGCACAAACAGGTACAGGTAAAACAGCGGCCTTTATTCTCCCTTTATTGCACAACCTGCAATCGGAACCGCATGCCGACGATAAAATAAACGCCATCATCATGGCCCCCACCCGCGAGCTTGCTCAGCAAATTGATCAACAGATGGAGGGCTTCTCGTATTTCACTCCTTTTTCGTCGGTAGCTGTATATGGCGGCAACGATGCTGCTGCCTGGGATGTGCAACGCAAAGGGCTCCAGAAAGGAGCCGACGTGGTGATTGCCACCCCGGGACGTCTGCTCTCGCACATCAACTTATACGATATCGATTTCTCTCAGGTAAAATATTTTATTTTAGATGAAGCCGACCGTATGCTCGACATGGGCTTTTTCGACGACATCATGACGGTGGTGAAACGACTGCCGGCCGACCGGCAAACCATTATGTTTTCGGCTACCATGCCTCCAAAAATCCGTACGCTGGCCAAAACAATCCTGAAAGATCCCGTAGAAGTTAAGATTGCAGTTTCCCGCCCACCCGAAACAATTCGTCAAATGGCCTATATCTGCAACGAAACTCAGAAACAGGGTATCATCCGGCATCTGTTTGCCGGAAAAGAGGTCAATAAAGTGATCATCTTTTCAGGATCCAAACTCAAGGTGAAGGAGCTGTTTAAAAGCTTCCGTCAGATGAAATTATCGGTAGGTGAAATGCATTCCGACCTGGAGCAGGCGCAGCGCGACCATGTGATGCATGAATTCCGGAACAGCAGGATCAGTATTCTGGTCGCCACCGATATTGTCGCCCGCGGTATCGATATCGACGATATCAGCATGGTTATCAACTACGATGTGCCGCACGACGAAGAAGATTACGTTCACCGCATCGGCCGCACCGCCCGGGCCGGCGAATCGGGTATGGCTATCACCTTCGTATCGGAAGAAGAACAGTACAAATTTCACAAAATCGAAGAATTCCTCGAAAAAGACATCGAAAAACTCATCCTCCCCGAAGGGTTAGGTGAAGCACCCGAATACAATCCGCAGGCACACCGCTTCGGTCATAAGAAATTTGCATCGCGTAAAGGGGCCATGAAGCGAAAAAAAACCAGGCAGCCGAAAAACGGACCGGCGGCCGTTGCCGACAAACCGGCAACACTGGCCCGTCCGGTAAAGGCTTCTTCTCCCACTGAACAACCGGGAACAAATAATCCGCCGCGGAAAAAACGTAAAAAACGCCGCTCAAAGGGCAATAAACCCGAAACACCGTCGACTCCCCAGTAACTTATTCAGGGTAACGGCACGGGTACTGCCAATCCGAGCCGGTGCACGGTATAGGCAGTAAAGTAACCCAACCGGGTACCCGTCAGATTGGTAACAGGGTTGGACGGAGATGAAGCCAACGGTCCGCCGTTCATGCCGCTAAAACCGAATAAATATTCGTATACCGGGCCCGAAACAGCCTGAAACTCCACCATCAGGTGATCGCCGGGCTTCAGGGGATTGCGAAAATTGAAAAGCGAAAACCCGATAGCCTTACCATTATTAAACTGATCGTCGGTGATGGCGATACTTACCAGGGTATCGTTGCGGTATTCGAGTATCCGGTACTGGTTTTTCTCATCGGCGGGATCCTTGTACCACACCACCGGCTCCAGCAGCGCCAGGGTGTCGGGCCGCCCGCCGATACCTTCCAGCGGAAACCGGAACCGGCGCACCGTAAGCGAGTCCATCCTTACCGACCGCGGCATCCTGTCGTCGGCCGTAATAAGCCTATCGCCCCAACTGATTACCAGGCGGTAGAGCCTGTCGTCGCCGGCACCGGACAAAACCGACAAATACCTGCCCGGCGATACTTCTGACAATGGAACGCCATTCCCGAATTCATCTTCTACCACCACCCTCGCTCCTTCCACAGCCGGAAATTCGTTATCGGCTTCAACATTTACCGACCAACGCAACCTGACCTCCGCCTTCCCCTGCTCGGACACCTGCGCTTCAACCACAATCTGAGGATCCGAAGCATTCAGATCAATATGAATCACTTCGGTACACGCCTGAACAACAAGCATCAGAACGAATAAAATTGCAAACTGTATCCCCTTCATCAGAATTTAAAATTATAGGTTACCGATGGCATAATCGTAAATAAATAAGTCAATACCGCCTGTGTTTTCGTCGGATCTTCCGGATCCTGCTCAAAATCGATCGAAAAGGCATTCTTCCGGGCGTAAGCATTGTAAACGGAGAAATTCAGACTGCTTTCAACAGCTCCCCGTTTGCGGAAATTCCAGGTAGCACCCAGATCGAGCCGGTGATAGGCCGGCATACGATAACCATTCCGTTCGGTATAATACAGCTGCACCTGCCCGTCGACTTCGTATTTCCCGCTCGGAAAAGTAACAGCATTACCGGTACGATACACCCAGGTACCCGAAAAATTCCAGCGATCCGAAACGTCGTAGATGGCAACCACCGATACATCGTGCGTCGCATCCTGCCTGGCGGGATACCAGTTGCCTTCGTTGATCCCGGGAATATTCAGTTCCGTACGCGACAGCGTATAGCCAATCCATCCGTTCAACGCACCGTATTTCTTTTTCAACATCAGTTCCAATCCGTATGCCCGGCCTTTACCAAACAGCAACTCCCGCTCGATATGCTGATTGGCGCGAATATCGGCGCCATTGCGCAGGTCGGTCTGGTTGAACATTCCTTTATAATACGTCTCGACCGAAAACTGGTACACATCGTCGCCGAAATTCCGAAAATAACCGGCCGAAAACTGATCGCTTATTTCAGGTTTGACATTTTTACTCGAAATGAGCCAGATATCGGTAGGGAGCGAACCGGTCGAATTCGACACCACATGCAGGTTCTGCGAGTTGCGTGTGTACGACACCTTTACCGATTGCTGCGGATTGATGATATACGACAAGTTGACGCGCGGCTCCGGTACGAAATACGATTGCACCACCTCTCCGCCCCGGTAGCGGAGCGTATCGGCAATAGCGCCATTCCGGTAGGTATAAAACTCGCCGGGGCCCAGCATCAGCAACGAACTCATCCGCAACCCGGCATTAATTACAATGGCCGGGGAGGGTTTATAGGTAGTACTCAGGTAAAAAGCCTGTTCGAGACCATACCGTTGTTCCTGGCGAATCGGATTTATTTCCGAATCGGCCGGCGCTTCGACCTGCCCGGGCGTAATCGTATGGTAAATACCGCTGTAGCCGGCGTTCCAACTCAGTTTCTCGTTCATAAAAAACTGGATGTCATGCTTCAGATTCAGGTTTTTTATTTGCGATAAGATACTGAATTCGAAGGGGTCCAGATCAATGCCCACCCTATAATCGTAATCGCTGTAAATCAACGAAGTATTGCTGAAAGTGCGACCGTTCCAGATATGGTTCCAGCGGCCGGTAACCGTGCTGTTGCCCCAGTTCATACCAAACCGTCCGGCAAAATCGAAAATATCGCGGCCGTAATAAACCGAAAGAAACAAGCGGTTCTTATCGTTGAGCTTGTAATTCATTTTCGCATTGAAATCGTAAAAATAGAGCTGATTGTTGTTGATCGCCGGATCCGGCGATAGTTTCAGAAACAAATCGGCATAGGTACGGCGCCCCGAGATCAGATACGACCCCCTATCCTTCACCAATGGCCCCTCGAGCATCAGTCGCGACGAAATAAGACCGATCCCTCCGCTCAAATGATGAGCCTGATTATTACCTTCGTTCATTTTCACATCCATCACCGACGAAAGTCGCCCGCCATATTCGGCCGGTGCCGTACCTTTGTAAAGCGTCAGATCGCGGATAGCATCCGAGTTGAAAGTGGAGAAAAAGCCTAATAAATGATTGGCATTATACACCATGGCTTCGTCGAGCAAGATCAGATTCTGGGCATTGCTGCCCCCGCGCACGTAAATACCACCGTTCCCCTCGCCTATCGATTTCACTCCGGGGGTCAGCGTCAGCGTTTTCAACAAATCCTGCTCGCCGAATAATACCGGTATCTTTTTGATTTCACGTATCTGCAGCTGCTCCACCCCTACTTTTTCCGATACGATATTATCGTTGCGTTTTGCTGCCGACACTACCACTTCGTCGAGCAGTTCCGACGATGGAACCAGCCGGACATCCATCACGCGGTTTTGAGTCAGCTCTATCCCAATCCGTTTATTTTCATAACCTAAATAACTGATTACCAAATAATAGCTGCCCGGCTGCAACGCCAGCGAATAGTAACCGTACAAATTAGCCGAAGCACCTCTTCCCGACGCTCCTTCGACCGCAACCGAAGCGCCGGGAAGAGTTTCGCCCGTGGCAGCATCGCTGACAGTACCGCTCAAGGTATACCGCTCGGCGGCTACCCAAACAGAACAATGAACCAACAAAATGAAAGCAAAAATCCCCCTCATACTACTTTCTGTTGCTTTTATAGAATTTGTACTCGTATCATACATCAAAAGTACTCAAATTGTTTAAACTTTAGGATTTTTTTATTGAACGCTAACATCCATTTCAGATATAAAATAATCGAAAAATTAAGTGTATTTTCCTTTGCGGTACAAGATATTTTGAGTACTTTTGCAAGAAATTTAAATAAAGAAATATTTCCTTAATTTATTCTGGTATGAAGCTAACGCATATTGAACATCTTGGGATTGCCGTTAAAAGTCTCGAACAGGCTATCCCCTTCTACGAAAACGTTTTAGGTCTGAAATGTTATGCTATTGAAGAAGTGGCCGAGCAAAAAGTAAAAACAGCTTTTTTCAAGGTTGGGCAAACCAAGATTGAATTGCTGGAGTCGACCGATCCGGAAGGTCCGGTCGGAAAATTTATCGAGAAGAAAGGAGAAGGAATTCACCACCTCGCATTTGCAGCCGAAGGTCTGCAGGCAAGCCTGGATTTCCTGGCCGGGCAGGGTGTTCAATTAATCGACAAATCGCCCCGCAAGGGAGCCGAAGGACTCAACATCGCGTTTCTTCATCCCAAAGCCACTTTCGGTGTGCTGACCGAACTGTGCGAAGATCCCAATAAATAAGAAAAACAACCCATTGATATGAACAATAAAGAAAAGGTAAAGAACCTGATTGACCTGCGCGCTCAGGCAAAATTAGGCGGAGGTGAAAAACGTATTGCATCACAGCATGCAAAAGGTAAATTCACAGCTCGTGAGCGTATCGATATGTTGCTCGACGAAGGTAGTTTCGAAGAGCTGGATATGTTTGTAACGCACCGTTGCAACAACTTTGGTCTTGAAAAAGAGAAGTACCTGGGCGATGGAGTGGTAACGGGCCACGGAACCATCGACGGCCGTACCGTGTATGTTTTTGCACAGGATTTCACCGTTTTTGGCGGATCGTTGTCGGAAACCATGGCTCAGAAAATCTGCAAGGTAATGGACATGGCCATGAAGAACGGCTGTCCGGTGATTGGCATCAACGACTCGGGAGGTGCCCGTATCCAGGAAGGAGTGACTTCGCTGGCCGGTTATGCCGAAATTTTCGAGCGCAACATTCTCGCTTCGGGTGTCATTCCCCAGATTTCGGCTATTTTCGGTCCGTGTGCGGGGGGGGCTGTTTATTCTCCGGCGCTTACCGACTTCATCATGATGACCGAGGACAATTCGTACATGTTTGTAACGGGTCCTAAAGTGGTAAAATCGGTTACCGGCGAAGATATTTCGACCGAGGACCTCGGAGGTGCCGATGTACATGCCGGGAAATCGGGCGTTGCTCATTTCAAAGTTGAAAACGAAGAAGAAGGGGTGTTGCTGATTCGCAAAGTACTTTCGTACCTGCCTCAAAACAACCTCGAAGATGCTCCGCTGGTGGAGTGTTCCGATCCTATCGATCGTCTGGAAGATTCGCTTAACGAAATGATCCCCGATAATCCCAACCATCCTTACGATATGAAGAAAGTGATTCATACTATCGTGGATGATGAAGAGTTTGTAGAAGTCCACCGCAATTACGCCCGCAACATCATCGTTGGCTTTGCCCGCTTCAATGGCGTATCGACCGGCATCGTGGCCAACCAGCCCAACTTCCTGGCCGGCGTACTCGACTGCGATGCATCGCGCAAAGCAGCCCGGTTCGTACGTTTCTGCGACGCGTTCAATATTCCGATTCTTACCCTCGTCGATGTTCCGGGATTCCTTCCGGGATCGGGCCAGGAGTATGCAGGTATCATTGCACACGGTGCAAAATTACTCTTTGCCTATGGCGAAGCTACGGTGCCTAAAGTTACGGTTACATTGCGTAAATCGTACGGCGGTGCACACGACGTAATGAGCTGTAAACAACTCCGTGGCGACTTCAACTACGCCTGGCCTACAGCCGAAATTGCAGTAATGGGAGCGGCCGGCGCCATCGAAGTACTCGAAGGCCGCACACTGGCCAGCATCAACGATCAGGAAGAAAAAGCAAAATTCCTGGCCGAAAAGGTAGCCGAATACAACGATGCATTCGCTAATCCTTATCAGGCAGCCGCCTACGGTTATATCGACGATGTAATCGAGCCCCGCAACACCCGTTTCCGTGTGATTCGTGCGTTCCAGGCTTTGCAGACCAAGAAAGTAGTAAACCCATTGAAGAAACACAGTAATATCCCCTTATAATTATGAACCTGCTTAGAATAAATCAGTTTTCAGATATTCTGGTAGAATCGGGATTCGGGATATTGGTTGTATTTGTTGCACTGGCTCTGCTTGTTCTGGCGTTCTACGCTTTTGGCAAAATCAGCCGCCATCAGTTTAAACGCAAAAAAAACAAAGCCAACCTGGCAAAACACATCACAACCACCTCGGCCGGTGAACCCGACGATGAAATACCTGCACTTGAAGTTGCAGCAATTGCTACCGCGTTGAATCTTTTCTTTAGTGATGTTCACGACGAAGAGAGCAACGTAATCACGATCAAGCGCATCGAACGTCGTTATTCTCCCTGGAATTCAAAAATTTATGGCATAACCAATTTACATCGTTAATTAAACAATGAAAAAATATAAATTCACAATACACGGCAGCGAATTCGCTGTCAGAGTGAGAAAAGTAGAAGGCGACCAGGTTCAGCTGGAAGTAAACGGCACTCCGTATGATGTTACCGTGCACCGCGAAGCGCAGCCCAGCAAAACTCCGGTGGTGATGGTCCGTAAGGACGTAAACACCAAAGCGGGTAACGAACGGGTGAAAGAAAACCTCCAACCGGTTTCGGAAAGCAAACGTCCGAGTGCAAAAGCAATTAAATCGCCGCTCCCGGGCAACGTACTGAAAGTGAACGTAGCGGAAGGTGATGTATTTAAAGAAGGCGATGTACTCATGATTATGGAGTCGATGAAAATGGAAAATAACATTCTGGCCGAACGCGACGGTAAAATCGTCAAGGTGGTAGCACCGGCCGGAAAAGCTGTTTTACAGGACGAAGTATTATTTGAAATCGAGTAGACATGAAGGATAATGTAAAGAAAATAAGTATTCTGCTGATTTTGATGGTGCTGTTCATGCCCGGCCTTATGGCGCAGGGCGCAGAGGACTCAAAGTCGGTATGGGATAGTTTAATAGGATTCTGGGCCAATACCGGATTCGCCAATTTCGAATTCAAATACCTGATAATGATTGTTGTAGGTATTATTTTCATCTTATTGGGAATCGTAAAACACTGGGAGCCGCTTTTGCTGGTTCCTATCGGATTTGGCATCCTGATTGGAAATGTACCTTTTACTCCCGGCTACCAGATCGGAATCTACGAACAGGGTTCGGTGATGAATATCTTGTACAGCGGGGTGATTCAGGGTTGGTATCCGCCGCTTATCTTTTTAGGCATCGGGGCAATGACCGACTTCTCGTCGCTCATCTCCAATCCTAAGCTGATGTTGTTGGGTGCTGCAGCTCAACTGGGGATTTTCCTGACGTTCATCGGAGCTTACGCTCTTGGGTTTACTCCTGCACAATCGGGAGCGATCGCTATTATCGGGGGTGCCGACGGACCTACAGCCATCTTCCTGTCATCGAAACTGGCTCCTGAATTAATTGGCGCTATTGCGGTGGCCGCTTATTCGTATATGGCGCTGGTTCCGCTCATCCAACCACCTATCATGAAACTGCTGGTACCTAAGAAAGAACAACTGATCCGGATGAAACCGCCCCGCGCGGTATCGAAATCGGAAAAAATTGCTTTCCCTATCATCGGTTTGCTGCTCACCACCTTCATTTCGCCGAGCGCCATGCCTCTGCTGGGTATGCTGTTTTTCGGTAACTTGCTGAAGGAATCGGGGGTAACCGAACGGTTGGCCGAAACAGCCCGTTTTGCACTCATCAACACAATTACCATTCTGCTGGGAGTAACCGTAGGGGCATCGACGCAGGCCGACCGGTTCCTTACCTGGGACTCGATGAAAATCTTCATCTTAGGTGCCTTGTCGTTCATGATTGCAACTGCTGCCGGTTTGCTTTTTGCCCGACTCATGAATGTGTTTCTCAAGGAAGGCGATAAGATTAATCCGCTGATTGGTTCGGCCGGCGTATCGGCGGTTCCCGATTCAGCACGCGTTTCGCAGGAAGTGGGACTTCGTGCCGATAAAAACAATCATTTGCTGATGCACGCCATGGCGCCCAATGTGGCCGGTGTTATCGGATCAGCTGTTGCCGCCGGTATTTTATTAAGTATGCTCGGATAAACTTCAAGTATATTTCACACAGGAGTGATGTTCCCGTTGCAGGGTTTTATTAATCATTAGCAATACTTTGCTGTTTTTAATACAACTTCTTAGGATATTTGCAACAGGAACATCACTTCATTTTTTCACTCAACCTTAACTGAAACAACGCATGAACACAACCCACTCACCAGTATACGAACTCGCCCGCGAATTCGTAATACATACCGACAAGAATATCTTTATCACCGGAAAGGCGGGTACAGGTAAAACCACTTTTCTGCATCAACTGAAGGATCAAAGCCTGAAACAGATGGCAGTGGTTGCTCCTACCGGAGTAGCTGCCATCAACGCCGGCGGGACCACCCTTCATTCCTTCTTTCAACTCCCCTTCCATCCTCTTCTTCCCACTGTTCAGGGCCGTAAGCAACTGATCGAAACGGTTAAAATGAGAGGATACAAACGCAAGCTACTCCAGGAACTGGAACTCTTGGTTATCGACGAAATAAGTATGGTGCGGGCCGATGTGCTCGATGCGGTCGACACCATGCTCCGGCATGTCCGATTCAGATTCCGGGAACCTTTCGGTGGAGTACAGGTTATTTTCATAGGCGATATGTATCAGCTATCGCCGGTGATTTCCGAAGACGAATGGCAGTTACTCTCCGAATTTTACCCTTCGCCTTACTTCTTCCATAGCTTGGCATGTCGCGAGAAACAACCCGTTTATATCGAACTGGACACCATTTTCCGCCAGTCGGAACAACAGTTTGTCAGTTTACTGAACGAAGTGCGCAACGACTGCCTCTCGCACCAAAGCCTGCAACTTCTGCAGCAACGCTATCAACCCGGTTTTGAACCTCCTGCCGGCGAAAACTGGATTACGCTCACCACACACAACATCACGGCCGATCGTATCAATGCGCTGGAAATGAACCAGATCGACAGCCCTGTAAAAACCTTTACGGCAACTATCGAAGGCGATTTTCCTGAAAAAAGTTTCCCGATGGATGTCGATTTGCAGTTGAAAATCGGCGCACGCGTAATGATGATTCGTAACGATATGGAACAACCCCGCCGGTATTACAATGGTAAAATCGGAGTGGTGAAGGCTTTTCTCGACGGAGCAATACAGGTTTACTGCGCCGACGACGACCAATGGATCGACATCACGCCCGTGGAATGGGAAAACATCCATTACACCACCAATGCCAAAACAAACCAGATCGAAACACATATCAACGGAAAATTTATTCAATATCCCCTGCGCCCGGCCTGGGCGATCACTATTCACAAAAGCCAGGGGCTCACGTTCGACAAAGCCGTTATCGACGCCGGACGAGCCTTTGCGCCCGGACAAGTGTATGTAGCACTGAGCCGGTGCCGCAGCCTCGAAGGAATCGTGCTGCTCAGCAATATTCAACCCGACAGTATTTCCAACGACCGGATCATCATCGAACATCAACAACTGAAACCGGAACTGGACATGCTCGAATCCGAACTCGAAGAGGCCGCACGTCAATACCGGCTACATACCCTGGGCCAGTTATTCGACTACAGCTCGGCTCGCGGACAATTCTCAAGGTTCGTGAAACAGCTCGACACGCCCGAAAAACAATTCACCGAAAATATTATTCCCTACCTGCAGGAGTTGGAAAGTCAGCTGAAAACAATCGAAGATGTAGGAAACCGGTTCTTGTTGCAATTGAAAGCTATCTTTTCAACTCCGGCAATCGACGAAGACTACCTGACCGAACGGCTGGAAGCGGCATCGGCTTTTTTCAGAGAACAATTGCGATCGCTCACCGACAAAATGAAGCAATCGCCTGCCAATACCGATAATAAAGAATGGGCCGAAGAATACAATGAGGGGATGAAATTGCTGTTTAATACGCTCAGCCTGCGCATCCATTTGCTTCGAAGGTTAAAACACCCCTACACTTCCGACGATTACTTCAGGGCAAAAAACGCCTTTATTGTACCCGATTCGGGAATCCAGGCCTATTCGAAACAATCGTCGGGAAAAAACCTGCAGATTGCGAACCGGAACCTGTACTTCAAACTGCTGGAATTGCGCAACCGGCTTTGTGAAACGAACGACACGCCCATCTACCTCATTGCCAGCAGCAAATCCTTACAGGAAATGTCGGAGTTTCTGCCGCAATCAAAAAGCGAACTGATGTCGATCCATGGCTTCGGTAAAGCCAAAGTTGAAAAATACGGTTCGATGTTTTTGGAGCTTATCTCTGACTATTGCATGGAAAACAATATGACATCGAAGATGTACGAAAAACCTGTTCCGGAAAAAAAGAAGAAAAAACGATCGAAAAAAGACCATTAACCCGGCCACAACGCGGAAAACTTCTTTTTACCTTTCACATAAAAGGCCAGCAGGATGCTTCCTGAATACACGCCCGGTAATTGCTGTTGCCGGATGTGAATAAGGTTGTCGTTCCTTTTGGCTTTAAATCCGGGTTTCATCCGCCGGTAATCGCGCCGGGCTTTCAGTACCGACAGTGCATTCGGAGCTTTACCTGTAAGCAATAAATGCAAAGCCGCCAATAAATCGAGCATCCACCGGATCTGCATCACCGGTTTCAGTTCTACCTCGGGTAAATTCTTGTAAAGCATCAACAGGTTGTTTCTGAAATTCAGATAGGTTTTGTGGGGGCTCTCGCTCGAAAGCGTTCCGCCTCCCACATGATATACCACCGACGAAGGTATGGCTACAATACGGTAACCCCTGCTCAGCATGCGCCAGCAAAGATCGATCTCTTCCATATGGGCAAAAAAATCGTCATCCAATCCGCCACACTGATGGTATGCTTCGGAACGGACCACCATGCAGGCACCGGTGGCCCAGAAAATATCGCGCACAGTATCGTACTGATTTTCATCGGCTTCGGTTACCGACAAAATCCTACCTCTACAAAAAGGATAACCCAGGGCATCGATATACCCGCCCGAAGCTCCGGCATGCTCGAAATGAGTCGGCCGATGGTAGGCCCTTATTTTGGGTTGCACTGCAGCCACATCGTCATGGGCATCGAGGTAGGCTAACAGCGGATCGAGCCATCCGTCGGTAACCTCGACATCCGAATTCAACAGCACATAATAACGCGCTTCCACCAGGGCCAACGCTCTGTTGTACCCCCCTGCAAAACCATGGTTCTGATCCAAAACAATACGCCGTACCGACGGAAATTCCTGCTCGAGCACCGCCAGCGAATCATCCGTCGACGCGTTATCGGCCACAACCAACTCTACACCCTCCGCAGCTGTACACCGAATCAGTACCGGCAAAAACCTACGCAGATAGGCCGACCCGTTCCAGTTCAAAATAACCACCGAACATTTCATCATGACATCGAATCTCCTGAATTACTATGCTTCCAGCGGTTGTGCGACCACAACCACAATTCGGGCTGGCGGCGAATGGAACGCTCCAACATCGACATAAACCGGTTCGTAATCTCATATTCGGCAGTAGCCGCCGGTTCCAGCGATACCGGAACCACTTCGCATGCATATTGCCCCCGCTTCACCCGCCTGACGTCCAGATAAAATACCGGGTAATCGTACTTTCGTGCCAATTGCTCAGTACCTAAAAACACCGGCGTATCCTGATGCAGAAACTCCATCCGGTACCGAATAAATTTTTTCAACGGACTCTGATCGGAAATCATACCGTAAATACCATGCTTATGCTCCTTTCTCAACTTGAACATCGTGCGCACCAACTCGTCTTTTTCAATACACTGTCCTCCCAAATGCCCCCTGATTTCCAACATCAACTCTTCAAAGGCAGGATTGTTCAAGCGCTGATATACCGGATATACCTTACAACCATCGGGCAGATAGTAACTTACCGACAACCCCCATTCCCAGTTACAGTAATGCCCGGTCATCAGCATCACACTTTTCCCCTGCCGCAATTGATCCATCATCAGCTGCTCATTGGAAAACACCATGCGCCGGCGCATCTCATCTTCTGAAATCGATAACTGACGCACGGTTTCCATCATTATATCACAAAAGTACCGGTAAAACCGTCGCTCCATCGACTTTATTTCACGCAACGACTTTTCCGGAAACGAATGCACCAAATTACGACGTACGATCCTCCGCCGGTAACGTACCACCCAATATACAACCGGATACAGCAAATCCGACAACCGGTACAAAACCTCGAGCGGCACACGGGAAAGCGCGCGCGTCAACTTTACCAACAAGCTCATTATCCGCTATAAGCAAAAATATCAATCGTATATACCCAGCGATTGGCCGTAATTGAATTCACCTTCAAGAATAAGCAGAATCTGTTCTTCCGTCAACTTCATGGCGTCCTTCTTTGCACATTTCTGAATGTATTTCAACATATCTTCTTCATCAATGCTGGCTTCTTCGGTCGTATCTTCGTCGATCAATCCGTTTTCGTCGTAATATTCGTAGATTACGTCCAGCACATACTCCACCATCGTGTCGTCAATTGTCGACTTTGCCTCCTCGGGAAGATGGGAGAGAATAAACTTGACAGCCTCGTCCTCGTCATATACCAACAAATCGTCTTCTTCAGTTTTCATACGCTTATTGTTAAAAAATTAATTCTTCAAAGATATAACATTTAATTCAACATCGGAATAAAAAATAATAAAAAATAGGTCAGGGCTTCTTCACTTGTAAAAAAATACCTTATATTTGATGCAATAAATATTCTTGAGATAAGAACCATAAAGCCCGATCGATACAGCTATCTATCTGGTTATCTTTAAAATACAAAAAAAATGAAAACAGGACTTATTGGCTTCGGCAAAACAGGCCGCGCGGTTGCAACGGTATTGTTACAACATCCCGAATTTGAATTAGAGTGGGTTTTGCGAAAATCCAACAAGCAGGAAGGCCGGCGCATCAGCGATGTGCTGGAAGTTGAGAACACGATTTCGAACGGCACAGTGGTTTCGATGGATTCTACTTCGGTGGGCGATTTACTGGATCAGCAACCGGTCGATTGTATTATCGATTTTTCGTCGGAAGACGGTATATATTATTACGGCAAGGAAGCCGCCCGGAGGGCTATCCGCATTATTTCGGCCGTATCGCATTACGATGAACTTCAACTGCGGTTTCTGAAACAATTGGCCGAAAAAACCGTTGTATTCTGGTCACCGAACATTACATTGGGAGTAAATTATCTTATCTTTGCAGCCAAATTTCTGAAAAGCATCGCTCCTTTTGTCGATATTGAAATTGTTGAAGAACATTTCAAACAAAAACACGGGGTATCCGGAACAGCCTTGAAAATGGCCGATTCGCTCGGATTGAAAAAAAGCAAAATAAATTCGGTCAGAGCAGGCGGAATCGTAGGTAAACATCAGGTTATATTCGGGTTTAAATATCAAACCATCCGATTGATACACGAATCGATTTCGCGCGAAGCTTTTGGAAACGGAGTAGTGTTTGTTGCCGAAAATTTAACAAACAAGCCCCCGGGCTATTACATCTATGAGGATATTTTAAAACCATTTTTAAACGAACATGCTTAAAATTAAAACTTTCACATTCAACCCTATACAAGAGAATACCTATGTGGTAAGCGACGAGACCGGCGAAGCAGTGGTAATCGATGCCGGCTGTTATTTCCCGCAGGAAAAAGAAATGCTTAAAAACTACCTCGATAGCGAAAGGCTTAGCCTGAAGCTGGTTTTGAATACGCACCTGCATTTCGACCATCAATTCGGTAACCGCTTTTTGTTCGACACCTACGGACTCAAACCACATGCCCACCGCGACGATGAATTTTTACTCGACAAAGTGGTAGCCGGCGCCAATATTTACGGTTTCCCGGTTGTGGAGAATGCCATGCCGGTAGGTCATTATTTGAACGAAGGCGATGTGGTCCGCTTTGGCACCACCACCTTCGAGTGTATACACGTTCCGGGACATTGCCCGGGGCATCTCGTATTTCACGATGCCGCCAATAAAGTGTTGTTTGCCGGCGATGTACTGTTTCGGGGATCGATAGGCCGTACCGACCTCGAAAGAGGCAATCACAGCCAGCTTATCAACGGTATTACAGCCAAACTGCTGATTCTCCCCGACGATACGGCGGTATATCCCGGCCATGGTCCCTCGACCACGATCGGAGAAGAAAAACAGTACAATCCGTACCTGTAACCGTCAACAGCGATACAACCGATGGCGGTCGATGTAACGAGCCACTTCCGCATGAAGCCACCCGCCGGTGTCAATCCCTTTTTTGAGCATCTCCCTGAGCTGTGTCGACGCAATAGGATACAAAGGCGTATCCACCGGTTTCATGGCAGGATACAACTTGATTGCATCCCCGATCGGAAATCCCGGCCGGGGATAAACATAAACTTCGAATCGTTTCAGCAGTTCGTCGTGCTCCTTCCATTCATCGAAAATCAGGGCGTTGTCGCTGCCGATCATCAATACAAACTGGTGTTCGGGATAGGATTGTTCCAACTGCCTCAGCGTATCGATGGTATAAGAAGGCCGGGGAAGCCGGAATTCGAAATCGGATGCTGCCAAACCCGGTACGTCGGCTACCGCCAGCCGGACCATTGCCAGGCGATCCGCTTCGTCGATCAGGTCGGATTTGGCTTTCAACGGATTACGCGGCGTGACCAACATCCATACCTCGTCGGCTATATACGTATCAAGGATGTGAAGCGCCAGCTGTACATGCCCCTGATGGACAGGATTAAAAGAACCCGGGAAAATTGCAATTCTCATTCACTAATTTGTAGGATTAAACATTGCAAAAGTATCAAAAATCCCGTATCTTTGTCCATTAAGTAAAAATTAAATCTAATCATTATTAATAACAGAAAAGACAATGAACATAGTTGATCGTTTTTTAAAATATGTCAGTTTCCATACTACATCAGATTATAATACCAATTTAACACCCAGTACGCCCGGGCAGCTGGTATTTGCCCAATACCTGGCCGAAGAACTGAAAGCAATCGGCATGAGCGATGTGACGCTCGACACCAATGGTTATATTATGGCAACCCTGCCTGCCAATACCGATGCCGATGTTCCGGTAATCGGATTTATCGCACACATGGATACCAGTCCCGACATGAGCGGTCGCAACATCAAACCCCGCATCGTGGAAAACTACGACGGAAGCGATATTCTGCTCAACGAAGAACAGGTGATCGTACTCGAAACCGCTCAGTATCCGGAAATTTTGAATTATGTGGGTCAGGATCTAATTGTTACCGACGGAACGACCTTGCTCGGAGCCGACGACAAAGCCGGCCTGGCCGAAATTGTGACTGCCATGGAATACCTGATACAGCATCCCGAAATAAAACATGGAAAAATACGCATAGGCTTCACTCCCGACGAAGAAATCGGTCAGGGAGCCGATCATTTCGACGTGAAAGCCTTTGGGGCCGAATGGGCCTACACCATGGACGGAAGCGAGATTGGCGAGCTTGAATTTGAAAATTTCAATGCGGCATCGGCCAGGGTAACCATCAAAGGGTTGAATGTACACCCCGGATATGCTAAACACGTGATGCGCAATTCAATGCGCATTGCCCATCAGTTCGTTTCCATGTTGCCCCGTCATGAAACGCCCGAACATACCGAAGGCTACGAAGGATTTTATCACTTGACCGCCATGAACGGTGATGTTGAAACATCGACCCTGAATTATATCATCCGCGACCATGACAGCGACCGCTTCGAACGCCGCAAAAAAGAGATGCAACACCTGGTGAATAAAATCAATGCGGAGTTTGGCGAAGGTACGGCCGTCCTGGAATTGAAAGATCAATATTACAATATGCGTGAAAAAGTGGAGCCTGTGAAATACATTGTCGACCTGGCTCATGCCGCCATGGAAGAAGTGGGTGTGAAACCCATCGTAAAACCGATCCGTGGCGGAACCGACGGCGCACGGCTTTCGTTCATGGGACTGCCCTGCCCCAATATTTCGGCGGGCGGCCATAATTTCCACGGCCGTTTTGAATACGTACCGGTACAATCGATGGAAAAGGCCACTCAAATTATCATTACCATTGCTAAAAATCTTGTTAATTTCAAAAAATAGCGCTATGAACTTTACTCCTTTTATTAATTTCCACAGGTCGCTCGGTGCTAAACTCCACGAATTTGCCGGTTACGAAATGCCGATCGAATATTCCGGTATTATCGACGAGCATCTTACCGTACGCAATGCTGTAGGCGTATTTGATGTTTCACATATGGGCGAGATTTGGGTAAAAGGTCCCAAAGCGTTCGACTTTCTTCAAAAAACAACCTCCAATGATATCGCTCAACTGAAAATAGGGAAAGCGCAGTACTCTTGTCTGCCCAACGGCAAAGGGGGAATTGTGGATGATATCCTGGTTTACCACTACGAACCCGAAAAATACCTGCTCGTTGTAAATGCCTCGAACCTCGAAAAAGACTGGAACTGGCTTCAGGAAAACAATACCGAAGGCGTGGATATGGATAATGCTTCGGAATGGATGGCCCAACTGGCCATTCAGGGTCCTAAAGCCACGGCTACACTTCAGAAATTAACACCTGTGGATCTTTCCTCGATCCCTTATTATCATTTTACGGTGGGTGAATTTGCCGGACGCAACGAAGTGATTATTTCCAACACAGGTTATACGGGAGCCGGAGGGTTCGAACTTTACTTTTTGCCCGAACATGCCGATCATATCTGGAATTCTATTTTCGAGGCCGGCGCCGAGTTCGGCATTAAACCGATCGGACTGGGAGCCCGCGACACATTGCGGCTCGAAAGCGGCTTTTGTCTGTACGGCAACGATATCGACGACACCACTTCGCCCCTGGAAGCAGGGTTGGGGTGGATTACCAAGTTTGTAGAGGGTAAAAACTTCATCGATCGCCCCTTCCTCGAAAAACAAAAGGCCGAGGGGGTAACGCGTAAATTAGTTAAATTTGAGCTTACCGAACGTGGCATTCCCCGTCACGGTTACCCGATTACGGATGCCGAAGGCCAGGTAATCGGCAATGTCACCTCCGGCACCATGGTACCCGGAACGAAAACCGGTATCGGGATGGGATATGTGGCGATTGAACATGCAAAAGCCGGTACCGGAATCCGGATCGATATTCGCGGCAAACTGATCCCGGCCCTAATCAAAAAATAACCGGCTGTCGAAATCGTCGTCCGACGGTAACCGGCACGCCGCTCTTCCATGTCGCAACCCCCTTATACGACCATCGAACTGCAGGTCGTATAAGGGGGCTGAAAAGGAGGGACAGGCAATCGCCTACATCTCCTGGGCAAGCCGGTTCCATTCGCGCTGGTCGTTGACCATCGCATCGAGAACCGCCACGGCAGTGATGTTTACAATATCACGCACCGAACTTTCTACATCACAAATGTGAATCGGTTTATTCAAACCCATTTGAATAGGCCCTATAGTTTCGGCCAGCCCCATCTCCATCAGCAACTTATACGCCGAATTGGCCGAACTCAAATTGGGAAACACCAATGTATTCACCGACTTCCCTTTCAGTTTGGTGAAAGGGTATTTCTCGTCGCGCAGCTGGTTGTTGAGCGCAAAGGTCACCTGCATTTCTCCGTCGACACACATTTCGGGATAATGGTCGTGAAGCCTGCGTACCACCTCGTGAACACTGGCCGGGCTACCGCTCTGCACCGATCCGAAGTTGGAGTACGACAACATAGCCATCACCGGCTCGTAATTAAAGAATTTCACCGAACTATAGGTCAGTTTGGCAATATCCACCAGTGTTTCGGTGCTTGGATGCCGGTTCACGAGCGTATCGGCTAAAAAGAACACCCCCTTACGCGTATTCATAATGTGCATGGCACCAATATGCTTCAACCCATCGCGGATTCCAATCACATTAATGGCAGCTTCCACCGAATCGGCATAACTCGAATAAACCCCCGTGATCAGCGCATCGGCCTCGCCGGTCTCCACCATCATCATACCAAAATAATTGCGCTCGTACATCCGTTCGAACGCTTCATCGAAGGTCATACCATCACGCCCTCTTTTCTCTGCCAATATACTGGCATAGCGTTGCCGGCGAGCCTCTTCCCGGTCGTGACGCAGGTTGATAATTTCAATACCGGTAAGATCGACCTGATTTTCGGCAGCAATACGAGCAATTTTCTCTTCATTTCCAAGCAATACCGGAAAACAAATCTTTTCGGCCAGGGCAGCTTCCGCAGCTTTCAGCATATTAACATGATTCGACTCCGAGAAAACCACCCGTTTCGGATTTTCACGTGCTGTTTCATAAAAACGTCGGAGGAGTTTATTATCGCTCCCCATCCGGTCTTTGAGCGCATCTTCGTAAGCCCTCCAATCGGTGATGTGCTTGCGCGCCACCCCCGACTCCATGGCCGCACGGGCAACAGCCGGCGCCACCACGGTCAGCAGACGCGGATCAAGTGGTTTGGGAATGATATAGTTGCGCCCGAATATCAATCGTTTCAGATTGTACGCGGCATTAACCACATCGGGCACCGCCTTTTTCGTCAGTTCGGCAATAGCCCGCACCGCAGCCACTTTCATGGCTTCGTTGATGCAAGTGGCCCGCACATCCAATGCCCCCCTGAATATATACGGAAAACCGAGCACATTATTAATCTGATTCGGATGGTCGGATCGTCCGGTCGCGAAAATAATATCCTTACGGGCTTTCATGGCCTCCTCGTACGATATTTCGGGATCGGGATTCGCCAGGGCAAACACAATAGGATTCTCGTTCATCGACTGTACCATCCCGGGAGTAAGCACGCCCGCTACCGATAAACCAAGAAAAACATCGGCCCCTTTCACGGCCTCGGCCAGTGTCGTTATTTCACTATCGATGGCAAAAGGCTTTTTACGATCGTTCAGGTCGGTACGCCGGGTCGTAATCACCCCCTTGGAATCCACCATGACGATATTCTCCTTTTTTGCTCCCAGCATCAGGTACAACTGGGTACACGAGTTGGCCGCAGCACCGGCGCCGTTCACCACGATGCGTACCTCCTCTATCTTTTTGCCCGTCAGCTCGAGCGAATTGAGCAATCCCGCCGACGAGATAATAGCAGTCCCGTGCTGATCGTCGTGCATGATCGGAATATCCAGCTCCTCCTTCAAACGTTCTTCGATCTCAAAACATTCGGGCGCTTTGATATCCTCCAGATTGATACCCCCGAAGGTAGGCGCAATCGCCTTCACCACCTGGATGAATTTTTCCGGATCCTTCTCGTTCACTTCAATATCAAATACGTCGATACCGGCAAAAATCTTAAACAGCAACCCTTTACCTTCCATCACCGGCTTGCCGGCCATCGCTCCGATATCGCCCAATCCCAGCACAGCCGTACCGTTCGAAATCACCGCCACCAAATTGCCTTTCGAAGTGTACTCGTATGCCGCATTGGGGTCTTTCTGAATTTCGAGACAGGGCTCGGCAACTCCCGGCGAATAAGCTAATGATAAATCGCGTTGCGAACTGTACGGTTTGGTGGGAGTAATCTCAATTTTACCCGGTTTTCCTTCCGAGTGATACCTGAGGGCATCTTCTTTCGTGAATTTTGCCATGATTATCAAGTGTAAGAGAATGTTGATAAAAAATAAAAAATTGTCGCAAAGGTAGCTTTTTTTTTGCTATATTTGCAGCAAATACGCAAAAAACAGGGATGCAGCTCGATTCGATTTCAATATTGAACTATAAGAATATAAAGGATAGCAACTTACGCTTTTCCCCGAAAATCAACTGCTTTCTGGGCAACAACGGAATGGGAAAAACAAACTTCCTCGATTCCATCTATTACCTCTCGTTTTGTAAAAGTCACTCCAATTCGATCGATACGCAAAACATCCGGCACGACGAAGATTTTTTTATGATTAGCGGCGAATACCTGCGCAATGAAACTCCCGAATCGATTTATTGCGCTTTAAAACGCCGGCAGAAAAAACAGTTCCGCCGCAATAAAAAAGAATACGACCGGCTCTCCGACCATATCGGCCTGCTGCCGCTGGTGATGGTCTCGCCCGACGATGCGATCCTCATTGCCGGAGGTAGCGACGAACGCCGCAAATTTATCGACGGAGTTATTTCGCAATACAACAAAACCTACCTGCAGTACCTGCTCAACTACAATACCCTGTTGAAACAGCGCAATACCCTGCTGAAGGACGAGAACCAACAGGACTCCACCATTTTCGAAATCCTGGAAGAACAAATGGATATGCTGGGCAGCTACATTTTCGGCGAACGGAACAAATTCATTACCGGATTTATACCTGTTTTCCAGCAATTCTATACCACTATTTCGGGCGGCTTCGAAAAGATCAGCCTGTCGTACAGTTCTCAATATACCGACCACCCCTCCCTGCTCGAAAAACTGCGGGCAACACGCGGCCGCGACCGGCTTATCGGATACACCACTTCGGGCATCCACAAGGATGAACTGGAAATGTTGCTCGACGATCATCCCATCAAACGCGTAGGCTCGCAAGGCCAAAATAAAACTTACCTCATTTCGCTAAAATTTGCCCAGTTCGAGTTCCTCAAAAAAATTCACGGATTTAAACCGATCTTATTACTCGACGATATTTTTGATAAACTCGATTCAAAACGTGTGGAACAAATTGTATCGCTTGTAGCTTCCGATTTGTTCGGCCAGATATTTATAACGGACACCAACCGCGAACACCTCGACAACATCCTTTCCAAATTGAATCACGAAGCGCTGATATTCACTGTGAGAGACGGTTCCGCATTTTAACCCAAATCACGTACAGCTATCGTTTTCCGGCAACCCCCATCCGGGTTCGAAAATATTTTCAGTCAACTTTTTCGCATTTATTATTTTATATATTATTACATATCAGATACTTATAAAATATTTTAGAAAACTTTACAGCTGAATATCATTCTAAATATCACCAATCAGGTTGCTACTGTAAAAAAATATGCTTAAACTTGCAATCAGTTTTGCAACATTTTTCCAAAACACACAACACACTGATTTTAAAGTAATACAAACATATCAATCAAACTTATTTTGACGTGAAAACAAGAACTTACACTACCGAAGAGATTCAGGAAGCGTCGTTTAATTTTTTTCAGGGCGACGATCTGGCCACAAAAGTATGGTCGACCAAATACGCCCTGAAAGATTCGTTCGGCAATATCTACGAGCTGACCCCCGACGACATGCATCGCCGGCTGGCCCGGGAAATTGCCCGGATCGAACGTAACTATCCTAACCCGCTTTCGGAGGACGAATTATTCGAGTTGTTCCGCAACTTCAAATACATCGTACCTCAGGGAAGCCCAATGACCGGAATTGGCAACGAATACCAGGTTGCCTCGCTCTCCAATTGCTTTGTAATCGGATTCGACAGCGACGCCGATTCGTACGGCGCCATCATCAAACTCGACGAAGAGCAGGTACAGCTTATGAAACGAAGAGGCGGGGTCGGACACGACCTTTCGCACATCCGGCCGAAAGGCTCGCCGGTAAAAAATTCCGCGCTTACCTCTACCGGCATCGTACCGTTCATGGAACGCTATTCCAACTCTACCCGCGAAGTCGCCCAGGACGGCCGTCGTGGCGCACTCATGCTGACCGTATCGGTAAAACACCCGGACTCCGAATCGTTTATCGACGCAAAAATGGAAAGCGGAAAAGTAACCGGCGCCAACGTATCGGTAAAGATTCACGACGATTTCATGCGTGCCGCCCTCAACAACGAACCTTATATCCAACAATACCCGATCGAGTCGGATACCCCCTGGTTTCAGAAAGAAACCAATGCCAATGCCCTGTGGAAAAAAATCGTTCACAATGCATGGCAATCGGCCGAACCGGGAGTTTTATTCTGGGATACCATCACCCGTGAGTCGGTGCCCGATTGCTATGCCGACCTGGGATACAAAACGGTTTCAACCAATCCGTGCGGCGAAATCCCCCTTTGCCCCTACGACAGCTGCCGCCTGCTGGCAATCAACCTCTATTCGTATGTGGTAAATCCGTTCAAACCCGATGCCTATTTCGATTTTGAACTATTCCGCAAGCATGTAGGGGTGGCTCAACGAATTATGGACGACATCATCGATCTGGAAATGGAAAAGATCGAAAAAATCATCCAGAAAATCGACTCCGACCCCGAAGATGATGAAATTAAAAGCACCGAATATCAGTTGTGGGAAAAAATCAAGGTAAAAACCTCGCAAGGACGCCGTACCGGTGTAGGCACGACAGGCGAAGGCGATATGCTGGCCGCATTGGGATATCGCTATGGAACCGACGAAGCTACCGACTTTTCGGAAAAAGTACATAAAGCCGTTGCGCTGGCGGCCTACCGCTCGTCGGTCGATATGGCTAAAGAACGGGGTGCTTTCACCGTATACGAAGCCCAACGGGAAGCCAACAACCCCTACATCCTGCGCCTGAAAGAAGCCGATCCCGAATTGTACGACGATATGGTAAAATACGGCCGGCGCAACATCGCCTGCCTTACCATTGCACCTACGGGCACCACCAGTATCATGACCCAGACCACTTCGGGCATCGAGCCTGTTTTCATGCCTTATTACACCCGGCGCCGCAAGGTGAATCCAAACGATAAGAACGTGCGGGTCGATTTTGTGGACGAAAACGGCGACTCCTGGGAAGAATATTCGGTATTCCACCATAAGTTCGTAACCTGGATGGAAGCCAACGGACATTCGACCACCACCCACTATACCCACGACGAACTGAATGCGTTGGTAGCACAATCGCCTTATTACAAGGCAACTGCCAATGATGTGGACTGGCTGAAAAAAGTTCAGATGCAGGGACGAATCCAAAAATGGGTCGATCATTCCATTTCGGTTACCATCAACCTTCCGGCCGATGTGAGCGAAGAACTGGTCGGACAGCTCTACGAAGAGGCCTGGCGATCGGGCTGTAAAGGAGTTACCGTATACCGCGACGGTTCCCGGTCGGGAGTACTGATTACTTCAACCGATAAAAAAGAAGACGACGGCAAAAAGGTTTGCTTCCCTTACGACGAAGACCGGTTGATACGGCCAAAGGAATTGAAATGCGATGTGGTACGCTTCCAGAACAACCGCGATAAATGGATCGCTTTTGTGGGGATCAAAGATGGCCGCCCCTACGAAATCTTCACCGGTCTGGCCGACGACGAAGAAGGCATTCTGCTTCCAAAGACGGTGACCGAGGGAAAAATCATCAAAGTGAAGGATGAAGATGGCAACAAACGCTACGACTTCCAATTCACCAACAAAAGAGGATTTAAAACGACGGTAGAAGGATTGTCACATAAATTCGACAAAGAATACTGGAATTACGCCAAGCTGATATCGGGAGTTTTACGGTACGGCATGCCCATCGATCAGGTTATCAAATTGGTATCCGGACTTCAGCTCGACAACGAGTCGATCAACACCTGGAAAGTAGGGGTCGAACGGGCACTGAAGAAATACATCCCCGATGGAACTCAGGTATCGGAACAGGCCTGTCCGAGCTGTGGCGAACGCACGCTGGTATACCAGGAAGGTTGCCTGACATGTAAAACCTGCGGACATTCCAAATGCGGATGATGAGACACATTAACAAATAACAGCAACCGGGCGCATGAACAATGCATTTACTATCGAAGTAAAGGCAAGTTCATGCGCCTCTTTTTTCGGATCGGATATGAACGAAGCCATCAATCATTTTTTTCAACCCATTGTCGCTTTCCTCGACCGGATATTATTCTGGGATCCCTTTGTGCTCATGGGATTTAATTTCCCGGTGAAGATTCCGTTTATCATCATCTGGCTGATCGCAGGAGCTTTGTTTTTTACTTTTTACCTGCGTTTTATCAACCTGAGAGGATTCAAACATGCTATCGACCTGGTGCTCGGACGATTTGACAAAGATTCGCATTCGGGCGAAATATCGCACTTTCAGGCATTGGCCACCGCTACGGCTTCTACGGTAGGGCTGGGCAACATAGCCGGGGTTGCCGTGGCTATTACCATGGGAGGCCCGGGTGCTACCTTCTGGCTGATTGTAGCCGGATTCCTGGGCATGACCACTAAACTGGTGGAATGTACGCTGGGGGTTAAATACCGGAAAATTGATGCGGAGGGAAATGTCTCGGGAGGACCGATGTATTATTTACGGGACGGATTGGCGCGAAAAGGCTGGAGAAAAACCGGCAAGCTACTGGCCATGACATTTGCGCTGTTTGCCACAATAGGCGCTTTTGGCATCGGGAATATGTTTCAATCCAATCAGATGATCGCCCAAACGGTTTCCACCTTTCCGGCACTCCAGGGTAAGGAACTCTGGCTGGGACTTATCGTGGCCCTGCTCACCGGAATAGTGATTATCGGCGGCATCAAAGGCATTGCCAGGGTCAACGATAAACTTTTTCCGCTGATGGCAGGAATTTACCTGGTATCGGCCCTGATCGTGATCGGAGTCAATTACAGGCATATCGACGATGCATTCTGGGCAATTCTGCGGGGCGCTTTTACACCTTCGGGGATACAGGGAGGAATCGTGGGAGTAATGATCATTGGATTCCGCAGGGCTGCATTTTCCAACGAAGCAGGCATTGGCTCGGCAGCCATCGCACATTCCAGCGTAAAAACCGAGAAACCGATTACCGAAGGCTACGTTGCACTTCTGGAACCCTTTATCGACACCGTCGTAATTTGTACGCTGACGGCTCTGGTGATCATTACCAGCGGGCTCAGCGCCAATCCCGGCAACCTGGCAGGTACACAACTTACCTCGGCCGCATTTTCGACGGTGTCGGGGTGGTTTCCCTATTTACTTCTTCCTACCATCTTACTGTTTGCCTACACAACGATTATATCGTGGTCGTATTATGGAGTAAAAAGTTTCGATTTCCTTACGGGCGATTATTTTGAACGCCGCTGGAACAACCGCCGGATCGCTACCCGGATGTATCAATTGGTGTATCTGCTGTTTACCGTCCTGGGATCGGTACTGCACCTGAATGCGGTGGTCGATTTTTCCGACATGCTCATTCTTGCAATGGCCGTTCCCAATATTATCGGATTATATATCCTGGCTCCCGAAGTCAAACAAGCCTTGCGGGAATACCGGAAAAAATAAGCATCAATATATCAAGGCTTCAACTCGAATTTTACTGTAGCAACGTTTTTTTTCTCATCGTGATCTGTTGGATGAAACCCTTTTTGAGACCACCCCATCCAACTTCGGTAAACGGTTATTTTGTTAACCTGTTTTGAGCATGTTAGAAACGATTTCTCCAACAGCTTCATTGTCGTGCAAAAAACAAAAAACACCGTAAAACTAATGTTCTACAGTGTTTTAAGCTACTTGAAAGCATGATTTGGATGCTAACCTGAAACCGCTTAAGGTTTCACTTGGAGCGGAAGACGGGGCTCAAACCCGCGACCCTCAGCTTGGAAGGCTAATGCTCTATCAACTGAGCTACTTCCGCATCTAAAAAAATATCCAAACCGTGGGCAGTGAAGGATTCGAACCTCCGAAGTCGAAAGACAGCTGAGTTACAGTCAGCCCCAGTTGGCCACTTTGGTAACTGCCCCTATTGCATCAACCTGTGGAGTCGCACAGGACCCTTTTGTTTTGCGGATGCAAAGGTAGTGTTTTTTTTCGTACTACCAAACGATATTTGCCATTTTAACAGCTGTTATGGCTGCTTCAACGCCTTTATTTCCGTGTATACCTCCCGCCCTCTCCAATGCCTGTTGCATATCGGCAGTAGTAAGCACCCCGAAAATGACCGGCGGCGCTCCCGGAATAGTATTCAGCTGTGCAATACCTGCAGTAACTCCCTCGCACACATAGGTAAAATGCGGAGTATCGCCCTGCACGACACAACCCAATACAATTACCGCATCATAATGTACCTTGACCGCCGGATCCATACTATCGGCGATCAGATGTTTGGCTGCAAAAGTGAGCTCAAAAGTACCGGGCACATTTACAATCTTAATGTTGGAACGGAAGACACCGTGTTTCACCAGCGACTCGACAGCACCATCCAGCAAAGCATAAGTAATTTGCGGATTCCAGTCGGCCACTGCTATGGCGTACGACTGTTGCTGCAACACCTCCGGAGCAGGCAATGCATCGGGATCGTATCCTGAAAGATTCTGATAGTGAGTAGCCATCAGCAATTATTGTAGACGGGCAATGTATTTATCCACTTCCTGCGCTTCGGCACTCATCGGATAGCTATCCTTAATGGCCTGGTAATTCTTCAGGGCTTTTTCTTTATCGCCTTCCAGCTCGAGCAGCGTGGCTGCTTTTTTGAGGTAGTAGGGTGCCAGCACATCGTTTTTCGAATCAGCAGCTTTTGAAAAGAATTTGATTGCATTTTTAGGCTCGTTCATTTCAGCATAGCAATCACCGATCAATCCAATTACCGAAATAGAAAAATACTGATCATCGCCATCGTACTGCGATAAAAACTTAACCGCCTGCTCATAATCGCCAAGATTGAAATAACAGATTCCGGCATAAGCCTTGGCCAGATTACCCGAAGGAGTCATGCTGTATTCCGAACTGATTTCTTCAAATCCGATCGACTCGATACCATCCCCTTCGAGGGCAACCCTGAACGAATCGGCGGCAAAATAGGCCTGCGATTTGTACATTTCGTTTGCAGCAGCATTCTGACGTGGCGCAACATAAAAATTATTGATCGCCAGTACGGCTACTACAATTACTGCTACCGCACCCAATCCGTACAGAATCTGTTTTTGGTATTTCTCAATAAATGCTTCTGATGACGTCAGCGCATGTTCCACGTTTTCAAACTCGTCGGCGGTTTTCTGAACTTTCTTTGACATATAAAATGATTGTATAGTTTTTTTAATATTAAAATAAAACGGCAGCAAAAATAGCTATTTTTTTTGTAATAACGAAATGCCAACCTCCTAATTTAAGGCAATTCGGACGAATAATATTAAAAACAACTAATTCGAGCGATTCTGCCCATTTTTTACTGTTGTGGTCAACAATAATTCAAAAAGTAGTGTTATATTTGCAGTAGAAAAAATGACCGCATTGTTCAGAGATTGGAAAACTCAACACTAACAAATTAACGAGCAATGGAAGTTTTCAATGGCGGGCTGCGCCTTAGGGTAAGTCTTCGACTCGGCAGATTACAAAGAAAACAACCATCTCAAATCCTGTCAACAGGAGTTTTCTCAATAAAGACAATGCGGTTTTTTTTATGGCTAACCACTAGCCATAAAAAAAGCCCGTAATTTCCGATTGAAATTACGGGCTTTTTTGGTGAGCCTCTTGTCGGATTCGAACCAACGACCCCGAGATTACAAATCACGTGCTCTGGCCAACTGAGCTAAAGAGGCAGGTGGGTAAGCCCCCTGCATCGCACCGCTACAACCAATTACCCTTGCTGCGGTCAGGCCCTGGGGGAGTTCATCGGGAGCTGGTCGTACAGGACTTACCCGGCACAAAAGTACTGCTTTTTTGTTAATCTGCAAACAAACAGGGCGTGATTTTCACAAACCACGCCCTATCATTCTGATATCCTGAAATTTAAAGCATCAAATTTTTGTACCGATTATCCAACACATTATTTTTCAGAATACGCTATAATAAGATTATCGATGCAGGCATAAGCCGGAGTATTCAGCCATCCTGCAGTTTTATCCGACGAGTCGAAGGTCAGCACCATACGGTCCACCGCCCCTAAACCCGACAGATTCACTTTAGTCCAATCTTTCACAATCAGTGATTTACCTGCACGGAAATCGGCCAGGTAATATTCTACTGTGCCTGTCAGGCTGGCCGATTTATATCCCCGGATAATTACCTTATACCAATCGCCCGATTTAAACTTCGCGGCAAACATATTTCCATCTCTGAGCGTATGGTAGGTATAGGTCGAATTGGTGATCATCAGGGATTGCGGATAGGCTTTCTCCGTACTTTCCACCGGATCGATCCTGTACGTATAAATCACCGCCGAGTCGAAAGCAAGAGCAAAGTTCGCCGAACCGGCGGCTCCCGATCCGGCCATCGTACTGTACTGATTGCCGTAACCGGCGGTAAGGGTGTCTTTCAGCGATGAAATAGCAAAACCGCTCCAGTAACCTCCCCATTCCGACTCTCCGTAATGGTTTTCAAACTCTGCCGCCGAACTCCGGATATACTTCACCCACGTTCCGGCTGCTGAAAGTTGACCGCTCTTATCCGAACCATTGTAATACCCCTCGTCGCCAAGCTTTACATCTTCAAAATCAATTGTTTTTTTGTAGCTGAACTCTTCTTCACAGGAAGTGGCAACCAGGGCCAGCACTCCCACCATTAAAAATAAACGAACTTGTTTCATTGCTTTGATTATTTAATAATTACAAAATTAGTCTTACCTGCTGTTACGACTCATTATCAACATCAAACCAATGTAAAGTACCGAATAGAATGTATCCTGCCGAACACCAGCTTGTCCTTATTCCCGAAGACAATGTAGTCGTGAAAACGATCTGGCAGGTCTTCTGACTCTCTCCCGACCCGGACGCCTTCCCGGCTTTCGCCAGTGGCAATAGGACTGTTGTCCGGTTCGTTGATATGGAGATCACAGCAGCGGGTACTGTTACGGATTTTCACCGTATTCCCTTTTGGCCTGGTCATGCTCGTAACGCAGGCACCAAATCGACGGCAAAGATAAGGCATATTTTTCAAAAACAGGCACTCCCATACAAACAGTTTTACAATCTTGCTGATTTTTTTGTACTTTTGTAGTCGAATAAAACAGAATGGGAAGAATTTTAGCAATAGATTACGGACAAAAAAGAGTGGGGCTCGCCGTTACCGATCCGCTTCAACTCACCGCCAACGGATTGGACACCGTGCTTTCCCATGAATTATTCAACTACCTGCGCGATTACGTACAAACAGAAAAGGTTGAAAAATTCGTGGTGGGATTGCCCAAGCAATTGAATGGAGAAGATTCGGATTCGATGAAACTAATCCGTCCGTTTATTACCGGCCTCGAACGGGCCTTTCCTCACATTCCGGTGGTACTGTTCGACGAACGCTTTACTTCTACCCTCGCCCATCGTACATTACTCGCCTCCGGAGCAAAGAAAAAAGACAGGCAGAACAAAGCCCTGGTCGATAAAATTGCAGCTACCATTCTTCTGCAATCCTATCTCAACTCAACTAATTACGCTACACAATGATTTTACCAATTTACACCTACGGTCATCCTGTACTCCGCAAACAAACTGAAGAAATCACCTCCGAATATCCTGATTTGCAGACGCTTATCGCGAATATGTTCGAAACCATGTACCATGCCGACGGGGTAGGTCTGGCTGCACCCCAGATTGGCCTTGCCATCCGCTTACTGGTCATCGATCTTGCACCGTTCAAGGAAGACGATCCCGAGCTGGGAGCCTTTAAATGTGTGATGATCAACCCGGAGATGCTGGAAATGAGTGAAGAAGAACTCGACGGAAGCGAAGGTTGCCTCAGTATACCGGGCATCAGCGAGAGTGTAAAACGATCGGAATGGATTAAGATCCGTTATTACGACGAACAGTTCAATGAAAAAACCGAAGAATTCGAAGGTTTTAAAGCCCGCGTTGTTCAACATGAATACGATCACCTGGAAGGTAGTTTGTTTACCGACCACATCAATCCCCTGCGCCGGCAATTGATCAAATCGCGCCTCACCAATATTGCCAAAGGCAAGGCTAAATGCGATTATAAGATAAAATCGGCCTGAAATTCAGTAGCAGTTTTCAGTCAGGGTTCCTGAATTTTCGTCAATTTAAGAATGACTGCCGACGAAGCGTCTACCTGCACTGTAAAAGGACATTCGGAACTGATCACCCCCTGGAGTTCCCTCGCTTCCTGTTTCAACAGATCCAGGTACCGGACAGGGGTTTGTTCGGCGAGTTGAAGAAATTGAAGCGCTTCGGGGGGGATAGTTACCTGCACAATACGATGCCGATGTTCGAAATTAGCCACAATCAGCAGCAACTCGTCCTTATAATGGCGAAAATATGCAAACTGACGATGCGGATCGTAAGCATCCTGCCCCCAGTTGGCATACTGCAAATCGTAAAATCCGCCGGATTTCAACGCATTTTCGCTGATTGCAAGCGTCAATACCCGCCGGTATAACTCCCGCAAGGCTCTGCTTTCCTCACTCAGTAATGCTCCGCCGCCGGCCACTTCACGCAACCACTGCTGGATCGTTTCCACTGCCCAGTAATCGAATATGCTAGTTCTGCCGTCGCGCCCGCTGAACCCTTCTTCATCCATCCCCCTCTCGCCCAGCTCCTGTCCGAAATAAATCATAAAGGGCGACCGGTTGAGTGTGGCTGCCACCACTAAGGCCGGAACTGCCGACCACGGATTGCCGGCGAAAAAAACGGAAGCTATTCGCTGTTCGTCGTGATTCTCCAGAAAATTAAGCATGTGATCCTGAATTCCTTCCAACGACTGCCAGCAATGCGAAAGCGCAGAAGCACTGCGCCCATGACACACCACCGAACGTAAGGTATCGTACAATCCTACTTTATCATACAGATAATCGAACCCTCCTTTAAAAATATAATTCCGGTATTCGCCCGGGTTGTACACTTCGGCTATAAAAATCAAACCGGGATACACCTGCTTCACTCCCGCTATCGCCCATTCCCAAAATTCGACGGGAACCATTTCGGCCATATCGCACCGGAAACCATCCACTTTTTTCGACGCCCAAAAAAGCAGAATCTCTTTCATCTTCATCCAGGTGTCGGGAATTGGATTAAAATGCTGTGCTTTATTCGCAAAATAATCGACTCCGTAATTCAATTTTACCGTTTCGTACCAGTCGTCGACCGAAGGAGAGGCCGTAAACCTGTCGTTACCGGTGGCTCTGGCAGGATTCTCTTCGTAACCGGCCGTATCGAAACCGGGAGCAAAAGCTTGCCCCGGCAAATAATAGAAATTGTTCCGGGGCGAGAATCCCACTGTATGATCATCATCGGTTCCCAGATCGCTTACCCCCAGGGGTTTAGCATCCGAAGAATACTCCCGTGCCACATGATTAGGTACAAAATCAATAATCACTTTCAGCTTTTCGCGATGAGTACGGTCCACCAGATTTTCGAACTCCTGCATCCGGGCAGGAACCGAACCGGCCAGATCGGGGTCGACGTCGTAATAATCTTTAATCGCATAGGCCGAACCGGCCTTACCTTTCACCACCGAAGGATGATCGCACCGGATGCCGTAGTTGCTATAATCTGTTTGCGTTGCATGTTCAATAACTCCTGTATACCAAACATGGGTAATACCCAGGGCTTTTATTTCCTGCAAGACTTTGCGGTTAAAATATGAAAACTTTCCACAGCCGTTCTGCCCGATTGAGCCATGCGCAAGCCGTTGCGATTCGTAGGCGCCAAACAGCCGGGGTAATACCTGATAAATTGTAAATTTCGACATTATCGATCCAAGTTGTAATGATTTTTTTTCGCAAAAATAAACAAAATCCACGTTGAACCGTTATCTAAACAGTATAATTAAAAATATAATACAACAATACATGGCAACAGTAACATTTAAAGGATCACCTGTAAAGGTAAGCGGCGAGCTCCCCGCAGTTGGAACCAAAGCACCGGAGTTCAAATTAGTTGGAAGCGGACTCAATGAAATTTCGCTGGCCGATTTTAAAGGCAAACGTGTCGTTTTAAATATATTCCCAAGTCTCGACACCGGCGTATGTGCAACCTCTGTCCGTAAATTCAACGAATGGACTTCGAAACAGGAAAATACGGTCGTACTCTGCGTATCGAAAGACCTGCCCTTTGCCCACGGACGTTTTTGCGGCGCCGAAGGACTCGAAAATGTTGTAACAGGTTCCGATTTCAGATACCATACTTTTGCAACCGACTACGGTGTTTTGATGCAGGACGGTCCCCTCGCTGGTCTGATGGCCCGTTCGGTAGTAGCAATCGACGAAAACGGAGTGGTAACATACAACCAGCTGGTTCCCGAAATTGTGGAAGAACCAAGCTACGATGTGAAATTCTGATCGACAATAAACTTCCGATGTGAATCGGTTCATTTTCTAATGTGTGAAGTGGCAGAGGCGTTCGTTTTGAACGTCTCTGCTTTTTTTACTGCTTGCCCCGGAGTAGATTAATGTCTCCTTTAAGATTGTATACAATATCGTCGGATCCCCGGGCACGGATTACATAAAAATAAGCGCCTTCGTGTACCGGCTTTCCGTTTTGTGTGCCATCCCATCCTTTTTGAATATCGGTCCACTCATATAGTTTCGATCCCCAACGATTGTAAATAATGCAGTGAAACTCAATAATGGATTTATACGCCACTCTAAATTCGTCGTTAATCCCATCTCCATTGGGCGAGAACACATTAGGAGCATTGATGGCCGACTCGGCAACCTTTACGGTAATCGAATCGGTAAACGAACAGTAAGCATTTTCGGCTCTTACTTTCACCAAAAAAGTGCCGGCCTTCGAAAAGGTATAGGTATGTGTTGCATCCGTCCTGCTCAACAGCAATTCATCGCCAGCGGTTATTGTCCAGTTGTAGTAATTGGCAACCGGCTCATTTCCATTCGATTTGAATAATATTTCGAGAGGGGCCGAACCCGACACTGCGGTTACCTGCTCCGGCCGGTCGACTTCGTGTTTCTCGGTACGCACGGTAGCTTCGGTTGTTATTTTACATTCCACTTTACGCGCAGCATACAAGGCGCTCCCGAACGAATAACCGTCAAGCCCCAGATCACGGGCATACTGATCACCTTTCAGGGTAAAATAGGTATCTTTCAGCGGAGGATTGAACACCTGGATTTTACCGTTGTCGGGCACTACGGTCAGCCGGACAGGCTTCGAAACCCACTGGTCTTTCCATTCGAGGGTTTCATACTCCAGATTCAACTCTCTTTCAACCGGATACGACAAGCCATTGGGGGTAGCATAGCTCATACCTGGAAAATTACCGGTCAGCTCCAGTTCGATCAGCGTACACGATGCTGCCTGAGCATCGTCCAGCGGAACAACCTGTACTTCGGCCGGTACATATTGGGTGTAATTGATTACAAAAACCGAAATCTCGTCGGAATAAGGAACGCCATTTACTGTACCTGACCGTTTGACGAGATATCCGCAATGATCTTCCGGATTTATAGCCGGTTGATTACCGATATACAACGGCGTGGTATGAAACTGCGGAGAATAGGACTTGTTGTAATATTCGAACCATTCTACCTTGAGGCCGTTGGCATCGATACTGAGTTCCGAAGCTGCCGACAAATCTTTTATCATCACCATGGCATCAATCCGATGCTCAAAATCCGGATATATTTTTCCCTGCCCCCCGGAGATGCTAAGCGTCTGCGACATCACACAAGGCGACACGATCGAGAGCAGCAGCATCCACCCTGAGATAACTAAATATGAACTGTTTAAACGCATGATCGGCTTTTTTCGACTACAAAAGTACTTCTTTAAACAAAAAAACCGCCAATTTAGTATAGCTTTTTCCTTAAAGAAGTATTTTTTCGTACATTTGCATGGAAAACCATCAACACTTTCGAAACAATGCTGATACAAAAAAATCGATCCATATACCTGGTTTCACCTGTAATCATATGCCTTTATCTGGTCCTGCTGGCTTTTCCGGCAAGCACGCTCCATGCGCAGGACACCGAATATCCGGTCAAGATCATCGATCACCACAAATTCTACGAATATACCGTCCAGGCGCGGGAAGGTTTTTTTCGCCTCAAAGTCAAATTCAAAGTATCCGAAGATGAAATTAAACGATACAATCCGGAAGCAAAAGACGGCCTGCGTGCAGGAATGAAAGTACTGATCCCGGTCTACGACGAAAACGGTAACCATGTAAAAGCAGTACCGGAACAAAGATTCAAAGAACATATTGTAGAACGGAAACAAACGCTTTTCCGGATCAGAAAATTATATTCGATCAGCGAAGAAGAGCTGTTAAAACACAATCCGCATATCAGAGGCCGGTCGCTGCAGACGGGGGATGTTTTGAAAATCCCCATCGCCGGAGACGCAGGAAGCGACCCAACCAACGAAACAGCTGTTCAGAAACAGAAAGCAACCATCGAACAGGCTGCTACACCCCCGCCCGTGCGCATGCATAAACGCCATTTCAGAATTGCATTTCTATTGCCTTTTATGCTCGATCAGAAACATGAAAGTACCGACAGCCGGTTCGTTGAATTTTATTCGGGAGCATTGCTGGCCATTAACGAAGCCAAAGCGAAGGGACGAACCATAGAGGTATTTACGTTCGATACCGAAAAATCCGATTTGAAGGTAATGGAAATACTGCACGACACCCTGTTCGAAAACATCGATATGATTGTAGGACCGGCCTATTCGAATCAGGTTCCCCTGGTATGCGATTTCGCCCGCATACACCGTATCAGAACGCTGATTCCGTTTACTTCGAAAGTGGTCGGATTGGAAAGTAACGAATATATCTATCAATTCAACCCCGGACAGGACACCGAGATTAACAAGCTGGCGGAGGTACTGACTACAGAAGCCCGAAACGCTAATCTCATCTTTATCGAGAATCCCTATGTGGCTATCAACGACGAAGGCAATCAGCTTGTGTCACAGTTGAAAGTTCTGCTGCGTAATCACAAAACCGACTTTAAGAGCCTGAGTATCGATCCGTCGAATACCACTGCCTTACGGCCTGCGTTGAATCCGTCGGGTGAAAATATCATTATTTTCAACACCAATCGCATAGGAACCTTATCGGCACAAATGCGCCAGTTGATTCAATTATCGGATAGCTTTCAGGTGAAAATATACGAACCGTTTTCGTGGCGAACCCTCAAGGCCGAAAAGCCGGCTTCTTTCTATTTGTCGGCATTTCGCAATGAGTATCCCGACAAAACATACGAAGAATACATGCAAAAATTCGATTCGATTTTTGGTTGGCTGCCGGTGACCGAAAATCCGCGGTACGATTTGCTGGGATACGATTTGCTGAATTACTATTTCTCGACCGCCGATTTACCAGCCGCATCAAAGGCAGGCCACTATCCGAAATACGAAGGCATCCAATCGACCATTCAATTTGAAAAAGCGACCGACAAGGGTGGCTATATCAACAAACAGCTCAATCATTACGAATGAACCGACTCATCACTATCACGCTGTCAGTCGTTACTGTCATGATATGTTGCCTGAAGCCTATTCAGGCACAGAATCAGTTTGCTGCCGAAACCTATGTCGGGGTAAACGGCGGCTATGCGCTTTCGATGGTCAATTTTTTACCCTCGGTGCGTCAAACCTTTCAACCCGGATACCAGGGGGGAGTGGTGTTCAGGCATAATTCTCAGAATCACATGGGTGTTCAGGCCGAACTGAATTATATGCAGCGCGGATGGAACGAAGAAAGCGGATATGTACGGCAACTGAATTATATCGAATTGCCTTTTATGAGTCATTTTTACTTTGGAAACAAAATTCAGTTTTTTATCAACATAGGCCCCAAGCTATCCTATCTGCTCAACGACAAGGTACTCTCGCCCCCCTCCACCCCCTCTCAGGCTGTACAATACGGCGAGTTAACCCGTCCGCTCGATTACGGGTTTTGCGGAGGTTTCGGATTGCAGGTCCGCTTCGGCCGTCAGATCGTATTACTCGACAGCCGGGTCAACTATAGTATTTCAACGCTTTTCCCCGATCGGTTAACCGATCATTTCAGAAACTCAAACCACATGAATGCCTCGCTGTCGGCAGCCTGGTTGATACGAACCAATTAACATTTCAACACTTCAGTATGGAACACCGAATTATCGAAACTCACGTGAATGTATTTCACTTTACCGAACTCGAACCTGAGATTCAGGTTTTAGTCAATAAAGCAAAGGAACAATACCAAAAGTCGTATGCGCCCTATTCGCGCTTCAACGTAGGAGCTGCTGTATTGCTCGAAAACGGAGCTCTGTTCGAAGGCAATAACCAGGAAAATGCCGCTTATCCCTCCGGTATCTGCGCCGAAAGGGTCGCCTTGTTTTATGCCAATGCACAATTTCCCGACGTTCCGGTACGGGCCATTGCCATAGCCGCCTATACCAATGGCAGCATACTGGAAAGACCCATCACCCCCTGCGGAGCCTGCCGCCAGGTCATGATTGAATCGCAAACACGGTTCAACCATCCGTTCGATGTATATATGATAGGCCGCGACGAAATTTTGCATGTTGCCGATGCCGAAAATTTACTACCTCTCATTTTTTCGGAACAAGCGCTAAGGAATTCATAAACAGGATATAAATTCATCGAAAATTTGTATCTTTGCAGCTTCAATTAAAAAAGCAAAGGCCTCACCATGGTGGGGCCTTATTTAAGCATACGAAAAACAGATATCTCAACGATGGCAAAAGAATTAAAAGAACTCACTTCCAGGAGCGAAAACTACTCTCAGTGGTACAACGATCTGGTAATCAAAGCCGATCTGGCTGAAAACTCAGCGGTACGCGGTTGTATGGTAATTAAACCGTACGGCTATGCAATTTGGGAAAAAATGCAAGCCGCACTCGATCAGATGTTTAAAGAAACCGGACATGTCAATGCCTACTTCCCTCTTTTTATCCCCAAATCCTATTTAAGCAAGGAAGCCGACCATGTGGAAGGTTTTGCAAAAGAGTGCGCAGTGGTAACGCATTACCGGTTAAAACAAAACCCCGACGGCAATGGTCTGATCGTCGATCCGGAAGCAAAACTCGAAGAAGAACTGATCGTACGTCCTACTTCGGAAACCATCATATGGAGTACGTATAAAAACTGGATTCAGTCGTATCGCGACCTGCCACTGCTTGTCAACCAGTGGGCCAATGTGGTTCGATGGGAAATGCGTACCCGGCTGTTTCTGCGTACAGCCGAATTTTTGTGGCAAGAAGGGCATACGGCACATGCCACCGAAGCCGAAGCGGTTGAAGAGGCTGTAAAGATGATGAATGTATATGCCGACTTTGCCGAGAATTTCATGGGAGTTCCTGTTTTAAAAGGAGTAAAATCGGCCAACGAACGCTTTGCCGGTGCGTTGGAAACCTATTGTATTGAAGCCCTGATGCAGGATGGTAAAGCGCTGCAAGCCGGCACATCGCACTTTCTCGGCCAGAATTTCGCCAAAGCTTTCGATGTTACGTTTGTGGATCAAAACAACAAACAAGAATATGTCTGGGCCACTTCGTGGGGGGTTTCGACCCGTCTTATGGGTGCACTTATCATGACCCACTCCGACGACAACGGATTGGTATTACCTCCAAAACTGGCTCCTTATCAGGTAGTAATCGTTCCGATCTACAAAAATGCCGAACAATTGGCCGCCATCAACGAAAAAGTAACCGAGATAACCCGCTTACTCAAGGCCAAAGGGATCAGTGTAAAATACGACAACAACGACACTAAAAAACCAGGATGGAAATTCGCCGAGTATGAGTTGAAAGGGGTGCCTGTACGCCTGGCATTGGGTGCACGCGACCTCGAAAACGGTACGGTGGAGGTAGCCCGTCGCGATACACTTACCAAAGAAACCGTATCGCTCGAAGGAGTCGAAAACTATGTTGCCGGGTTGCTGGAGACCATCCAGGCCAATATCTTCCGGAAAGCGGTGGATTATCGCGCTTCAGTTACCCGCGAGGTAAATTCGTACGACGAGTTTAAGATTGAAATCGAGAAGGGCGGCTTCCTGCTTTGCCACTGGGATGGCACTCCTGAAACAGAAGAAAAGATTAAAGAAGATACAAAAGCAACCATCCGGTGCATCCCTCTGGATGGCGATCGCACGCCGGGAACTTGTATGGTGACAGGTAAACCATCGGCCCAACGGGTTGTTTTTGCAAGAGCCTATTAAACCAGCAGCGGCGGCCGGAAAATCCGGCCGCCGCTGCTGGTTTTTTATAATGGTAACGACCGGGGCGATCCTTTCCACGAACACCCCAGGCAATAGAGCACTTCCAGGTCGTAGCCCTCGAGTGAGGTGCCTTCGTGAACAGGAACTACTTCATAAGCTTCGGTAACGGTCACAACCACCGATTCGCCCCTCTCGTTCAGGACTCTGAAACGGTGAATTTTACATTGCGGACACAATCGTTTCCTTTTGCTCATCCTTCAAAATTATAATCGTTGAACGTATCGATTACATTTTCGTTTTCCACTTTCATTACACGGCCGGGATACTGACTGATCCAGCCATGATTATGAGTAGCCATGATTACGGTTGTTCCCGACAAGCGAATGCCATATAACAATTCGATCAGGTCGCGTCCTGTCTCAGGATCGAGGTGACCTGTAGGTTCGTCGGCCAGTATTATTTCGGGCGAATTGAGCAAAGCACGGGCAATGGCAACACGCTGCTGCTCGCCACCCGATAACTGGTGCGGACGTTTGTAACCTTTATTGCGCAATCCTACCTGTGCCAGCACCACCTGAATCTGTTCATCAATCGCCTCCTGCTCTTTCCAACCGGTTGCACGAAGCACAAACTCCAGGTTGGCATTCACCGACCTATCGGTCAGCAATTGAAAATCCTGAAAAACGATGCCGATTTTCCGACGCAGGTACGGAATCTGATTATTTTTTATGGCCGTCAGATCGTATCCCAACACTTTGGCCTTTCCTTCGGTAACGGGCACCTCGTGGTAAATCGACTTTAAAAAAGTACTTTTCCCGCTTCCTACTTTACCCAACAGGTACACAAACTCGCCGGCGCCAATCTCCAGTGTTACATTTTTCAACACCACCAGATCCTGCTGGCATACCTCAGCATTTATGTATTGAATCAATGATTTCACTTATGTCGTTTTTTAAGTTCTCTACCAATATCGTCGAGCGAATAGCCCTTCGATGTAAGCAACACAATGAGATGATAAATAAGATCCGATGCTTCGTATAAAAACATCTCATCGGTACCGTTGGTGGCTTCAATCACCGTTTCGACGGCCTCCTCGCCCACCTTTTGGGCCATTCGGTTCACTCCTTTTTTAAACAACGAAGTAGTGTACGATCCTTCGGGCATCTCTTCAAAGCGTTTCTGTATGAATCGCTGCAGAAAGTCAAGAAAGAATACGTCGCCTTTGTTCTCTTCACCCCAACAGGTATCGGTACCGGTATGGCAAACCGGCCCGACGGGATTTACCAGAATCAGCAAGGTATCCTCGTCACAGTCGTTGAATACTTTAACTACCTTCAGGAAATTACCGCTCTCCTCCCCCTTGGTCCAGAGCCGGTTTTTGGTACGGCTAAAAAAAGTTACCAATCCCGTTTCCAGGGTTTTACGGTATGCATCTTCATTCATAAAACCAAGCATCAGCACCTTACGGGTCTGATCGTCCTGAATGATTGCAGGCACTAAGCCATTTAATTTACTAAAATCGATGTTCATGTAGTTTTATTGTTTTTGTCAGATCAGGTTGATGTTCAGCTCTTCGCAGTCGCGACGCATCGAATCGGGCCAGATACTAGCCTGGATCTCTCCAATGTGTGCTTTGCGCAGGAAGAACATACACAAACGCGATTGCCCGATACCACCACCGATCGATAAAGGCAAGGTACCTTCCACCAATCTTTTGTGGAAATAAAGTTCCAACCGGTCCATCTTATTTTCCAGTTTAAGCTGTTTCAGCAACGCATCCTTATCGACGCGAATGCCCATCGACGATATTTCGAAGGGCAATTCTAGTACCGAATTCCACAACACTATATCGCCATTCAATCCCGGCAAACCGTTGACTCCGGGAGTAGTCCAGTCGTCGTAGTCGGGGGCGCGGCCGTCGTGCTTCTTCCCGTCTCCCAATACACCACCGATACCGATTATAAATACGGCGCCATATTCTTTAGCAATGGCATGCTCACGCTCTTTGGGAGTCAAATCGGGATACATGGCGCGTAGCTCCTCGGCATGGATAAAATGAATCGTATCGGGCAAAATGGGTCTTATTTGCGGAAAGCTCTCTGAAACCAGGTATTCGGTACGCAGTAATGTTGAATAAATGCGCTCAACTATCGATTTCAGGAAATCGATGTTCCGCTCCTCGGCCGTCATCACACGCTCCCAGTCCCACTGATCGACATATAAGGAATGTAAATTCCCCAATTCTTCATCGGCCCGGATGGCATTCATATCGGTATAAATCCCGTAGCCATTCTCGATATCGTAATCGGCAAGCGTTACCCGTTTCCATTTCGCCAGCGAATGCACCACTTCGGCCCTCACATCGCCCATATCTAAAATAGGAAAATTCACGGCCCGTTCCACCCCGTTCAAATCATCGTTCAAACCAGTACCCCGCAGCACAAACAAAGGTGCAGTGATACGGCGCAGACGAAGCTCAGCCGATAAATTTGCCTGAAAAAAATCTTTGATTTTTGCAATCCCCAATTCGGTCTGTTGTAAATTCAACAGGGGTTTATAATCTGCCGGTTTTATAAGATAACTCATACATTATATCAATTAGATTAATAATTACCGCAAAGATAATCATTTAGAGCAGCATTTCAGGCCAAAAAAACAAAAAATGTCATTTAATAACTATTTTATCTTTCACAAACAAACAAAAACACCCTTTCCACTGCCGAAAAAGGTGTTGAGAAAATTATACGGGCACCAACGCTTACTTTTTCCGTTCATAAACCACAAAGGCATACGAATGAGGATTCTTCTCATCGGGCTGATGCTCTTCACGCGAAACCTCGTTCCAAAGAGAGAAATCGATATCCGGGAAAAAGGTATCGGCTACAAATTCACCGTGCACCCAGGTAATGTACATCGTTTCGGCATGCTCCATGAATTGCTTATAAATAGCCGAACCTCCAATAATAAATACTTTTTCGGCATTCGACGAAAGTTCGAGTGCATCTTCCGTCGAATCGGCTTCGAAATATCCTTCTACTACTCCTTCGGTAAGCATGCTGGTAAGAACAATATTCTTGCGGTTGGGCAACGGACCGTTGGGTAAGCTTTCAAAAGTTCGTTTACCCATTATTAAAGTGTGTCCGGTGGTGATCTCTTTAAAATGTTTCAGATCAGCAGGCAGATACCACGGAATTTGTTTCTTATAGCCGATAGCGAGATTATCCGCAACTGCGGCAATAATAGAAATTGTTGGCATTGTCTTCAGATTTATAATTTAAAAGCCCACAAATGTACTAAAAATTGCACAAACAAGCAGCTCTTTGTGTTATTTTTTTAGTTTACACCGAAACTTCGCCTTTGATGGGCGGGTGCGGGTTGTAGTCGGTCAATTCGAAATCGTCGTACTTAAAACCAAAAATATCAGTCACATCCGGATTGATTTTCATGCTGGGTAACGGTCGCGGCTCGCGCGACAGCTGGAGCCGTACCTGCTCCATATGGTTCATATAAATGTGTGCATCGCCAAAGGTATGAATAAATTCACCCGGCTTCAACCCGGTTACCTGCGCCATCATTTGCAGCAATAATGCATACGATGCTATATTAAAAGGCACGCCCAGAAAAATATCGGCACTTCGCTGGTATAATTGCAGGCTAAGCTTACCATCGACAACGTAAAACTGGAAAAATGCGTGGCAAGGCGGCAGGTTCATATTCGGCAGATCGGCCACATTCCATGCGCTTACGATGATCCGCCGCGAATCGGGGTTGGTTTTCAAGGCTGTTACCACTTCAGCGATCTGATCCACCGATCCTCCCTTGTAATCGGGCCACGAACGCCACTGATAGCCATAGATATGTCCCAGATCGCCGTTTTCGTCGGCCCATTCGTTCCAGATCCTCACGCCATTATCCTGTAAATACTTCACATTGGTATCGCCATTCAGAAACCACAACAATTCGTGTATGATCGATTTAAGGTGTAATTTTTTGGTTGTCACACATGGAAAACCCTCGGAAAGATCAAACCGCATCTGATGTCCGAATACCGAGATGGTGCCGGTACCTGTCCGGTCGGACTTCAATGCACCCTCGTCGAGCACCCGTTGTAAAAGATCTAAATATTGTTTCATTTTTTCTGTTATTTATAATTCATACGTACAACCCTGAATTCGGTACGTCGGTTGATTTGATTGGCAATAGCCTGCTCGTCGGGTTGCAATGTAAGTATAAACGCCTGATTCAGTTCGGTATCCAGTGGCAAGAAGGGATATTTCCGGGCTGTCTGTTCGTCCACTACAAAGGGTTTTTCCTCACCATAGCCCGTAGTAATAAGGCGTTCTTTATCCACTCCCGCATTGATAAGATAATCGACAACCGACTGCGCCCTTTTTTGAGACAGCAACTGGTTGGCTTCGTTATTACCTATATAATCGGTATGTGCGCTTATTTCAATAAGCGTATTCGGATTATCGTTGAATACTCCCAGCAGTTCCTGGAGGCCGGCTTCCGAATCGGGACGCAGGTCCCACTTTGCAAACTCAAAGAAGATGTTGTCGAGTTGTACCGGCCGGAATACGGCAGGCAAGCTCATATCCACCGTAAAAATCTTGCTATCGGTAACCCCTTCGCTCGACAAGCGAGCCGATTTATTCAGGAACCCACGGGCGGTGGCCAGCATCACGCATTCCATATTTTTATCAATCGTGATGCGGTAGCTTCCGTCGCGCCGCACCCTCACTTTCGTATTCTGTCCCGTATTGCTCACCAAGCGTACCATTGCATCCGGAATAGGCATATTTTTATCGTCGGTAACAATTCCTTGCACAATAACCTCCATAGCCGGTAATTCGAAGCGATACACAGCATCGTGTCCCCTCCGTTCGCCCCGGTTCGACGAAAAATAACCAGCTTCCCGCTTGCCCTCGAACACCATTCCGAAATCATCGTAGTTCGAATTCAGCGGAACGCCCATATTGGTTACCACCCATACCGAATCTTTCATCACTGCTCTGAACAGATCCAACCCTCCCAGGCCCGGCAAGCCGTTGGACGAAAAATACAGCGCCGTATCGCCCCTCATCACCGGGAATAATTCATCGCCCGGCGTGTTGATGGCAGGTCCCAGGTTTTCGATAAATTTCAGCTCGGCCCCCTCCAGTTTGCCTTTCCAGATATCTTTCCCTCCCTGGCCTCCCGGCGCATCGGAAACGAAATATAGTGTTTGCCCGTCGGCCGAAACAGCCGGATGTGCAACACTGATGGTGCTATCCTTAAATACCGTCAGGGCCTTCGGTTCGGTCCATTCCCCTCCGGCTCTCGACGAAAACATCACCTCGACATTGGCTTTAGTATCGGCTTTTTGCGGAGCCCGGGTAAAATACATCGTTTTACCGTCGGAAGTAAATGACAAGGCGCCAATATCGTTTCCTTGCGAAAACGCTTCGGAAAACACGTTTTCGGGCTTACTCCACTTACCATTTGCATCCTTTTTTTGAGAATAAATCACCGAGTTGGGCTGCGCCGTCACCCGGTTGGGTTCGCTCTTTTTCTTGGGATCGGAAAGCGTGGAGCTAAAATAAAGCACTTCGGTATCGTTGCCCTGAAATGCAGGAGAAAAAAAATGGGTATTGCGTTTATACAACGACGGTTCGCGCCGCACGACATAGCGCGTGGGCCTGGCCCGCCATTCAGCCGCTTTCCCGGTAGCAATCAAACCATTGGCGGCCAACACATTCAGCGAGTCGTGCCCCAGGTAAATGCGGTAATTTTTCTGGGCATCGGCATATTTTGCGTTCCGGTGCAAGGCACGGGCCAATTGCAGGTACACCGCACTATCGGCATAATTCATACGCACAGCACGCTGGTACATGGCATCGGAGCGGTTGTTGTTGAGCAACCGTAAACACTCGGCCTGCTGAAAGGCCAGACGAGCTTTCAGCGGACGATCGGACGACGGAACCTTATTGTACAACCGGTTGTAGAGCTGCGAGGCTTCGCTGTACTGGCCGGCTGCAAACACCTGATCGGCTTTTTCAATACGCGACTTGATACTGCACCCTGTCGTGAGCAACAAGGGCAGTACCAGGAAAATCCAGTTTTTATTACGGAACGAATTCAGTCGCATTCATTTAAAAGTTCTAAATCAATTCGTGTATCACCAGTCCCGAGCGTAATTTAGGCTCGAACCAGGTAGTTTTCGGCGGCATGATATTACCCGTGTCGGCAATATCGATCAACTGTTGCATCGAAACCGGGTAAAGCGCCAATGCCACTTTCATTTCGCCGCTATCGACACGCCGTTGCAATTCGCCTAATCCACGTATTCCTCCAACAAAATCGATACGCTTATCGGTACGTAAATCTTTTATTCCCAACACTTCATCTAAAATCAGATTCGACGAAATAGTTACATCCAGCACGCCAATCGGGTCGTTATCGTTGTACCGGCCCTCCTTCGCGGTAAGCGAGTACCACTCACCCGAGAGGTATAACGCAAAATTGTGCAGTTTATTGGGTTTATAAATTTCGGATCCCTTATGTGTGACCTCAAAATTCCCGGACAGTTTGTGTAAAAATTCCGCATCGGTCAATCCGTTCAGATCCTTCACCACCCGGTTGTAATCGATAATCGTTAACTGATTGTCGGGGAAACATACCGCCATAAAGTAATTATACTCTTCGTCGCCGGTATGATCCGGATTCTGCAGGCGTTTCTCGTTGCCCACCAATGCCGCTGCGGCGCTCCGGTGATGCCCGTCGGCAATATACAACGATGGTATTTCAGCAAAAATATCGGTAATACGCCGAATGGTAGCCTCATCGCTTATTACCCAGAAGTGATGGCCAAAACCGTCGCCCGGTGCAATAAAATCATACTCCGGTTCGCCTTCGATTACCGATTTGACGATCGCATCGAGTTCGGCATGATGGGGATAGGCAAAAAACACAGGTTCGATGTTCGCATTATTCACACGGACATGCTTCATCCGGTCTTCCTCTTTGTCCTTACGGGTAAGTTCGTGTTTTTTAATATTTCCCTGCATATAATCCTCCACACTCGCGCACACAACCAGTCCGTACTGGGTGCGACCATTCATGGTTTGGGCATACACATAATATTGCTCCCGGCTATCCTGAACCAGCCATCCATTCTGTTTGAAAGCAGTATAGTTTTCCAATGCTTTCCGATACACCTTCTCGTGATGCTCATCGAAGCCCGGTTCAAAATCGATTTCGGGTTTGATGATGTGATACAAGGATTTTGGATTTCCTTCGGCCTCGGCACGAGCTTCTTCTGAATTCAGCACATCGTAGGGACGCGACGCAACTTGTTCGACCAGCTCACGGGGCGGGCGAATACCTTTAAAGGGTTTAATAACAGCCATACTCTTTATTTTTGACGTTTTTTTGTAAGATGGCGCAAAATTAGTCAAAAAACTCGTAATTTTAACCCCCGGATAACTATTTGGCAATAGGCCATGCTCCTTTAAAGTACAAACAACAAACATGAATTTAAACCCGCAATCCATGAGAAGATTATTCCTTTGGTGCCTGGCTATACTCTTGGCCAGCACCTTAACTGTACAACCTGTACATTCGCAATCGACGTTTGCCTTAGGCGCCGATGTGAGCTGGCTCACCGAAATGGAAGCGGCCGGCCGGTTCTTTTACACGCGCGAGGGGCAGCAAAAAGAATGCATGAGCCTGTTGCGCGACTTAGGAATGAACAGCATCCGGCTACGGGTATGGGTAAATCCCGCCGGAGGGTGGAACGGCACTAAGGATGTGCTCGTAAAAGCCAGACGGGCTCACGAGCTGGGCATGCGCCTGATGATCGCCTTCCATTACAGTGATGATTGGGCCGATCCCGGCAAGCAAAAGAAACCTGCTGCCTGGGCCGGCCTTTCGTTTTCCGACCTTCAACAGGCAGTTTACAATCATACCTATGAAGTACTGGACTCGCTGAAAACAAACGGCATCACTCCCGAATGGGTACAGGTGGGGAATGAAACAGGGAATGGGATGTTGTGGGAAGACGGCAGGGCCTCGGTGTCCATGTCGAATTTCGCCAGGCTCTGCAATGCGGGTTTCGATGCTGTAAAAGCCCTTTTTCCGGATACCAAGGTACTTATTCATTTACACAACGGCTACGACAATGGGCTGTACCGATGGATGTTTGACGGACTGAAAAACAACGGAGCAAAGTACGATATGATCGGGATGTCGCTTTACCTCTCGTGGTCGCCCGACGATTGGAAAACGACAGTCGACAAATGCAAAAGCAATATGATCGATATGGTTCAGCGGTATAGTAAAGAAGTGATGATTGTTGAAACCGGAATCAGCTGGGATTCGCCGGATGCATATTCGTTTTTAAAGTACCTGATTCAAGAAACCGGAACGGTAGGTAAAGGGGTGCTGTATTGGGAACCCCAGTCGTACCGGCAGTGGAAGGGCTATACCCTGGGAGCCTTCGACAATTCGGGACGGCCTACCCAGGCGCTCGACGCATTTCGGATGGCCAGTTCGCTGGAAGAAGTGGAAGATTCCGTAGAAATCACCTACGACAACAGGTCAAAGAGGCTTTATTTCTCGGAGCCTGTCGGGCAACTACACATCTATTCTGCAGCCGGACGGCTTGAGAAAACAGCTTTCAATTTAAGCAGTATAAGGATCGACGCGCTGCCCCCGGGCGTGTATATACTCGAATATAGCAAAGAAACAGCCACCACTGCCGGTTTGAAACGACAGGTGTGGCTGTTGTAAAATACGGTTTAACTTCGGTTATAATCCGAAAGCCTTACGAATATCGTCTACCCGGTCGAGTTTTTCCCAGGTAAACAGCTCCACTTCACAATCGATCAACTTCGAAGAGTTCAGTTTAAACTGCTTGGTTACCAGCCGGGGAGTACGCCCCATGTGGCCGTAAGCGGCTGTTTCACGGTAAATCGGGTTACGCAATTTGAGCGTTTCTTCGATTTTACGTGGACGAAGATCGAATAATTCCTGCACTTTTTCGGCAATTTTCCCATCCGAAAGCTGAACGGTTGCCGTACCGAAGGTATTTACATATACGTTCATCGGACGGGCAACTCCTATCGCATAGGCCACCTGCACCAGTACTTCGCCGGCAACCCCGGCAGCTACCAGGTTTTTGGCAATATGACGGGCTGCATATGCGGCAGAACGATCGACCTTGGAGGGGTCTTTTCCCGAAAATGCTCCACCTCCATGCGCACCTTTTCCGCCATACGTATCCACAATTATTTTGCGCCCCGTAAGACCGGTATCCCCGTGCGGACCCCCGATTACAAATTTACCGGTAGGATTAACATGCAGGATATAACCATCCTGAATCAGCAAATCAAATTGCGGATCGAGAGCTTTAACCCTGGGAATAAGATAGTTTTGAACATCTTCCCGGATTGCAGCCACCATTGCACTATCGGCATCTTCCTGCGAAACAGTATCCGATGGCTGTATAAATTCATCGTGTTGGGTAGATACCACCAGCGTATGAACACGAACCGGCTTATTGTCGTCGTCGTATTCCACGGTTACCTGCGACTTGGAATCGGGACGCAGATAGGTCATCACCCGGCCTTCTTTACGAATAGCTGCCAGTTCTTCCACCAGGGCATGCGCCAGATCGAGCGCCACCGGCATCAGATTCTTCGTTTCCTTTGTGGCATAACCAAACATCATACCCTGGTCGCCAGCTCCCTGGTCGTCGGGATTCCGGCGCTCAACACCCCGGTTGATATCGCCCGACTGCTCATGAATGGCCGACAACACGCCACACGAGTCACCATCAAATTTGTAATCGCTTTTAGTATAACCAATTTCATTAATTACTTCACGCGCTACAGTGGGTACATCAACCCAGGCATCCGTTTTAACTTCACCGGCAATAATCACCTGCCCGGTAGTAACCAGGGTTTCGCATGCTACTTTTGAATTGGGGTCCTGTGCCAGCATATTATCCAGCACTGCATCGGAAATCTGATCGGCCACTTTATCGGGATGTCCTTCCGAAACCGATTCTGATGTAAATAAATAACTCATCGTTTATTTGATTTTTAATTATAACAACTTAACTGAAAATAATCACTTTCAGGAAAAATAAGGTGTATAATCGAACCGGTGAATACAGAAAAGGAGGGAAACATACCTTACTTTTTAGCATTTTTTTCTGTGGTTGCAAGCGGTTCAAATCCTTCCACATTATTTTCGCTGCAAAGATAACACAACTGATAAACAATTCGGTCATTCGATTTATCTTATTTAAGAAACGACCACCAACTATTAACACCGGTTAACCTTCAGCAACTTTACAGAAAAACTCATTCCAGCTACCCATCAGGGCTGAAAAAGAGTCGGGGCTGTCCTCCTCCATGGTAAAGACGACAGCCCCGTTCTTCACTTTAATACCGCGACGAAACCACCTCCCAATTGACCAATTCCCACATGGCGGCGATATGATCGGGACGACGGTTCTGATAATCGAGATAGTAGGCATGTTCCCACACATCGAAGGTCAGCAGGGGTACGAGTCCGCGCGTTAGCGGAGTACCGGCATTACTTTCTTTGGTGATCGAAAGGCGTCCTTCGGCATCTTTCACCAGCCAGGCCCATCCCGAACCAAACAAGGTAGTTGCGGCTTTTGCAAATTCGGCCTTAAAATTGTCGAACGAACCAAACGCTTCGTTAATGGCAGTTGCAAGGGCGGCGGAAGGTTGCGATCCCTTAACCGGGGTGAGGGAATTGAAATAGAAAGTATGATTCCACACCTGCGCGGCATTGTTGAAAATCGGGCCGTCCGACTTCTTCACAATCGTTTCCAGGTCGGCATTTTCAAACTCAGTTCCGGGAACCAACCCGTTGAGATTATTAACATAAGCCTGATGGTGCTTACCATAGTGAAACTTAATGGTTTCTTCGCTGATAACGGGTGTCAGCGCATCGTGTGCATACGGCAATTCGGGTAAAACAAAAGTCATAGCAATACTGTTTTAGTGATTATACAAGATAGTTACTCTCAAAACAATCCAAAAATCAACCGACCGACCTCGTTACAGAACCGGAGTTTTCCGTTTTCCTTATAAATTCTAAAAAAAAAGTTCAATAACTTGGTCGTCAATTAATTTATTATCATCTTTGCACTGCAAATTTAGAAAATCATTTATAATAATCAATATGAATACAACATTTCGCATCTTTCTTTTTGCAGGAGTTATTTCTTTATCGCTGGTTTCCTGTAAATCCAAACAAAAAGTAACCGAAATTCCGGCTGCCAACGTACCGGCTACCACCGAAACAACTCCGGTAGTTTCGCCCCGCACCGCAACTACACGTACTACCACCACGCAGCCCGAAGTGACCCGTAGCGAATCGTTCCGGTTGGCCGACGGCGAAACCAACTCGGCTGCCATGAACAAGAAATACCATGTGGTTGTAGGAGCATTTGGAAATCACGACAACGCCCGTCGTCTGCGCACTACCTTGAGCAATCAGGGAAACAACGCCTTCACCGTGCAAAACGACAGTGGTATGTTGCGCGTAATCATTGCTTCGTTCGACGAATATGCACAGGCAAAAGCCCATATCGATCAGATTAAGAGCACCTACGCCGATGCATGGGTGCTGGTTCAGAAATAATATATGGATCAACTTTTATATACGATAATTGCATTGCTGGCTGCCAGTGTGGGAAGTGTTACCCTCAGTGGCAGTTTGCTTTTACTGAACAACAAGTGGCTGGGGAAGGTATCGAATTACCTGCTTTACCTGGCCGGTGGCACCTTGCTGGGTTCGGCGATGTTGGGATTAATCCCCGAAGCAACCGAAAGCTTGCATGTACATGAAGCACTGGCCTGGGTATTGGGAGGGATTCTGATTTTCTTTCTGCTGGAAAAAATCATTCTGTGGCGGATGTGCCACGACGATAATTGTGAGCGCCAGATTCATGCCGCTGCTCCCATGATTATTATTGGCGATGCGGTACATAATGCGATCGACGGTGTGGTAATTGCCGCATCCTTTCTTACTTCAACCGAACTGGGGATTTTTGTCACTTTTTCGGTATTGTTGCACGAGATTCCGCAGGAACTGGGCGATTTCGGAATTCTTATCAAAAGCGGATACCCACGCAGGAAGGCACTCTTGATGAACCTCTTATCGGGGAGCAGCGCACTGGTAGCCGGTATTGCAGCTTATTTCCTGCTCGAACAGATGGAAGCCTATATACCGTATGCACTGACGATTGCGGCTGCTAGTTTTCTGTATGTATCGATGGCCGACCTGATTCCCGAGATGCACAAAGAGACCAAGCCCCGCGAATCGGTCATCCAGCTTTTACTCATCATAATTGGTGTAGCACTCATTGCCATGGCGGTAGCCGGGCATGCACATGCACACTGATACGTAGTGATTGGTTTTTGTTTATTCATCTTTTAATTTGTGCTTATGGCTGAGAAACATAGTATTATTACCGAATGGAAAGAAGGGATGGCCTTCGAGACCAATATCAATGGTCATATTATCAGAATGGACGCGCCTGTTGAAGGCGGAGGCACTAACTCGGGACCGGGACCGAAAAAGTTGCAGATGGTTTCGCTAAGTGGTTGTACGGGAATGGATATCGTTTCAATACTAAAAAAAATGAGGGTTGAAATCGAAGGTTTATCCATCGAAGTCCAGGGCGAACTGGCCGACGAACACCCGAGGTATTATACCTCTATGCACGTAATCTACCATATAAAAGGAAAAAACCTTCCGCTAGACAAGCTAGAGAAGGCTGTTAAAATGTCGGAAGATACCTATTGTGGTGTTCGGGCCCTTTATTCCAAAGCAATTCCCATGACTTCCGAAATCCGTATTGAAGAATAACGCGGTTTAAACCATATCTTCAATATTCCATACAAAAGCTCTCAATCCCATCAGTTTTGATGTGGCATCGAGGGCTTTTAAATCATTCAGGATATTCTGAACCCGGTCATCCTCAACGATGGTCATCAAAGCCGAATTAAGGGAGGGCCAGGCATGAGTTCCCAGATGTGGCTCGCCGGTCTTCGAACCTCTGCCGTGCACTTCTTCCCAACTGGTAAAACCGCGTACGTTATTTCCACGCAATACGGAAAGTATCTGATCGTAATAGGCCTGATCGAAAGCTATAAATATTGATTTCATATTTACATTGTTGTTATTTTCCTTCCCGGCTGAAATTCAACCGGGAAGGAAATTTATTTAAAATTAAGCACTTAAAAGTTTTTTACGCCATTTTTTGCGGCTGTTGCGTGTCTTACGTCCTGCCATAATTGCATAGGCTGTAGGAACAATTACTAAGGTAAATACGGTCGATACGGTGAGTCCGCCTATAACAGTTACCGCCATCGAACGCCACAGTTCGGCCCCTTCGGATGTCGACAAGGCCATCGGCGTCATCCCGAGAATAGTGGTCAAGGTAGTCATCAGTACCGGACGCAGACGGGCTTTCCCCCCTTGCACTACCGATTGTATAATCCCCATACCTCGTCCGCGGTTCAGGTTGATGTAATCCACCAGCACGATACCGTTTTTCACCACAATACCCACCAACATGATAATACCAACAAACGACATCATATTAAGAGTAGCCCCCGTCAGCATAAATGCCATTATAACGCCGGAGAAAGCGAAGGGAACTGCCAACATGATAATAAACGGATAAGAGAGTGATTCGAACTGCGAAGCCATTACGATAAACACCAGCAAGGTGATGAGCACCAATAATAACCCTAAGTCGGAAAACGAATCCTGCTGATCGACATAGGTACCACCGATTTGTGTGTAAACCGTAGTAGGAATATCGACCTGTGCCAGCTCCTTGTTGATTTCGGCAACCGCTTTATCGATCGTAGTCCCCGATACGGTCGACTGTACTTTAACAATACGCTGGCGATTCTGGCGTTCGATGGAAGGCGGCGTAAACGACTCAACCACTTTCCCGACTTCGCTGAGGCGAACCGACTGCCCCTGATTATTGTAGATCAGGATATTTTCAAGCGCTTCGATCGATTCACGGTGTTCGGGCGAGTAAGCCACACGGATGGTATATTCCTCACCATCTTCGCGGTAAAGCGAAGCAGTCATCCCGTTGATACGATTCCGGAGATAGGTTGCGGCCGTACTCATATTTAAACCGTTCATCGCCAGTTTTTCCCGGTCGAATTCAACTTGTAACTCCGGTTGATAGTCACCGCGACTTATATTGACGTTTACCAGTCCCGGAATTTTCGACATCCGCGCCTGCATATCCTTCGCAATACGGTCGGTTTCGGCAAAATCGTAACCAAACACCTCCAGATCGAGTGTCGATTGTCCACCCATCATTCCCATTCCACCACCGGCAAGCACGTTCGAACGGCGTATCTGAGGAAGGCGCTGCAAGTCGAGCCGCATGCTGTCGGAGATCGCAAACATCGAACGGTCGCGCGAGTGGATATCGACCAGACGGATATTAAATGATATGATATTAGCGCCGTTGTTCTGCATCGATCCCCAAACATTGGAACTACTGGCCTGACCCAGTGTATAGTTGATCATATCCAGCTCCGGATACTTTTCCTTCCAGGTGGCGTACAACTGTTCGGCAGTCTGCCGGGTTACATCGATCCGCGTCCCAACCGGTAATTCAGCCGTAACGGCTATAACGCTGTTGTCCTGCGCCGGTATAAACTCGGTGCCGATGAAACCGATAGGTAACAAACTTAAAATAAAGAATACGACAACCCCTATGACGGTTTTCTTACGGTTTCTTACCGTCCAGTTCACAGCCCTGCTATAAAAATCATCCAGCTTATCGAGCGCCCTTTCGATAGGAGTAAAGACCTTCAGATACAGTTTGCCATGCTTAGCATCGAGCTTCAGCATCTGTGAAGCAAGCATAGGAGTCAGCGTCAAGGCCGAAACGGTCGACACGATCATAATAATGGTCACCATCCAACCCAACTGTTCGAACATCACACCGGCTTGTCCGCCTACCATGGTAAGTGGGAAAAACACCGCTAACAGCGTCAGCGTTGAAGCAATTACCGAAATAGCCACTTCATTGGTTGCATGCACAGCCGCACTTTTGGGCCGGCTTCCTTTTTCAATATGCCGTGTAATGTTCTCGATAACTACAATAGCATCATCGACCACCATCCCGATCGCCACCGAAAGTGAACTCAACGAAATAATATTCAACGACCCGCCGGTACCGCCCAGGTATATAAAAGCAGCAATAAGCGAAATGGGAATGGTAATAACAATGATAAAGGTAGCACGCCAACGGCCCAAAAACACAAGCACCACCAACGCCACAAAAATAAAGGCATACATTACCGTATCCACCAGACCGGTGATGGTCTGCTTAATATTATCGGAAGTATCCATCACCGTAGTGAGTTTGACATCCGAAGGCAGGTTTTTTTGCAACTCCGGCAACATTTTATTTACCTCGTTGGCAATTTTCACCGTATTGGACCCCGACTGCTTCTGTACCACAATCGTAGCTCCCTGCACCGAATTGGTATATACTTCCTGCGAACGTTCCTCCAGATCGTCGCGAACTTCGGCAACATCCGACAGATACACATTGCGGCCGGCATACGAACCTACCACCAGCCGTTTCATTTCGGAAGGCGAAGCAAACTCACCTTGTACCCGCAACGAATAGGTTTCGTTACCGATGTCCATGTTTCCGGCCGGCATATTCATATTCTCCATCCTGATCACATTGCCTATAGCCTCGATCGTCAGGTTGTAGGCTTCCAGCTTCGAGGGGTCGACAAACACCTGCACCTCGCGCTGCGGAGCACCATTGACCGAAACCGATCCTACCCCCGGAATACGGGCCAGCGGATTGGCCACATTATCCTCCAGCGTTTTATAAAGAGCAGGAAGACTTTGCTCAGCACTGGCCGATATAATCATTACAGGAATCATATCGGTACTGAACTTAAAGATGATGGGGTCGGTGGCATCTTCCGGAAGGAAGGATTTCACCATATCGAGCTTTTGCCGCACATCGTCGGTAAGCACATCGATATTCTCCCCGAAATCAAATTCAAGAGTAATAAGTGAACGGTTCTCACGCGACGACGAAGTTAACTTCTTCAGGTTGGCAACCGTATTCAAAGAGTTTTCGAGCGGACGGGTCACATTGGTCTCCACATCCGCAGCACTAGCTCCTTCGTAAGTTGTTAGCACCATAATCGTATTCGTTTCGATATCGGGCAACAAGTCGATGGGCACATTATTCAGCGAGAATAAACCGATGATTACAACCGCCACAAATACAAGGGTGGTCATAACCGGTTTTTTCACCGATCCTTCGTAGATACTCATAATCTGTTTGTATTATATAATTTATTGAATTACAGCGGATTTACTTCACAACTACGACTTCCATTCCATCGTTTAATTTCGACTGGCCGGTAATAACAACCTGCTCGCCGTTGTCAACTCCACTGATCAATTCATACTCCGTACCCATACGGCGTCCCAGCTCGATGGGCTTAAAACTTACTTTACCATCCTTATAGGTATACACATAACGGGTACCGGTTCCTGGAATTTTAACAATCGAACGGTCGGGAATCACCACGCGTTGCACCTGTCCGAAGTTAATCCCTACACGGGCAAACATTCCCGGACGAATTTTCATGCCCGGATTGCTCATCTCGATTTCAACAGGGAAGGTACGACTGCGTTCGTCGATGGTGGGATAAACAAGCTTTACCTTGCCTGTAAACACTTCGTCGGGATATACATCCAACTTCACGTCCACCGCCATACCCTTCTTTACTTTACTGAAATAGGTTTCGGTCACATTAATCCTGGTAACCACCGGATTCACCTGCATCACCGTCAGAATGGGCGACTGGCCTGAATACATATCGCCGTTATCATAATTACGGGCCGTTACGATACCGGTAACCGGGCTCAGCAGCAGGGTGTTCTCCTGCAGGTTTTTCAAACTGGTTTCGGCCATCGTTAACTGAAGGGTGGCATTGTCGAGTTCCTGCTGCGATGCACCTCCAACGGCAAATAATTCTTTTACCCGCTGGAAATTCCGGCGGAGATTTTCCAACTGATTTTCCGAATTAGTTAAGTTCACAGCATCCATCTGAGCCAGTTTCTGACCCTTTACCACCTGGTCGCCTACCTCCACAAAAATAGAACGGATACGCCCGGGAGCGGTTGGATTTATATTATTCTTCACTACAGGCTCTACGGTTGCCGTAAACTCAAAAACCTGATCAACAGCCCGTAAATTAACTTCTTGCAACTGTACCGCCGGTTTGGCATTCGCCCCGGTTGTTGCTGCAGGTTGATCTTTCGGTCCGCATGCGACTACCGAACCCATCACTAAAAGCAAACTAAAAAACTGAATACTAGCTCTCATATATTTGAATATTTATTTTCTTACAACTAATCACTAACCATTACACCAAGCAATTTTTCCAGATCCGTCTTCGCCGACATAAAGTCGTAGATCGACTGATTGTACGAAAGGCCGGCCTGTACATAACCAAGCTCTGCATTATTAACGTCGAGATAGGTACCCATACCCACTTCATACATTTTTTGCGAAATCGACAATGCTTTATCGGCCTGAATTAGGGCCTTCTTGCCCGACTCCATCTTTTCGATGGCCTTGATCATATTGTCGGTAAGACTCACCGCCTGCAATTCGAGCGATCGTTTCAAATTTTCGCGTTGATGCTCCATCGATTTAATCTGAACCTCCAGCTGTTTCTTTTTATAGTGCTTCGCCCCGCCCTGGAAAATCGGGATCGACAAACTCAAGCCGGCATTGGAGGTGGGAAACCAGTAATAATCGCGAAGCTTCACATCATCGTTCGGCTGCGACATGTACTGATACTGAAAACTTGCCGCAAGCGTCGGAAGCCAACTCGCTTTCTGTACTTCCAGCGATTGTTTCAGCTGTTTGGCACGAATATCGAACTGGTTCAGATCAACGTTCCTGTCCAACGATAGATTCGCTTTTTGTAAAGTCTCGCTGAAAACAAGATTTTCAAACTCCGAAAGCTTACCTTTGAGCGCAATGACGGTTTTAAAATCCATACCCATCAGCATTTTCAACTGGTGCTTACTCAATTCGACGGCACTTTCGGCCGAAACCAGATTGGTTAATGCATTACGAACCTGCACGTCGGCTCTGATCCATTCAAATTCCGAGGTAGCGCCTTGTTTGAATTTCGATTCAATCACTTTGGCATTATCGGCAGCACTTTTGTAGGCACGCTCGAACACATCGTACGAATCCTGCGCCAGCAACACCGCATAATAGGCCTTGGTAACCGAATTCACCAGGGTAATCTTCGACGAACGGGCCGATTCGAGCGCCAGCAAGGTTTCCGTCCCATTCATTTTCAAACTGGCCCATAAAGTGGGCGATACAATCGGCATCGACGCCTGAAGAACACCCGCGAACGAATTATCCTGCCCTACCTCAATACCATCAGGATTGGAAGGCATCCCCGGTATGTTGAAGAATAATTTTTGTTTTTGCAACGTACGTCCATAGGTTGCCGAAGCATTGATTGCCGGAAACAAAGCTCCCAGTTTTTCCTTATTCGAATAATCCACCCTTTCCATTTCGCGTTCAGCAATTTTGATGGTGGGATTTTCTTCAAGGGAAATGCGCACACAATCGTCGAGCGACAATGTAAGCGGCTCCTGAGCTACAGCTGTCCCTGCCATTAACGCCAGCAACACGATCACTCTCATTTTACTTACCATTCTCATACACAATCATTTTTTAATTTTGTCGTAATAATTTTCTTCCAGATATTTCAAACCCTTTTCATTGACTATTAAATGTACCATCAAATCGATAAAGAAATCGACCACCCTTTTCAAAGGGAAATGCTGCTGATCCTCGATCATCGCTTCAAAAGTATGACGCATTTGAACCGTGTGAAAATACGATAACATTTCAACATCGATATCCTTTCTGTAATACCCTTCCTCCATTCCGCAACGGATGTTCTGCTCAAAGGTCGTACGCACGACATCACGCTGCAAATCGTAATACCTCGAATACAACAAAGGATAATACTTTTTCAGATCGTGCCAAAACAAAAACGATTCCTTCTCCATGGCCCGCTTAATTTCGCGGATGTTCATGATGAGAATGTCGATCGAGTTTTTATCCTTCTGCTGACGCATACAACGCGCTACAAAATGCTGCTGAACATGCTGGATAATTTCTTCTATCAGGTCTTCCTTTTTCTTGAAATACTGATAAAAAGTTTTTTTTGAAATTCGCAGGGTAGCGCAAATGTCATCAACCGAAACACTCCGGATGCCCAGTTGATGAAACTGACTAAGCGCAATCTGTATAATGTTTTCTCTCATAATTGTAAAAGTCGCGCAAAGGTAATACAAAGCTTCAAAACTACACAATATATCCATTATTAAAAATGATTAATTGCGCAACAAAAACCTATATATCAAGTATTTAAAATTAAAATAAAAGGAAACTTTTATACTTTTTAAGTTTCCACGTTTCTGCTTTTCAGAAAAAATCATAAAAAAAGAGGTGTAAACCAACGGATTTGCTAACTTTGTTGGAGTGAAATAGTCGGATAATGTATAATCTCAACATATAAAAGTTATGAGTATCAACGAGTTTATTAGCAAAGAAAAAAACAGAATATTAGAAGAATTGTTCAGTCTGATTCGCATCCCCAGCGTGAGCGCACATCAGCACCGCCAGCCCGAAATCGCCCAATGTGCACTCCGGTGGAAGGAATTGCTCCTGCAGGCCGGTGCCGATTCGGCCGAAGTGATGGCCACCCAGGGGAATCCGGTCGTTTTTGCCGAAAAAAAAACCGATCCGTCGAAGCCTACCGTTCTCGTGTACGGTCATTACGATGTGATGCCCGCCGAACCGCTGGAGCTCTGGACCACACCGGCTTTTGAACCCGAGATTCGCGACGGGAAAATATACGCCCGCGGCGCCGACGACGATAAAGGACAATCGTTCATGCACCTCAAGGCCTTCGAATACCTGGTTGCGTCCGATCAACTGCCCTGCAATGTAAAATTTCTGATCGAAGGGGAAGAAGAAATCGGTTCGGTCCACCTCGAGGCTTTTTGCCAGGCGAATAAGGAACTGCTGAAATGCGATACCGTACTGGTATCGGACACCAGTATGCTGGGGGCCGATACGCCCAGCATCACTACCGGCCTGCGCGGATTAGCCTACTGGCAACTCGAAGTTACTGCTGCTAACCGCGATCTGCACTCCGGAATTTTTGGCGGCGCCGTTGCCAACCCTATCAACGAACTGGCAAAAATAGTAGCTCAACTCACCGATAGCGAGGGAAAAATAACAATTCCCGGGTTCTACGACAACGTACAGGAAGTATCGGACGAAGAACGGGCTTTAATTGCACAAATTCCGTTCGATGAAGAAAATTACAAACAAAACCTTGGTATCAAAGAAGTGTTCGGCGAAAAAGGATACTCGACACTCGAACGTACCGGCATACGCCCCACCCTCGATTTATGCGGCATATGGGGAGGCTACACCGGTGAAGGCTCCAAGACCGTGCTGCCCTCCAAAGCATTCGCCAAATTATCGGCCCGCCTGGTGCCCGACCAGAAACATGAAGTAATCATGGCATTGGTGGCCGCACATCTGCAAAAAATTGCTCCGTCGCATATCGAGTTAAAAATCGTGCCTCTCCACGGCGCCGAGAGTTATGTCTGCCCCATCGACTCGCCGGCTTACCGTGCTACCGAAAAAGCATACGAAGAGGTATTCGGTATCCGCCCCCTGCCCGTCCGGCGTGGCGGTAGCATTGGCGTAGTGCCCGTATTCGAAAAAGTATTGGGCGTAAAACCCATCCTGATGGGCTTCGGACTCGAATCGGACGCTATTCACTCGCCCAATGAGAATTTCCCGCTCGACTTATTTTTCAAGGGTATACGCACGATAGCGGCCTTTTACAAATATTTTTCGTGAAAATTCTTCAAAAAATTTGTTGGTATAAAAATAATGTATTACGTTTATAGCACTAATTGAAACAAACTTTTAACGAAAGAATCAACTTACCAGTATTAACATTTCTAATACTTACAGTCATGACTAAAACAATAACTTTTAACGAATTGCGCAGAATCAAGGATGCACTGCCAAGCGGGAGTATGGCCAAGATCGCCGAAGAACTTGGCCTGGAAAAAGAATCAGTAAAAAATTATTTCGGGGGGCACAATTACAAGGATGGAAGAAGTGTTGGGGTTCACATTGAACCGGGACCTGACGGAGGATTGGTTATGCTCGACGACACCAAGATTTTAGATATCGCCATGCGAATTTTAGACGAACAGAAATCGTAAACAACTCTTTAAAAAAAACACAAAAAGCAGTGATTCAAGGTTTCACTGCTTTTTTGATATAGGTATGATTCAATTTCCTGCATTATTTGAAGAACGGAGCCGCGATTTACTTGGTTCCGATTACGACTTGTTGAAAGAAGCCTTACATGCGGCAGCTCCGGTGAGCATCCGCCTCAACGACCGGATGCCCGGATATCGGTGCAACGGCGAAACAGTCCCCTGGAACGAAGCAGGAATATACCTCGAAAACAGGCCCCTTTTCACAGCCGATCCCTTGTTGCATGCAGGTGTATATTATGTCCAGGAAGCCAGCTCCATGTTTCTCGGCGAAGTCATACGCCAGCTTGCTCCCGGTGCCCGGTGCGCCCTCGATCTGTGTGCCGCTCCCGGAGGAAAATCCACCCTCCTCAGCCAAACATTGAATCCGGACAGCTTACTGGTAAGCAACGAAATAGTGCGCAGCCGCGCGATGATACTGGCCGAAAATCTTATCAAATGGGGAAATGCTCCTATTGCCGTCACCAACAATACTCCGGCCGACTTCCAACGGTTGCCTTCCTTTTTCGATCTCATGGTGGTGGATGCCCCCTGTTCGGGCGAAGGTATGTTCCGCAAGGATCCCGATGCCATTACCGAATGGAGCCTGGCCAATGTAACCAACTGCGCCATACGCCAGCAACAGATACTTACCGACGCATGGGACGCTCTTCAAACCGGCGGGATCTTAATTTACAGCACCTGCACCTACAACCGGGAGGAAAACGAGGAGACCATCGACTTTATTTGTCGCGAACTGGGCGCCGAATTCCTCGAAATAAACACCAGCCGGTTTGAAGGAATCGAGTTCTCCGGAAAAGGATACCGCTTTTATCCTCACCGAATAAAAGGAGAAGGTTTTTTCATCGCCGCGCTGCGCAAAACAGCAGCATCGCCGGCTGCTAAGCGGATCAGAAACGATGTAAAAAAAACACCTTTCAAGGCCACCGGCCTGCTCCGCGAATTCCTTCTGCCGTCGGCCGGCATGACCCTATTCGACAACGGACAGCAAATCATCGCATTACCGGAGAAATGGAAAGAAGAATTACTGTTTATACGCTCCCAGCTCCACTGCCTGCTGACGGGAATCGACATGGCCGAACGAAAAGGCAAAGACCTGATTCCCGCACATCAACTTGCCTTATCTAAATTACTCAACCGGCAACACATCGCTCAGGCGGAAATCGACCTGCCTACCGCGCTCAGTTATCTGAAACGGGAAGCCATCACCCTCCACAATGCACCCATGGGCTATGTGCTGGTGTGCTACCGGCAACAGGCGCTGGGCTGGGTAAAAAACCTCGGAAACCGAAGCAACAACCTCTATCCTCAACACTGGCGAATAAGAATGAATGTATGATACGACTCACTTTTCTGGGTACCGGCACTTCCACCGGCATTCCGCTGATCGGCTGCAACTGCGCTACCTGCCAATCGACCGACGCAAAGGATAAACGCCTGCGGGCTTCGGCGCTGGTCGAAACGGACACAGAAACCCTCCTGATCGACGCCGGTCCCGACTTCCGGCAACAACTGCTCCGGCAACCGGTTACACATATCGACGGAATCCTGATCACGCACGATCACTACGATCATGTGGGCGGCCTCGACGATGTGCGTCCCCTGGGAAACGTACACCTCTATGCCGAAGACTATGTTTTGAAATCAATTCACCGCACCATGCCCTATTGTTTTGCCGAAAAACCTTATCCGGGAGTGCCGCGGATCGAATTACACCCCATTTCGACCGAACCGTTAAAAATTGGAACAACATTTGTACAGCCGCTCCGGGCCATGCATGCACGCCTGCCAATACTCGGTTACCGGATCGGTGGCCTGGCTTATCTTACTGATGTAAAAACACTGCCCGATGAAACAATCGAAGCGTTGCAAGAGCTCGACACCCTGGTGATAAACGCACTCAGGCACGAACCCCATATTGCTCACATCACGCTGGAAGAAGCCATACTACTTGCTGAAAAAACAGGTGCACGACAAACTTTTTTCACACATTTCAGCCACGATATTGGCAAACATGAAATAGTTTCATTAATTTTGCCGGAAAACATGCATCTGGCATACGACGGATTACAAGTAATTATCGATTAGCATTTCTCTGCCTTATGATTAACTCATCATCGTTGTTTTACCGGTTTACACTTAGTGCGGCAGTAGCGTTGCTCAGCTCCTGCTCGAGCATGCTTTTTACCAGTATCGATATCCTGCGGCCTGCAAAGGTTACATTTCCCACCGAGGTCACCAATGTGGTTCTCATCAACAACTCCGTAGTACAATCGCCCGACTACGGACATACCACACAGGAACTCAACCAGCGCGAACGGGCCGTGAACGTCCCTACCGACAGCCTCTCCATTTATGCATTGGCTTCGCTTGCCGAAGGATTGGTCGAAAAAGAGTTCTTCAGCAGCGTGAGTCTCGAGCCCAACAGCATCAATACCGGTACTTACTTCAGCGTTCCGACTCCTCCCGAACGTGAAAAAATCGAAGCAGCGGCCACCCGTAACCGGGCCGAGGGAGTTATTTCGCTCAACCGAATTCTGGTGAACGATAAACAGGGCCTGGTGTTTGATCAGGAATACAATCTGTTTGTCGGATACCTGGAAGCCATCTACGAAACGCAATGGAGCATCCATTTCCCGCTGAAAAATCAGATTTACACCTATACTGTCAAAGATACCGTATACTGGGAATCGGAGTCGTATTCGAGGCAACGAGCCATGCAGGGGCTGCCCGATCGTAAAAGTGCCTTGATCGACGGGGCATTAATCACAGGCGAAAAATCGGTCAACCGCTTTATACCCTGGTGGGACAAAGTGGACCGTTATTTCTTCACCTCCTCGCGTAAAGCATTGAAAGCCGGGATGGATTCGGTCTATTACAAAAACTGGAAGGGAGCTATCGCTACCTGGGAACAAAGTCTTCAAACGGCTTCCGGAACCATGGTGCGAGCGCAACTGTCGCATAATCTGGCAGTAGTCTATGAAATAACAGGCGATATCCGGCAGGCAAAAGCCTATTCCGATCAGTCGGTCGAGTATTTGCTGTCGAGCTTTTCAGCAAACTACGACCATTTGATGACCATTGCCAATTACAATGAAGAATTGGAAATTCGTCTGCGGGAAGTCGATAAAGTAAACCTTCAACTGGGAGAAAAATAATACAACAACATAATCAATTCTGACATGCTAACCAACAAGGATTTAGAACTACTTCATCAAAAAGGAATTACAGAAGAAAAAATCGGCCAACAATTGAAGGAGTTTGCAACCGGGTTTCCGTTTCTGGAAATAATCAGTCCGGCCACCCCCGACCAGGGTGTATTACAACTCGAGCACGAACAAATAAGTGCCTACCTCGAACGTTGGGACCGCTACCTGCAAAGCGATGCGATTATCATGAAGTTTGTGCCTGCTTCGGGTGCGGCCAGTCGTATGTTTAAAGATTTGTTTGAATTTCTGTCGGGCGAATCGGAGGTACCCACCCGGCCGGCCGAAATTCAGTTCTTCGACAATATAACCAATTTCGCCTTTTACAAGCTGCTCGACCAGGCCTGCCGGGCAACATCGGGCAAAACGATAACGGAACTGCTGCAGGAGGGAGCTTACAAAACCATCGTGGCCACCTTGCTGAATGCCGACGGCTTGAATTACGGAGCGCTGCCAAAGGGCTTATTACAATTCCACACGTACGACACCTTTACCCGCACTCCTTTCGAAGAACATTTATCGGAAGGCGCCTTATATGCTATGAACAAACAAAGTGAAGTGAACATTCACTTCACCGTATCGAGCGAACATCGCCCTTTGTTCCAGCAACACCTGGCGGAAGTACGGCCCGTTTACGAAGAAAGCCTGGGAGCAAAATTCAATCTCGGGTTTTCCGAACAAAAGCCTTCGACCGATACCATAGCTGCCGATGAGCACAACGAGCCCTTCCGCGAAGACGGCAAACTGGTATTTCGTCCGGGAGGACATGGCGCACTCATCGAGAACCTGAACGACCTGGATGCCGACATTATTTTTATTAAAAATATCGATAATATCGTTCCCGATGCCCGTAAGAATCCGACTGTTATTTATAAAAAGATGCTGGCAGGACTGTTGGTCAGTGTGCAGGAGAAAAGTTTCGGATACCTCCGGGAAATGGACGAAGGACTGTTGCCCGACGAACGTCTGTGGGAGATTGCCGGTTTTTGCGAACAGGAGCTGAACAATATACATCCGGGGATTGCCGAGATAGAGGGTGAAGCGCTGCAGGAGTACCTGTATGCGAAGTTGAACCGGCCGATCAGGGTGTGCGGCATGGTGCCCAACACCGGGGAACCGGGAGGCGGCCCTTTCCTGACCGTTAATGCGGACGGAACTATTTCGCCCCAAATTCTGGAGAGTTCGCAAATTGATTTAAAGAATCCTGTAGAAAAGGCAAAGATGATGCGTTCGACACACTTCAATCCGGTCGATCTGGTTTGCGCTGTCCGTAACTACAAGGGTGAAAAGTACGACTTACTTCGGTATGTCGATCATACTACCGGTTTTATTTCGCTGAAGTCGAAGGGAGGTAAGGAGTTGAAAGCGCTGGAGCTTCCGGGTTTGTGGAACGGATCGATGTCCGACTGGAATACCCTATTTGTAGAAGTTCCGCTCGAAACCTTTAATCCGGTTAAAACCGTAAACGATTTGCTACGACAGGAACACCAGTTTTAAGGAAGGATTGCGGGCGATTGGTAGACTTACCGTCCAGCCAATCGCCCGCAACCGGTCCTTAATCTTCGCTCATATTATGAAAAACATTTTGCACATCTTCATCGTCCTCAATTTTATCGAGTAATTTCTGAACCTGGGCTTTTTGTTCTTCATTCAATTCTTTTATATCGTTCGGGATACGTTCGAATTCGGCCGAATGGATCTCGAAACCATTTTCTTCCAGGTGTTTTTGAATCGACGAATACGATTGAAACTCACCATAAAGTACGATACCGTCCTCATCTTCCACCAATTCGTCCACCCCATAATCGATCAGTTCCAGCTCAAGATCTTCGAGCGAAACCCCTTCTTTAGCTGAAATTTTAAACACGCATTTATGTTCGAAGAGGAACTGCAGCGAACCTGTCGTTCCCAGCGATCCGCCGTAGCGATTGAAATAACTACGGATATTGGCCACGGTGCGGGTTGGATTATCGGTAGCGGTTTCGACTACAATAGCGATTCCATTCGGACCATAGCCCTCATACACCATTTCTTTGTAGTCGGCCTCATCCTTCGAAGTGGCCTTTTTAATCGCCCGTTCCACATTTTCCTTGGGCATGTTTTCCTTTTTCGATTGCTGAACCAGCACACGCAGGCGGGGATTTGTTTCAGGATCGGGTCCTCCTTCACGGGCTGCAATCGTGATTTGTTTGCCAAGCTTGGTAAACACGCGGGCCATATTACCCCAGCGTTTCATCTTGGTCGCTTTTCGGTATTCAAACGCTCTTCCCATAAAAATTTATGATTAAAAAAAGGGGTTGAAAGCTCAACACCCTTTTTAGTTATGTAAATAAGTTACGCTTATGCGTTTTTAGCTTTCTGTACGATAGCCTGAAATGCTTCAGGATGGTTCATTGCTAAGTCGGCCAATACCTTACGGTTCATTTCGATTCCGGCTTTATGCAAAGCGCCCATCAATTTCGAATACGACATACCTTCCAGGCGGGCAGCAGCATTAATACGCTGAATCCATAAAGCGCGGAAGTTCCGTTTTTTGTTTTTACGATCGCGGTAAGCATACTGCAATCCTTTTTCCCAGGTATTTTTAGCAACGGTCCAAACATTGCGGCGGCCTCCGAAATACCCCCGGGTAAGGCTCAAAATTCTTTTTCTTCTTTTACGTGAAGCAACGTGATTAACTGATCTTGGCATAATAAAAATGATTTGTGAATGTCAGCGTTCCACGATCCGGGATACTTAAAGCTGAAGTCATTCTGTTTTAAACTTAAAAAGAAAAAATGGGAATTTAAAGGTCGTTCGGCCCATTAAACGCAAAGCATTTGTTTAACGTTTTTCTCGTCAACCTTGGCAACCAGCCCGGTTTGAGTCAGATTACGTTTTTGCTTTGTAGTCTTCTTGGTAAGAATGTGACTTTTAAATGCATGTTTTCTCTTGATTTTTCCTGATCCGGTAAGGGCGAACCTCTTTTTGGCACCGGAGTTAGTCTTCATTTTTGGCATTTCTCTTTATTTATTTATGTTTAAACTATCTACTCGTTCCCTTCCCGGGACCAAGTAAGGTCTTATTTTTTATCTTTTTTAGGCGAAATGGTGATAATCATGCGTTTCCCTTCCAATTGCGGTAACTGTTCGGGCTTACCCAGTTCCTCCAGCTCTTGTGCAAATCGCGCCAACAAGGTTTCGCCCTGATCTTTAAACAGAATCGAACGTCCCTTGAAAAACACATAAGCCTTTACCTTGAAACCTTCCTTGAGGAATCCTTGTGCATGCTTCAGCTTAAAATTGAAATCATGATCATCGGTTTGCGGCCCGAAACGTATTTCCTTGACGATTACTTTGGTCGAATTGGCTTTACGCTCCTTCTCCTTTTTCTTCTGTTGATACAGAAATTTCTGATAATCGATGATTTTACACACAGGCGGCACGGCACTTGGCGAAATTTCCACCAAATCCAACTCCAAACCATCTGCTATTCTAATGGCTTCGTCGATGGAATAAACGCCGGTTTCGACATTTTCTCCTACCAACCGGACTTCCTTCACCCCTTTTATTTTCTCGTTAATCCGATGGGGCATTTCTTTTTCCGGCGCTTTACGCTGTCTGATAATCAATTGTTTAGCTATTGCTTGTTTCCTCCTAATTTAAGTTAGTAATTCAAGTTTTTCTTTTCGCTTTTTCAGCCCGCAAATATACGAAATTATTTTTAATTATTAAATAGATGGTCCAATATTTTGATTTACACGCTATTTTTTCATACATTTGCTCCTATAAAAAATTTACAAATTATGAATAGAATACAACAACGTCTGGGTGTTTTTCGCGACGAAATGCGAAAGGCGGGTGTAGCTGCCTGCATTATCCCCGGAACCGATCCTCATGCCAGTGAATATATTGCCGATTATTGGAAAGAACGCGAATGGATAAGCGGATTCGACGGTTCGGCCGGAACAGCTGTGGTGACACTGCACGAAGCGGGATTATGGACCGATTCGCGGTATTTTTTACAGGGTACCGAACAATTGAAAGGCACCGGTTTCGAGCTCATGAAGATGGGACTGCCCGAAACTCCCGACATGCTTAGCTGGCTGAATCAGGTTCTTAAACCGGGCGAAAAGGTGGCGGTGAACCCGCAGATGTTTTCGCTCAACTCCTATGCTTCGATGGAGAAAGAACTTTCTATGAACGGTTTACAACTGATATCGGCAGATATTCCTGCTGCAGCATGGACCGACCGTACTCCGTTGCCGACCGATCCGTTTTTTGTATTCAGCGCCGAAAAGGCCGGGCGAACCTGTGCCGAAAAAATTCAGTCGGTGCGAAACGAACTGCAAAAAGCACATGCCGATGTAGTTGTGATGAGCGCACTCGACGATATTGCCTGGTTGTTTAATATCCGGGGACGCGATGTTGCTTATAATCCGGTGGTGATTGCCTATGCCATGCTGGATGCAAAAAACTGCGTACTGTACCTGGACGACAGAAAGCTGACAGACGATACGGCTGCCTACCTGGCAGGCGAAAACGTTACAGTAAAACCATACTTGTCGGTGTACGACGATCTGCGTGCTTTGCCTTTACAGAACAAAGTGCTGGTGGATGGAGCGAAGCTGAATCAATCGCTGTACGAGGCGATTCCGAAAAGTTGTACGAAAATTAATCAGATGTCGCCGGTATTTAAGCTGAAAGCGATTAAAAACGAAGTTGAACTCGCGGGCATACGCCAGGCGATGCTGAAAGACGGGGTAGCACTCACCCGGTTTTTTATGTGGCTGGAGGCCAATGTTGCGAGCGGAACGCTCACAGAAGTCGGAATTGCTGAAAAATTAGCCGGGTTCCGTGCCGATCAGGGCGATTTCTTCGGCGAGAGTTTCGGCACTATTGCCGGATTTGCCGGGCATGGCGCTATCGTACACTACCGTGCCGACGCTGCTTCGGACGCCAGCCTCACCACCGACAATATCCTGCTACTCGATTCGGGAGGCCAGTACCTTCAGGGAACAACCGACATCACCCGGACTGTCACCTTAGGAAATACAACCGGTCAGCAAAAAACCGACTTCACCCTGGTGCTTAAAGGGCATATCGGTCTGGGTTCGGCCAAGTTCCCCGTGGGAACCCGCGGTTCGCAGCTCGACATCCTTGCCCGTAAAGCCATGTGGGATCTGGGCATCAACTACGGACACGGAACGGGTCATGGAATCGGACACTTCCTGAATGTACACGAGGGTCCGCAAAGTATCCGAATGGAAGAAAATCCGATTACACTGCAGCCGGGGATGATCCTTTCCAACGAACCTGGCTTGTACCGTTCCAATCAATACGGCATCCGGACCGAAAATTTAGTCCGAGTACGCGAGAGTGTAGCTACGGAATTCGGACAATTCCTCGAATTCGAAACGCTCACGCTCTTCCCGATCGATAAAAACCTGATCGACCAATCGATGCTCACGCAACAGGAGCTTAACTGGCTCAACAACTATCATCAGGAAGTGTACGATAAACTGGCTCCCATGCTGATCGCCGACGAACAGGCCTGGTTACGGAATAAAACCAGCGCTTTATAGCCGACTGGTTGCGGTCGGCTTTCAGCCACCTGCTTAATGTACTAACCCGAAAAGTCGAAAAGCATCCCTCTTCTTTCACCCCTTTTTACGACAGATCCGGCACAAAATATTGAACCGGATCTGTCGTAAAAAGGAATGAAAAGCGGGATTGACCATTTTTTTACAATCCCGGAAGCCTTGGTATCCGGCCGGTTTTTGTCCATTTCTGGTACCATCCCCACCCTTTTTTCATCCAGTGCCCCACGACAGGCATCGGAATAACAAATTCCTTTTTCGTATCGCGGTACACATAAGCAGCTCCATCGCCGGTATCCATCACACAGAGAATGCTGATGTGTTGGTGATAATCTTGAAACCCGGTTCCCCCGGTCGCGGTCTGGATAATATTATTGGCAGCACAACGTCCCATGATCTCGGCCAGATGTCCTTGTTTTGCTACAAAATCAGTTCCTTCCAGGCCGGCCGCGTCGCCTACCGCCCACACATTACCGGAACCGATCGCCTTGCAATATTGATCGATATGAATAAATCCGGCCGGAGTTAAGGGTAAATCGGAGTTCCGGAAGACCGACGACCCCGTACCGGCTGCTATAAACATCGTGAGGTCGGAAGTTAGTTTTGAATCATCTTCAAACACGATACCATCCTGCTCGAACTGTTTGATTTTCTTACCGAAGTACTGATGAAGATTTTTCTTTTTGAACATAGTTCCCATCAGTTTCATCGCTCCCTTCCCCATACGGGCGCCCGGCTGCTCCATAGGAGCAAAGAAATTCAGCTCAAACCGATCGCGTAGACCCTTCTTGCGCAGGTAATGATCGATATTGAAAATCAACTCGAAACCCGGCCCGCCACGAACTGCCGATTTATCGGCGGGATTCCCCCCGAAACCGATGGCAATGGATCCTTGCCCCTTGTCAACCAACTCGCGGAACGCATCGCGAAAAGCCAGGTTGCCCTCAGGAGCGCCACAAATGGTAAAGGTATTTTCAACGCCTTTGGGTTGAAGTTTATCGGCGCCGATGGCTACCACCAGATAATCATACTCCAGTGTCTGAGATGCTAATTGCACGCGGTTTTCGGCCGACTGTACGGCTATCACCCGATCAATTATCAACCGGAATGGAAAAGCTTTCCGAATTTTCTTCAACGGTAATTTTACATTTTCAAACTTAATTCCGTCGACCGGAATCCAGATTGAAACCGGATAGAGATAAAGATAATCGCGGTTGGAAACCAAAGTTACCTCAAACTGTTTACTTTTCTGAAGAGCTATCGCCGCTTCCACTCCGGCAAAACCGCCGCCCAGCACCAGGACCTTTTTCATATCACCTCCTCATCATCATGTGCATCAAACCGCCGCCATTCTTTACATTGGTGAAACCAAAATGCTGAAGTACCCGCTGTGCATAGGCCGAACGGGCTCCGCTGGCACAATACAGCGTGATATCACGATCTTTGGCTCCCAGCTCCTCAATCCGCTGCTGCAGCTCATCCAGCGAAATATTGATGGCTCCCGGATAAGCTCCCGACCGGAACTCCTCCGGTGTACGAACATCCACAACAAGCGGAGTGTTGGTTTCAACCGCAGCTGATGCTGTCACCACTTCTTCTTCCTTCAAAGTCCCTTCTTCCAACGACTTTTCTTCAACCGGCAGTAACTCCAGACTCAGGGATTTAAATCCTACCGCCTGCTGATAACGCTGCAGCGAGATATGTCCGCCCGAAACATTAAAAACCTGTTCCACCCCGGCACCTTTTATCATGCGCAAAGCCTGATGTCCCTTCTTACCTGTTTCATCGTACACCAACACGGTGCGGTTGCGCGGAATAGCAGGCAGATTGGCCGGCAATACCTCCAGCGGCACATTGTACGAACCTTCCACATTCGTTTTATCGAACGCAAACACATCGCGCACATCGATAATCAGCGGCTGATGCTCCTGAATAAATGCATCCAGTTCGGAAGTCGTAATGGACGGACTGTATCCGCTTTTTCGGTTTTCGGCCGCATAAGCAGCCATGTTCATCGCATCGTTGGCCGTACCAATAGGAGGCGAATAGGCAAAATCGATATCAGCCACATCATGAATCGTCAACTTCGAAGCTACTGCCGTTGCAATTACATCCAGACGTTTATCGGCTCCTTTGTAACCAGCCGTTTGCCCGCCGAGGATACGGCCGGTTTCGCGATCGTACACCAACATCACTGTTACGTTTTCAGCTCCGGGATAATAGGAAGTATGATGCTCCTTGTGCACCACCACAGCATCGGCCGGAATACCTGCTGCCCTGGCCTGTTTCAGCGACAAACCGGTAATACCGGCCACCGCTTCAAACACACGTACCACCGACGTCCCCATCGCACCTTTGTACGCATGTTGTCCCCCCAATGCATTTTCGGCAGCAATCCGGCCCTGGCGATTGGCCGGACCCGCCAGCGGAATGCGCACTTTTTTATTCATCACCCGGTGCTCGATTTCCACCATATCGCCGGCGGCATAAATCGACGGGTCGGACGTCTGCATGTATTCGTTCACCAGCAAACCACCCGCTTCGCCCAATTCCAATCCGGCATCTTTCGCCAATTGCAAGGTAGGACGAACACCGATCGAAAGCAATACCATGTCGGCTTTCAGCGTCTGGCCGTTGTCGAGTTTAACCGTACTGTGACCAATTTCGGCAACACCTCGGCCCGTATGCACTTTTACCCCGTACGAAAGCATCTCGGTTTCGATAAATCCGGCTGTTTCGGGTTCCATCAGCGCCATTACATGCGGCATCATCTCCACCACACTCACCAGGATACCCCGTTTCGTAAGCGCTTCCACCATTTCCAGCCCGATAAATCCGCCTCCCACTACCACAGCATGTTGCGGTTCTTCTTCATCAATAAAACGAGCAATAGAATCCATATCCTCCAGGGTCCAGAGCGTAAACACATGCTCCTGCGAAGCACCCGGAAGATCGGGAGTAAGGGGGCGGCCACCCTGGGCCAGGATTAACTTCGTATATTCGAATACAGTGATCTCACCACTGCGCACATCGCGGGCTGTCACTACTTTTTTGTCACGATCGATGACAGTCACCATCGTATGCGTGTGTACGTCAACATTGTATTGTTCGTTGAAACTCTCGGGGCTCTGAAGGATCAACTTCGAGCGACTTTTAATATCGCCACCAATATAATACGGCAGGCCGCAATTGGCAAACGAAATATCCGGACCAGCTTCAAGCAGCGTTATCTGTGCATCGGGCGAAAGGCGGCGGGCTTTGGCGGCTGCCGTTGCACCGGCAGCCACACCGCCTACAATAAGAATTTTTTCCATTGTAGAATTGAATCAAAAAACTAATTATAAAACAAAACTTTTTTATATCTCTTTACTAATTGTCATCGCAGCTATGGTTCCATCGGCTACCGAGGTCGTAATCTGGCGGTATTTCTTGCTGATGATATCGCCAATGGCATATACATCGGAAAGCGAAGTTTTACGATCTTCGTCGGTTTTGATATAGCCCCATTCGTCGAGCTCCGGCAATACCGTACCCAGCACTGCCGTATTAGCTTTAAAACCGATAAACACAAACACTCCGTCGCTTTCCCACTCAACCCATGTTCCGGTTTTCAAATTCTCGAGCGTCGCCACCATCTTATCGCCCCGCTTTTCAAATTTGCGCGGCTCGTGCGAATACAACACCGAAATCTTTTCATTCGCTTTCAGGCGATCGATAGCCGTCTGGTTGGCCGTAAGCGCATCGAACTGGTGTACCATAGTTACTTTACGGGCAAATCTGGTAATAAAAAGCGCTTCTTCCACAGCCGAATTTCCACCTCCGACGACCATCACCTCCTTATCCGCATAATACTTGGCATCGCAGGTAGCACAATACGAAATGCCTTTACCTTTGTACTCCTTTTCACCCGGAGCATTCATCGTATTGGGAGAAGTTCCCGTCCCGATTATGATCTTCTTGGCCCGGATAGTCTCCGTCCGGTCGATAACGATTTCCTTTTTCACAAGATCGACCGAACTAACATCCACCGCCACTTTAAAATCAATACCGCTGTGTCTGGCCTGTTCGCTCATGAAATGGGCCAGCATATACCCGTCTTGCGGCTGCCCGAAACCCGGATAGTTGGAAATCTGATGGGTAATACCCATATACCCTCCCGGTAAAGCAGGATCGATCAACACAGTCTTTATCTTAGCCTGCCCGAGGTAAATCCCGGCAGTAAGCCCGGCCGGACCACCCCCCAATATAGCCACATCGTATTCCGAACTTACCGGTTCGATACGCGACCGGATCTCCTCCACCTCGCCGGGAGTAAGCATCTGGTCGAGACGCTCCACGATTTCAGCTTTCCGGATCCCTCCGCTGATGGTATCGAGAATCGGCTGGCCGTTGTCGAAAAACAACAAGGTGGGCGACGAACTAACTCCCAGTTGCGTAGCCAATTCACGGTTGCCCTGGCGAAAAATCTTTAAAAACGTGATTTTATCGCCGTATAATCCGGCCAGAGCTTCAAGCTTTGGAGCTAATGCTTCGCAAGGAGGACATTCGGTGGAATAAAAATCGAGCAACACCTTCGCCCCGTTCAACACCTCTTGCTCAAAATCTGATGCAGTAATCTCTTTCATACTCCTTATAATATAGTAGGATGGTTGTTTGTTTAAATTTGACGGTGCAAAAATACAGCTTTTTTTTATTATAACAATACATGTACATATATTCATATGTTAAATAGATTTAATACGACAAACAAACAAAACGTAAAAATAATACCGGGCAAAAAGATCGTTATTCAGCGCATTTTACCTATCTTTGGTGCCCGTTTTAAAAAACAGGTTTAAAACGGAGGATTATTTAACGACAGTTTGTGTAGAATGAAGAAATTATCAGCCAGTATTGTACTGCTTCTGGGGGCCCTTTATTTAGTGGCCCAGGTTCCTGCAGGTTATTATTATTCAGCCGAAGGCAAATCGGGAAAAGAACTTAAAACAGCTTTACATCAGATTATACGACAGGGTAAACGACTTAGTTACGGTTCCGGCGCGGGAAAAACCTGGAGCGGGTTCGAGCAGTCGGACCTTCATCCCGATGGCTACGTGTGGGACATGTATTCGCTCAACAAAAGGTACTTCCCCGGAGGAGCGAAGGTTCCCAGCGGCATGAATATCGAACACAGTGTGGCTAAAAGCTGGTGGGGCGGTACCAACAACGATGCTTATAAGGATTTGTATCACCTTAATCCGTCGGACATTTCGGCCAATTCGGCACGAAGCAACTATCCGCTGGGTGTCAACAACGGAAGTAAATTCAACAATGGCAGCATAAAAGTCGGGTATAATACTTTTGGCACCGAATATTCAGGACTCAGTTTCGAGCCCCTCGACGAATACAAGGGCGATTTTGCACGGGCCTACATGTATATGTTTACCTGTTACGAGAACTTCACCTGGACGGGCACCAGTGCTCCTTCGATGCTGGTGGCCAAGGAAACATGGCCCATGTTGCGCAACTGGGCCAAGACCATGTTGCTCGAATGGCATCGCAACGATCCGGTAAGTCAGAAAGAACGAAGCCGGATGGCAGCTATTTACACCTTGCAGGACAACCGGAATCCCTTTATCGATTACCCGGAGCTGGCCGAATTTATCTGGGGTAGTTCCTCGACTCAGGCCTGGTATCCGGGTGCCGAAGTTACCGATCCCGACCCGGAAGAACCCGATACCACGCCGAAATTCGAAGCGTTGCCTGCTACCGGCATCAGCAACAATAGCTTCACGGCCAACTGGACGGCTGCGAAGGATGCAAGTGCGTATCAATTGAACGTATATACGATTGAAACAACCGGCACCCCCGAATCGGTCACCCTTTTAGACATCGACTTTGCCGACGGAGCTCCTGCCGGCTGGAACACGACAGGCTATACCGACACCAATACTTCGGGCAGTATGCGCCTGGCTTCGGGGAGTAATCCGGGAGCGCTGATTTCCGATGAGCTCGATCTGGCTGCCGATAATAACGTACTCAGGGTGCGCGCCCGCCAGTACAGCAACGACACGGGAGCTACATTGACTGTAAGCGTCGATAACAAAATAGTGGCTGAATGGAATACTGAAAAAGACAATAAAAGCTACAGTGTCAACCTGCCGCCGGCAACCGAGACTTCGGTAATCACGCTTTCGGCTAAAGCCAACCGCAGGGTGTACATCGACGAATTATCGCTGACCGGATCGACCATTGGTTACAACTCTATTACACTTCCAGGTTATCCGGTAACTATTCAGAACACCTTAAGCTATCAGGTTACCGGGCTTGAACCCGGAGTAATGTATTTCTACACGATTTCGGCATTGGGAACTTCAAGCCCGACATCGAGTGCCATCCCTGTTGAAACGCTGGTTGTGAGTTCGAATAACGATATTCAACCCACACCAAATCGCATCGTTGCAACTCCCGAAGGATTCATCCTGGAGCTGCCCGAAGCGATTACAACGGTCCGGGTTGTCGACGTATCGGGTAAGCTACTGATTCATAAAAACTATCCGGCAGGAACACACCCCGTCGGTGTGCATGAAAAAGGTATCTACCTGATACAGCTTATCAGCAACAACCAGACGTCGAACTACAAACTGATTTTTCAGTAGGACGCCTGCCAAAGCCGTTGGACCATCGTTTTGCGGCAATTCCACAGAGCGAATCAGGACGGGAATTGCGGGCAAAAAACAGAATACAACCTTCTTCTCTGGCACTCATCGGCGAGTTGCAATTGTCATACAACTGTCCGAATACCGACATATCACTGTAAGCCGGCTGTAACATACCGGAAGTACTTTTGCGTCGTTCAAATCAACTATATCCATGACGCGGATTTTACTTCTTGTTTTTATTGTCTATTTTGTTTCACTTCAGTTAACAGCCGGAACTATCGAAGGATTTGTAAAGGATGCGCGTACCGGTGAGCTTCTCATCGGTGCCAGCATCTACCTGAAAAACCATACTGCTATCGGCACTACAACAGGTCTCAACGGTAGTTTTGTATTACGCGATATTCCTGTAGGCAATCATATTCTGGTATGTAGTTACATTAGTTACCAGACACAAGAACACGCCATCGGGATCACCGGCCCGGGCTCGCCCCTTAAAATCGAGTTAGCCCTGGTATCCTACGAAACAGAGCTCCGCGATGTAATTGTAATTGCTTCGAATCAATCGACCGACTCAGGAGTTCGAACGCTGGAACGGCTATCGCCTAATGTACTGAATATTGTCGGTGCCCGTAGTATTGAAATCTCACCCGACCTCACCGTGGCCAATATTCTCGGACGGGTTTCGGGAGTGACGTTAGAACGCAACAGCTCGGGCGAAGCCGAATATGCGGTACTCCGCGGGATGGACAAGCGCTACAATATTACGCTGGTAAATGGGGTTAAGATATCGAGTCCTAACAATAAACAACGATTTGTTCCCCTGAATATATTTCCAGGCGAATTGCTCGACCGGCTGGAAGTTTCGAAAACACGGACCGCCGACACGGAAGGCGATGCCACCGGAGGCGCCGTGAACATGGTGATGAAAGATGCACCTGCGCAATTCACCGTGAAAGCGATGCTTTCGGGCGGGTACAACAGCCAATTTATCAATCGGCCTTTTACCCGGTTCGATCGTCGGGAGGTGATCCCTGCAGCTCCCTATGAAGCTTTTGGAAAAGATTACAGTGCAACGATAAGCGATTTCGGCGGAGGCATGACGGCCCCTTACGAGCGGCAGGCCTTACCCGATGCGGCAGCCGGTATTACCATCGGAAACCGTTTCCGGAAAAATAAAATCGGCTATATGCTGGCTGGAACCCTGATCAGCACGCATAAAGGAACCCAAAGTACCTTTTTCGACGACGAAATGATTCAAACCGAAAGCACGCTCAGGCTTACTTCGATGCGGTTACGCAACTATGCCGAACAACAAACCAACTACGGATTGCATGCCAAGCTCGATTATCAGCTCTCGGAGACAACCAAACTGGAATGGTACAATTTTTTAGTTACAAGCGATGCCCGGCAAGTCCGGAACTCCACGTCCACCAACTTTAAACTTTTTTACGAGCCCGATAAAGGAAATCTCGACCTTGCCTATCAAACGCGATTGCGCTCCACCCGCCAGCAGATTTTTGCCTCCTTACTCCAGGGCCGACATCAGCTAAGCCGTCCCCTTCAATTACACTGGAGCATGGTGTATTCGCTGGCCGGACAGCAACGTCCCGACCAGAGCTATATCAACCTGGATAATCTGCGGCAGAATTTTGTCGATAATATTACGATCGATGGCGATGGCTCCACCCGGCAATGGGAACATAATTCGGATCGGGACATGAGTGCTGTTGCCAATTTCAACTGGAAAAACAACAACTTACATTTACAGGCCGGAGGTGTGGCGCGCTACAAAAACCGCGACAACTTTTACATTCGCTATGCTTTCCGGCCCATCGACACGAATCAGGAGTTCCAGACTATCGACCAGATCGACTGGAGAGTATATACTCCGAAAGGAAGCGTCGGGCCCATGAACTACGATGCATCGGAATTGATCGGCGCCGGTTTCGTACAAGCACGTTACCAACTGGGTAAGACTGAAGCGATAGCCGGATTTCGCACCGAATATACCGACCAACGATACCATATGCTGTATCCCAACGCGGGCGAACCGGCCGACGGCGGGCAGCGCTATCTTGATTATTTACCCAATATTCAGTTTAAATATTCCCCGGGCAACCGGATGAACTGGCGGGCCGGATACTTCCGTTCGGTGAATCGCCCCGGCTACTTCGAACTGGTGCCGTATCAAATCCAGGAAGAAGAGTACACCGAATATGGGAATAAAAACCTGCAACGCACCTCGATCGAAAATTTCGATCTGCGCTGGGAATTTTTTCCGGCACCGACGGATCAGCTGATGATCGGTGCTTTTTTCAAAAAAATAAACGCTCCTATTGAATTTGCCTATTTTTCAGTCAATCAACGCCAGTCGGGCTATGGGTTACAAAACCTGGGAAATGCGCAAAACCTGGGCATTGAATTCGACTTTATCAAATACATTCGTGTGATGGGCGTGAAATTCAATTATACCTACACCCATTCGGCCATTACCACTTCCAAGGCCTATTACGGTAAAGACGACAACGGCAACACCCGTACCTTTACGAAAGATCAGACCCGGCCATTGGTGGGGCAAGCCGCCCATATTGCCAATTTATCGCTATTGCTGAAAGACGTCAAACACGGCTGGGACGGCCAATTGGCCGCATCCTATACGGGCGACCGGATTATTATCGCTTCCCGCTTCCTCGACTCTGATTATTGGGAAAAAGGATCGGTACAACTCGACGCATCGATTGAAAAACGCCTATCGGCCAATTGGACGGTGTTTGCCAAGGCAATCAATCTACTCAACACCCCCAAAACCGAATATCTAAAAACCAGGAATGCATATAATATAAAATTTCCTTTGCAGCCGGCTACCGATGGCACTACGCTGATTCGGCAGGAATACTACCAAATCTCCATTTTGACCGGCGTTCGATTCAGATTATAAACAACTCAATAATTCAACTAAAAATGAAACAGATTTACTTTCTAATTGCACTGATCACCTTGGTAGTAACTGCCTGTGAACCGAACGAAATCACTGAACAGAAGAAGTACCCCGAAGGATCGATGGTATGGAGAAAAGACACCACTGTTATCCTTACCAATCATTTCGTTGTCCCTGTCGGTGTTTCACTGTATATCGAAGAGGGAGTTACCGTGGTAATGAACGATACCACCGTTCGACCCGAAATGGTGGTATTAGGCAACCTGTATTGTTACGGAAGTGCTGCAAAACCTATTACCTTCACGGTAGCCGAACCCTATCGCAAAGAATCGATGCGTTTCGGACGTTACTGGGGCGGTATCATCTGCGGCTACGAGTCGGAAGAAGTAATTTTAAATCATGTCACCATTGAATATGGCGGCGCGCAAACAACCGAGCAATCGGCCTCCTTTCAAAACCAACTTTTCAAAACCGAAACCGGCGAAGGCGTTCCGGCGTTTCACTTCTGTAATGTCAACGGTCGTTTTATGATCGAAAACTGCACTTTTCGCAACAATGCCGAAGATCAGATATACATTACCGGAGGGAAATCAATTGTTCAGTACAATAAATTCATTTCCAGCGGGTTCGACGGCGGAGAAGCCATTAATTATAAATCAGGCTGTCATGCCGACATCGCCTACAACCTGATTTACGATGCCAACACCAACGGCCTTAAATTATCGAATGCGGGCGGACTCGATCCGCAGGCGCATATCATTGCCTACAACAATTCGATAATCAACTGCGGCTGGCGTCGTCCGAAAGTAAAAGGCGGATCGGTCTGGTTGGAAAACAATGTATACGCCGAACTCTACAACAACCTCATGTACGACACCCGTTGGGGCTTGAAACACGACGCTTCCAACGTGGAAGATAATCGTACCGTGGCAACGCCCAACTATTATTTTGCTTCAACAGCTGCAGGAGTTGAACAACTGAAAGCCGATGCGGCCAAAGGTCAGCTTGCGGGTAACCAGGATATTGTCAGCACGGCTGCCGGAGATAAAAATCCTCAATTTGTAAATTTCACAATTCAAGCGAATGTCGATATCAATGCAGGTACGACAAAAAGCGGTAATATACCTCAACCCTACTCTACTGCCTGGGACTTTCATTTAAAAGCGACCTCGCCCGCTCTGAAAGGAGGCATCACCCAGTTTACCCGCCATTTTGCGGCCAATGGAATCGAAATCGACGGCCAAGTATATAAATCGGCGGCTCCGTCGGAGTTTTTCGGTGCATTTGGTAGTAAGTAATTATCAACCAACGAAACGAGTTGCCTCCTGTTACAGGCTTATTTCGTTCAAACTCCAATACATCATGTACAAGATATTAATCCCTGTGTGGTTGCTGGCCCTGACCCTGGTTTCGTCATGTGTTCCGGGTCCGGCTGGCACCACCCTTTCGGAACAATCGGCCGAATTCAACTTCATTGTAGCTAACGATCTGGGACGCAATGGTTATTATGATCAAAAAACCATTGCAGAAACCATGGGTAAATTGGGTGAAACCATCGACATCGGGTTTATCGCCGCTGCCGGCGATGTACATCACTTCGAAGGCGTAGCCGGTAGCAGCGATCCGTTGTGGATGACCAATTACGAAGCAGTATATGCGCATCCCGAACTCATGATCGACTGGTTTCCTATCCTGGGCAATCACGAATACCGGGGTAACACGCAGGCTTGTCTGGACTATAGCAACATCAGCCGCAGGTGGATAATGCCTTCGCGATATTATACACTCGAGAAAGAAGTAGACGACAGCACCAGTCTGCGGTTGTTATTTATCGACACCTCCCCGCTCATCGACAAATACAGGGCCGATTCGGTTACTTACCCTGATGCCCGGAAACAAGACATGCAGGCACAACTGCAGTTTATCGACAGCGTACTTACGGTTGCCGACGAAACATGGACAATAGTGATCGGCCACCATCCGGTATATGCCTATACAACTAAAAACGAAAGCGAACGGCTCGATTTGCAGCAACGGCTCGATCCTATTTTACGCAAACACAAGGTCGATTTTTATATCAACGGGCATATTCATAATTTTCAGCATGTTCAGGTAGAAAATTCGCCGGTGGCTTATCTGACCAATAGTTCGGCATCGTTGTCAAGACCGGTGGCTACCGACGAGCAGGCGGCGGGTACGAACATGAATACTTTGTTCAGCAGCGATCGTTCGGGATTTATGCTCTGTTCGGTGGAGCACCATCGCTTTACCATCCAGTTTGCCGACAAAGACGGTAATTCCCTGTATCAGTTCACTAAATCGAAATAATGCTTCCGGTTGGTTACTGGCTAAAAAAAGATTGCCCGACGCTAACATTATAGGTCGTCGGGCAATCTTTAGCTGTTTGGGTAGAAAATTAAAAATACCAGGCGGCTCCGAACGACAAAAGCTCTTTCACCGGCCGGCAATCGGGCGTATTAATCCCTCCGTTTTTATTCTTAGCTACCGATGCGCAACCACCGCCGCAGGCCAGAGCCACTTCGCACGACCGACATTGCTCGATGGTGGTAATATCACGGTTCTGCCATTCTTCGATGCTTGCTTCTTTCCGGGTCACCGCCGGATAAAAAGTACCTAATTCCTCCCCCTGTTTACCCACGGTAGCAGTACAGGAATAAATCGTACCCGTATAATCGAATGCCCATTCGGTTGTGCAGGCCGGACACGAATCAAAAAGCGGCATGGGTAAAGCCCCATTTTCCGCTATATACCTGGCAATTGAAAAAGCGGGTTTATAAAATTCGGCAATATACGGATGTGCTATCAACAACTCGTATAGATGTTTATAAAGCGTTGCCCGGTCGAACAAACGCCCGGGACTGCTGTTGCAAACGTGTAATTCGTAATTCCGTCCGATTTGCGTTTTGAATAAGGGCGACGAAGTCCAGCCTTTATCGATCGCAAATTTCGACAGCAAAGCAAGGTTATCGATGTTATCCTTATCGACCACCATTCGAAGGTTGATTTGCAGGCCCGCAGCAAGGCAGGCGTCGATACCATCCACTATTTTACTGAACGTGGGCAGCTTACCGTGCAGGTAGCGCCGGCTATCGTGAACCGCTTCCGTACCGTCGAGAGTAACCTGAATTTCGCGAATCCTTGCTTGTTTCAGCAAATGAATGTAGGAAGTAAGCGTGTAGCCATTGGTAACAAAGGCCAGATCGAGCCCGGCTTCCACCGAACGGTCGATGAGACGACCGATAAGCATACGCTGGCGTTCGCCGGGCATCAGCGGTTCACCGCCAAACACGGTAATATATTTCTTACGGCCGGCAAATTCTTTTTTCACATACTCGAAAAAAGCATCAATTACGTCGACCGAAAGTGCTTGCTGCGACGGCTCGTAACCCTCCTGATAACAATACGAGCACGCAAAATTACAACTATAGTTGGGAACAAAGAACAGTTGAACCTCATCTTCTTCGCGTTGCTGAATAAAATCGAGGTAGGCATACTTGAACGCTTTTTGTTCTTGTTCGGGCGCTACCAGATAACCCCGGGAAGCGAACTCCCCGTCAGGATCCTGACCGCTCCGGAGCAATTCCAATTCGCCGGCCGAAATAAAATCGGCCGACTTATGGAGCGGATTCACGACAAAAAACTCATCGGAACCGGCAACGGGCGTAACGATAGTGTGACGTGACAGCACAATTGTCAATCGTGGCAACCTGCAACTACTGTCGATACTTTGGCGCAGCACTGAGCCACTTGTTTTTGGCTGTTACAGCCACAGCCCTGCTTTACTACACTTCTCATAACTATTTTTTTAGAATGAATGCTCCCCTATTTCCAACCCGACACCGTAAAACTGGCTACTTCGGCCTGTCCTTTCGGGTATGGCTTCGACTCCTCAAAGATACGGATATTTATGAAACCAGCTACTTCAAGCATCGTTAAATATTCGGCACGGGTAACCGCTCCGGCCCAGCATTCGGCAATAGCTTCGGGATCGTTGCGGTATTGCTCCGGAATAGGCTCAGTAGCATATATATCGCTTACCACAAATCGGCCGCCCGGCTTTAAGATACGGTACACCTCGTTCCACACTGCCAACTTATCGACTGCGTGATTGATGGTGCAATTTGAAATTATACAATCTACCGTACCGGTTCCGAGGGGTAGATTTTCCAACCCGGCTTTCAAAATCTTCGCGTTGGTAACCTCAAACTTAGCCAGGTTAGCTTCGGCTTTGGCAATCATTCCGTCCGAAATGTCGATGCCGTAAACAAAGCCCGACCGGCCTGCCTCCTCGGCCAGCTTAATCACATCAACGCCGCGGCCACTGCCCAGGTCGACACACACTTCACCTGGTTGAGGTTTGGCATACTTAATTGCACCGCCGCACGATAAGCAACAGCTGGTTTCGCTCAAATAAGTGTACCGTTGATTAATTGCTGAGTTTACTTGCATAAAATTTATTATCTTTGACGATGCAAAGATATAAAAAGTATCTGTAATGATTACACTGATCTGGATTGGATTCTCGCAAAGTCTGTTCGTAGCGATACTTATGTTTACAAAAAAAGAAAGTTCGCTGCCCGATAAGGTTTTATCAGGCTTTCTAAGTCTGCTGGCTATTGAATTCCTCACCTGCGGAATCGATTATTTTGCCTACAACAAGCCTTTGCTGTCGAGTTCGTTTTTACTGTTCAACCCGGCCTTGTACATTTACATCAATGCATTGACACGTGCGAAATTCAGACTCCATCCGCTGCACCTGCTGCATCTGCTGCCTTATATCGGGTTCGAACTTACGGCTTATCTGTTGCACGAGCCGTTGGCACTCGGCACCTACTTCCAAAAAGACGGACAGTTCCTGTTCCGAATCATTTTTGGAGCAGCCAATGTGATTTCATGGCTAATCTACAATCCTCTCGGCCTGCGGCTGGTGCACCGTCATCGTATGCACCTGCGCAATGAAAAATCGTCGATCGGCACTAACGAAAATCTGGGTTGGGTACTTTTTGTTTCCATTTTTTATGTGGTGTATTGTATCATTTCGGTTCTTGTTGCCCTACTTATATTCACCAACATCATCCACCCGCTTTCGCTGCATATTTTCAATTATTCGATGTTGTTGCTCATGATCTACACGTTCGGATTCTACGGACTTCGTCAGCAGAGTTTACCGGTAGAACTGCTCAATAACAAGCCGGCCATTCCTTACCAACATTCGACCCTGAGTGAAGAAGCAAAAACACAAATCGCCGAAAAAATCTTACAGTATGTCGACCTCCATCAACCATGGCTTCAATCCGACTTCAACATGGATGCGCTTTCGGCAGCCGTCGATGTACCCAAGTACCAACTTACGGAGGTGCTCAACACCCGGCTGGGTTTTAACTTTTTTCAGTTTATTAATTCATACAGGGTCGAAGCCGTCAAACAAATGCTCACCGATCCGAAAAACAATTTTTCGATCGAGGCTATCGGTTATGAATGTGGTTTTGCCAGTAAGTCGGCCTTTTACTCGGTATTTAAGAAATCGACACGAATGACCCCGGTGGAATACAGAGCTCTAACTTTTAAAGCGTGAACCACTACTTGTTGTCCGGTCTTTAAAAAACGGACTTCCGGCCTGTTGGAATCCCTAATTTTGTAGTCAGAAAAAATCGTTTTTTTAATCTGCAAAATTAGATTTCAATGAAAACACTCCTCGGCATTTATTTATTGCTATCGGTTGCTCCCCTTGCAATGGCATCGACACCTGGCACGACCGACCGGCCAGTGCAGGCACAGGGGCTGGCGAACCGCATCGACGAACCGGACGACCACGCTACGATCGGAAATGAACCAACGAACAACGATGCTTCGTCGTTGGCCCTGTCGGGCTACGCCCGTGCATCGGTATGGGGAGGAACTGACGCCTACCCGCTCAACACGCTGTTTGCCGAACTTGCGCTGAAGCCAGAATTTCACCACGGCAAGGCTTTCATGTCGGGCGATTTACGATTACGAAAAGGGAACAGCTTCGGCAGTCCCTATCAAACCATCGACATCCACTTACTCACAGCAGGGTACCGGGGGAAATTCCTTGATCTGCTTGTGGGTTACCAGCAACTGGAATGGGGTCGTACCGACGGATTTAATCCCACCAACTACATGCAAGCCTACGATTATTTTTATCTTACCGCCGACCCTGCCGATCAGCGAAATCCTAACCTGGCTCTTCGAACCCGGTTGCGATTGGGGAATTTCACCGAACTCGATCTGGCCGTAATGCCCTATTACCTCCCGTCGGTATACCGCTACGAATTGTTCGAACTGGGCGCAAATGTAGGTTTCACCGACCCTTTGCTCCCTGCTCCGGCCTGGCGTAACGGAAGCATAGCCGGTAGAATAAACGTTGAATTGCCCGGCATAGGATGCTCCGTTTCGGCTTTCCGGGGCTACGATCCTTATCGTGGATTTCAGGTAGCATCGGTCGACTGGACAAGCGGATCGCCGGTGATTACCAACCAGGCTGTCAGTTATCAGAAAACAAGCATAGGGGCCGATCTGTCGGTACCTGCCGGTGCGCTGATCCTGAAAGCCGAAGCGGCATGGAACCGTACTTCACGACCCAACGACGAAATGTACATACCCTTCAGCTACTGGATGTACGTGGCCGGCACCGAAGCAGCCATCGGATCATCAACCCTTATAATCAACTACATTGGACACCATACCCCCGGATTCAAGGCGTTAACGGTGCCAACACTCGGCGACCCGATGAATCCGTTGGCGCAACTGGCTTATGCCAACGCCCTGATCGATTATGAAAACCGGCAGTTCAACCGGCGTATTTTTCACCAATTCAAAAGCAGCAATCATGCGGTGTCGCTCACCTGGCTCCGGCGGTTTGCCTACGATGCGGTAGAAGCACAAGTAACTGCCTATTACGATATCACCTCGGGTGAACTGCTGGCGCGACCCTCGGTGAAATGGTCGGTAACCGACCAACTCACGGTAACCCTGGGAGCAAACTATATGAAAGGCGAAAATAAAACCCTGTTTTCGTATTCGTCCGAGCTGATGAACGGTGGTTTTGCCGAACTCCGCATTCATTTCTGAGCTTACTACATAACAATTGTTTCACCCCCACAATCCGGATAATCCCAATGAATGCATTCGCCATACGATACCGCTTACCCGTGCTCCTCCTCAGCATCGGACTCGTGCTGCTGGCCATCGTTCCGCTCACTCAACTCCAGATCAACTCGGATCTCGAGTCGTACATGCCCGATTCGATGCAATCCAAACAAAACAACCGGAAAATTGAAGCGTATTTTTCGTCGGCCGAAAATCTGCTGATCGTTGTGGATGCGCAATCGGCCCACGGTGCCGACATATTGGAGCCCGAAAACCTTCGCACCCTGCAGCAACTCAGCGACGAGCTGCAACAATTACCGGCCGTGAGTCGTGTGCATTCGGTATTTCAGACTACCAACATCCTCCATCGCGATGGTGAAATGCTCATCGAACCAGCCATACCGTTTATACCTGAAACTGCGGCCGGACGGGAACAACTCCGCACTTCGCTACACACCAACGACTTAGCTTGCGGATTGGTGATCTCCGACGATTTCCGGTATGCCATGCTGATGCTGGAAGTGAAACGCGACAGCACCCTGCCCGATGCCGATGCGGTACTACTGAACCAGGTACAACGTACAATCACAGAAACCCGCCATCGACACCCTGCTTTCGACGGGGCTATTTACCTTACCGGCCAGCCTTACCTGCGCGACGATGCCAATCGTAAAATAAGCCGAGACATTCTCATCCTGCTGCCCATCGGGCTCGTCGTTATGTTACTTTTTCTCTGGATCTCTTTTCGTGATTTCACATCGGTGCTCCTGCCCTTTTCGATTGTCGTGTTTTCGATCGTCGTTTCAATGGCCCTCATTCCCACGATGGGCTGGGAACTCAGCCTGATCGGCGTACTGATTCCTATCATGATGATCGCCATCGCCAATAACTACGGCGTACACGTCATTGCGCGCTACCAGGAACTCAAGCTAGCGCCACCGGCCGGCGAAACGACCGACGCCAACCATTCCCTGCTCAGCCACACCATCCGCTATCTGCGCAAACCCGTGTGGTTGTGCGGTCTCACTACCATAGCCGGAACCATGGGACTCGCTGCTCACCTGCTCATTCCCGCACGCCAAATGGGTGTGATCAGTTCGTTGGGAATTGCCTTTGCACTGACCCTAAGCTTAACTTACCTGCCTGCCGCCATGAGCTATTTTAAAATCAAAACAGGGCGAATTCATACGAAAACAACCCGGCCCACCCATCATCTCACCCCGCTGCTTCAACATACAGCCCGGCAACTACTCAAGCATCCCCGCATACCCATCATCGTTGCTGCAATCCTGTTCGTACTGTGTTTAATCGGCACCACAGGCCTGAAGGTCGCTCCCGATTCGAGCAGCATTCTTCCTCCCAATCACGAATTCAACCAAGCCATTCGCATTGCCGATCAACAGTTTGGAGGAAGTAAACTTCTGAACATCATGATCGGAGGAGATGCTCGCGAACCGGCCCTATTAGAAGCCATCGATTCGGTGTCGCGACATATGGAGCGCCATCCACTGGTCGGACATGCCGCCTCGCTGGCAACCATGATACGAAAAATGCACGCCGACACCTGCAGCGCCCTGCCCCACTCACGCGAAGCAATTGCACAGTATCTCGAACTGTACGGGATGAGTGCCGATGTAGCCGATTACGAACGGTTTGTCGATTTCAGCTATAGCCATACCCTACTCACCATACAATACCGGTCGGCCAGTCTGCACGAAATCAACTCACTGCTTGCCGAACTGGAATCCACACTGCAAAAACATCAACTGAACTATGTAATTGGCGGCGTCAGCCTGGTTGACAAAGAAATAAGCGAATCGGTTCGCACCGGACAATTCAGTTCGTTAGCAGTAGCCCTGCTGGCCATACTGATTTTACTGGGAATCATTTTCAGAAGTTTGCAGGCAGGACTCATCGGCAGTATCCCGCTGGTGGTGGCAGTGGTGTGCACGTTTGGCATCATGGGATGGACCGGCATTAAACTCGATATTGTAACCGCTTTGCTCTCATCGATCTCTATTGGTTTGGGCGTCGATTTTACTATTCACATTTTCTGGCGGATGAAACACGAACTAACCCAACACCAAGGCGATTGGAACCAGGCCGTGATCAACACCCTGGCGGGTACCGGTCGTGGCATCAGCATTAATGCATTTTCGGTGATGATCGGATTTTCGGTACTGCTGCTATCGTCGTTCCCGTTTATTCAAGCTTTCGGGTTATTGATCATCCTATCGTTACTACTCTGCTTAGCCAGCGCACTGCTCATCATTCCGGTGATCTGCATTCTTATTAAACCCCGCTTTTTACTCACCACTAACAAATAAACAGTATGAAACTCCTCCTTCTTCTTCTTTTTATCAGCGTAAACGTTGCGGCACAAAATGCAACCAACCTCATGCGCCAGTCGCAGGATCGTACCAGCGCCGGCAATTCCGAAATGCAATCAACCATCAGCATCCACGACAACAAAGGCAACGTACGGGTACGTGAAATCACAACGCTCACCCGTAAAACAAAAGAAAACAGCCAGTTACTAATCCGCTTCACCGCTCCGGCCGAAGTACGCGGAACCACGCTGCTGGTATACGATTATCCCGATAAAGCCGATCAGCAATGGATTTATTTACCTGCCACCGGGAAAGTACGTCAGATCGTCAGCAACGAAAAAGGTAAAAACTTCATGGGCTCGGAGTTTACCAATGCCGATATGAGTCAACTTAATCTCGACGATTACACGTTTACCAACCTGGGGCGCACGGAATACAACGGAACCGGCTGCATAAAAATTGAGGCCAAAGGCAAAACACCGGCACTGCAGAACGAACAGGGTTATAGCAAAAAAATCATACTCCTCGATGCAGCACGCCTGATACCTCTGCGCGAAGAACTCTACGACCGTAATGACAAACTACACCGCGAATTGCTGTACGAAAACTACAACTCAACGGGCGATGGAAAATGGGTGGCCTGGAAAATGACCATGAACAATGTACAAAATGGCCGGCGGTCGACCATGACGGTGAATCGGTTTGAAAGTAATGCTGCACAACCGGAACAGCTGTTCGCACCTAATGCACTCGGAAAAAAGTAATCCACCTACAACCGGAAGTACGCCATGTTATTTCACCATCTGCCAACATCGTTTTTGCTCCTTGTGTTACTGGGGATCCAGCCCTGGAACAGCAACACCCCTGCGTGCGCTGCGCAGCAAGCCGAGCAGCGCCAGTTCTCGGAAGTAGTCCTGACCATTACTAATATTAAAGGACAAAGCGGTCAGCTCTGCATTGCCGTATTCGACAGCGACGAAGCTTTCAGGAACGAAAAGCCACTGCTCGAAAAAAAACTACTTCGCCGGGCCCACGACAGCAGCACCCTCATTCTTACCTTCCCGTTACCTCCCGGCGATTACGGAATATCGGTACTCGATGATGCCGATGCCAACGGCCGCATGAAATACGGTTTTGCCGGAATACCGCTCGAAGGATTCGGACTTTCGGGTTATCAGCAGAAAGGATTCAAGCGACCCCGGTTCGGCGACTTTAGCTTCCGTCACCAAGGCGGAACGAGCACCTCCGTAGAAGTAAAAATGACCTATTTCCGGTAAACAGGCCGTATAGAAAGACGCTGTTTTATCAACTTTTTATGCATCGATTTCATTGTTAATCAAATAATTATTGTTATCTTTGCAGCCGCTTTATGCGAAAAAACTTATTTTTTAATTTAAAAAGTTAGTAAACAGTATGTTAAATCATTATGAAACCGTTTTCATTTTAACTCCCGTTTTGTCTGACGCACAGATGAAGGAAGCGGTAGAAAAGTTCAAAGCCATCCTCACGGAGAATGGTGCGACCATTACCAACGAGGAGAACTGGGGTCTGCGCAAGCTGGCGTATCCGATCCAGAAAAAATCGACAGGATTCTACAACCTGTTGCAGTTTGATGCCGAATCCACCATTGTGGACAAGCTTGAAACCATGTACCGTCGCGACGAGCGTGTAATCCGCTTCCTGACTTTCCGTCTGGATAAGTTCGCTTACGAGTACGCTGAGAAGAGAAAAGGTATTAAGTCAAAAGAACAAGTAAAGGAGGCATAAACAATGGCAGCAAATCAAGGAGATATCCGTTACCTGACTCCACCGACTGTGGACGTTAAAAAGAAAAAATATTGCCGTTTCAAAAAGAGCGGTATTAAATACATTGATTACAAAGATCCTGAATTTCTGAAGAAATTCCTGAACGAGCAGGGAAAGATTCTTCCCCGTCGCCTTACCGGAACTTCGTTGAAATTCCAGCGTCAGGTAGCTCAGGCTGTGAAGCGCGCCCGTCATCTGGCTCTGCTTCCTTATGTAACCGATATGATGAAATAATAAAGAGGAGGAACGAATATGGAAATCATTTTAAAAGAAGACGTAATCAACTTAGGTTACAAAGGCGATATCGTAAAAGTTCGGGACGGTTATGGACGTAACTTCCTGATTCCTCAGAAAAAAGCAGTTCTGGCCACCGAATCGGCAAAGAAAATGTTGGCCGAAGACAATCGCCAGCGTGCTCACAAACTGGAACGTATCAAAAACGAAGCTCTTGAACTGGCTGAAAAAGTAAAAGACATCACGCTTACAATCGGTGCAAAAACCAGCACCACCGGAAAGATTTTCGGTGCTGTCGGTCCCGTTCAGATTGCCGATGCATTCGAAAAAGCCGGTTTCACTGTTGATCGCAGAGTTATTGCTTTAAAAGAACCTGTAAAAGAAATTGGTTCGTATAAAGCTACACTGAAACTCCACAAAGAAGTATCTGTTGAAGTTGCTTTCGAAGTTGTTTCTGAATAAATCGCTTTCGGTCAATTCAAAATCATTTTCAAAGAAGAGGGTGTATCACAATGTGATTTCACCCTCTTTTTATTCGGATACCTAGCCGGGAACAAATCCGGATATTCAATTCCCGGAGACTTAATTTCTATGTTGAGACATCCTCCTTTTTTGATCCCGACGTCAAGACAGCTACGATATCCACCTTCACCAATCCCGGCCCTAAACAATTTCCCCCTCAAAAGCATTTAACTAAGAAATTAAACATTATTCATTTGAACCTGCTTCGATTTGAAACCAGTCCTTACCTGTTGCAGCACGCCCACAACCCGGTGGAATGGCATGCATGGAACGACGAAACGCTTGCTAAAGCAATCGCTTCCAATAAGATGCTGCTTATCAGCATCGGTTATTCGGCCTGTCATTGGTGCCACGTAATGGAACGCGAGAGTTTTGAAGATCGCCATGTTGCAAGTTTAATGAACGAACATTTTCTCTGTATAAAAGTCGACCGGGAAGAACGTCCCGATGTCGATCAGCTTTACATGCAGGCGGCGCACCTGATCTCGGGTCGCGGCGGCTGGCCTTTGAATGCTTTTGCCCTGCCCGATGGAAGTCCGTTTTATGCCGCGACTTATTTTCCCAAATCCAATTGGATCGATTTGCTGACCCAACTGGCCATGCTCTGGCAACAGGAACCGGCGACGATCCGGAATGCCGCCGATCAGATCACAACCGGCATCAGGGCAGGAAGCCAGTCGCCGGCTGCTGCCGGACACAGCGGCTCCGCCGGTCTTCGTGTACCGGTGGAATCATCTGCCACCGGGCCTCCGCTTTCCCTGCAACAATTCGACGAACTTTATACACACTACCGCCACCGGATCGACTTCCGGTACGGTGGCGAAAAACGCGCACCCAAATTCCCTATGCCTTCGATGTGGGAATACCTGCTGCATTTTCACCACAACACAAAGCACGAAGAAGCGCTTACGGCGATCAACTCCACTCTTATCAATATGGCCCGGGGAGGTATTTACGACCACCTGGGCGGAGGATTCGCGCGTTATTCGACCGATGAACGCTGGCATGTGCCCCACTTCGAGAAAATGCTGTACGACAATGCACAGCTCGTAACGCTTTATGCCCATGCCTTTCAGTGCACCGGCTATGCACTGTACCGCGATGTGGTACATGAAACCCTTGGGTTTGTCGAACGGGAACTGATGGCCGAAGGAGGCGGATTCTACGCTGCCCTCGATGCCGATTCGGAGGGTGAGGAAGGCCGGTTTTACGTATGGAAAGAACAGGAAATCGACGCCGTTCTGGGCCCCGATGCGGCGGTGTTTAAAGAGGTGTACCAGGTAAGTACGGAAGGCAACTGGGAGCATGGCATCAATATATTGCTCCGCAAAAACACCATCAAGCTGCATGCCGGCAACCACGGTTTTTCACAACCCGATTTCGAACTGCACCTGCGCGGCTTGCGCCGCAGGCTGCTGGAGCATCGTTCGACACGTGTGCGTCCGGGACTCGACGATAAAATACTTTGTTCGTGGAATGCACTCATGGTACGGGCTTTCCTGGTGGCATCGAAGGCCGTATGCAACGAGAACCTATCCTATGCCCAGGCAATGCATTACCGCACTATCGGCCTGCAACAACTCGATTTTCTGCTTACTACTTTCGTGCAAAACGACGGTGGTTTGAAACGCAATTTCAAATCGGGCCGACAGGCCACCATCGATGGCATGCTCGATGATTACGCATTTCTTATTTCGGCACTTACCGAGGCCTACCAAACGGTATTCGACGAACGTTACCTCAACGTAGCTCAGCAGCTTACCGAATATTGCATGACGCATTTCCTGGATCAGACCGAAGGCTTTTTCTTTTATACCCACCAACGAACCACCGGCCTGGTGGCCCGGATGAAAGAGCTGAACGACAATGTTATTCCATCGTCGAACTCGGAAATGGCACATAACCTGCTGACGCTCGGAACGCTGCTCGACATCCCTCGATACCGGATACTTGCCCGTACAATGGTCGAAAAAATGGCTGCGGAAATTGAGAAAAACATTTATTACCATTCCAACTGGGGACGACTGGCGCTGCTGCTCGTCGAAGGACCGGTGGAAGTAGCGCTTGCCGGACCCGAATATGCCGAATGGGCCCAACAGCTGCATCGCCGCTACCTGCCTCAGGTGATTCTTACCGCCTCGGCTGCCGAAAGCCAATTACCCTTGCTGAAACACAAACATTTCGGAAGTAAAACCCGCGGATTTATCTGTAAAAAACAATTGTGCGGAGAACCCCTGAATTCGGTGGCTAAACTGCTGGAACAACTCGACTAATTCAACTTTTCACGGCCTGCTTTTTTGCTTTTCCAGTAAATCTTCGAGCCGGATCATCTCGTCGCGTAAACGGGCGGCCTCCAGAAATTCCAGATTCTTGGCCGCATCGTGCATTGCCTTTTTGGTTTGTGCAATCGCCTTTTCAAGTGCCGGCCTGTTCATATGTTCCACCACCGGATCGGCTGCCACATTAGCCCGGTCGGCAGGTTCGATATAGGCGCCGGGCTCTCCTTTACTCAATGCCGAATGACGATCCTTAACAATAGCCTGCGGAGTAATCCCGTGTTTATCGTTATAAGCCAATTGCTTTTCGCGCCGGCGATTGGTTTCGGCAATCGTTTTCGCCATACTATCGGTGATGGTATCGGCATACATGATTACTTTACCATTTAAATTACGGGCTGCACGACCGGCCGTTTGCGTAAGCGAACGGTGCGAACGCAGAAAACCCTCCTTATCGGCATCGAGAATAGCCACCAACGAAACCTCCGGCAAATCGAGTCCTTCACGTAACAGGTTTACTCCCACCAACACATCATAAATGCCACGCCGCAAATCGTCCATAATCTGCACCCGGTCGAGCGTCGTCACATCCGAGTGGATATAATTGCACCTCACACCCAGTTTCAATAAATAATCGGTCAATTCCTCGGCCATCCGCTTCGTGAGCGTTGTAACCAATACACGCTCGTCACGCTCGGTACATACCGTAATTTCTTCCAGCAAATCGTCGATCTGGTTCAGACTCGGACGAACATCAATGACCGGATCGAGCAACCCGGTCGGACGAATGAGCTGATCGACCACCACTCCCTGCGAATTCTGCAACTCGTAATCGGCCGGAGTGGCCGACACATAAATGGTTTGAGGCGTCAACTCCTCGAACTCCTCGAACTTCAACGGACGATTATCGCGGGCAGCAGGTAACCGGAATCCATATTCCACCAGGTTTTGCTTGCGTGACGCGTCGCCGCCGAACATCGCGCGAATCTGCGGAATGGTAACATGACTCTCGTCGATCACCATCAGGTAATCGTCGGGGAAATAGTCGAGCAGGCAATAGGGCCGGCTGCCAGGCTCCCGCCCATCGAAATAGCGCGAGTAATTTTCAATACCCGAACAATAACCCAACTCCCTGATCATCTCGATATCGTAACTCACCCGTTCGTAAATACGCTTGGCTTCATAATCCTTACCCACCGACCGGAAAAACTCAGCCTGCCGGTCGCGATCGCGCTCAATGTAGTACAAGGCCTGTGCAATACGTTCCTTGGTGGTCACAAAAATACTGGCCGGATAAATACGATAGGCATCAAACGAGCCCGTTACCTTCATATTAATGGGTTCAATGGTAAGCAACTCATCGATCTCATCGCCCCAAAACACAACCCGCAGAATATGATCGGCATAAGCCAGAAAGATATCCACCGTATCGCCCTTTACCCTGAAATTACCCCGGTTGAGCTCCAGGTCGTTGCGGGTATACAAACTTTCGACCAGATTGCGAAGAAATGCATTACGCACCAGCTTCTGACCCTTCTCTACTTCTATCACGTTCGATGTGAAATCTTCGGGATTCCCGATGCCGTACAGGCACGAAACCGACGAAACCACCAGTACGTCGCGCCGCCCCGACAAAAGCGATGAGGTGGCCGATAAACGTAGCTTCTCGATTTCCTGATTAATCGACAAATCCTTTTCGATATACGTGTCGGTATGCGGAATATAAGCTTCGGGCTGGTAATAATCGTAGTACGACACGAAATATTCCACCGCATTGTTGGGAAAAAAGGACTTGAACTCGCTGTAGAGCTGTGCCGCCAGGGTTTTGTTATGACTCAGCACCAGAGTAGGCCTGTTCACCTCATTTACAACATTGGCAATGGTAAAGGTCTTCCCCGATCCGGTCACCCCCAGCAGAGTCTGAAACGCTACACCGGCGTCCAATCCTTCTACCAACTGACGAATGGCCTCCGGCTGATCGCCGGTGGGACGGAAGTTGGAAGTGAGTTGAAACGACATGGAGTTATGGGTTTTACGGCTTCACTGCGCTCGGCCGGATGAACGCGCTTCGCGCATGATCAATTGGCCTTGGGCATTACAATCCATAAAATGATGTAGAGGAGTAAGCCCGGGAAACCGGCGGAGAACACCGATAATACGGCGTAGATTACACGTACCATGGTAATATCCCAGCCTACGTATTCGGCGATTCCGGCACATACGCCGGCAATCATTTGGTTGTTCGAACGGGTTAATTTTCTTTGCATAATAGGTTGAATTGTTTTAACATGCAAAGAAACTATTTTTTTATGTAATTATACCCCACCGCACCAGAATATTTTAAATCGACGGATCAAAAAAAGCAGATCCCTCCTCGGATCTGCTTTAACGGTTTATCGGCCGGCCTGCTTTATATAATTCCGCAACTCGGCATTATATTCTTCGGCTTCCAACAATTCTTCAATCGTGAGATGCAGCCGGTAGCGCCAGCTGTAGCGCGAATTGGAAGGAACATTGATACGTTCGTCGTGTGGATTTTCGCGACGCAAACGTTCCGAGATACTCAGTAAATCCTGAATCTGGAAAATCGACCACATCGCCGGCGAATACAAATGCTGCAACAAAATATCGCGGCAAATCCACCATTCGCAGAAATAAGGCGCTTCGCCGTAATGCCCCAGCTGCTGATTGTAGAATCGCTGCGTCACGCCCCGGTCTTCTTCCCACCAGCCACGTATGGTGCTCATATCGTGGGTCGATGGACTCACCACCGACATATAGGGCGCATCGGCCGGATGAAAAAACTCGATCGTATTGGTCTTGGGCGCCCGCTGCACTTCCAGGCTCAATATCCCCGTTTCGTTCATCACACTGGTGACGCATGGAGTCATTAAACCGAGATCCTCGCCGCAAATCAGCATATTGGTTGCCCGCTTCAGCGCCGGGAGCTTCTCCATGCCCGACTTATACCAATGGGCATCCTGCCTGCGGAAATAATAATCAACATACAATTCGTCGAGCTTAACACGGGTAGGGTCGTCGAGTTCGCGAAACGAGCTCAATGCCTGCATCCCGAATCGCGGGTAGAACTGCGTGCGATTGCTTCCTTCGGCTTCAAAAAACAAGACATTCGAAATCAAGTCGAACAATCCCCACTTAATCTTTTCCGAAAACAAACCTTCGGCATACAGTTGCTCCACATCTTTTTGTGAAGTATACGGCACCTTCAGCCGTAGTACCCAGCCATCTTCAATCTGCAGACAATTGGCCTTTACCCACGAGGCATCGTCGCCAAACACTTCCCACAGAATATGATCGGTAATATAGGGCTTGCAGTAACGGTTGTAGTCGAACCATACGCCCCGTTCGCCGAATTCGTTGATATGAACCGGCACCGAAGGATGCAAATGCCCCATAATCCCTTCCACCTGATCGATGGGGATTTGCCAGATACGGAAAAAACCGAGGATATGATCGACCCGGAAGGTATCGAAATAGAGCGACATCTGTGCAAACCGGCGCTTCCACCAATCGAAACCGGTACGCTGAATAGCCTCCCAGTTGTAGGTGGGCAATTCCCAGTTCTGCCCTTTCACAGCAAACATATCGGGCGGTGCACCCGCCTGTTTGTCGAGATGAAACAGTTCGGGATGAGCCCATGTGTCAGCCGAATTCCGGTTCACCCCAATCGGGATATCGCCTTTCAGCACTACTCCGTTGGCATGAGCATAGGCATGCGCGTCCGACAGTTGTAAATGCAGGTGATACTGCATAAAGTAGTTCAGGTAAATTTCGTCGGCCAGTTCGCTTTCGGGAGCCGATAACGCTCTGATCACCTCGTCGTCGAACGAAGCATACTGCCCCCATTTCCTGTAATCGGAAGTACCGAACTTATCGCGCAGCACACAAAAAGCGGCATAGGGCATGAGCCAGTACTCGTTGTCGGCAATAAATTGCCGAAATGCTTTGTTCTTCTTGTATTTATCTTTCTGAAGCGTGTACACTTCACGGGCATAACGGAGCTTGAAATTCACCACCTCCAGAAATTCGACCAGCGGCTTTGCGTTCAGTTCGGGCTGAAGACGCTTATAATCGGCAGCCAGCCGGTTTCCGGCAGGCAGTTTACCCAGCGCGGGCAAATGCAGAAATAAAGGATTAAGGGCAAAAGCAGTGATGGCGGCATAGGGAAGCACATCCTCGTCGGTATGTGTTCCGATGGTATCGTTGAGCGGTAACACCTGAATCAACTTCAACCCTACCTTCGACGCCCAATCGATCAACAATTTCAGGTCGTCGAAATCGCCGACTCCGAAACTCTTTTTGGTACGGATACTGAACACCGGCAATCCGACACCCGCCCCCTTCCATCCCGAGATATTCACCCGAACGAATCCATCGCTCATCTGCACCATCGACTTCGTATCGTTGATCACCACAGCCGTACGATCGGGTCCTTCTTCAAATCCGCAGAAAACGCCGTCTTCGGGATCGAAAAACCCATACTTGTAATGCACATCGCCCGCACATTTCGACAAATCGACCGCCAGCTGCCATTCCTCACCATACTTGGTCAACAACAAGGGTTTCTGAGTCGACCAGTTACCAAAAGCATCGCAATCGCCGATAATACACACCACCTGGCGCGGGTCGAGTACCGGTGCTTTGACACGGAAGAAATGCGTATATTTTTTAGGATATACCGGCAGTGCCGATCCATGGGCATCGCGCAGCAATACCTGCCGGAATGGAGTCGTCAGAAACACATTGGCCAGATCGTTGGCCGCATTCCACTGATCGGAGCAAAACACATGGGCAGGCGATTTCTCAAGCACCCGTACCGTACGGCCGGTCTCCCACTCTTCGGTATACGTACCCGTGCTCTCGTTGAATACCAGGTAGCGGTAGCGCAGGTGCGCGGCATCGTCGCCGGATATATCGATCGCCCCTGTCCATTCCTCCGGAAAGTTAAAGCTTAGAGACAGAGCATTTTGAAAATCTCCGTTGCCTAAAATGGCGTGATTACCGGTCACCAACAGGCGCTGCCCCCATACTGTTTTATAACGAATTGAAAAATGCAGTTTCATTTTCAACTATTTTTGGATCGATTTATAATGATGTTCAAAATTAGAACGAATCGTTTAAATGAAGCGGAAGAGCTTTCAAAAACCGGTCTTTTTTCATTTCAAACGTTTGCGATTATAAAAATTTGTTTGTTAAAAAATGCACATAATAAAATTTAATGTCGTACTTTTGCAGAAAATTTCAATACCCCAAAATTTTTGAATCTTCTCATGTCCACACCTGCGTCTCAATTCAAATTATTTTCCGGCACCAACAGCCGGTATCTGGCAGAAAAAATCTGTAAAAGTCTGGGCTCTCCACTTGGCAATATGAATATCGAACATTTTGCCGATGGAGAGTTCGCCGTTTCATACGAAGAATCCATTCGTGGGCAGTACATCTATCTTATTCAGTCGACCTTCCCCAACTCCGACAACCTGATGGAACTGCTGCTGATGATCGATGCAGCCAAGCGGGCTTCGGCTTACAAGATTATCGCCGTGATTCCTTATTTCGGATGGGCGCGTCAGGACCGCAAAGATAAACCGCGCGTATCGATCGGCGCCAAGCTTATTGCCGACCTGTTGAGCATTGCGGGTGTCGACCGCGTGATTACCATGGACCTGCATGCCGATCAGATTCAGGGCTTTTTCAATGTTCCGGTCGATCACTTGTATGCCTCCCGCATCTTCATCCCTTACATTCAGTCGCTCGGGCTGAAAAACCTGGTGATCGCTTCGCCCGACGTAGGCGGATCGAAACGTGCCGGAACCTACTCGCGTCATCTCGACGTGCCGATGGTGCTCTGTCATAAAACGCGGGAAAAGGCGAATGTAATTGGCGAAATGGTCATAATTGGCGATGTGCAAGGCAAAGACGTGATTATAGTCGACGATATGGTGGATACTGCCGGAACCTTGTGCAAAGCAGCCGATCTGATGATGGAAAACGGAGCCAATTCGGTGCGGGCCATTGTTACCCACGGTGTGATGTCGGGAAGCGCTTCGGATCGTATCATGTCGTCGGCCCTTACCGAGATTGCTTTTACCGATTCCATCCCTTTCGATTGCAAGAAATGCTCGAAAGTAAAAATCCTGACTTGTGCCGATATGTTTGCCGATACCATTGAACGCGTACAGTCGCACCGGTCGATTTCTGAACAGTATATTATTAAATAATCATTACGGTACGCTTTGCCGGCGCCTGATTGTACGCTTCGTGCTTCGCACTCGCTAATTTTAATCAGGCGCCGGCAAAGCGTACCGTACCAAATACACAGCGGGGCCCCTACACTCCCTCATCCTTCACTACGTTGGCAGGTGGTGTAAGCAAAATCTCAGGATTCATCAGGTATTTGGTCATCAGCCGCAGCGAAGACGCAAAATAGTAACCATCGCAAATCCGCTCGTCGAGTACGAACTTTAACCGGATTTGTTTGTGCACGACCAATTCCCCCTCCTTCGTAGTGCTATGAAAGCGGGTTTTCTTGCCCATGGCCACGAAATTGCTGCAGGTACCAAATTCGTACAGATGATGATAAATGGACTCAATACCAATCGACCCGATATTGGTGAGAAACACACTGCAATGCCAGGGACTCGCTTCGTTGATAAATCGGGGTAAAATCCCTACTTTATCGGTCCAGAGCATCGTCCAGGCTACTACCCGCATCAGCCAGTCGGGCAATGTTCCCAGGATACGCGAAATGGTATCCGAAGAATTCCGGACGCCCTCCTGCTGATTGGCCAGCTGAACTTCACGGGTTTTCCGAACCACATCGCTCAACGTATCTTCGGGCTGAAAGTACGGCTTGATAAGGGTTTCTTCGCCATTATCGGTTAACGAGCGTTTAATGGCGATCGAAAAGTTGATATGGTTGCGGGCGAATATCTTGTTCCAAACCACAAATCGGTTCAGATGCGGACGCTGCGAAAAAAGTCGCACCGTAGCCGCCATAATCACATGCATAATCGACAGATCGGGGATGGCTTCTTTATGCTTTTTGATAAATGCTTCGATATGATCGATGGGCACTTTCTCCTCGAAAAAATTCTGCGCATCCATGCGGGTACGCAACACGTACGGGATAACCCGGAATACCGGATCGACTTTCCGTACCCGCCAGCCATCGTAACGATCGCCCCAACGCCAGCGGAAATGATTTAATTTGTTCTTGCTTAACATCGTATTGTTTTACAGCAGCCTACGCCGTTCGGTTAGCGGAGCGCACTCTCATACTATCCCAAATCAAATAGCCAACGATCGCTCCATACATCACCAATCCCAGCCACTGAGCTCCATTGCTTTCCACCCATTGCTCGTTCATCAGATGTACGCCGCCAAAACGAAGCGAGGCGCTAACCACCCCCATGAGAGCTCCGCCGGCAATGAATCCGGAAGCCAGCAGGGTTCCTTTTTCGTGACGCGCGGTATTCAGGGCTTTGTCGTTCGAACGAGTGCTCACGTACCAGCTGATGGCTCCTCCTACCAGCAACGGCGCATTGAGTTCCATCGGGATAAACATACCGAGGGCAAATGCCAGCGCCGGTATTCTCAAACCGGTGAGCGCTAAGGAGAGGATGGCTCCGATGGCATACAGGTACCAGGGGGCTCCTACTCCCGACATCAAAGGCTCGATTACGGCTGCCATAGCGTTGGCTTGTGGTGCCACGAGGGCTCCGTCGCCGGTAAATCCGTAGGTTTTGTTTAATATCATAATCACACCTCCTACCGTGGCTGCCGATACCAGGGTACCGAGAAACTTCCAGGTCTGCTGTTTTGCCGGGGTAGTTCCCAGCCAGTAACCAATTTTCAGGTCGGTGATAAAACCGCCGGCCATCGACAGGGCGGTACACACAACCCCACCGATAATGAGTGCGGCTACCATCCCGGTGGTGCCTTTCAGCCCTACTGCCACCAGTATGACCGATGCAAGAATCAGTGTCATGAGCGTCATCCCCGAAACGGGGTTCGTACCTACAATGGCAATAGCGTTGGCTGCTACTGTGGTGAAAAGGAAAGCGATAAGGGCCACAATCAGGATGCCGACCACGGCATGTACCAGGTTATCCACCACTCCTAAATAAAAGAAGACAAAGGTTGCGATAAGCGCCAGGATAACGCCGATCACCACGATTTTCATCGACAAATCGCGCTGCGTGCGTTTTACTTCTACCGGTATAACCTGACTCTTTCCTTTGAATTCGCGTGAAGCCAAACCAACGGCATCGCCGATAATCTTACGCGATTTCACAATGCCGATGATCCCGGCCATGGCGATGCCTCCGATACCAATATGACGGGCAAAATTGGAGAAGATGGCCTCGGGCGATAAGGCGGCGAGAGTATCGCCTGTGAAAGCAGGATTGAGCGCCACGATAAGCTGCTGGTCGAGCAAAGGCAAAACGGGCACAATGACAAACCATACCAATGCCGATCCGGCAACGATAATCGATGCGTATTTCAGCCCCACGATATAACCGAGCCCAAGTACCGCTGCTCCTACGTTGAGCTTGAACACGACCTTCGCTTTGTCGGCCAGCTCGGCACCTGCCGGTAACACGCGGGTGGTAAATGTCTCGGCCCAGGCGCCAAAGGTGGCTACCACAAAATCGTAAATCCCCCCGATGAGGCCGGCCAGGATGAGAGGTTTGGCCTGATCGCCTCCTTTTTCGCCCGATACGAGCACCTGCGTGGTAGCCGTTGCTTCGGGGAAAGGATATTTACCATGCATATCCGACACGAAATATTTACGAAATGGAATGAGGAAGAGGATTCCGAGTACCCCGCCGAGCAACGAGCTCAGAAACACCTGCATGAAACTCACCGTGATCTCGGGGTATTTTTCCTGTAAGATGTAAAGAGCCGGAAGGGTAAAGATGGCTCCGGCAACGATCACCCCCGAGCTGGCGCCGATCGACTGAATGATCACATTTTCGCCCAGGGCATTTTTACGTTTTGCAGCCCCCGAGAGGCCTACCGCAATAATGGCGATGGGAATAGCCGCTTCAAACACCTGTCCGATTTTCAATCCCAGGTAAGCCGCTGCTGCCGAAAACAGTACGGCCATGAGCAATCCCCAGAACACCGAACGAAAATTAACTTCGGGATACACCTTTTCGGGCCGCATCAACGGCACATACTCCTCCCCCGGCGCCAGTTCGCGCGAGGCATTCTCCGGCAAGCCGGTCACTTTATCTTCTTCGTGCATATGAAATATATTTTTAACCAGAACCGCAAAGATAATAAAAATTGCGAATTGCGGGGGAAGGCCATTATTAATTTACGGCGGCAGCAGCTCAACGCTCGAAATGGGGAGTATTCCGAACCGGACAGGCTTCGGAAAAAACATATTGCTAAAAACATTGTTTAACCAAAATTATTTGTAATTTTGTAATTCTTCTATTGCTTTGCTGGCAGCCCGTATGCAGCATAGCATAAAAACAAAAATCCAATACCATTGATAATAATAACTTTTTTTGAGCGGCAAACATCGGTTGAAACCCATTTCAATAAATATTAACATTAAAACACTACAACACTTTTTAATAAAAATATTTTTGCAAATTAAACAGTTGACCTGGTCTGTACATCTTAAAAGGGCTGACCACCCGATGTGACAATGTTGAAATATGTGAAATTTAACACCCGATCAACAACGGGTACAATCGAGAAACCCAAAGAGTCAAAAAAATTAATGTATTATGAAGAGAATATTGTTTATCATTGTGGTTTTAGGGCTATTTACCACAACTAGTTTTGCACAGGACATTATTACAAAGAAAAATGGTGAAGACATTGCTGCAAAAATAAGTGAAGTCACCCACACCGAAGTCAGATATAAAAGATTTGATAATTTAGAAGGACCGATATTTTCTATTTTGAAATCGGAAATCCTGATGATTAGATACGCCAATGGGACAAAAGATATATTCAACGAAGAAGCATCACAACAACCGGCAGATGCTAATAATGTACAATTGCCGAAGGTAAATCCGGACACTTACACCTATACGTTCGGAAACCCGATCAATCCTGTTGGAGGAAAAAAGAGTGCGTGGGGGGCAGGAATTGCTTCTTTATTTATTCCCGGGCTCGGGCAGTTTATCAATGGCGATATCGGGGGTGGATTTCTGTTTTTAGGAGGGAACATAGTTTGTAATTTAGTCAGGCTGAATGCCCAGAACGACTCCATGGCTCTACTAGGCTTGTTAGGCGGTTTAACGGTCAATATTTGCAGCATTATTAATGCGGCGCAAATTGCAAAACGAGTAAATATCGCTCGTGGCTATCAACTGGCCAACAATACGTACCTGCAAATTCAGCCAACAATAATTCCACAAAGTAATTTGCTTGCCGGTAACGATTATGCATATGGAATGAATTTCAGGGTGGCTTTTTAACCGCATCGTTTATCGAACACCATCCCAAGCTCCTCAGATTCCCGAAATCTGCAAGCTACCGTGGCCAAGGCTTTCGTCAGCGACAATTCGAAAGAAGAGAGAATACACATTTCAAATTATCCGAGAAAGTCTTGGCTAAAAACAACTTGGTTTATTCGATAAGTTAATTCACCCGGTATAAAACAGATCAGGTTCAGCCCCTCGCTTTTTTAACAGCTCTTGGGACTAGAATATTAACAATTAGAAGACAATAAAAATGAAGAATCTTAAAAATGTGATTTTACTTTCAGTAATAACAGGCTTTTGTTTTAGTTCTGCTTATGCCCAGAATGCGTGCTCCAACGCCGCATTGAACAAACCGGCAACTGCAGTTTCGTCCTATTCGATAGAAATTCCGAGCCGAGCAGTCGATGGTGATGTGAACACTAATTGGTGCACACCTGGATTTGAAGGTTGGATTCAGGTAGATTTACAAAATCAATTATCAGTCGATAGTCTGAAATTACATGTAAATCAGTTTTCGCCGGGAAACACCATCCATGAAATAAAAATCTCTGATGACATGGAAAACTGGATCCTTGTCGACACTTTATCTGGTTTTACATTTGAGCATCAAATTCTCACCGTTAACTTTCACCCTGCCTTATCAAATGTTCGGGGAGTAATGATCAATACTATCAGTTCAAACTCATGGGTAGCATGGTATGAAATAGAAGTATATGCCAGTTCGCCCAAACCTACAATTATTCAAAATGGCGATATGTTAACTTCAAGCTCAACCATCAATAACCAATGGTATTTCAACGGAAATGCGATCCCCGATGCAACCTCTCAATCATATACTGTAAACGGCCATGGCGATTATCAGGTAGGCGTGTCAAATGAATATGGCTGCGAATCAAAATCTGAAATCCTAACGATCACCGATATCACACTCGGGATCAACGAGATGGCATTAATGAATGTGAAGATGTATCCCAATCCGGCAAACGACCACATACTAATAGAAGGGGTTACAAAAGGTAAAATAGAAGTATTGAATTTACAAGGACAGGTGATCGGGTGCGTGAATATAGCTGATCAAAAAACAAGTGTGAACCTATCCGATTTAACCGGCGGTGTTTATTCGATAAAGATTACAACGAGGGACGGAAGTGTTGTAAAAAAACTATTAAAACAATAAATCCCGACAAGGCCGTGATTTTTTGAGGATATAGAACATGGGGGGGATGAAGTGACAGCCATCGTCCTCCCCGCATCGGACCTGGTGTCGGCCGATAGAAACAAAGCCTGCAATCCTCCATGTTTTATACACCAGGCCAGGGTACATGAGAGCCGGACGTCATTCAATGGGTCTGGCAGTCCGGTCCGGCTCTATCAACTTCACCCGACACTGCCATAAGCACAATCCAATATTCACAAAAAAATCACTCGCCAACCGAGTCACAATATCAAAAAATAATTGTACTTTTGGACTTCCTGCTTCGCACACTCGTTAACTAATAAAATTTTGATATCCTATGGAAATTCTGGAGAATCTCGATCCCTTATTGAAAACCTTTTGGTACATTGCCGTCCCGGCAAGTTTGATTTTTGTGGTGCAAACCATCATGACGTTCATGGGCGCCGATGCAACCGATGGCATTGAAGCCGATTTCAATGGCGACTTTGATGGAACCGACGCCCCTTTTCAACTTTTTTCGCTGCGGAACCTGATCAACTTTCTGCTCGGATTCAGCTGGGCCGGCATTTCGTTTTACGGATTTATCCACAGCACTCCCCTGCTCATCCTGGCTGCAGTAGGCGTCGGGATTGTGTTCGTACTGCTGTTTTTTGTAATCATACGCCAGGTGCAAAAACTGGCGGAGGACAATTCGTTCAAAATCGTCAATACCCTTCATAAAACGGCCGACGTGTACCTGACGATCCCGGAGCATAAAACCGGCAAAGGAAAAATCCTGATCAGCGTTAACGGCTCCATTCACGAATTGGATGCAATGACCGAACACGACCGCATACCTACCGGAGCGGTAGTAAAAGTGGTAAAAATAGAAAATAACAACATACTCATTGTAGAAACCATTTAAAATCCTCGACATGGAACCTATCATTATCATTGCAGTTGCGGCAGTAGTCGTTTTCGTATCCATTGCAGCCCTGGTATCGCGGTACAAACGCTGCCCGTCCGACAAAATTTTAGTTATTTACGGCCGTACCGGCGGAACCTCGGCCAAATGCGTACATGGTGGCGGAGCATTTATCTGGCCCGTTATTCAGGATTACGCCTTCCTGGATCTGAAACCGTTATCGATCGAAGCCAACCTAACCAACGCACTGAGCCGCCAGAACATACGGGTGGATGTGCCCTGCCGGTTCACCATTGCCATCTCCACCGAAACCGAGAGCATGCATACCGCCGCCGAACGTTTGCTGGGCCTAACGTCGGAACAAATCCAGGAGCTGGCAAAAGATATTCTTTTCGGGCAATTGCGTCTGGTGATTGCTACCATGACGATCGAGGAGATCAACTCGGACCGGGATAAATTCCTGGATAATATTTCGAAAAACGTGGACAGCGAATTGAAAAAAATAGGACTGAAGCTGATCAACGTAAACGTAACCGATATAAAAGACGAATCGGGCTATATCGAAGCGCTGGGAAAAGAAGCCGCGGCAAAAGCCATCAACGAAGCGAAAGTGAGCGTGGCCGAACAGGAAAAAATCGGAGAAACCGGGAAAGCCCTGGCCGACCGTGAAAAAGACACGCAGATTGCCGAAACCCACCGCGACCGCGATGTGAAAATAGCCATTACCCAGAAGGATAAGGAAATCAGCATTGCCACCGCCGTAAAAGACGAAACCATTGGTAAAGCCGAAGCCGAACGCGATACCCGTATCAAAACTTCGGAAGCCAACGCTATTGCTATCAAGGGTGAAAACGAGGCAAAGATCGCTATTGCCCAGTCGGAAGCCAACCGTCGTGAAAAAGAAGCCGAAGCGCTGCGTATAGCCCTGGCATCGGAAAAAGTACAGCAGGCCAAGGCATTGGAAGAATCGTATATGGCAGAGCAAAAAGCCGAATTGGCCCGTTCGGAACGCGAACGATCGACCCAGATCGCCAATATAGTCGTACCCGCCGAAATCGACAAACAACGTGCTATTATTGAAGCACAAGCCCTGGCCGAAACCATCCGTGAAAACGCGAAGGGGGAGGCCGACGCTATCTTCGCGAAAATGGCCGCCGAAGCCAACGGTTTGTACGAAATACTCACCAAGCAGGCCGAAGGTTACAAAGAAGTCGTTGCTGCTGCCGGAGGCGATCCCACCAAGGCCTTCCAGTTACTGCTCATCGAAAAACTGCCCGAACTGGTTCGCACCCAGGTCGAAGCCGTTAAAAACATCAAGATCGACAAAATCACCGTCTGGGATTCGGGTAACGGCACCACCGACACCGGCAATTCCACCACTGCCAATTTTGTTTCGGGCATGATGAAAACCGTGCCGCCTCTGAACGATTTGTTCAACATGGCCGGATTGAATCTGCCCAGTTATCTGAAGGGAGCAGAAACAAAAAAAGTGGAAGAGGATAAGGAAGAAAAAGAATAAGAACCGGAAAATTCAACCTCGACTTTGTTTGCCCTACTTTCTATTTACCGAACCAAATCACAACCCAATGAAAAGAGATCTCATGCTGATTCTGGTTGCAATGGGGGTAACCTTTACCGTACAGGCCCGAACCGATGTTTGGGACGGTACGGCTGTTGCATGGACCAGAGGCGATGGCACGCAAACGAACCCATACCTGATTGAAACTGCCGAAAATCTAGCTTATCTGGCTGCCAAGGTGAATAATGGCGCTGCTTCTTATGGTATCTATTATAAACTGACAGCGGATATCGATCTGGCTGGTAGCAAAAGCCTTCAATGGACGCCCATAGGGTATACAATCAACACTGCATTTGCCGGCAACTTCGACGGGAATGGACATACCATCAGCAATCTGGTGATCGAGTCTTCGTCGTTTAAATATGCGGGCTTATTCGGTTATGCCTACAATGCAACAATCGCAACTATCGGAGTGACCGGTCACAGCAGTATTATCAACACATGCGTTGCGGGTTACTGCGGTGCAATATTGGGATACGGAACGAGGGTAACGATTTCAGCCTGTTATAACACAGGAAACTTAGCTGATTTTTCAGGTTCCATCAACTATTCGAACAATTATGTATCCTATGTAGGAGGAATTGTGGGTTACGGTGAAGATATTACCGTCTCCAATTGTTATAATACGGGAAATATTACCACCTACATTTCAACCAGCGGCGGGATATACGGATATGGGACGAATGTGACGGTTTCGACCTGTTACAACACCGGGACTATCTCTAAATCGTCTACTTTGTCCGATTATTATATAACAAGCGGAGGGATTGCCGGAAATGCAGGTACTACTGCCACGCTATCGAACTGTTACAATACCGGGAATATCATGGCTCCCTGTGGCGGAGGCATAGCAGGGAGCTCCGGAACCGGCAGTACGATCGTAAATTGTAAAAATACGGGGAACATTGTTGCTTCTTCTTCGGAGTATTCCGGAAGCTATTCTGCAACCTATTCCTGTCATTCGGGAGGAATATTGGGCAATGGCACTGCAACCATCTCCGATTGTACGAATGAGGGGAGCGTTTCTTCCTCTTCTTCGGCATCCAACACGTATGATTCCCATTCGGGTGGAATAGCCGGGTATGGCGGCGGTTCGCTAATAATTTCCAATTGCAAAAACACCGGCAGTGTGTCTGCATCAACGTCTTTTTATCAAAATGCTAATTGTTCGTATTCCGGCGGCATTGTGGGCGACGGAAGCGGAACCATAACCATTTCCAATAGTTTGAATACTGCAACTATATCTTCTTATTCCTCCTCCACCAATTGCAATAAACTCTCCAGCCGGTGTTCTTATTCCGGAGGAATAATAGGAAACGGCCAGGAGGCTGCTTTAGCAATTTCGGAATGCTACAATACGGGAAAAATCGATGCTTATTCTTATTTGGACAATGACTCGTATTATTCTCCCTCTTTGCATTCCTATGCTTATTCGGGAGGAATTGCAGGGAACGGAGACAGTTCCTATCCCATCACAATTCTCAATTGCTATAACGCCGGGACTATAACTTCTTATTCCTATTTCTTTTGTTCATCTTCTTATGCTTATTCGGGAGGTATAATAGGTTACGGCAATGGACATACCAAAGGTCTTATCACCATTGCCAATTGCTATAATATTGAGCATATTGCTTCTGTATCGGCCTCATCTCCCGCTTACCCTTCCAGTTCCGATTATGCTTATTCCGGAGGAATGGCAGGATATATAGCAAATTATCAACTAACCGATTGCTACTTTTCAACGAATTGCGGCAGTGAAAACAGCTACGGACTCTCCATGGAAAACAGTGAAATGCGCTTATCCTCTTTTGTGGATGCGCTTAATAACGGATTGAGTAAGGCTGTTTGGAAAATGGATTTTGATGAGCATCCTGTCAATAATGGTTTTCCCATTTTAATCTGGCAGGAAGCCAATATTACGGGCATAACTACCACGAAGGACAGTCGCCCCAGCACTCTATCTTTTAAAATTTATCCGAATCCGGCAGAAAAAACAATCACATTTGAAGTAGAGGATTTAATCACGAATGCATACCTTACAATGTACGACATCAATGGAAAAGAAGTATTAAACTTATTGATTAACCCTACAGAAAAAGCAAGAGAACTAGATTTAAGCGGGCTATCGGAAGGATTATACATGATAAAACTTGCAGGCAACAACGCTAAAAGCATCGCAAAACTGATGATCCGATAACGCAATAAGAAATCCGTATCACCCGTATCGGGATCTTCCACTCGGCAAAAGCAACTGTCGTAACACGCTGTGAGCCTCAATAGCCGTTTTCTCTATTTCAGTTGACCTGTTTCACACCTCGTTTTCAGCAGGAATCATTTCACAGTTACACATTAACTCGTCAAGAAAAGACACTACTCGATCATCCTTATTACTTTTTGCGTAAAAGCTACGTAATCAGGGTCTCCATTCATTTCAACCCCGGCAACCCGGCAACTTCTAGCAGGCCCTTTACATCGATGGTCAAATACTGGTGCTGATGTTCATATAATATCCTACATCAACAAGGGTCAACATTCTTCCATGTCTCCATTGGCAGGAGTTCCGAATTCAAACATTTATGTCTTAAAATACCTCACAAGAATCAATAGTTAAAAAAAACTCAATAAATACATTAATTATACTTTCATAATAAAAATAGTGTAATTTTGTGATGCATTACTATCGACAAATTTAATTTACAAAAAGAATGATGGATATTAATATTCGCAAAAAAAAGTACACAAGCAAAGCCATAGCCATATTTAAACAAGACGGTTTGCGCCTTTCGCTGGAAGAGGTAGCTGGAAAGATGGGCATGACAAAAAAGACCCTGTATAATCATTTTTCATCGAAAGACGAGCTACTGAAAGAGTGCATCAGGTCTATTTCCTACGATTTTCAGAAAGCCCTGAGCGTACTCGACAGCAAGGAGTACCCGGCAATACAGAACCTGCGCAAAGGTTTTATGCAGATTAACAGCCTGTTCACCGAGCTTAGTCCGATGTTTTTTTATGATCTGATGCGGTTAAATCCCAATCAGGCTACATCTGAACACCTTATCGGGTCGGGCTTGTTCAAGCAAAAAATGGAAGCAAACCTCAAGCTCGGCATCGAAAGCGGAATTTACAGAAACGATCTCGATGTGGAATTTATCAGCCGCTACCTGTCGTACTCTATTTTCGGATATTACATCAATACTATCATCAACAACAACCCGCTTATCACGAAAAACTATTTCGGCGATATTGTCGAGTACAACTTGCGGGCAATTGTTTCAGAGAAAGGAAAAAACCTTTTATAAATATTCATTATGATGAACACTAAACTCTTTAAAACAATTGGTTTTGCGAGTTGCTTTCTGTTGATATCGGCCAGCTTGTTTGCACAGCAGGTGTATTCGCTGCAAGAATGCCTCGCATATGCCGTTGAGCACAACCACAACCTGAAAAAGGCAGGTTACGACAATGAGAAAGCCGCCTACGCCCGCAAGGAGGTGCTGGGCGCTCTGCTGCCGCAAGTTAGCGGCTCGGCCAACCTGAACGACAACCTGAAAAAGGCGAAATTCATCATGCCCAATTTCATTAACAGCATGCTGCCACCTGCGGCGCAAGACCCGAACGCGTCCAAATACATGACCATTGAAATGGGTACAAACTACAATACGAATATGGGAATTTCGCTCAATCAGCAACTGCTCAACTTTTCGCTGTTCAACACCTTGGAAATCGCCAAAACGGCTGAAAAAATGGCAGTATTGGGCATGGAGTCAAGCGAAGAAGACCTTATTGCGCAAACAGCAAGTCTCTTTTATGCTATACAGGCAACCGGATACGCCATCGGGCAAATGGATAGAAGTATTGATTTGGTCGGCAGAATGTTGAAAACCATGGAGGCAAATTATGTCAACGGATTGGTAAAAAAAGTGGATGTAGACAGGCTAAAAGTAAATCTTGTAAACCTTACCACGCAGAAAAATGCCATTCGTAACGCCGCCGAAATGCAAAAAAACCTGCTGAAACAACAAATGGGGTTTGATGTAAATCTGCCTATCGAAATTCAACCCATCGACCTTGCCGTTTTTGAAGCAAAAGCCGCCGCCGATGCCCAATTTTCCTTTTTTGTGAAAGAACAAACACCCTATCGGCTCGTTATGGAAAAGTTGAACCTGGTAAAACTGCAAAAGAAAACGGCAGTTTACGAAAATCTACCCACGCTGTCGTTCACGGCAAACTATCAGTACAACGGTGTCAGCGATCAATTTTTTAGCGGTCCCACCAACTATTGGTATCCTACCTCGGTAATCGGACTAAGTCTTAGAGTGCCGATATTCAGTGGATTTTCGCGCAAAGCAAAAATCAGCCAGAACAGCATGGAGGAACTAAAAGCTCAGGAAGACGCTCAAATACTTGAGCAATCGCTGAATATGGCATTTATGAACGCCCGCATGAAACTCGACGATACGCGCCACACCATAGCCCTGCAACGCGATAACCAAAAGCTGGCCGAAGAGGTGTTTGCGGTTGCCGAAAACAACTTCGCACTGGGGCTTTCCTCCATGTCGGATATCCTGAACGCCTCGCAATCGCTTGTGCAGGCGCAATTGAGCTACTCCAACGCACTGAACGACTACATGAAAGCCTATATCGACCTGAAAAAAACAAGCGGTGCAATCCGAGAATTAATGACTGAAAAGTAAAACATAAAAACATTCACATTATGAAAAAGTTAGCATACATCCTGTCGGTGTGCGCAGTACTTGCTGCCGTGGTGTTGATTTTGGTATTCAACAAGAAAAATACTGCCGAAAAAACAAGAATGGTAGCCGATATTTCGGCAGCTGTCGCCGTAAAAATGGAAGTTGTGGCGGACAGCTCTTACTCGGTTCAGTTTACTTCAAATGGTACTGTAGAAGCGTTACGCGATCTGCAATTTATGTCTGACGTAGCAGGACGTATTATAAATATATATGCCGACGAAGGCAGCCGCGTAAGCAAGGGCAGCGTACTGGTTCAACTCGATGACGAGATGCTTCGAGCCGATGTCGCATCGAGTAAAGCCGCCTTCGAGGGGCTTAAAAAAGATTACGAGCGGTTTAAAAACGCTAACGCGCAGGGTGGCGTTACCGATCAGCAGCTCGACAACATTCAAACGCAAATGATTACCGCCGAAAGCCGGTACACTACCGCTGCCCGTCGCCTGGCGGATGCCTCCATTAAAGCTCCCATTTCGGGCATTGTTTACAAACGCTACGTCGAAGTGGGTGGCTATGTGAACCCCGGAGCCAGGCTGTTTGACATTATTGACGATTCGAAGCTGAAAGTGAGGTGTTTTGCCAACGAAAAACAGCGATTGCATATCCAGCAGGGGCAGGCTGTAACCGTTAGCGGCGAAACTTTTGCAAACGATTTGTTTACGGGCAAAATCACTTTTATTGGCGAAAAAGCCGACCGTTCGCTCAACTTCCCGGTTGAAGTTACCCTTACCGACAGCCGTAAAGCCCTGAAAGCCGGAATGTATGTGAGTGTTCGTTTCGATTCGGGCGTTCGCAAAAGCGGCATTTTAATTCCACGCAATGCCATCGTAGGTAGCGTACAAGCGGCTAATGTGTTTGTAGTGAAAAACGGTGTCGCCCAACAACAGAGTGTAGTGACAGGAGATATGGTGGGCGAAAAAATAGAGATTTTGGAAGGTCTGCAAAAAGGCGACTCCATTGTGATTGCCGGATTGATTAATGTATCGGAAGGAGCCCAAGTGAAAAATATGAAATAAAATCTCATTTAGGTATGAAAATCATAGAGTTATCCATCAAACGCCCGATATACGTCATTGTGCTGTTCGTTGTATTGACAATTCTGGGCTACCTGAGTTACAAAAGCCTGAGCGCCGAGCTCATGCCAAAATTCACACCTCCGGTGCTTAACGTGCAGATTATTTATCCGGGTGCGTCGCCCAGCGAGGTGGAAACTTCGCTGACCCGGAAAGCCGAAGACGCGCTTTCGGGCATGGAGGGCATCGACCAGATGCAGTCGCTGTCGTTCGAGGGAATGTCGATGATTATTGTTTCGTTTACTTACGGAACAGACATCGACAAAGCCATTACCGATGCACAAAACCTGCTTTCGGCAAAGCGTGCCGAACTGCCGCGCGATATTCTTGCGCCCACCATCTCGAAAATATCGGTTGACGAAAAACCGATTCTAATTCTCTCGGCAGTCTCGAACCTTGAGCCTACCGAGTTGTTCGACCTGATAGACAAGCGGGTGGTACCTGAACTTTCTCGTGTCAGGGGCGTAGCCAAAATATCGCTTGTGGGCGGTATGCAGCGAGAAATCCAAATCAACCTCAATCAGGTAAAAATGCGGACGCTGGGCATTACGCCGCTCATGGTCCAGGGAGCTATTCGTGCCGCCAACCTCGATTTCCCCACAGGATACCTGCACAGCAACGAGTCGCAGACCGCTATTCGTCTGTCGGGCAAACTCAAAAGCGTTGATGAGTTTAGGGCTTTGGTTATCAGCACCACAGCCACAGGTGCGCCAATCCGCCTTGGCGAGATTGCCGATATTGCCGATGCAATAAAAGACCCCGTGAAGCTGGGGCGTGTTAACGGGCAGGACGCCATTCTGATAAACGTATTGAAACAGTCCGACGCCAACGCTATCAACGTGAGCAATCAGGTGGCAAAAAGCATCGAGCAGCTGCAACAAAATTATGCCGCACAGGGCTTAATCATCGATGTGGCACAGGATACGAGCGCTTTTACACATCAATCTATCAACTCCGTTATTACCGACCTGTTTCTTGCCGTTCTGCTGGTTGCGCTGGTAATACTGCTATTTCTGCACAACTTCCGTAATGCCCTGATTGTTATGGTAGTGGTACCTGTTTCGCTGGTTGCGACGTTTATAGGTATGAGCCTGTTCAATTTCACGCTCAACCTGATGTCGCTGCTGGCGTTATCACTGGTTATCGGTGTGCTGGTTGACGATGCCATTGTGGTTATCGAAAACGTGTATCGCCATATCGAAATGGGGAAAAACCGCGTTAGAGCCACTTTCGATGCGCTTACCGAAATAGGCGTTACCGTGATTTCCGTTACCGTGGTGCTGGCGGTGGTATTTCTGCCCATTATTTTTACCAATACGCTTGTGTCCGATATTTTGCGGCAGTTTTGTGCCGTTATCGTTATCTCCATCCTATTCAGCTTGCTGGCTGCGCTTACGCTTGTGCCGCTTTTAACTTCCCGATTCGGGAATATTCAGGAACTATCCGGCAAAAGCTTTTTCGGGAAGATGCTCAAGGGCTTCGAACAGGCAATCACCTCATTTAGCAACTCCATTGCCGGCATTCTGCAATGGGGATTGGGGCACAAACGCTGGGTTGGTCTGGTGGTGCTGGCTATCACAGCTTCCGTAATGGCACTGTTCCCGCTGGGATTTATCAACTTCGAGTTCCAGCCCTATATCGACCGCGGCGAGTTTATCATACAGCTCGAAATGCCCAAGGATATTTCGATGGAAGAGTCGAACGCCCTTGTGCAGCGTGCCGAAGGGTGGCTGCTCAACCGCCCCGAGGTGGATAAGGTCATTACCATGGTTGGGCTTACGAGCGACAATATGCAGAGCACCAAGGGTACACCTTACCTTGCCGAGATAGATGTGAAGCTGAAAAAGCAGGACGAGAACACCGAAACCTACATTACACGCATTCGCAAGCCGCTCTCCGACTTTTTGGTCGATGCCAAGGTGAATATCTTTAGTGTAAGCCTTACCGGAACAGCCTCGAAAGCCGCCGTAGAGTATATTATTACGGGCAACGACCCCGACTCGGTGATGCACTTTGCCGAGAAAGCCCTGGAGGCGTTAGGCTCTATCCCCGGTGTGATGCAGCAGGAGCTGTCGGTAGAAAATACCACGCCCGAAATAACCGTTACCGTTGACCGCGACAAGATGTCGGAGCTTGGGCTGTCGCTCGACAACGTAGGAATGGTTATGCAGATGAACTTTCAGGGCAACAGTCAGTTAAAATTCGAAAAAGGCAACTACGAGTACGACATTAACATTCGCGGCGACCGTGCCTACCGTCAGCAAGCCGCCGATGTCGAAAATCTTGTGTTTATCAACAGCCGCGGCGAAAGCGTTACCTTTGCGCAGTTTGCTTCCACATCGCTGGGAACAGGTCCCAACCGCCTCGAACGTTTCGACCGCAACAGCTCCGTAACGCTCCGTTCGCAAGCGTATGGCGTGCCGGCGGGCGCAATCTCCAAAGCATTCTTCGGCAAGATAGAGCAAATGGGCAAGCCCAGGGATATTCGTATCGAAACCACCGGAGATATGAAAAAAATGGGCGACTCGATGAGCGTACTCACCAACGCCCTGCTGCTTTCGCTGTTGCTTATTTACCTGTCAATGGTGTTGCTGTACAACAACTGGACCGACCCCTTTGTGGTGATGTTCTCCATTCCGTTCTCCATTGTGGGGGCGATACTTGCGCTGGCACTTACCAACACGGCGATGAGCATTTACGCTATGCTGGGGCTGGTAATGCTTGTGGGGCTGGTTGCCAAAAACGCCATTCTGCTGGTTGACTTTGCCAACGAAGCCCGCCGCGACGGAAAATCAATGGACGAGGCGCTTGTCGGGGCGGTAAGAATCCGCACCCGCCCCATTCTTATGACAGCTCTCTCCACCATTATCGGGATGCTCCCCGTTGCCCTCTCCAAAGGCTCGGGAGCCGAGCTGCGCAACGGCATGGCATGGGTAATTATCGGCGGTATGGCCATGTCGACGTTCCTTACGCTGATAGTAGTGCCTGTGGTGTATAAAATCCTTCACCCCGCCCGAAAATCAAAAAAGGAGAAAGTGAATATTGAAGACTTGATGTATCAACAAACTGAGGTGCTTGATTGTGACCGAAAAACTGAGTAATCGTTTTTTCTATACGCAAAGCCTGTTTCAGTTTGCAGCTGAAACAGGCTTTACACAATCTACCTGACAGTTAAGTCCATAAAAAAGGATACTTATTCGTACCTTTCTATTTGTCCCATCTTACCCATGAATAGGATGACGCCGGTACTGTTTTCTCGTATTACGAAAATAAACGGGCGGTTGACATTAAAGGTCGGTATTTCAGGTAGCGAAGTAAACACGGCTTCCACGATAGTAGTTGCTGCAGCTTCAGTTCCTTCTTCGTTTACATCGCAATAGGTGCTGTGAATAACCCTTGAGATCATTAAGGCTGCATCAGCAATTCCCGTTAAATCGGCGGCAGTTGTAAATGCTTTCACCATTCCCATGCGCATCAACGGCTCTTTCAGTTCATATTTTCCTTTGGTTTTGAATTTAGGCAGATTAACGATAACTTCACGGGACGACAAGCCCGAAACAACACGATTCCAGTTTTCAGAACTCAAGTGACCGAGCACCTGATCGGTCGTTTTACCTTCATGAGGTAAAACGACCGTCATACTGAATGCTTTGTTACCATACGGCATATCCAGATACTGTGCCACTTCATCAGACTGGTATCCGAACGTTTCTTGCTGATGCATCATGTCAACTTTTGCAGTACTGCCTCCTTCTGCATAGAAATTGGCTTTAGTGGTTTCTTTTGCATTAAATTTTTTTGCCCACACTCCTTTAAAGTAGACTGCATTGATAAGATACATGATTGCGTCAGCAGATATTTTGTCCAAAGGTTCTTTAATCAGGTTATTCGTGTTTTGGGCACACCAGTTATTGATGGTCTTCAATGCTTCTGGTTTTGAAAAATCCAAGGCTCGAACTTCCGCCGTAAAATACTTTCGATTTACCTGGAGAAAATCCTGTTTTACAGGAAAACCGGCCTTCGGCCAGATTGAGTTCGCCATATGCAGTTTGGTTGACGGATCGACTTCCGGTAAAGCCGACAACATGATCTGATAGTACTCATTGATTTCATCTACCGTCATGCCTGACATTTTCAGAGCGCTTTCCATTTCGGATTTAGTTTCTCCGTTGGCTCCGTTCCAAGTCATTCCCAACGCAATACTTACACTCAGGGGGGAAATAAAAACGTTTTTCTCATTGCTGTTTGTGGTCACTACCTGACGAAACAAGTCAAAAGCAAAAGTATTGTCTTGCCGGACTCGTTTTTCCATTCCCACTTTTAAGGGAATTGGTTCTGCATTTTTTACTTGTTTTAGTTCTTGTTCGTCACATGCCGATAACAGCAGTAATGGTAAAAGTAATACAACTAATTTTTTCATATTATAGTATTTTGTTAATGATTGGCTCTAAGATGCCGGAGAGAAAGCTAACGTTGCAAAAGCAACAAGAAAACACCGCCACAAGACGAAAAATACCTAAAAATGGGGATCCCTCTACTCTTGCTCTATTTGTTAAAAGGTTGTACTTTTGCCGGAGACAAATTGCTTTTGAATGATGAACTCTTTCCGGCATTTACGAAATACATGGTTGCAACTGCATTTTCTGCTGTTGTTCGTGGTATATTATGCCGGAAGTAATTTCTTTGCTCACACGCATAGTATTGATGGCAAGCCGGTTGCCCACTCCCACCCTTTCGCCGGATCCAACGGGCACCAACACACCACGGCCGAATTCTCGGTTCTTTCCCTTTTAACGCATTTCTCGGCTACCCCGACAACGGTGTGTACTGCTGTAGCCGCCTTCCGGGTGGTGGTAGCCATTCTGGGAAAGTACGACTCGATCAGTCGGCTTACCTTTTATTTTCACCGCTCCAATTTTCTTCGACCTCCTCCCCCTCTTTACAGCCACTGTCATAATTCGTTTCAGCAACCTGAAAGCCGTCTCCTGGCCGGGTTGCCGATTCAACGGATTGTTTTACTTCAGTAAACATCCGATCAGAACTGTAAATTCTTATTCAACACACAATTTTATACATGAAACGTATACTTTTCATCAGCCTGCTGTGGTCGGCGCTGAATGCTGTGCTTTTTGCCGATAATGCAGCAGCAGTAGCTACCCTCAGCGGACATACCGTACTTAAACACGGCAACGAACACATTGGTTATATTCATATTTCGGTAAAAGGTACTACCATCGGCACGGCTACCGATGCGGGCGGACATTATACCCTGCGCAATGTTCCGGCAGGTAAACAATTGCTCGTGGCTTCGGGCGTAGGTTTTAAAACAGTGGAAATACCGGTCGAACTTGGCCCCGGTGCTTCGCTAAAAGTGAATTTCGAACTCGAAGAAGATGCGGTGATGCTCGAGAATGTGGTGGTGTCGGCCAACCGAAACGAAACCAAACGGAGCGAGGCTTCGAATATCGTCAACGTTATCACTCCCAAACTATTTGAAACCACCAACTCGGTATGCCTGGCGCAGAGCCTCAATTACCAACCGGGATTGCGGGTGGAAAACAACTGCCAGAACTGCGGGTTTCAGCAGGTGCGCATCAACGGACTCGAAGGCCCCTATACCCAGATTCTGATCGACAGTCGCCCCATTTTCAGCGCCCTGGCCGGCGTTTACGGTATCGAACAAATTCCCACCAACATGATCGAACGGGTGGAAGTGGTGCGTGGCGGAGGCTCGGCCTTGTTTGGCTCCAATGCCATCGCGGGCACTATCAACATCATCACCAAAGAACCGCTTGCGAATTCGCTTACCATCGCCAACACCACGATGCTCATCGGCGGATCGAAAACCGACTTCAACACAACGGTAAATGCCGCGCTGGTATCGGACAACAACAAGGCTGGAATTAGTTTATACGGCTCGTCGCGCCAGCGTGAAGCCTGGGATGCCAACGGCGACGGATTTACCGAAATAGGACTGATACGTGCCGGCAGCCTCGGATTCAGATCGTATTTCAAAACCTCCAACCAAAGTAAATTAACCCTCGAATACCATAATCTCGAAGAATTCCGTCGTGGAGGAAACAACCTGCATCTACCGGCACATGATGCCGACATTACCGAACAAACCGATCACCTGATCAACAGCGGAGGGTTGAAATGGGAAGTGTTCAGTCCCGATTACCGCCACCGCGCACAATTTTACTCGTCGGCACAGCACATCCGCAGGGATAGTTATTATGGTGCCGACCAAGACCCGAAAGCTTACGGGCTCACCAACGACCTGGCAGTGGTGGCCGGAGGACAATATGTGTACGCGATGAAGAAATTCCTCTTTATGCCCGCCGACCTCACCCTGGGTGCCGAATACAGCTTCAACCACCTGGTCGACACTCAACTGGCCTACGACCGCGATATCGACCAGAAAGTCAATATCAGCAGTGCCTTCCTGCAAAACGAATGGAAAAACAAAACACTGAGTTTATTACTCGGCTTGCGCATGGATAAACACAATCTGATCGACCGGCCTATCATCAGTCCGCGGGTGAATGTGCGCTACAACCCGACGGAATGGGTCAACCTGCGTACCAGCTTTGCCAAAGGCTTCAGAGCTCCCCAGGCTTTCGACGAAGACCTGCACATCACTGCCGTGGGCGGCGAAGTACAACTCATCAAACTCGACGAAAATCTGCGTCCCGAACATTCCAATAGTTTCAGTGCCTCGGCCGAATTTAATCCTGATTTCGGAAAGGTATTAACCAATTTTGTGATCGAAGGATTCTACACCGACATCAACGACGTGTTTTACCTGAACGAAACCGGCACCGACACCCTCGGCAATACCATTCTTACCCGAACCAACGGATTAGGAGCCGTGGTAAAAGGGATCAACCTCGAAGCCCGGATCGTGCCCAACGCTAAAAGTTCGTTACAGGCAGGCTTTACGTTACAAAGCAGCTTGTACAAAGAAGCACAGACCTGGAGTTCAAACGAAGCGCTGAAACCCATCCGTCAGATGTTCCGTTCACCGGGGCGTTACGGCTATGTTACCTTCAGTTACACACCGGTAAAACCCCTCACGCTGGCGCTTTCGGGCACCTACACCGGCCCTATGCTGGTACAGCATTTCGGCCCCGACCCCTCGACGGACAAAGAAGTATGGACTCCGGACTTTTACGATGTAAACCTGAAGGCATCGTACGATATTCGGATCGATGGAAGTATGCTACTTCAGCTGAATGCCGGCGTGCAAAACCTCTTCAACAGTTTTCAGAACGATTTCGACACAGGAGTTACCCGCGATGCCGGATATATGTACGGTCCATCGTTACCGAGGTCGTATTTTGCGGGGATAAAGCTGATGTTGTAAAAAAAAGACGATGGTCCATCAGTACGAAAACGGCGGATTCAACGTTATCCATTAAAACCATAAAAATTTAACAGCAATCAATGGCACGTAACGTACTTCTTTTATTAGTGTTTAGCGTATGCTTCATGAGTCTGCAGGCTCAAATCCCGAACAAAGTCTGGAATGAAAGTAAAAAAATCGAAAAGCAGATCAAAAGAACTTCATTCCCGAAGAAAACTTATTCTATACTCGATTTCGGGGCGAAAGAAGGAGCCGGGAATGTGAACCACGAAGCCATCAACCTGGCTATACTTACCTGCAATCAAAACGGAGGGGGGATGGTACTAGTGCCGAAGGGCGAATTTTACACGGGTCCGGTTACGCTGAAAAGCAATGTGCGCCTTCACCTGGAAGAAGGAGCCGAGCTGAAATTTTCGTCGGATAAGCGTTTGTATACTCCGGTCGTACTTACACGCTGGGAAGGGGTGGATTGCTATAATCTTCGACCCCTGATTTATGCGTATGGCGAAACCAACATTGCTATTACGGGCAAAGGTACGATCGACGGACAAGCCACCAACGAAAACTGGTGGAGCATGTGCGGCAGTCCGCGCTACGGGTGGAAAGAAGGGATGGTGGCTCAACGCAATGGCGGCCGGGCGAAACTGCTTCAATATGCCGAAACGTTTACCCCCATCGATCAGCGTCAGATGACCTTTGAAGATGGATTACGTCCGCAACTCATCAACTTTTACCGCTGCAATACCATCCTCATTGAAGATGTCACACTGAAGAACTCACCCTTCTGGGTGATCCATCCGCTGTTTTGCGAAAGTGTGATTGTGCGGGGAGTAAGTGTATACAGCCATGGCCCCAACAGCGATGGATGCGATCCCGAATCCAGTAAAAATGTATTGATTGAAAACTGTGTATTCGACACCGGCGACGACTGTATCGCTATCAAGAGCGGGCGCAATGCCGATGGCCGGAAATGGAGCGTGCCGTCGGAAAACATCATTGTACGCAATTGCGAAATGAAGGACGGACATGGAGGAGTGGTGATTGGCAGTGAGATTTCGGGAGGTTACCGCAACCTGTTTGTCGAGAATTGCAAAATGGACAGTCCGAATCTCGACCGGGTAATACGTATCAAAACCAGTAACTGCCGTGGAGGAGTAATTGAAAATGTATTTGTACGAAACATTGAAGTAGGCGAATGTCGCGAAGCAGTACTGAAAATCAACCTGTTGTACGAAAGCAACGAGATTTGCGATCGTAGTTTCCCGCCGGTGGTGCGAAATGTACACCTCGAAAACGTTAGCAGCCAAAAAAGCCGCTACGGAGTATTAATAAGCGGGTTAACCGAAAGTATCAACGTGAGCAATATAAGCGTTTACAATAGCCGGTTCGAAAATGTGGCCCGTGGTAACCAGATAAAAGGAGCCGACAATGTCCGGTTGACCGACCTGTATATAAACGGGAAATTGGTGGAATAGAGAGAAAGGCTGATGTTAGGACAGGAAATCATCCAAGGACTTCAAACACAAACTGCAAAATCAACCCTTATCAGTTGAACTGACAGATATACAGGGGAAAGTAGTTCTGAGAAACAAACAAATACGCACACCAGTTTATTATAAAAATCTGCCCGGTTGAAACTAAATCCATGTAATCCGAAGAAACGAAATAAGAACGAGACAACCAATAGTAAAAAAAGCGGCTGTCTCCCAATAGGAGATAGCCGCTTTTTTAGCGATCATTGAATAATTAACTTTTCCGTGCCTACTACCCGCCCCTGGTCGACCAGGTTAAGCATATACACCCCTGGGGCAAAACCCTGAACCGGAATTTTTTCTTCATCGGTATCGACGAGCTTTTCCAGTACTTTACGTCCTTCCAGATCAATTACCTGAAGCAATTTATTGCCGGCTCCTTTCACCAGCACCAGTTCATCGGCCGGATTAGGGGCAATCGTAAACGACGGGGTTGGAGCCGAAGCAGTACCCGAAATTGTTTCGGTAACATTAATAGTGAATTGGAGGGATGGATGTGCAACTGGAGTATGATTAATCATACCGAAGTAGCTGTTGTGTATGATTGCATTGTATTTCCCGATAGCCACGCCCGGACTGGCTTTGTACGAAACCAGCATAATGTGCTGATACGGTTTGGCTGGATCGGCAACCGGGTTTTCTTTCGACATGATGGTAAACTGGGGTGTTCCATCGTCAGCATAGGCAATGGTTAGCTGGTGCGATCCTGCCAGTTCCTTGGACAACACGGTGGCCTGCGGCTGAAGCGCAATACCCTGGGGTAACGAAACAGCAAAAGCGGCATTTGCGAAAGGCAGGTTGGTCGCAATATTAAATTGAAGGAGCATTACACCGGTACCATCGGCGCCTATCGGCTTCACTTCCTGGGCCACCAACGCCGATAAAGCGGAATAATAGTAGGTTGTAGTATTCGTCGGAGCCCAATCGGAACCGTTCCAGGTGCTGCGTATCGATTGTGAGGTATAACCGGCATCATCGTATGCAAACTTCATTTTTATATTGTTCACAAATGCGTTGTTCGCATACGTCGTTGTGTAATAATAATCGGTCCTATCGTTCGAATCGTAGAACGTAAAACGTTGCCAGGTGTATACTCCCACCCAGGGAGACGATACAGTTTCGCGGTACATCTGATGGAATTTCACTTCCTTACCCGTATCGGAATAGTCGCGGGTTTGTTCGTAAAGTACATTATTGGCAGCGTCGTACTCATAGTATTTCTCCGATCTGATGATCCATCGGTTCTTCGACACATTCCAATCGTACTGAACATAATTGATCAGGTTTCCAAACTGATCGAACTCCTCCAATTTTCGCGCTACACGAATAAACGATCCGTTAACGTACGCATAGGTAATTTTATAGTCGCCGTCGTTTTCGGATTTATACACCGGCACCCAGGTATTGTTTTTAAATTCCAGTTCGGTGGTATAAGATTCGGAACATACCGCAAATGTTGCGACCGTAGCTTTTTTCCATTGCTGGGTTGATTCTTCATAATCACGAAACACTGTTTTTTCGGTCAGATGCCCCTGCGCGTCATAGTTATAGCCTGTTTTTGAGGCATCATAAGTTCCGGTGTCATTATTCCATACGATATCGGTTATAACTTCTGCATAACCGGGTTCGGCGGTCGAATAGGAGTAGTGTTGCAATACTTTCCATTGCTGTATATCGGTCAACCACCTGGAGTAAATCAGGTCTTTGTAGGTGGTAGTATGTCCCACGTATACAATCTCATGTTTATAATTGTATTCGAGCTGATTGGTATTCGAGTTATAGAGATAATTCGTCGAATTTTCGGTCCAGTTTCCTTCGTTGTCCTCACTCCATACCGAGAATTCGCGACTCGTACAAACCGGCACAGACGATTGATTCGGGAAACCATAATTCTCAGTAAGAACCTTATTTCCGTCGGCATTGTACATTTCCACTTTTTTACTGCTATGCCGCCACGACCGGGTTTCCGGAACCCAACTGTATCCATCGGATACATACTGATTGCCCCATTCGTCGTAAGTATAGATATATTTATTTACAGGCGTACCATCGGAAGCTACATTCACGGTACTGTCCAGCTGTTGTCGTGCCGTTGCAGTTTGCTGTACCGCTCGTGCCCGGGAGGAGGACATCACCGGATGCTTTTTTCCGGGAGCATCATCGTTTTCACAAAACCCGGGATACTGGTCGTGTTGCGACACATCGATAAGCGTTACAAAACGTTTTTGAGCACTAGTCCCCAACCCGATGAGGACAACAACGGAGACGAAAAATACTAATCTTTTCATAAGGCAATAATTTTAAATTATAAGAGTTAAAAAAAAAGCAAGATGAAGGTCTTCTAGCACATTTTATTCTGGCTGCAACACTCTCATAATCAAAATAAAGTCAGGATAGTATTTGGGTACCGAAGGCGAAGGCAAAATTATAAAAAAGATTATAATAAACAAACAAATGTTCAATATAAAGCAAAAAAAAATCCGGATTTCGTATAAAATCCGGATTTTCAACAGCCATATCCTTTACTGCTTTACTTTTTCATAAGTTCCTCTACTTTATTCCAGTTCACGATGTTCCAGAAATTTTTGATGTAATCGGCACGTTTCGACTGGTACTTGAGGTAGTAGGCATGTTCCCACACATCCAATGCAAGAACAGGCTGGCCGTTCACATCGATTACCGACATGAGCGGATTGTCCTGATTAGGAGTTGAAATAATGCGGTACTTACCGGCCTTGTCTTTAACCAGCCAGGCCCATCCCGAGCCGAAGCGCGTAGCAGCAGCTTTTTCGAATGCCTCCTTGAACTTGTCGACAGTTCCAAACGATTTGATCAATTCCTGTTCCACGAAAGGAGTTATTTTACTTTTTGAAGCGGGAGTAAGCAATTCCCAGAACAAAACATGATTATAAACCCCACCGCCGTTGTTGCGCACCGAAACCTTTATATCGGCCGGAACCTGATCCATATTGGCAAACAGCTCGGCCAGCGGTTTTTTCTGCAACTCGGGATACTTCGCCAGCGCATCGTTCAGGTTTTTGGTGTACGCACCGTGATGATTGTTGTAATGAATGTACATGGTGGTACTGTCGATATAAGGCTCGAGTGCCTTGTACGAATAACTCAAACCGGGTAACTGGTATTGTGCCAAGGCCACCGAGGCCAGCAGCGTGATGCTGAACAGTAAAAAAGTTTTCTTCATATGTATATCTAATTTAATTATTTACAACTGATACACAAACACTACAACTTCAAACTTGTTCGCAGGGACAGCTCCGATTTAACAAAAATTGAAGTAAAAAATAGGCACTGCCGTACTTTTTACTCAATTCATCCGTTATTCAAGCAGGATACCCTGTTTTTTTCGTACTTTTGCAATTAAAATAGAACGAACAATGATCGATTATATCAAGGGAGAAATCACCGAACTCAATCCCACCTATGCCGTGCTCGAGACTGCCGGAGTAGGCTATTTCGTGAACATTACCCTGCAAACCTATTCAGCCCTGTCGCAAACAGCCAGCGCGAAACTCTATGTATACGAAGCTATTCGTGAAGATGCGCATTTGCTGTACGGTTTCCTTCAACCCACTGAACGACAGGTATTTTTACTGCTCATTTCGGTATCGGGCATTGGTCCGAATACGGCTCGCATGATTATGTCGACCTACTCGGTAGCCGAGTTGCAACACCTTATCAGCACCGAAAACGTGGCCGGCATCAGCGCCATCAAGGGTATCGGATCGAAAACGGCCCAGCGGCTTATTGTGGATTTAAAAGATAAAATCCTGAAGATTCAGGTCGATGCGGCCGGCGTGGCCCTGCAACCGGCAGTAAGCGGCGGAGCCAACCGCGAAGAAGCGCTGGCGGCCCTGGTCATGTTGGGTTTTGCAGCCAATGTATCGCAAAAAGCAGTAGATGCTATCCTGAAAGTACAACCCGATATCAAAGTGGAATTGCTCATCAAAACAGCCCTGAAGAACATCCGATAGCCTATGCGTTCCCGTTCCAAAGTTACCTGGCTCACCCTGTCCCTGCTCTTTATGCTCGGATCGGCTTTTGGCGTGCTTTCGACCACGCCGGTGAGCGAGTTGTATCTCCAGGATCCGCAACAGGAAGAAGAAAAGCCCAGGAACTTTCCGATCAAAAAAACCACCCATACAACCGTTGAAGATCTACAGCAAAAAGTTCCCCTCGACGCCCCGCTTCCCGAAAATGTAAAAACGACCGTCGAATACGACCTGCGCACAGGAAGTTACGTGATGCGCACCCGGGTGGGCGAAACCGAAATCGCGACTCCTTTCACCATGTCGGATAGGGAGTATTACGACTTTTCGGGCCGGCAGGAATTATCGGCCTACTGGAAAGAGCTGAACGCAAAAAACGAAGTCGATAACGAAGATAAATTTTCGATTACCGATATGAAATTCAGTCTGGGACCGGCCGATAAGGTATTCGGGCCGGGCGGAGTACAGATTAAAACACAGGGGTCGGCCGAATTGGTATTCGGAATCAAATCGAACAAGCTCGACAATCCGGCGCTCACCGAGCGGATGCGCAAAACCACCATTTTCGATTTCGATGAAAAAATTCAGTTGAATGTAACCGGAAACGTGGGCGACAAGGTGAATTTCAACATGAACTACAACACCGAATCGACCTTCGATTTTGATCAGAAAATGCTTAAGCTCAACTATAAAGGCAACGAAGACGACATCATTCAGAGCATCCAGGCCGGTAATGTAAGCATGCAGCTCAATTCGTCGCTTATCAGCGGGAGCACAGCGCTGTTTGGAGTGCGAACCGACCTGAAGTTTGGTAAACTGAATATATCGGCCATCGCATCGCAGCAGGAATCGGAGACTCAAACGGTAAGTTCGAAAGGAGGCGCCCAAACCACTAAGTTTGAAATCGGCGCCGATAACTACGACGAAAACCGGCACTTCTTTATCGGGCATTACTTTCGCAACAACTTTGAACCGGCCATGAGCAGGTTGCCCTTTATTTCGTCGGGTATCACGGTGAATCGCATCGAAGTATGGATTACCAACAAGCGCGGGAATTACAACGAAGCACGGAATATTATCGCTTTTATGGACCTGGGTGAAACCGAACGTATCGCAAACACGCACTGGACGGTCCCGGCAGGCACCCAGTTCCCTTCCAACGAAGCCAACACCTTGTATCAGGAGGTGAAAAACATCGACGGAGTACGCGATATCAAGCAAAGCAACGCGGTATTATCGGAACGGCTATCGGGATACGGAATCAACGGCGGCGAGGATTACGAAAAAATCGAGAGCGCCCGCCGGCTCAATCCGTCGGAATATACATTCAACAGCACGTTGGGAACTTTATCGCTGCGCAATACGCTGAATCCCGACGAGGTGCTGGGTGTGGCCTATGAATACACGATGGGCGGCAAGGTATATCAGGTAGGCGAATTCTCGACCGACCCGGTGCAGGCACCCAATGCGCTTATCGTCAAGCTATTGAAAGGAGCATCGCAATCGCCCCTGCTCCCGATCTGGGACCTGATGATGAAAAATGTGTACTACCTGGGAGCCATGCAGATTCAGAAAGACAAATTTGAACTGAACATTCTGTACCGCAACGATTCGGTGGGCACCAAATTACGGTACCTCACCGAAGGAAATATTAAAAATCAGTTGCTCACTCGTGTCATGAACCTCGACAGGCTCGACAGCAAACAGGATCCGAATCCCGACGGCTTGTTCGATTATGTGGAAGGATATACTGCTTTTTCGTCGACCGGACGCATCATGTTCCCTGTGCTGGAGCCCTTTGGCGAACACCTTCGAAAAATGATAGGCGACGACCGGCTGGCTGCCGCCTACATCTTCCCGGAGCTTTACGATTCGACGCTTATTGTAGCCCAGGAACTGAGCGAAAAAAACAAATTTATAATCGAAGGGGAATACAAGGCCAGCAGCGGTTCGGAAATCAGGCTCAACGCGATGAATGTGCCGCGGGGCTCGGTAACGGTAACGGCCGGCGGGGCGACTCTTCAGGAAAACGTCGACTATATGGTCGATTACATGATGGGTACCGTCACTATCCTGAATCAATCGATTATCGAGTCGGGCACGCAGGTGAACGTGAAGCTCGAAAATCAGTCGATGTTCAGTTTACAGCGCAAAACCATGCTGGGCACCCACCTGGAATACGAATTCAGCAAAGACTTTACCCTGGGTGGCACGATAATGCGACTGTCGGAGATGCCTCTCACCACCAAGGTAAACACCGGAAACGAACCCATCGCCAACACCATCTGGGGATTAAACACCTCGTGGCGGAAACAATCGCAATGGCTCACCAACATGCTCGACAAACTTCCCTTTGTCGATGCTACAGCCCCTTCCAATATCGCCGTCAATGCCGAATTTGCACAACTGCTTCCCGGACATCACAAAGCAGTAGGGCGCGAAGGTTACGCCTATCTCGACGACTTCGAGGCCACGAAAACCACCATCGATATTCATTATCCGTTCAACTGGTATTTGTCGAGCACTCCCTACAGCGATGGAAAAGACCCGCTGTTCCCCGAGGCAGCCCTGAGCAATAATATCGACTATGGGAAGAATCGTGCCCTTCTGGCCTGGTACCACGTGGATCCGCTGTTGAACCAGAACATCAGTGCAACCCCACCCAACTTACGCAACAACCGCGAATCACAATCGAATCATTATACGCGCACCATTCTCATTCCGGAGATTTTTCCGAACCGCGAAACCCTGTCGACCCAAACCACCCGTATGACAGTGATGAACCTGTCGTACTACCCTACCGAACGAGGTCCCTACAACCTGGATGCAGAGGGTATGGATGAGTTCGGAAAGCTCACCAATCCGCAGAAGCGCTGGGGAGGAATCATGCGCAAGCTCGATGTCACCGATTTTGAGAATTCCAACATCGAATACATCGAATTCTGGATGATGGATCCCTTTATTTACAGCGATGGAACCGACCGCGGCGGCGAACTGTATTTCAACCTGGGCGATATCAGCGAGGATATTCTGAAAGATGGAAAAAAATTCTTCGAACATGGACTTCCGATCGACGACGACCCCACGAAAACCGAAACAACCGTTTGGGGACGAGTGCCTCGTGCACAGTCGACCGTAACTGCCTTCGACAATACGGCCGGAGCGCGCGACAAACAGGATGTGGGATTGAATGGTTTGTCGTCGGAGCAGGAAAAAAACTTTAGTACCTACAAAGCGTATTCGGAGGCGGTGATTGCCAAGGTGAACCAGGCAACCCGTCAGCAAATGCAGGCCGACCCGTTCTCGCCCGTCAACGACCCGGCCGGCGATACCTATCGTTTTTACCGTAATCCGGAATACGATGCTCAGGAAGCCGACATCCTCACCCGCTACAAACGGTTCAACGGTACCGAAGGGAATTCGCCCGATGCGGTAAACAGCAACACCAGTTATACGACCACCGCCACATCGACCCCCGACATTGAGGACATCAACAACGACAATACCTTAAACGAATACGAACGCTATTTTCAGTATAAAGTAGATCTGAGACCCGACAAAATGGTTGTGGGCAGCAACTACATCACCGATAAAATAACCTCGAATGTAAAGCTGGCCAACGACAAAATTGAACCGGTGACCTGGTACCAGTTCAAAATTCCGCTCCGCGAACACACCAGCAAAGTAGGTAATATCCGGAATTTCAAGTCGATCCGCTTTATCCGGATGTTCCTTACCGATTTTGAAAAGGAAACCCACCTGCGCTTTGCAACTATGGACCTGGTACGGGGTGAATGGCGGAGTTATACTAAAGCACTTCATCAACCCGAACGGCCACCGGTAACCACGGCAACACTGGATGTACAAGCTGTAAATATCGAAGAAAATTCGGGCAAGACACCCGTAAATTATATTCTGCCTCCGGGTATTACGCGCGAAACCGATCCCGGCCAGCCGCAGCTGCTTCAGCAGAACGAACAATCGATGCTGATGCGCGTTTACGATCTTTCGCCGGGCGATGCGAAAGCCGTGTACCGGAACAGCACCTACGACATGCGCCAGTACAAGCGGCTGCAATTGTTTGTGCACGCCGAGCGGTTCATCGACGATGTGCACAACCTGCGCGACAACGATTTGAGTGTGTTTATCCGTATCGGTAGCGATATGGTGAACAATTACTACGAATACGAAGTTCCGCTGCGTCTCACTCCGCACGGGCTTTACAGCTCGAACAACCTTTCGGACCGTGAAACGGTATGGCATCCCGAAAACATGATCGATTTCAGTTTCGAAACACTTACCGATGCCAAACTGAAACGAAACCGGGCGAAAGGTACGGGCCAGAATGTCTCTAATCTGACTCCTTATTATGTATTTGACCCCGCAAAACCTAAAAACAGGATTACCATCGTGGGAAATCCGTCGGTTGCCGAGGTCGAAAATATAATGATCGGTGTGCGCAACAGAAGCAACGATGTGAAAGCGGGTGAAATATGGGTCAACGAGTTACGCATGTCGCAATACAACGACGAAAGCGGGTGGGCCGCCATGGCGAATGTAGCGGTGGGACTTTCGGATCTTGGAAACATCAATTTAGCCGGACGCATGGAAACGGCAGGCTACGGCAGCCTGGAAAGCAATGTCACCAACCGCCGGATGGACGATTTGTATCAGATGAATTTTTCCACCAACCTGGAGCTGGGTCGTTTCTTACCGAAAGCGGCGAAAATTCAGCTTCCCGCCTATTTCTCGTACACCAACGAAACGCTGAGCCCAAAATACAATCCGCTCGATCAGGATATTGAACTGAAGGAAGCATTGGCATCGATGGACGAGAAACAACAAAAAGATTCGCTGTTGCAGATTTCGCAAACGGTGCAAACCACCCGTAGTTTTACCATCTCCTCGGCAAAGGTGAATATCAAAAGTAAAACACCTCAATTCTACGATCCGGCTAACCTAACCGTATCGTACTCGCTATCGGAAACCAATCAGCACAGTCCCGAAGTAGAGCAAAACTACACCAAGCAGGAACGGGCTTCGATCAACTATAACTATTCGTTTACCAACAAGCCTCTGGAGCCTTTCAAAGCCAGTAAAACGTTCGAAAAACCAGCCTTCAAGTTGATCAAGGAGCTGAACTTCAACTACCTGCCCAGCGCCATCAGCTTCAACACCAATCTCAACCGCCAGTATTCGCAGGTAAAACTCCGCGATTTTAATTTCGAAACCGGCAGTTCGGGAAGCAGCCCGCTGGATGTAACCTTCAGCAAGGACTTTATGTGGAACCGGCAGTTCGATTTCAAATGGGACCTTACCAAAGCCCTGCGGTTGAGTTTCCAGTCGGGTACCAACTCGGTAATCGAAGAGCCTTACTACACGCCCGAGTTCAGCAGAGACTATTACGAACAGTGGCGCGACTCGGTGGTATCGAGTATCCGGAAACTGGGTACGCCCTACACCTACCAGCAGGTATTCAACGCGTCGTGGGCCGTGCCTATCAACAAACTGCCGCTGCTCGACTGGATAAGCTCGGTAAACACCTCCTATGGCGCTAACTACAACTGGAACCGCACCGCCCGGTTGAAAGACGAAATCGACCCCGGAAATATCGCCACCAGCACCCGGTCGGTACAACTCGATGGCTCGTTCAACCTCGAAACATTGTACAACAAATCGGCATTGCTGAAAGAAATCAACAACCGGTATTCGGGCACACAACGCAGAATGCCCAATCCGAATTTCAACCCCCGGGTATTCAATGTCGTGATCAGCACCGAGAAAGGAAAACGCGATACGGTGAAACATAACCTCAACACGCAGAGTTTTAAGGTAGTAGCGGTGAACAAAAACGGAAGGCCGGTCGAATTCAGGATGAACAAGCTCTCGCCTTCGAGCGCCGTGATTACCGGCATCGAGCAATCGGATTCGGTATCGGTAACGTTTACGACCTTCGATCCGAATATCCGTACCGTGCCTCAGCAAATCGGCGATATCACCACCCGTATGCTTATGATGGTGCGACGGGTATCGTTTACCTACCGCGAAACCAGCAGTATGGTACTGCCGGGATTACTGCCTACGCCCCGGTTCCTCGGCCAACGCACCGATGCCAACGGACTGATGGCTCCCGGTCTCGGATTTGCTTTCGGATTGCACGACGCCTCGACCATTCCTACTGCGATCGAAAACGGCTGGCTCTTTATGAGCGACTCCATTATCAACCCGGCCACCACGGCCCGTACCACCGACTTCGACATGAAAGCCAGCCTGGAACCCTTGCCCGGCTTGAAAATCGAACTGAATGCCAAACGCTACCAGGCTTCCAATACTACCGTACAGTACATGTTCGACGGCATGCCTACTACTTTCACCGGCAGTTACAACATCACACTCATCACGTTGGCTACGGCATTTAAACCGATTGCCACTGCCGAAAACAACTATTACTCCGAAGTCTTTGACCGGTTTATGTCGAACCGGCAATTGGTGGCCGACCGGCTCAACCGAACGTATGTCGACACCAACAACTATCCGGGTACCGGATTTATGAGCGACAATCCGTTGAAAAATAAGCCCTTTGATCCTTCGCTCGGGCAATTCGGACTCAACTCCACCGAGGTGCTTATTCCTTCGTTTCTGGCGGCTTACTCCGGGAAGGATGTCAATAAAGTCGAATCCAACCCCTTCCCCTCGTTGAAGCATATTCTGCCCAACTGGCGGCTTACCTACGACGGACTGTCGCGCATCCCATGGATTCAGAGCAAGTTCCGCTCCATCAGTATTTCGCATGGATATACCAGCCGTTACAGCGTAGGTTCGTATACTTCGTATTCCACCTGGGTGGCGATGGCCGACGGCAGCCAGCTGGGCTATATCCGCGATGTGCAATCGAACAACCCGATCCCTTCGGCGCCTTTTGATATTGCATCGGTTACGCTCAACGAACAATTCGTACCCCTGATCGGTATGAATGCAACACTGAAAAATAGTATGACCGCGAAACTCGAATACAAAAAACAACGGAACTTAACCTTGAATTTGTCGAGCACACAGTTGATCGACGCTACATCCGACGAATTTGTAGTAGGTGTCGGATATGTTGTGAAAGACTTCGATGTGATCCTGAAATTGAAAAACGATACCCAGTCACGCATTAAAAACGACCTCAAACTGAACGCCGATCTTTCGTATAAGGATATAAAATCGCTTCTCCGGAAAATCGACGAAAATCTTACACAGGCTTCCAGCGGCAACAAACTCCTGACTGTAAAAATCATTGCCGATTATGTATTCAGTTCCAAAGTGAATATTCAGGCATTTTACGATCGTCAGATCAGCAAGCCGCTTATCTCGTCGAGCTATCCGGTTTCGGCTACCAACTTCGGAGTCAGCTTCAAATTTATGCTAACCCGTTGATCAGTCCCCCCTCAGCTTGTATGAAAAAAGTATAAAGATTGTAAAAGTCATATGAACGTTTATTCATGTATTCATCCAATTACTTACATTTGCGCCAAAATAAATAGAGTATGCAAGGAAGATATATTTTAATAGCAGTCGTAGCTTTCATCAGCCAGTTTGGTTACGGCCAGATCTTTGAGCCGGTAAAGTGGACCCACGAGCTGAAAATCACCGGGCCGGCTACCGGAGAGATCGTTCACAAAGCCACCATCGAAAAAAACTGGCATTTATATGGGATGAACATTCCCGAAAACGGCCCCCGTCCCACCCAGATCGTTTACGAAAAGCTGGTCAATGCTCAAAAAACGGGAAGTATTATTGCCAAATCAAAATTGATCGATGTGTACGACAACAGTTTTCAGATGAATTTGAGCTGGTATGCCAACGAAGCGGTATTTGTACAAAAAATAAGCTTTCAGGATGCCACTCAGGTAAAAGTGGAAGGATATGTTGAATACATGGCCTGCGACGACGAGCGCTGTCTGCCTCCTGCACAGGACGAATTCTCGCTGGGCAATGCCAAAGCCGTTGCCGGAAAAGCAGCGGCACCGGCAGCTCTTCAGCAAGAAGCTCCCACGCCCGTCGCAACCGGCGAACTGGCCATCGGAGCCACCGATTCGGCGTTCAATGCTACTGTTGCCACCCCCGCCACCGGGGTAGCCGATTACTGGACACCGGTGATCGACGAACTGCGCTCTTTTGGCGACCAGATGGGCGACAGCGGTAATATTTCACTTTGGCTCATCTTCTTAGCCGGTCTGGTTGGAGGGTTCCTGGCTTTATTCACCCCCTGCGTATGGCCTATCATCCCGATGACGGTCAGTTTCTTCCTCAAACGGTCGGAAAACAAACACAAAGGGCGTCGCGATGCTGTGTTGTACGGACTTTCGATTGTAGTGATCTATGTAGTATTGGGCTTGCTGATTACGGTCATTTTCGGAGCCAGCGCGCTCAACAGTATGGCCACCAACGCGGTATTCAACCTGATATTCTTCGCGTTATTGGTAGTATTCGCGATTTCCTTTTTCGGAGCGTTCGAAATCACCTTGCCTTCGTCGTGGTCGAGTAAACTCGATGCAAAAGCCGAAACAACCGCCGGCTTCCTGAGTATCCTGTTCATGGCCTTCACCCTGGTATTGGTTTCATTTTCGTGTACGGGTCCCATCATCGGCACCCTGCTGGTGGAGGTTTCGAGTACCGGCTCGCTGCTGGCACCTGCCATCGGGATGCTGGGATTTGCCACAGCGCTGGCTATTCCGTTTACTTTCTTCGCCTTTTTCCCTTCGCTGTTGAAATCGATGCCCAAATCGGGCGGATGGCTCAACACGGTGAAGGTGGTACTGGCCTTTCTCGAGCTCGCACTGGCACTTAAATTCCTGTCGGTTGCCGACCTCGCCTACGGCTGGAGAATACTCGACCGCGAAGTATTCATCTCGCTCTGGATTGTGATTTTTGCACTGTTAGGTTTTTACTTGTTGGGCAAAATCCGCTTCTCTCACGACAGCGAAAGCAAGCATACCTCGGTATTGGGAACTTTTATGGCCATTATTTCGCTCGCGTTTGCCGTGTACATGGTACCCGGCCTCTGGGGCGCCCCTTTGAAAGCCATCAGTGCCTTTGCCCCGCCCCTCACCACCCAGGATTTCAATCTTTACGACGACGAAGTACATGCCAAATTCGATGATTACGACCTGGGTATGAAGTACGCCGCCGAAAAAGGAATGCCGGTAGTGGTCGATTTCTCGGGCTATGGTTGTGTGAACTGCCGTAAAATGGAGGCTTCGGTTTGGACTCATCCGCGGGTGAAAGAACTGCTGGAGGAAGATTTTGTACTGATTACGCTTTTTGTGGACGATAAAACACCGCTTCAACAACCCTATGAAGTGGAAGAAAACGGCAAGACCCGGAAAATACGTACCGTAGGCGATAAATGGAGCTACCTGCAGCGGGTGAAATTCGGGGCCAACGCACAGCCCTTTTACGTGATGCTCGACAATACGGGCATGCCGCTCAACAGTTCGTTCAGTTTTGACGAGAATGCCGACAATTTTATAAGCTGGCTGGAGCGGAAAAACCGATAAAGCTGCCAATATTTCAGCCCTGTACTGCCAAAACCCTGCAAAGAGGGCTTTGGCAGTATTCTTGTAAAGCGACAAGCTGGCAGTTAATAGCAGTCGGGAAGTATGAATCCTGACGCAAAAAAAATACAGTTATGAAGAAGAAAGTATCAGAAGAGACGAAAGAACAGAAAGAGCCGGTAGCGGCGGAACAGGAGACATCAACCGAGCAACATACCCCATCGGACGGAAACGCATCAACGGATAAGGCCGCCGAAGGTGAAGCCATCGACGAGCTGAAACAGGAAATTGCCGATTTAAAAGACAAAAACCTGCGCCTGATGGCCGAGTTCGACAATTTCCGCAAGCGTACCTTGAAGGAAAAAAGCGAGTTGATATTGAATGGCGGCGAAGATGTATTAAAAAAACTGCTTCCGCTGGTTGACGATTTCGAACGGGCATTGAAGGCTATGGAAACAAGCACCGATGCTCAGGCCCTGAAAGAAGGGTTGGACCTGATTTATGCCAAACTCATCAGTTATCTGAACGAAAACGGCGTACAGGCGATCCCTACCGAAAATGAAGTATTCAACACCGATCTTCACGAAGCCATCACCACCTTCCCTGCTCCATCGGACGACATGAAGGGAAAGATCGTGGATTGCATTTCGAAAGGTTATACCCTTCGCGAGAAGGTGATTCGGTACTCGAAAGTAGTAGTAGGAGAATAATAAAAATATATACACAGTGTCGAAAAGAGATTATTACGAAATACTGGGAGTGAGCAAGTCGGCTTCGGCCGAGGAAATCAAGAAGGCTTACCGTAAAAAAGCAATTGAATACCATCCCGACAAAAATCCCGGCGATAAAGCAGCCGAGGAAAAATTCAAGGAAGCAGCCGAGGCCTACGAAGTACTCAGCGACCAGCAAAAGCGCCAGCGATACGATCAGTTCGGGCATGCCGGAGTGAACGGTTCGGCCGGAGGCGGATTCGGTGGCGGCGGTATGAGCATGGACGATATTTTTTCGCACTTTGGCGATATTTTCGGGGGCCATTTTGGTTTCGGAGGATTCGGTGGCGGCGGAAGTCGTGGCGGAACCCGCGTTCGTAAGGGATCGGACCTGAGGGTGAAGGTAAAACTGAACCTGCAGGAAATTGCTTCGGGGGTTGAAAAGAAAATAAAGGTAAAAAAATACGTTTCGTGCCAGCACTGCAACGGGTCGGGCGCCGAACACGCTTCGGATATGACCACTTGTACTACCTGCCACGGCAGCGGGCGGGTAACCCGGGTTCAGAACACTATACTGGGACAAATGCAGACTCAGTCGGAGTGCCCCACCTGCCAGGGCGAAGGTAAGATTATCAAGGACAAGTGTAAGTATTGCGCCGGCGAAGGTATTGTTCGTGAAGATGAAGTGATCAACATCAACATACCGGCCGGTGTAATGGAAGGTATGCAGCTTTCGATGAGTGGCAAGGGAAATGCTGCCCGGCGGGGTGGTGTGAACGGCGATTTGCTGGTGCTGATTGAAGAAGAAAAGCACCCGGAACTGATCCGCGACGAAAACGATTTGATTTACAATTTATTAATCACGGTGCCTATGGCTACGTTGGGTGGTTCGGTCGAAGTGCCCACAGTGGATGGGAAAGTAAAAGTGACCATTGCTTCGGGAACGCAACCCGGAAAAGTACTGCGTTTGCGCGGGAAAGGTCTCCCCAGTGTGAACCGGTACGGCACCGGCGATCTGCTGATCAACATCGGAGTATATATTCCCGAAAATCTGAATAAAGACGAGAAAAATCTGATGGAGAAACTGGCTAAATCGGAGAATGTAAAACCGAACTCGACTGCTTCACGCGATTTCTTCTCACGTTTCAGAAATATGTTTGAATAATTTCGGGGCTTCGGGAAAAGTGCTATCTTTGTGTCTGCAAATATGGAACTCTAAAGCCCGATGAGACTTTTTACGATACTCACATTACTAACGCTTATTGTTCCCGGGCTGCTCGGTCAGACCCGGGATCAATTGTATAATGCCTATATTGATCAGTTTCATTCCATTGCCACCGCACAACAACGTTCGCACGGGATTCCGGCGAGCATCATTTTGGCACAGGGGCTGCTCGAATCGGGAGCAGGCCGGAGCCGCCTGGCTACCGAAGGCAACAACCACTTCGGAATCAAGTGCCACGACTGGCAAGGAAAGAAAATATACCACGACGACGACGAGGCTAACGAATGTTTCCGGAAATATAACCATGCCCGCGAATCGTTTGAGGACCATTCTTTTTTCCTTACCACCCGATCGCGTTACCGCTCGCTTTTTCTACTGCCGTCCACCGATTACAAATCCTGGGCTCACGGGCTGAAGGCAGCAGGTTATGCTACCGATCCCGGCTATGCCGCTAAGCTTATTGATATAATCGAGCGGTATCAGCTGTACCGCTTCGACCACTATCAGCCGGAAAATGTGCCGATACAGCCCGATGAGATACCGATGGCAGGAGGACATCCGATCTTCAAAAGCAACGGGGTGAAGATGATTGTAGCCCGTTCCGGCGATAGTTTCGCCTCGCTGGCTGCAGCCACCGGAATCAGGGAAGACCGGCTGCGCTATTACAATGATGCGCCCGAACATGCAACGTTACGACCCGGTTCTATCGTCTACCTTGCCAAAAAGAAGAAAAAAGGCGCTCGTGCGTATCCTGTACACGTAGTGCAGGCCGGCGAATCGCTGTACGGGATTTCCCAGAACTACGGAATTCAGCTCATCAGCCTATACAAACTGAACGGGTTGAGTTTCGAGCAGGGAGCCTCCATAGGTCAGGTATTAAAACTGAGATAGCAGCATGCGACGTAAAAAAACTGAACAATTAGGAACGTTGATTCAGGAATTTTTGAAACAACAAAAGCTCGACGGGCCCCTTTATGAGCAACGTCTGATCAATGCATGGCCCGAAGTGCTGGGCCCGAATATTCAAGCCTATACCAGTGCGCTGTATATTAAAAACCGAGTTTTGTACGTTACCATATCTTCTTCGGTGCTCCGGCACGATTTGTTACTGTCGAAACAGCAGATTATCGAGTCGCTGAATCGTCATGCAGGTACGGTGGTGATTTCCGATATTGTTTTCCGATAAGCTTCACATGTATAGTCAATAAATCAACCTGCACATCCCTGATAGCACACGGCATGCAGGTTTCAATCGAACCGTTAAACAATTACAATTATCTGATGAAAAAAATTATTCTAATGTTGATGCTGGTACTGAGTACCGGCCTTTCGGCCCAGTTTTACACCATTAGCGGCTATCTTACCGACGGGAAAAGCGGCGAATCGCTTATTAATGCTTCCGTTTTCGATCACCGATCCCGCAAAGGAACCGTCAGTAACGAATATGGCTTTTTTTCCATTACATTGCCGGCCGGCGAAACCCAATTGCAATTCACCTATGTCGGTTTTCAAACCGAACAACGAAACTTTACGCTCCGCAAAGATACGGTGATCAATATCCGGTTTCAGGAATCCATTACCTTACAGGAAATTACAGTAACCGGTCACCAAAAAATCACCGGTGTTCAATCCACCCAGATGAGTGCGGTGGAAGTGCCGATCGCGCAGATTAAAACCGTTCCGACCTTATTCGGAGAAGCCGATCTTATCAAAGCCTTGCAATTGCTTCCGGGAGTGCAGGCCGGCTCCGAAGGCTCTACGGGTATGTATGTGCGCGGCGGAGGTCCCGACGAAAACCTGTTTCTGCTCGACGGTATTCCCGTGTACAACATCAACCACATGGCCGGATTCTTCTCGGTATTCAATCCCGATGCAGTGAAAAACGTCACGCTGTATAAAGGCAACTTCCCGGCACGTTTCGGCGGACGGTTGTCGTCGGTGATCGATGTGCGGATGAACGATGGTAACAACAAAGAAATCCGGGGAAACCTGAGCGTAGGGATCATCTCTTCGAAATTGAATATTGAAGGTCCGCTCTTCAGCGAGAAAACCACCTTTAATGTTTCAGCGCGACGCACCTATTTCGATATTCTGGCACAACCGATTCTGGCGGCGGTTGCCAAAGCGGAACAAGGCGATGGCTACGACGGAAGCCTGTCGGCCGGATATTATTTTTACGATTTGAATGGAAAAATAAGTCATAAATTCTCGGACACCGACCGCTTGTACCTTAGTTTATACATGGGCGACGATGCTATTTATGCCAAGTTCAGGTCGCGTTACCGCGAAACCGATCAATTGAAATCGACCGAACACGGCAAACTGGACTGGGACTGGGGCAATATCGTCACTTCGGCGCGGTGGAATCATGTAATCAACAACCGGTTGTTTATGAATTCCACGCTGGCCTATACCCGGTACAGGTTCAACTTATACGTGGGCAGCCGGTCGGAGGAAATCAGGAAAAACCCGCCTTCGAACACCTATACCGACTATATGGTGGGCTATAAATCGGGGATCGAAGATTATACGGCAAAAGTGGATTTCGACTATGCTCCACACCCCGATCATGATGTCAAATTCGGGGCGAACTATACCTACCATACGTTCCGGCCGGGGGTTTCGGTGGCCCGTAACGAAATCAAATACAACAACGAAATCATCAAAACCGACACCATGATTGGTGATAAAAATGTATTTTCGCACGAAACCATGGCTTATGCCGAAGATAATATCTCGCTGGGCTATGCACTTAAGTTAAATGTAGGACTACACTATTCGGTATTCAATGTGCAGCGGGAAACCTACCATTCGTTGCAGCCACGGATCAGCATGCGCTGGTTGCTCAACGACCGGCTGTCGGTCAAGGCCGGCTACGCGGCAATGAGCCAATATGTACATTTGCTGTCGAATTCGAGTGTCAGCTTACCTACCGACTTGTGGGTACCCGTCACCAAACGCATCGAGCCCATGCGTTCGCACCAGTATTCGGCCGGAATTTTCTACAACTTCAGGGATTTGATCGATTTTTCGGTGGAAGGTTATTACAAAAGTATGCATAACCTGATCGAGTACCGCGATGGGGCTTCGTTTCTCGGCTCCACTACCGGATGGGAAGATAAAGTAGCCATGGGCGACGGATGGGCGTATGGCCTGGAGGTTCTGGCGCAAAAATCGTTTGGAAAAACAACGGGCTGGATTGGTTATACCTGGGCGAAAGCCGAACGTAAATTCGACCGGCCGGGACAGGAAATCAATTATGGAAGGGTTTTTCCTGCCAAATACGATCGCAGGCACGATTTCAGCCTGGTATTGTCGCACAAATTCAGCGACCGGTTCGACCTCTCGGGAACCTGGGTGATTTCGTCGGGGAACACCGGAACCCTGGCACTGCAGCAATTCGAGGGGACTTCGGTACCCGGCGATGATTATACCTGGCAGTCGGACCTCAATCACATCAGCAGCCGCAACAATTACCGTTTCAATCCGTATCATCGTATGGATATCGGGATGAATTTCCACAAACAAAAAACCAACGGAGTACGAACCTGGAATATCAGTATCTACAACCTTTATAACAACAACAATCCGTTCATGGTATACCCGAGCGAGACCTGGGAGCCTGTTCCCTCTACCAATCCTGGTCAGTATACCGAATACACCAGCCGAAAAGTATTCAAACAGATTTCTATTTTCCCCATTATGCCTTCGCTCACCTACAGTTACAAATGGTAAAACGCAACACAATGAAAAATATAATATTTCCCCTGCTTGCATTAGCGATGCTCGTATTGGCATCCTGCGAAAAAGAAATTGAGTTCAACGGTGAAATCACCAAACCTCTGGTCACCGTCAACAGCTACCTGATACCCGACTCCACTGTTCGGGTGATCGTATCGAAAAGCCGTTTCTTCCTCGATTCAAAGAATTATTTTGAACGGATTGAAAATGCCACGATGAATATTGTGGTAAACGACGGATACACCGAAACCCTGAAACTGTCGGCCGGAACTTACGTCGGCAACTATAAGCCTCAACCGGGCGATTCGGTAGCACTACTTATAAAAGTACCCGGAGAGGACGAAGTCCGCAGTTCGGCGGTTGTGCCCATGCCTTCGAACATCATTTCGATCGACACCTTATCGCGTAAAGAAATAGAACGCTATCCGGCCGAGATGTACAACGACTCGGTGATATCGTGGATGACCCATTACGAATTGGAAATGGGACTCAGAATAAAAGATCCTGCACAGCAAAAGAATTTCTACCGGCTATCGATCTTATTCAACGAAGAGTATACGAATTTCGATTTCAGCAACCGGTATTACCTGTATTTCAATTTACAGGGAGTGACCAATGAAACTTCGGGAGGAAGTCTGTTAGGGCTCATAGGAGAAGAAAACCAGAAGGCCTTTCACCTGTTTTCCGACGATGTGTTTGATGGGAAAGATGTTATCATACGATTTAAAGTAAACGAATACAAAATGGAAAGAAAACCCGGAAGTGAAGACCCGACTCCTTCCCAAATAAGCTATATCATCAACTTACAGAGTCTGAACCGGGCTACCTATTTGTATCTGAAATCGAAAGATGCTTCGGGAGATGTGGTGAGCGATTTTTTCACCGAACCCGTACAGATCTACACCAATATTTCAAATGGAATCGGCATATTCGGGGCCATTACCAACAACACTAAAATCCTGTATATGAACCGGTAAATACGATCATTTTCGCTTATTCCATACCTCTTTATCGTAGCGCTCCTGTTTGAGCGCTACGATTTTTTTTTGCTCTTCAATCGTCAGCACCCGGTCTGTTTCGAGCTGCATAATCTGTTTCAGTTCTCCGATCAGTTGTTTAAAAAACACGGACGCACTTTCAACCCCTACATACTGGCTCGCCGATTTGTCGATCTTATAACGGATAATATTTTTCACAGGACTCGGTACCGAAGCAATCCCCTTCACCGGACTCAGATTCCGGGGAGGATTAAGCGCTCCCTGCAACATTTCAAGGTTGGCATCGTACAACAAGGTGCCATGCTGCAACACCCTGTTCATGGTAACATGCGAAGCCGTTCCCGAAATCTTATACCCTCCGTGCAACCACAAATCCTTTCGATGACCGATGATCGACATCACGCCGAGCCGGGCCAGGGCTTCGACCACAGGATGTAAAAACTCCGAAGTCGTTCCCGGATTCAGCGGCGATTTGCGGGTGATAAAAGAATAGTTCAGATTTCCTCTGTCGTGGTACACCGCTCCCCCACCCGATAACCGGCGAAATACAGGGATCTGGTTTTCGTCGCAAAACAATGCATCTACTTCATTTTGCCATACCTGATTACACCCGATAACCACACAAGGATTATTACAGTAAAAAAATGCAAATTCTTCGTCATACGTACTGAAAAGATACTCTTCAGTGGCCAGGTTATAAGCCGGATCGTTGGAGGTGGAAACTATAAGCTGCATGGATATGCTATTTCAATTGGCTGTAATACAATAGTTGGTGATCAGGCAAAAGTTCGGGATGAAGAATGCTGATGAGATCCTTCAACAACCAATCGGGACGCACTACTGCACTTTCCCAATAATCGTTGGCACCTGAAGGCAATAAACGTTTGTTGTAGTTATACACCTGGCGCAAACCTACTGCCTGAAAGAGGGCATGCTTTCCATCACCGGCAATCAGTTCGCTCAAACTGCTATAATTGCAGTTGAGCCACACATCGGCGGTAGCAAAATTTTGCAAAACCGATTCTACATTCAACGGCAGACTTCCTTTTGTACTATCGTTGGCATAGTAGTACCGTGCTCCGGCATCTTCCAGTATATGCGCCATGTAACTCTGGCCTCCAGGCATATACCAGGTTCCCCTGAAGTTGGAACCGGTGAGTACCGTCGGCCAATGCATCTGCTCCTGCACCCTGCTTTTCAAACTGTTGTATTCGGCTACAATACCCTTAAAAATACTATCGGCAGCTTCCTCGCCGGCGGTAAAAAGAGCCATAAATTTCAACCATTCGGCACGGCCTAATGCAGTCTCTTCCATCCACTCGTTGTTGTACACCACAGGGATACCTGCCTGCTGCACCCGTTGGGCATAGGGATCGTCCTGCTTGTAACCGCTCATCACCAGCACCGAAGGTTTCAGCAACATGGTTCGTTCCACATTGATACTAAACGCATCGCCCAGATTCACCACCTTCCCTTTAGCGATATTTTCCTGAACACGCCCGTTGTAAACCAGTTCCGGCGAAGCAATCCCCGAGATCAATCCGGTTGCATCCAAAGCATCCAGAAATCCGACTTGCGTTACCGAACTCACCGCAATGGACTCGACCGGCACTTTCACTTTCATCCCATCGGACGGTGTACGAACCGAATCGTGCTCTACCAGGTAATACACTGCCAGCGGGACTGCGGGCTGCCAGGGATTGTTGACCACCACTTTGCGGAAATGTTCCATCTGCTCAATCGTAAACCCTTTGGCATAAAGCAGTTCCACCGGCTGGGCAACAAAAACAGCTTCCGAAGCCGTAGGCTTACCTTTACAGGCAGCCAGCATCAGCATCGGAAGCAGAATGTAAACTAAATTTTTTAACATCATGTCTATTTATCGTTTTTAACAAATAACCAGAATACACCTGAAATGGTCAGAGTAATAGCCGCAATTATAAATACAATCGATTTGTCGGCTGCTGTATTCACAATTTCACCGACCTTGAAGCTGGCCACCAATTGGGGCAATACGACGGCAAGATTGAAAATACCCATATACAAGCCCATTTTCTTTTGATCGACTTTCTCGCTCATGATCGCAAACGGCAGCGACACCACCGACGCCCAGCCAACACCCACAACGGCCAATGCCAGGTAATACGTAAGTATGCTATGCCCCACGGCAAGTACTCCGGCATATCCCAATGCCATGATAAAAATGCAAATGAGGTGCGTGCGTACCATCCCGATTCGTTTCGCAAAACCATTGAGCACCAGTACCGGCAATACGGCACTTACCAGGCTTAAAATGAAAAAAGCAATGGAATTCACTTTACCGGCCTGCTCACCCAACCCCAACTCATCGGTCAGGTAGAAAAAGGCATAGATAAACATCGTTTGTACCCCAATCCAGGTAAATGAATGCGCGAGCAGCACTTTTTGGAATTCGTTGCTTCGTACATTACTCCGCAACAGATTGGGCACTACCACAACAGCACTCAACACAACGAGTACCAACGCAATAAATTCGATTAACCCCAGATCGTACCCTCCAAGGGCTACTGTGGTGTCGACATGAATCCCAAACAGCTTCGATAAAATCACATAAAAACCATAGAGCAAAAAACCCGACAACGGAAGCAACGATTCCACCAGATCGCGGGTCGACGTTTTTGCTTTGCCGGTCTGCTGATCGGAAGCCGGTTCGTCCAGTTCGCGGGGTTCGCTAATGAGCAGAGCCGGTATCACCGATGCCAGCAACGCTATCGCCACCCCAACGTAGATAAGAACAATATTCCCCAACGTACCTCCTATCAGATAGGCCAGCACTCCAAAAGTCCCCGAAACAGTCTGCATCCAGGTATACCCTTTACTTCGCTCGCTGTGAGGCGTACAATCGGCTACCAGCGAACGTGTGGGATTAAAACTTACATTGATCGACAAATCGAGCGTCAGCGCTACGATTACGGCAATCGCCATCAGTCCGGCCTGCGGATCGTCGCCACCCACGACAATTTTCTGTATAATCTCGAGATTCGGTAATGCCAGCATCATAATGGCCGCCAGTATACCTCCGATAATAATCCACGGACGACGGCGCCCTCCCATAAACCACATCTTATCCGACAACACACCTACCAGGGGCTGGGCGATAATTCCGGCAATGGGCCCGGCTGCCCATACGATGCCAATTTCGTGAATATCGAGCCCGTATTTGGTCGACAGAATCCAACTAAGGGCCGATATCTGCACCGAAAGGGCAAAACCCATGGCTGTGGCAGGTAAACTAAGCAATGCAAAAAATGCATTGGACATTTTTTTCTGTATGTTTAACATATTATTGGGATTTGTGATATTTGCTTGCAAGTTTAGTTATTTCAACGCACTTATCCACTTCCTCACCCTGAATGTTGAACGGAAAGAAATCTCAAACGTTTGCAGTATTTTTTAGCGAGTGGTTTATATCGGTAATATACTTCAACAATTCGTCGCGCCCTTCGGCTTTTTCCGACGAGGTAACAAACACCGGAGGCAACTCCTCCCAGCTTTCCGACAGTTTTTCACGATAAACCGCAAGGTTCTCATTCAACCTGCTTTTCGATAGCTTATCGGATTTCGTAAACACGATGGAAAACGGGATAGCACTGACTCCCAACCATTCCATAAATTCGAGATCGATGGCTTGCGGTTCGTGCCGGCAATCGAGCAATACGAACAAACAGGTTAATTCGGCGCGAAACAATACATAGCCCTCGATAATCTTCTTTAATTTATCGCGAGTCGACTTGCCTGCAGTGGCATACCCATAACCGGGTAAATCGACCAGATACCACTCGTCGTTGATAATGAAATGATTGATCAGCAAAGTCTTACCCGGTTTCTGGGAGGTTTTGGCCAGTCCCTTGCGATTGGTGAGCATATTGATGAGCGACGACTTTCCCACATTCGAACGGCCAATAAAGGCATATTCGGGCAAACCATTCATGGGACACAGTTTCACATCGGTATTACTGATCACAAATTCAGCTTTTTTTATTTCCATATTTTGATGATATATAAAGTCCGGTAAACATTAAGAATCCATTCAACAATAACAGTTCGTATCCGAAAGCATAACCGGTGAAACGGATGGAAAGTTCATTGCCGAAATAGCAGATCACAGGTGCGGCAACAGACAGGAAAGGTACATGACGGTCGTTCGGTTTCAGGCGGGTGAATAATCCGAAAGCAAACATCCCCAGCAAAGGCCCGTAGGTATACGACACCAGCACATAAATGGTGTCGATTATACTCCGGTCGTTCATCTGTCGTATAATGAGAACTATCATTACAAACAGCAGCGAAATCGCAGCATGAATCGACATTCGCAGGCTTTTACGCCGGTCGGCGGATCCGACTTTCAGAATATCGACCATAAAAGAGGTGGTAAGGGCCGTAAGGGCCGAATCGGCGCTTGAAAAAGCCGCCGCAATGATGCCGGTCACAAACATCAGCATCACGGCTGTGCCAAAAAAATGCTGTGCAAAATAGGGCAACAGCTGATCGCCTGCCGCCGGCAGTGTAATCCCGTTGGTTTGGGCAAAAGTGAGCATCAGCCAACCCAACATCAGAAACAATAGATTGAAAGGGATAAAAGCGATGCCGTACCAATACATATTTTTTTGCGCATCCTTCAGGTTACGGCAGGTCAGATTTTTCTGCATCATATCCTGATCGAGTCCCGTCATCACAACTGCAATAAAAATTCCGCTGAAAAATTGTTTGACAAAATGTTGTTTACTGATCCAATCGTCGAACACAAAAATGCGGCTTTTAGCATCGGTACTTAGCTCATCGATAAATGAACCGGCACTGAGTCCATTCATTTCGAGCATTTTGTGAACCATAATTACCAAAGCCGCCAGCATCACGATGGTTTGCAACGTATCGGTCCAAACAATACTTTTTATACCGCTCCGATAGGTATACAACCATATCATCAGTAAGATGACAGTAATTGTAAGCCAGAAAGGCACCTTCCAGGTATCGAACACCATGGTTTGCAGAATCAGTGCCACTACATACAGGCGGGCCGCAGCCCCCAAGGTTTTGGAAAGCAGAAAAAATGAAGCTCCTGTGGTATAACTCCGGTTCCCAAACCGCTGTCCGAGATAGGTATAAATACTGGTCAGCTGAAGCCGGTAATAAAGGGGCAGCAATACATTGGCAATCAGAAGATAACCGATAAAAAATCCGAACACGGTTTGCATATACGAGAACTGAATGCCGCCTACCATACCCGGCACCGATACAAAGCTTACACCGGAAATAGACGCACCAACCATGCCGATGGCCACCACCCACCAGGGCGAACTGTGGCGGGCCGTGAAAAATGCTTCATTGTCGGTTGCCTTCCTGCCGGTGATGTACGATACCAGCAAGAGCAAAGCAAAATAACCGATGAGAACGAATAAGATCAGGTAACTATTCACGTTGTAGGATTTTGAAACTGCAAAACGGCTCCAAAATTAGTGAAAAATACCCAAAAAACGCATAATCGGCTATAAAATAGCATGATCAGGAAAATTTTCGTAAATTTGTGACTGAATTTTTTGGAACCAATGAGTCATCAACATTATCCTTCTTCGTTGCTTGAAAATGCAGTAAACGAGTTTTCCCGCCTGCCGGGCATCGGACGTAAAACAGCCCTGAGGCTGGCCTTGCACCTGCTCCGTCAGCCCGAAACAGAAGCCGAGAAATTTGGGAATGCGGTGATCCAGCTTCGCAAAGAAATTCATTATTGCACGGTTTGTCACAATATCTCCGACACCGATATCTGTCAGATTTGTGCCCATCCCGGCAGAGATGCTTCCACGGTATGTGTGGTGGAGAACATCAGGGATGTGATGTCGATCGAAAACACGCAACAATTCAGAGGATTGTATCACGTGTTGGGTGGAATTATTTCACCTATGGACGGAATAGGTCCTTCCGACCTTCAAATTGCAAGCCTCGTGGAACGGGTGCGGGCAGGGGGCGTGAAAGAGGTTATTTTAGCTCTTAGTACGACCATGGAAGGCGACACTACCAACTTCTACCTTTTTCGTAAGTTGGCTCCTTTCGAAGTAAAAGTAACCACCATTGCCCGGGGGGTAGCCGTGGGCGACGAGCTGGAATATGCCGATGAAGTAACGCTCGGGAGATCGATTCTGAACCGTGTGGAATTTTCGAATTCGTATAAATAATAAAAACAATATGATAGAAAAAGTAGTTAAGCGACTCAATCTGGTGTATTACCTGTTTTATATAGCTGCCCTGCTGGTGGCTGCCGGCGGCTATCAGCTCTACCGCTCCGGAGCGAGTATCGACCCCGCATCCCAGGCCGGAATTGCCGTCAATTCGGTACTGATTATCTACATCATCGGATCTATTCCGATTGCATTGAGCTTATTCAATAAAAAAACAAAAAGCTGGGCCGAGTTGCCTTCACTCAAAGAAAAGCTGGCCCTATACGAAAAAGGAGCCACGATTCGTATACTCGTGATAGGTAGCGGATTTATATTGGGCGTGCTGTTTTTCTTCCTGATGAACTCCCAATCGATGATTTTCAGTGCCGGAATTGCCGCTATCGGCTTGTTTTTCTGCAAGCCTGCCGAAGTGAAAATTATAAGCGAATTAAAAATAGAGGACCCCGAACAAAACGACTAAGATGAAGAAAGCCAAATTCAACATCAGCATGTTAATAGTTGCCGTCGATTTCGACGGCACTATCGTGACCCACGAGTATCCTCGTATTGGGCGTGAAATTCCATTTGCCATCGAAACCCTGCGGAAATTGCAGGACGACCTCCATTTAAGACTGATCCTATGGACTGTACGCGAAGGGAAAGAGCTGGAAGAAGCGGTGGAATACTGCCGCAACCGTGGCCTGGAATTTTATGCGGTTAACTCCAATTATCCGGAGGAATCGCCCGAAAGCCGCGAACCCCGTAAGCTGAAAGCCGATTTGTTTATCGACGACCGCAACCTGGGCGGCCTGCCCGATTGGGGAGTAGTATACAAAATGATTTCGGAAGGAAAGCACCTCTCGCAGGAAGCCATGCTGGAACATTATTCGAGCGATAATTATACCGACTCGCAAAAAAAGAAAAGTTTTTTGAAATCGTTGTTTGGCGGATGACCACCACCCGACAACCCATTGTCAAGTAGTACCGAACCATGCTGTTAAGCGATTCTCTCATCCGTCTGCGTGCTCCCGAACCCGAAGATCTCGAACTTCTGTACGAATGGGAAAACCTCACGCAATTCTGGGAAACGGGCAACTCCCGTCAACCCTGGTCGCGCTATGCACTCAAGCAATACATCAGCGATTGTCAACGCGATATCTACGAATCGCGGCAACTCCGGCTCATGATGGTGGCCAACGAAACTGCCGAAGTAGTGGGCACTGTGGATTTGTTTGATTTCGACCTGCATCACAGCCGCATAGCCCTCGGCTTATTTGTAGCTCCCGGACATAAAGGTAAAAAATATGCCTCGGCAGCCTTACATCTTACCGAGGCATATGTATTCGATTTTCTGAAAATCAATCAGCTGTATTGCCACATTGCCACTACCAACACGGCCAGCATACGCATGTTTACCAACGAAAACTTCGAAGCCGTGGTCCTACGCAACTGGATCCGCACCCGCGACGGGTTTGAAGACATCGTTCTGTTTCAGCAATTTGCCGACGATTACCGCCGGTATCAGCTGGCCAAAACAGAGACCGCTGCTGCCGGGCAATAAATCAGGCTTCCGGAACAAACACCTCGAGCAACACGGTTTCGCCTTCGGGCAGTAATTGGACTTCGTCGATCAGAGCTGGAACCAGTACCGTATCGCCCGCTTTTACCCGCACGCTGCCCTGGTCCGAAACCAGTTCCAAAGCGCCTTCAAGACACATATACGCTACAAACGAACCGATGTTCCCGTAATTACGGTGCAGCGGTTCATCGAGCTTTATGATACCGGTATTGAAATATTCACAGCTCACCAGCGGAGTCAGGGTATTGAGCCGGGCATCGTACCTGGTTTTAGGCGAACGAGCCGCCGTAAAATCGATCACATCCAATGCCTCATCGGTGTGAAGTTCCCGTTCGTTACCCTCAGCATCTTTCCGCTTATAATCGTAAATACGATAGGTAACATCGCTGCTTTGCTGAATTTCGGCCACCACCACTCCCTTACCGATGGCATGAACCAGTCCGGCAGGAATAAAAAACACATCGCCTTTCGTTACCGGCACATGCTGAAGCAATTCCTCCACCGTACCCGCATCGAGCGCGTCGAGATACGTATCGCGCGAACAATCCTCTTTGAAACCGATAATAAGCTCGGCGCCGGGATCGGCATCCACCACATACCACATCTCGGTTTTCCCATAGGAATGATGCCGGTCGGAGGCAACCTCATCGCCCGGATGTACCTGAATCGACAGGTTCTCGTTGGCATCGATGAGTTTGAACAGCAGCGGAAACGAATGACCGTGCAGGTCGAACACCTCGTCGCCTACCAGGTCGCCCATATACACTTCAATGAGTTCACGGAGATTATTCCCGGCAAGCGGCCCGTTGACAACCACCGACTCGTCGCCCTCATACCCCGACAACTCCCAGCTTTCTCCCACCATGGTACCGGTAGCCGGTTTATCGAATAAGCTTTTCAGCTTCGACCCGCCCCATATTTTATCCTTGAGGCGGGGAGCAAATAATAATGGAGTCAACACCGGCAATCAGTTGGTGGTTTGAGTGCGGAGTTTCTGCTCCCAGGCCCAGGCGCTGCGAAGCGTTTCTTCCACTGTTTCAGTAGCTTTCCATCCCAGTACTTCGTTGGCAATGGTAGGATCGGCCCACACTTTTTCAATATCCCCCTCGCGACGGCCCACGATTTTATACGGTACCTTCACCTCATTCACTTTTTCGAACGTAGTGAGGATTTCGAGTACCGAAAGCCCGCGACCCGTACCTAAATTGAAGGTTTCGACATTCGACAGCGACTTGCCCTGCAACATCCGTTTCACGGCTACCACATGCGCCTTCGCCAGATCCACCACGTGTATGTAATCGCGGATACACGATCCGTCGGGGGTGTCGTAATCGTCGCCGAACACCTGCAACTGCTTCCGGATCCCAATGGCTGTCTGGGTCACAAAAGGCAGCAGATTATTGGGCACTCCGTTGGGAAGTTCGCCGATTTCCGCCGTACTGTGAGCCCCAATCGGGTTGAAGTAGCGAAGAATAATGCTTTGGTAACTGGCCGGTGCGGCATGAATGGTATCTCTTATGATTTCTTCGCCAATCTGCTTCGTATTCCCGTAAGGCGACATGGCAGGTTTAATCGGGGCATCCTCGGTTACCGGAAGTACATCGGGCTGACCATAAACAGTACACGACGACGAAAACACAAAATTCCTCACCTTGTGAATCGGCATCAGTTGTAATATATTGATGAGCGATACCAGGTTGTTGCGATAATACATCAGAGGCTTTTCGACCGACTCGCCCACAGCCTTACTGGCAGCAAAATGAATGATGGAATCGATGTTTTCATATTTAGCAAACATACGGTCCATACTTACGTAGTCCACACAGTCGATATTTTCAAAGGCGGGACGAACACCGGTAATCTTCTCGATTCCATCGAGTACCGCTACATTCGAATTCGAAAGGTTATCGACAATTACTACTTCGAAGCCTTCGTTGATAAGCTCCACCACCGTGTGGGAGCCAATATACCCGGTACCACCGGTCACTAATACTTTCGACATATGCTTAAGCTTTATATAATTGAGCAGGATATACCCCTTTGCGAACCAATTCATTGAGTTTCAACACCACTTGCGGACGGTCTTCGGCATAGGTAACCCCAAACCATTTAGAGCTCGTATCCAGCACCTTGCAGGTAGCTTTACCCGTCACGATCAACTCGTTCACTGCCAGCGGAATATAATACTCCGATTTGAGCTCCTGACCTCTTTCTTTCAGAAAGGATTTGAAAATCTCTTCCGAATACTCAAAATAATCGGGTGTGAATCCCCACATATTCATCGACACCGGTGTATTGGCCGGTATGGAAACTTCTTCTCCTTTTTCGTCGAGGTAAATAATATCGCCCGATTTCTCCTCGATATGCGTACGTTCGACTACCGTCTGCAACAAATTGTTTTCGTCGACCACACATACACCGCGACTTACGGCACCACTTTCCGACAAGGTATTCCCAACATGATAACCCACCATGCAATACTCATTCTGCTTGCCGGTTACCCCCGTCAGAAAATCGGCCAATACCTTGAACGATTCCTGTCCGTAAAAATCATCGGCATTAATCACAGCAAACGGCTCTTTAATCACGTCCTTACCCATTAGCACCGCATGGTTGGTTCCCCATGGCTTTTCGCGGGCCGGATTGTAACTAAATCCTTCAGGAATATTGGCAAGGTCCTGAAATACAACTTCTACATCGATCAGGTTTTTGTATTTATTAATGACGATCGCGCGGAAATCCTTTTCAAAACTTTCACGGATCACAAACACTACTTTTCCGAAACCGGCGCGAATGGCGTCGTAAATCGAATAATCCATGATGGTTTCTCCACTGGGTCCCAGACCGTCGAGCTGCTTTAAACCGCCGTAACGACTACCCATTCCGGCTGCAAGTACAAATAAAGTTGGCTTCATTCTGACTATTTTTAATTCGTGCTGCAAAAATACTCATTTTTTTTGAATCAAAACAGCTTTTTTCCGGAATAAAAGCTCGTGTGGGCAAACAGTTTTCAGCTTATTGACAATTTAATAACGCTCCTGGAGAAGGGCTTCCGGCATTCATCATATTTTTTTAATAGCATTTGTTAATTTTTCAGGAAACATACTTTGACATAAATTAAATTTACCGTATATTTGCATCTATTTGCTAATTTAATCAATATTTTACAAAAAATAGTTGTACGAAACAGGCGGTCTATACTTCTTACCGAAGAACAGAAAAACAAGGCCTGCGTGTGGAGTACACCATAAAAAAGTATCCAATGAAAAAAGTATTCTTCTTCGTAGCGCTGGCAGGTATGCTATTTACATCCTGTGAAAAAGAGGTTGATGTGCGCGATGCGTATGTAGGCGATTGGACTGCCGAAGTCTCGGGCGCTATTGTGATGAACATGGACAATGAACCGATGGGTGAATCGCCGATCAGCATGCAGGAGCAAATGTCCGTTTCGAAAGTGACAACTTCCGGCGACGAACTCAGCATCAACGGATTGATCTGTAAATTGAAGGGTAAAGAGCTGATTTTTGAAGACGAAACCAGCACTGCTTCTATGAATGGCGTAGACACACACATCACCGTCAAACGCACCGGCAGTGCCGAAAAAGACAAAATCGTCATCAATGAGACCTACGAAGGCACCTGGACCATGACGATGCTGATGATGAGCGGCACCATCAGCGGCTCCAATGTAATTACACTTACACGATAACCACAGCAAGGGAAGTTGAAACTAACCGGCTATCAATTAAGTTTTTACGCCATTTAAGCTCATAATTTCGTTATTTTTTTCAGAAAAAGTTAGCGCGATTGGCTTCTGGAGAAGAAAAAAATTTATATCTTTGCAGCCGGTTTTTCAAACTAAAACCCGGCCGACTCCGTAGCTCAGCTGGTAGAGCAACAGACTCTTAATCTGTGGGCCGTGGGTTCGAGCCCCACTGGGGTCACTTAAAAAAATGCTAATCTACTGAATATCAGCGATTAGCATTTTTTATTTCATTCTCCGTGTCCACCAAATGTCCACCAAAGCTTTTTTAACATATATGTGGTACTTCAAAGATGGCCCACAATAACCCTCGTTTTTGGTCCTCCGAAGATAGAAAAAACTTTCCATGCCCACAATATTTTTATAGAAGTCAAAATTTGACTACCTTTGTAGTGTGTGCCCCAAAGCACTTATTTTTCATAGTTAAGGTATAGGTTAAATGTACAATGGGTGGCTGTGAAGTTACCCAATGTTTTTTTACTCCACCTCCAACTTTCTAAGTGATCTCAAACGAACTATTCCAATAATCCAAAGTGCATATATTAACTTAAAGGGATAGGGAGAATTGTCCGCCAACCATATTTCAATATGTAATCATACTTTGCCTTGAAGTAATAGTTAGAAAAGATGTATATTCCGGTTTCAAATTGAAAAACAATTTCATCAACCGAATAACACATCTCCCCTGTTTCACTTAAACGTCAAAAAACCTTTCGTCTTCCTACCAGAAAACTTCGAACCTTAAAAGACCGAATAGCTGGTAGTAATCTAGTATAATAGTTTTTTAATGCAAGGTGAAAGGTAAGCCCTCGATAAAGTACATGTTGTAGGATTTGAAATTTACCGAGACCTTTGCAGGCAAAGTTTACATTATGATTCCAATCAGCAAATAAGAATTCAAGGCGATTGTGGATCGCAAGCAGCAAAGCGGATTAAGCATTAGTGTTTTTTTCTAATGAAACATACCGCGTTTCGAGTTTTCATTTTTGGAAAAGTATGTTTGGATTTGCAAGACCCTACCGATCGCAAAGTTGTAAAGAGCTTGCCCCTCTTGCTATCGCACCGGTTAGGTTGAATTCGGCACTTCCCGGTACAGCTTGTTCATCACAACCTGAGGATGTCACTCCGGGTGAAATTAACATCAAGTTCCCGGGTGGTGTGGAAGTTTGTTTTCAGGTCAGCAACAAACGGAGATTGCCCTTCAGATGCTTAACCAACGTTACCCGGCCTATGTTCTCGCTAAATGATATAATTCGTTATTTTTAAGTCCCGGCAAAACCTATTTGCAAAAAGGACTCCACCTTGTGTGGTGATGTTCAAAACCAAATGGGTTATGAAGTCCGTATGGTCGCGATATTTTATTTTCATCAGTCGCAACCGCACCACCATCAAGCTTCTTCATGCCGAAAATGGCGGATTGGTTCTGTATATGAAACGGCTCGAAGAAGGCAACCTTGAGTAAGCTTGCTTACGATCTCGAATACCGATAGTACCTAATGGACTGTCAGGATCTGGTGATGATGCTAAAGTGCATTCGTGAAGACCCGGTTACCAGACTTAAACGCCTGAAAGCGTTGCGAAAACAGTTATGATTTAATTATTTCAAGAATCAATTCAACTTTATCCATTATTTGATATTATTCCAATTAAGTTTTACTTAATCTGAAGCCCCTAGAATTTCAAATTTTTTACTATTGATACTTCCATAATTTTCACCAATTATTGTTTGCACAAAGTTATCTCATTTTCTATATTGAACTAAGACAACCGAGCATCGTCCGTATCCGCCGCTACAACGTGCATTACAAACCTCTTTCCGGCATAATCGACCTGGCACTGGATGCTAAAATGTACATGAAGTCGGTCAAAGGTAGCGGAATCGTACGCTATAAAAAATCTCTAAACTGGCTATGCAAATTAAATATTAATTTTTGCGAAAAGAGGGTTCAGTTCAATGTGATTTCACCCTCTTTTTATTCGGATACCTATCCGGGAACAAATCCGGATATTCAATTCTCAAAGACTTTACATCTATTTTGAGACAGCCTCTTTGTTACTGCTCTACACCCAACCAATTATTTTAACAAAGTAGCAACAACTATCACAATAGGTTATCGTCACGCCATAATTCAAGCTGTTCGTATGCCAATTTTAGAGGGTCAGCTTGTAAAAAATCGTTCATCATTTCGAGTTTGCCGTTGTCAAGCCATTCTTTTTCAGCCTTGGGGTTTATTATTACGGGCATTCGTTTTTTAGAGTTATGTACAACCGACATGAGCGCATTGGCTTCGGTGGTAAGTATGGTGTATGTGTGAAATGTTTCACCTGTAACATTATCTTTCCACACATTCCAAAGTCCGGCAAATGAAAATAACTCATCACCGGGTAGGTGAATAAGATATTTTAGTTTTTTCTTGCCTTTGGGGTCGAGCCATTCCCATTCGTAAAAACCATCAGCAGGGATTAAACAACGCTGCGATGTGCTTTTTTTAAATGATGGTTTTTTGTGAATAGTCTCAATTTTAGCATTCAGAGTACTGTTTTGTATGCTTTTATCTTTTGCCCAATCGGGCAGTAAGCCCCATTGTGCAAACTGAATAATCTCTTGCTTGTCGTTTGTAATAATGGCGCAAAAAGGATGTTCGAAGCCGTTTACATCTCCTGTTCTAAACAGTTCGGGATTTTCGAGTTTCGCCTTGTAGCGTTTTTCGAGTGTTTGCGCATCTTTCGATTGTTTGGAGTGGAAGCACATATTCACATACAAACTATGAATTAATCAGGTTTTTACGGTAATTATTTCGTCTAAGTTGGTGGTATAGCGTGGCGATAGGCGTTCCTGTTTCATTTTCCATACACGACCCGTATCCTGTACAGCCAACCGTACTTTTTGTTGTCCTAACGAATGATTGATTTTATCGATCGCTTTCATTACTGCAATATGCTTTACATTGCGGTTATCGAACAAGTTTAATTGCTGATTATCTTCAGGGGTGAAATCTCCTACAATAACCCCTGCTTTTTTATATCCATACCCCTTTACGAAAATATGTTCAAGCCCAATTACAGCAAATTTTACTAACTCGATGGATGAATTGGTGGCGTAAGGAAGTTTGATAACTATGTTTTTGCTGTATTGGGGTTGGTCTTCTCTGAAACCATTGGTGTGAATAAAAACCATAATGCTGTTGCAGCAGGAGTGTTGACGGCGTAGTTTTTCGGCACATGAAACCGCAAAACTGGCTACCCTTTCTTTTATTGATGCAAAATCGCTGTAATTATGGTCGAAAGTACGTGTTGTCGCAATGTTCTTTTTGTCTTTTACTTCTTCGAGTAGTAGAGTGGGCTTTCCTTCCAGATCGTGTTTCAGGCGTAATCCCATTACGGTCATTTTGTCGCGCACCCAACTATCCGATAATTGTGTAAACTGATAGGCGGTTAGCACATTCATTTCCTGCAATCGTCGGGCATGTCGTCGTCCTATTCCCCAGACATCTGCAATTTTTAACCACTTCAATGCTTTTATGCGCTGTTCCTCGGTTTCAATTTTGTAAACGCCATCTGTTCGTTCTGTAAATTTTTTGGCTATGCGGTTGGCAACTTTAGCCAATGCTTTAGTAGGGGCAAAACCAACCGAAACAGGAATTCCTGTCCACTGCAAAACACGTTTGCGCATTTCGCGGCCTATCGCTTCGAGGTCGTGGAGCTCGAAACCCGAAAAATCCAAAAAAGCTTCGTCGATGCTGTAAATTTCCATATTTGGACAAAAAGCACCCAGAATAGTCATTACACGATTACTCATATCTCCATACAGCGCAAAATTCGAGGAGAAAACATGAACTTCGCCTGATTCCATAAGATCTTTAAACTTAAAAGCGGGTGCGCCCATGGGTACTCCTAATTCTTTGGCTTCGTTGCTACGTGCAATAACGCACCCATCGTTGTTCGAGAGAACCACAACTGGTTTGCCATTGAGCGAAGGATTAAAAACCCGTTCGCACGAGGCATAAAAATTATTGCAATCAATCAGGGCGAACATAAAGTTAGAAATTAGAAGTCAGAGTGATTTTATTACGTGCGTTACAATTCCCCAAATCATCAGGTTATTGCCTTCTTTCAGTTGAATGGGTTGATAGGCTTTGTTGGCTGGCATTAGCCAGAGTTCATCATTTTGTTTTTTTATGCGCTTCACCATAAATTCGCCATCGATATAGCAAATAGCAATTTTATTATCCACAGGGTCGATACTTTTATCAACAATCAGCAAATCGCCATCGAAAATACCTGCGTCTTTCATCGAATCGCCTTTAGCACGTGCATAATAAGTTGCTGAGGGATGTTTGATTAAATGCTTGTTGAGGTCGATGCTAATGTCAATAAAGTCAGCGGCAGGGGAGGGGAAACCTGCTTGAATTCCTTCGAGCAATGGCAACACATGCTCGGTATCGGTTTGAGCCGAATATATATCTAAATATTTTGAACAGTGTAGTTGTAAAGCTGACATAATCAGTGATAAAACTAATTTTGTGTGTTTAATTATTAATGGCTGTAAAGATAGAATTTAATATGTAATTCACTCTCTACTGGGCATTGTTTTTTTTAAATTGCTAATTAACTTTCACAGTCAGTAAAAAAACTTGGCAATGACCATTTTTTATAATGTAGATGAACTTTGATAACCTATCGCTGTACTTATGTTCCCCTTTTCACTGCATTCTTGATTCCTGTTTACAGAAGCAGGTCTGTTGTCTATACCCCTTGCCTTTTGGCTAAAGCGTATCATCGTCGTTCGCTTTTCTGTTTTGCGTATATTCAATTAAGTGGCGTTATTTACGTAGATGTACCTTTACAGTAACAAGTATTAGTTGGAAATCACCAACAAAACCGTTTCTACAGAAATGATTATCTACGAAATATTATTAAAAGTGATGCTTAATATCAGACACTTAGATAGTTGATTTATACTTCACTATTGATAATTGCCTTTTGATATTTGTACCCCCCGTATAAACTACACTAAACTTTATTACTTTTGAGCCGATTTTCACCGATTTCTGCTAAAAAGTTCATAAATCGCTGGAGTTTAATGGAGTTTTGTTTGTTGCCAATAACCCAAGTGTAGCGATGTTAGTTTCAGAAATTTCTATCTACCAATGCTTCATTACAGATGCGGTGCCAAATCCCAAAAGTCCTAATTAGTAATGGATAGCATTGTATAATCAGTTAAACTCTAAAGCACAAGCAAAATCATCAATACTTTAAAAATTAATAACGTATGATGCTGATGCTCCTGTTTCATTTGCTTTTAAAGCGAAAGGTTCATCATTTTTTGAAACATGAATTTCAATATTAGGAATTCCTCCTTGATAAAATCCAATTTGTACGCTACAATTAAATCCCTTTTTAACAGGTCCGAATGTTTGACCCCAACTACTTGTCAGAAAACCACTATTACTATATGTCCCATCAGGGGTAGATGCAGTCCAATTGCTAAATCTACCATATGGTACAGGAGCTTTAATAATATAATTCACATAGTAATTGTCTTTGTTTAATGTGCTATTATTGTCTATTTCCTCTTCACAACAAGAAAAAAAGGTCAAAATGGATAATGAACTAATTATCAACAGTCTTAACGTTAGAAAACATTGTTTTGGAAAATACGATTTCATTATATTTAATTTTTACGATACTTGTTACTGTAATTATTCTTATTTCTTACATTTCTGTGGTCAAGCTTGCAGTTAACAAATGACACAAAACAGCGCTCCCGATAGGTTTACGATTATTGCAAAAATACGTTTTTATTTTCCAAATTCAGTAAACAAAATACATGTTTTACAGCATACATATTTGTACTATTATTCAAATGTGTTATGATGCATACCCTAAGATAGAGCTAAATAATCGACATTATCAAGTATTAACTTCGAAGTGTTTAACTGATTGATGTTAAATTCAATTGTAACCACCAGCAATTACTCTCAGTGCATGAACACATATTTGGTTAAGAACAATACACTTAAAACACAAAATCCCCGACTTATTAAGCCAGAGATTCTGCCAATTGTTTTGAAATTACCTTATAAACTACAATCCGCTATCAGCATCCGAATACGACATATACTCACAACTATCAGCCGGGCTCATATCAACATACAGCTCACAATCCGGGCAAATTCTTGTTTCGAGCAATCCTTCATTATAAAGTGCTTCTTTAGGCGTCAGGATATATAAATCCCGGCAAATATCACAACGTACTTTCATGTTTTTCAGATTTAATGGATTCAACAACTTGATTTATGTTCGCTTCAAACCGGATAATATGGTTTTCAGTTCCACCACGGAACTCCCGTTGAAGCATCTCTTTTGTGGGTTGAGAAAGTCCGGTATAGGCAGACCGAAGTTTGCCTGCCATTCCGGAGATTGATTTTAGTTTGCGAAGGTCTCGTCTGTTTGCTAACATAACTTTGTTTTAATGATTGATTAGATTCAGCTTTTTCACCAGTTCCGGCACTGTGGTTCCGTAGGTTCGCTTTTCATCTTTGACAGCTACTGCCAGCTTCTTTTCTCTTGGAGAGATTGCATACTCGATGCTGTAACCATTGCAATAAAGCGTTATTTCAGCTTGTCTTGTCTTTGTCATGATTACCAGCTCCTCATATTACGTTGATAGTTTACCTTGCTTCTCAGGGCATCAACCCAAGCGCTTTTAATTTCCTCATCGAGAATGTCCATTACTGCTTTGTAGGTGCCATAACGATTGCCATAAGTTGAGTAACTTATCACCGGGTCGGTTTTGATGTATTCCAACACCTCTTCGGTTTTGTCTCCGAATAATCTTTTAAGTCCGAAGTTAAACTTTGCAACCTGACCGTACTGGTCAGTAGTGCAGGTTGAGTACATTTCAACCAGCTTTTCTTTGATGAATTCTTTCATAACTGTAAAGCTTCTAAGACGTTTTCTTTAAGAGTGTTTGGGAAAATCCATCCAGCTCCACAAGTAAGCCGGAAGTTAAACTTACCACCAAGGGCTTTTAATTTGTCTTTTAGGGGCTTTGTATCACCGATTACAGCAAAGCTTTTGGGTGAGTATTCTACGACTTGTATTCCTTCAGGAGAAGCAACAGAAGTAAGCTTTTCCGGAATATCGTACTGAAAAGAGAATAAATCATTGACACCTTTGGCATCCGGGTTTTCTACTACCCTTATGTTGGTAGCATTGAATGGAAAATCGGTTTCTGACCAGTACTCCCGAAGTAGCTGCTGGTCGACAGCCTTATACCTGTCAGGAAGAATTTCTTTAACCTGTTTGGTGAGTTTCTTCACTTCTTCCGACATGTACCGATTAATGAATACGAACTTCATTCCTCCGAAAACAGTATTGAAACAGGAAGGTGAAAAATCCCAATAGTCGCCTGTAACATCACTTTTATGGCTTTCAAACTTGCGCATTACATCATCTACCTTTTCGCTCACTAATCCATCGTACCAGCTAATTCTGACAGATCTGTCACCATCTTTGTTCACTGAAAACTTATGGTCGGGAAAGTGATGCTTCAACTCGGCGACAATGTTTGCCTTGACTGCCCTGTACCAATCCTTACAATCGTTTGGTATCGGTGTTAAGTGAGGATAACGGCCCGGTAGTTCTGCAAGCTCATTCTGCTCTGCCTGTCGTTTTTCTTCATTCATTTTGGCAATCTTCCTCTCTATCCATTCAGCACGCCTGATAGCTGCTTTTACTCGTGATTCAGGGAAGATATGGTTATCGACATCATCCCAGTAGAAACCAATTCCAAACTTTTTTGAAACAGGCTTACTATAAGTATCAAGATAATTTTTGGGGCTGGCAAAGTAAGCGTTCGGACTCCAGCGGGAAATCAAACACATCTCCTGACCACGTTTTGTCATTGGGCCTGTAATGCAGTAAATACTTTCTGAACCGAATGCTCCATAAGCATATACTTTCATTCCGATTGGAAGTTCATTTAAGGGCTGCGCTTTTTGCAGCCCGTTTGGTGTGAAATTGTGAACTATAAGTTTCATAACCTGATATTTTATTGATTAGATTTTTCCTTCATCGCAAAATGAATAATAACCGTTTAAATCTCCCGGGACTATGATATGATCCAGTAATCGCATTTGCATGAAATCACATGCTGCTTTTAGTTTCTGAGTGATTCTTTCATCCTCTTTGCTGGGAAACAACTGGCCTGAAGGATGATTATGGCTGATTGCAATGGTGGTAGCTCCGCATAGGAGTGCTTCTGTCATAATCATCCGCACATCTACTACCGTGTGACAGGTTCCACCCGATGAATGCCTTGTCCAGCCTATTGTTTTGTTACCATTGTTCAAGTAAAGGACAACCATAGATTCAATGATTTCGACGGTGTCTTGGTCGTACATTTCTTTGAATACTTCATAAAGATGTTGAGAACATGTAACGAGTGCTTTTTTAAGGTGCCCTGCTTTGTACTTGATTGAAATTTCGGGCATGGGGCTTTTGTAAACTGTCATGATGTAAAAAATTTTAATTGATTAGTTGCTATTATTTTACGAAATCGTTTAATGATGTTTTGACTGAAAGTTTGGACTGCATCGAAGGTGCATGCTCAATCCAGGCTATCTCTTTTGCTTTCTCCCGGGCTTTCTGCTTATTTTCGGCCCGGACTAAGTAGTAGGAATTGTAAAGCAGTGTGCCCTGCCTTGTGACCTTTGTGTATACTTTGAAGAGTTGCATAGTGGATTACTTTAATTTGTTGACCATGTAGTTTATTTCACTCTCTGTAAAAGGAAGTTGTTGCTGATGTTTAAGCTTGATAGTTTTTTCAACTCCTAAATCAGCTACCACTTTGTTGTACATCTTTTCATTATCGCATTTCAGAAAGAAGATATACAGTTCCTGAAGCTGGGCTTCGTGTTCTTTATTCAACTGGCCGATTTCATTCTCGTAATTCTGAAGAAGCTGTTCCTTCTCCCGAATGTGCTTAAACTCGTCTGCTATGATTGAGGTTCCGTTTTCTATCGGGAAATCCTTTTTGATGTTTTCAATCATCACTGGAATATCTTTTCCGAATTTTTCAGCGAAGGAACCATTACCTTCAAGTAGGTTGAGAAGTAATTCGACTTCTTTATTTTTAGTTATTAAGCTCATATCTATTTGATTTACTGCTATTTAATTATGAAGCAAACTTACTTTAGTATATTTGTATTGTCAATACTTTTAGAGTTGGTTAACTCTGTGTTTAATATTGTTTAACTAATTGACATACAGCGCATTAAAAACAAAGCCCTCGTTTCACAACGAAGGCTCGGCATAATCGCAAACTAATCTGTTAATACAACTTTTTGATTAAAAATTGAAACAACCTATAGATGTAGGTATGAAAGAAAAAAAACAAAACAACAATGGCAATCAAAACAACATATGGTAATTTGGTATTCTTCTTTTCAGCATTGATACTGGCAACTTCAACTTTTACCAGGCTATCGATATTGTATCTCTCTCGTAAATACTCATCAAATGATTTTGATAAGCTTCTAGTGCCGCTTGAAGTTATTTGATGGGTATTATTGAGTTGTGATTTTAAAACGCTTAGAGTCGCTGTAATGGACTCTTTTTTAATTGGTGGGGTACCAGTAATTTCAGAAACAGGTTTTTCGGTATCAAACTCCCGAACGATGGAGATCAACTCAATGTTTTGTGTCGAACTTTGTTCAGTAGCGATATTCTCCGCTTTTAGTTGAGTGTTAACAGTGTCAACAACGACTTTACGAACCAGTTCAGTTTCCCCTGAACTTTGTTTTGAAATAATTGGTGAAGGTTTCCGGTGAACAGAACACGCACTCAACAACAGTATGTTAACTATCATCAGCTTTGTAATCCTTAAATCCATCTGCTAACCTTATATATCTGTTTTTTTAACCTTCTTTTTCGATAAACACCATCCCCTTCCCGACTCCCGGCTTCGTTTGTGTTTCCTTCAACTGTAATACAGAAAGATGAATTTTCAGCCCATTGATCAATAAAACCAACATGAGCTATCCGACCTTTGGAGGAGAAGTAAATACCGAAAACATCGGCCTGAACCGGAATAAGATTCTGTTTTGAACCATGAGTGTAGATAACCTTTTTAGCCGGGAACCATGAAGGAGAATAAGCACTGATAACGGTTTCAACTCCGGCTTGCTGGAAGGTCCATGTGACAAAGGCAGCACACCATGGCTGGCCTTTTTTCAGACCGCATGATTTCAAATACATCTCCACCTTTTCACCATCATTGTTTCCGGTTCGTTCCCTTACTCCAATTTCTGCTGAATAAATACCGACAACCTTTTGCCTTATGTCAGCACGAAGGAAAGAGCTACAAGTGAAAACACAAGCGAGAAGAACACCATATACGACAATAGAACCTTTTCCCATACATCTAACTGCTGAAATGCGTTTTTAAATTCATCCTTCAAAAATCTTCTCAATGAGCCAAAGATTAAGCCCATTGCCAACCATGCAACCGATAAAAAGGTGAATAGTAAAATGATTGAAAAGATCGGAATCTGAAAAATTCCGGAATCATAAATACCAACCGTTTCATCCAATGCCCTCAAAAACTCAATGCTTATCACCCATGCCAGTAAAGCAATGGGTATTGAATACAACTCCGGAAAGCTTTTTAGCTTACCTTTAATCCACCCCACAATGTTCATCATAACCTATTGTCTGTATTGTTTATCTGCTTTGGTGTTTAACACACCTTCAATCCGAATTAATGACTGTTTAATTTCGTTATATTGTTCATTCAGCTTCACCATCGTTTCAAGCTGTTTATCGTAACCCTTTTCGACTGCCGAAACACGTAATTCCAAAAGCCGGATTTGGGATTCCGTGGAATAAACCCTCGAACTCATGGAAGTCCATGCACCTACAATCGACAAAATGATTGTTAACGCCCAGCCTATCCAGGTTTTTGGAGTAATCTTATCACTTTGATTAACCATGTCATTAGAAATATATCGCAAATTTACCAATAAGATGCTTATACGGCAAGCACTTTTATAAATAATTATTTGTAATATATTATAATATATGCTATATTTGCTACTTTAATACTAATATATTTTGTCATGAATAGGATTTTATTTATTTCGTTGATTGTTACGCTCATATCATGTGAGCAAGAAAGAGGGTTCTATCTTGACCCTACAACTATGTTGCAAATAAAAGGAGAGAAGCAAATGTCGAATGCAATTGCACAAAGAGTCTCCGAAAACCCGGAACATCTTACTCATTTGGAGATCGTCAAACGAGCTAACAATATCAGATGCTACAATGCAGCATTGAATGCTACAACCGGACTAGGTGCATCTATAGGATTTGCCGGGAAAGATACCATTTCAGAAGAACCGGCATTACTAAGATATGCCACTGATATATTACATCCTGATGGATATTTTATACCGGACTTACTTGAAGCGTATGATATGGTTATTGAAATATTTAGAGCAAACGATGACATTGACACAATCGCCTATATTCCGAATGCAGTGTTAAGAGAAGCAGAACGGAAAATTCGTTTGGCTTTTGCAGAACAGAAATACGATGAAGTGTATAGATTATTCTACAACGCATTTAAGTTTAGGCCAATAACGGGTGCTGAATATAGGGAATTGAAAAAGCAGGGATTGCATTAAAAACAAAAACCGGAGCAGTGATGTTCCGGTTTTTTCTTATAAAATGGTTCAGCTATGCTTTAATCTTTGATGCAGCGAACACAGAATCCGTACGCACGGCTTAGGGTGTTTATGTGCGCTTCGCTACTGAAGAAATACAGGAGTTTAGCGTACGTACCATGCACATCAGCTGACCAATAATAACCTTTGGTACCAACATTGAAAAGCGTATCTGAGCCGAGGAAGCGGTAGCCCGCCAGGGGCAATTTCAGAGGAGAATCAAAAGCTCCTGCCGAGCCATTACTACTCCAGCTGGCACGTTCTGCCTCCCATTCATCTGCAGTGGGTACGCGAAATCCCTCAGGACAAGGATTGTTAATATTGTATTTTTTACTCCACAGGTAATTGTTTTGAGGTGTACGCCAGTCTAAAACACCACTTTTTACGATGATAAAATAACCATGATTGGGAGTATCACGAATACTTAAAATAGTAGTTGTCGGAGAAGTGCGCTTCTCATGTCCATCCGTAGCACGTCCCCACTGATATAAATCTCCATAGGCTTGTTCATCAGTGGCTGATGTAGCAACACGGCTTGCACCAAGGTTTCGGTCCATCCAAATTCTTCCGGTGACAGGATTATAAACCTCTCCCGGATTAGTTATGTAAAATTTGATTTCATTGCCATATGAAATACCAACTGAATTCGTTGCATAGGCTCTGACAAAATAAAATTCCCCTTGCTGCAAGTTTACCAAATTGCTTGTAAAACTACCAGTCCCAATTCCATCTGTTGTTCTATTGTCGGTTAACGAAGGATTTGGTGAAGTGCTCCAACACACACCTCTTGAGGTAATCTCGGCTCCACCATCATGCGTAATAATGCCACCACACTTTGCCGTGCCTGATATTATATCTGTAACTTTAATAGTAGAAAGTTCAGGCAAGCCTAATGTTGAAGTAAAGGTTAATTCATTCCCGTAGGCAGTTCCTATTGAATTAGTAGCATAAGCCCTAACGTAGTATTGAGTTCCGGATTTTAAATTTGAAAGTGTGCTTGTATAACTTCCTACTCCTGATCCGGTCACAGTTTTACTGTTATTGATAGTAGGGCTTGGTGATGTGCTCCAACAAATCCCCCTAGCACTTACTGCTTCACCTCCATCATGTAAAATTTCACCTCCCGAAATTGCAGAAGATGATGTAATAGAAGTAATTGCAGAAGTTCTTACTTCTGGTATTGATAATTGTGTTCTAAATTGCACTTCATTACCGTACGAAGTGCCTTGAGAATTTGTCGAATATGCTTTTACATAATACGTAGTGCCGGTTTTCAATCTTGAAAGTGTGCTGATAAAATTACCAATACCGGCCCCATCAACGGTTGTACTATCATTTTTCGTGGGATTTGGTGCCATACTCCAACAGACTCCACGGGCAGTTATTGGTGTACCTCCATCTATAAAAATTGAACCTCCTGTTAAGGCTGAAGTACTCGTGATTGATGTTACCGGAGATGTAATAACTTCAGATAAAGTGAGATTTTTTGTAGTAAAAGTAACTTGCAATCCGTAAGATGTTCCTTTCTTGTTGGTTGCATAAGCTCTCAAATAATAAGTAGTGCCGGGTAAAAGGCTATCTATCGAGCTTTCAAAAGTTCCTGTTCCGGCAGCATCGACTGTCTTTGAGCCTTTAATATCCGGATTTGGAGAAGTATTCCAACAAACTCCACGGGCTATTACATCATAACCACCATCTCCAGTGATTACACCACCACTTTGAGCTGAGTAGTATGAAATTGATCTAACTTCTGTCGTGCTAACAACTGGCAACAGTTTAGGGTCAACTTCTTCATCACAACTTACAAAAGCAATTCCAATTAGAATGAAAAATAAATTCAGAATAGGCTTTTTCATAAATAGTTAGTATTTGATTATACGTGCAAAGCTATGAAATATTTCTAATAAATCCTAATTATCCCCAAAAATCACATAATCAAAACTTCCCAATGTTGCTGAACCTGAGTTAGTTCTAAGCTGCACTCTGAATGTATTGTATCCTTTTGATGTAACAACAGCACGTACATTATCAATGGTTGGCTGTATCATAACCTGATAAACTGACCCTGCTCTATGCGGAACATCATAGATGCCTGTAGCTGTATAACTGGCATTTGATGTGTTTATCTTTGCTCCCCAATAATTTGTATGAGCTCCGGAACTATCTATACTTCCACTAGCTAAAACACCAGGCATGTTCGTTGGACCTTTTAGTTCAAATCCTGTTTGACTGGAGAAATACAGATAAAGCTGATTGCTCCAAAAAGAATATAATCCATTGTTCCCAATTTTAGTTTGATTGACAAAACCGGTTGCCTGCAATAAGTCTGATTGAAACGCACCCTCAATTAAAGCTGAGTTTAATGCTATCAAGGGTATTATAGCTGAGCTTGTTGAGTAAGCATGTAATACATAAGAACCAGCTCTCAAATTGATTGTGTACAGCTTTTTAGTAATGACCCCTATACCTGTATCAGCAAAAACTATTTGACTATCCGGATTAATGATTTCTACTCTCCACCTCTTAGCGTCGCCATCTGAGGTTGTAGTTACCTTAAAAGAAATTTGTGCATCAATAGTCAAATACAGTTGTTGTGTATACGCATGTGCAGTATTCATATCAGAATTAAACCAAGTGCTCTGATAATAAAAATATGCAGTTGATGGAGAAAGCAGACTGGCAATGGATTCAACCGGAGTATCTGAAAAACTTAGATTCAATGTGGCAAGTGAATTTTGCTGGATTGTCATTCCTCCTATTCGTCCTCCAATTGCATCAACAAAACCTCTAAAGGCAATATTTCCCGAGACATCCCAGTTTATATTTCCTCCGGCAAAATGACCACTTCCATCTTTTCTGATTAACGTATTTGCAGAGCCATTTAATGCTTCACTGTAAGTTCCTCCTGACCAAAATCCAATATTGTCTGAACTTAGCCCGGACACTCCACTCGTAACAGAATTACTATTGTTTTTAAGCATCAATAAATGAGTTGCAACTAAACCTCCGTTAATATCAGTGCTTCCTTGAATTGCTTGAGTTATAAATTCCGTAGATTTTCTGTATTCCGTAGATTTATTACCTCTTTGAACTTGAAAATCTTTAACATAACACGTCATGTACGAGCTGGTAGAAATATCCACAAAATGGTAGATTGTCTGAGTGTAATTCTGCACATTAGCGATAGCTTCAATTCTTTTCCAACTAGTATTCAAAACAAAAGATCCGGCAAAATTATCAGCCAAATCCACATTGATGGAATGAGTCCCGGATATTACTTTAGCCCAAAATGAAACTACGTAGTAACCATTTCCATGTATTACGTTTGATATTCTCACATCAACACCATTTCCGCCATCTGAAGATAAAAATTCAAATCCGTTTGGAGTATTTGTAGTGTTCCTTGCTATTGTTGGTGTTGAACCTCCAGGAGACCAAACATACAGTTCTTTGCTGTCGTTGTAGAGATTTTCACCACCTACAATGATGTTATCAACATTGTCCATTTGCTGCTTGCTGATGGCTAACAATAAATTTGTTCTTGCAGTGTAATATTCATTAAACCTAGATCTGAATGTTGAGCCAACGATATCACTCGTTGTAGTGAGATTTGACAATAACGGTGTAATGTATGAATGTAAAGTAGAATATACGGCATCATAGATTGTACGACTGACTTTGAATAAATCAGCCTGAGTTCTGATAGGGCTAACTTCACTCTGTATTGATTCCCATTCCTTTAAAGCCCTTTGCTTTTCATCAGGTGTAAGTTTGTTATCATCTGAAATATCATTCAGCTGTAAAAGCATATCTTCAGGAGCTGGCGACCAGTCAATAGGAGGTGAAATATGCCCCTCGTACAAACATGCAAATTTGATTGTCATTTGTGCACCCGAATTTGGCAAATTATACACCCAAAGAGAATTGCTTGTTAATGAATTAGGGCTGGTAATATGAGCATAATACAGGCTTTCACCTTCTTGTCTGTTGAAAATTTTAGCAAGATTAAAGCCTCCGTTCCAATAAACTCCCAACATTTGTCCAATAGCAACAATTGCTTTTATAACAATCGTATATTTTTCATTTACAGATAGTGAAGTTACCTGATATTCTTTAACAAGATAGGCACTACTCGTTATTGGCATACCACTGTTTGTTAAAAGATTTCTGCCTGCAATCTTAATTGTATCATGTGGAGAAGGTGACCAGTCAGTTGCTGTGTTGCCTTTCTCCAATTTCACATGATCGATGTACAGATTATATCCTGTCGAAATTAAATAAATTGGCGCTGTTGAACCATCACCCATAAATGTAACATTAACCTTTCGCCATGTATTTAGTGGTAAGCTTGCCAGTTGACCTTGGATTGACGAATTATAACTATCTCTCCAGCCAAGACTTACACGTATACCAACCGAGACAACTTTAACCATGCAACTGAAGGTGTATACCTGTCCAGTTTCACATGTAACATGCGGAAGATATAATCCAGCATTTACCTGTCCTACCCCAGGAATGTAAATACACAAACCTCCGTCATATCCACCAGTAACACTTTGAACGACATCTGGCCCATGAACTGTCCACAAGTTGATCTTATCTTCAAAACTTGAATTAGGAAGTAAGTTAGTCCCTCCAATCTTCACATCATTCACTATTTCCCAATCATAGCCATTCCATCGCTTTAAGTGATTAGGTGTAATTGAAGTATCAATCCACAAGGTCAATCCTGTAATCGGATTTGCTGGAGGAATTGAACTTGTAAAAATATAGTCATTCTGATCTGTAAGTGTTATTTGTGCAGTACTAACTAATTTGGACATGTCAACGTAAAAAGTCTGTTCGTAAAAAAAGAGGGCTGCTACTCAACAGCCCTCGTAGAATAATTATGGGCGATTTGCTTCACAGATAATGGTTCCTTTACCATCAATTTCATCACCTGTTACCGTGATGAAGTTGGAAGAACCAGTACCCGTTGTTGTTCTTGTTCCGGCAGTGCTTCCCGAACCTGTACACACATAAAGTTTACCTCCCGCAAATTCATTGGATGTAATCGAAGCAGCAGGCCATGGACTATTTAGGAATGTTGAAACTGTAGCGGTTCTTAATGTAAGGTTGGATGTAGTTGTTCCACTTGCTACTTCATAGTATTTGGCGGTTCCATCTCCCTTTACAATTTTCACCATATCACCAGCAGCAAAAGTGATTGCAGCACCCGAATATGTTATCACACTACCTGCTCCAGCAGTATTTGACGTTATACTTCGTCCACCTGCAACGGCTGTTCGGGTTGTATCAATAAATCCGGCACGATTGCCAGGAGCAGCGCCATCGTAGAAAAACCACGTGAACGACCAGTTGGCAGTATCACCCAAACTCAGTTGACTTGCTCCGTTCCAAACCATGGGATAGATATTTGTACTTCCTACTCCGTTTTGAAGTTTCTCTCCGGCTGTAGAGATGAGCTTAACTTCATATGGATCAGAAACATCATAAATAGTAAAATAACACTGATAGATATTGCCATCAGCATCTTTAGCTTCAGCACGGAACACAGCAATATCGGCAACTGCCGTTTCGTGAATAACCAGTGTATTATGCGCTGACCAGGCATTGGAAGCCGGCAGATTACTTCCAATGTCCGATGCCGTTCCTGTTGGAGCAGATGAGGTGGAAGTGGTTTTCATTCCGTATTTCGTATTCATGGAGGTAGTAACCTGAACCGTACCATTTGACTCGTAGAATTTATAGGTAATACCCGAGGTGTCAATTCCTGCTGCACGAACCAAGTCAACACAAACTACTGCCACATTTTTAGTACTCCCGTCAGCTTGCTGAATAGCAGTCGTTCCTCTTGGTAAGAGATATACAGCATTGGTACCAGTACGGACAACTGTTAGTGTGATTTGAGCTATAATATGAGAAACCAGTCCAGTAATAGGATCGGTATAGTCAGCTTCAAAGTAGTACACTTTAGATGGAGCAGAAACCGGGTCCATGTTTGTGTTTACTGTCAGGGTTGTTCCACTTCCAATAGATGTATTAAGATCATTCGACCACTTTCTGTTTGCTAACTGTGCTGTTACATCAACTGCCGAAGAAGTACCACCAACATAAACCTTAGCACTTAATATATTGGGAGTCGATGACCAGTTTGGAACTGAGGTAACTGTGCTTTCATCCTTTGTGTAGATTTGTTGTGTTCCCTGACTAGCAGTGATAAATGCCGTTATCGGCCTTGCATCGTTATTATCAACGATGGTAATTTGTCCTGTTGAAACTAATTTTGCCATATTCTTATTTAATGATTGAAAATTTTTAAATGCTTACCTGACAATTAAATACAGCCCTACCATCAACATCATCGCTGTTGATTACGAGCACATGAGAATGAAAAGTTGAATACCTTTGATTCCAAATTGTGTCTGAATCGGGATTGTCTGATTGACGCACCCATCGAAAGGCTGTGTGAGGTAGAGTTGATGTAATTTCTTCTTTGCCTCTGTAAACCATCGCTATAAGAGTAGTATCAATTAAATCATTACGAAATGTATTTCCGTTTGTGCTGAAAATCTCTACTTTATAAGTTACGTTTTCTTCTACATCGGTTATCTTGTCGTTAATATCGGTGTAATCCCCATCCGTTGAGATGAATTTTATATTCCCTCCAATCTGGTTGTTTTGAAGGTCGAAATAGGTTTTTCCATCCGATGAAACTATCCTTTTTGTTGTAATCCTCCCGGGCAGAATTTCTGAAAATCCATACAAGGTGGCGATACTTCTGTCTCCCTGATATTCTGAGTTAACAATGGCCACCAATAGATGAAAATATCCGGTGAACTCCTCCATCTTTACTGGTTTTTCTGAAAGCAGGAAAGCGCCCGTATCCCCATCCCGCTCAACTTTGGCGTATAAGTAGTATGCCGTGTCCGGTTTATCCAAATAGGGCGACTGATATGCTTCCATAAACCATACTTTCCGGTTGTGAGAAGTGGAAATCTGTTCAACCCCGATAGTCATGTGCTGAATAACCCCTGCTTCTGCACGTAGAATCTTAGTTCCGGCATCAAAGGAAATAAGGTGGTTTACTTCGATGGAAGTATCACTTGAATCAACAAAGCGGAATTGCAGGCTTTCATCACCAACCAAAAGCTGCATCGTACTGATGGTTACGGGGGATATCGAGCCGTTAAAGTTGGAGAAAGCATCTTTGAGTAGTTCGGTTGTTTCTTGCGCTGCACGAAATCCCCTTTTTGCAAACCGTATAGACTCTTGATGTTTTTGTTCCACTACGACTTCGGTTGTTTCCAGCTTTTTAATGGTATTGGAAAAGCCACCTCCGATAGTCACATTGGAAAGTTCTATCTCAGGACTGTAAGGAGAATTGATGTAATCCTTAATGCCAATAATGCGTATCAGCACTGGTTCCGCCTGAAACTGTTCGTCGGTAAAAGCCACATATCCACCCAATCGGATTTTTGAACCTATTTCCAGCCATTGCCTTTTTGCCCAAATCGGGTCGAGCTCACCTGTGAAGGAAAAACGAGGGTCTTCATTCTCGTATAAATATCTGACAGCTTCACGGAACATATCCCATGAAGAGCCCGATTTATCAGAGTTATTGCATATGTATGCCTCAGGTAGTGAAATCCCGAAGATAGCATAGGAATCATCGATAACAGGTTTGAAGATTTCATTAGGCATTATCTGCCCATCAATTTCCTGAGGGACAATCTGGAATTTTCTATCCTGATGAGAATAGTCGCAGTCAAACTCCTTTCCGGCAAGCATTCCGGATTGAAAAACGACAGTCATTTTTTCACCAGCTATAAGACAGTCCTTGTAGTTCAGCTCTTCCGGAATGGTGGCATCGATAAAGTCGTAAAAATTCTTTGAGGCATTTACCACAACCACTGAAGAAACCTTTCCAACCCGTGATGGATAGAAGTGAGCACAGTCCAGGCTATCTTCCACGTTGAAAGAAATAGTCTTATCCGCCTGACTAACGAATAGTCCGGATTCATCGGTTTGGTATGTTCTACCTTCGTAGGTGAGTGTTTGGCTCTTAGGAAGTAAAAGCTCTGTTGATCCGTACTTGCTGGCATCGATGTTTCGGGTTCCTCCCTGCACAAAGAGAATATCTATTGCGTTAGAGTTCTCGAAATTCTCCCTTCTTACTCCCGTTCTAAAGCCGTTCCCTTTGCCATAGGAAAGAGCCAATGGAGATTCCTTGCCATATTCTACTTTATGTAGAGAAATGATTTTTCCAATTATTTCAAATTCTGTTTCGAAAGCATCTGCAATGAATTTCAATGCTTCGTTACAGTTGTTATGATTAAAAGAAATGGTTTTCTCACTTGCTTCAATACAAGTACCCAAAGTCCAGCCCGGCTCCCTTTGATTGAGGTTGTCCAATAGCATGGCCATAAAATCTGAAGGCTTACCAGTGAGTGAGAATTTCAGCTTTCCTGTTGTTGTATCCCTGAACTTATAAAGCCCCAGTTTAGCGGCATAAGCCTCCAAAATAAGCGTATATTCAAGACTGCGGGTGTGGTTTTTCCTTATATTTTGAGGCCGTAAAAGGGTATAAGTTTCCCCCTGATGCAAACAGTATGCACCAACAGGGATTTCTATATGTTCAAATAGCTGTACTTTGAGGGTGATGGAATCCTCCCCCATAATTCTTCGATTCCGGTAGCTATCATCCCCTACAATCAAATCAACTATTTCATCACCACCTTTATCAAATAACTTCATATCCTACGTTAAGCAAAACACAACATCAAATTCACACCACACACCGTTTCCAAGTGTAAAATGCCTTATTTCAGAGCGCTTGTAATAGCATTTATATATCCGGCCATCAACCCCCAAATCCCTTTCCTTTGGAAGTATTAGGTCGTGCAGAAAAGCATGGTAATTTGTAAGGAACTGATAATCGTACTCACACCGGAGAAAAAGATGAAGGGTTACTTCCCGGGCTTTCCTCCTTAGTTTTGTTTCATCGACTTTTTGTCCATGAAGTGAAAGAGAGTTGATGAGGGTTACCTCTTTTGCTGCCGGAGCTTTTCGGGTATTTGAAAGCGTGTTTTCCAACACCTGAATACCGTAGGAACTTAAATCCACTCCATCAATTGAAACACCCTGACTACCTACTTTGAGCCAGTATGGTGAAGTGTAGGTATATCCATCAATGGGCACATCTTGGGAAAAAGTAAGCGTAAACACAGCACCGGAATACAGCTCAAACGATTCACAATCCATGTAACGAAGTGTGATATTAAGCCCTAAATCCGGAAACATGAACTCTGATTTAGTAGTGGATAAAAGCGTTGCTATGAACTCATCAATCCTTCCTGAAAGTGAAATGAAGTGTAATTTGCGGATTGCAACATCCAGCTTTGGAGCTGACAAATCCACTTCAAGTCCATCTTCTTCTGCCCAACTGTTTTGAAGTGGTTCCTTTAGTGGTGGATAAGAAAGCAGTGAAGCATAGCTGTCCTCCATCAGATAAACACCCATGCTTTCAGAACTAATCCCATTAACAATAAAAACACCGTTCATCCTCTTATGTACACTCCTTTGATGTTAATATCATCGATACCTGACTTTAAACTACCCAGAAACTTTTCTATCGTTTCAAGCCTTGAAGTATGGCTTTCAATACCCGATAAGTATTTCAGTGATTGAGCACTGTTTATCAGCAAGCTTTTAATGCTTTCTGAGATTTGATAAGTATGCGCCTGAATAGCGGTAAACCTGCCGTTTAGCTCATTGGCAGACTCCTGAGACATCGACTGAAAACCTTTGCTGGCACCCACTCGGGCATTGGTGAAAATATCGAAGCCCTGTTTGGCCAGTTCTTCCTGTACCGTTGTCATTGCCTGAGAGTATTCTCCCAAAGCATTTTTATAACTTTCCGAAAACCGAACAATATCATCCACAATATTTTGGTCTCCATCATAGCCAAAGCTATCCATCATCTCCTTTTCGAGATTATTGAATAATCCTTCGAAGTATTGAGCAAAAATGAATTGTGAAAGTATATCCTCTATTACCGTTGTCACTTTACCTTTGAAGGAATCAACAGCCCCGAAGACATCTCCACCTCGAAAAGCATTTACCAGCTCATCGGAAAGCATCGAGCCAATTTCTCCGGCCAGATCCGAGAAGGTTTGACGCATTTGCTCCTGCGCTTCCCGGGCTTTATCGGCTATCTCCTGCCAGTTATCAATGATAGACTTTGTTGCTTCATCCAGTTTATCGTAATCAGCCAGTATCTGAGGGTTGAGTTCGAAAGTATCTTTGTCGAATATCTCACCATAGGTTTTAGCCAGTGTCTCAAATACCGGAACTGTTTTGGTGGTTACAGCTCCTGCTATTCCTCCGATAACAGCACCAATAGCTGCTCCCAGCAAGTTGCCTATTACAGGGATAAAAGAGCCCACGGCTGCGCCTATGGCAGCTCCTGCGCCTATTCCTGTAGCGACATTGCCGGCATCTACCTGTTGTTTGGTTCCGGTTTGTACCTGTCCCTGAGAAAGAGTGTTGGCAGTTGCTTTGAGCTCCAGCATAGCAGATGAATACTGCCGTGCTCCGGCTATAGCCTTTGCATAGGGATTTTCTACACCGAAGATGTTGGATTCCCTATAGGCTTCCATCTCGATGCGAGCCAATGACATGTTGTGAGCTGATTCGAGTATCTTTTGATTCCAGTCCTCCTGAGCCTGCTTGTTTTCAGCTATCTGATTGCCTACCATGGAAAGCAGTGTGGAAAGTCCGGAAATACCAGCACTGACGATATCCGTTGAAGTAGCGTTTTTATCAAATGCAGTAAGCACATCATCCAAACTACCTGATATGCCGGAAATAGCTTTTCCGATTTCACCTAGTGCTCCTGAAAAGGTAGAAAGTGAGTCTCCTAACTCACCCAGTGAATCAGAAAGTTTTCGGGCCATCTCAACAACCTTTTCCCATGCCTTAACATCCAGCATCTCATCGGCTGACTCTTTAGCTTCATCCAGTGCCGTTTTGAGTTTCTCGACATCGATACCAGCTTCTTCAAACAGTGCTAACTGCTCGTCGGTAAAAGTCACTTTACCGATGATTTCCTTAACCTTTGAAAGCTCGTTGTAGGATAGTTTGGTGATATCCTTGAATAGCGGAAGTGCCTCTTTGATTTTGGAAGTGAGAAAATCCGTTCCATCACCAAAAAGGTATAAGTCCAACAATCCGGAACCGTTATCCTGAAGCACTTCTTTGGCCAGCTCATCGAGTGCTTGCTTCATTTGCTCGTTGGCAACCTTTACAGCCGAACTATCAGCTCCGAATTTGGTTGAAAGCTCGGCAATGTCCTTTTGAAACTTCTCCTCGATGCTTTTCCTTTGTTCAGCATAGGTTTGGTATTTCACAAGGAGTTTTTTGTACACATTACCCTGGGCAACGTCGTAAGCCTTACTTTCGGCATCCCTCATGCGTTCAAACTCATCGGCCTGCTCCTTAGGTAGAGTGATGGAGTTTTCGTTAAAAGTTCCCTGACCACCTTTTGCTTCCCATTCCTTTTTGGCATGATTGCGAAGAACCTGAAGAAGTTCATCCTCCTGTCGGTTGATTTCGGTAATCTTTCGACGGAAATTAAGTTCCAGTTGAGCCAGCTCTTTGGCAGAACCATCTTCCAATAGTTCGAGTTCTGCTTCCACACGTTTGAAGTATAAATCCTCCTTTGTCCGTTGGATTTCAATCTTTTCGTTCTTAATCTGATCGAGTAGTTTAGCTGAGTTTTTATCCTCCTTTTCAGGTGCTGTGAAATCAGGACTGTCAGGAGTTACCTTAAGCATTTCTTCCTGAAGCTTATCAATCACCAGTGAGTATTTGTGTGCCTCATCCGAAAGTCGCTTGTAGATGTCCATGGCCGCCTTTTCTCCGGCAAACATCTCATTCTCCCGACCACCGTATTTTTTAGCTACTGCATTAGCAAGAACATCCCTATTTTTGGCTTTCCAGCTATCGAGTGCCTCCTGAGCTTCTGCCTGTTTAGCAACAGCGATTCGTACCTGTTCGGTGTATTTGAGCTTCTTTACATAGCTATCCAGTGCTTCGGAATTATTATCTATCAGCGTCCCTTCGGTAGTGAGTGATGCGTGATATTCGGGTACAATCTCCTTTATTTTATCCAGTGCTTTCTTTCTATCGGAATAACCCTTAGTGGAATCATCCAGCACCTTTCTAAGGCCTGAAAGTTCCGTAATCTCCGCTTTGATATTAGTCTCCGCTTCCTTTGTAATGTCGCCCAGCATTTGAGTTTCTGATTGGGCTTTCTTTGCACTGCGGGCGTAAAAGGTTAAAGCAGTTGTTAGTGAAACAACAGCCATTGTTGCTGCAACATAAGGATTGGCCAGCATGGTTTTATTGAGGAGTTTTTGAGCTCCTTCAACCATTACCAGCGCTTTGAACTTTGCCAGCTCAGCAACTGTCCAGCCCTTGCTTAAAGCGATGGATGTGGATTGAGCAACATTGAATACCATCACAGCAGCCTTGTAGGTTCCATAAAGGGCAACAAGGGATGCAATAATTTCTCCCACCTTTTGGTAGTTTTCCACCAAATACGAAGCACCCGAAATAGCACTTGTAATTACACCTTCCGATGATTGACCCATCTCGTTAAACATCTGATCGATGGAGTCCCGTAAGTTGGAAAGCTGCCCTGTGATGGATTTGGATTGCTCCTGCATCAGATTGTGAAACATTCCGGATGAGCTCACCATGTTTTTGAAAGCCTGCTCGACATGCTGAAAGGAAAGCTGACCGGATGATGCTAAGTCCATCACTTCTTTTTCTGTTACCTGAAGTACGGCTGCAAGCTCTTTGTAGATCGGAATTCCTCGACCTGCAAATTGCATCAGGTCTTTGGTCATCACTTTACCCTGAGCGTTAAGTGTTCCGTACAGGTAGATTATATCTCCAATCTGCGAACCAACACCAGCAGCAACGTTACCCAACATGGTGAGATTTTCACGGATACTATCTGCTGTAAATCCATAAGCTAATAACTGTTTAGCACCCGATGCCACCCCCTGAAGGTCGAATGGAGTGGTCGCTGCAAAGTCCACAACTTCCAGCATGAGTTTATCTGCCCTCTCCTTGCTTCTGAGCATGGTGGTAAAAGCGATCTCCAACTGTTGGAATTCTCCTCTGACGTTTGCTATCTCACGGGCAAAATTGGTTGCCTGCTGAATGGTAAAAACAGTTGCAACAGCCCGGCTAAGGTTGCTAAGGGTATTATCAATCCTGTTACCCTCATCAACCGCCTTTTGGCCGATGCCACCGATAAGCCCTTTGGCTTTTTCAGCATCCTTCTGTAATTGGGAATTATCAATACCTGTTGAGTACCATATTTTTCCGGAATCGTTAATCATACAGCATGCTCCTTATCAGATGTTTGTTTCGTGGGTCATCAGCATCAATATCACCGTTATCCTCTTCATACGTTGGCAATACTGCACTGTACAGTACAAGATTGGCGTAGCTTAATTCAAATAAAATTGCGTTGAAAGTTAGTTGTGGAAAGTTTTTGGCCATACCGGCAACCAGTGACCAGATACTGTCGTTTTCTACACCACCCCCCTTGTTTTTCTTAGAATGTTTATTTCGCAAAGGGAAGTGGTAAGCCCGAAAAAATCACCTATCTCCATCTTTGATAGTTGGTTTACGATGAAAGAATTCACTTCGCTTGGCCGGCATTCAAAAAGAATTTTATCGGCCAGTTCATCAACTTTTCGGGCATGAGGAGTTTTAAGGCGATTTAAGAGCGTTTTTCTTTCGGAATGATAAAAAATATGCCTGTCGACGCCCAATATTAATATTGCGGCTATTTTGCCCAAAATCTGGCATTCTCTGGCTATCATTAGTGACCCGAAAAACACTTCATCGTTTTCGAGCTTGATGTCCGGTAGTTTTGAAATCAATCTCGACACCTGAATAAGTGTGGCAGTAGTAGGTGGAGCCATTGGATACTCCTTACCGCCTATCATGATTTTTCCAGCTTCCTGAAAAATTGTACTTGCTACTTTTTCTTCAACTCGCATATCGTCCCTTCATAAAAAAATAGTTGCGAGGGGTGGAATCGAACCACCAACCTTCTGTTACTGATAAACAGACGAACAACCGTCGTTCTCCCCCGCTAAAAAAGAGGCTATACAGCCGATCCCGTATAAGGTTTGCACATCTTACCATTTGCAGGTTTGAGTGCTTCAAAAGTGTATTTGATGAGCTTTCCATCAGCCGAACTCCATATCTCTTCCACACTTACCAGTGCTTTTTCAAACAAGAATCCTTCTGCTGTCGGGTCTTCCGGTGTTAAACGAATTGCATATTTGGTTGCAATCACACCATCGTTATCCTCGATGGGCCGGGTATCTCCGGGCTTAACGAATACCTCACACTCGAAAGTGTAGGAGTTTTTGGAATAGCACATATCCACTAAATCACCTCCTTCTGCCCTTGCTTCCCTTTTCTTTCCCTTGGTAGTGGAAAGACGTGCACTATCCTCCCGAACTTCGGGAAATGCAGTATATGCAGGAGAAGCAGGCAAAGCACCATCAACATACGGTGCTACTTCTATTTTTGGTTTTCCCCATGATAAAGCCATAACTTCAAAATTTTAAAATGTCACGTAATCGAATCTCAACTTCACATTTACAAAGTGTTGGTCGGTTTCTTCTGCTTTGAAAGTCTGGATAAGTGAATCCAGCGAAAAGCGATATCCATCCTTTTTGAGGGATGAAATAACCCCCTGACACAACTCCTCAATCTGATTGCACCGGGCGATGTTTTTTACCCTGTTCTGACCACCAAACTCAATGTCCGGAATGAAGATATTGATGTTTACAATCCCACGCTGGAATTGGCCATCAATACCTGTCAGAAATGAGACAATCGCATCCTCCTGATGAGAGTTGAAAGGGCGCATTCCATCACGGTATATTCCGCCCGAAATAGCCGTTTTAAGCGGGCTATCCCTGATGAGCTGAAACACTTCCTTTTCAAATGTACTTCCGGTCTTTTTCATTGCACTTTGAATCCTAACTGCCGTAATAATTTGGGCACTAACTCCTCTGCCAGTAATTCTGATTTTTTGAGGACGTTGCGTTTGGTCTCCACATAAGCTGCGTAATTCATTCCGGCAACCACTATCAAAACCAACCCTTTTTGGTTGTTGGCAATAAGGCTTTTCAGGAAATTCTTTCCCTCTTTTACACCATCATCACCATCTTTTTCCTGATGAAAGCCTGACCTGCTAACAACTCTTCCCTCTTTTAGTATCATATATCCGATAGAGCTGCGTAAATTACCCGTTTGATCGATGTAGCCGGGATTGAGTTTTGCTTCCCGAACACAAAGGACACCTGCATATTCAAGCATATAAATGAGTTTGGCCTCCCGCTCTTTCAGACGTTTGGCTAAATACTCATCAATGAGTGTTTGTGGTGTTTTCTGTTGAATAGGCATCACACGGTAATTTTCACACGCTTTACGGATTCCAACACTTCAAGACTTAATACCTGCTTTTCACATACCAGCTCCTTTTTGGAGTTGGAAAGTAGAATGAAATCTGCTTTGAACGACATATCCTTCAGGGTGATGGTAAAGGATGATTCCTGAAACTCTTTACCCACGTAAACCCCCTTGTTGGAAAGCGTATTGGCAGCGTACTGACAGGGGATATATTCTCCCCATGTCTTTACTGCTGCAATAGGTTCTCCATCCTCGTTGATACCTCCTAAGGTTTGATACATCGCCCGAACAAATCCCTTCATGCTACCAAATGTTTGAATAATCCCTGATGGTTGGCTTTGTGACATCCTCTAAGCCCAATTCCCGACTCAGAGATGAATAGTAGAGTTTTATAGCATCCAAATTCCATGTCATTGATACACCTCCCTCTGAAACAGATGCCTGAACAGGCAACCAAGTGCCCAGACTCCGATGAATCGCTCGCTTTATATCATCAACACACACATCGGAATCCGGGTCAAGACTGTTCTCAACAACTATTAAATCAATCAACGAATCACCAACTTCAAACTTTGAAAGAGCTATTTGCAGGTATTGCCTTGTAGTCATAGATTAATCCACATTCAGAATGTACACCTTATCGATGGCTTCAAATGCCGGGAAAGCATTCAACTCAACAGCCGTGAATTCTGCCCACGGGTCGTTTTCCTGCCATTTGCTGAGTAATGCTCGGTTGTAAACGGCATAGTTTACGTGCTGAACGGGCTGCATCTGTTCCAGACAAACAGCGTTTTTGATTACTCCCAGCTTACCCGATGGAATGAAAGAAATGTTTCCTTCCTGCCATGGACGAATAGTATTGATTACACCATCCTTTTCAATTCCAATCACTTCATCTACCAGTTCGATAGGTGGAAGTAAGTTGGCCTGCAGGTACTCGTTAACCTTTGCAATAGTAGCAATTGCAGCACCTTTTTGCAATTGATTGAAAGAGATTAAGCTATCAATCACTTCCTTGCTTTTAGCCAACTGCATGGCCTGCGTCATGCTCATCAGAATTTTTTCAAACGAGTGACCTTTCAGTCGGGCCTGAGTAACAACATTGGTAATGTCGGTAAGTGGTGTGGAAGTAAGCGGATTGCGCCACTTGCGTTCAGCAGTGGTAGTAACCGAAAGCTTGTTATCCAACGGCATCAACAGGTCTAAATCCTCCTTTAAGATGATACCGTCTGGGTTGTTATCCACAGTGAGCGAAATCTTTCCGGTAGAGATGGCCTGAAGAACCATAATGTCCAAACGTTTGTGTGGAGCACTTCCGGCTTTCTTCACATCATCGAATAAGAAGTCCAACAGCTGGGCTTTCTTAGCTGCTTCATCCAGACTCGATGCCTGAAGAGCAAGGAAATCACGGTAATCACCTTCACGCATGGAGAATTTCTGCTTAATAGCAGGAATTTCACCCTGATACTTGCTCATTTCTGAACGAGCCCTCAACGGTGCTTCCGAAGAACGATTGACAATCGAAGCGGCTGCTTCAATACGGCTTGCACCTACCACCGAAGTGAAGGTAAGGGTTTGTTGTGCCGGAGCCCAACCAAAGTATTTAGGATACCAGTTAGGAGCGAAACGGTCGAGACTATTGTCGATGATAGCCTGCAAACTGCTTGCATATACCCCAAAAATGGATTGTATTTTAGACATATGTTATCCTCCTTAATAAGATTGTGAGAAAATAATAAGAGGTAGTTTTGCCTGAATAGCTTCCGGAACCGGCACAATCCTACGTGCATAAACAGTTCCCCGAAGCACTACGGCAACATCAGCAACTCCGTTAGAGTCTATGACAACATCCTCGTAAAGTAAGCCTTTGAGTTGGGTGTAACCCTCATCGTTCACATACAAAGCATCTCCAACCGAAAAAGCAACTCCCAGCGTTGCAGAGAGTTTCACCACATCGTAATCCTGATGGGTGGTGTTGATTTCAGTGATGTTTTGTGATCCGGAAGCTGTACCGCAAGTGAGAGCCATACCAACTTTGAGCCGGTGCCCTTTGGTTACTTTGTAATCAGTAGCAGAAGCGGTTGCGCTTGCCTGCATTACTGCAAACTTGCCAACCTTTGCTTTGCGTGTGGTATCGTCAAAACCGATTGGAATTCCGGCAGGAACAACTGTACCTTCGGTGCTAAATGCTGAATCATGCAGCAAATAACCACCTTGGGCAACCTGAGTGTTTTTACTCTGCCAAATAGGAATTCCAGCCCGTGCATATTCTTTTTTAATCTGCATAGCTTAAATTTCAAAAGTGAATAAATGATTGATAGTTATTCCTGTCGGGTGCCTGCCCAGGCTTTAATGTCGGCAGTAACCGATTCCTGAGAAACAGTCCCTGCAGGAATGCCAGGGCGGGGGAAGCTTCCCAATCCGGAGTTTGCAGCCTCCTGCGTAAATGCTTCAAGATTTTGCTCGGTTTCAGATATGAAAGAGTTGAACTCCTCCTCATTCTGAAATTGCATCTTACCAAAACTGCTCATTACAGTTTTCTTAAATGCTTCCGGAGCTGCTTTGAGTTTACGCTCGAGAGTTTGCTTACGTGAATCGGTGATTTTTCCGTTCTCAAGAAGTGAGATTTTTTCCTGAAGGGGTTGTACGGCAGCCTGAATGGATTGTTTGATAATCTCGGCTACCTCGTCAGGAGTTTCTTGTTTGGAAGTTTCGGTTTTGTGTGATTCCGGTTGGTGTTTCTTGTCAACAAAATCATACTTCGAGCGTAGTGTGCTCTCAAAGGTTTTGTTGGCATTGGAAACTTCCGAATCAACCTCACGTCTCCATTCTTTGATGAAATCAGTAACTTTCTCGACCGTTAGTTTGTCGATGAGTGCCTGTGCTTCGGATTCATCAGCAACCTGTAACGCCAGTGAGCGTGCCAACTGCTGCAATCCGTCTTTTCGTGCCTGTGTGAATTTATTAGTCAACAGCGCTAAAATCTTCTCGTTCATGGATACTTAATAAGTATTTTAATAAATTCTTTCAGACAAAAATAAAACAGAAAATGCTTATTTGACAAGCACTTTCTGTTAATTAAACATAATCTCAACAATTTGATATTGAATGAGTTCCGTTGAATTATCCTGACATATCCATAAGGTTACATTTCAAACTCGATTTCATCCTCACTCGACATCCAACTGCAATTGGAAAGGTGGAATCCGTTATCCGAAAGGTAATTTTCAATCATGGTGCTTTCAACAACGTCGTTCTCTTCGGGTATGATGATGTTTTGTAGGTGTGTTACCTTACAGCATGAATAATCCATTACTACTACATTGACTGTTTTCATTGCTTTCAAAAATTATAATCATAAAACTTCACTGGCTTATCACTCATTTTATACCTTCCATGACTGCCGGGCTTTCCCCAGCCGTTTTTGGTAAGAGTGATTGTTTCAAGTGGATAATCCGGATTACTGGTACACTCCCAACGTTGAGAATCGTTATCCTCGCAGTGGGCAGCAAAACCACCCTGATGGAAAGTTTGAGGTGCCACCTTTAGCACCGCATCCATTTTTCGGATCATTACTTTTTTCGGGCTGACTACTTCTACAACTTCGTAAGGTTCCACATCTGTCCAAAGATATAGGTTGCAGAATGGTTTGATGTCTGTATTCGTTTCCATTTTACTTGATTTTTGATAATTCTATTAAAATGTGATTAGCTACTGTTAGCTGGAAATTTTATAGTTAGAGCGTTTTTTTAAGACTATACTTCTGTTTGATGATTTGTATTGCTTCTTGCTTGATTGCTTCTGTATTGAGCTGTAATGACTGGTAGAAGCTTTCTTTTCCGGTTAATGATTCCTGGGCTATCTGAAGAATTCGTCTTTCATCTGCGGTTAGTCCTATCCGGAATGTTTTGAAGATTTTCAATGCTCCGGCAATGTCACCGGAGCTGAATAATGAAAGGGCTTTGTTAGTTTTGGTTTCCATGATTAGTATACTGCTATAATTGTGCTGTTCAATACTATGGTAAAACCACCTTTGGAATCAGGATTAGCATTTATGATATATTTGGCCCTGCTAATGGCATCGTCTAAGTATGTAAAGCTATCACAGAAATACTCGTTATAAAACAATTCGTAGGTGAATGTTAATTCTGAATGTATTTGCTTTTGCGTAGTCATAACTATTTAGTTTTTAGTGTTTTAATTATGATACAAACTTACTAAGGATTGGGAATATTTGCAAACAGCTATTCGCATATAACTAACTGATTTATATTTGTTTAACTAATATTTTCGCACAAAAAAAGGGAGTGATTTACACCCCCTTCTGAGCATTCAAAATTATGATTACCTTGACATTAACAGCTCACTTGCTTCGCTTAGTTTTGAACAGTTGGCTTTCCAAAAGTCGTTTATCAGAGTATCCCAGTTGGTTTCTTCGTTGACCTTGATGGTTTTATATTCACCGTTGAATAATCGGTATGCGAGTGACGCACCTCCTTCTTTAAAGTAGGAATTGAAAAAGCTCTCCGGATAGAAACAGATAATATATGTTCCGAAGCAGTAGTTCCGTAAACCAGAAGGAATACTTTCCAGCTTCTCGAGATTGCAGTCAGGTTCAAATCTAAGCTCATATCCGTTGTTATACGGCTTCATCTCGAATTCAAAACCTTCGATGTAACCCTGAGCCTCCATTGCGGAGAAGAAATCGTAAAGTAGCTGGCCAGACCTTTCAACTGCTTTTTTGCTGATTGACTGTGCCGATAATAATGGATTGTTGAATAATGCTGTCATAACCAATTGTTTTATAAATGATTAATGTGATCGTGTTTTGATACAAACTTACTAAGGGATTTGGTGAAATGCAATCTTTCAGCACAGGACAACAAGCTGATTTACAATTGTTTAACTTAATCAAACATAGTCAAATAAAATATTTTTTACACTTCTTTGTGTTTTATAAATGTATATTTGTATATTTGCGCTAAGATGAACTATGAAATGTTGATTGACTATTGAATATTGTGCTGACATGATTTCCTGTATATACATATGTGTTAAAACAGCAAACCTAATGTATAGTGCTGATTGTGTTATAGTTAATGTTTGAATTAAGAATAACTAAGTAGGATATATAAACAATCAATATGTAGATACAGAAAAAGGAGGTGTAGATATAAACGTGTTGAACTAAACCGTCCCGGTAATTAAAATTCGTGATAATTTTGAGGTGTTAAACACTTTAAAAATTATCATCATGAGTAGCTCATTTCAACCTTTCGAGGATCTGCTGACCAAGGAGATGCAGATTCGCAATTACAGTGGACGCACCATTAAAACCTACTGTTCTTTATTAGTAAATCTGGAGCATATTATTCAGAAATCTTTGTATGAAGTCGATACCGAAGACTTCAAGTCCCGCCTTCAATACCTGATTACCCAAAAAAGGGCCTCCGTCTCCACTATCAATCAGCTGATCAGTGCCTTTAAATTATTTTATGTTGATGTTTGCCATCGTGAATGGAAGGAATTTCATGTAAAAAGACCAAGATCAGAGAAAAAATTGCCTGTTGTGTTATCGCTTTCTGAGATTGGACGTATGATATCGGTCACTTCTAACCTCAAACACAAAGCGATTATCATGCTTACCTATTCGGCTGGTTTGCGTAAAATGGAAGTGATACAAATGACCCTCAAAGACATTGATTCACAACGCATGCGAGTCCGGGTGGTACAGGGAAAGGGTAAGAAAGACCGATATACTTTACTTTCTGAGACAACCCTTTTTGTGCTTCGCCAATACTATCTATCAGAAAGACCCTCGACGTATTTGTTTGAACCAATAGGAAGTAAGGGCAAACAGATGTCTGAGACGATGGTTAGTCATGTTGTTATGAGTAGTGCCAAAAAAGCCGGCATTAAAAAAGATGTGACTGTACATACTTTAAGACATTCTTTTGCAACTCATTTGCTTGAAGCCGGGGTAAACATTAGGCAGATTCAGGAATTCATGGGTCATACCTCCTTCAAAACAACAGCAACTTACCTTCACATTGCCCGTTTGAATCCCAGCAGCATTACCTCTCCATTAGATGCCATAATAATCTCGATATAAGGCCACTATGGAAAACAGAAAGCATGCAATCGAGATTGCAGACATACTACGTGATAATCAACATTCTTTTGTGAACGAACATGCTTTTTGCGCTGTACAACAAAAGGCATTGTACGATATCATGACTTGTCGTACCAGTGAACTTGGCGGTCATACCTTATGTTGTAATCATTGTCATCATCAGGTACAGTCGTATAATTCGTGTCGCAACCGAAATTGTCCAAAGTGTCAGTATGTAAAACGAATGCAATGGGTAGATAAGTTGTCAGCTAATTTACCCGCGGTAAAGCATTTTCACATTGTGTTTACCATTCCTTCGTGTTTACACGGATTGTTTTATATGAATCAAAAAGTGGCATATGGTCTGTTGTTTAAAGCCGCCGGAGAAGCCCTTTTAAAATGCGCAAGAAATATCCACTATTTGGGAGCCCAGGCCGGGATTGTTGCTTTATTACATACCTGGGGCCAAACGCTGACATATCATCCACATATCCATACCATTGTGCCAGCCGGTGGCTTGTCCGAGGATGGTATGGAATGGATTCCGAGTGCTAAAACTTTTTTCGTTCCGGTTAAAGTACTCAGTGTGGTATTCAGAGGTATACTATGTAGATTGATACACGATGGTATATGCCAACACCAAATCAAACTACCTGACAATCTGCCTGATTTTGAAACACTGAAAACAAGATGTTATGCAAACAAGTGGGTTGTGTATGCCGAAAAGCCATTTGCAACACCTGAAAACCTGATTCGGTATTTGGGTAATTATACCCATAGAGTGGCTATCAGCAATCATCGGATTGTGAATTACAGTGAAGGGAAAGTCACCTTTAACTATAAGGATAATAAATCGGGAGGCACACGGAAAGATATGACATTGAATGTAGGAGAGTTCATTCGTCGATTCGTTCAACATGTGCTACCTTCGGGTTTTTGTAAAATACGTTACTTTGGATTTATGGCCATGTGTAACAGAAGGTCACAACTTGATTTATGTTTTTCACTAATACAAACTACTACCTGTCTATCGACGCTTGACGGTTTACAAGCTTCTGAAGTAATGTGGTTGTTAACTGGCAAAGATCCATCACTTTGCCCAAAATGTAACATGGGGAGGTTTATTTCACATCCTGTCGGGAGACTTTTGCCTGTTGAGCCTGGCTAAAACAGTGACTTCAAATGAGTTCTTTAACATCTGATGATTTCTCAAAAAAAGATGATCAAAATCTGTTAGGGAAGACTATGTCAAAACAGGAACAAGTTTAATACTATTAATAAGTGATGACCCGTAAAATCAGCTATACAAACATGAATTGTAAGAGCACTGCCACTGAAAAAGCCATCCGGGGATATTATCTTTCCCATAGCAATCGGTTCCGTTCAACTTGTTTTATTCTTAATTTCCGCCAGAGGTATAAATAATAGTTACTGTATTTGAAAATTAAGATATTTTCAATAACTTTGGCATTCGGAAATTTGGAATAAAACACTAAGATGTTAGCAACAAGGCGAAAAAAGACATGCAATTATAAAAGTTCGGTGCAAACTTGGAGGAATTTATTTTGTTTTTTCTCCCCCCGCAAAAAGAAGAAGGGAAACCCTGACCCACATTGCAGCACATTTCCAAGACCCCACAAGCCAACACCCAAACCAAAGGCTTGTAAAAGAGCTGCAATTCTGCCTACGCACCGGTGCTTAATTGTTACATTTGAGCTTTGAACAAACCGAGATTATTGAAATTAGTAAAATGAAAAAGGAAAAAGACAACAAACTCAACTTGAGAAATATCAAACCAACCGCAATGCGACAGTTGGTTTTACAAGTTCTGACAGAACAAAAAACGGCTATTAGTTTGCCTGAATTAGAACAAAAATTTGAAAAAGCTGATAAAGCAACGTTATATAGAACTTTAAAAACTTTCCAGGAACATCAACTCATTCATTCAATTGAAGATGGCTCTGGCTCTTTAAGATACGCACTTTGCGAAGATTTTTGCACTTGCGAACCAGAACATTTACATGTTCATTTTTTTTGCAACAAATGCGGAAAAACGTATTGTATGAAAGATTTACCTGTTCCCCAGCCAGACTTACCCAATGGATTTGAATTTTCCAGTGCAAACTTTATTGTCAAAGGTATTTGTTCAAATTGCAAAAAGTAAGTTTGCAACTCGGTTGCACGAACTATATAGTATTTTTGTAGTTGTAATTATTAGAAATAAGAATTTGCAGATGAAATATATAGCAGTAATATTATCAGTGTATGTAATGGTTTTAACAGCCATACCTTGCAATGATGTACATGCTGGCACAAATTCTGCCACCTTGGAATTGGCGGAACAAAGCCAAAATCACACAAGTGATGTTGATTTACGTTCCCCTTTTTGTTTTTGTCATTGTTGCCAAACACTTTCTTTCCCATCTTTTTTTAATGGTTTATTGTCCAATGTTGAAGTGGTTGCTTTGAATATTACTTTCAAAGAATCAAGATTTTCAAATCATTTTTCTTCTATCTGGCAACCTCCCAAAATATAATCGTTTCATCTTAACAATTTGCTCATATCATTATTATTAATCGTATTCACATTAAAAATTTATAGAAATCAAATGATAAACAAAATAATATCCTTTTCAATAAAGAATAAGGCACTTATCGGGCTGATGACAATCGGACTGATTATTGGCGGAATATATTCCATGACCAAAGTGCCATTGGATGCCGTGCCCGACATTACCAACAACCAGGTGCAGGTGATTACCACCGCGCCCAACCTGGGCACCGAAGACATTGAGCAGTTTGTAACCTACCAGGTGGAACTATCGGTGGCCAACCTGCCGGGGGTTATCGAAATTCGTTCGGTTTCCCGGTTTGGGCTGTCAGTGGTAACAATAGTTTTCGAGGACAATATGGGAACCTACCTTCCCCGGCAGTTGGTAAGTGAAGCCTTAGCCGAAGTGAAAGAAAAAATTCCACAGGGATTTGGGGAACCGTTTATGGCGCCAATCAGCACCGGATTAGGCGAAATTTATCAATACACGCTTGAAGTGCAACCCGGTTACGATACCGTTTATAACGACATGGAACTGCGCACCATGCAGGAATGGATTGTAAAACGACAAATGGCTATGCTGCCCGGAGTGGTAGAAGTAAACTCTTTTGGGGGCAGGGGTAAACAATACGAAGTCGCTGTTAATCCTGATAAACTCAGAAGTATGGGTTTAGCCATTTCGGATATTTTTGAAGCACTTGACGACAACAATCAGAACACAGGCGGCGCATATATCGAGAAAAATTTTCAGGCCAACTTTATCCGTGGCGAAGGGTTGACGCGTTCGTTGGATGATATTAAAAACACTTTGGTCGCAAACATTGACGGGCAACCCATTTTCATCAGGGATGTGGCAGAAGTGAAATTCGGAAGTTTTGTCCGTTATGGTGCTTTTACCAAAGATGGAAAGGGCGAGGCTGTCGGCGGTATCGTGATGATGCTGAAAGGCGAAAACTCAAATGATGTGATTAAAGATGTTAAAGAGCGGATGGCTTTAATACAAAAATCATTGCCCGATGGTGTTGTAATAAAACCTTTTCTCGACCGCAGCAAACTGATTAAAAGCACCACATCTACAGTTGCCGAAAATCTTTCATTGGGTGCGCTGATTGTTATTTTTGTGCTGGTTATCTTCCTCGGGAATTTAAGGGGCGGTTTAATTGTGGCATCAACCATTCCGCTGGCCTTGCTATTTGCATTTATCATGATGAACCTGTTTGGGGTGTGGGCAAACCTGATGAGCTTGGGGGCACTCGATTTCGGGATATTGGTTGATGGAGCAGTAATTATTGTTGAAGCCATGATATTTTACCTCCATCGCAAAAACCTTATCGGAACAAAACTCGACCAGGCGAAACGAAACGAAATTGCCTATAATTCGGCAAGTAAAATGATGAACTCGGCATTTTTTGGGCAACTGATTATTTTGATTGTATTTATACCCGTTTTGGCCTTACAAGGTGTCGAGGGCAAAATGTTTATCCCGATGGCTATGACTTTTGGTTTTGCTGTTTTGGGCGTAGTTATCTTGTGCCTCACGTACATTCCGATGATGACAGCCTTATTCCTCCAACCACCTAAAACAGACAAAAAAACCTGGGGCGATAAAATAATTGGAAAACTCGAAAATACTTATACTCCTGTAATCGGATGGTCGCTTAAAAGGAGTTGGATTGTAATTACCATCGCATTCGTGCTGTTAATTTCCGGTGGTTTTCTGTTTACCAGAATGGGAGCCGAATTTATCCCAAAACTCGATGAAGGCGATTTTGCTTTTCAGGCGTTTTTAAAGCCGGGAACTTCATTGACCGAAGTAACCAAAACCTCTACAAGGCTGGAACAAATCGTAATGGAAAACTTTCCCGACGAAGTTCAAAGCATCCAAAGTAGGATTGGCGTTGCAGATTTACCCATGGACCCAATGCCTTTGGACATTGCAGATATATTTGTGATATTGACACCAAAAGACCAGTGGACACAAGCCGAATCGAAAGCCGAATTAATTGAAAAAGTAAGGGAAAAAGTAAGTGTTTTGCCGGGTATAAATTTTGAATTTACGCAGCCTATTGAAATGCGTTTCAATGAATTGCTGACCGGAATACGTGAAGATGTTGCGGTTAAACTTTATGGCGACGATTTAGAAATTCTGGCAGCCAAATCCGAAGAAATTGCCGGGCTGGTTTCGGGAATTGAAGGCGTGGCAGGTGTAAAAGCTGAAGCCACACGCGGATTGCCGCAGATAACCGTTCATTACGACCGTAACAAACTTGGAAGGTATAACCTGAAAATTAAAGAACTAAATACCATAGTTGAATCGGCTTTCAGTGGTGGCGTTGCCGGAAGCATATACGAAGGCGAGCGGATGTTCGACCTGGTTGTGCGTCTGGACGAGGAACATCGACAGAGCATTGACGACATCCGAAACCTTTTTGTCAACCTGCCCGACGGTAATCAAATCCCTTTAAAAGAAGTGGCAGAAATAAGTTATCAGCCGGGGCCAATGCAAATCAGCCGCGACAATACCAACCGGCGAACTTATGTAGGGATTAATGTTTCTGGTAGGGATGTAAAATCACTTGTGGAAGAAATTCAAACCACCTTAGATGAAAAGCTGGATTTACCTACGGGCTATTATATCCGCTACGGCGGCGCTTTCGAAAACCTCGAACGGGCATCAAAACGCTTGTCGCTGGTTGTTCCGCTTGCTTTGGCATTAATTTTCATGTTGGTTTTCTTCGCTGTAAAGTCGTTTAAACAAACGCTAATGATTTATGTGGCTGTGCCGTTTGCCGCTGTTGGGGGTATATTTTCGCTCTATTTGCGTGATATGCCTTTTAGTATTTCGGCTGGTGTAGGTTTTATCGTCCTGTTTGGCGTTGCGGTACTTAACGGTTTAGTGTTGATTAGCGGTTTTAATGAATTGAAAGAAGAAGGCAAACTCCATATAAACGACATTATTAAAAAAGGTTCAATCCGGCGTATCCGTCCAATTTTATTAACAGCTTCAACCGATATTCTGGGCTTTCTGCCTATGGCGGTTTCCACGTCGGCAGGAGCAGAAGTTCAACGCCCTTTGGCTACTGTGGTGATTGGAGGAATGTTGACATCAACCTTGTTGACGCTTATTGTGCTACCTATTCTCTATAAATTTGTTGAAAGTGGCGTTAAAAAAATAAAAATGCCAAAAACAGCTTTAGGGATGTTTACCGTTCTTGTTGTGATTGCAGGTTTGGGAATTTCAGGAAATGCCAATGCGCAGGATTCTACGATAACATTGCCACAAGCCATTGAAAGGGCAAAAGAAAACTATCCGGCAATTAAGGCAGCCAAATTGGAAGTTGACAAACAGGAAGCATTAAAAGCTACGGCATACGAACTGGGAACGACTTCGATTTATACCGGGAAAGAAGAAGTAGGCAACAACGCACCGGGTATTCAAAACAAAATCGGGATTGGACAAACAGACATTGACCTGTTCGGCATACCGGCTAAAAGCAAGCTTGCAAACAGCCGTACAAAACAAGCTTTATCCGGTCAGGAACTTACCGAATATTCGTTAATCCGTGATGTTAGTATCGCATGGTACAATGCTGTACATGCCAAACAGCAATGGCAACTATTTAAAGACCTTGACACCTTGTACACCGATTTTCAGAAAGCTGCGGAGTTGCGTTACAATACACAGGCAACTTCAAAAATCGAATATCTTTCGGCATCGGCCAAATACAAAGAATTGCAGGTGAATTTAAGGAAAGCCGAAAGTAACTATTTGGCAAGCTTGCAAATCCTTAACCAATACCTGCTATATCCGGGGGCTGTTGATGTGAATACTCAGGATTTAGGACAATATGTTTTTGAACTTGTTTCAGGAACTGATTCTTTGGGTGCAAGCCCTTTACTTGATTACTATTCAACCGGAATTGATGTAGCAGAATCGGCGTGGAAAGCTGAAAAGGCCAATTTCCTTCCAAAGTTAGACTTGGGTTATAAATGGCAATCGGTTGACGGCAATTCAGGATTTTATGGATGGGAAGTAGGTATTTCTGTCCCGCTGGCTTTCTTTTCACAATCGGGCAAAACCAAAGCTTCAAAAATTGACTTCCAAATTGCAAACCAACAGTACGAGCAAAAGGAACTGGAACTGAAAGCCGGGTACAACCAGCAAATCAGCCGTTACCTTACTTTGCAACAGGTTATCAACTATTATCAAAAAGAAGCATTGCCTCTGGCCGACGAACAAATTCAGGCTTCCAACCTGGCGTACCGTTTAGGCAGTATCGACTATGTCCAGTTTATTCAGAACACAGAAGCAGCCATACGGACAAAACAAGACTTTTTAATGCAACAGGCAGAATACTTCGAATTGTCTGCCCAATTAAAATTCATAACAGGTAAATAATCAACAAAATTGAGTAATGATGAAGACAAAAATAATTATAGCATTGATGGCAATCGCCACATTAATATCGTGCAACACAAAAAACAAAACAGCCGGAGAAGGCGAAGAACACGAAGAACATAGCCCCGAAGGCATTGTGATATTAAATAAAAACCAACGGGAAGCCCTGAAATTAAAATTGGGGTCTTTTCAAATGCGCAACCTAACCACGGTAGTAAAGACAAACGGGCAACTCGAAGTACCTCCTGCAAACAGCGCCGATATTACAGCCGTTATTGGCGGGAATGTAAAAGAGATAAAAGTATTCCATGGCGACCGGGTAAGCAAGGGGCAATTATTGGCAGTACTTGAACATCCGGATTACATTGCCTTACAGGAAAGTTTTGTCGAAGTTGCCAACAGGCTTGAATTTCTGGAACAGGAATTTGAACGCCAAAAAGAATTGTTTGAAAACAATGTTGGTGCAGGCCGAGACTTCCAACAGGCAAAAGCGGAATACAATACGGCAAAAGCAAAATACGAAGGATTAAAATCACGCCTGCAATTGCTGAATCTTTCGCCCGATAAAATTATGCAGGGCAATATTTCAAATACCATAAACATTAATTCACCAATAAATGGTTTTGTAAATGAAGTTAATATAAAAGTAGGCTCTTATGTTGATGCAAAAGACATACTGCTTGAAATAACTGACAACACCGCAATTCATGCCGATTTTATGGTTTATGAAAAAGATGTGCATTTGGTAAAAGAAGGCCAGAAAGTACATTTTACAGTTTCAAACCGTCCGGGAGAAGAGTTAACAGCAACCGTTTTTGCAATTGGAAAAGAGTTTGAGGCCAATTCGAGGGCAGTTCATATCCATGCAAAAATTAATGAAAAAGTTTCGGGGCTTATCCCGGGAATGTATATTTCTGGCCATTTGCATACCGATGAAAAATATACCCGTGCTCTGCCCAATGATGCTATTGTTACGGAGGGGACAAAATCATACATTTTTATACTGGACAATCAGGCTCTTGAAGAACGAGAAAAGGACGAACCTGCAAATGAAGAAATCCATGCCGACAATGAAGATAATGCGGAAGAAAATAGTATGGCCTTCCGAATGGTCGAAGTTATTCCCGGACTGAAAGACGATGGATATACGGAAATACATTTGATAAATTCGTTGCCTGATAACACACAGATAGTTTTGAATGCAGCCTACTATTTATTGGCTGATATGAAGAAAGAAGAAACCGGAGATGATGATTAAAACAATAAAATTATGAAAGAAATAAAAGCATTTGTAAGACCAAATAAAGTGAATGAAATTGTTCACCATTTAATCGACAATGATTTTGAGAACATTACGCTTTCTTCGGCAGAAGGTACGGGAAAACTGCAAGATGAAAACACATTTGTTTCGCAGAAATTTTCTGTTACCGACAGTGAGATTGCTAAACTTGAGATTGTAGCAGAGGATGAAGATGTTGATACTATTTGTGCTATAATCTGTGAATACGGGTGTACACTTAATCCAGGCGATGGGTTAATTTATGTTTCCGATGTCGAAAAGGTGTACCGTGTGAAAACGGGTTTGGGAAATGGAGAAAAATAATTTATAACTTTAAGGGCAGGTTGCCTTAATATATCGGGCAACTTGCTTTTTTAAATAATTCACATTAAAAGCAAAAACGATGAAATACTATTTTGAAAAAACATTGAATTGCTCTTTTGAAGAAGCAGTAAAAAGGGTAACAGAAGAACTCAAAAAGGAGGGTTTCGGGGTATTATCTGAAATCAACATACACGAAAAACTAAAAGAAAAATTGGGGGTAGATTTCAGAAAGTACCGCATACTTGGTGCGTGTAACCCTGCTTTTGCCTACAAAGCATTACAGGAAGAAGATAAAATCGGTACGATGTTGCCTTGCAATGTAATCGTGCAACAAATTTCAGAAAACCAAACAGAAATTGCTGCCGTTGACCCGATGGCATCAATGCAATCTGTTGAAAATGAAAAATTGGCAGGTGTTGCAAATGAGGTTCAACAAAAATTAAAACATGTCATTCACAATGTTTAAAAGCACCTTTAAAATTTCCAAAATGGATTGCCCTTCCGAGGAAACCCTTATCAGGATGAAACTCGAAGGGCTTTCCATGATTAAAAGTTTGGTGTTCGATATTGAAAACCGAAAACTTACTGTCTTTCATTCTGAAGAAAGCTCTGAAATTGAGAATCACCTGAAAGAACTCAATTTAGGGTCGCAACTCCAAGAAACAATTGTTGTCCAAGCGGATGAATTCAAGGACAATTCATCGGTACAATCGAAACTCCTTTGGACGGTTTTGATTATCAACTTTGCATTTTTTATTATTGAAATTACCACGGGTTTTATTTCTAAATCTATGGGTTTGGTTGCCGATTCGTTGGATATGCTGGCAGATGCACTTGTTTATGGTCTTAGCCTTTGGGCTGTCGGTTCAACTGTGTTCCGTAAGAAAAAAGTGGCAAAGCTGAGTGGCTATTTTCAACTGGCTTTAGCATTGATTGGGCTTATAGAAGTAATACGCAGATTTATCAGTTTCGAAGCTGTGCCGGATTTCAAAACCATGATTATTGTTTCCATATTGGCATTAATTGCCAATTCCGTTTGCCTTTATTTATTACAAAAATCAAAAAGTGAAGAAGCACACATGAAAGCTACCATGATTTTTACATCAAACGATATAATTATCAATACGGGCGTTATCCTTGCAGGTATTTTGGTATTGTTGACCCAATCAAAATATCCCGATTTAATCATTGGCTCAATTGTATTTTTGATTGTGGTAAGAGGGGCTTTCAGGATATTAAAACTTGGAAAATAGATATGGAAGTAATTTTAGAGTCAATAATAAGCTGTCCAAATTGTGACTTTCAGAAGAAAGAAACCATGCCCATGGATTCTTGCCAATTCTTTTATAAATGTGAAAATTGCCATACCATTCTGAAACCAAAACAGGGAGATTGCTGTGTGTATTGTTCGTATGGTTCGGCAAAATGCCCTTCCATTCAAAAGAATGAAAGTTGCTGCTGATTATTTTTAACAAATGGAAGTACAACTGAGTTCTAACAAAAAGTATTTTCGTTATATTTAACATTTAGTTTTACAAACACAAAATCAAGTTGAAAAATAGCAGGTGTAAGTTTGGAAAATGCAATAGTAGAAAGGAAAAATAGACTTGCAAGTAAGGAAAATATTGCAGTACGTTCGGAAAATACAATTCCAAATAAGAAAAGAGAAAATGTGAGTGGGGAAAACGCAATTGTAAAACTGAAAAACAAAATTGTAAAAGCGAAAAAACCAAATGTAATTAATTATAAAATTGAATGTCCGTAATTAGTCACAACCAGACCGTCACCCTGGACTTATTTCAGGGTCTTTTTTGCAAATAGCTGATTATTAGTGGCGAAAGATGCTGAAACAAGTTCAGCATGACGTGCTAAATATTAATTATGACATAGAACGGATATTCAAAAATTATAAACCTTTAAAAATTAAATTATGGCATCACGCACAAAACTTACAGACACAGCAACCTTGGAATTGTACCGGGTAGCTTTGGAAAATGCAGAAACCCAACCTGAAATTTCAGCAATCATGGCAGATTTAGGCTATGATTCAACAGTTATCGCAGACGGCAAAGCATTGCTAACAAAAACCCGAACTGCATACGATGCAAACAAAACCGAAGACGATGAAACATCTGCCGCTTACGCCGATTTTTCAAGTAAAAAGGAACAATTGGAGGATATACATTCAACATTCACCGCAAGAAAGCAAAAGTTGTATTCCGTAACGATTCATTAACCGCTGACAAATTGGCAATTTCTGGAACAATGCCACGGACTTATATCAAATGGTTAGAAGCTGCAAAGAAATTTTATTCCGTGGCATCAGCCGATACAGCGGTTCAAGGTAAATTATCCCATTTAAAAATCTCCGTTGACGACTTGACAGCGGCAAACACATTGATTTCTGAATTAGAAACGGCAAGAGCAGTTTACCTGAAAGAAAAAGGGGAATCACAAGATGCAACCAAAGGCAAAGATGCAGCATTTGCAAAGATAGATGATTGGATGAGTGAGTTCTATGCCGTAGCAAAGATTGGTTTAGAGGACAATCCACAACTATTAGAAGCATTGGGCAAAACCATAAGAGGATAGTGGAATTGCCCTCCCTATTTGTAAGCACATTGGCAAGCCCCACGAGCCAACGCACGACCAAAACTTGCCAAAGAGCTTACAAAGCCTGCCCAAGTAACCGCCTTTAAGGGCGGTTTTAGGGTTGCCCTCCCACAAAAAAACAAAATAAATTTGCGCTCCGTTGACAGTTTTGTGCAGATTGAAAAGACAATTAAAGAAACCTTAAATGACTGAAAAACAGACTAGAAGAATCAACGCCCAGTTGCTAATCGAGTGGACTGCCCTGCCGGTAAATAACCGACAGGGAGAGCCCCTCACACCACTGTACGTACGGTTCTCGTATACAGCGGTTCGTTAAGAAATGGCG
>MKVT01000015.1 GCA_001898935.1 Paludibacter sp. 47-17
TAATACTCTAACAATTTATGGGTTTTTGTGCTGGAGATTGTAAAACTCCGGACGGAAAGTTGCAAAGTTTAGTGTAGTTTATCGGGGGCTTACGTATCATTAACACTGTTTAGTTGTAATAATACTAAAAGTTCCGAATCTGTCTGTAAAATGGATACAACTGATACGATTGTAGTGAGTAAAACAATACCTCAAGAGGGAACAAATCATTTATATGAAAAAGAATATTTTGTTACTATAGAAAATGACACGTCTTGTTTTTCTTGTGTTTTTTTAGAGCACAAGAAAACGGAAAGAATTTCAATAAAATTTGAATACAACAATAAGAAATATTTGTCGTCAATATCCGATTCTTTAGTAGTCGCAGAATTGAATTTTGGATACAGGGTACCATATTATAAAACAACTTATAAACAGCAAGTAAATGAGTTGAAGATGATTTTAAGAAAATCTGTTGAAGACTTTGACTTAGACAACCTGCAATATATGAGTTTTGAGTTATTGCCAACTGGAGATTTGGCAATAGAAGTTACAAATCAGTATATGAAGGAATTTGGAACAAAAATTACTAACAATTATAAAAGAGTTGGACAAATTTTGCTGAATTCACAATTGGGAGTTGATTTGAATAAAATTTTAAATCGTTATTTTATATCAATTGAACAAGTTTCAATTGAGAAATTACATTTTGTAACGAGGGATAAAATGTTTAACGTAAGCATAATTAAAACAGATTTTGGGCAAATCCCTGACAAAATCTTGAATTGTTTTGTTTATATAAAATTGAAGAAACATTAATCATGGATAAGAGGTTATATTTTATTTTGGTATTGTCTATTCTATCTTTGACAAATTGTTGTGGATTATATACAACTGCAGGTTTAAAAAAGACCGCAGTACAAAGAGCGCTACTTAAAGAGTATTTTCTTTGTGTATGTATTACGGAAGGCTTTAAGGACCAGCAGATTGGCGAAAATGACATATCGCAGGCCGTGTACTTTGACATTCTACGATATAGCCCAGAGGCAATTCAAGAGCTTAAAGATTACGCAAAAACGTTTATTGAAACCTTAAAACCCTCTCCGATTGTAGATTTAGACAATAAGAAAGCGATTATTTTAAGTTCCATAGAAAAATACAAAAGTAAAGAATTAGATAGATTTATTAAATCTATGGACAAGTATTTGGTTAATGATTAGGCGAAACCCTTACCTTTGCCCATTTTCAAGAACATAAAAAAGCAAATAATGGCGCTTCGTTCAACGTTGCTTATTTCTGTCGAACGTATGCCTTTAGAAGCATAACCGTTTGGTCGAGATATTTTGGTACAGGAACTGGTGGCAGTTCGCTTTGGTAATAGGTTTACAAACTACTATAGATAAAGACAAAATCAATTAGCATCCCCCGTTTGCCTTGAATGAAGGTCGTTGTGCCGGATTCCCGGTAATGACCCACACCTGGGCAATATGGGGGAGGCAGGTGTAGGCAGCGTTTATTTATTTTCCGCTGCCTTTTCGTCTTTATTGGCAAATAATCCGTACCAGGCTACAATCACAAAACAAACGAGCGGTACCCAGTACGAGGCGTAGGCGCTGCTGGCGGCGGTCGATACATACCCTTGTACGGCTGTGAGCAGGGCTCCTCCGAGGATAGCCATCACCAGGAACGATCCTCCCACTTTGGCTTCATTTTCGCTGATGCCTTCGAGGGCTATCCCGTAAATGGTAGGGAACATGAGCGACATGAAGAAGGAGATCATTACCAGTCCGATAACGCCGGGCATGCCGGTCGAGAAAATAGCGACCAGCGAGGCGGCGATGGCTCCGGCTGCGGCCAGGGCCAGCAACATTCCGGGACGGAAAAACTTCATCAGGGCCGTGAAAATAAAACGTGAAAGGGTGAATAATATCAAGGATGTAAGGTAAAAACTGTTTCCGATATTTTCGGCAGTCGATGTATTATCGAGTTGCCACAATCCGCTCCAGAAGGTGTTCTCCGAAATAAAGGCGCTTACATTGGCCGGGATAATTTCGTCGGTTGAAGGATCTACCAGGTTGAGTGCCGACATCACGTAACGAATGGTGTACGACCACACTCCGATTTGTGCACCCACATAAAAAAACTGGGCTACCACCCCGAAGGAATAATGCTTTTTACGAGCCAGGGTTTTTACCGTCTTTCCAAAACTCACCGAGCTGATTTCTTTCGACGCAGGCATTCCTTTGTAGAAAATCATGATAAGGAGTATGGCCAGCAGAATAACACCTAGTCCCATATAGGTATAGGTAACTGCCGAGAGTTCGCGGTGCTGTGCCGCCAGGAGTTGCCCGGCCGACATTTCGCTTTTGTTGGCACTCAACTGCGATAATATAAAGATCTGGCTGATAATGATTCCCGAGATGGAACCGATCGGGTTGAACGATTGTGCCATGTTCAACCGGCGGGTTTGTGTTTCGGGCCTCCCCATGGTCAGAATATAAGGGTTGGCGGTAGTTTCCAGAATCGATAATCCGCCGGCCAGTACATACAAGGCAAAAAGATAAAATCCGTACGAGGCCATCTGCGCTGCGGGATAAAACAAAAAAGTCCCCAAAGCATACAGCGATAAGCCTACAATAATGCCATGTTTGAAGGTATATTTGCGTATAAGCAGTGCCGCCGGTATGGCGAAACAGGCATACGATCCGTAAAAAGCCATCTGAATAAAGGAGGTTTGAAAATCGGACATCTCCATGATATTCTTGAAGGCCGACAGCAGGGTGTCGGTCATGTTGTTGGCCACGCCCCACAAGAAGAACAGCGAGGTAACCAAAATAAAAGGAATCAGGTAATTGCGACCGTCGGCTCCGGTCAGTAAACGCGATTTGTTGGTGTTCATGGGTATTTAAAGTGTAAAAATTCGTTCCATCAGTTGCCATTTCTCGGCCGAGCTCTGACCGGGTTTCACCAGCTGAAATTGAGCCATGTGATTTTCCCATTCGCTCTGGCGTTCGAGCGTTGCCAGTCGGCCAAAGGCGCTGTCCCAGTCGAAATCGAGGGGCGTTTCCACGATCATAAACAGCCGGTTCCCCGTCAGGTAGATTTCCATATCGAGAATTCCCACCGCTTTTATCCCTTCGGGAATTTCGGGCCAGCGGTGTTCGGGCTTATGCCAGTAGCAGTATTCTTCAATCAGGGCGGCATCGTCGCGCAATTCCAGGTACTGGCAGTAACGCTTGGTGGCCTGCCGCTGGTGTTTGGTCGGGTATCCTTGTTTCAGCATTTTCTTGAGGTAGTAAATAAAAGGATTGATCAGCACAAAAGTAATGTGTTTTATGAAGCCGGCAAAATTCGAGTGAAAAAATGATGTTTTGTTTTTGTTTTAAAAGATACGGATTTTGATAATAAGCTGATTTTTCGTATATTTGCCAATCTGCAAATTCTGTTGTTCTGTTAAGGCCGGCCTTTTTCTGCTTCTTAACAACCTGTGTTGCCGGCTTCATCGATGTATATACATCTTAACCAACTGTATATATCATTCAACGTTATAAACTAAATATTCTGAAATATGAAACTCATCATCATTGCCAACCGGTTGCCGCTAAAGGTAAGTAAAACTCCCGGAAACGAGTTTGAATTTGTGCGCAGCGAAGGAGGTCTGACGACCGGACTCGATTCGCTCGAAACCGATCTGGAAAAGCATTGGGTGGGATGGCCGGGGGCTATCATGGAAACGAAGGAAGAAGAGGAAGCCGTAACCCGTCATCTGGAAGAATTTCAGTTTCATCCCGTCTTTCTGTCCGAACAGCAACTGCATTTGCATTACGAAGGATTCAGCAACAGCACCCTATGGCCTCTTTGTCATTATTTTAATGTATATACCGAGCACGATTCGGAATACTGGCGGGGTTATGTGGAAGTGAACCGTTTGTTCTGCGAGACGGCGCTGAAGTTTATCGAGCCGGGCGATATCGTATGGGTGCAGGATTATCAGTTGATGCTGCTCCCGGCCCTGCTCCGCACGGAAGGTCCCGCCGGAATTAATATCGGTTATTTTCACCATATCCCGTTCCCTACCTATGAGCTTTTCCGCGTATTGCCGCAGCGTTCGGAGCTGGTGAGCGGACTGTTGGGGGCCGACCTGATCGGGTTTCACACCCACGATTATATGCGTCACTTCGTAAGCGCCTGCGAACGGATACTCGACCTTCGTTTTACGATGGATCATGTGATGCTCAACGACCGTATCGCCTATGCCGACGTATTTCCCATGGGCATAAACTATACCTTGTACAACGAGGCACCTGCGCTTACGGAGGTGCAGGAGATGACGTTGAAGCTGAAGGATCATTACGGAAATAACAAGTTAATTTTGTCGGTCGACCGGCTCGATTACAGTAAAGGTATTTTGCACCGTCTCAAAGGATTCCGTCGTTTTCTGGAGCTGTATCCCGGATACATCGGCCGGGTGTCGCTGGTGATGATTATAGTGCCTTCGCGCGATACGGTGGATAGTTATTCGGAATTGAAGACGAAGATCGACGAAACGATCGGTGCGATCAATGGTCAGTACTCGCAGCTCAACTGGATTCCGGTATATTATTTCTATCATGGTTTCCCGTTTGAGGAACTGGTGGCGATGTATCATATAGCCGATGTAGCCCTGGTTACACCGCTGCGCGACGGAATGAACCTGGTAGCCAAGGAATACGTGGCGGCTAAGCGTGATAAGCCGGGAGTGTTGATATTGAGTGAGATGGCAGGAGCCGCTATCGAATTGAACGATGCATTGATCATCAATCCCTACGATGTGGAGCAGGTGGCTGCGACTATTCACGAGGCGCTGGAAATGCCGCTGGAGGAGCAAAGACGGCGGATGGGCGTGTTGCAGCGGCGGGTGGCGAAAAAGACGGTGAATCATTGGGCGAAGCGGTTTATCGGTCAACTGCTGGCCATCCGGGAACAAAATGAGAATTCGAGCAGCGAAACCATCGATAGTACGGTGCTTACCCAGATTCATTCGGCATACAATGCGGCCGGCAACCGTCTGATTATTCTCGATTACGACGGTACGCTGATGGGATTCAAGCGCCGGCCCGAAGATGCCGTGCCTACCGAGGCCTTGCTCGCACAGCTGGCCCGTCTGGCTGCCGATCCGCTCAACCGGGTGGTCATCAGCAGCGGCCGCGATCATCTGACCCTTGAAAACTGGCTGGGCCGGTTGCCCCTGGATATGGCTGCCGAACATGGAGCTTATTACAAGTCGCAGGGCGAGTGGGTGCGGAATATCCCGGACGAAAAACCCTGGAACGACGAAATTACTGCCATCTTACAGGAATTTACCGACCGTACGCCCCGTTCGATGATTGAAGAAAAGGAAACCACGCTGGTGTGGCATTACCGCAATGTAGATGCCTGGCTGGCCTCGTTACGCGAACAGCAATTGGTGGAAACGCTTATTGAGCCATGTTCGCGCCAGGGGTTACAAATCATGCGGGGAAATAAAATCGTGGAGATAAAGTCGCCCAATCATACGAAAGGCTCCGAGGCCCGGCGGTTGCTGGCCATGGACGAATACGATTTTGTGCTGGCCATGGGCGACGATACCACCGACGAGGATATGTTCCGCGCTCTGCCCGATTCGGCTTATACGATTAAAGTAGGGCGTATGTCGCAGGTAGCGAGGTTCAACCTTAGTTCGCAAACGAAAGTGTTGCCTTTCCTGCGGGTGTTGATGTCGGGCGATTCTACGGCCGTATAAACCGCGAAGTTTGTACCTCGTCGGTAAACAGCAGAGCCGAATTGATGAGCGCCAGGTGCGAATAGGCCTGCGGGAAATTACCCAATTGTTCCTTGGTGTGAAAATCGAGATCCTCGCTGTATAAACCGAGGTGGTTTGAATATTGGAGCAATTCGTCAAATAATTGTTTTGCGTCGTTTTCTTTACCGATGGCATGCAGCGCTTTTACCATCCAGAAGGTACAAATGGTAAAGGCGGAGGTCGGTATCCCGAAATCGTCCATATTCTTGTATCTGAAATACAGGCCGTTGAATTGCAGATTTTCGCGGATGGCTTCCACCGTTTTTACAAACCGGGGATCGCTTCCTTCGATAAAGCCGTAAAACTCCATGAGTAAGAGCGACGAGTCGAGGTCGGTGTTGGTATAGGTCTGGGTGAAGGTTTGCAGGCTTTCGTTCCAGCCATGGTGCATCACGTCTTCGCGAATTTCGTCGGCTTCCTGCTGCCAGAGGTCGGCCGAATTGTGATCGTGCAGCAAACGGGCGATACTTACACCGCGGTCGAGCGCCACCCAGCACATCACCTTCGAAAATACAAAATGCTGTTCCTGCCCGCGAATTTCCCAGATTCCCTTGTCCGGTTGGCGCCAGTCGTCGATCACCGTGCGCATAATGTTTTTTACGATTTCGTACATATCCTCAATATCGTCCAGGGTTCCCGGGAAGAACTGGTAGTACTTGAAAATCACATCCATCAGGTAGCCGAAGCTGTCGTTTTGCTTCTGATGGTAAGCTGCGTTGCCGATACGCACGGGTCGGGTATTCTTGTATCCGGCCAGATGGTCGAGGGTTTCCTCGGTAAGTGTGCGTTCACCGCGGATTCCGTACATGATCTGGAACGAATCGGATTTCTTGATAAGTATATTCCGGATGAAGCTGATGAAACGGCCGGCAGCTCCCTCGTGACCTACCCTGAGCAGCGTATCGATCGACATGGAAGCATCGCGGAGCCAGCAAAAACGATAATCCCAGTTACGGGTTTCGCCAATGGCTTCGGGCAGACTGGTAGTGAGCGCAGCCAGTACGGCTCCGCTACGGTGGTACGACATCAGTTTGAGCACCAGCATACTGCGTTCGATCAGCGGCTGATGTTCGGCGAATTTTTTGGAGCGGTTCGACCAGTTGCGCCAGTAGAGTTTCGTTCGCTGGTATTCCAGATCCACCCTGTCCTGGTCGATGCGGATTAATTTCTGATTGTAGGACAACAGCACAAATTCGTCCTGTGTAAGTTCAAAAACCTCTCCTTTGGTAAGCTGTCCGTTCTGAAGCGATGAATAGAGGTACAGACTATCCTTTTCGTTTTCTACGGGGCAAATCTTCAGGTAGTTATCTTCGTAATTGTAGTGTACCTGGTCGCGTGCATAATTCGGTGCCGGTTGAAAATCGAGACTCAGGCTCGGCCGGCCTTTGCGCAAGCGGAACACCCGGTAAATTTCGGCAGGAAGATAATAGCCCTTTATATCGCCCGTTTTGTAGCGCGGCATAAAATCGACCACGTCGAAATGAGCGTTGTCCGATTCAAAGGATGTGACCAGTATATTGGTATGTGCTGCATAACGTTGCGAGATGCGGTATTCGCCGCTCACCTGAATAGCGAAATGTCCGCCTTTTTCGTAGTCGAGCAAACGGGCAAAAACCGAAGGCGAGTCGAAGTCGGGGAAGCAGCACCAGTCGATGCTTCCTGTTTTGGATATGAGGGCGGCTGTGCGGCAATTGCCAATAACGCCGTAATCTAAATTATTCATAATGATGGATTTATAAGCTGGCCTCGAGTGCCGGCAATGAAATTAAAACGAGTTGCGGGATTATTTCCCGGGTAAATTTTCAAGCATGTGAATCAGCCCATACAATTGATGCTTCAGCGTTTCCACTTCTTTCATATCGATTTCCGAAGGGTTTGCCCCGAGTTTGGCAACCAACCGCAGCGGAATCTGCGAAGCTTCCTCCTGCATCTGTCGTCCTTGTTCGGTAAGGGTGATCATCACCTTGCGCTGATCGGCAGCCGATGGAGTGCGTTTCAACAAGTCCATCGCCTCCATTCTTTTCAGCAGCGGTGTTACCGTGTTGGTGTTGAGAATCAGCTTGTGTGCGATTTCGTTCACCGTGCGTCCATCCTGTTCCCACAGCACCATCATCACCAGGTATTGGGTGTATGTAATTCCCAGCCGGTCGAGATCTTCCTGGTATTCGCGGATAATGAGGCGCGAAACCGCATAAAAAGGGAAGCACAGCTGATTGTCGAGTTTGAGTTGTTCGTATTTCATACACAAAGCTACTAAAAAAGAGGCGAATATTTTGATTCGCCTCTGTGTTTTTAACAATATGTCAAGCTTTTAAGAGCTTTTCAATGTCCCTGGTGAGTTTTTCGGGAACCGTGAAGGGGGAAAAACGTTTGATGGGATTGCCGTTTTTATCAATCAGAAATTTACCGAAATTCCATTTGATGCTGTTGCCCGGAAAGCCCGGAAGTTGCGATTTGAGGTACTTGTAAATAGGATGGGCCGTAGGGCCGTTCACATCGATTTTTTCGAACATCGGGAAACTGACGCCGTAATTGATAAGGCAACCTTCGGAAATTTCCTTGGAGCCGCCGGGTTCCTGGTTGGCAAACTGGTTGCAGGGAAAGCCGAGAATGACCAGACCCTGATCTTTGTAGGTTTTGTAGAGTTTCTCCAGCCCTTCGTACTGAGGGGTGAGCCCGCATTTGCTGGCGGTGTTTACTACGAGTACTACTTTGCCTTTGTAGCTGTCCATCGCAATTTCTTTTCCCTGGAGGGAGGTGGCTTTGAAGTGGTGAAAGTTTTGTTTCATTGTATAGTTGTTTAATTGATTTTTATCGTTTGCGATACAAAGATAGGTAAATAAATATCGCAAGCGATATAAATAGCAAGGAAATTATGCTTGTTTAACAATTTGTCGCTTGAGATGTCCTGTTGTAGGGGAGTATGGGTCGATTAATGCATGAAATACTCAAGGGGAGGGTTTACCCTCACCACGATTTGTACGGATTTTTGCGCAATTGTGCGTTATAATACTTGCGGTTTCCTGTCACTTCCGTACCCAGCCAGGCGGGAGTAGTGAAGGGGGTGTCGGCCGAAGGCAATTCAATTTCGGCGATCACGAGCCCTTCGTTATCGCCGTAAAATTCATCGATTTCGAAGATAAGTTCGCCGGCCCGTACCTCGTAACGCGTTTTGTGAACGATGCCTGGTTCGCAAAGCAGCATCAGTTCGCGGGCTTCGTGGAGGGGGATTTCGTGTTCCCATTCGTAACGCGACAAGCCTCCGTCGGCACTCGGGCCTTTGATGGTAAGGAATCCCTTGTCGTTTTTAATGCGCACGCGTACCGTGCGCCCGTTGCCGGAAGCAATATAGCCCTGCCGGATTTCCGATTGCCGGAAAGCTTCCGGTTTATAGGCGTCGGAGCGGACCAGGAATTTACGTTCGATTTCGAGCGACATCTTTTTTACAGTTAGCGGATACGAAGGTAGTGAAGTTTAGCGGGTTAAATGTATAATATTTGTTAAATATTGCGAGTAGTTGATTCGATATTAGTTCGGATGTTTATATCTTTGTGATATCAAAATAATATCATAATATTTTAAGTGATGGATTGGTTTTATTTACTATAACTCATAAATTAGTTTTACATGAAGACAAACGAAGAAGTTTTTAAGGGCGTTAAACTGGCAGGCATTCCGATGTTGTTGTTTAACCTGGCATTTCTGATTGGTATCGTTGTATTTCTGGTATGGCTTATCAATTCGGATATTGAGGGCCCGGGTCTGGTTGCGTTGATCATCACCGATGTGGTGTTGTTTATCATTAATATGCTGTTTTGGGGAGGTTTTATGCAAATTGAGCCCAACGAAGCGCGTGTAATGATTTTCTTCGGGAAATACGAAGGGACCGTAAAGCAGAACGGTTTTTTCTGGGTGAATCCGTTTTACAATAAAAGTAAACTCACGCTCCGGGCGCGTAATCTCGATGCAGAGCCTATCAAGGTAAACGACAAGAACGGTAACCCGGTGATGATAGGGCTGGTGGTGGTCTGGCGTGTGGCCGACACTTACAAAGCGGCTTTTAATGTCGATACCGGCTCGCTCACATCGGTAACTACTGCTCCCAACGGAAGTGTGAGCATCGTGAATACCGTCGCTCACAAAATGGCAGCTTACGAAAACTTTGTGAAAGTACAGAGCGATGCGGCTTTGCGCAATGTAGCCGGGTTATATGCTTACGATCATACGGGAACCGACAGTCATGCCGAACTTACCTTGCGCAGCGGGGGCGAAGAAATAAACGACATACTTGAAAAGCAATTGAACGAACGTCTGGCCATAGCCGGTATCGAGGTAGTGGAAGCGCGTATCAATTACCTGGCCTATGCTCCCGAGATTGCAGCCGTTATGCTGCGTCGCCAGCAGGCCGATGCCATAATTGCCGCCCGTGAAAAAATTGTCGATGGTGCGGTAGGAATGGTAAAGATGGCGCTGACCAAACTGTCGGAAGAGAACATTATTGAGCTCGACGACGATAAAAAAGCAGCGATGGTAAGCAATCTGCTGGTGGTGTTGTGTGGTGAGGAAAATGCGCAGCCGGTGCTGAATACGGGAACCTTGCATCAATAATGGCCAAAGACTCCAAAAATAAAAGTTTTGTGCTCCGTATCGATACCGATACCATGGATGCGATCGAGAAATGGGCTGCCGATGAATTTCGGAGCACCAACGGTCAGATTCTGTACCTGCTCGATCAGGCGTTGAAAAAAAGCGGGAGGAAGAAAAAGGGTAGTGACTAAAAAAACACTTCCTCATCCACCACCGGTTCTTCTTCTTCCATTTCGGGTACCGTATCCCTGGGGATATACGTCTGACATTTGTATTTCTTCGAAATCTCCTGCGAGGGGGTGGTAGGGAACCTGCCCCGGTAGTGCTTCAGACTTTCATCTTTCAGTACTTTTTCCATAAACAGGCCATAAATGGGCAGGGCAGTACGGCTGCCTTCGCCCAGCCGGCCTGTACGGAAATGCACACTGCGGTGTTCGCCACCGACCCAGGCTCCGGCAATCAGATTTTTAGTGACTCCTACGTACCAGGCGTCGGAGTGATTCGAGGAGGTGCCGGTTTTTCCTCCAAAATCGGTGTCGTAACGGAATAAATCCCATTCCCAGAGGGCTTGCGATGTACCGCCGGGTTCGGTCATGCCACCCTTGAGCAGTTCGGTCACCAACCAGGCGGTCTCGTAGGGTATCACGCGTTTAGTGGTTTTGGCCGGAGTGTAGATCACCTTCCCGTCGCGGTCTTCGATCCGGGTTACCAACACCGGATCGGTGCGTTGCCCTTCGTTCACAATAGTGCCAAACGAGTTGAGGAGTTCGTACAACGACACATCCGACGAGCCCAGGCTTGTGGAAGGCATATCCTCGAGGGGTGTTTTTATCCCTAATTTGTGGGCGTACTTTATTACTTCCGGAATCCCGATTTCTTTGGCCAGCTGTACTGCTACCGTGTTGATCGACCGTGCAAAGGCATATTTCAGGGTAACGTTGCCGCGGAAGGTCCAGTCGGCATTTTTAGGTTCCCACACCTTGGGTTCGCCTTTTTCCATGTATTCCCATTTGACGGGCTGGTCGAACCGTTTGTCGCAGGGAGCTGCTCCGTTGTCGATAGCCGCGGTATATACGAAGAGTTTGAAAGTGGATCCCGGCTGGCGTTTCGATTGTGCCACCTTGTCGTATTGCCAGAAATCGTAATTGATATCGCCCACCCAGGCCTTTACGTGCCCGGTGGCGGGCTCCATGGCCATAAATCCCGTATGCAGAAAGTGGTTCATGTACCGGATCGAATCGAGCGTACTCAGCATCGTATCCTTGCTTATTTCTTCATAATCAAACACCTTCATTTTCCGAGCTTCGTTGAGGTAATACCATACCGAATCGTTTTCCTGTCCGAAGGTCTTCACCAGATAGGCATAATGGCGCGTTTTCCGGGCGATATTCTCCACAAAACCGGCAATTTCCTCATCGTTCTCGTCGCGCCATGGATTTTGTCCCCGCCAATGTTCGAAAAAGCGCTTCTGTAGGGTTTTCATCTGTTTTTCGACCGCTTCTTCGGCATACTGCTGCAGCCTTGTATCGAGGGTCACGTATATTTTCAGTCCGTCGTTGTAAATATCGTAGCCCGAGTTGGCTTCCCATTCCTCCAGAAAACGGGCCAGGTGCGAGCGGAAATAACGGGCTTCGCCATCCTGCGATCGTTCGACACTGTACTTCAGTTGCAAGGGCAGCTCCTTCAGCAGATCGCAATTCTCCTGCGTGATGATTTCCTTATCGGCCAGGTTTTGGAGTACCACGTTGCGCCGTGCCAGCGATCGCTCGGGATTCAGCACCGGACTGTAAAAAGTAGTGGCCTTCAGCAGCCCTACCAGTGTGGCACTCTGCAGGTACGTGAGTTCCGAAGGGTGAACCTTGAAGTAGGTGCGGGCTGCCGTGTAAATTCCATAAGAGCCGCTCCCGAAATCGACCGTGTTGAGGTACATGGTGAGGATTTCCTCTTTCGTGTAGAAAAGCTCGATTTTTACAGCTGTAACCCATTCCTTTGTTTTCATTATTACCAGCTTAAGCCCGGGGATCGATCCCAGGAAGCCGGTGGAATACTGGTTGCGGGTTTTGAACATATTTTTTACCAACTGCTGGGTAATCGTGCTTCCTCCGCGGGGATTGCCGGTGAGTATGTCCTTGAATGCCGCGAAAACGCCTTGCAGGTCGATTCCAAAATGCCGGTAAAAACGTTCGTCTTCGGTATAAATAAGAGCTTCGATTAGTTTGGGGGAAATTTCGTCGAACTCTACCGGGGTACGGTTTTCGGTGAAAAACTTTCCGATTTCCTCTCCGTCGGCGCTGATAATGGTGGTGACCAGATTCTGTTCGGGGTTGCCGATGGCGTCGAGGCTGGGCGACTTACCGAACAACCAAAGGAAATTGGTGTCGACCATTATCATGTACACGATAAACATCCAGGTGAGCGTGAAACCGATATTGGCCAGTTTGCGCCGGGGCGACAAACTTTTGAAGCGTTGCATCCTGGCCTTACGCCAGCGGATAAGCCGGAGAAAAAGTCCTTTTAAAAACGAAAATGGTTTCGGGAGTACTTCCTGTAACTTCCGCGAAAGCGACTTGAAAAAAGGCAAGATGTATTTCTGCATATGCATCGATTAAAATACTGAGCAAAGGTAATGTAAATCAATAAATTTTTGCATGCTACTGCAAAAAAATGTTGTCGGTGCAGGTATATGTGGTTTTGCATCGACGGATGAAGAGGGTAGGTTAGGGGCCGGCCGGACGAAAGTGAACCGGGGCACCGGTTTGTGAGGATACGATACGCATAGTGTGATTTACGGGCAGGAGGGCTTGAGGCGCGCTTCTTTTTCGTGTTAACGAATTATTTTTATCTTTGCAATTCACTAATTCGAAATTGCACCATGCCACGTCCTAAAAATTCACGAAAAATTGTATCTCCACCCCTCATGCAGGGCTTCAAACCCTTTGGAATTCCGCGCAGGGAGCTGGAAACCATCGTGATGTCGATCGACGAATACGAGGCCATCCGCTTGCTCGACTACGAGGGATTGACACAGGAACAGGCGGCGGAGAAGATGAATGTATCGCGGCCTACCCTGACGCGGATTTACGAAAACGCCCGGAGATCGATGGCGCGGACGCTGGTGGAGGGAACGATGATGGTGATTGAAGGGGGCAATGTCGAGTTCGACCACGACTGGTACCGTTGCCGGCGCTGTCATAAACTGATCGGAGGATTGAATAAACACGTAAAGTGCAGGCAATGCGATGGGTCGGCGAATGAGGAATTGACACCGATTTATAAACTAAAGCCGTGATATGAAGGTTGTAATTTTAGCCGACAATCGCACCGGACCAACCCATTTAGCTACCGAGCACGGTTTGGCGGTATACGTAGAGACCGATGCGGCGCGTTACCTGCTCGACACGGGAGCTTCGGGGCTGCTGGTTCAAAATGCTGTTCCGGCGGGCGTCGATCTTTCAACGGTCGATTGGGTGATTCTTTCGCATGGTCACAGCGATCATACCGGAGGACTGGAAGCGTTTTTTAAGATCAATGCAAAGGCTAAGGTCGTGGTGGCGCAGGACGCTTTGAATCAGCCTTTTTATTCGCGACGGAATGGATTCCGCGAAATCGGGTCGCGTGTCGATCTGAATAAATACAGGAATCGGTTTATAGTTGTGGACGATTTTGCCGAAGTGAATTTCGAAGCGCGGGTGTTTAAGGTACTGGAGCTTCCTTATTCTCAGCCGCGGGGCAACGAAACGTTGTATAAGGGTACAGCGGAATACCTCCGGCCCGACGATTTTTCGCACGAGCTGGTGACGGTAATTGGCGGGGAGCGGCTCCTGGTGTTCACGGGTTGTGCCCACAAGGGTGTATTGAATATCCTGCATGCCGTGGAGCAGCGGTTTCGCCGTCGGCCTTCGGTGGTATTGGGTGGATTTCATCTGGTGGAAAAAACGGTAGAACAGTCGTTTGAAAGCGAAGAAGAGGTGCTGGATATTGCAACCAAATTGAGAACACACTATCCCGATACCCGGTTTTTTACCGGGCATTGCACTGGCGATACGGCCTGCAGGCTGCTTGTCGCGACCATGAACGGGAATTTGCAGATTTTCGGTACCGGAAACGAATACTTATTAAATTAATAGAATATATATGCGTGCTCACGAAATTGATTATGCCATTTATGGCGAAGAAATGCAGTATGTCGAAATTGAACTCGATCCGCAGGAAACGGTTATTGCCGAGTCGGGCAGTTTCATGATGATGGACAACGGAATTAAGATGGAAACCATTTTCGGTGATGGTTCGGAACGGGAGACCAGTATACTGGGTAAGATGTGGTCGGCCGGAAAGCGGGTGCTGACGGGCGAAAGTTTATTTATGACGGCTTACCAGAACCAGAATTACGCCCGGGCGAAGGTAAGTTTCGCGGCTCCTTATCCCGGTAAGATTGTTCCCATCGATCTGACGCAGTACCAGGGTAAATTTATTTGCCAGAAGGACGCGTTTTTATGTGCTGCCAAGGGAGTATCGGTTGGTATTGAATTTACAAAGAAGATTGGCGTGGGGCTTTTCGGGGGCGAAGGATTTATTATGCAGAAGATAGAGGGCGACGGAATGGCCTTCGTACACAGTGGCGGAACGCTGGCCCGTAAGGAGCTTCGTCCGGGCGAGGTGCTGAAGGTCGACACCGGATGTATAGTTGGTTTTACGCGCGATATCCAGTACGATATTGAATTTATCGGAGGCATCAAAAACACCATCTTCGGAGGCGAAGGACTCTTTTTCGCCACCCTTCGCGGACCAGGCATTGTGTATATTCAATCGCTACCATTCAGCCGGTTGGCCGGTCGGATACTGTCGCTTGCCACCAAACCCGGCGGTTCGCGGCGCGAAGAAGGCGGCATTCTGGGCGGCCTCGGCAACTTGCTGGATGGCGATAACCGGTTTTAAAAATGCGATCATCCACCACCCGGAAGTATAAATTTCGGGGTGGTGACGATGGTTGGCACGATGTAAGTAACAATGATTAAACTATGAACGAAATTGAAAGCAAATGAGTTGCTTCAATTGCTGCGTGATGATTACAAAAAACAAATCAACCAAAACCCTATGAAAAACGAAATTATATTTTACCAACCCAATGAACTTGCTGAACGTATAGAAGTCAGGATCGAAGATGAAACTGTTTGGCTTACACAAGCGCAAATGGCTGTTTTGTTTGACCAAACTAAGCAGAATATAAGCCTGCATATCAATAATTGTTTTAAAGAAAAGGAGTTAGATCGTATCTCAGTTGTCAAGGATTCCTTGACAACTGCTAAAGATGGGAAAAAATATAAGACTCAATACTACAGTCTGGATGTAATTATTTCAGTTGGTTACAGGGTTAAATCGAGGCAAGGCACACAGTTTCGAATTTGGGCATCTCGAATTTTAAAGGATTATCTATTGAAAGGATATGCTATCAACAACAGAATGAATCGTCTGGAGGATAATTTCGAGGTTCTAAAAAGTAAAGTTGATCAACTAGAACTACAAATCAACACCCATATTCCAACGCAGGGAATTTTCTTCGAAGGACAAATATTTGATGCTTACGTATTTGTTGCCGAACTGATTAAAAAAGCCAGGATAAACATTGTTATTATCGATAATTATGTGGATGAAAGCGTGTTGATTATGTTGGCAAAACGGGTCAGCTCAGCAAAAGCCACCATTTATACTAAGGTTATCAGCGAGCAACTTAAACTGGATTTACACAAACACAACAGCCAGTATCCTCCCATCGATATTATAACGCTTACCTGCTCCCACGATCGCTTTATGATAATCGACCAGAAAGAATTATACCATTTAGGAGCTTCGTTGAAAGATTTGGGTAAGAAATGGTTTGCGTTTTCAAGGATGGACCAAAGCCTGGCGAAATTAATTATTGAACAGATAAATAAAGAGCTGTCCATTGCTGACGAATGAGTGAAGATTTAAGTGTTCGCGGCGCGAAGAAAGTGGCCTGGGCAATTTATTAGATGGCGATAACCGGTTTTAAACAATTTCCCGGCTTAGCTGTTTATGCACGTATGAGTCGTTTATACAATATCTACAGCCGTGAGGATTTGATCAAACAGCGCCTGGCCGAGCGCTTTACCCGTAAAACTGTTTCGTTTTACCGGTATGTGCAACTGACTGATGTGTATGAGTTGCGCGATCGGCTGTATGCCGATTGGTTCGACATGGGCGTGCTTGGGCGCGTGTACCTGGCCGCCGAAGGGATCAACGCGCAGATTTCGGTGCCCGAACCCCGGATTGCCGATTTTATAGCATACCTCGATGCCACTCCCTGGTTTGTCCATATGCCTCTGAAGTGGGCGGTAGAGGACAGTCATCTGTCGTTTCTTAAACTGAAAATGAAAGTGCGCCGCAAGATTGTGGCCGATGGATTGGAAGATGGAAGTTTTGATGTTACCAACGTGGGCCGGCATCTTACAGCAGCCGAATTTAATGCGGCGCTGGAAGATAAAGATACTATCGTGGTGGATATGCGTAACCAGTACGAGAGTGAGGTAGGGCATTTCGAGCGGGCCATTTGTCCGGAAGTAGAAACGTTTCGCGACGAGGTGGAATATGTAGTCCGGCAGTTGGAGGCGCACAAGGATAAGAAAATCCTGATGTATTGCACCGGTGGCGTTCGCTGCGAAAAGGCCAGTGCTTACCTGCGGCATCATGGTTTTCGCGATGTGAATCAACTGTACGGGGGCATTATCGAATATGCCCGTCAGGCCAAAGAAGAACAGTTACCCCTGAAATTTCACGGCAAGAATTTCGTGTTCGACGAAAGACTGGGCGAACGGATTACCGACGAGATTATCGCGAATTGCCACCAGTGCGGAGCTCCCTGTGATACGCATACCAACTGCGCCAACGACGAATGCCATCAACTCTTTATTCAATGCCCGGCCTGTGCGGCGAAGTACAAAGGGTGTTGTTGCGAAAGCTGTGCGGCGAAGGTCTAGAGTATTGTTCTTTCTTGTGTTCCGGGTTTTCCGATGTACTTATTGTTCATTCGATTTTATTTCATTCGACTCCCGATTTCTATCCTTCGCTCCTTCACTCCTGTGGCATGGCTCACTTTTTTTTCAAACTTGTTCACTGTTTTCACCTTTACATTGCTGATGGTTACGTTGTTCACCGGTAGCTTTTCGTTGCCCTTGATTTCGTAAATGGCATCGGCGCTTTCACCTTAATAGAGGTGTAGTTACCGGCCGAACCCGCCAGGGTTACACCCCAAAAAAAGAAACTCAAAAAAAACTTCTGCATGACGATAGGAGTTGAGAAAGGTTGATTTCAGGAATTTACGAATTCATATATTTCGAAGGCGAAGTGCCGTACTGCGCTTTAAAACACTTGCTGAAATAAAACGGATCGTTGATTCCCACCATATACGACACTTCCGAAACATTGTACTTATAGGTTTTCAGCAGTTCGGCCGCCTTTTGCATCCGGCGCATGCGCACAAACTCGTTGGGAGAATAACCCGTGAGCGATTTAATCTTTTTGAAAAACAAGGTCCGGCCGGTGTTCAACATCCGGGCAAAATCGTCGACCGTAAATTCCGGATCCGAAAGATGATTGTCCAGAATATCTTCCACCTGTTGCAGGAAGCGGCAATCTTTTTCGAGCATCATGGGTTTGTTGTCGGCGTCGGTTACCTCGCAGGGAGCCGGTCGTTCGGTCTCGTCGGACATACTGAGCGGTGCCGCCGCATAATGCTGATGCAGTTTTTCGCGTTTTTCGAGCAACTTATTGATCTGCAGCATCAGGAATTTCATGCTGAAAGGTTTGGTGACGTAGGCATCGGCACCAGCATCGACACCTTCCGACACATGTTCGTCGGAGATATAGGCGGTAAGTAAAATCACCGGAATATGGCAGGTTTCAAAGTCGTCTTTCAATTTCCGGGTCAATTCGAATCCGCTCATTCCGGGCATCATCACATCGCAGATAATCAGATCGGGATCGTCTTTTGTACTTCGATCGATGCCTTCGACGCCGTCGGCCGCAGTTATGATTTCGAAATAGGGATTGAGTTTTACTTCGAGGAAGTCGCGGATGTCGTCGTTGTCGTCGATAATTAGAACTTTGTATTTGCGTCCCGCGACCGGCACCAGAGGGACCAGTTCCAGCAAGGGATCCTGGTGCGGATCGTCGATAAACTCCGAAATTTTATACACCTCACCCGATTCGGTATGCAGTGCTTTCACTTCCTGATTGACAAAGTCGTCGGGTTGATATACCCCGCTATCCAGGGGGAATTCGACGGTAAATACCGATCCTCCGCCTTCATTCTCGCGGTATTCGACCTTGCCGCGGTGCAGGGCTGTGAACTCGCTCACCAGGTGCAATCCGATACCGGTACCCTGTTGCGAAAAATTAATTTGCATAAACCGGCTGAACAATAAATCCTGTTTTTCTTTCGGAATACCAATCCCGGTGTCGGCTACCGATATCCGAACCACATGCTGGTCGTGATCGGCTTCCACCTCCATGCTGATTTGTCCGCCGCGGGGTGTAAATTTAAACGCATTCGAAAGCAGGTTAAACACGATTTTGTCCACCTTGTTGGTATCGAAATACACCGGAAGGGTATTTTCGGAACTTATGAAATTGTACCGTATATTGGTTTTTGCAGCAACATTTTCGAAGCTCGTAAAAATCTTTTTCAGAAATTCGATTCCCTCCACCCGCTGCAGGTTGAGTTTCTGTTTGTTGTTCTGCAGTTTGCGGAATTCGAGCAACTGTTCGATGAGTCGCATGAGGTGCGAAGTATTGATGTCGATATCGGCAACCACTTTCTGCAAAGGTTCGCTCATTTTTGCTTTCAATTCCATCAGCGTATCCACACTTCCTTTAATGAGTGTGAGCGGGGTGCGGAATTCATGACTGATATTGGTAAAGAACCGTAATTTGTAATCGGTGAGCTGACGTTCGACCCTCACCGCATTGTCGAGCCGGTAAAAGTTGAGCGCTATCCTGATTCCCACATACACCAGCACCACGACCAGGATAAAGTAAATCCAGTAGGCCAGCGGCGATTTCCAATAGGGAGGTTTGATGACAATTTCGAGCAGGGTTTCGTTGTCGTCCCACACCCCTTCGCTGTTGATACTTTTCACCTTAAAAATATATTTACCGGGCGGTACATTCCGGTAGGTAGCCATGTTGTTTTCTCCCGAACTGATGTTCCAGCGGCGCTCGTAATTTTCGAGCATATACATAAACTGGTTGGCCTTGGGGTCATCAAAATTCAGGGTCGAGAATTCGAGGTGAAATACCTGGTCGGAATGTTTCAGTACCACCTTTTCGGCAAAGGTCGACGATATTTTCAGCGGAGCATTTTTCGGAGCAATGGGTGCAGGGTCGTTGAATACCGAGAACCCGGTGATGATTACCTTATTGCTGGCGCTGACCTGATTGTGAACGTCGTTGGGTTTAAATACATAGAACCCGTTCAGGGTGCCCCAAATCATGCGACCATCGCGGCACCTGATGCCGGCTGTTTCGGTAAAGATATTTGCCGAAAAATCGTTCGAAAATTTAAGAAACTGAAAAATCGAAGTAGCCGGATTGAATTTCAACAGTCCTCTTTCGGTACTGATCCACAGGTTGTGCTCGTCGTCTTCCTGTATAGTAAGGATATTATCATAGGCAATACCTTGCGGATTTTTAAACACCTTGAACCGGCCGTTGCCGTTTTCCGATAGTCCCAGGAATAAATTGATTCCCCCTCCTGCCGTAGCCAGCCAGATATTGTTGTTGGAATCTTCGAAAATATAGCGCACTTCCGGATTACTCAAACTTTCATCATCCTGGCTGTCGAAATTGAAATATTCGTACGACTTTTTGTCGACCATCAGCGAATCGGGGTAAAAGCGCATGACGCCGTTGGAGGTGGCCACCCACATTTTTCCCTTGCTATCCAGGTAAATATGACGTGCGAAGCGAATCCACTCGTCGTCGTCGAAAAAACTCCGGAACTTCGAGTCGTTCAATACCGACACCCCTCCGCCAAAAGTGGCCACCCAGATACGGCCTTTCCGGTCGCTGGTGATCCCAAACACATTGTTGTCGTTCAGGCTTCCCGGCTCATCGGAGGTGTGGTAGATGCGTTGTACCGTATTCTTATTTTCGGGAATGGATAATAATCCGCTTCCCCTTGTGCCGATCCAGAGCGTACCTTCTTTATCCTGAAACATGGCATACACGCTATAGATGTTTTCAAATTGGGTGGTGCGCGCCTTTAAATCGGGCGAATACTTATACAAATTACCGGCCTTGGTTCCCACCCACAGCTGTCCCGACCGATCCTCGAACAGGGTGCGGATTACGTTCCCGTTCCGGACCGAGCTGGTAGGGTCGGGCAATATTTGTTGCACGTTGCGATTGGTGAAGCTCAGTTTATTGACCCCCATGTTTTCGGTTCCTACCCAGAGGTGTCCGTGCTTGTCGGTGAGCAACGATAATAAATAGTTGGCATTCAGGTTGTCGGGGTAGCGACTGGCCGGATAATGTTGCAGGCTTCCATCGGCACGGTTGTAGGCATACAAACCATAGCCATAGGTCGAAATCCACACGTTCTGATGATCGTCGGCGGTGAATTGAAAGCGTTCGTCGTCGATAAGCTTCATAATTCCCGGAGGGATCAGCTGCAGCCGGAAGGTACGCAACTCGGTATCGATCGACCACACATTCCCGCTGAAATTGGAGATCCACACCCCTCCCTTATTGTCTTTATGAAAACCGGAATTCCCCCGGATGACCGAATTAAACAGGATATCGCCCTGAAACAGTTTTTTTTCGACCGTATTAATAATAAAAATACCTTTACTTACCGACGACAGGAGGATAAACCGGTCGCCCATCGACGTTGTGCGGTGGATGTCGTTGATTCCGGTTTCAAAAACCGCGCTGTTAAACCGGTTGTTGTTAAGATCGAAATCGACGATACGGCCGGTAACCGAAATAAAAAAAACACGGTTTTGCAATTCATAGGCATTAATAAACACTTCGTTGCGCGTATTTTTCATCTCGTGCACCACCTTACCGTTCGGCAGTATCCTCGCCAGTCCCGAAGCCGTCAGAATCCAGATGTTTTTCAGTTTATCCTGGTATACCTGATTGATGGTATTGGAAGGCAAGGTATTCGTCGGTTCGCTTTCCGAATAATTGGTGAGTTGAATTTTGCCATCGTCGAGGAAGGAGAATTTCACACAACCGTTGTAGGCACTTCCCAGCCAGATATTTCCCTGGCGATCTTCATAATAGGAATTATGTTTGATAAAGAAATCTTCTTTTTTGTCGAAGATGGGGAGGAAGCTTTCGGTTTTGGGGTCGTAGCAATGAAAAATATCGCTGTAGGTGCGCACCCAGATATGGCCGTGCGAATCTTCGGTCAGTTCCTTGATTTTTCCGCTGGTGAGCGAATTCGGGTTTCGGGTTTCGGGGATGATGGTTTTCATCCGGATACCATCGTAACGGTTCAGCCCGTTGAGGGTACCGAACCAGATAAAGCCGGTCCGGTCGAGGAGCATACAACGAACGGTATTGTGCGAGAGTCCTTCGTTGGAGGTGATATGTTGGATGGTAGGATGCGATTCGGCGCTGTACAGGTAAAAAGGGAGCAGCATCAGAAAAGCAATCAGGAGGTTGCGCATGGTTTCTCGATTTAATTACCCCGCGAAGATAGCAAAATTCTCCATTTTTGGGGAAAGAAATGAATATATCTCATGAGAAATGTACACATTTCCATTTTGCCGGAGGTATTTTGTAGCGTTCTTTGTAAAGTGCAAAACTCAATTACACGACAATATGAAATACGTTAGATCATTCTTGCTGGCCCTGTTGCTTAGTATGGCAATTCCTGCTCTGGTTGGACAAACAGTGCCTCTTGGCGGCACCTGGAAATTTTCGCTCGATCCCGGTTTAAAAGGTATAGACGAACGGTGGCAGTTGCAGGAGCTGAAAGAAGAATTCAGGCTTCCGGGTTCGAATGTCGAGAACCGGAAAGGATTTGAGCCGACACTCGACACCCGGTTCACCGGCAGCATTTACGATAGTTCGTGGTTTCATAACCCGCATATGGAGAAGTACCGCCAGCCCGGGAAGCTGAAAATGCCTTTCTGGCTCACGCAGTTGAAGTATTTTACAGGCTATGGCTGGTACCAGCGCTCGTTGGCGATTCCCGAGGCGTGGAAGGGGAAACGGGTACAGCTTTACCTGGAGCGGCCGCATTTTATCACCCGTATCTGGATCGACGACCGGGAAGTGGGCGGCCGTGTGTCGCACAATACGCCGCATGTGTACGATCTGACTCCTTTTGTGGAAGCCGGTTCCGAATATAAGCTCACCCTGATGGTGAATAACCGGCTGAAGGACATGGATGTGGGTACCAACTCACATTCGGTGACCGATCATACGCAGGGCAACTGGAACGGGGTGGTGGGCCGCATCGAATTGCAGGCCCGTCCGGCGGTGTATGTCGATGAAATTCAGGTATATCCCGACCTGCAGGCTAAGAAGGCGGTGGTGAAGCTGGCGGTGGCCAATCCTGGGGGCCTGAGCGGTAAAGTGCAGGTGCAGTTGAAAGCAGCCAGTTTCAATTCGTCGAAAAGTTATTCGTTTACCGCCGGTTTGCCGTTTGAGTTAGCCCCTGGCGATACGTTGAAAAATATAGAGCTGGTGTTGGAGTTGGGCGACAAGATGCAGACCTGGGACGAGTTCGATCCGGCGCTGTATCGTTTGCAGGCGGTGGTAACCAGTGCTTCGGGGGCCGACACTACGCAGACTCAGTTCGGGATGCGCGAGATCGCCATCGAGGGAAAGTGGATTTATGTCAACGGGCGTAAAACGCTGATGCGGGGTACGGTTGAAAACGCACTTTTCCCGCTCACGGGTTATCCTCCGATGGATGTAGCTTCGTGGGAACGGGTGTTCAGGATTTGTAAAACCTATGGGCTGAACCACATGCGTTTTCATTCCTATTGTCCGCCCGAAGCGGCTTTCAAGGCAGCCGATCTGGTGGGGATTTACCTGCAGCCCGAGGGGCCGAGCTGGCCTAACCACAGCACACAGCTGGGTCGCGGTTATCCCATCGACACTTATTTGCTCGAAGAAACCAAGCGCATGGTACGGTATTACGGCAATTATGCTTCGTTTGTGATGATGGCGGCGGGCAACGAACCCCGGGGCAACTGGGTACCCTGGGTGGGTCGATTCGTGGATTTCTGGAAGGCCGCCGATAAGCGCAGGATTTACACCGGAGCATCGGTGGGAGGAAGCTGGGCCTGGCAGCCTAAGAGTGAATATCATGTGAAGGCGGGTGCCCGCGGACTGGAATGGAGCCGCAGCCAACCCGAGTCGAATTCCGATTTCAGCCGGCAGATCGATACGGTAGGGCAACCTTTTATTTCACACGAAACCGGTCAGTGGTGCGTGTTCCCCGATTTTGAAGAAATTAAGAAATATACCGGGGTTACCCGCGCCCGGAATTTCGAATTGTTCGAGGAGTTGCTTTCCGATCAGGACATGGGTGGTTTGAGCCGGCAGTTTTTGCATGCTTCGGGTAAGCTGCAGGTATTGTGTTACAAGCATGAAATTGAAAAAACCTTGCGTACGCCCGATTATGCGGGTTTCCAGTTGCTGAGTTTAAACGATTTTTCGGGACAGGGTACCGCGTTGGTAGGTGTGCTGAATGCTTTTTGGGAAGAGAAGGGTTATGTTACGGCTCCTGAGTTCCGCCGGTTTTGTTCGCCTACGGTACCGTTGATCCGCACCGATAAATTTGTGTACCGCAACAACGAGCGGCTGCGGGCGCGGGTCGAGCTCTCGCATTTCGGTGCGTTGCCTTACCACGATGTACGCATCGGCATGACCTTGCGAAGGAAGGATGGTCGTATTGTTCACGAGCAAACGATTGCCCGGGTGGATGTACCGATTGGGAGCAATATCCCGGCTGGTGAAGTGGATTTCGATTTGTCGGGGTTTAGTTCTCCCGAACAATTGAACCTGGAAATCAGGGTGGAAGATACCGGTGCGGTGAACGACTGGAATTTCTGGGTATATCCGGCAGTGCAGGAGTTACCGGCGGTGGGCGATGTGCACATAGCCCGCGGCGGGCTCGATGCAACGGCCCGTAAAGTACTGGCCAGGGGAGGAAAGGTGTTGCTGATGACGGCCGGTAAGGTGAGTTATGGAAAAGATGTGGTGCAGCAGTATCAGCCCGCATTCTGGAATACGTCGTGGTTTAAGATGCGTCCGCCGCATACCACCGGGGTGTTGATTCGCAACGGGCACCCGCTGTTTGCCGATTTTATCACCGACGATTGGGCGAATATGCATTGGTGGGAGTTGGTGAACCGTGCGCAGACGATGTTGCTCGACGATTTCCCGCGGGGATTCCAGCCGGTGGTGCAGCCCATCGACACCTGGTTTATCAGCCGCAAGCTGGGGATGTTGCTGGAGGCGAAAGTGGGTAAGGGCCGGTTGTTGATGACCAGTTTTGATTTGGAGAGCAATCCTGCCGATCGTCCGGTGGCACGGGCGCTTTACCGGTCGGTACTGCGGTACATGAACTCGGCCGAATTTAATCCTACGCAGGTGGTTCCCTTACAGGCCATCACCGATATTTTTGCGAAAGAAGCCGAGCCCTACAATTTCTTCAGCCGTACGAGTCCGGATGAACTACGTCAAGGTAAAATCTGATTGTCGATGAGTAATTATCAATTAGTTGCGCCCCTGCAATTAATTGATAATTACTCATCGGCCATTATTTTAAAGTTGTTGAATTCGCTGGCCCGCGATCCCATGAGGCGCAAACCGATACGTCCGGACGTAAGACTGCCGATCTGCGGCGAAGTCCAGTGATACAATTGCCGGCGGTTGCCCGAGCGGATTTCCATCCATACCGTATCGCCCTTGCGGATGATGGTGAAATGGTGCAGAACACCCGGTTCGAAAAAACCGGTGTTGAAGTATTCCGGTTTTAAATCGGTTCCGGCGAGTCCCTTGCCGCTGGCGGGCCTGTACCTGCGGGCCCTTATATAGTCGGCGCCGGGCAGGTTGTTGTCGTTTTCGAAGGCCGCAAAACTTACATGGAATAAATTCATATGGTCGAAATACTGTTTCATGGCGGGGATTTCGCGTAACGAGTTCCAGCGGGTTATATCCTGCTCGTACGGAGGCTCGTTGCTTCCCTGGGCAAAAAGATAGAGGATGTTCACGTAACGTGTAGCCTCGTCGCGGCGGATAAAATCAAATTCGATTTTCAGATCGCCGCCGAATTCCCGGTTGGTCCAGAGTACCGAATGATCGGCGTCGCTGGCGGGAGTAGGACCGGCTCTGAACAACAGGCTTTTGCGGGTTGCTTGGAGCGAGAGTTTTTTACCATCGGCAAACCAGTCGTCGAAATCGCTGAATATTACTTTGTTGAAGTTGTTTTTCAGGGTTTCAAATTCATAGTGTTGATGTTGGAAGGTGCTGTCGGGCAGATACTTGCCAATGAGTTCGGGAAGGATGATGGCATTGAGCCCCCATTGCGCGGTGCTGTTGGTGCTTACCCGTGCATTTTCGTGGAGCAGGGTATGTACATCGGGAGGCGTCACCGGGCTGCCGCTGTAGAGTTGCGGGAACCGTTCCCTGCTTCCGGAACGTGGGTTCAGGAATTCGCGCCAGGCACGGGCGGCCAGGTCCGGGTCGTTGAGCGCAGCGGCGGCATAGCCCGTCATGCGCGGGTTCAGAAAGCCTATATCGCCCCACCGGCGGTTGGTAGTGTTGCGGCGGGGATCGTCGCCGGGCATGCTGTAGTAGGTGCCGTATTCGACCAGTGTTTTTTTGAAAAACGGATGTTCGAGCATATCTTCCAGTTCGGTCAGTAGCTCGAAACCGCCCATAATCGTGGAGAGATGGTTTTTATTGGTAGCTCCTTCGCGGCCATCGTACCACATACGCCCGGTGGCCGGGTCGTAGCTCAATCCTCCGGTTCCGGTAAATAAACCGTCGGGCAAGCGCATCAGGCTGTTCAGCCCTTCACGTATCTTATCGCGGTAGCGGGTGTCGCCGCTACGTTCCCATTCGGTGAGCCAATTGCCGGCCAGGGCCAGCCAGTCGGGTCCCCATCGCAGCCGGGTGGGTCCCCCATAGGGGAATTGCTCTTTCGGCTGAGCGATACGGAGCGGCTCGAGTTCCATCATAGCCTTTTCTACCTCCAGGGCTTCCCGCATCAGATCGCCGCTGCGTTCGTCGGTAGTGAGGTAGTAGTGAAAACGCTTCCAGGCGGCCTGTCCGATGCGTGCCTCTTTGGCTCCGCATCCCCAGTGCGATACATTATGGCGCGTGCCCAATCCCTTCATAGGTCCGATGTGATACACATCCACATCGCCGGTGTGGCGTGTCATGGCTTCGGCCATCCGGAAGATATCGGCCCGGCCGGTGCGTAAAAACGAATACCAGAGCCAGTTATTGGGAGCCAGCTCCGTATTGGCCCATGCATAGCCCCCGATGTCGTACCGCCAGGCATGCCGCGACGCATCGTAGGTATGCATCACATCGCCGTAATTCCAGAATCCATACCACTGATGCTCCTCCACCGCCCGCTGGTAAAAGTGGAACGAGCTGTCGAGCTGTTCTTCCATCCACCGGCGCGTAGGGTTGCTGCGGTCGGGCAAACTCCAGGTGCCGAACGCCCGGACCCGGTGAAGGTAAGCCGGGACAGGCATCAACCGGTGGGTGCCCACCGCCTGTGTGGCCATGCCGGTGAGTTGCTTCGACGAAGGTAAAGTGCCGAATACAAACAACGTAAGTTCGTGGGTGCGGGCTACGCCATAGGGCGTGCTGAGTCCCGGCTGCACATCCTCGTAGGTGGCATCCAGGTCGTGGGCCAGGGTGTCGTAGTGCCGCAGGTCCATCGGGTCGGCATCGGGCGACCAGAACCAGGAGCGGAGGGTAGCTTCGGGGCTGCGCGCTCCTTCGACCTCCATCGAAACGGGGAACGATTGCCAGAAATCTTTCATCGACAGGCCGACCCCCCCCGACACATCGGCGGCTACCACCATGCCGTCGGAGCGCAGGCCGGTGGTGGCCTGCAACCACGAGCTGTGCGATTGCGTACGTTTTGCGATGGTAAATCCTCCGGGATGCAGCTGTGTGAGTTTAAACGCGTCCCAGGCCGGCAGGTGCTGTACCCAATTCCAGGCGGGTTGCTGCGACGGGCTTATTTCGGGTACGCGGTGGCCTGTAGCCTGATGTCCCGCCACATTGCGCAATCCTTCGAGTTGCAGCGGATGACGGGTCACCAGCGGCTGTACCGGTTCGCGCCAGATACCTCCCCCGGCCGTCGTAAATCCTACGTGCCGGTTATAGAGCGCCTCGCGAAAGGGAACCCCGAATTCAATGCCTATTCCGCCGATAAAATCGCGATCCTGATCGCCGTCGTACACAAAGGAATGCACCAGCCGGATCGACTCAATACCTTTGTAGAAATAAAGCCGCAGGGTGAAGGGGAGCATTCCCCCGCTTAGGCTGCCGGCGGCTGCAGGTTGGTCGCCGGAAGAGCGAACCTTTTCCGAACCGTACACACCGCTTACTTTTATCACCACCCGCAAGGGGCCTGCCTGTTCGGTCTCCACCTTTTCGATCGTACCGGCAAGTTGTTCGACCGGAAGATGCCGCGGTAGTTGCCGGATAGCATCGCCCCGGTGGAGGCGTGCTATCAGCCGGCCGCGGGAAGCAATTTCCTTTCCATCGAGTGTGACCGACGCAATAATCTCGCTGCCCTTATGGTTGATGGTGTATGCCCGGTTGCGATCGGTAATAACGGTTTGACCGGGATTGTTGCGCACGGATAAACCTTCTGCAGGCTGTGGAGCGGTGGTGGTAGTGTGCAGACTAAGCGGCGCTCCGGTCACATCCGGAGCAGCAAAGCCCATCCATTTTACCGATCCATCGGGCCAATAAGCCAGGGGCCAGCTTTGCACAGGCAAAGCAGTCCCGTCTGCAGTTTTGAGCTCAAAAGCCTGCCGGGCTTTTACCTTTCCTTTTTCGAAGGGTACGCCCCAGCTTTGTCCCATAGGGTGGGAAGGCGGCGAGCCGATCCATTGCAGCTGAACGATGTGTCCGGCGGAGCCGGTTGCTGCGGCAGCCGGCAGCGATGCCACCAGATTGATCAGCATAAAAATTCCGGTAAGTACTAACGAAGGTGTTTTCATTCGGTATTGGTCAGCGTTTTATAATTCGTTCGGTTGTAGTAAAATCGTTCGTTTGAATCTGGATGAAGTAGGGACCGGCCTGCAGCGACGATACATTCAGCCGGATCATTTCCACACCTCTGAACTCTTCCGACATCAGCCGGGCGCCCGTGGCCGAGATCACATGCACCTTCACCTGTGAAACAGGCTGGCCGAACTTCACCTGAAGTACATCCTGAACCGGGTTCGGATACAACTGCACCCGTGCCGAAACAGTTTCGATACCCGATCCGGTGGTGACCCTTACTATTCCCGCCTTCTCAAAATCCGACAGGTCCCAGGCCAACCCGGCGCCAGGGTACATCGGGCTGATCGACGCAGGCAAACCGCCGATGGGTCCGTTCACCAGTTGAAATTCGTTACCGGCGGCCAATTCCGTATCCCCCGTAGTCACAATGCGCAATATCCCCTTCATTTTCAGGGTATCGCCGAGCACCAGCCGATCGTTGCCGCCCGTGGCAGGATGAATATCGAAGCTAAGCATACCACCCGCCAGAATTTCGGCACCCTTTTCCAGCGTTAAACTTCCCGTAGGAGCACCCGGAGCCAATTCCCCGCCCGCTTCCACGATCACGGCACCTCCAACAGTACCGCTACCGCTCAGCCGGCCGTTGCCCATCACGGTAACCGGGCCCGTACCCGTACCACTGCCGTCGGTCGAATTCACCATCAGCTCACCACCGGCAATCGCAGTGCCTCCGCTGTAGCTGTTGGTATTCGTAAGCGTAAGAGCCCCGGTGCCCACTTTACGAATCGCAGCCCGAGCGCCCGTGTTGCTGTACTGAGTATTGCTGATCACGCCCTGGAAAGTAGAGCTCGTGTTGCGACCGCCGATCTCCCAGGTAATAACTGCATTACCAGTGCCTCCCGCACCCAGCTCCGAACGGCTGGTGCCCGCTAATTCGCCGATGGGCAAGGTGATCGTAGCCGTTGCAGGATACATCATCGTTACATAATTGTTGAGCACGATACGCGAATTGCCGTAGCCTTTCGTGTTGTAAACCAGGAAACTGCCTCCCGATGGCGAAGCCGTTACATTGATCGTACCCTTGAAGGCCGACGCATCGGCCATCAATACATTAGCTGTAGAAGGCGTGAAATAATTGAGCGTACCTTCGCCCGTAATCGAACCGTTGATGTACGAACGCCCGTCGACAATGAGCGAACCGGTCGATCCCGACGGAATTTTCAGGTTCCAGGTACTTACATTGTCGGTTTCCGGGCTGTTGAACATAGAGATGCTACCCCCCATCAGCGTGATGGTATCGCCCGAACTCAGACCGGCCGAATTGGCCACATCGTTCAACAAACCTATGCTACCGCCTGCGATAGTGGTACCCCCTTTGTAGCTGTTGGCCGCAGCAAACGACAACCGGCCCGGCCCCTCCTTCGTGAGTCTGCCGGGACCGCTGATGGTGCCGGTGGCAAGTACGGAGGACGAATTGCTTACGGCAATTCCACCACCGTTGATTCCCAGCGATATAGCCCTGTCGGTAGTGCTGGTAATTCCCGAATAAGTGAGCTTCCCTCCGTTCAAAATGAGGTTGGAAGCGCTGTTGGAAGCTGCTCCCAGCGGCGATGCTACTCCTCCGTTGGTAATGGTGTTGGTGGCAATCGAACCTCCTTCGATAACCACGGGACCCGTAAAGCTGTTGGTATTGGAAATAAGCAAGGTGCCGGTTCCTTTCTTTGTTATACCTCCGGTTCCGCCGATGGCTCCTGTCCCGCTGAAAGTATAATTGGCATCTGCCTCCACGCTCACATGGGCAGGTAATACATTTTCGCTCACATAAACGGTACGCACCTGTCCGTCGTCGTTGAACAGCACCGAATCGTTGCCTTTAAACCCTCGTACCTGCGTATCGAATTTCCAGTTGCTGGTGACACCGTTGTCCCACCGGTTGTCGATGGCTCCCGTCCAGGTAAGCATCGCCGGTGCCGCAACATTCAGGGTGATAAGCCCGTTGGAGTTGACAAGATTGTAGCTCAGGTAGGCCGGCACGCCCTCGACGATCAGTTTCGACAATTCGCTCTCTACTTTGCCCGAACATGCGATAAGCGGGTAACTGCCGGCAACCAGCGAGTAGGTTCCGGTACGAATGATCACCGAAGTAGCCGGTGAAAACCTGAAATCGCCTTTAATCACCAGGGTGTCGTGGGCAATTACTTTGTTTCCGGACAGCTGTACGTCGAAGTTGAGGGTTGCATTGCCCGGGATGGTAAGGTCCTTTTCCAGCTGCATCCGGGCCACATCGCCGGCATGTTGGCCGATCTCCAGTGTCGACAGGTGCCGCAGTTCCACCGGTTGACCGAAAGTTCCGTTCCCGCCCAGCGTGGCAAACGGCTGTACAAAAACCTTACTGTCGGAAAGAATACCGTTGTTGAAAAGCGCACCGTTCCAGATCGTGGTAGCTCCCGAATGGGAATTGTTTTGCCGGAGAATGAGCGCACCGCTTCCCAGCTTTTTCAGCGCGGTGGATCCTGTCACCGCACCGCTTCCCTGCCATTCCACCGTATAGGTCGAGTTCACCAGGATGTCGGAAGGCATAAGCGTACCCGACAGCGTCACCACCGCATCCGACAGGGTGGTGTAGTCGAACAGCACGGCCTCCTGCTGCCGGAAATCGGCAGGCTGGCCGTTGGCATCCTTCCAGGCCTGCGTCCCGTTGGCATCCCAGGCAGCTCCGTTGCTCCATCGTTTTTGCCGGTTATACACCGGCGATGCAGGAGGAGTTTCCATATCGCTGCCCATGTAGAAGCCTGCATGCGGAGGCTGGTTGTAAGCCGTGTTTTGCCAGGCGATGGAGGCGCGGTATACGGGGTCGTGCATCAGGGTATACAGGCGTACCGAGGTGGGGATGGTGGTGGTAAACACCCTTAGTCGCGTATTGTCGCTGGTACGGAACACGACTTCTTCGCGCCAGTCGCCTATCAGGTCGGCCGAGAGGTTAGGAGTCGATTTAGTACCGTTGTTCGACGAGCATCCGCTGGCCGAGAGCAAAGTTCCTGCATTGTATTTGGTTATCGAAGTACCATCGAGCAGTTCGCTTTCGAGGTCGCCGTCCCAGTAAATCCGGAAATTCATCGACGGACGGCTCGAATTAACCACCACTCCGTTTTTATTCTTAATACCCGAACTCCCGCTGCTCCACATCTCGAAGCCCCGGTTGCCGGCTACAATATTAGCGGCGAGGCCCCGGCCCACATCGGTACCGGTGTAATTGCCCCAGATCACCGTTCCCGTGCGTGCATCGTGCATTTCTTCGCCGTAGGCTGCTCCCGACGATTCGTGTACCGTCCATACTTCCAGTCCTTTGCGGTCGGGGTCGAGGTCGGAGAGGTGCATGGCATCGCCATGTCCATGTCCGGTGCGATACATCAGTTTTCCATCGTGATCGAGGGCGCCGGCGCCCCAGATAATTTCGTCGAATCCGTCGTCGTCCACATCGCCGATGCTCATGTTGTGGTTTCCCTGTCCGTACAGTCCGACATTCGAATTACCCGAATCGTAGGTCCATACCGGCGTTAGTGCTCCGTTGCGGAAATTCCAGGCCGCCACCACCGCCCGCGTATAATAGCCGCGGCACATGATGATACTGGGCAGCACGCCGTCGAGCCAGGCAGTGCCGGCCAGAAACCGGTCGACCCGGTTGCCGTAATTATCGCCCCACGACGAAACAGTACCTCGGGCAGGCGTGTAATTGACCGTAGCCAGCTCTTCGCCGGTAGCGCCGCTGAATACCGTCAGGTACTCGGGACCGCTCAGGATATAGCCGCCCGAATTGCGGTAATCGGCCGAATGCGTTGCCGTGGCTGCAGGGCCTTTCGAAATGAAGTTTCCCTTGCCGTCTTTCGTTCCCGGAGCCGTTTTGCACACAATCTCGGCCCGTCCGTCGCCATCGTAGTCGGCCACCTGAAACTGTGTGTAGTGAGCGCCGGCACGGATGTTTTTACCCAGATCGATCCGAAACAAAAAGGTGCCGTCGAGTTTATAGCCGTCGAGGTATACATTGCCCGTATAGCCGCTTTGCGAATTATCTTTTGCATTGGAGGGGTCCCACTTTACCACCAGGTCGAGGTTGCCGTCGCCATCGAGGTCGCCGGTGCTGCAATCGTTGGGGCTGTAGGTGCAGGTGCTGGCGTCGGGCATAGTCATACCCGCCGGTACGCGCAGGGGAATGTCGAAATAATTGGTCGTCAGTACCTGGGCTGTCGACGATTCGCCGGTCTCGACTCCGTCCACCACCGTTTTCACCGTGTAGGAGCTGGCCGATGCCGTTGCGTCGGTATAGTTGGTGGCTCCCGTTAGGGGTTCCTGATTTAATTTAACACCGTTGCGGTAGAGGTTGAAGGCCGTGTTGTGGGTGTCGGAGCCGAGAAGGCGCCACGATAAAAATACGGAGTTGGAAGATGTTTTCACTGCCACAAGTCCACGCGAGAGATTTTCCATGATACGTTGCGAAAAACCGGCCATACCGACGAGCAGCAAGAGGTACAAAAAGAGCGATCGTTTAGTCATTTGTTCGATGATATTAAATAGTCGCGCAAAATAACACTTTTTCACTACTGGATACAATAGACATTTGTTCGTTTAAAGGGGACTTTTGTGCATAAATCTTCCGGTCGCCATTCCGGCGCTGCTTGCATGGATTTCTAGATATATGTACAATTTGACAGTTTCAGATTATTCCCGTTTCGTACCTTTGTGTCATGTTTTCCGGCCTGGCGCCGGAGAGGAGAGATTACAGGTTTACTACCTTAAATTTAGTTATAGCATGAAAATAAGAACGAAATTCAGTATTTTGTTTCTGATGGCGCTCGGATTCCTGTCCAGTTGTACCGACAAAGAGGAATATTACGAGCGACCCGACTGGCTCGAAGCGCCGGTGTACACGGTACTTGCCGAAAAAGGCAATTTTACCAATTATCTCAAATGTGTTGATCGTACCCTGTTTGCCGAAACACTCAAAGGGGGTGGTTTGTATACCGTTTTTGCTCCCAACGACGAGGCGTTCAAGGCCTATCTGGCTTCCCAGAACAAAAACTCGGTCGATCAGCTCACCGATGAGCAGGTCAACAAGCTGGTGAGCTACTCTATCGTTTACAATGCGTATACCTTCGAACGGCTTACCGACGTGTTGGGAAGCGGACGCTGGGACTCGCTTACCAGTATCAAAAAGAAAACTACCTATTACGAGCCTATCCGTCGCGAGACGGTCGACGGAACAGAAATTTGGGTGTACGATATGTCGAACTTTGCTTTGGGCGACAATAATTACAAATATGTACCCTTCTACCTGAAAAATGTGTTCGAACGTTCGCGTTCGGCTGCTCAGGCTGCTTCCGATTACGGCATTTTTTATCCCACTTCCTACACGGGTCGTAATATTCAGAGCGCCTCCATTCTTACCGATAATATTGTTTGCGAGAACGGTGTGGTACACGAAATCGATCAGGTATTGGAACCTCTTCCGACGCTCGAAAGCTTACTCGACGATCCCGATTATTCGCTGTTCCGCGGTATGATCAATAAAACGGGTTCGACCGGCGAGCCTTATTTTATCACTTACCAGTACAACGAAGCGATCACCCAGTACTACCAGAAAGCAATGCCCGGTAAAAACATCGACCGTGTATACCTTAAATATTACAGCGGACTGGCCATCAACCTCAACGGCGAACGGTACGGGACGTCGGCCAATCAGGCCGAGCAGGGCGGATACACGCTTTTTGCGCCCAACAATGCTGCTGTTATGAAATTCTACAACGAAAAGCTGAAGGATTACTATCCCGAAGGTCTTGATAAAGTGTCGCGCGACGTACTGATGTATTTTATTAATGCGCAGATGGTCGACGACCTGGTATGGCCGGGCGATTATAAGGGAAGTATGAATTCCCTGGGCGAATTCTTCAATGGTAAAGGCAACCGGGGCGAAGCTTTCGATGCTGCCGGTTATTCGAAGATCGCTCCTGCCAGCAACGGATTTTTCTACGGATCGAACAGCTATATCAAAAGCCGTTTCTTCGAGACCGTATTTACCGAAATACTCCTCAACCCGAAGTATAACCTGGCTAACCTTGCATTTACCGAGTTTTTTGCCAATACCCTGCGCGAAGAACTTATGAAGTGCGAACTCAACGGTTATACACAGGAAAACTACACCATCCTGCTGCCGTCCGATAGTCTGCTGATGGCCGATGGTTTCAGCTGGGAATGGATTTCAGGATCCAACAAGTATGGTTTCCTGCATTCGAATTCAGGTAGCAGCCTGGGGAATTTCGATGTGAATACCCGGATCCAGCGACTCATACGTTCGCACATCTTCAAGCGCCTGAAAAACGAACAGGTCGATTGCGCCATTACAAAATTCGAAACCAGTCCCGATTTCGCCGCTGCTTACGGAGGTTATTCGTACGCGGTCAACGATTACGGCGATATGATCCGCTATTATACGACTCCTGCCGGCGAACAGCGTGTACAAATGCTGGGCAACTACGACGAAAACGATTGGGTGGTAGCTACGCCGTTCAAAACATTTATGAATGGCCAGGTATTTAAAATCAATAAGTTGTTGCAGTATTCCCGCCGGAATCAATTCCCGCAAACCGTCGACGGATATAAATCGCAGGATCTGATCACGTATATTCTGCAAATGACTTCGGCCACCCAGAATCCGAATGTGGCTATTTTCAAGAATTACCTGATCCAATGTCTGAAAGGCGACGAAAGTAACGAGCTGGCCGGCCTTTCGGCCGATATGGTGGTTACCGTTTTCATGCCTACCAATGCCGCAATGAACAGAGCGGTGACTGCCGGCGATCTTCCGGCCTATACCCAGGTAACATCCGGCGATGTGCCGGCCCGCCTGAGAGCAACCAAATTCATTCTGCATCATATCGTAAAAGGAAAAGTGTTTGTCGACGACGGCTTGCCTTACATCATGCCCAACCGCGAAGTGATTACCGAGGAAACCTGGCCGACGGTGCTGAAAGACGTGGTGGACGATACCTACCTGGCCATTCGCAAAACCGACGACGGCAAACTGGAGGTGTCGACTCAGTCGAAAAATACCGGACGAGCTTTTTCGGAAGTGCTGAAAACGGCTACTGTAACACGAGGTGCAAAACGAAGCAATTATTTCGGAGCAAAATCGGTATTGCACGAAATCAACGACTACATGGTTTATCAAAAAGTAACACAGTAACGAACAGGATATCATGAAAATAAGGAAAATGAAAAATCACAGGTCTTTTTTGTTGCTTTGCTTGTCGTTACTGATGATGGTGCAACTTACAGCCCAGCAGCGTCAGATTCTTCATGGAAAGGTAACATCCCAAACCGATAAACTACCTCTTATAGGGGTGTCGGTTGCCGAATACGATGCCAGCAACCGTATTTTGAACGGAACAACCACCGATTTCGATGGTAATTATGCGCTCCGTTTGTCGGGCCAACCGGGAACCCGTATCGCGTTTACCTATATTGGCTACAAACCGGTTACCCGCAATTTAACAGCTGGTGTAAGCAACCTGAACGTGGTTATGGAAGAGGTAACCCAGGCCATACGCGAAGTAAACGTAACCGCTTCGCGCCAGGTGAGTGCCGGTTCCATCAATATCGCCGAACGCGATCTCACCTTTGCCATGGCAAGGGTCGAAACCAAGGACCTCGAAGGATTGCAGGTTGCTTCGATCGATGAAGCATTGCAGGGCCGTATGGCCGGGGTCGATATTGTTGCCAACAGCGGCGAACCCGGTGCCGGGATGTCGATCCGTATCCGTGGTACTACTTCGATCAACAATGGTTCCGATCCGCTGATCGTGGTGGATGGAATTCCTTACGATACCAATATCGGTTCCGATTTCGACTTTGCCACGGCCGACGAGGATAGCTATGCCCAGTTGCTCAACATCTCGCCCAACGATATTCAGGAAATATCGGTGTTGAAGGATGCGGCCGCCAGCGCCATGTACGGTAACCGCGGTGCCAACGGAGTATTGCTTATTAAAACCAAACGGGGAGCGGTAACCAAACCTACCCTGAGCTATTCGTTCAAGGGCTCGATGAACGTACTTGCCGAACCCATTCCAACGCTGAACGGACAGCAGTATGCCACACTCATAATGGAGCAGGCACAAAATGCAGGCAACCTGCTTAGTTCGTCGGTAACGCCGTTTTTTACCATCGATGTAAATAATCCCTATCATTTCTACAATTACGTGACCCAAAGTACCGATTGGTACGACGCGCTTACCCGTACCGGTTTCACCCAGGATCATTCGATTTCGCTGTCGGGTGGGGGTGATAAGGCTCAATACCGTACTTCCATCGGCTACTACGATCAGCAGGGGACGGTAATCGGACAGGCTTATTCGCGTGTCACCGCACAGCTTAACCTCGACTACAATGTGTCGGATTATCTTAAATTTCAGGTGAACTTTTCGTATACACACGGCGACCAGGATAAAAACTATACCACCGACCTGCTCAACTCGGCTTATACACGCATGCCGAACATGTCGATTTACGAATATACAGCTACCGGCGAACCGACCGATAATTATTTATCGCCCAACACAACGCCGCAGGGATACTGGAATTCAAACTCCAATAAAGGAATATACAATCCGGTGGCGATGGCCAATGCCGGTTACTGGAAAATTAAAAGCGAACGTATACTTCCGAAATTCAACCTGCAATACTGGGTAATTCCCGAAGTACTGAAGTATCAGGCCGACCTCGCTTTCGATATCAATACTACTAAGGATATTCGTTTTCTGCCGCAAATTGCAACCGGCCGACTGTGGCCCGAAGTGAGTGTAAACCGGGCAACCGATCTGTATTCCGAAGCTTTTAATGTACAGACATTCAACCGCTTGTATTATACCCCTAAATTGTCGAAAGATCACGATGTAATCGGATTGTTGCAATACAGCACCTACGATTCGCGCAATTCATCGTACCAGGAAGTTTCGGCGCTCAGTGCCTCGACCTACCTTACCGATCCGGCTATTGCCTCGAAAATCAACGGTGCAGGCGGTTTGGGACTGTCGTCGGGCGGATCGCAGGCCCGCTCCCTGTCGCTCATGGCCATGCTTCAGTATAAGTTGTTCGATAAGTACATAATAAACGGTACCATCCGTCGCGATGGCGATTCAAAATACAACAAGAAAAACCGCTATGGCTATTTCCCCAGCTTATCGCTGCGCTGGCGTGCTTCCGACGAACCCTTTATCCGCGATATCAAGCAGATCAACGAATTAAGCTTCCGTGCTTCGACAGGGGTAACCGGTAACCCGGTAAGTCGTAACTACATGTTCTACAACACCTATGGAACCTACGGCTGGACCTACCTGGGCGAACCCGGAGTGTACTCGACCGGCCTCGAGCTGGCCAACCTGAAGTGGGAAACAGTAACCGATTATAACTTCGGAGCCAACCTGCTGATGTTCGAAAACCGCATCAATGCCGAATTCAACATCTACCGGAAACGAACCGATAATTTATTCTTCAATTCGGTGAATATTTCCAGTTCGACAGGTTACAGCGGAATCCCGATGAATGTGGGAATCATGGATAACTACGGATGGGAGTTGAGTGTGATGACACAACCGATACGGGGCAAAGACTGGCAGGTGGACTTCAACATCAACCTGGCCCGTTCGCAAAACGAGGTGGTCGAACTTTCGGACAACATACCGCCCATTTCGACACCTACAGCATCCAACGGAAGTTACCTGACCAAAATTCAGGTAGGTAACCCGCTCGGTTCGTTCTACGGATACCGCTATGCCGGTGTATACCTCAACGAGAGTCAAACCATTGCACTCGATAAAAAAGGGAATCCGATTTATACCTACGACGATAAAGGAGTGAAAGAAGCCGTGAAAATGCGCTTCTGGTATCCTTCCAACGGATATGAATTCCAGGCAGGCGATGCCCGCTACGAGGACATCAACCACGATGGAAACATCAACTCGCAGGATATTGTTTACCTGGGCGATGTGAATCCATTGCTTACCGGAGGTTTCGGACCCACCATCCGCTACAAGCGCAAACTCACGCTGGCTGCTTATTTCTATTTCCGCTACGGCGCCGAGGTTATCAACCAAACCCGCATGGACATGGAAAAAATGTACGACTACAACAACCAGAGTACAGCCGTGTTGCGTCGCTGGCGTCATCCTTACGACGATCCGTCGCAGGCACCCGCCGATCTGCTGCCCCGCGCGTTGCAGGGTCGTGGCTACAACTGGCTGGGCTCCAGCCGTTACGTAGAAGATGGTTCGTTCCTGCGTTTCAAATCGCTGACTCTCACCTATACCTTCGACCGGGATAAAGTGAAGATGCTGGGGTTGAACGACCTGAAAATATGGGGAACGATGCAGAATATTTATCTGTGGACCAATTACACGGGGATGGATCCTGAAATTTCGTTGCGTGCGGCCATTCGTTCGGGCGATTTAGGGAAGGATACTTCGCGTTCGGGCCGCCCTCAGGAGTTTTCGATTGGTTTAAGTACGTCATTCTAAACGAAGAAAGGAGAAAAGTATATGAAACTAACAAACTATATTGCAGGAATACTACTTTCGGTGCTTACGCTTACTTCGTGCAGCGACTGGCTGAATCTGGAGCCCGAAGACGGTGTAATTCGTCAGGAGTTCTGGAAAACGAAAGAGCATGTGAAATCGGCCGTGATAGGTTGCTATATGTCGGCGCAAACGGGGGTGGTTGAAAGCATGTTCCTTTGGGGCGAACTAAGAGCCGATATGATTGAAAACGGAACCAGTGTGAATAATAATTTTTCGGAAGTGATGGATGGCGAAATTTCGGCTGCCAACTCGGTGGTCGACTGGGCCGATTTTTACAATGTGATCAACAATTGTAATACGGTGCTTGAGTTTGCCCCGGGTGTACGCGAGATCGATGGAACCTTCACCGAACGCCAGCTCAACGAATACAAAGCCGAGGTACTTACCCTTCGTGCCCTCATGTATTTTTACCTGGTGCGCTCCTTCCGCGATGTGCCTTTTGTTACCGAAGCCTATATCTCCGACGATCAGGATTTATACGTAGGTAAAACATCGGGTGCTATCATTCTCGATTCGCTGGTAGCCGATTTGCAATATGCTGCGGTGAATGCACCGTCGGCCTATGCTACCAATGCCGAAAACAAAAGCCGCATCACCCGCTGGACTGCCCGTGCCCTGCTGGCCGATATTTATTTGTGGCAGGAGAACTACACTGCCTGTAACAATGTGTTGAACGAAATTATCGGTTCCAACCGTTACAGCCTGATGCCGGTGGAGCAAACCAAGGAATATGTTGTCGACGGCGGAGTGCTGATCGATTCGATAACCATCCCCAGCGAATCGGATGCCGAGCGTATTTTTGTCGAAACCTATGTTCGTGGCGCTTCACCCGAATCGATTTTCGAATTTCCATTTACTTCGATTAAAAATAATCCCTTCTACAGCTTAATGGGTCCGCAGGTGAATCAGCTCCGCCCCAAACTGGATGTAGTCGACGAAGGTATTTTCCCGCTTCCGGTTTACATGGCCTATCCCGAGGCTTCCGATATTCGCGGATCGGGTTTCTCGTACCGCGCCGGGGTAATCTGGAAATACGTGGGAACCAGTCGTACCGGCGCTGCCCGGGCGGCAACCGAATATACGGCTCCCTGGCTGGTGTATAAATATTCGGATGTATTGCTGATGAAGGCCGAGGCGCTGACGCAAATCGGACTGGCGACGTCGGGCGAGGTGGTAAGTAGCTATTACCGGCAGGCTCTTGAATTGTTGCAGCAAGTGCGCAAAGCCCGTAACGCGGTCGAAACTTCCGATTACAAATTTGATTTGGAGAACCTCGATGGCAAAACGCTCGAAAAAGCGATTCTCGACGAGCGGGCCCGCGAATTTGCTTACGAAGGTAAGCGTTGGTACGATGTGCTGCGCCATGCAAAACGCAACAACTACGAAGGTAATAACCTTCAGTACCTGATTACACTGGCTATCAACAGTGCTACTCCGCAAAAGCAGCAAAGTCTTATAGCCAAGTACCGCGATCCGAATCGCAACAGTCATTACTGGCCGATTTTCGTACGCGAAATCGAAACCAATAAAAATCTTACTCAAAACGAATTTTACGCTAATTAATTCATACGCCATGAAAACGATGAAAACAACTCTATTTCAGGCCGGGCGGCTGCTGATGGTTGCTGCTGTGCTGCTCACTGCTTTCAGTTCTTGTGACGACTATATGAAAGGAAAGACCTTTCTGACTTCCGACGAAATAATGATCGATGAATATATCGAACAGGAAGATACCACCATGATGCTGTTTCTGAATGCTGCCGATAAGGCGGGTTTTCGCGGACTGCTGCATGCCTATGGAACTAATACCTGTTTTATTCCCGACAACAACGCTATTCGTGCTTATTGCCGTACGCTGGGAATATCGACCCTGGAAAGTCTGTCGGTAAGCGAACTCGAGAAATTCATGAAGTTTCACCTGGTACGCGATACGATCGAGACGGCCGAATTTGTGGATGGGCGGTTGTCGAAAGCTACCATGCTGGGTAAATTCCTTACTACCCGTACGGTGCAGGAGGGAAGTTCGACTCCCCGTATCCGGGTCAACCGCCAGGCCGATATTCTGGTAAAGGATGTGCGGGTGTCCAATGGTATTATTCACAAAATCGGTGCGGTGCTGGTACCTAATCCTAAAACGGTGGGCGAAATGATTGCCGAACTGCCCGAAAACTATTCCCTGTACAAGGAGTTGATGCAGGAATCGGGGGTGCTCGACACGCTTATCAACAATAAGGCCGACGATCAGTGGTATACGGCAATTCTGCAGAGCAACGAGTCGTTTGCTACGGTGGGTGTTGCCAGCAGGGCCGATCTGATTGAAAAAATGAAAGTGGCTCAGCCCGATTTCAAGGACGACGAAGCCCGGTTGGTGCAGCTTTATGCACAATACCATGTGCTGAAGCGCCTGGCGTATGCAACCGACCTGGCTATGTCGAGTGCCGAACTCACGATGGCTCCCAACCAGGTGATTACGGTGGTTACCAAAAAAGATTCGCTTATTTTCAACGAATACCGTTCGCTCACCAAGTTTGAGCAAGGTGTGGAGGTTGATAAAGGTTCGGAATGGACCGATATGAGTTGTTACAATGGTGTGATGATCGACATGGTGGGGTATATTCAGCCTGTGAAGCGGGGTGCCGAAGCAGTATACTGGGAACTTACCGAACAGCCCGAAATCAAAAAACTGAAGGAATACCGCCGTCCGGGTTCGTGGGTTACTTTCCGTCCCGGGGAGTTGTCGGAACTGAACTTCGGCGGAAAAAACAATCCGACGATCACCTACAATGCGGTGGGAGCCTGGGGTGAGAAAGATCAGTATGTAAATGGCGATCAGTTTGATATCCCTATGCGACCTACTTTGCTTCAGTGGATGGAGATTAAAACGCCGGTGCTTACCGAAGGGGTTTATTATGTTTGGATCTGCTGGCGACGCGGAGGTACCAACAATAAATTTAAAACCACCTTTAAGCAGGAAGGTAAAGAAGATCAGGTATTACCCAATGTGTTCGACCTGGGAGAGTACTTTAATACGAATGCAACTCCGGAGGTAAACCTCAACAACGGGATGAAGCAGTACAATGCCAAGCAACGCATCAGCGTGTTCTGCAGCCGCAACTGCGGAGCCATTAAAGTGGAATATACCGGCCGGCATACCCTGCGCATGGATGCTCTGAGTGGTAACAGCCAGTCGGCCTGGTGGGATATGATTCACTTTATTCCTGTCGATCAGAATCAGCTCTGGCCCCGTTTCGATGCAAAGGGAAATGCGATTTATCCGGGAACTCCCTGCGAAGAGATCTACCCATTCGACCAGACTTGCTCGGGCGACTTGAATAACTAACCGATAAAATACAAGGTATGAATACGTTATATTTTCGTAAATTAGGAATAGGAGTGATGTTGATTCTGCTGGGGCTCAGTTCGTGTCAGGACTCGGCCTGGGACAAGCATGCCGGAGCAACCGGTGATGAAACCCTGATGGAACTTATCGATTCCAGACCCGAGCTTTCGGTGTTTGCACGCTTACTGCGTAAAACCGGCTACGACCAGGTGGTGAAGAGTGCCGGTAGTTTTACGGTTTTTGCGCCGGGTAATGCAGCCTGGGCCGGCATCGATACTGCCGATGTTGTTTCGCTTACCAGGAAAATCGGGACCTTGATTGTACACAATACCTATTTTTCAGATAATACGCAGTTGTATGTTTCGGTGGCTTCGGTGAATGGTAAAAACATCTTCTACGACGCTTCGGCCAAGACCTTCAACGGGGCTAAAATTGTTGTCGCCGATATTGCGGCCAGCAACGGGGTGTTGCAGGTTACCGATAAGCTGGTGGAACGGAAAGAAAACATCTGGGACTATATGGCCACCGTGACCGGATCGAGCCAGTACCAGTACATCAATGGTCTCAATAAAAGGGTGATGGACATGGAGAAAAGTGTTCCTACGGGAGTTTATCCCGACGGAAAGACACGCTACGATACGGCCTGGAAAAACATCAACAATTTCCTTCTCAGGTATCCGATCGACAACGAAGATTCGGTGTTTACCTACGTGATAATTGACAATACGGCTTTTCAGGCCTTATACACCAAGTACCGTCCGTATTTTGCACAAACAACCGCGGCAAAAACCGATTCGGCAGCACTGTACAACGTGAGCAGCGATTTTGTGTTCCGAGGCCTGGTTGATCTCACATCGGCCGATACGCTCGAAAATGTGAACGGAGTGAAAGTACCGCTCACCGGTGTTCAGATCAGCGAAGTATATTCGGCTTCCAATGGCCGGGTGTACCGTGTGGGACAGGTCAATATTCCCCTGAAGGCGAAAATCAAACCCGTCAGAATAGAGGGGGAACAATTTGTATCGGCCTACGACCGCAATTATGTATTTACCCGGTACAAACGATGGGCCAGCGGCGAACGCGACATTGTGCTCTCGAGCGGGGCTACACAGTCGGATACCCTTTGGCGCAAAGTGCCGGTGGCTCCCGATACGGTTGCCCGGCGCGACAGTGTGGCATCAAAAACCTATTTCATCAACAGCGGTCTGGTAGCCAATGTCGCCAATTTCTATATCGAGTATAAAGTGCCGGTCAATTCGGCTGCCTACGATGTGTATTATGTGGCCTACGACGATATTGCCGATCATTTCGATCCTACCTATCGCAACTTCGGGGTCTACCGCGTGGAGCAAAAACTGTTCGCTTCGATGCCGGGGGCTCCGGCGCTGAAACATGGAATCGTGGACAATGCCCGGGGTGTTGCCAATAATTACCTTGGAGAAACCCGCTGTTTTGTGGGTCAGACCATGGCAGGTGTACACGAACTCACCAAGTTGCAGCAGTGGACGCTGGAGCCGGTATCGCAATTGTTGTCGGCTCCCATCACCGCCCCGGGTGCGGATGTGATGAATGTAAACCGGGCAGGAACCATGACGCTGTGGCTTACCAACACAGCCCGCAGCAATGCAGCCAGCCGCCAGGGTTTACTCTTCCTCGATTATATATTGCTTGTTCCCAGAATTAATGAAAATTAATCACCTGTTTTTTTGAAGAATATGATGAAAAAAATGAAGCAAACGATAGTAACCGTGCTGGTTATGCTGACGACCCTCTCAGCCGGCCAGCTTTCAGCTCAGAAGAACAGGGTATCGGAAACCACAGTGTCGGGAACAGTATACGAAGCTGCGACCGGAAATCCGCTGGCGGGGGTTCAGGTGGTAATACCCGGCATTGTATCGGCTATCACCGACCAACAAGGTAAATTTACACTTACAAAAGTGCTCGAAGGAGCCCCCCTTACGGTAGCGTTACCGGGGTATGCCACCCGACAGGTATACGTTAAAAAAGGCCGTGAATTGAAAATTGCCCTTACCGACGAAACCTTCCGTACTACTTTCCGCGATATTGCCCTGCCGCTTCGGGCCACCACCAATGCCCTGAAGAGTCCCTATGCAGTATCGGCTCACGAGAATACCGACGATTACAAGCTGGCAACTCCCACCATCGAGTCGGTATTTCAGAGTTACCTCAACGGCGCCCATACGGTTAGCCGTTCCGGAATGCCCGGAAGCGGCGCCAACTTGTTTGTCAATGGCTTTAACTCGCTCAATGCCAGTAGTCAGCCTTTAATTGTAGTAGATGGGGTTATCTTCGAAAATCCGAGCTACTTTTCGCTTATCACCGGCAATCAGGTGACGCCCTTGTCCGATTTCGACAGCAAGGATATTGATAAAATAACCGTGCTCAAAGATGGAACTTCCATCTACGGATCGAAAGGTGCCAACGGGGTGATTATCATCAACACCCTGCGCGCCAAAAGTCCGGCGACCCGTATCAATGCCTATGCCTATGCGGGGATCAACATGGAGCCCACCAGCAATTACCGGATGATGGATGCATTTTCGTATAAGAATTACCTCACCGATATGTTGCTGAGCAGCGGTATGACCACCGGCGCCATACAAGCCCTGCCCTATATGAATGCCGAGAAACCGGTACAGGAAAACTGGGGAGTGGCGGGCAATCCCGACTATTACCGCTACAACCAGAATACCGACTGGCAGGACGAAGTGTTCAAAGCCTCGGTCAACCGGAATTTCCATCTCAATGTTACCGGGGGTAACGATGTGATTTTATACGCCATCGGAGTAGGCTATCTCAACCATGGCGGAGCCGTTGAAAATACCGATTTTTCGCGCTATTCGTTCCGTACCAACGCCTCCATCAAAATGACCGATTGGTTCAGTCTGAACGCCAATGTGAGTTATATCAATTCCGATCGCCGGTTGGCCTACGAAGGCATGAACCGCAATTTCAGCCCGGTGTATTCGTCGCTCGTGAAAGCGCCGTTTATGGCTGCCAATGTCTATAATATCCTGGGTGAAGAAACGCCTAACTTCGAAAAAGCCGATATCTTCAATATTTCGAACCCGGTGGCCATCGTCAATAATGCGATAAGCGCCAACAGCCGTTCGCGTTTCAGCGGAATTCTCAACGGAGAATTAAGCTTTGGAAAATACCTCACTGCCGATATCATTGCCGGATTAACCTCCGACCGGGTGATTCGCGAACAGGTATTTATGCCTCAGGCCGGTATTTACCATACTTCGCTTCCGGTTTCGGTTGTTACCAACGAGTCGATGCAACTGCGTAACATTCTGCGCCAGTTTAATCTCGATGCACGGGTTTCGTACCAGCGTGTCTTCGATCAGGTTCACGACCTGAAGGTACGTGCCGGATTCCGCTATCTTACCAGCAATAACGAACTCGACTGGGGACATGCCTACAATACCTCGAGCGACGAGATGAAAACGCTGGGCGACGGGAAAAACGAACTGGCCAAGGTGGGAGGCGAGCTGGGCAACTGGAATTCGGTTTCCAACTACCTGAATGCCGAATATGGCTATTTGAACCGGTATTTCGTGGGAGTGAATGCAGCGCTCGATGCTTCGTCGCGTTTTGGCTCGGATGCTGCCGGTATCCGATTGGGAAATCAGGTTTTCGGGTTGTTCCCGTCGGTAAATGCGGCCTGGTTGCTAACTGCCGAGGAGTTTATGAACAATCAGTCGGTGTTTGATCAGTTGAAATTACGTGCCGGATTTGCAGTTACCGGTAACGATGATATCGGAAATTATTCGGCCCGGTATTATTATATGCCTCAGTCGTACCTGGGCGCCTTTGGCCTGGTACGGGGCAATATCCCGAATACCTCGCTGAAGTGGGAAACCAACCGGAAAGCTACCATTGGTATCGATGCCGCGTTTGCCGACGAACGCCTGCAGGTATCGCTCGACTTGTATTCGGCTACCACCTCCGATCTGATCGTGATTCGTCCCAACGAAAGCTATACCGGTATGGCCAATGCTATTTCGAACGACGGATCGTTGCGCAACGCGGGGATCGATCTCATGGTGAACGCCCGGGTGATCGATTCGAAGGATTTCAGCTGGGACCTGGGGGTAAACCTTTCGCACAACAAGGCTACCTTGCTCAGCATGACCGACGATGTGACGACGATGGAGATAGCAGGAGCGACGGTACGATCCAAAGTGGGTGCATCGCCAGCACAGTTCTGGGGATATAAAACCGACGGAATTCTGAATTCGGCCCAGGAAGCCCAGGAGGCGGGTCTCAAAATGCTACGTCCCGACGGAACGATTATTCCGTTTGTTGCCGGCGATGTGAAATTTGCCGACTTAAAGGAAGATAAAATTATTAACGAGGATGATATGACCGTGATTGGCGATGCTACTCCGCTGTTCACCGGAGCATTGAATACAGCCGTTCGCTGGAGCAACTTCACCCTGAGCGGAATTTTCACCTTCTCGTACGGCAACGATGTATACAATGCCGTGCGTGCAAGTCTCGAATCGATGAGCGGAACCGACAATCAGACGATTGTTGCCGGCAATCGCTGGCGCTACGACGGTCATCAAACCACCACACCGGCAGCTGTGTGGGGCGACCCTCACGGCAACAGCCGTTTCTCCGACCGCTGGATCGAAGATGGTTCGTACCTGCGTATGAAATCGATTACCCTGTCGTACGATATTCCGTTGAAGTCCAGCTTTATTACCGGCGCCCAGGTATATGCCACCGGTCAGAACCTGCTTACGTTTACCAATTACCTGGGCTACGATCCCGAATTCAGCACCGGCCAGAGTGTGTTTTACAGCGGAATCGACCGGGGGGTCACGCCGCAGCCGCGGGCCGTGTTACTGGGTGTGAAAATCGGTTTATAATCAGTTAGAAAATATTGAACCTATGATACAGATAAAATTCAAATCCCTTGCGGGACTGTTTCTTCTCCTGCCGCTGGTGTTCGGCTCATGCGACGCAATGCTCGATACCGATGCCGGCGAAGTGGTGGAATACGAGAACCATTATCGCAACGTGTACGATACCGATATGGCCATCTGGGGCTTGTATGGAAAAGTGCAACAACTGGCCGAACAGGTGGTTGTACTCAACGAATTGCGCGCCGACCTGATGGATATCACCCCGAATGCCGACGCCGACCTGGTGCAACTCAACAACCATACCGTGACGAAGGGCAACCGGTACACCAACGTGACTCCGTTTTATGAAGTGATATTGAATGCCAACGATATGATCGCCAACTTCAATACCATGCTCGATAAAAACCTTATCACTGCCGAGGATTATGCGCCTCGCTACGCCGATGTGGTGGCGGTACGTTGCTGGACCTACCTGCAACTGGCTATTCATTTCAAAAATCTGCCTTATGTTACCGATCCTCTGGTGTCGATCGATGAATTGAAAAACACATCGCTTTTTCCGGTCCGGAATCTCGATCAGCTGATTCCGCTCTTAATTGCAGAGATGGAAAAATTACCGACCCTGGAAGTAAACCGGCTGACCACATTTTACGGAAAATCGATTACCGACAACGGTAAACCGGTGTTCCTGGATATGCAGTTCCTCGATAAACACTTGTTGCTGGGCGATTTGTACCTCTGGAACGATCAGTTTGTGGAAGCAGCTACCCAGTATAAAGCCTATATGGATGCCGATGATGTAGGATCGGGCAAAACCGAAAAAAACAACAAGGTAAGCGGCTGGGTATGGGCCGGCACCAACGAACCCCGTTTTCAGATCACCTACCAGCGCTACAAGGATCAGGATGTAACGTCGTACCGCAATATGTGGAAGGAGATTTTTTCACGCAGTTCGACCGATGCCGGTAATGCGGCTACGATTGCTCTGCAGGACGAAATGATCTGGATGATGACATTTACCGGTTCCGAAGCATCGAGCAGTCCGTTTATCCGTCTGTTTGCCAATACCGGGCAGGGCGAGTATCTGATCAGGCCTTCGGCCTATGCCATCGATAGTTTGTGGGAAACGCAGGTGCAACAATCCAACGGTTTCGTGTTCGACGGCCGTGGCCGCGAATCGTCGTTCGACATGGTCAACGGGCAGCCGGTTGTATTAAAATACCTGTACGATTATTACAGCTCCACTACCGATGCCAATAAAACCATTCACCTGAATTACAACTCCATCGAGAATCCGTACCTGAAATCCGGAAAATGGTTCTTGTACCGTGCCGGCCTGCTCCACCTGCACTATGCCGAAGCAGCCAACCGCGCCGGATATCCCCGCCTGGCTTATGCCCTGCTCAACAACGGGGTGAAAACCAATTTCGACTGGCGCCGGAGCGACGGTTCGTTGCGTCCCGATAAAGAAGGAGTACAATATTCCAGTTTTCCGCCCGTCGACGATACTACTTACGCAAAACCCTATCCGGCCCCCTTCTACCTCGATGCCCGGCAAAACGATGCACCATACACTTTCCTGCGTTCGCCCTGGCGCGATCATGCCGGAATCCGCAACCGTGCTTTCCTGGTGAATGTGGATCCGCCGGCTTCGGTGCTCCCCGAAACACCCGAATACACCGAGTGGCTCGAGATGGCGCTGTTGCGCGAACAGGCCCTGGAGTGTGGCTTCGAAGGCCACCGCTGGTCCGATATGTTGCGTATCGCCCGCCGGAAAGCCAACCGCGATGCCGGTCAAACTGCAGCCCTTCTGCAGCAATGGCTGGGGGGAAAATTTACTGCATCGGGTTCCGGTTCGGTTTCAATCACAGCAAATAACCTGTTTTTGGAGATGAATTAACTGTATTTGAACGAATTTACATTAATTGAGACAAAAGTCCATTTTTGAGCCTGTAGGGATCGTGTACTTTTGTTGCAAAGCTAAAATGAATATTAACAAATCTAATTTAGAATCATGGAAAAAATGAATTACTCCTTACAAACTGAAACCGGCTTCCGGCAGAATTCGGGTTCCCGAATGGCGGTTGCGGTGACGAACAGGCGCAATATCGGTCTGATGTTGATGCTTACTGTTGCTTTTGCGTTGAGCTCTATGTTCTCGGTAAAGGCCGATTCGAAAGATTATATCAAGGATCAAACCCTCGCTTTTTACGATTTTCTGGGTACTACCCACTCGTTTACCACTGCTAATTCGAACTTGTCGGGCAACCAGGTAGGTCTTCCTACTCTTACGGATGGTTATATGTTTACCGATGCCAGCGGTTCGGGTAACCGTGGTGTTAAAATCACCAATATGACTGCTGCCGACGATCGTCAGGATACGGTATACTACGAATTCGACTGGAATCCGTATAAAGTAGGTGGCCAGGCTAATTCGACCGGAACTGCCGGAGCGAACCCTGAGCAGTACGCTGTAGCCATCGTACGCGGATCCAACGATAGTATCGTTTTTGGTGTATGGTTCGAACGCTGGAGTTATAAGGCTGGTTCCAAATATAATACCGATAGTGTGAATGCCGAGCCTCTTGGCGATTTGCATTTAATGAACATGAGTACCGACCCCTACAACCCGGTACCTGCCCAGGTAGTAACCCGTAATATCAATGGTCAGGATTTATCGTATTATACCAATACCTTATTACCCTTTGCCATGCTCGAACCGGGTACAACCAACTACTATGCTGTAAAATGCGATAGTATCAACAAATCGACCAACCTGGGACCTACCTTTAAAATGAACCGTTGGTATCACATCAGAGCAGTGCTCGATTTTAAAAACAAACGGGTAATATCGTTTCAGATTACCGAAAAAGCAAATCCCGAAAATACAAAAACGGTTACCGATCTTCCTTTCGTTAATACCGGTGCCAACAATGTTTCACGCCTCGAAATTGCTGGTACCCGTGGTAAAAATGAAGGAGCAACTAGTGGTAACACCTGTAACTATCAGCAACGTTTCGATAATTTCGATATTTACACTATGCGTCAGGTGGCAGCGTCTGCTACGGTAACCATTAAGTATGTCGACGAAGGTGGCGTGGAACTTCAACCGTCGCGCCAGGTACCTTATCTCGAAGTAGGAACCCAGTTCTCCGTATTGGAAGCCGATAAAGTAACGATTGTTTACAACGAGGATTATTATATTTACGATGAAACTTCTACTTCGACCATTACCCTGGTTGCAGGTGTCAATGAAATTATTCTCCGGTTTAAAAAAGCAATTCCGGCCGCAACGGTTGTTACTATGTCGGCTCCTGCCACAGCCGAATTATACAACGATGTAAAATTTGATTTTACTGTTAAAACTCCGGCCGGCGATCCTGTAGGTATGGGCTATGTATTGTTCTATGTAAACAATATTGCTAAAAACCGTCTTCCGGTGGATGTGCTGGGAACAACCTCGGTAGTGATGCCTAACCTTCTGGTAGGTGAAACTCAATTTGCTGCTGTTTATGTGGGCGACCGCATGAATTATTCAACCAGCGATACTGTAAAAACTTCCGTTACGATTACACCGTCGACAGCTGCTATAAAACCATATCCGGTGTATTTCGACCTGGTTGACCAGCCCGAAATTGCTGCATGGGACCGTGCTCGAGGTATGACTATCGCAACCCTGCGCGACTATACGAAATATTTCCGTTGCGACTCCTTATCCGGAATCGTGGTAACCGACGATACGCTGTCGGCTCATAAAGTGGGTTATTACTATGCTTTGTCAAAATACGACAAAATCGATAATGCTTACAACCGGGCCGACTTTGTAATCGTGCCGCTCGGTAGTGGACGGCCAACTTCCGTCACGTTCAAAACTCCCTGGTTAAATACGGGCAGTTACAATGTTTATCTTTCGCACCGAGTAAGCGGCGACCCGAAGACCAATATGACTACCATCGATATGAATGGTAAGGAGTTGTATTTCCCCAACGAAGAAATGTATGGCCGCTGGTTTAAATCGTGGGCAGCTACGAACAACCGTCGCCGCTGGAATGCAACCGGACATTCGGGGAATATGGGTATGAATTACCTGGGTTCGGTTCGCGTTGAAGAATCGGGCACTCAAAAGCTCACCATCAATGTTGTTGCTGAAAACGGCGCTAACTACAACCTCGATATGCTTCAGTTTATCCCGGTTGATATGGACTCGCTGGATATCAACCTTCCGGCAGCAACCAGCATGGGTAAAAACTACTTCCCGATGTTCGACTGGTTGGGATTCCCTCAAATGGAGCTTAACAATCCTGATATGCTTATCCACACTTCCTTCTCCGACTTCACCGAATTTGCAGTTCCTTATCAGGTAGTCGATCAAACCGAACGTACTAAATATCCGTTTACGATCAATAACCTGGGTGTTACCATGGTCTCGGGCGATCTTACCGCCAATTATTGTATCGTATATCGCAAGGAAGACAAATGGACCCGTATGGCCGAAGGAAGTATTGAAAACAATGCGTTTACAGGCGAGCTGCCAATGGGACAATACTACTATCAGGAAATCAACTACATTGATATGGGTATTCCCGGCGCTGCAGGTTACCGCACGTTTATCAGCGATGGCTACTTCAATGTAGGTGAATCCAGTGTTGACGAAGTAAACGGTCGTAAAGAAGTGTTTGCATATTCGCTTACCAACAAACTGGTGGTGAAAGGAATGAATGCCGGCGATCGCATTATGGTTTATGATGTGGCTGGAAAACAAATTCTTTCGGGTCTTGCTACCTCCGATCTGTTCGAACAAACGTTGAAACCTTCGCTTTATATTGTAAAAGTACTTTCGGCTCAGAAAGGAACTCATACAATGAAAGTGATCGTTCGATAAGTGAATTGATACTAAAAAAAGCACTCCGGTTACGGGGTGCTTTTTTTTGCTGTCAGGTGTCGAGTGACTGTATAAGTAGGGGTGATAATTCGTCGGGCTGATGAATAAGCCGCGAAGGATGGAGCGTTTCGAGTTTGGCTGCGGGGCTGAGACCCCAGCTTACCGCTACCACCGGGATCTGAATTTTTTTCATGGCCAGTACGTCGCGCGTCTCGTCGCCTACATATACGATACTTCCTTCGTTGAGTCGTTCTTTCCGGATTATCTTTCCTATCACTTTATCTTTCCCGAACAGGTGACGGCCGCTGTATATAAAGCTGAACACATCGTCGAGTTGGTTGTGTGCAAGAAATCTCTCCACGTTTTTTTTCGAATTTGAAGTGAGAATCCCCAACCGGTAGCCTGCATCCCGCAGGATTTTGAGGCTTTTTTCGATGCCCTCAACCAATGGGATTTCGTGCATGTGTTTTCCCAGTTCCTTACGTACCCTGAAAATTAGCAGGAATAGTTTGAAAGGTGTCACGCCATATTCTTTAAAATAGCGGGTCGGGTTTTTCGCGCTCAGCAGGTCGCGGGCTTCGCCGATGATGGGCTTGCACTTGTATTCGGGCGCCACGCGGTTGTAGATGTGCAGGGCTGCATCCACGCTATCGGCCAGGGTGCCGTCGAAGTCGAATATGATGTATTTTACAGGTCCTTTCGGCATGATGCAAATGGGTTAATGGGCAACAAAAATACTACATTTTTTTAAGCCGGCCTTAAAACCGGATGCATGCCGGCCCGGTTTTTTTGAAGTTGGGAAGCGATAATGGAAAAAAATCGTCATAATTGAGTGAATAATCAACTTTTTGTATTCCGATTTTTAATTTCTTTGTAAGTGGAATGAAAACCGGTTGTGCACCGCCGGCCGGGAATGTAAACTGTACGGAAATAGAATGAAAAACAAAGTACTTAGTCTGGCGTTTTTAGTTGGTGTTTCGCTTTTTGCTGCTGCGCAGCATAAGCAGGGCGATACCATTTTTGTGGGTGAATCGAAACTGAAACTGGTTTCGGCCAATCTGATTGTTAATCCGGGATTTGAAGAGGGGCTTGCGGGTTGGACCGATGCCACATCGGACATGGCTCCCTTGAATTCGGCCAATTTTTCGGTAAACGCTACCGGTGGCATCGATAATTCGAAGTTTCTGGTGGGTTTGAAAAACGAAGGGGCTTCCGGAGCCGGCTCCATCGGCACCGGGTGGAGCATAGCCGGCGGTAAAAGATATTATTTTGCCTATCATGTTAAGTACCTCTCGGCTTCGGCTGCTGCCGCCGATGAGTTGTACCTGAAGGTTTCGCTTACCAATGATAAAACGGTATCGGCCGAACCTCTGATTCTCATCAATTCGTCCAAGGTAAACGGAGGAAGCCAATGGACCCGTAACGAAGTGGTTTTTACCAACACGAATCCTGCCTATTCGTTTCTGGTAGCTCGTTTCCGCTGGTTGAGCAACCGGTTTGGATTCGATGGCTTTTCGTTGTACGAGGTGGAGGAACTGGTGAATACGACGGAGCTGGAAGCGACGATTGCCGAAGCGCAGGCCTTGTATAAGGCGGGCTCCAACGGAGCTGAGGCCTTGCTTACGGCCATTGCCACGGCACAGGCTGCTCTCGGCAGCAGCTCGCCTGCCGAGGTGAAAGCCGCAGTGGCAGCGCTCCGCAATGCCATCCGCACTTACCAGTTGCTGAATGCCTCGCCCGATAAGCCTATCGATGCCACTCATCTCATCGTGAATCCATCGTTCGACCAGAATACTCCTCAGGGATGGAAAGGTATTGGGGTGATTAACTACCATGTGGTGGAATTCTACGAACGTACCTTTGCCATGCAGCAGAAGATAACCGGTCTGCCGGCCGGAAAGTACGTGTTGCGGGTGCAGGGTTTCGAGCGTCCGAAAGCCAACGATGCCGGTGCGGCGTATAAAGCCGGGACCGAAACGATAGCAGCCCGCCTGTTTGCGAAGTCAACCCGCTTTGCGGAACGTGTTACGCCCCTGGCATCGCTCTACAAGCACGGCTATACGGGTTCGGGTTCGCAAAGCGGATATGTACATTCGATGGCCGCGGCCGAAACGTTTATGGGAGGAGCTTCGCGTCCGTACGAGGTGGAGCTTCCGGAAATTATGGTGCAGGAGGGCGATACGCTCACCATCGGGGTTCGGAGCGATTTCACGCAGGCGGGGTATTGGGTGTTGTTTGATAATTTCAGGCTCGAATACCAGGGTGAATTTACGACCGGCGAGTTGAAGACGGCGGTCGAAGGGCAGTTGACGTCGGCGCAGGGCCTGCTCGAAGCGAAAATACAGAATACTGTCCGAACGCAGCTTAGTGCGGCGATCGAGGGCGCCAGGCAGGCTGTGGAAGCTACGCCCCTGAACAGGGAAGGTTTGCTGACGGCCAATGCTCAACTCGGCACCGCGTCGGCGGCAGCTTTAGTTTCGGCCGGCTTGTACCAGCGTCTGCAGCAATTAATCGAAGCGGCCGAAGTCAAACTTCCTTCATTAACGGGGGTGAAGGCCAGTAATCTTTTAAATGCATTGGTGCTTGCACGGTCGAGGGTGGCCAACCTGGATGTGAGCACGGCGCTGTTGAATTCGTCGATATCGAGCCTCAACGCACAGGTCAACAAACGGATCTATACGCCTACCTGGATGATGGGCAATGTGAACGACCCGGCGAATAACTGGAGCCTGGAGCGCAGCAAGCAGTCGGCCAACTGGATTGTGTTCTGGGAACCCGGCTATGGCGAGGATCCTTCGGTGCTGGCCGATGGAAATTTCAGAATTAATATCGATGCATTACTGGCTACGGCCGAGCAGTCGTTCGATTTCTATGCCGATTCGCTGAAGTTTATCAAGCGGGGCAGTTCGAAAACCGACGATTATAAGATGATTATCCGCTTGCGTTACACGCGCGACTGGGAAGCTTCGGGCTCGGGAGTCGACGATATGATAGGACTGCTGACGCTTACTGCCTGGTCGGCCCAGGTGGGCGGACATACAATGGCGCACGAAGTAGGGCATTGTTTTCAGTATCAGGTACATTGCGACAATGGGAATCAGAACGGCTGGATGTATGGGTTCGGTGCAAACGCTTCGGGCGGAAATGGCTGGTGGGAGCAATGTGCGCAATGGCAGGCTTTCAAGGTTTTCCCGAACTTACAGTTTACCGACAGCCGGTTTGCCAACTACCTGAATACGGCACACAAGCATATATTACACGAGGCGCCTCGTTACGATAATTACTTTATCCACGATTATTTTACGTACCGCCACGGAATGGAAATAATCGGCCGCTTGTGGAATGAATCGGTTCGTCCCGAAGATCCTGTGGAGGCCTACAAACGGATTACAGGCATTAGTCAGGAGCAGTTCAACGACCAGATGTACGATCGTGCTGCCCGGTTTGCTACCTGGGATATTCCGGCCTTGATAACGGAAGGTACGAAGCGTATTTCGTCGCGTCCGCAAGCTAAGATGATCAATGCGGGCAATGGTTTTTGGCGCATCGATCCTACGGTTGCTCCCGAAAACTATGGTTATAATGTTATCCGGCTGAATGCGCCTGTGAAAGCAACTACCGTGTATGCATTTTTCGAAGGTAAAGCGGGTATGGACGGATACCGTAAAAATTATACCGCCTCGGCCGGATGGCGGTATGGGTTCGTAGCTTTGCTCAACGACGGTACCCGTGTGTACAGCGAAATGAAGTCGGCCGGCTATGCCGCACCTTCGGGTACGCTGATGTTCCTTTGTCCCGACAATTGCAAGCAATTGTGGCTGGTGGTGAGCGGGGCGCCTTCGAGCCATTGGAGGCATGCCTGGGACGATGATGATACCAACGACGAACAATGGCCCTATGAGGTGAAGTTTAACAATACGAATTTACTGGGCCAGCAGAATATTGTGAATAGCCTGCCCGATACCTCGGAACTGGGTATTACGCTGTATGGCGCAAAAGGGATGTTGGTTGCCGGTGAGTTACCTCTTGACGCACGGCTGCTGGTGTATACACCGGCGGGGACCTGCGTGGCCGAAGTGCAACCCGGTATGGCGGCCGCTACCGTAGTCCTCGACCAGGGGCTGTATGTGGTTGCGATACGGCACAGAGGGCAGGAATACGTTCGTAAGGTTGTTGTTTATTAATGCGTTAAATATTGATCTACTAATCCGGGCCGTTCCCGGGCTCTGCCCGAACAGGTAGGGTTCATGGCCCTCAACTTACTTCTCCTATGCAAAAAACGAGTTTTAATTTTTCGTGGATGTGGTTTGTGGTCGTGCTGTTTCAGGCTGCAACGTTTCGGGTGACTGCTAACCCTGTGCTGCAATCTTCCGGTCGGTCAAGTGGTTCGAATACTGCTGCACAGGCTGTGCCTGCTCCTCTTTTCGAGGGGTATTTGTTTGCTTATTTCGAAGGTTCGGGTCCGCGTAACTCCCAGGAACAACTGCGTTTTGCGGTAAGCGAAAATGCGGTCGACTGGACGGCTCTGAACGGCAATAATCCGGTGCTGGCTTCGGATAAAATTTCGCAAACAGGCGGTATTCGTGATCCGCATTTGCTCCGGGGCAACGACGGGCGGTTCTACCTCACAGCTACCGATATGTTTACCATGAAAAACGGCTGGGATACCAATCCGGGCATTGTTCTGCTTCGTTCCGATAATCTTACCGATTGGACCCATAGTATCATCGATCTGGCGAAGTTGTATCCGAAAAAATTCGGCAAGGTAAAATGGGTGTGGGCTCCGCAAACTATTTACGATCCGAAAGCAAAGAAATACCTGGTGTATTTTACCGTCCGTTTCCACGAGGACGAAAAACTTGATTTTTACGCGGCTTATGCCAATAAGGACTTTTCGGGCTTTGAACGGGAACCGAAGTTGATGTTTCGCGCTAAATACGGAGCCATTGATGGTGATATAATCTACAGGGATGGACTTTACCACTTCTTCTACAAAGGCAATACGAAGGATGCCAACGGCAAAGAAGTGAAAAATGGGATTCAGAAAGCGGTTTCCAAATCGCTGCAAGGTCCGTGGAAGGAAGATTTTGTATACGTCGATGCCTATGCAGCCAAAGGAGTTTCGGTGGAAGGCAGCAGTGTTTTCAAACTGAATAATTCGGAAGAATATTTTCTGATGTACGATCTGTACCGTGATAAACGTTTCGAATTTCAGCGCTCGAACGATCTTACTACGTTTAGTGCTGAACCCGAGTCGTTTACCAAGAACTTCAATCCGCGTCATGGAAGCGTAATCAGTATTACCCGCGACGAAGCCCGCCGTTTACAAGCCAAGTGGGGCGGTGTGCCCGAAACCCTGCTGATGCCCGTGCAACCCGGCGACCGGCATCGGTTTGTGTCGCAGGGAAATCCTGTTTTCAGGCACAAATACACGGCCGATCCGGCTGCTTTGGTGAAGGGCGATACGCTTTGGTTGTATACCGGTCACGATTTCGCTGGCAGACAACAAAATTATAAAATGAAGGACTGGTTGGTGTTTACAACTACCGATATGAAAAACTGGACCGAATATCCGGTGCCGCTGAAAATCACCGATTTCACCTGGGCAACCAGCGGCGATGCGTATGCCGGCCACGTAGCCGAGCGAAACGGCAAATATTACTGGTACATCAGCACCAACTGGACGGGAATTGGTGTGGCGGTGAGCGACCGCCCCGAAGGTCCGTTTAAGGATGCATTGGGCAAACCGCTGCTTACCAATAAAGATTGTTTTGCTTCGACGCATTCCTGGGCTTGTATCGATCCGGCTATTTTTATCGACGACGATGGGACGCCCTGGATTTTCTGGGGCAATCGGGAGTGTTATTTTGCTAAGCTGAAAGATAATATGATTGAAATTGATGGCGAAATCCGCCAGGTAAATTTCGAGGGATTCAGTTTTACCGAAGCGCCCTGGATCCACAAGCACCGGGGGAAATATTACCTGACCTATGCTACCGAATTCCCCGAGAAAATTGCTTATGCGATGGCCGATCGTATCGAGGGTCCTTACGAATACAAAGGTATTTTAAACGAAATTGCCGGTAATAGCAACACCAATCACCAGGGTATCGTGCAGTTTAAAGGGAAATGGTATTTCCTGTACCACAACGGCGGAATAAATACCGAGGGAGGTAGCTACAGCCGCTCGGTGTGTATCGACGATTTGCACTATAATCCCGATGGTACCTTGAAACGGGTCGTCATGACCACCGAAGGGGTGAATCCCGTACGCGAATAAAGCAGTTAAACGATTGAACGCCGCTACTTCAGCTTCCCTGCATGTCCGGAACAATTGGTCATTTGGGGAGCCGAAGTAGCGGCGTTTATCTTACCTTGCCTTATAAAAGGGCGGCAACTAGTTTACCGTCGAAAATTTGTACACACAGTATTCCTCATAGCGCTCACCCGGGCGAAGCACCGAGCTGGGGAAATGAGCAATGTTGGGTGAATTCGGGAAGTTTTGGGTTTCCAGGCACACCGATTCCTGCTCGGCATAGGTCTTTCCGTATTTTCCAGGCTGATATTCCACCCAGTTGGCCGTGTAAATCTGAACACCGGGCTGTGTAGTCAACACTTCCATTTTGCGGCCGCTAACCGGTTCGGTCAGGACTGCCGCCAGCGCCAGCTCCTTCGGTTGATTTTTACGGATCGCCCAGTTGTTGTCGATGCCTCTGCCGGCAGCATATTCCGGAGCGTCGATCACCGAACCGATCACGGTAGGTTGGCGGAAGTCGAAAGGTGAGTTGTCCACCGGACGCAATTCGCCGGTAGGAGAAGCGGTTTCGTCGAGCACGGTGTGAAAATCGGCGTTGATTTGCAATACATGGTCGCGAACCGTACCATTACCGGCGCCTTTCAGGTTGAAGTACGAGTGGTTGGTCAGCCCGATTACGGTAGGCTTATCGGTTTCGGCTTCGTAACGAATCTTCAATTCGTTATCGTCGGTAACGGTGATAGTAACACAGCAGTCCAGCATGCCCGGATAACCTTCCTCACCATCGGCCGATTTGTAATTCATGCAAATCGAATTCTCCGATACCTCGATTACCTCCCACACCTGTGCGTTGAAGCCCTTGATGCCTCCATGCAGCGCATTGCCTCCATTGTTTCGGGCCAAGGTGTACTGCACGCCGTCCAGGGTGAACCGGCCATCTTTGATACGATTGGCAAACCGTCCGCAGGTGGAGCCGAAATAAGGCTCTTTGTCGATGTTTTCCTGCAAGGTGTCGAAACCCAGTACCACATCTTCCAGTTTGCCGTCGCGGTCGGGAACCATCAACCGGGTAATCTTGGTGCCGTAGTTGGTCACTTCGGCCGACATCCCGTTTTTATTTTTCAGGACATAGCTCTTTACCGCTTTTCCATCCATTAATATTGTTTCCATGTTCTTTGCTTTTTATTCAACGCGGGTAGCGCCGTCGCCAATTTCGGCAATGTAGAAATCGGGTTTGATGCCGATGCGTGCTTCGTAGTTGGCACCCACCTGAGCAATAAAAGTATCGATCGCTTCTTCTTTCACCAGCGAAACGGTACAGCCGCCAAAGCCGCCACCCGTCATGCGCGATCCGATAACGCCGTCAATTTTCCAGGCTTCCTCGGCCATGCAATCCAGTTCGGGACCGGTAACTTCGTAATCGTCGCGCAACGACACATGCGAAGCATTCATCAGCTTGCCGAACAATTCCAGGTTACCATCTTTCAATGCCTTTACAGCATCCGAAGTACGCTGTACTTCGCCCACAACGTGGCGGGCGCGCTTGTGAGCCACCGGATCGGTAATCGCGCTTTCGATCGATTTGAATTCGGCTTCGGTAAGTTCGGCCAGGTATTTCAACGGACGAACGGCATTAAGCTGGGCGACAGCCGTTTTACATTCGGCTACACGCTGGTTGTAAGCGCCCGAATCGAGTTTGTGGGGTGAGTGAGTGTTCGAAATCACAATTTTAACGCCTTCGAGTTTCACCGGAACCAATTCGAATTCCAAGGTGTCGCAATTGAGGTGTACGGCATGATCCTTCGCTCCGTTGGCCGATACGAACTGGTCCATAATTCCGCAATTTACCAGTGCGAATTCATGCTCCGATTTCTGGCCAATCAAAGCCAGCTCGGTACGGTTGAAGCCCGTTCCCAATTGATCGTTGAAGGCATAGGCGGTAACCACTTCGAGGGCGGCCGACGACGATAAACCGGCTCCATTGGGCACATTACCCCAGATCAGAATGTCGAAACCCTGGGTGATGGCCACTCCGCGTTTAACAAACTGGGCAATGACTCCCAGGGGATAGTTTACCCACGATTTTTCGAGCCGGGTGGTCAGTTGATCGAAATTCAACGAAATAATCTCCGGCTGATTCAACGATTTGAAATTAATCACCTGTTGGTCGTTTTTAGCAATCAGCAGGTTGGTGCCAAAACTTAATGCACAGGGAAATACGGCGCCACCGTTGTAGTCGGTGTGCTCACCAATCAGATTAACACGACCGGGCGAAAAATAAACCGCTTCGGCAGGTTTGCCATAGGTAGCTTCAAAGGCTTGTTTTAATTCTTGTGTTGTCATACTAGTATTTATGTTGTTAGATGTTTTTCAAAATTCCCTGCAAAATAACAAAATAAAAGCGGGTAAACCTGCTCGAAAAGTATGTTTTTTAGCAGAATTATGTATTTTGAATTATTTGTGAAGTATTTTGATGTTTAATTTTACATTTTGACGCTTCAACTCCCTGAGTGCTTAAGCAAGCGCCAGGGTGAAGATGCTGATGCGGACCGGCTCGGTTTGAAGCAGGGCCAGCATACATGCTTCCAGGGTGGATCCGGTGGTCAACACATCGTCAATCAACAGAATGTGTTTCCCTTTAAAAACCTCAGTATCGGTCAGATGGAAAATCCCCTCGGTATTTTTGTACCGGTCGAAAACCGATTTCCTGGTTTGGGTTGTATTCTCGCGAATCCTTCGCAGATGAGTTGTGTCGATCGGTTTGTGCAGCACGGTCGCCAGTCCTTTGGCAATCCATTCGCTCTGATTGTAGCCCCGTCTGGCATATTTCCGCGGATGGAGCGGGACGGGTACCAGCACATCCACCGAGCAGAAATCGGGTGCATCGAGCAGATCGGCTGCTGCATACGCCGCCATTACCGAACCTATTTCCTTATTTCCCTTGTATTTCAGTTCGTGCAACAGCTTCTGAAAGGGCGATCCTTTCTGAAAAAAGAAAAACGACGTACCCCGGTAAAGCGGCACTTTTCCCCAGAATCGTTTTTCTACCGTATTGTCGGGTTGTAAATGAAAATTGGTTTTCGGAATGCCGTGGAGGCAATGAAGGCAAATCGATTTCTCGCCCCGGAGCAGACTTTCGTTGCAAACGAGGCACAGATTGGGATAGAAAATGTCGAGAAAATCGGTGTACCACCGGTAAATAAACTTTTTCATAGTAGCGATGATGGCCGCGACTGCTCACGGCAGGTTTACATATTGATTCGAAAAAAGGAATGTAAATCCCCGGGGAGGGCTCTCCGGTCGCGGAATGCTAATTAAAAAGATACGACCAAATGCTTCGACCCAGCTGCACACCCCGCGGCACAAAAATAATCAATCCTACGACAGCGGCAAAAACAGCGCTGATCAACACGGCGCCGGCAGCAATATCCTTCGCTTTGCCCGCCAGTTCGTGGTATTCGGGTGATACCAGATCCACAATGGTTTCGATGGCGGTATTGAGCATTTCAGCACCCGTTACCAGCCCGAAAGCCAGCAGGCACAGCATCCATTCGGTGGTGCTGATGCAAAATAAAACCCCGGAAACTACTACCAGTATAACAAAAATCAGGTGAATCTGCATGTTGGTTTCCGATTTCAGAACCATGCGGATTCCCCTGATTGCATGCTTAAAACTGTCGATACGCTTTTTCACACGGTAACAATTTGTGTTTTAACGGTTGTTCGGAACGCACATGCTGATAACAGAATTACCTGGGTGCATATGTGTTTCGTACAAAAAAACAGCGAATGAAGTTTATTTCCCGGATGCAGCCTGTACAGATGCATCCGGGAAAGTAAGAGCTTATATTTTTACACGTTCCACGTACGAGCCGTCGCGGGTGTCGACCTTGATGGTCTCGCCTTCGTTGATGAACAAGGGTACACGCACGGTAGCACCTGTTTCAACCGTTGCAGGCTTGGTGGCATTGGTGGCGGTATCACCTTTCAATCCGGGTTCGGTATAGGTAATCAGCAAAGCAACCTGCACCGGAAGATCGACGAACAACACGGTTTCGGAAGCAGCATGTACGACAACCTCGCAGGTCATTCCCTCTTTCAGGAAGTCGACTCCGTTGATTTGTTCTTTGTTGACCGAAATTTGCTCGTAGGTTTCGTTGTTCATGAAATTGTATCCCATATCGTCCTGGTAAAGATACTGATACTGACGGCGCTCGATACGTACTTCGTCGATTTTCACTCCGGCGTTGAAGGTTTTCTCCAACGTGCGTCCCGTTACCACGTTTTTCATTTTGGTACGCACAAAAGCGGCACCTTTACCGGGTTTAACGTGCAAAAATTCGGTGATGAAATAGTACTGCCCATCCAACTCGATGCACATCCCGTTCTTGATATCTGCTGTAGTAGCCATATAAAATAGTTGTTTATTATTGATTTTCAGTTTGGGACTGCAAAAATAATAAAAATATGGCTAACCAGGAAATTTTAGGCGTCGGGAATCAGGAGTTTCGTTTCTGAACGTTGTAGTATATTTTCATCTGGTTGCCCAGGATTTTGGTGAATCCCTTCACATCGTCGGCACTCCAGGCACGGTTCATCTCTCCGTATTCGCCAAAATCGGTTTTCATCAAATCGTAGGTGCTATCGACTCCTACCAGGGTGTAACCCAGCGGCCGTAAGGTGATGATGACGGTGCCCGTAACGTTTTGTTGCGAACTTTCCAGGAATTGTTCGATATCGCGCATTACCGGTTCCAGGTATTGAGCCTCGTGCAGGAACATGCCGTACCAGGTGCCCAGCTGATCTTTCCAGTATTGTTGCCATTTGGTAAGCGTATGCTTTTCGAGCATTTTGTGGGCGTTGATGATGAGCAGGGGTGCGGCGGCTTCAAAGCCTACCCGTCCCTTGATGCCTATAATGGTATCGCCGATATGCATATCGCGCCCGATTCCGAATTTGGAGGCAATGCTTTCCAGCTTGTTGATGAGCCCGATTTTATCGTTGCTCAGCTCACCGTTGATGCCGCATAACTCGCCCTTTTCGAACTGAAGGGTGATAGTTTCGGACCCGGTTTTCTCCACCTGGCTCGGATAGGCCTCGTCGGGCAGGGTCTGTTCCGATTTCAGGGTTTCCTTCCCCCCCACGCTGGTGCCCCAAAGGCCTTTGTTGATCGAATATTCCATCCTCGTGAAGTCGGCCACATAGCCATGCTCCTTCAGGTAGTTGATTTCAGCTTCGCGCGAAAGTAACAAATCGCGGGTAGGGGTCAATATCTTGATCTCCGGGGCCAGCACATCGAAGGTAAGGTCGAACCGTACCTGGTCGTTCCCGGCGCCGGTACTGCCATGCGCCACATAATCGGCTCCCAGCTGCTTGGCGTAATTGATGATGGCCAGCGCCTGAAAAATACGCTCCGAACTTACCGAAATAGGATAAGTGCCGTTGCGCAACACATTTCCGAACACCATGTAACGGATGCTCTTGTCGTAATATTCCTGCGTCACATCCAGGGTAACGTGCGACTTGGCTCCCAGCCGGTAAGCCTTATCTTCGATCACTTTCAATTCCTCTGCATCAAAACCGCCCGTATTCGCCACGGCAGTATGTACTTCGTAGCCCAGCTCCTTGGCCAGGTACATGGCACAAAAGGAAGTGTCCAGTCCTCCCGAAAATGCCAAAACAACTTTTTCTTTCATATACTCCACCTTATTTATCTTTTTTCTTCTCCCATTTAGGATCGTACAACATGCCCGTACATAAACAATGTTTACGACCGGTACGCTGCAAAATATCGTAATTCACACAGCTCTGACAGCCTTTCCAGAACGATTCGTCGTCGGTAAGTTCCGAAAAAGTGACAGGCTTATAACCCAGCTCCGAATTAATCTTCATTACGGCCAATCCGGTGGTGAGCCCAAAAATCTTCGCATCGGGATACCGTTGACGCGAAAGCTCGAATGCCTTCTTCTTAATTCGTTTGGCCAGCCCGTTGCCGCGGAACTTATCCACGACGATCAAGCCCGAGTTGGCGACAAATTGCTTGTTGCCCCAGGTTTCGATATAACAAAAACCGGCAAATTCGTCACCGGAAAGCGCTATTATCGCCTTGCGCTCGCTGATTTTTAATTCGATATACTCCGGCGAACGGCGGGCTATCCCCGTACCGCGTATTTTGGCGGCTTCTTCAATTGTTTTCAGAATCGTATCCACATAACTCAGACAGCTGTCGTCCGCAATTTTCACCACTATGCCGTCCAGTTCTTCGGGTTCCTGAGGATCAGGAACTTTCTTTTTCTTCAGCGCTAATCCCTTGAGGGGTTTCATCAAATTCATACTTTATTATCCTTAATCCTTGTTCGAAAATGTGAGGTCCATTAATTGTAAAATCGATTCGCGGCTGACTCCCTCCCGGGGTATGATCAGGATGGTGTCGTCGCCGGCTATCGTGCCTAATATCTCGGAAGCTCCCTTGTTGTCGATGTCCCACGCTATGGCCGATGCATAGCCGGGCTTGGTTTTCATTACGGCCAGATGACCCGAGAATTCGATGCTGATTACAGCGCCATGAGAGGTGAAAGTACTCAGGTTGCCGGTCGGACTCACCGTTTTGGTTACCGGAGGCAATACGTATTTGTACGTGCCGTTGGCAAGCGGGGTCTTCGATACTTTCAATACCTTTAAATCTCTCGACAGCGTAGCTTGGGTCACGTTCAGGTTACGGTCGGCTAATATTGCCAGCAACTCTTCCTGACTTCCAACTACCGACGACCGGAGAATCTCCGTAATGACTTGTAATCTGCTTCTTTTATTTTTCATACCATGTTGTTTTTTAGTCTATCCGTTCTATAAAATGTACTTCGCGTCGATAAATATGCATATTTATAGAAATAATAGGGCGCAAAGGTACAAAAAATTTATATTCTTACAAATAAATCGAATAAAAATTTGTGAATATTCAATGTAAGCTCTTTTTTGTATCTTTGCAGGTTCATAAAAATTGTGCTATGTCAACTCAGGGAAATATACTTGTTAAAGGTGCTCGTGTTCATAATCTGAAGAATATCGATGTGGAGATACCTCGTAATAAACTGGTGGTAATCACCGGTTTGTCGGGTTCGGGAAAGACTTCGCTGGCTTTCGATACGCTCTATGCCGAAGGCCAGCGTCGCTACGTGGAGAGTCTTTCGTCGTACGCCCGTCAGTTTCTGGGACGGATGAGCAAGCCCGAAGTGGATTATATTAAAGGTATACCGCCGGCCATTGCCATCGAACAGAAGGTGAATTCGCGCAATCCGCGTTCCACCGTGGGCACCTCGACCGAAATATACGAATACCTGAAGTTGCTTTATTCGCGCATCGGCAAAACGTATTCGCCGGTTTCGGGCGAACTGGTGAAAAAGCACGAAGCCGAGGATGTGATCGGGGCGGCGCTGTCGTATCCCGATGGTACTCGCCTGATGATTCTGACCGAAGTACTGCCTTCGGACGGGAAAACGGTAAACGAGGAGTTGAAAAGCCTGATGCAACAGGGGTTTAGCCGTGTGGAAGCCGACGGGCAACTGTTGCGTATCGACGAAGTGCTGGAGGGAAGCACCGGGTATACGCATCTGTTTCTGGTAGTCGATCGAGCGGTGGTCGACCGGCGGCAGGAAACCGTCAGCCGGATGACCGACTCCATCGAAACGGCGTTTTATGAAGGGAAAGGGGCCTGTGTGTTGAAGGTTTTCGAAGGCGATGAGCCTCATCTGCTTCGTTTTTCGAAGAGCTTCGAGGCCGATGGTATTCAGTTTGAAACGCCTACGGTACACACCTTCAGCTTTAATTCGCCTATCGGCGCCTGCCCCACCTGTGAGGGTTTTGGTAAAATCCTGGGCATCGACGAAGATCTGGTGGTCCCTAATAAGTCGCTGTCGATTTACGAGGATGCGGTGGTTTGCTGGAAGGGAGAGGTGATGAGCGAATGGAAGAACGCGCTGATCAGGGTGGCCGATAAAATCGGGTTCCCGATTCACAAACCTTATTACGATCTCACCGACGAGCAGGTGGAACTGCTCTGGAATGGTAACCGGCATTTCGGGGGTATCAATGCTTTTTTCGATCATCTGAAGGAGAATCAGTATAAAATTCAGTACCGGGTGATGTTGGCGCGCTACCGCGGAAAGACGGTTTGTCCCGATTGTAAAGGCAGCCGGTTGAAGAAGGAAGCTGCGTATATAAAAATCGGCGGAAAATCGATCAACGAATTGGTGCTGATGCCGGTGGAACGGTTGAAGCACTACTTCGACACCCTGGAGCTCGACGAACACGATGCGGCGATTGCCAGGCGCTTGTTGTCGGAAATTACCAGCCGTATTCAGTTCCTGATGGATGTGGGGCTGAGCTACCTGACACTGAACCGGTTGTCGAACACGCTCTCGGGAGGCGAAAGTCAGCGTATTAACCTGGCTACCTCGCTGGGCAGCAGCCTGGTGGGCTCCTTGTATATTCTCGACGAGCCGAGCATCGGGCTGCATCCGCGCGATACGCATCAGTTGATAAAGGTGCTGAAGCAATTGCGCGACCTGGGCAACACGGTGGTAGTGGTGGAGCACGATGAGGAAATTATGCGGGCCGCCGATTATATTATCGATATCGGGACTTATGCGGGCCGTAAGGGAGGCGAGGTAGTGTACCGGGGCGATATGAATGCGATCGGCCGGCAACAGCCGGAGGCGGTGGAGCGTTCGTTTACACTGAAATACCTGCTGGGCATGGAAACGATCCCGGTACCTGTGCAGCGTCGCAAATGGAATAATTATATCGAGGTGATTGGTGCGCGAGAGAATAACCTGAAAGGAGTGAATGTCAGGTTCCCGCTGAATGTGATGACGGTGGTGACGGGTGTGAGCGGTTCGGGCAAATCGTCGCTGGTGCGTTCGGTGTTTTATTCGGCATTAAAGAAATATTACGGAGGAGTAAGCGACCGTACGGGTAAGTTTGGTGCGCTGAAAGGTTCGATGATGATGGCGAAGGATGTGGAGTTTGTGGATCAGAACCCCATAGGGCGGTCGTCGCGGTCGAATCCGGTGACCTATATCAAAGCCTGGGACGAGGTTCGTAAGCTGTTTTCCGACCAGCAGCTTTCAAAACAAATGGGTTATTCGGCTTCGTATTTCTCGTTCAATACGCCGGGAGGACGTTGCGAGGAATGCCAGGGCGAAGGTACGGTAACGGTGGAAATGCAGTTTATGGCCGACCTGGTGCTGGAGTGCGAGCATTGTCGCGGTAAGCGGTTCAAGCAGGATATTCTGGAGGTACAGTACCGGGGCGTAAATGTGTATGATGTGTTGGAAATGACCGTTAATCAGGCGATTGAATTTTTCTCGGAACATACCGGAACTACCGAAAAGCGCATTGTGAAGCGCTTGCTGCCTTTGCAGGAAGTGGGCATCGGGTATGTAAAGCTGGGGCAGTCGTCGAGTACCTTATCGGGAGGCGAAAGTCAGCGGGTGAAACTGGCCTCGTTCCTGGCCAGCGAAAAGCCCGACCCTACGGTATTTATTTTCGATGAACCCACTACCGGACTTCATTTTCACGATATTAAAACCCTGTTGAAAGCGTTTGACGCACTCATCGCCAAGGGACATACGCTCATTATTATCGAACATAATCCGGAGGTGATTAAGTGTGCCGATCACATTATCGATATCGGTCCCGAAGGGGGCGATAAAGGAGGCGAACTGGTATTTGCAGGTACACCGGAGGAACTGGTGCTGGTTGAAAATTCATACACGGCCCGGCATCTGAAACACTTACTGCAAAGCAAGTGAAAGATGGCAAAAACACCCCGCTTTTTGGTTAAAACCATGCAGTCAGCAAGGGTGTTTTTTCACAGGGTGCCGATCCCCGTATAAAGGATTGGCATCCCTAAGTATGAACTCTCCCATTACTGCCAGGCTTCTTCATCGCACACATTGCCTGATGATAGCGATGCATTCCTTCATTTCTTCGCGGGTGATAATGAGTGGGGGAGCAAACCGGATGATATTGGTATGCGTAGGTTTGGCCAGCAAACCATGATCGGCCATGCGCAGACAAATATCCCAGGCCAGGTCTTTTTTGTCGTGATTGTTGACAATCAAAGCATTCAGCAGGCCTTTCCCTCGTACAGCCACGGCAACCGGCGATTCCTGGCAAAGCTGTTCCATTTCGCCACGGAAGTATTCGCCCATTTGCTGAGCATTCTCGGCCAGCCGTTCTTCGCGCAACACTTCCAGTGCCGCCACCGCCACCGCGGCCGCCACCGGATTACCCCCGAACGTAGAACCATGCTGCCCGGGCTTAAACACTTCCATGTATTCGTTGTCGGCCAGAACGGCTGATACCGGATAAACCCCGCCCGATAAAGCCTTCCCCAAAATAAGGATGTCCGGACGAACCTCCTCGTGGTCGCAGGCCAGCAACCGTCCCGTACGGGCCAGCCCGGTTTGCACCTCATCGGCCATAAACAATACGTTATAGTGCTTACACAGGGCATGGCAGGCGCTCAGGTAACCTTCGCCGGGCACTCTTGCTCCCGCTTCCCCCTGGATGGGTTCCACCAGAAAACCCGCTACGTCGGGCTCGTTTTCGAGCACTTCGCGTAATGCATCCACATCGTTGTAAGGAATCACCACAAAGCCCGGCGTATAGGGTCCGTAATGGCCGTAGGCGTCAGGATCCACCGAAAACGAAACGATAGTGGTAGTGCGCCCGTGAAAGTTTTGTTCACACACCACAATCTTAGCCTGGTTTTCGGCAATCCCCTTTCGTTCGTAGGCCCATTTACGGCACAGCTTGATAGCGGTTTCGACAGCTTCGGCGCCGGTGTTCATCGGCAATACCTTATCGTATCCGAAGTATTCGGTAATAAATGCCTCGTACACGCCCAGCCGGTCGTTGTAAAATGCCCGTGAAGTAAGACTCAGCCGAAGCGACTGGCGGATCAGTGCATCCACGATCCGAGGATGGCCGTGACCCTGATTGACCGCCGAATAAGCCGACAAAAAATCGTAATACCGCTTTCCGTCTACATCCCACACATGAACGCCTTTGCCTTCCGAAAGCACTACCGGCAGCGGATGATAGTTGTGTGCACCATGCTGGTTTTCCAATTCAATAAGCTCAGCTGCACTTCGTGTTGTAAATTCCATATTATTTTGTTTTAAAATATTTCGGCAATCATACACCGTACGCTTCCTCCGCCGTACTTCTCGATGGTTGGCACGTCGCATACCACCAGGTCGTTGTACTGCCTGAGTACGGCCAGTTGATTCCCGTCCAGTGCCGCATAGGCCGACCCCGATACAACCAGTTTCAACTCCCCGCTCGCACTGCTCAGCTGAAGCATATTTCCTGCAAATTGATGCATTTGCGCTTCGGAAATTTCGACGATGGTTTTTCCGGTGCTTCGCAACTTTTCAATCACTCTGCTCTGCTCGTCGCGGTTGTCGATACTGCCGGTGCACACCACCGCAAACTGCTCAGCCACGCACATCATCACATTGGTATGATACACGGGCCGTCGTTGGGTGCCAACTTGTTGAAACGCACTGAAGGCAATTGCTTCAAAGTTCAACCGGTTGCAAAAGTCGTTAAAAACGGTGGAACTGGTGCGTTCCGACAGTGCTGCGTAAGCTACCCGGTTACAACGGTCGAGCACCATGCTTCCGGTTCCTTCCAAAAATAAATGCTGCAGTTCGTAATGAGCGAGCGTAATGAGTTCGGGATAGGCGTGTCCTTTTTCGCGGAGAAACTTAAAAATAGAGGATCTTCGCTCCATTCGCCGGCTCTCGGCATACATTGGATAAACCACGGCCACTCCTTGTTCGTGGAACGAAACCCAATTGTTTGGAAATATCGAATCGGGAGTCGGTGGCTCGGGAGTGTCGCGTTCCACCAGTACGCGGATGCCTGCGCCACGCAGCTTTTCAACCATCAGGGTGAACTCGTTCAGCGCTTTGGTCTGTATGCATGCCGGAGTTTCGTCGGGTTGCTGCATGAAATAGTTGTTGGCAGCCGTTTCGGCATTATAACCGAATGCAGCCGGTTCGATCATTAAAATGGTAGAAGTGGTTTGCATATTCAGTCTTCTGATCGTATTAAAGGCAGGGTGGAGCAACGGAGCAGTCCGCCCATTTTCGAAATTTCGGAATAGGGCACTTCTTCTACGGTGAGTCCCCACGCTGTGCGCATATGCTCATTCAGCCGGGTGAAGTTGCGCTCCGACACTACCACCCCCGGCGATATCGAAAATATATTCGAGTTCATGTGATACATCTCCTCCTGCGTTAATTCAAAAATATTGTCGTTGCCGAAAATTTCGGTCAGCAGATGATAATCGTTTGGGTTCCGGAATCCATCCCTGTAAAGGATGGCTTTGCCGTGACCAACGGGCATAAAAGTGCAGTCGAGGTGCAGCACGCCCCGGCGCGGATCGGTATCGTGTTTGTTCAGTTCGAGTGCAATAAACTCCTTTTCGGGGAACAACTCTTTCAAAAAATGATAAGCATACGCATTGGTCCGGGCGGTTTTATAATCAGGATAATCGGCGCCGGTATACAGCCCCACAAAAACCAGTTCGTTGTACAGCACTACATCGCCCCCTTCCACATGAGCTTTTTCGGGCAGATTGTAAATTTTATTAAAGGCGATCTGGTCGTACACAATCTCGTAGGCTTCTTTTTCATCCTCCCGGTCGGGAATGATGTTCGAGTTGATTATTTTATCGTCGATCACGAAACCCACATCGCGGGCAAACACCTGGTTGCAATTTTCGAGCGTCCACGGACGGAATACCTGTACATCGTAGTTTAACAGCACTTTTTCAAAAGCCGACATTTCCCTGTAAACCTCCTCTTCGGAAGGATAAATGCCCAGCATTACCGATTCGTACGATTTTGCATCGTAGGTGCGGTCGGCTGCCGGCGTTTTTCCCATCGAACCGGGCTGGCCCAGGACTACGGCACGTAGGGTGGATGTTTCGTTTGTTACATGGAGGCGCATACACTTGTGTTTTCGACAAAGATACACCATTAACCTATCCTGCCATGCCTTTGAGTCTTAAAAAATGATTAAAAAATACATAAATACCCATTAATTTAACATTCTGAAGTTTGTGGATGGTGCGGAAGTACAGCAAACAGAGCAATGCAGCACGATTAGTTGAGTGGAACGGTGGTGTGTCGGAGGTAGTTGCTGACCGCCTTTTCGGCATCGATCAATCCCGAAAGTATTCCATTGATTTCGGGATAAACCGTATCGTAGGTTCCGGTACAGTCGTTCATCAGCCGCACGAAATTGAGGATGAACCGTTCACCGCCGGCTTCGGTAATCCAATTATAGCAGTAGGTCAATTCCCTGTTGTAGAGATCGAAGTTCCAGTAGCCCGGATGACGGTGGCGATGCGTGTTGAATAAGTTCACGAACAGCACCAGTTCGCCGCACCAGGCAGCGTCGATTGTGGCCGGAAAACGGATCAAAAAACGAACCTGCGGAAGCACACCGTCGTCGATGTCGAGTACACAATTCAGCCGGGTATTCGGCAGCCGGCATTGGACTGTGATCAGGCTGCGTTGAACCGACAGGGCTCTGCACGAGTACTGCATCGAGAGTCGTAGCAGTGCGTCTTCGATACACGATTGGAGCGATACGGCTTTCATCCGGTTCCGAAATTACTTGTTTTCCGGCGATCCGCTGAATAATTGTCGATAGGTATCTCTCACCAGATCCGATTTTTTACCCTGTTGGCCCTGGAACAAAGCACGCGTAACCGTCTTGCGACTGCACTTGCACAATGTAGCCAGTTTGGCAATATATCCATGTCGCGGTGGGTACGTTAATGGTCGGGATTCAATTTCCATACGAATAGTTTTTTGATAGTTAGATTTCTTTTGTATTTTTGCGAAAAAATGTCCCATTTAAGACACCAGGTGCTATAGCTATTGCAAATATAATAGCATAAAAGCTAAAATCAAAATAAAAACTAGAAATATTTCTAGTTTTAACTTGTGCATATGGATATACGCGAAAGAATATTAGTGTTTCTGGAGTTCAAGCGACTGAACCGGAACCAGTTTTACAAGATGACCGGATTGTCGAACGGTTATCTGGATAAAAAGGGAGGCATTTCGAGCGATGCTTTTGAGAAAATTCGTACCGCTTTCCCGGAATTAAGTCTCGATTGGCTGGTGTCCGGAAAAGCTCCCATGCTTCGTTTGCCCGACCGGCCCGAGACAGGCGGCCGTATCGCTGCCGAGTTGCTTCAAAGTTCGACGAAACTCACTGATTTACTTCGGTCGATTAACGATCAACTAGCACAATTGTCGACGGAGATGAATAACTTTGAGGCCGATATCCGGTCGTTCCGGCAAGCAGTTGGTGTACGGCAATACGACGATACTTTTTCGAAGTTAACTTCCGACGATGTTCTGGCGGCCGAAAAACCTCAGCCCCGGTTGCGCAAAAAGAAAAAATGACCCGGCAGCAGCGGTGAATGCTACATTGATAAGCCAGAGCGCCGAAGCTGCAAAGCCGGCCACTATAGCCGGATAGCCCCATATTCCCGTAAAAAAAACGACAGCCGAACTACGCACCATCACTTCCGACCAGGCCACCGAAGGGGTAAAGGTTATAGCCAGGTAGGCCGCCGGCAGCGAGAGTAATGCATGTTCGGGGCTGAGCGCCACTCCTCCGAGTCGGAACAGTGAATACAGCTGCAACATAAAGACGACAAACCGGAGTGCCGACCAGGCTGTCTGGCCCAGGAAAACCGGGGTGTTCAACGTGCGAATTCCGGCCAGCCAGGGTGTTTGAGTGCCCAGAGCAACTTTGCGAAGGCCGTACAAGCCCACCATGCTTACCAGTAAAAATATTCCCGCCCACCCCGCGTACTTCCCCACATCGGGCGCTGCTGGGCCTTGTCGAAGCAGAAGGATTGTGAGCGAAGGCAAGCCGGCCAGCACGATAGCTGCGTTTTGGGTAATGCTGTTGACAAGTCCCGCAGCCAGCACGGCTTTCCGGTGTTGTTGACGTATAAAGCCCAGTCGGCCGGCAATATCGCCTGTACGGTTGGGCGTTACAAAGCCGGCGGCTGTTCCGGCCAGCACCGCTTTCACCGCTTGTTGAAGGCGGAGCGTTTCGATGGGGCGAATCAGTTGTTTCCATTTCAATGCTTCGCAAAGTATATTAACGGGTAAAAGCAGCAAGGCCGGCAGCAACCAGATCCACGAAAGCCGGTGGAGCCGGGTCAGGGCATCGCTGAGTTCTTCCCACCGGTTGTCGGTGCCGATTTTCCAGCCCAGGTAAATGGTGGCGGCAACTCCCAGCAGATTGCCCGCCAGGCGCAGGTTTTTGTTATTCGACCCCGAAACTCCTGCCGGCCACTTCATAAGCACGAGTTATTTAAACGTGTATTTTTTCTGTGAGATATAGCTTACCCCGGTTGCCAGCAGGGTAATGATCATTTTCGAAGGCGTAGGATACCAGCCCAGAAAATCGACCAGAAGTTTTAACCCGGCATAATTAAGCGCCAGGTTGGCTCCTACCACCAGGCCGTAACGCACCAGCTGAACACTGCCGCGCAGGTCCGACGCCGTGAAAGTAACGTATTTCTGCAACAAAAAACCCGACATGAAACTCACCGGAAAAGTGAATGCAAGAGCAGCAATGTGAGGACTCAGGGTAACCACACCGAGGTGCACCAGCTGATGCCGGATTACGAAGTTGTACAGAACAAAATACAACACCCAGTCGAAAGCCAGATTGGCAGCGCCCGTAGCAGCATACCGGAACAATTGCAGCGAAAGATATTTCCTGAATGGAGGATAGAAAAAATCAACAACCTTTCGTATTCCCTTGCCTCCCGAAATCAGTATTTTGCGCATGAAATAGCTTGTTTGAAAAAAAATGATTACTTTTGTGCGTCGTTTGCAATATCCTGCAAAGATACATAATAATTTAATTCCAAATCCGCAATGCCCGACGATTATCACCAGCATGACCAGAGTAAAAGCAAAGAAATACCTGGGGCAGCACTTCCTGAAGGATTTGGAAGTGGCCCGTCGCATTGCTGATAGTTTACAGCTTGCCTCTCCCGCCGATGTGTTGGAAATCGGTCCCGGGATGGGCGTACTTACCCGATTCCTCCTTCAACGCGCCGATGTAAACCTCACGGTTGTGGAAGTGGATACCGAGTCGGTAGTATACCTGCAACAGCATTTCCCCGACTTAAATATTATCGAAGCCGATTTTTTGAAACTATCGCTCAGCGAACGGTTCAGAGGGCCGGTACACCTTATCGGCAACCTGCCCTATAATATTTCGAGCCAGATATTTTTTAAAATGCTCGACAACCGCGAGCAGGTACCTCAGTTGGTATGTATGATTCAGAAAGAAGTAGCCGAACGGATGGCTGCCCGTCACGGCAGCAAAACCTATGGCATTCTTTCGGTACTCATGCAGGCTTTCTACTCCATCGATTATTTATTCACCGTGCACGAACATGTGTTTGACCCTCCGCCTAAGGTCAAATCGGCTGTTATTCGCCTGGTGCGAAACGATGTGCAGGCGCTCGGATGCGACGAACAACTTTTCAAAACCGTGGTGAAGACAGCCTTCAATCAGCGTCGCAAAACGATGCGCAACTCGCTGAAACCGCTGGTGCCCAGGGAGCATCCGATGTTTGCGGATCCCTTGTTCGACCTGCGCCCCGAACAGCTCGATGTAGCTGCATTTGTGGATCTCACCAACCGGGTGAGCGCCGCTTTGAAAGAGTAATAACCGCAGGCTGCCCCAAACGGGGGGTTGACTGAAAAAAAGTAGAGAACTATGGCGGAACTCCGGCTTTTTTACCAGGAAGATGGTAAGATAAAAATATCAAAATCGCTCGAGATACTGAAAAAGGTAAACATGAAGGACGTGATCTGGATCGACCTGATCGACGTTTCGGATGCGGTGGAAACCGAGCTCGAGCAATTCCTGAAAATCTATATTCAGGAAGACGAAGAAATAGAAGAAATCGAGATGAGTTCGCGGTATATTCAAACCGAGGACAGCATAGTTGCCAACTCCAACTTCTTACAAGATAATTTTCAGATGCAGCCGGTGTCGTTTATCCTGAAAAACGGCATCCTGGTATCGGTGCGCGATATCGAACTGCGTTCGTTCAACGAGACGGTGAAAAAAATATATGCCGACACCCGGAGCTATACCTCCGGTTATCAGGTATTGGTGGCCTTGCTCGAGACACGGGTGGAATACGATGCCGACATGATTGAGGATATTACCGATCAGATTACCAATCTCAGTAAAACCCTTAATACCGAAGATGATCTGAGCCAGGAAATCCTGATGCGCATCAAGGACCTTCAGGAAAAGGTGATGATTATCCGCCAGAATATTATCGACAAGCAGCGTGTGGTGTCGAACATGCTGAAATCGAACCTCTTCCCGCACGATTTACTTCCCAGGCTAACCATGATTATCAAGGATATCAATTCGCTGTTCGAATATACCCGGTTTGGATTCGACCGGCTCGACTACCTTCAGGATACCTTCCTCGGTCTGGTGAATATCCAGCAGAATAAGATTATTAAGATTTTTACCGTGGTTTCGGTCATATTCATGCCGCCCACGCTGATTGCCAGTATGTACGGCATGAACTTTTCGTATATGCCCGAATTGAACTGGAAATACGGTTATCCGTTTTCCATTGCGCTGATGGTAGCCTTTGCGGCGGCTGTGCTCTGGTTTTTCAAACGCCGCAAATGGCTCTGATCTTACCAGTTATCGCTGCGGAACGACGATACCGGCAGTCCGTCGGTACCGAATAAATCGCCCGCAACGAAATTTTCGAACGCGTAACGCACGGCCACCGGCGCTTTAACCTGGTCGCAGGTTACAATCACTTTCGAACCGCTGATTCGCGCCTTTGCCGGGTAAAACACCATATCGTCGCCGGCAAGGGTGAACAGCTTCGATTCAAAATTGGGTGCAGCTACTCCCATAGGAGCGTTGTCGAACAGCACGGTCAATACACTGTCTTTTATTTCAATCGATTTAAATACGGGACTGTCGGAACTGATGCCGGGCAATGCGTAGGTTTTGCTCAGGGCCTGCAATGCCAGCCGTTCGCCGGCTTCTTTCTTTTTAGCCGGATGGATATTGCGCGGTTCGCCGGTATCCATCAGCACTGCCATTCCTGTATTGGGTTGCGTTTGAGCGACTTTCAGCTGTGCTTCGCGCATCAGCGCCGAGTTGTTATCCCTGGGGTTGTAATTGTACGGAGCGATCTGACAGAAGTAAAACGGCATTTCAGGATTGTTGAAGCTGGTGCGCCAGCCTTTGGTCATGGCTGCAAAAAGCGCCGGATATTCCTGGTAGTTATGTAAGTTGCTTTCTCCCTGGTACCAGATTACTCCCTTTACGGTAAAACCTGCCAAGGGATGAATCATTGCCTGGTACAAGTAGGTGGGTTTTTTGTTGGGGCTGCTTACTTTTTCTTCGGGAACGGGCATTGCGATGTGCGGAAACGACGACAGCATCTCACGGGTCATCCAGGATTCAATCTGCGATCCTCCCCACGAGCTGTTGATGAGCCCCACCGGAACATTCAGTACTTCGTTGAGTAACCGTCCGAAATAATAAGCCGTGGCGCTGAAATCGCGAATGCTCACCGGCATGGCTTCCTGCCAATGTCCTTTTACGTCGTCGAGCGGGCTGAGGCTGTGATTTTTGGCTACGGTAAATACACGGATATTTTTATTCCCGCTTTTCAGAATATCCATGGCCGACCCTTCGACCGGCTGACTGCTATAGCCCTTCATGGTCATTTCCATATTGCTCTGGCCCGAGCACAGCCATACTTCGCCACTCATCACATTGTTGAGGGTGAGGGGCTTGCCGTCGGTAATCATAATGGTGTGAGGACCGCCGGCTTTGGGGGTGTTGATCGAAAGCTTCCAATTTCCATCGGCGTCGGAAGTGGTGGTGTAACGTTTCAGGTTCCAGCTGGTTACCACGGTAACCCGTTTGTTGGCATCGGCTTTCCCCCATAGGGAGGTAGTTGCATCACGTTGCACAATCATGTGGTCGGCAAAAAGTGCCGGTAACCTGATTTCGGCCGAAAGTTGAACCAAAATTCCTGCTATCAGAATTCCTGTTAAGAAAAAAATGCGTTTCATACGGTATACTCTTTTAATTCTACGTTGAGACAGATGAGGATTTTGCCTCAGATAAGCATTATTGTTATCTTGTTGCTTTTATTACCCTAAAGCGCTATTGTAACATGGGTTTAATTTTGATTGTTATTGCCTATCGTCTTTAATACATGCCTCGAAAGTACTAAATACAAATCATTTAGAAAAATAAAACTGAAAGTTTTTTTACTGAAATTTAATGAAAACATATTTCACGAGTGCCGCTAAAAAATAATTCGTTTTTTGAAATCGTTAAATATCTGCACTTTATGGGCAAATTTGTTGCGTGACGATGGGATTTGTTTTTTTTGCCTGGAAATATCAAAACCCGGACAATAAACAAAGGTAAATATATCTTTTCGCAACCAATTGAGTTGTGTCCCAGCATATCTTCGATGGTCTTGTAAGCAAGTATTCAGGTAATAAATACGTAAAGCATTTTAGCTGTTGGAATCAATTGCTGGTTATGATGTTTGGTCAGCTTGGTAATCGTGAACGTTTACGCGACGTAATGCCTACTATGTGTTTGATCGGGGATGTTGTGACTTTGAACGACTCTTCCAAATAACTCAATACACGGCACATGTTGTTATTCGTGCTAAAATGAGTATTTAAATATTAAAATACGATAGTAATTTGAGTTTTAATTTTAAAAATATGAAAAAACAAACAGGGTTTGAAAATAATATTTTTCTTATATAAAAAGTTGTTTTTAATTTTGTGCGTGATTTCAAAGAGTATTAATGCGAATATGAATTCGTTTTTTTGAGATACGTTTTTTATAAATACATTTTAACATTATATCCCATTGGCTACGAATTTTGCAGTTTGCTTACCCGCTTACCCGCTACACTTTGATGGGATATGCATTAAAATTGTATGACTACTGATCCCATAAAAACAACAAATTCCATTTCACTCTCATTTTTTGAAACCGACATCTATCTCTAACTCTTCTTTCAGAGATTGGAGTATCTTTTGGCATGGCTTGCCTCCAATTGCTAATGGTATAGATGCAAAAATGTAATGGTGGCATGCGAGTTCCATACGACTTAAAAAAACAATTATTATATGACATACAAAGTTTTAATTGTATTCATTTTATTCGGATTTATATATCCGGGAAAAGCACAGTTAACTGGAGACAATCAGAAGCAATTCGGTCAATTTATCGTTAAGATTAATTACTCGAATGTAACCGGTAGAAATATTGTACCTGATTTTATCAATCAACCTGTAACTTTAAAAGAGACATTTTATAACAAGAATGCGTATTACGGGCTTGAAGGTCTGTACGGTTTTAATAAATATTATTCTGCAGGATTTTATTTTGGCTATGCAAATGGCACATTTATTAGCAATGAAAAAATCGAGTCCGCTTCAGAAACAGCCTATTACAGAATGGATCGACTGGGGAAATCCTTTTTTTATGGAGTAAATGGCGAATTGCAATTGTTACCATTATTTCTCAATACAGAAAGACTTCGTTTGCATATGTATTTACCGGTTCAATTTGGGCTTGTTTCGCAGCACATTACCACACTTAACACAAAGACAAGTGACTGGGATAAACCCGCCTTTGAAATCGGAACCGGATTGGGACTTGGGTATAATTTCACGATGAATATTGGAGTTTTTGGCGAATATAGGTTGGGTCGATTCTATAACCAAAGAAATTCACAGTGGAAAGTCGGTTTAGTCTTTTCATTTTAAACGATAGCAATGAATAAAATACTTTTAATTGCGAGTTTAATAATGTTTGTCAGCTTATCTTCCTGTCATTCGTTAGTAGAAGATGAATTTGATAATTTTAGTCATATACCGGTAATGAACAGTTTGTTGCAAGCCGATAGTACGTTTAGGGTACAAGTAACACTAACAGCTAATCTGACAGATTCAACTCCTGTCTATGTTACAAATGCACAAGTTATTATTGAAAACAGCCTGGATGCTCCTGATACATTAATTTACACTCAAAAGGGCTGGTATGTCAGTTCGCGCATAGTAAAAGCTGGTGTCAGTTACAGTTGCAAGGTGAACATCCCGAATTTTCCCCAAATATCGGCACAAACAACAGTTCCTGAACCTACAGGCATTGATTCGGTTGTTTTTACAGATTTGGCCGGAAGAGGAAAAGAGGGTGAAAAAATTTCGTCGGTAGAATTTTATGTCAAAAACAATCCTGCACAAAAACGGTTCTGGGAGGTAATATTGGTTACGGAAGGGCTTATAACAGAATATAATTTCGAAACCAACGCATTCGAGGAGCATTATGGAATAAGAAAGGAAGAAATATATATGATTTCCGGCCAGGATCCAGTATTACTCAACGAAGCGAATCCGCTGTCATTGTTTTCCAATAAATTGATGACGAAAAACGCTTATAAAGTTAAATTTTACATCAATGAAGGTTATACTAAACTGAATGGGGGGCGAATACCTTATATTGAGCTTCGATCGGTAGACGAATCGTATTATAAGTACGTAAAGCAATATTATATATACGAATCTGCCAGCGAAATCAATATCGGGCAATCATCTCAACACTATCCGCTGTATTCCAATATCAAAAATGGTATAGGTCTATTTACAGGAATATCAGCTTCTAGAAAAGAATTACTTAGAAGTTCCGAAGGCAAATAATCCACCAAAATGAAAAATAAAGCAATTCTTTCTTGTGTAATATTAGTGTTGTTTTCTTCACTCTCAGCTTATGCAGTTCAACTTTCGGGCTTTGTACGTGATGCACAGTCGGGCGAGGTGCTGATTGGTGCTAATATATGGGAACCGACTCAACATACAGGCACAACTACTGATAATCGAGGTTATTTCAGCATACAACTACAATCTCCCTGTGTATTAACGATTTCATACATTGGTTATAAAACACAGAACGTAACGCTCCAAACAGCAAAAGACAGTTTAATCAGTATAGAAATGGACATTGAAAATAACTTGACAGAGGTCACTGTAACTGTCATGCGTGAAAGAAAGTACGATGTAACCCGTTTATCGGCTAAAGAGTTGATGGTACTACCTGCCATTGGAAGTAAACCCGATGTGATAAAAGCCCTGCAGCTACTTCCGGGTGTACAAACGCAGAGCGAAGGTATGAGTCTGATGATGGTGCGTGGGGGCGAACCAGGACAAAATCAATATCTGTTGGATAATGTACCACTTATCTATGTCAATCATTTAGGAGGTTTAATGTCGGTTTTTAATCCTGACATGATCAATTCGGTCGATTTTTACAAAGGGAACTTTCCCGCCCGACAAGGAGGAAAACTATCCTCGATTGTAGATATTACGCAACGAGAAGGAGATATTTCAAAACACCAAGGTTCGTTCGGTTTGGGAGTGACTGATGCTGCAGTTTCTTTTGAAGGTCCGTTGGTTGGAAAGAAAATGAGTTATATTATCACAGCCCGCAAAACCTTAGTGGATGCTTTACTGGCAGGTGCAAGTGTTCTGTCGGACGGCAATTCTTCCATTGTGGCTTACGGATTCCACGACATTAATGCCAAATTGAGCTGGAAACCTGATCAACGAAACAATTTGAGTGTCAACCTGTATCAAGGCGACGATTATTTGAACTACTGGACTAAACCTTGGAAAATGCCAAAGGATGAAAGCAGACATATCAACCAGCAATGGGGAAACTGGTTAGTTGCAGGAAGATGGAATCGGGTATTTAGCTCAAAATGGTACGCTGAAAATATCCTTTCATTCAGTCGTTATCGAAATAAATCAGGACAGTACCATACTTATAGAGAAGAAAATATTACGCAACAAATTGAGACATTGAATATAGCCTCCGTAAAGGATTTTTCTTTCCGCTCAGCATGGAAATATTCTTTTTTGAACAACTGGAATGTCGATTTTGGAGGGCATGTTAGTTACCTTATTTACGAACCTAATTACAATTATCTATCTACTTCCACACCCTCGCAAATTGGGGATATCTATCATTCTATTGAATCGGCTGCTTATATCGACAACAAAATAAGTTTATTTTCCTGCTTCACATTACAACCATCGTTGCGCATAAGCAATTTTTCGAACAATGGCGAAGACTTCTTGGATGTTGAACCACGTGTAAATTTGTCGTACAGATTACACCCTAATCACAGCTTGAACTTCAACTACATGCGGGTAAGGCAGAATTCACATTTGGTTTTTGCTCCAGCCGAGTTGCTGAAACGCGAAGTTTGGCTTCCTGCTACGTCCGCATTACGCCCCGAACTGTCAAATCAGTTCTCTGCCTCATGGAATGGCCGTTTTGCCGACGGAAAATATACTGCAGAGACCAATGTCTATTATAAGAAAATGGAACATCTTGTTACCCTGAAAGAAGGTTATGAGAATATGGTCGAAATTACCGGTATTGAAAATAAGATTGAATCGGACGGAAAAGGCAGTGCTTATGGAGCGGAATTTATGGTGAAGAAAAACACCGGAAAATGGACCGGCTTTGTAGCCTATGCTTCCTCACATGCCGATCGCACCTTTGCTAACATAAACGGCGGGAAAACTTACGAATTTGATTATAATCGTCCGCATAGCTTTACACTGAACGCAAATCGGGATTTGGGTAAAAACTGGACGATGAGCGCTGTGTGGATAGTGCAAAGTGGCATACCTTATACTCCTGCTTTGGGCAAGTACTTTACATTCAATCCGGAAACAGGAAACACCAATGTGGAAATGATTTATGGTACAAAGAATTCTAAAAGAATGCAACCATATCACAGGCTGGATTTGGGTTTCAACCATACCATTACTACTAAGCGGGGTAATAAGGCTATTTGGACTTATTCGTTATATAACGCTTATAATCGCATCAATCCATTTGGATATTATTACGACAACGATAATGATACAGAAAACCATACTAATTATAATCATCCGCTCCAACTTTACAAATTAAGTCTGTTCTCCATAATTCCCAGTATATCTTATAAAGTTTATTTTGATTATACTAAAAAAAATAAAACAGTAAAGGTAAAAGAAAAGAAAAGGTATAATTGGCTGTATTATTAATTCTTCTTTGGCAGAATTAAATCACTAACCATGTTGTCATTCAATTCCGCAAAAATACACTTTACGTTTAACCGGGCTTCGCAGACCTGAATTTTCAACGATCGGCAATTCTTACGCTGATTCCTTTGAAAATCTGCCAGCCTGCCGCATCGGTGAGGCGTACCATGAAGTGATACATTCCTGTATCGACATCTTCGGGAATAAAGATGGTTTGTTTTGCTTCGAACCGTTGCAGCCCCGACGGAAGGGGGTAGTTGGCGATCAACCGGAACGGTACGACCGCCTGTTTCACCGGGTCGGGAGTGCATTGTTCGGCATCGGTGCTGTGGGTGTGCTGATCGAAATTATGATGCATTTCGATACTGTACGACCCCAGTTCGACATTATCGGTGAACACTGCATTGAATTCGAAACTCTCGCCCCGGTAAACCGTAGCGCAATTGGTGGGGAAGGCAGTGCCGGCTGTCATTTCGATAGCCGGTACTACATCGTCGTGGTCGTTGGGTTGGCAGGCGCCGAATGTTGCCAGCACTACCGTGAAGACAATAAGGTACTTCATGGCGCTTAATCGGCTAAAGGTGTAATGAGCTCGATCTCCGTCTCGAACATTCCCTGATTGCCTTCGAGGTCGGTTACGAAAAGCTGAAGATGATACGGTCCGGGTCCGGCATGCGAAGGAATGTCGATGTCCTCGTGAAAAGTGGTGTTTTTCACATTGGCATACACTCCGGTAAAAGTGGTGTTTACTTCCCATTCCTCCTTTACACCCGATGCATGCTCGATCTGGGAGGCATGGTGGTGGTCTTCTTCGTCGGAATGAATTACTAACCGGATGGATGCAATTTTATGTACGGCAGTGATCAGGGCATTGATATGTAAATCGCCGCCTATTTCGGCTTTTCGCGAGTTATTGTGACCGATTTCGACTTCGGTGATTTCCGGCAGTTCATTTTTCTCACAGGCCATTGTTCCGATAACTGCCAACAGCAGGACTACATAAATTTTTAAAGCTTTCATATTAGTTTGTTTTATTAGTGAAACGAAATTTTGATACTGGTGGTTAAATTACGCCCGGCGCCCGGAACTTCAATTAAGCGGTAAAAGCTGGTGTGGTCGTAATAGCTGGTGTTGAAGATATTGCGAAGCTGCATCTGCCAATGTACCGGGAGTCCGGCAATCGTAAAGCTGGCTCCGGCGCGGACATGCGCCAGGCTGTATCCCGGGGTTTTCTTCTCGGGCGGTACGATCTTGTTTTGTGCCGCGGTGAGCTGTACTTCGGCCGCCGCATACACATTGCTGAGCCGTCCCATCCGCTTTTGTTCGTAACGAAGCGCGGTTACCGCATTGGCGGGCGGGGAAAACGGAAGCGTATAGCCCTTTTTTTCACCCGATAGTTGAACCGAATAAATATATTCGAAATCGACGCTGGCGCTGAGCGTCGCCGTAAGCCGGTACAGCGCTGACAGTTCGCCTCCTGCACGGAACACTTCGCTCTGCCGGTGATAAAATACCTGCTGTGCTTCGTAGTACAATGCGGTCGGGTTGAGGTAAATATAATTCGGGAAATAGTTGGCAAAAGGGCTGAGGTGAATCTCCCACCGTTTCCGGCTGATGCTCAGGCCCAGGTCCAGCTGGTACGATTCCTCGGCTTTCAGTGTGCTGTCGCCTTTTTCGTACCGGTACATATGATAATTCAAGCCGTTCGAAGCCAGCTCTTTGGCATGGGGCATCCGGAAACTTTTCCCGATATTCAGCTTGAGCTGGAGCTCGTTGCGGGTGTACACCGTTCCGGCAGCCCAGCTTACCGAGTGATAGATGCGGCTTAATTCCCAGGCCCGCTCCAGCTGTTGCGCGCCTCCTTCCACCGGAGTCGGGTACCAGTCGCGATAGCTTCCCGTGACGATACTCCCGAGGTCGTAACGCACTCCGCCGGTAAGCATCCACTTTTCAGAAAGAGTATAGGTGTCGATGCCGTACACCCCCGAAGTCATGCTCGTAAACCCGGGCAATATAAAACCCCAGCCTCCCCGCCGGTTGTGCTGGTAATCGGCACTGATACCGGCTTTCAGGGCGTGCCGTTCCAGTGCGTTTGCGCTGGCCGACAAATGAACCGAAGCCGACGATTTTGAAAACAACCGTTCCAGCGAATCGGGAGGCAGCGGCATATACCCATGAGGCACCGGTTCCGAAAATTCTTTCCGTAAATTATGCTGATATCCGATGTCGAGCTGGTAATTTAGCTTTTCGGTTTGCAAAAAACTATTGCTCATTATTTTGGTGTGATTCACCTGTTGCGAAGGTAAATCAATATCGCGATCGGACCGGTCGTAAGCAATCGAAGAGTTGCGGATCTCCAACCCGTGGGCATTGGCAAAAAAGCCGCTTTTCGTGAACACATTGCTCAGCGACACATGTGAAGTAAACCGGTCGCCCACATAACCTACCGTAATTCCGCCGTTGTACTCGTAGCCGGCCGTGTTGCGCAACTGTTGGTTTTTCAGTTTGAAATAGTACGACATGTACTCGATGCTGTCGGCAGGCACCCGGTAGTCGGCATAACCGGCTCCGCTCAGGCGGGTCTTCCAGTACCAGCGATTGCCGCGTTGCAGGTAGTGAGCCGCGATTCCGGCCAGTTTGTTGTTGGTTGCGCCTTTCAGCTCCACGGAACCGGCCGTGCTTTGGCGTGCGGGTGTCGAGAGTTGCTTCAGGTCGATCACCCCCACGATAGCGTTGGAGCCGTACATAAGCGAGGCCGGACCTTTTATAATCTCGATCCGTTCCACGCTTTCCTGGTCGATTTCGAGGCCGTGGTCGTGGCCCCATTCCTGCCCCTCGTGGCGCAGCCCGTTTTCGGCCACTACCACCCGGTTGAATCCCAGGCCGCGGATTACCGGTTTGGAATGGCCCGATCCGATATCCATCGACCCGATACCGGGCAACCGGCTCAGGGTTTGCATCAGGCTTCCCGATTCGTTTTGTTCCAGAAACTCCCGATCGGCAAATTGGAAGGCAGTGGCCGATTGCTGGCTCCTGCGGTGTGCGTAATCGTTGATATACACTTCGCCGAGCTGGTGCACTGCCTGCTTCAGTTGCAGGGTGAGTTGCTCATTGAAGGGCAGGTGGATGGTCCGGGTGTTTTTTTCGCAGCCCAGGTACGAGGCTTCCACTACATACCAGCCCTGCGGCAGTTGTGTGAAACGGAAGTTGCCATCTCTGTCGGTCACAGTGCCGTAGCGGTTATCGTTGAGGGTAACCGTTGCTCCCTGCAAGGGCCGGCCAGCCTCATCAGCCACCTTTCCCGACAACTCCGACAACCCTAACCCGGACTGGGCAGTCAGCGATAGCGGTAATATCAGCATCTGAAGCACAAAGAGAATCCGGGTTTTACCTTGCATTTTCAGCGCAGATCGCCCTGCCATTCCCACCTTCCTCACCATTTCTGTGATCAATTCCTTATGCATTGTGACCCCCGGGGCAGTCTTTACATAACCCTTTGATTACCACATCGCATTCTTCCAGTCTAAAACCCTCGGGAAGAGGATACTGCTGAACCGGTACCTGATCGAGGCAAATGGTTTTTCCACATTTCTTACAGTAAAAATGAACGTGATCGATTGCATGATGATGCTCCTTTTCGCAGCAATTTAATGCATATTTAACGTGCGTATTATCAATAACAATACGGTGGAGTATTCCTGATTCGGAAAGGGTTTGAATATTACGGTAAAACGTGATACGGTCGTACTGATCCAGCATCTGCTCCCTGATTTCATTTTCCGAAAGCGGTTGTTCACTGGTTTGCAGGGCTTTAATCAGAGCAATGCGGGACAGTGTTTTTTTTACATCGTGCTGCGCAAGAATATCGTTGGGTTTCATGTGGCAAAAGTAAGAATTTTAATTGTAACAACGCTTTATATGTAACATTGTTTCAATAATTTGATAATTTAGGCTTTTTTTAGAATTCAGGGGAATTCAGACCTGATATATATTTATTGAATTATTTGTTAGCTGGCTATTCAGCTGAACCACAAAGTCATTGTTCCGTTATGCTCATAAAAATATATTAAAAAATATTTGCATGGATTAAGTAATTTGTATAGATTTGCAGGACTGAAGTTTTCAGTTTCTTTGGTATTGTTTGAGCTTGATAACGCTACTATTCTGAACTTCCTTCGTTGATCAACTTACAATGGTAGCTTTAAAGCCTGATATGCAGAAATGCATCTGAGATTCTAAACAAACAGGTTGCTGATGGTGTAGTTTGATTTATTGTAACCGTGACATTGAGAAACCATGAAAAACAAGGTATTGCCGGCCGTACTCAGTCCTTTTGGTTTGTGCCGTCCAGAATTTCAACAGTATACGCTCGAGAACGGGCTACAAGTAGTGTTGTGCCGCGATGTATTCAAACCTAAAGTAACCTATCACGTGAGTTCGGGCATGGAGCCACCCGGACAAACAGGCTTCCCGAAGATCATCCCCGAGCCGTTTATCGCTCCAGAAAAACCAGGCACTTACGAAGCCATTAGTCCCGGTACTACACAAACTAATCTGAGGTTGGCAATGCCGGTCCGGCAAAGCAACAGACCTGCTATTCACAATACAATCGCTTTTTATTCCCTGAGAAGTAAACAGTATTCAGACATTGTTCACACGGAAATAAGAGATAAAAATTGCTACAGTGGCATTGAATCGTTGTATCACACGAGGATTTCCTATGTTGCGGCTTATGTTGATCCCCCGACTGTGCAGCAGGTAATGCGTTTGGTTGGGAATATTCTGACAACTTATCCCGAAACCTACGGCAAAGATGGTCGGGTTGTTTAAGCGGCGATTTGCCAGGGTTTAAATAGAAAATAATATGACCGGATGAACAGGATGTACAAGATTTAAAGGATAAGAAAATGAGTTTAGATTACACCACAGCCCAACAGGCTTATCAGCAGCTCAGCGAAACCCGCCTGACCGAACTTCGCACAGCCCTGCTGAAAGCAGCAGTACGGTATGCCGCCATCCGCGCCGAGTGGCATTTCATGTCGCCCTCCGAACGAGCAACCGCCGATCATGGTCGTACCATCGCCCACAACCGCTTCATCGACACCTGCAACATCCTCAGCCGCGAGCAGGCCAAGATTGGCGAGGACAATAAATGGCGTGCAGCCATTGGGATGGACAGGAAGATGATTGGCGATTTTGCGTGTTGGGTAAGTTGTTGGGTGGGGATTGGGGAGAGGTGAAAATTTTATTAATCAAAACAAAACAGCATATGAATACAGCAATTCTTTTTGATACGATGTCAATTCAAAGTTATGTTTTTGGGTCAAATAAGCTCAAAGATAATCTGGGGGCATCCTATATCATCGAGCATATCTATGATTATTTCACAGACAATCAATCTGTTGAAGTCGGGTATATTGGTGGCGGTAATGCTCTGTATTTTACAAATTCCGAAACAGAAGCCAAAGGTCTTATTAAAGATTTTACCGAGTATCTTATATATCAATTCCCGGGAGTTACTTTAGCTGTTGCGATAAAAAGCGATTTTGACCATAATTCTTATGTGAGTGAAATAAAAAAACTTTTCGAATTATTGGCTCAAAATAAAGGAAAACATCTTCCTGTTAATATAATTTCATCCCATGGCATTACCGATATTTGCAGGTATTCTTCCTTGTCTGTTGAGTATATCGATGAAAGAAACGAATTAATTTCCTCTGTGACCAAAACAAAAAGAAATTATATTGAAAAAATTGAGTTGGAAAGCGACAATCTATTAGTGGAGGCAGGACTTCAAACTGAATATAAGTTTACGAATGAAATCGATAAACTTCGAATGAAGAAAGGTGAAGATTCGCATGTGGCTATTGTTCACATCGATGGTAATGGTTTTGGAGAAATATTCAGAAATTTACCATCAGTAGAAGATACGAGGGAAATGTCAATAAGGGTAAAATCGGTAGTGAAAGATTCTTTTATCAAAGTATTACAAGAGTACCATAATCTAAAAGATAAGTTTTCAAGCATACTTCAACCAGTTGAGCCAAATGATGAGGAAATATTGCCAATTAGACCAATAATACTGGGAGGTGATGATGTTACTTTTGTGTGTCATGGTAAACTTGGGATATGGTTTGCTGAGCAATACATGGAATATTTCTCAGCATATTTTTCAGATACCGATAAACCTGTAAGTACTTGTGCTGGTGTTGTTGTAGTAAAGGCTAAGTTTCCGTTTTATCGTGCCTATGAACTTGCAGAAGAACTTTGTCTTTCTGCAAAAAGAGCCAGAAAAAGGAGCGGTTTATCAGTTGGAGGCAATTGGATTGATTTTCAATTAGCATATAGCGGGCTGGGAAATTCATTGGAAGAAATAAGAAATATGCAATATGATGTTTTTGGATTCAATCGACCTTATAGTACAGATAAACGTGCTACAGCGAACTCTTTTAGTGAACTCAAACGTCAAACAAACTTGCTTAAGAGTACCCTGCCTAACTCAAAAATCAAAGATTTAAGAGAAAACTTATCCGTAAAAAATATAGTACCCGATTTTATGGAGCAACTAAAATGTCAACATCCTGATTTTAAATCAAGCTTCTTTGCTCAGAATAATTTTAGTATCGATCCTTTTTTTGATATGATTGAGCTGCTTGAACTATACCCCAACAACTTACTAAACGAATAATAATATGGAGTCACACAAAGTAAAAATGTTTCTGTTATCAGATGCACTTATTGGAGCTTCGGAGGGATACGGAGCAATCATTGATAAAGATTCTGTCTTTGATGAAGTTGGTCTTCCCATTATTCCCGGAAAACGTATTAAAGGAATACTACGATCTGAAGCTAAGTTGCTGAATACCTATAAACCGATAAAACTTTCAAATAATAATACAACCGACGACCCTGTAGAATTATTATTTGGAAAGCCAGGTAATACAAATATTAAAAATGAGTCAGTTTATGTCTCGAATTTTTGCGTGGACGAATATGATGCAAATAAGGTTTTTTTAAGAAAAGAGATTAAACAAGGCAGAATATCACGTTCAGAGGTAATAAGTTATTTTACCGCGCTAAGAACGACAACCCGAATAAATGAAGATGGAATAGCTGCTGAAACTTCTTTAAGAACAATTCGGGTATTGAAAAGGGGCTTTCACTTTGTGGGAGAGCTAGCGTTTGACAATCAATACGTAAGTGTTTTTAAAGATATATTGTCATTAACCCGCAGAATAGGCTCGATGCGCAACAGGGGATTAGGACAAATTTCGTGTTCATTAATTGATAGTAATAAACATGACCTTGAGTCTTTAAATGGTAACGAAAAATGAAGAAGCTATATTTTACTATCACTACATCGGATCCTATTATCATCACACAACATTCGGATGACCCGAATATGTACGAAACACTGCAATATATCCGGGGAACAATCATTCAAGGTGTATTTGCACATGCTTACCTTGAATCGAAAAAGCCTGCTGATAAAGACTTCATACGTTTAATTGTTAGTGGCGACTGTAGCTTTTCAAACGCTTATCCTTTAGAAAATAAGACCATGTTTTTTCCCGCTCCGGCTGCTTTAGTCAGAGAAAAAACCAATACAGAACAGGTTCACAATCTACTTGTAGATAAAACAGATGAACAGACACAGGGTATCTCATCCTTTATCGCCATAGATAATGATACTATAACCCCTTTGAGGATTAATAAGAATATCAACCTTCACAACGAAATCGACAGAAAAACAAGAACATCTAAAGATGGTATTCTTTTTAACTACCAATCTTTACCCGCAAAAATGGCTTTTCAAGGGTTTGTAGCGATAAAAAATGATGATGATGAGAAACTATTAAAAAAGCTAATACAGAATGGAATGATGATTAGAGTGGGACGTTCTACAACATCTGAATATGGGAAAGCTTATTTTAACTGGACAAGCGAATCGAAGAATGGTAAAACAAACAATGAAGGTGAAGTGATAATGACTTTATTATCCGATACTATTGTGCTAAATAGCAATGGTTTCTCAAGTTTAAGAACAATTGATTTAAATAACTATTTAGTCAACACTGACATTGTAAAATCGATTTCAAAAAAATCCCGTATAGATGGGTTTTTAAATGTATGGAAGTTACGTAAACCATCGGAAAATGTTTTTGCAGCCGGCAGTACATTTCTGCTAAACAAACTGCCTTCCAACCACGAGTATTTGGAAACCTTCGGGTTGGGAGAAAGAAACCATGAGGGTTACGGGCAAGTTTCATTTTCTTTGCTTAATATGCAGGATAAACAACTGAAATATACTGAACAGATAGAAGTTGTAGAGGAAGTACAACCATCTATACAAGAAATACCGGAAATGTCAGGATTAATCATAAAAACAATTACCTATAACCGGATAAGAGAGCAAATAATAATACAAGCACTACAGGATGCTGAAAACACAGAACCTAAGATTGATAGCAATAATTTGTTGAGTAGACTAAAAGAAATTGCATCTGATACAGATAAATTTAGGGAATTTTTAAAGGATTTGCGCCAAACAGCAAAAGGTCATTTGGAGAAGTCATATTTAGGTGAGAAAAATTTGATTGATCATTTTAATTCCGTTTTGTCGGGTGATTTAACAATACAGTATCAAGATATTATATCTGATGAGAAAAAAAGAAAACTCAAAACTCTCTATTTCGAGCAATATTTGAATCAGTTACGTCGCTTAAACAAAAATAAAAAATAAGATGAAAAACGGTAGAATCATATTAACAGCTGCACTGGAAAATTTACGTCCGATAGGCATTGGTTCGGGAAGAGGTGACCGCAGCGACAGAGATGTAGTTACTACGGAATACAGATTTGATAATCATGGGGAAATCCTTCCGCCCGAAAGATTTCATGAGGGAAACATGGATAATACCCGACAACTCCCTTTCATTCCAGCTACCTCATTCTTGGGGAAAATATTCCGGCAATTTGATGTTAAGAAGTTTCCTGCAATAGAAAAATATTGGGGTAAATTCGAGGGAAATGCTTCATATATAGATTGTAGCGATATTCTATTAACAAAATTGCCTCAGGCAAGTGTTAATGTAATTGAAGTAAGAGATGGCACTCGTATCGATTCGACAAAAGGAACGGTAGCTCCCGGTGCGAAGTTCGATTATGAACTGCTTGCCCCGGGTGCAAAGTTTAGTTTGATGATGATATTCCGGGTGGAAGAAAATACTATAGCAGATTACAATCTGGCTTTAAATATTGCGTATAATATTGCAACTGTACTAAATAAAGGAATTGATTTGGGATCAAAATCTACAGTTGGGTACGGTCAGGTTAAAGGTGATGCAGGACTTTACGAATTAGATTTTGAGAATAATGACCATTTTGAACATTGGATCAACAATAGATTAACTGAAATTAAAGTAGCTATTCCGGTGGTAGAGTCATTACTTCTCCCGCAAAACCAATCTTTCGTGATCAAAGCCGATTTCAGCATAAGAAACTCACTTATTATTCGCTCCTATTCAACTGATCCAACTGCCCCGGATGCAACACATTTAAAATCGGGAGGAAAAAATATTTTGTCTGGAACATCTATCAAAGGAGCATTACGCAGCAGGGCCGAAAGAATACTTAATACGATTCAGAATGATACAGATACTACTACAACAATTCTAGCCGGTCTTTTTGGTGATATAGAAAAGGAAGAAGATAAAGTTACAGTAAAGAAAGGTGGTTATACAGTGCCTTCAAGAGTATTTGTTGATGAGATCTTTGTTGAAGAAGTTGTAGAAAAAATACAAACCAGAATCCAGATTGATCGCTTCACAGGAGGTACAGTTGATGGAGCTTTGTTTGAAGAAGTTCCCTTGTTTCCAGAGAAAGAAAAAACTCATATTAAAAGCTTTACTATTAAAGTAGTTAATCCAAATCCGTTGGACAAAGGGTTAATGTTGCTCCTGTTAAAAGACCTTTGGACAGCTGACTTGCCAATTGGTGGTGAAAAATCTGTTGGTCGGGGAGTATTGGAAGGTGTGAGCGCTATTGTTTATGACGGTATCGATGAGTACAAACTATTGGATGATTTAAGAGACTCACAAAAAACTGAAGTAATGCAATCCTATGTTGATGCTCTCCATAATGATAATAACTATCATGTATATAGTGAACGTGTAAAATATTATAAATCGAAATAGCCATGATAGAAAATACTATTAAACCCAACGGGTTGAAGCTTAATAAGGTGAATACATCCTCTAAACAGTTTGAAATAAAAACTGATGAAGACATCTTCGGGAATGCCCCACAAAAAGCATGGTTCATCGCATATCTTTTTCATCGTGTTGTGATTGGTAAATTTGTAAATCATGAATTTGTCTATTATAAACAAGAAGATAAAGATGTAACACTTGAAAAAATTCTTAAGTTGCGTGTCTTTAACAAAGATGCTGAACTGCTTGTATGGCGGAATAATCAGGGCAAATACAAAGCACGATTAAGGAAAGACGGCGAAGGAGAGGAACAAGGAGTGGTAGATGCCCGCCAAGTGATGTTTGGTACAGAAACTAAACCGACCGAGAATGATGTAAACTTCTCCTGCCTAACCGAAAAACGAGGTACAGAGATTATACTGCCGTTAAAGGATTTGGAAATTTCAGATTCTGATATAAATGAAGGAAAAGGTAGGTTGTGTATTCACACACGCTCGTATATCGGCTATATCGATGAAATGCAAGCCACATACGAAGATGTACGTTTTGTTGAATTTGTAATGTATAAGGAGGGTGAGTTATGAAAAAAGGAATATTGATAAGCAGACAGACAAAAAAAGGATATGATTATCTTATTGAATATGACAATGGGAAAACTATAAAAATGGATATTCGGCAACTATCCCCTTCTTCTGTAATAAAAGACATATTAAATCAATCGGTCGAATTCGACAATTCTGGTGGAACTTTATCAAAAATATGGTTGTCAACAACCAAAGAATTGATTTATGAATCTAAAAAACAGGATATTAGAAGTCATACTCGTATTGAAGAGAATAGGGATAAAAGAGAATATAATACAAATATGAATGATCCAGCTCGGGCTCCCTATAATTTCGTACCCCTCAATAAAAATATTATTGAATCAAACGGAAAAAATAAATTCTCAATCTTTGAAGGACTAAGTGGACACATTGATATACAAATTGAATCCAAAAGTCCGCTCTTCATTAGAGACGGAGATAATCTATTTGCAAACAATAATAATTCACCATATATTCCTGGTTCTTCATTACGAGGATTGATTCGAAATCTGGTAAATATCACCTCTTTCGGAAAATTGGATCAATTTAATAATCGAACATTATTTCGAAGATCAAATATGTTAAGTGATGGAAAGAATGTAAATAGTGGATTTTTACAATTCAAAAATGGGATTTATGTGATTTATGAAGCTACGGCAATTCAATCGACAAGTGATTATCATCTTTCAAGAAATCCGCATAGCTATCAGTTTGACACCGCTTCTAATATATGCAAATTTTCTGTTGGTGAATTTCAAAATCGATGTAGGGTTTGGATTTTCACCAAAACAGCTAATTGCATAAATGTTCCAAATGAAGCAATTAAAGGTTATGAATTGGATGACACCAGAAGTGAATACTCAATCGACATATTAAAATCATTGAAAAAAAGGAAAATTGTTAATAACAATGAAGAATGCATTGGGAATGTAACTGTCCCTGTTCAGCTTGGAATCCCTGTATTTTACCGTATTGATGAAAAAGGGAATGTTCTTTCATTTGGCCATGCGAAATACCATAGAATACCTTACAACTACTCAATTGGAGATCATATAATCCAAGATAACAATAGCAAATCTGATTTTTCACAAACTATCTTCGGAACAATAAATGAACCATCCAAGGTATTCTTTGAAGATAGTTATTTAAATGGAAGTCCCTATTTTGAACTTATCAGCCCAAAACATCCTAAGATTTTATCATCACCCAAAGCAACTACTCATCAACATTATTTGGAACAGCCAAACATTAATACATCTCCATCGCATCAGAAAAAATGGTCGGATAAAGACACATTAATCAGAGGTTATAAAAATTACTGGCATCGAAAAACTTCAAGTTCAATAAGTGACCCCAATACATGGATTGAGACAGAAGAAATTAGCCGAAGTAATCCTAATGAAATAAACCCAATATCAATCAACTCAGTTTTTGGAGGAAGAATCCGCTTTGAAAATCTAACAAATGAAGAATTGGGAGCTTTACTTTTTGCCCTAGAGCTACCAGATGGCTGTTGTCATAAGTTAGGTATGGGCAAACCTTTAGGATTAGGTTCTGTATTACTATCCATAAAATCATTATCAATAATTGACAGAAAAGAACGATACACAACACTTATTGAAAATAGTTCATGGGCACTGGGAGTGACAAATAATATCCCGGATACAGAACACTTCAAAAATATATTTGCCAAATATCTGTGTTCTCAACTTAAGGAAGTTCAGTACGTGGAAAATAAGGGCTCCATGTGTATTTGGCAAATCGATAGATTACTAAAATTGAAAGAGATGTTAACACTAAACCATGAGATGAATAACACTATTGTAAACTGGAATAAAAGAACCAGATATATGGAAAATGGAATTAATAATGGGGGTAATAATGAGTTCAAAAATCGCCCTGTTTTACCAAACCCCAATGAAGTTATCCAAAATAATATCTATAAAAAACTCTAATCTCATGCTGATCAACCTATCCAACCATCCTTACGAGAAATGGGATGAAAAACAGAAGAACACTGCCTTGAATCAGTTTAATTCAGTGGTGGATATTCCGTTTCCGGAGATTGATCCGATGGCAGACACTGAAGAGGTAGCATCATTGGCTACGGAATATCTGTTACGATGTAAGGTAAAACTGGCAGCATCGAAAGACAAAAGCAATGCATTACACATCAGCGGTGAACCTTGCTTTCTGTACCAGTTTGTAGCCTTGGCCAAAGAGCAACAAATCGACTGCGTATGCTCTACCACCCTTCGTTTGGTAACTAATGAAGGAAATATCAAAACTTCAATTTTTCAATTTGTTCAATTTAGGAACTACTAAAAAACTAATCATTATGTGGACAGCAATTTATGACATTATTGACAAAGCTGGTACCTTTATCGGTATAATCGGCGCTATAATTTCATTCTTGGTATGGCTAAAAGTCAAAAATCAAAGTAAAAAATTGAAAGAACTGGGATTGACATTAAAATCAATCAACAATTATTCTGAGATACAAGACACATTCAAGGGTATTACAAGTAGCAATCCAAAGGCTTTTTGCCTATCTCTTATATCAACTGATGCATCCATTAAAACACGTGTAAATGACTTCATTAAATCTCAATCAAACTTAAAAGATATGCCTATTGTGGAATTAAATATGGATGGACTTTCACATGAAACAATAGGTACTTTCATCGACGCCGTCAGACAAAAACGAAGAGGTGAATTGAGTGATGCAACGGAAATCCATTTATTTATTCAAGGACCGATTATCGCGGGAACTCTAATCGGGTCAATATTCGATCATTGGGTTCCTGTAAAACTATATCATTTTAGCAATACAACTCATCAATATGAATATTGGGGAGTACTTGCCAAACAATAGATGATTTTCATTTATACAATCTGGACATTATCCAGAATGGTAGAAATAACCTTTCGCAATTTAGCTTTACAATTATATGGACTCTGACTTTATAAAGAACCTCCATTTCTCCCGCCTCCGCATCACTTTTCAGGCTGCGGAGCCAATTCTCTTACCAGTATTCAAGGGCTCAACATTCCGGGGTTGTTTTGGGCAGGCAATGAAGCGACAGGTGTGCAGGTATAACCGGAAACCCTGTGAACAATGCAGTTTGAAATATGAATGTAGTTTTTCGGTGTTGTTCAACTCTTTTGCTTTACCTCATAATGACAACGATGACAGGAAGGTTGCTAAGCAGCCTCATCCTTACATTATTGTGCCATTTAGCAACCATAAAACGTATTTTGCTGAAGGTGATAGCTTTGGATTCGAACTTACATTGATTGGCAATGCTAACAGCCATGTCAACAACGCTCTTAGGGCAATTACTGCAATGGGGGATATTGGCGTGGGAAAAGAACATATGAAATTCAGAGCAGTTTCGTTAGAAGTATTGAATACTGATTTAGTATATGAGAATCTCGGATATTTTGGTCGGATTCCGCTTATAGGGTATAGCCATCTTCCAATTGTTTCTGCAAATGATAAACTATGCATAGCTCTACAAACACCTCTCAGATTATCGAAAGATAGTAAGCCTTATTTCGATGTGCCTGAGTTTGGTCATTTCGTTGAAATCTTGCTGAATCGTTTGATGCAATTGGCGGTACTCTACGGTGATGCTGATGCTACTATCTTTGAGCAAAAAGCTCAATGGATTAAAGGAACAGAACATATAAATTTACATATGCCCAATCGGGAGTTTTCTAATCAAACCAGGTTTTCGGGAACGCAAAACACCAAAATGAAATTTGATGGTATTCTGGGAAACATGTTGTTAGAAGGAAATGACCTGAATAAATGGATTCCTTTGCTCGTGATGGGAAGTTGGTTACATGTAGGTTCAACAACAACTTTCGGGTTGGGTAAATACACTTTAATGTAAGAAATAGTTAGAGTTGTGAATCTCTAAAATATAACGCTCTTTGAAATACGAAACAGTAACTTTTACTAAAGCTGATTAGCTTTAGTCCGGTTATAGAACAGAGAGAAGGAGACTGAACATAATCGTGATTATCTTGCGAAATCAAGTGTTTAATCTAACTGTCATAATACCAGTTGTATAGAAAAAGGATGTTGTTGTTTGTATAGAAATAACAATATATTTTTTTCGCAAATACCAACCAAACAATGATGAACTAATTTCTTTTTCGAAAATTCACTTGTGTTCATGTGGTATTGTGTTGATTATCAAGTTGAATTGCGGGTTAGAAACACTGTTTTTTTCGAAAATGCTGTTTTTGAGTGTTTTGGAATAATGTTTTCTGATTTATTTTTTGGCATATATCTTTGTATATCATTTATATATGCGATTTACAATGCTCTTTCATAAATATAAGAAGTGATTGAAAGAATCATTTTCGAAGAATTTTAAGAGTAGTGAGGTAATTATATGATAATAAGACTTATATTTGCAATTAATTGAATGTGAAGAAGGAATTGTCTGTTTTCAATATGTTGATTTTGATCGAGTTAGCCTTGTTGTGAGCCGAAAGGCGATTGAGACTAGCCAGATACAGGCAAGAATATTTTTCAACATTTGTTAGCCTTGTTGTGAGCCGAAAGGCGATTGAGACAGTAATTTCATCGTTCTTAGCTTGAAGCTTTTTTCTGTTAGCCTTGTTGTGAGCCGAAAGGCGATTGAGACGTTAGCGAGGAAAATTACCATAGTAAGCCAAAAGTAGTTAGCCTTGTTGTGAGCCGAAAGGCGATTGAGACACTTAAAACGTCAGCCTCCATTTTAACTATCTTAGTTAGCCTTGTTGTGAGCCGAAAGGCGATTGAGACTATTTTTTCATTCGACACTGGGTACAAAAAATTGTAGTTAGCCTTGTTGTGAGCCGAAAGGCGATTGAGACTTTTTGTGCTTAGGTTTAGTTCCATTTCTGAGGCCCTCCGTTAGCCTTGTTGTGAGCCGAAAGGCGATTGAGACGATTCTTTGTTACTGTAAAATAATCATCCATATACGTTAGCCTTGTTGTGAGCCGAAAGGCGATTGAGACGATTCTTCCTTCTCCTTAATCCAATCAGCAACCTGTTAGCCTTATTGTGAGCCGAAAGGCGATTGAGACTGAATATTTTTTTATAATAATCTAATACAGTAGTTGTTAGCCTTGTTGTGAGCCGAAAGGCGATTGAGACAAGCTAGTCTTTGATATATTAATCGCCATATTTCATGAATTAGCCTTGTTGTGAGCCAAAAGGTGACAACCCATTTCATAAAATCAATTAAATCGCACTACTATGAACGACCCATTATTCGAAACCCTTTGCCGCAAGCAAACCCTTTACACAGCCTGGCTGAAAGTAAAGGAGAAAAACACTGTGGGAGGAATTGATCAAAAGACAGTGGAAGATTACGCGCGGAACGTGGATCAGTATCTGGAAGAATTATCGCAGAAGTTGATTGCCGGAACTTATATCCAACAACCTTACCGGGAAGTTTTTATTCCGAAGAAAGAAAATGAGAAACGACGGTTGGGACTACTGACTGTAAACGACAAAGTTGTTCAAACAGCTGTAAGCCAGATTATAACGCCGATTTTTGAAAAGAGCTTTTTACCTGTTAGTTATGCTTACCGAGAAAATAAAAGCGCGGTAAAAGCGATTCGTCAGGTGCAACATCTTGTCAAAATTGAACACTACACATGGCTCGCATCCTGCGATATTGATAATTTCTTCGACAACATACCTCATGCTCCATTGTTTGGAAGATTAAATGCATTCCTGAAAAGTCCGGGAATTACAGAATTGATGAAAATGTTCGTGATGATGGGGAGTGTGAATTATCGGAAACAATGGAAAAACACGGTTAAAGGTATTCCGCAGGGCAGTGTTGTTTCTCCCATACTTGCAAACTTTTACCTATATCAGTTGGACAAGCTGATGATGGACAAAAAGTATGGATTTGTACGATATGCCGATGATTTTATTATACTTGGCAAAACGGAAGCACAGGCTAATGAGGCATTGAACGATGTCGTGCAAGTTATAACCAAACAGTTAAGTCTGACTCTTAATGAGGGTTCAGCGGTCGTTCCCGTATCAGATGGTTTCGATTTTTTGGGAATTCATTTTAAAGATGGTAACATCGACCTATCGGAAACGAAATTCAATCGCTTACGAGAAAAACTGCATGATGCTGCGGAAACCGGACAGGGGTTTATATCTTCGAAATTAACTGAAACCATTCAGGGGATTGCGAATTTCTACGGGAAACTGGTTTCACAAGAAAAACTAAACAAACTTGACATCGAGATTATCAAGCTATTGAAAAAACGATGGATACGGTTAAATCCGAATCAAACAAATCACTTACCGAATCAACTACAAACTATTATGTTGTTGGCTGAAGCTAATGTGCTGAACAAAACGGCTTTTCTTCATCAATATTGGGGTATAAAGGAAAAAAGTAAGGATAAAACAAAAACTAAAAAGAGCATTCAGAGCCGGGAAGCAGTTTTGTCGAGAAAGCATGAGTATCGAAAACTTGAATCGTCGGGCTTTGATCTGGCGATCACTCAACCCGGATTCTTTTTGGGTAAGAAAGATCACGATGTAACAGTAAAGTATCAGGGAAAACTTATCAGGGAGATACCTTTTATCAACCTGAAAAACATCACCATTCTTTGCGATGGTGTTACCTTATCTTCGAACCTGATAAAAAGCTGTGCTGAGAATAAAATCTCCATTGATTTTTTGGGAGATAATGGTGCTGCATATGCTATTATTGTTAATCCGACATTTGTGAATGCCGATATTGGTATCGCGCAGCTGCAAGCATATACAGACCATAAATCATTCTATCTAATCAGGAAATTTGTAACCGGAAAAATCAACAATCAACTCAATCTGATCAAGTATTATGGGAAGTATTACTTAAGCAAAAATCAGGAATTGAAAACTCTGTTCCCTGATTTTTCACACAAAATGAAAAAACTGTGTGCAGATGTCGAGAACATTAACCCTCAATCTTTAGACGAATACAGGCTGAAGCTGTTTGCCGTTGAAGGGCAGGCATCATCAGCCTATTGGGATATGGTGAAAGTTCTGATTGCCAATAAAATGATTTTTAATGGACGGGAAAGGCAGGGTGCAAGAGATTTGGTAAATTGTATGTTGAACTATGGTTATGGTATTTTGTATGCCCGTATTACTGAAGCGATATTAAAAACCGGTTTAAATCCGTGCTTGAGTTACCTGCACAAACCTGATGGCAACAGGCTTTCTTTGGTCTTTGATTTAATCGAGGAATTCCGGCAACAGGCTGTTGACAGGGTCGTCATCGCACTGATTATGAAAAATAAAAACTTGAGGGAGTTGAATGGAATTTTAGATGATTATACCCGGAAAACCTTGTCACAAAAAGTGATTGACCGGATGAATAATTTCGAGCTGTTCAGAAAAAAAGAATGTCGTTTCTTTGAGATTATGTTTTTACAAGCCAGGGCGCTTGTAAACTTTTTGACAGATAACACAAAAGAATATAAACCCTATAACCCAAAATGGTAATCATGAAACAGTTTGTAGTTGTAGCTTATGACATCTCTGACGACAAACGTCGGAATAAAATTGCAAAAACATTGGAAAAATATGGTCTTAGATGCAATGAAAGTGTGTTCGAATGCGTGTTAACAGATTCAGGTATTAACAAACTGAAATTAAAAATTGAAAAACTGGCCAACGAGAAAGAAGATTGCATTTTATATTACTATCTATGTAAACCTTGTGTTTTGAAACGAGAGAATCTAGGGTTTAGACCTGATTTTCAAGAAGAAATAATTATTCTGTAAAATTTAATATGAATCATCATCCCTCCCTTTCTCACCTCCAAACTCTTCAGGAGTACCTCACACTCCCGGCCGACCAAACATATGGTCTGGTTTTGCGTAATGCGGATTTACGATATATTGAATTACAAACAGCCGATTTAAGCGACTGCGACTTTACCGGGACCGACTTTTCGAGTGCTAAAATACAATGGGTTAATTTTCAGCGTTTAATGTTTAAAAGTGGTAGCTTCTTCCAATCGAATCTGATGCATGCCAAATTGAATTCAGCCGATTTCACGGAAGCTTACATCGTTCATGTGCATTTTGACTACGCCGATTTGCGCAATGCAAAATTCGCAGCACCAGGATGAATGGGGTCACGCTGGATGATGCGATTATTACCGGAGCAGATTTTAGCGATGCAGAAATTTGTTACGATACCAACGAAGCTATCAAACATGCATTTGCACATCCCCGGGGTGATGAAATAATTTATGATGGAAGTTATTGGTTAACAAGAAAATAATTTATACATTTGCCCCCGCTTCTGTCACTAGTGTGTACACATGAATAATTAAAACACAGCCCAACCATCTGTTTGTCTTGTTCACAAGGCGAAAATTACGAATAATCAGAAACGAACACGGGAGAACTATATCCGGTTCGGTGGTCTTTAACAGACTGATAACAAATTATTCAACAAACAATTTTCGCCATGTTTAATCCCCAAAAATGAACAAGATGGACAAAAAAGAACAAGAGTTTAAGAGAAAAGCGCTCGGCGTAATCGACACCGAAAAGGAAAAGCAATTGATGCAGGGGCCTTTCAAACCCAATCGTGAATTGCTGACAAGACCATTCAGCTATCCGCACGTGATCACGTCTTACTGTAAGAATTGTGGCGATCACGCTTTCATCACCCTCAGGGGCGTAGCCCTGCTGGAAATGCTGATTGAGTTGTACGGACTCGAGATGGTCATCCCCAAGGACCTCAGTGGGTACTTCGTAGAAATGGAAGTCTGCCCGGAGTGCAAAACCGAATCGGAGAGGATGTATTTCCAGTTCCGGATGTTAGAGGAAATGGAAGAGTGAGGCTATTGGTGATAGAGTAACTAAATACACGTGCCAAGAGGGTTTCCAATAACGATGCTCTCTTGGTAGTGTATTTGATGTCACAGGAAAGTTGCTTCTAATCAATGATGGGATTATTACCGGAGCAGATTCTAGCGATGCACAAATCTGTTATGATACCAACGAATCTATCAAACATGCATTTGCACGCCCACCAATAAATGTTGAATTCTTTTAGGGTGTGTAGCTAAAATCCCTGTAATTGGGTCAACCCGAAAAAAGTATTAAATTTGCGACTTTATATAAATATAATACCCATGCTGTTTAACTCTTTCGATTTTGCGGTATTTTTGCCGTTGGTTTATCTGCTTTATTGGTTATTGTTCCGGAAAAATCTGAAGCTCCGCAATTTGTTTCTACTGGTTGCCAGTTATACTTTTTACGGTTTTTGGGACTGGCGTTTTTTATCGCTTATCCTCATTAGTTCGCTTATGGATTATGTATTGGCATTGAAGATTCATCAGTTGCCCGATACCGAGCCCCGGAGGCGGAAATCGCTGATGATACTGAGTCTGGTTCTCAACCTGGGTTTTCTGGGATTTTTCAAGTATTACAACTTTTTTGTCGATAGTTTTGTAAGTGCTTTTGCTTTTTTCGGGAAAGAGTTCAGTTATTCGCCCTTGCATATTATTCTTCCGGTAGGCATCAGTTTTTACACCTTTCAGTCGCTGAGCTATACGCTCGATGTGTATTACAAGAAGATGGAGCCTACGCACAAGCTCATTAATTTTCTGGCTTTTGTGAGTTTTTTCCCTCAATTGGTGGCCGGTCCCATCGAGCGGGCGAAGAAATTGCTGCCCCAGTTCGACGAAGTGAAAACGTTCGATTATCAGGCGGCGCGCAGCGGATTATTGCTCATCGTATTTGGTTTGTTCAAGAAAGTGGTGATAGCCGACCGGTTGGCGGTATTCATCAATCAGACCTATGGTTCAATAGCAGAAGCGCAGGGCATCGCGATGCTGATGGGGGTGTTGTTTTTTACTTTTCAGCTGTACCTCGATTTTTCGGCCTATTCCGATATTGCCATCGGCACGGCGCGTTTGTTTGGTTTCAGGCTCACCACCAATTTTCGCCGTCCCTATCTTTCGGCTTCGTTTTCGGGATTCTGGAAACGCTGGCATATCACCTTGTCGAGTTGGTTTCAGGATTATATTTACATACCGATGGGAGGCAACCGGAGAGGGCCCAGCCGTAAACTGGTAAATTTGCTGGTGGTGTTTTTCCTGAGCGGGCTCTGGCATGGCGCGTCCTGGAATTTTGTGATCTGGGGGATTATCAACGGTTTGTTTCTGATTGTGCTCGATCCGGTGTTGAAGCTGGAGCAGCCGGGGAGTACATTCAAGCGGATTTTTGCAGCCCTGCTGGTAGTGGCCGGATGGATGTTCTCGCTCGTTTTTTTCCGGGCCCAAACTTTTGCCGATGCAATGCTGGTATTCGGCAATCTGGGTTTCGGGAATGCCGAAATGTTGTACAATTTCGGGCTCAATAGCCGGGAGTTTACGTTCGCCCTCTATGCCCTGGTGGCGATGATGATTTACGAAATCGTAGCCGAGCGTTACGGGGAGAAGCTGCTCGACCGGTTTTTTGCCTCTCCGGTATATGTGCGCTGGGGGCTTTACCTGGCGCTCACCCTGGGCATTATTTACCTGGGGGCGTACGGAGCTGCCAACGACAATAGTTTCATTTACTTTCAATTCTGATAAGCGATGGCCAAATCACTGAAAAATACGACTGTCAAGCCGGTGCCTCCGGCAATTGAAAAGGAAAAAAGGCACCGCGATTTTGTACTTAAATTGGTACTTTTTTCGGCCCTTGTTGCCGGAGTTGTGTACTATACCGATGCTAAAGGGTATTTCAATCCCGATTATACCAACGATCATACCCGCCGCAAGTGGAATGCTTATTACGAATTTACGAAGCGCAATCCGGTGGATGTGGTGATGGTGGGAAACTCGCACCTGTACACGGGCGTGAGTCCCGAACACCTTTCCAATGCCCTGGGAGCGTCGTGTTTTATACTGGCGTCGCCGGGCACCACCATGACCGATACCTATTATAGCCTGAAAGAAGCGATTAAGGTTCGTAAACCCAGGCTGGCGGTGGTGGAAACCTTCACCCTCAACGATTACGATTCGCACGAACTGAAGCCGGGCACCTTGTCGGAGCAATTCAAAAGTTTCTCGGCCCGTAAGGATGTGGTTGAAAAAATGCTGTCGACCCCGGTACTGTTTGCTTCCGATCATTATGCCGCGGCATGGTCGAACACGATCCGGAATCACAGTTTTATTTTTACCGATACGGCGCAGATCCGGCGTAATATTGCTTTAAGTAAAATAAAACAGCGCCCCGAACAGGGTCTTTACCTCGGGCGGTACATCCGGTTCACCTCGGGGATCGAGGATAGCACGCTGCTCAAGTACGAAAGGCCCGGATTCAAAGCTTACGAATATTCGAAACATATGCCGAGTAAAGAGGCTCTGAAGTTTCTTCGAAAGGCAATTGAATTGTGCGATGCGAACGATGTCGAGCTCGTTTTGCTCACCTTGCCCATGTACCATCGTCATGTGCACGATTACGGACAATTTAAAAAGGTGGTACAGGAAGCTGCCGGGCCCGGCGTTTCGTGGCTCGATTTGCAGATGCCTTACGATACTGCGGCATTTACGGCCGAAAGTTTCGAGAACACAGTGTCCGAAAACCAGCACATGACGTATCAGGGGTCGTTGGTGGCAGCCTATAAATTGGCCCGGTATATTACTACCCGGCATCCGGGAGTGGTGCCCGACCGGTCGGGAGATTTGGCATGGAAACAACTTTTTTATGGTTCCGATGGTTATTTTGAAAACCACTCTCCCGAAAAGGACGGAGTGAGCACGGTGTTGATGAGCCAGGCTGAACCTGGAGCCGGTTTGCGGGTAAAGGAGCTGATCCTGGTGCCTCAGCAGGGCGCAAAACGGTTGCTGATGAAGCTGGAACCTGGAGCCGGACCGCATACAGTTACCGTAGAGCTGGAAATGAAAGCCGGCAACGAGCGTGCGGTGGTGCCCCTCGATCTGCGCCGTGCAACGGCTATAAGCCCGGTTGGGCATCAATTGCTGGTATCCGATTACCTCGATCCGCGGGTAGAAGTTACAAAGGTGGTGCGAATTATAAACAACTAATTACTATGGTATGAAGAAAATAGCTTTGCTGTTCCCCATGCTCCTGTTGCTTTCCTGTACGTCGCCCAAATGGGCGCTCACGGAGATTCAGGGAGCTAAAATCGCGCTCGACGCCTCGGTCGAACCCACGGCCGATGCCGGGTTTAAATCGTTTTTAGCGCCCTACAAGCAACAGCTCGATGCCAGGATGGATGAGGTGATTGGCTATATTGAACAGGATATGCGTGCTCACAAGCCCGAGAGCCTTCTGTCGAACTGGAGCGCCGATGTTTATTTGCAGAGGGCGTCGGCGTACCTGGGTGCGCCGGTGGATGTGGCCATCGTAAACCTGGGAGGGTTGCGCACACAGCTCTCGGCCGGTCCCTTCACGGTTCGGAAGGTATTCGAGCTCATGCCTTTCGAGAACGAACTGGTAGTGTTGTGGCTCAAAGGATCGGATCTCGACGACTTACTGCAGTTTTTTGCCCGCATAGGCGGACAGGGAGTGGGTGGCCTGCGCATGCAGATCAGCAATGGAAAGGCCGTAGGTATCCGGGTGGGCAACGAGGCGCTCGATGCGAATAAGATTTATATAATTGCTACCAACGATTACCTGGCCGAAGGCAACGATTACATGACGGCGCTTACCCGCCGTGTGAAACGGGTCGACACGGGTATCCTGGTCCGCGATATGCTGCTGGAACATGTGCGTGCCGAACATGCTGCGGGGCGAACCATTCATGCGAAACTGGAAGGGAGGATTGTAAACAATGAAAACTAAACTTTATTTCATCGTTGCGGCAGCGGTATTGATTTCGGCTGCAGCTGCTGCACAGAAAACCGAAAGGCTGGTGATTCTGCATACCAACGACACGCACAGTCAGATCGAGCCTACCGATGCTTCGGCCTCGCGTAATCCGGATATGGGGGGCTATGCCCGCAGGCTGGGAGTAATCAACGAAATCAGGAAAAAAGAACCGCATGTGCTGCTGGTCGATGCGGGCGATTTTTCGCAGGGTACTCCTTACTATAATTTTTTCGGCGGCCGGCTGGAGGTGAAAGGCTACAACCAGATGCAATACGATGCTACAGCGTTGGGGAATCACGAGTTCGACAATGGTATGGATTCTCTGGCCACGATATTGGCCCTGAAAAATTTCCCGGTGGTGGTGTCGAACTACGATGTGTCGGCATCGAAAATACGGGAGTTGGTTGAGCCCTGGCTGGTGGTGAAAAAAGGTAAGTTGAAAATAGGAATCATGGGGCTGGGGGTGGAACCAGCGGGACTCATCATGGAGAAAAACTACGAAGGTGTGGTGTACAACGACCCGGTAACTACGGCCCGGGAGGTGTCGGATTTCCTGCGCAACAAGAAAAAATGCGATCTGGTGATCTGCCTGTCGCACCTGGGCTCCGATTCGACCGATGTCAAAGTCAACGATTTCACCATCGCCCGCGCCACTACTAATATTGATGTAATTATAGGCGGGCACTCGCATTCGTTGCTCGAAAATGTAACCACTCCGAATGCTGCGGGACGGCGGGTAATGATAGCGCAAATGGGTCGCAGCGGACTTTATCTGGGCCGCATCGACCTTGAGTTTACTCAAAAATAATTACCTTTGCATTCATAACTGCTTTTCAACCCATGCTACGACAGTCGTTAGAACAGAAGCTGCAACAAAAACTCTCGCCTGCACAGATACAGGTGATCAAAATGCTGGAGGTGCCTACGCTCGAGTTGGAGGAGCGCATCCGCCAGGAGCTGGAAGAAAATCCGGCGCTGGAGGAGGGTGCGGAACTGAACGAGGAGGATGCCTACACGGACGACGACCTGAACGACGACGGGGGCAATAACGACGATATGGACCTGGAGGAATATATGATGGACGACGATATTCCGGATTACAGGCTTCAGGTGAACAATAGTTCGAAGGACGACAAGCGGGAGGATATCCCCTTTTCGATCGGCAAAACGTTTCACGAGCATCTGATCGAGCAGCTGGGATTGCAATCGATAAGCGATCACCAGCGGATTGTGGCCGAATATGTAATTGGGAATATCGACGACGAGGGCTATCTTCGCCGGCCGGTGGAATCGATGGTGGACGATATTGTGTTCCAGGCAGGCGTTCAGACCGACGAAGAGGAAGTGGAAGAGATCATCGCGATGGTGCAGGAGTTCGATCCGGCCGGGGTAGGTGCAACCACGCTTCAGGAATGTCTCAAGCTGCAGCTCGAGCGTAAAACCTATCGCCGGGAAGTGGATGTTGCACTGCAGATTATCGAAAAGTATTTCGAGGAATTTTCGAAAAAGCACTACGATAAAATTATTAAATACCTCGATATTACGGAGGATGATCTGCGCGACGCCATTACCGAAATCGCCCATCTGAATCCCAAGCCGGGTAATGCCTGGGGCGGCAATCTGCTCGAGAAATCGATGTCGGTGGTAGTGCCCGATTTCATCCTCGAAAACGATGAGGGGAAACTTCGGGTTCATCTCAACGATAGTAATATCCCCGAACTTCGGGTCAGTACGACCTATAACGAGCTTTTTCAGACCTATACCGATCAGAAAGGGGAAAAGAATGCCGCACTGAAGGATGCGGTGGTTTTTGCCAAGCAGAAAATCGATTCGGCCCGTTGGTTTATCGATGCTATTAAGCAACGGCATCAAACCCTGCTCACCACCATGCAGGCGATTGTGAACTACCAGCGCGAGTTTTTTACCGAAGGCGACGATGTGTATATGAAGCCCATGATCCTGAAAGATATAGCCGATATTACGGGGTACGATATCTCTACCATTTCGCGGGTGAGCAATAGTAAATATATCCAGACCGAGTTTGGCGTATATCCGGTGAAATACTTCTTTTCCGAATCGATGATCAACGATTCGGGCGAAGAAGTTTCGACCCGGGAGATCAAAAAAATACTTCAGGACTGTGTGGAGAATGAAGATAAACGCAAGCCCCTGAACGACGATGCATTGGCTGATGTGTTGAAAACCAAAGGCTATCCGATTGCGCGGCGCACGGTTGCCAAATACCGCGAACAGCTCAATATACCGGTTGCCCGCTTACGTAAAGAATTATAATTATGCTGAAGTTTCACAAGGTCGTTTCGTTTGTTCTGCAGCCCCTGCTGATGCCTACTTTCGGTATCATCCTGTTGGTGATGAGTCCGCTGGGAATGTATTTCAATTCTATCTGGAAGTGGTTTGCGGTGAGTGGCACCTTCCTGTTTACGGCATTGATGCCGGCAATTCCGATTTTAATGATGCTGCGTAACGGACAAATCAAGGATTTGTACATATCGAAAAAGGAACAGCGTACGATGCCTTATCTGTTTTCGCTGGTGGCGTATTTTTTCTGGACCTTATTCATGTGGAGGATTCTGAAGATGCCGCTTTTCCTGGTGGGCATGGGGGTGGGTTCCACCCTATCGCTTATAGCCATATTGCTCATCAACCGGCGTTGGAAGATCAGCGCTCATCTTTCGGGAATCGGCGGACTTACCGGTGGAATATTCGGATACTCCTATTTCCTGGGTATTAATCCTTTGGGCCTGCTCGTCGCAATGCTGGTACTATCGGCGCTTACCGCCTTATCGCGTATTGAGTTGAAAGCGCACACGCCCGGTCAAACGCTGGCGGGATTTACCGTCGGATTTCTGATGGTGTTTTTGCCTCCTGTGTTGCTGAGGCTGTTTATGTAACGAATGTATTATCAATTTAAAACAATAAAAAAGAATGATTACAGCAGACCAACTTAAAGATGTGTTGGAGCGCGAGGACGCGCTGAGGAGGTATCTTTGACGTCGATACCAAGTTAATTCAGATTGAAGAAGAGGAAATCCGGACGCAGGCTCCGGGATTCTGGGACGATGCCAAGGCGGCAGAGGCTCAGATGAAAAAGGTGAAAGACCTGCGCAAATGGGTCGATGGCTATCATGAAGTGAAGGCTGCCGCCGACGAGCTTCAGCTGGCTTACGACTTTTACCGCGAAGAGGCAGTGACCGAGGAGGAGGTCGACACGGCATATAAATATGCTGTTGAGTTGATCGAGAACCTGGAAATGAAAAATATGCTTTCGAAAGAGGAGGACAAGCTGGGTGCTGTGGTGAAAATTGTGGCGGGTGCCGGTGGTACCGAGGCGCAGGACTGGGCCGAGATGCTGTTCCGCATGTATCAGCGTTGGGGCGAACGTCAGGGTTATAAGTGTGAAATTACCAACCTGCAGGATGGCGATGAAGCGGGGATTAAAACCGTGACAATGCAATTTGAAGGTGAAATGGCCTATGGTTATCTGAAATCGGAAAACGGGGTGCACCGGCTGGTGCGGGTTTCGCCGTATAATGCTCAGGGTAAACGCATGACTTCGTTCAGCTCGGTGTTTGTGGTGCCTTTGGTCGACGATACCATCGAGATTGAAATTAACCCCGGCAATCTGAGTTGGGATACGTTCCGCTCGGGTGGTGCAGGCGGACAGAACGTGAATAAAGTGGAAACCGGCGTTCGCTTGTACTATAAGTTTATCAATCCGGTGACGGGCGAAAAAGACGAAATCATCATCGAAAACACCGAAAGCCGGTCGCAGTTTGGAAATAAGGATAATGCGTTGCGTTTGCTGAAATCGCAATTGTACGAACTGGAGCTCGAAAAGCGGAGAGCTGCCACGGCCCAGGTGGAAGCCGGTAAACGGAAGATAGAGTGGGGGTCGCAGATCCGCAGCTATGTATTCGACGACCGCCGGGTAAAAGATCACCGTACCAATTACCAGACATCCAATGTGAATGCGGTAATGGACGGTGATATCGATGCATTTATCAAAGCCTACCTGATGGAGTTTGAGGCTTAATGAAACAAGCTTAAAAACTTCCTCGGCACGGGAGTCTCGAAACGGATCAGTTTTTCGGTTACCGGATGGTAAAATTCCAGTAAACGGGCATGTAGCGCCACGCGTCCCAATGGATTCGTGGCGCTTCCGTATTTCTTATCGCCCGCAATCGGATGCCCGATGCTGTGCATATGAACCCGGATCTGATTTTTCCGCCCGGTTTCAAGATTCAGTTCCAGGAGGGAATAATGCTCGTTGTTTTTGATGCGCTTGTAGTGGGTAATGGCTTGCTGTCCTCCATCGTCGGTGGCGCTCGACCGTACTTTCAACGATTTTTCGTGTTCGCTCAACCAACTTACTATTGTATCGCTTTCTTTTGCAACAGCGCCATCCACCACAGCTACATACGTTCGTCCTGTGACGGCAGTATGCCAGTTTTCCTGGAGCCGTAGCTGGATGTCCTTGCTTTTAGCAAACATCAGAATACCTGATGTTTCGCGGTCGAGGCGGTGAACCACGTACACCCGGTTGCGTTTGCTGCTTTGCTGCACATAGGTTTTCAGAATCGAAAAGGCGGTGGTTTCTTCCTTGACCCCGGTAAGCACGGTGAGCAAACCTTCCTTTTTTTCCACTACGATGATGGCATCGTCTTCGTACAGCATTTTCAGTTTAGGATGCGATAATTCAATATTCCCGCGTGCGCTGCTTATTTCCACCACATCGCCCGTTTTCAGCTCAGTGGCATAAAAGGTGGTAACAGCGCCATTCACCATAATCTGCCGGTGCGAAAGCATGGTTTTTACCGAATTTCGTTTCATTCCACCCATCTTATCGAGCAAAAAGGTCATTAATCCGGCCGGTTCTTTTACCTTGATACGAGTTATATTACCGCTCGTAGGGGTCCAGCGCTTTTTTTTAGGTTGAGACGAATCTCCGGAACGTTGTTTTCCTTGCATTTTACAGTTTTAATTTTTTAAGAATATCGTTGGGTACGGCATCACGATGTACAATAATATTAATGGTCTTATGCAGTACAAACGATTCGCTGGCATACCAGGTTCCTTTGTATTTGCTCTCGGTACCCCACGAGTTTTTTACCAGGTAGTACTTCGTGCCGTTCTGGTCGGTAGCAGTTCCGTAGATCTGCATGCCATGGTCGTCGGTGGTCTGGTAATTATCGAAACCCTGCTGGCGTATTTCCTGAGTCACCTTAATTTCGGGACGCGGACCTTCCGATTTGTAAATCTTTTCTTCGATTTCCTTCTGCGTTAACCCCAGCCACTTGGCCTGGTCGCTTCCCGGCAAATCTTCTTTCTTCACAACGGGATTAATGGCAACCCCGTTGCGGCTGAATCCTTTTTCACTCACGTCCGATCCCCAGGCGATGGTAAACCCTTTCCGGATAGCGTAGTCGAATACCCGTGCAAAGTCGTCGAGCGGGATATTATACGATTCGCCCCAGCGCCAGTTGTCGGGTATTTCGATGGCAAACGAGCTGTAGAACGGATGGTGGGTAAACGAAGTAAGCGAAACATAATCGTCCATGTTCAATCCGGTGGTCTGCATATAACTTTTCGGGCTGTATTGTTTACCTTCGTAGGTAAATTCCCGGGGAAGTTCGCCCAGATAAGCGTCCGTAATACCATGGAAAGCTTTTTTCCAGGCGGTAGAAAGTTTTCGGTTGGGGTTTTGGATAATCACATCGACAAAAGAGCGGGCAACCCGTTCGAGCTCGCTGTGGTTGTGGCGCTCTTCGCCGTAGTTCAACCCCGGCTTTACGGTTTCAGGTACGATACCGTAGTTTTTAAGTACGTACATTACATCGTGAAACGAACCTCCCTGCGCAAAATTAATCATACCATTGGTACGTACGAACTTATCGGCTTTGTCGTTGTACGAATGATGTACGACGAACATTTCCGATAAATCGGTTTCGGGTTTGCCGAACCGGATCATTTCCGATTCGAAAAAGGCAAGGCCCGAGAAGCTCCAGCAAGTGCCGGTATTTGCCTGATTCCTGACAGGCGTAATGGGGTTCGATTTGGTGATGGTAAAGCGAAAGGTGTCGACTGCTGCGGTGTCGGCCGGAGCTGCCCACGCAAATGCCGCGCATACCGAAATGGCGGCGGTTACTAAAAATTTGTTCATATTATAGCCGTAAAGCGAGTTGTAAATAAGAAAAAGTGCAAGTCGAGCCTGCACTTTTTCAATTGATTAGTATTTTACAGGAATATTGGCCAGTGTTTTTACCAAATAATCCCAGAATTTTTCCACTGTAGCGATATTCACTTTTTCGTCGGGCGAGTGTGGGTAACGGATGGTAGGTCCAAACGAAATCATATCCATTTTCGGATAGTTCATTCCCAGAATTCCACATTCGAGTCCGGCGTGGATGATCATCACCTTCGGTGTTTTACCGTAATTCTCTTCGTATACTTTGGTCATTTCCTTCAGAATGGGCGATTGCAGGTTGGGTTTCCAGCCCGGATAAGCACCACTGAATTCGACCTTTGCTCCGGCGAGTGCGAATGCACTGGCAACCATCGACGCCAATTCATCTTTGCGCGATTCCACCGAGCTCCTGATGAGGCACTTGCATTCCACCGATGTGCCGTTCGATTTCACGATAGCCAGGTTATTCGACGTTTCCACCACCGAAGGCAGTTCGGGGATTACCCGGAATACACCGTTCGGACAGGCTGTAACCCCGTTGATAAGGTCGTCCTGAATTTCTTCGGGAAGCAATCCGGAAGGAAGTCCGGTGGTTTCGGCGGTCAACGAAATCCCGTCTTCCACACCGGCATACTCTTCAACGAATAAAGCAGCGTACTCATCGACTAAATCGAGTACATCCCGAACACCCTCTTCGGGCACAGTAATGACAGCAACAGCTTCACGTGGAATCGCATTACGCAGGCTGCCCCCGTCGATAGCGGCCAGGCGGGCTTCGTAACCGGCAACCGCTTCTTTCAGAAAACGGAACATTAATTTATTGGCATTGGCACGCTGCAGATGAATATCGACCCCCGAGTGTCCTCCTTTCAGTCCTTTAAGCGTAACTTTGAGAGCCACGTCGCCTTCGGGTACCGGCACTTCCGAATAGGCAAACGATACATTGGCATCGATACCACCCGCGCAACCTACGTATAATTCACCTTCGTCCTCCGAGTCCATATTAATAAGGATTTCGGCCTGAAGAAAACCGGGTTGTAGCCCGAACGCGCCGTGCATACCGGTTTCTTCATCGACGGTAATAAACATTTCGATGGCCGGATGAGCTATATCGGTCGATTCGAGAACCGCCATGGCAGCCGCTACCCCGATACCGTTGTCGGCCCCGAGGGTCGTATCGCGTGCGGTAACCCACTCGCCGTCGATATAGGCATCGATCGGATCGTTTTCGAAATCGTGGGCAACACCCGAATTTTTCTGGGGCACCATGTCCATATGCGCCTGCAACACTACCGGTTTGCGGTTCTCCATTCCCGGAGTAGCCGGCTTACGAACCAGCACATTGCCAGCTTCGTCGCGAAGCGTTTCCAGCCCCAGCGATTTACCGAAGTCGGCCAGAAAAGTAGCAATCGGTTCTATTTTTCCCGATGGACGAGGAATCTGCGTCAGGCTGTAAAAATGTTTCCACAGCAATTGCGGTGCAAGTTGTTGGATAGTATTCATAATTTGTATAAAATATTTGTTTGAATGCAAATATCATCATTTTTTTGGAAAGCACCAAGAATCGGGACACGGGTATTTTGAAAGCGCCCTTATCGCGATTCCGGGCTCCTGACTCGTGAGATACTTCTATTAAAGAAATTTTTCTGTAATCCTGAGGTTTTTCCAAAAATTAGATGTAATTTTGCGCTTAAATTTAAAACACTAACCACGCAAGGTTAAATGGCTGCAGTATAGATATTTAATTTTGCAAATTTTATTTAATAAGATATGTCAAGGTACAAATTTGTAACAGCTGAAGAAGCAGCAAGCTTAGTGAACAATGGCGATGCAGTGGGATTTAGCGGTTTTACGCCGGCCGGTTCGCCTAAGTCGGTGCCGACCGCGATAGCCAAACGGGCCGAAGAGTTGCATGCGCAGGGTAAAGAGTTTAAGATCGGGATCTATACCGGAGCATCGACAGGCGATTCGCTCGACGGTGCGCTGGCACGTGCCAACGCAGTGCTTTTCCGCACTCCCTATCAGTCGAACCGCGATTTGCGCGATGCATTGAACACTGATCATGCTCCCTATTTCGATATGCACTTATCGTCGATAGCTCCGCATCTTCGTTTTGGCTTTATGCCCAAACCGCGTGTTGCCGTTATCGAAGCTTGCGATTTGACCGACGACGGCGAGATCGTACTAACTACCGGTGTGGGTATTTCGCCTACCATTGCCCGCCTGGCCGACATTATTATTATAGAGCTTAACCGGAAGCATCCGAAAGAGCTGCGCGGACTTCACGATATTTTCGAACCCCTGGATCCTCCTCATCGCTTGCCTCTGACGTTAATGCATCCTGCCGATCGCATGGGATCGCCGGTATTGAAGGTCGATCCTTCGAAAATTGCCTGTGTTGTGGAGACTTTCCTCGACGACGAAGTAGGAGGTTTTGCCCCTACCGACGAAGTGACCGATAAAATTGGTCAGAACGTGGCCAACTTTCTGGCGGGTGAGTTGAAGGCCGGACGTATTCCGCAGGAGTTCCTTCCTATTCAGTCGGGCGTAGGCAATATTGCCAACGCGGTGATGGCTTCGCTGGGTACCAATCCCGATATTCCGAACTTTAAAATGTATACCGAGGTGATTCAGGATTCGGTGATCGAATTGATTCGCCAGGGAAAGGTGACGTTCGCAAGCGGATGCTCGCTTACGATTACTACACCGGTGCTGCAGTCGATTTACGAAAATCTTGAATTCTTCCGCGATAAACTGGTGCTTCGTCCGCAGGAGATGTCGAACAGCCCCGAATTGGCACGCCGCCTGGGCCTGATTACCATTAATACCGCCTTGGAAGCCGATATTTTCGGGAATGTGAACAGTACTCACGTAATGGGAGCCAAGATGATGAACGGTATCGGTGGCTCGGCCGACTTTACCCGGAGCGCTTATATATCCATATTTACTACCCCTTCGACGGCAAAAGGAGGAAAAATCTCGGCAATCGTGCCCATGGTTTCGCACGTCGACCAGAACGAACACTCGGTAAATGTGATCATCACCGAGCATGGAGTTGCCGATTTGCGCGGAAAATGTCCGATCGATCGTGCCGAAACCATCATCGAAAACTGTGTCGATCCTATTTATCGTCCTATGTTACGCGAATATTTAGCCCTCTCGGGACCGTCGCATACCCCTCAAACTCTTCGTGCCTGTTTTGGAATGCACCTTACTTTTCAGAAGACCGGCAATATGCTTGACACGAAGTGGGAAGATTTTAAATAATTATAACAAATAGATGCGGTTGATTATCAACGTTTTGAGAAAAATTTATGTTTTATAGCACATTTTTTTCTCAAAACGTTTGGATAAGAAAAAAAAAGTATCTACTTTTGCACCCGCTTTCGAGAAACACACATG
>MKVT01000016.1 GCA_001898935.1 Paludibacter sp. 47-17
CAGCATTGCCGCGGTGAATGTGTTCCTGAGCCTTGTACACACCGCCCGTCAAGCCACCAAAGCGGGGGGCATCCGAAGTCGTCGGAGCCGAAAGGCAGGCGCCGAAGATGAAACCCGTGATGGGGACTAAGTCGTAACAAGGTAACCGTAGGGGAACCTGCGGTTGGATCACCTCCTTTCTAAGGATACTTAGAAAACCGGTCGGCGCGATCAATCCGGGCGTTGCCGCCAGGCCTCGCCTCGGATCGCGACACGACCTCGTCGGCGCCGTCCCTCCATCCCGAGGGCCGCCGTGCGTACGCCTGCTCCCCCCGAGGGTATCGAAGCACGCTTCTCGATCGTAACGGGACACCGCCCGGGGCCGGGCCTCGCCGCCCGCCCCGGACGTCGTCCCGGTCCCGTCCGGTTCTCGGTTTCATTGCAATCGACCCCCGCGTCCGCCGGCCGCGGGGCGGGGCCGTCCTCGTCGAGGACGACCTCGCCCCCTGGCCGGCAACAACGCCAGGAAGGGATCGACTCGGGCCGCGAGGTTCGGGCCGGTTCCGTTGCTTTTTGACAATTCGGTGGTTGGTCATACACGAATCCAAGTTCGGTGTGGCGTTTCCTCGCCTTCGGGCGGGGCGACGCGACGACGGACGAGGGATTCACACTACACCTGCGTGGAAGTCGTCGTGGCGCATGCTACGCTTCTTTTACGTGCAGGGTGAGTGGCATACTCCACAACACAGTTTCACCGCCGCATCGACGCGAGTCGAGGCGGCGGAGATGAATGATACGAACCCTTTAGGATCTGGAAGTCACAAGGGACCGAGACCGAGACCCGCGTCGCGAGACGCCGGGATCGACCGCCTCGGGGCCCCAAGCAGCCCGCGGATCGGTTCCACGCCCCCCCAGGGCGCGGAGGCCCGATCGGCGTGGTCAAGCTCCTAAGGGCGCGGGGGGAATGCCTAGGCGTCATCAGCGATTCGAGCGTGGAAGGCTGCGATATGTCCGGGGGAGCTGCCCAACGAGCGTCGATCCCGGAATCCTCGAGGAAGACCCAGGGAACTGAAACATCTAAGTACCTGGAGGAGAAGAAATCAACCGAGACTCCCTCAGTAGCGGCGAGCGAACGGGGACCAGCCCAAACCGGATGGGTCACCATCCGGGGTCGTGGGACCGGAGCCATGGAACGAGTCGGAGCGAGCCGAAGCCGTTTGGAAAATCGCACCAGAGCGGGTGACAGTCCCGTAGGCGAAGCGACGACTCTCCTATCCGGCACCCAAGTAGGGTCGGGCACGGGAAACCCGGCCTGAATTCGCGGGGACCATCCCGCAAGGCTAAGTACTCGATGACGACCGATAGCGAACCCAGTAGGGCGACCGAACGGTGGGAAGAACCCCGATCAGGGGAGGAGACTGAACCTGAAACCCCGCGCCTACAAGCGGTGGGAGGGCGTTGGCGCGAGCCAGCCTGACCGCGTGCCTTTTGCATAATGATCCGGCGAGTTACCGTGTCCGGCCAGGTTAACCCCTTCAGGGGGGGAGCCGCAGGGAAACCGAGTCTGAACAGGGCGTCGGAGTCGGGCGTGGTAGACGCGAAACCAGGTGAACTACCCATGGGCAGGTTGAAGCGGCCCTAATCGGCCGTGGAGGACCGAACCCACCAGTGTTGAAAAACTGGGGGAGGACCCGTGGGGAGGAGTGAAAGTCTAATCAAACCTGGAGATAGCTCGTTCTCTCCGAAATGGCTTTAGGGCCAGCCTCGGGACGTAGCGTGCGGGGGTAGAGCGACGGAATCCGACTGGGGGCCTTCCCGGCTACCCATCGGAACCCAACTCCGAATACCGCACGCCGGACCCCGGGAGTCAGAGTGTGGGGGATAAGCTTCATGCTCGAGAGGGAAACAACCCAGACCGCCGACCAAGGCCCCTAAGACGACGCTCAGTGGTAAAGGAAGTGGGATCGCCGTGACAGCCGGGATGTTGGCTTAGAAGCAGCCACCATTTCAAAA
>MKVT01000017.1 GCA_001898935.1 Paludibacter sp. 47-17
GCCCGGTCACGTCGATGGTACTGCGTCACAGTGGGAGAGTAGATAGCCGCCGTTTTTTGAAAATCCCGATAAGCCCTGTTGCTTGTCGGGATTTTTTGTTACATTTGTCAAGTTAATTTTTTAGTGTTTCCAGCTAATAACTACCTCCCAATGAAGGCTTATATTGAACAACTTAGAAAAGAACTGCATCAACATAACTACAACTATTATATACTGAACTCACCAGTAATCACCGATAAAGAGTTTGACGATAAGTTGTACGAACTTCAGCAACTCGAATTAAACTATCCTGAATTTGCCGATCCGCTTTCTCCCACTCAACGAGTCGGAAGCGATCTGACCGGAGCCTTCGAGCAGGCCGAACATCAATATCCGATGTTGTCGCTTGGAAACACTTATTCGCCCGACGAAGTCAGCGATTTTTATCAAAGGGTACAAAAAGCCTTGAACGAACCGTTCGAATTAGTTTGCGAACTTAAATACGACGGTACATCCATCTCGCTTATCTACGAAGATGGCGCACTTTCAAGAGCTGTAACCCGCGGCGATGGGGTAAAAGGTGATGTCGTTACTGCAAATGTAAAAACGATTCGCAGTATTCCATTGTATCTGCAGGGCGAGTCGTATCCGGCTAAATTTGAAATACGAGGCGAAATTCTCATGCCCTGGTCGGTTTTTGATCAGCTTAATATTGAACGGGAAGCAAAAGAGGAACCTATTTTTGCCAATCCGCGGAATGCTGGTTCGGGAACCTTAAAACTTCAGAATTCGGCCGAAGTAGCTTCGCGGCGCCTGGATTCGTACCTGTATAGTGTACTGGGCGACGATTTGCCGTTTACAACCCATTTCGAGAGTCTGATGGCTGCCCGTTCGTGGGGGTTTAAAATTTCGGAGGCCGTACAAGTATGTTCGACACTGAATCAAGTGTTTGATTTTATTCACTACTGGGATATTGAACGTAAAAATCTACCCGTAGCAACGGATGGAATTGTTATTAAAGTTAATTCGTTCAGGCAGCGTGAGGAATTGGGTTTCACCGCTAAATCGCCGCGATGGGCTATCGCTTATAAATATCAGGCCGAAAAGGCGCTGACCCGGCTATTGTCGGTTAGTTTTCAGGTGGGGCGCACCGGTGCGGTTACTCCGGTAGCCAACCTTGAACCCGTACAGCTTTCGGGAACGGTGGTGAAGCGCGCCTCCTTGCACAATGCCGATATCATAGCTGCGCTGGATCTTCACATCGGCGATAGTGTATATGTAGAAAAAGGCGGTGAGATTATTCCGAAAATCACGGCAGTTGCCACCGAACTTCGCAATCAGGATGGGGAACGGGTGAAATTTATTGAAACCTGTCCCGAATGCGGTGCCACCCTTACCCGGATTGAAGGTGAAGCAGCTCACTATTGTCCGAACGATCAGCATTGCCCTCCACAACTGAAGGGTAAAATCGAACATTTTGTGAGTAGGAAGGCAATGAATATCGATGGTTTAGGAAGCGAGACCATTCAGCTGCTTTTCACGACCGGGTTGGTTCGTTCGGTGGCCGACCTATATTCGCTGAAGGTAAGCGATTTGTCGGGGCTCGAACGACTGGGATTGAAATCGGCACAAAATATTTGTAAATCAATTGAACAATCAAAGACAATCTCCTTTGAAAAGCTTATATTTGCACTTGGGATACGTTATGTGGGCGAAACGGTAGCCAAAAAACTGGCACAGGCTTTCAAGAGTATTGATAAACTATCGGTTGCTACTGTCGATGAATTGATAGCAGTAGATGAGATTGGCGAACGAATTGCCGGAAGCGTGGTTTTATTTTTTGCAGACGAGCAAAACCGGCAATTGATAGCACAGCTGAGAGAAGCGGGCCTGCAACTCCGGTTGAACGAGGAATCCGACAACAAGATCTCCGATGTGTTGCTCAACCAATCGATCGTTATCAGTGGTACATTCAGGTATTTTTCGAGAGAAGAGTACAAAAAACTGATTGAACAACATGGAGGGAAGAACGCCGGAAGCGTATCCGCGAAAACGAGTATGTTGTTGGCCGGCGATAATATGGGCCCCGAAAAACTAAAAAAAGCCGAAAAGCTGGGTGTTCGTCTGATTTCGGAAGACGAATTCCTGAGTTTAATAGGTCAGAATCCGACCCGGGACGAAAGTAGTCAACCAATTCAACAAGCCCCGCCGCAAATGGGTACCTTATTTTAATAATGAGTATGTTTGAGAAACTAGCTAAAAAAATATTTAACAAGAAAGTCCGCACTTTTTTGCGTTCTTCGCAGCGTCAGACGATGTTTGTTTCCTACAGTCGCGCAACTTCGTTTTTCCTGTTGTTCGAAAGCGATACTGCCGAGCAGAATGCCGGTATTCGACAATTGATCGAACAGCTGAGGACAGATGGGAAAAAAGTTACCGCATGGGGCTATTTGCCGGCTAAAGGTACTGGTGCCGATCCGGAAAGCGATATAAAAGTGCTTCATAAAAATGATTTCGATCTGTTACAGCGTCCCGGGGCGGACGTACTCCATCAGCTTAAAAAAGAGCGTTTTGATGTGCTCATCGACATTACTTCGCACCATTATATCGCGGTCGACTATCTCATTCTGAATGCAGAAGCCACCTTGCGGACCGGTATAAAAAAATCCGATCAGCCCCTCTATGATTTCGCCCTGGAAATTCCGGATTTATTGCCGGATGAGAAGGGTGGTAAAGAGGAAGATCAAACTATAAATAATTACAATCAGCTAATTTTTTATCTCAAAAACATACAATCTAAAGATTATTAGATTATTTTTGCATCAAATTTTGAAATATAGCTTACACATGATATCCAGTAAACTAAAAGGGATGGGTGTTGCCCTTATCACACCTTTTAAAGATGATGAGTCGATCGATTTCGAAGCATTAGCGAGGGTGATAGAGCATCAGATTAAAAACGGTACTGATTATCTGGTGGTGTGTGGAACGACAGCCGAAACGCCGACCCTCACCGAACAGGAGAAAGATCAGATCAGGGAATTTGTTTTGCAGGTGAATAATGGGCGTATTCCTGTTGTGTTGGGAGTAGGTGGAAATAATACCCGTTCGGTTGTCGAGAAGCTTCAGACAACAAATCTTGATGGCATCGATGCTATTTTGTCGGTGACTCCTTATTATAATAAACCTTCTCAGGAAGGACTGTACCAGCATTATGCAGCCATAGCCAAAGCCTCGCCGCTTCCGGTGATTCTTTACAATGTTCCGGGACGCACCGGCGTAAATATGACTGCTTCAACCACGCTGCGTCTGGCAGCCGACTTTAAGAATATTTGCGCCGTAAAGGAAGCATCGGGCAATTTCTCGCAGATTGACGATATCATAAAAAATAAGCCGGAAGATTTCATGGTGATTTCGGGCGACGACGGAATCACTTTCCCGCTCATTACCCTGGGGGCTGTAGGTGTAATTTCGGTGATCGGTAACGCGTTTCCCAAAGAATTCAGCCGTATGGTTCGCCTGGCGCTGCAGGGCGATTATCCCAAAGCACGCCAGATTCATCATCGTTTTACAGAATTGATTGAGTTGCTTTTTGTCGAAGGCAACCCCGCCGGTGTGAAAAGTATGCTGGCACTCATGGGCTTTATCGAAAATAAACTTCGTTTGCCTTTGGTGCCCAACACGATCAAAACCTACGAGAAAATCCGTCAGGTTTTGAATCAACTTTAATAAATAAATTTAATAATCCCCCTCTTAAATGCGGCTTTCTGTGGAAGGTCGCATTTTTAGTATAATTAGATACGGAATCATCGTCTTTTGAAAAAAAATTTTTATCTTTCGGAAAAAATACTAATGTATGGAAAAAATCATGAAAGAAACTGTTATTGAGCATGTTAAGCTTTTGCTTGAAGAGTCGGAACGGGAGATTACCCCTGCCGAACGAAAAGAGCAAAAGAAATATGCGATGCTTATTCAGAATGCAAATGATAAGAATTTATTATCCAGGATGTTGGACGAATCGTCGCAAATCAGGGATACCCGTAAACTGGCCTTGCGCATTCGACATCTTTTAAAAATTTATGGTATTCCCGGCTTTTTCAATCGTTTCGATACCTTTCTGATGGTGGTTTTCGAGAAGTTTGGATACCTGTTTGATACAATTGCCGTACCCCTGTTTAAGAAGAAATTACGCCAGGATACCGCTAAAGTGATTATCAACGAGAAAAAGTCGGTTTTCCACCGTCATCTTACCTCCCGCAGAAAAGAAAAAATAGGGCAAAACGTAAATTTACTGGGTGAAGTCGTATTGGGCGACCGCGAAGCCGACCATCGTTACCGGCATTATGTGGAGGCCTTGACCAATCCTCGCATCAACTATATTTCAATTAAAATTTCGGGTATTTATGCACAAATCAGCGCCCTGAACTATGTGCAGAATAAAAAGGATTTGTGCGAGCGTCTGGCGGTTATTTACCGTCAGGCAATGACCTACCGGTACGAGGATGAAAAAGGCAACCAACAGGATAAGTTTGTGAACCTCGATATGGAGGAGTATAAAGATACGCATCTTACGCTCGATGTGTTCAAAGAGGTGTTGAGCATGCCCGAGTTTAAACAATACTCGGCAGGGATTGTAATTCAGGCTTATCTGCCCGACGCCTGGAGTTTCCAGACCGAATTGCTGGAGTTTGCCACGAAGCGCGTAGCCGAAGGCGGAGCGCCGTTGAAGATGCGTTTGGTAAAGGGAGCCAACCTGGCCATGGAAACGGTGGTTTCGTCGTTGAAAGGTTGGGAGAATCCGATTTACGACACTAAAATTGACGTAGATGCCAATTACCTACGCATCCTCGACCGGGCCTGCAAACCCGAAAATGCGTCGGTGTTGCGTGTGGGCGTTGCTTCACACAATTTATTTACGATTTCGTACGCTCATTTGCTGGCGCAACGTAACAAAGTGGAAGATTATATCAGCTTTGAAATGCTGGAGGGAATGGCCAATTATCTGCCCAGGGTGCTTAAATCGCTTAATAAACAGATCATATTGTACACACCGGTAGTGAGCGATGCCAATTTCCTGAATGCGGTTTCGTACCTGGTACGCCGCCTCGACGAAAATACCGGTAAAGACAATTTTCTCAGTTATTCGTTCGATCTGAAGTACGGTTCGAAGACCTGGGAGTTTTTACGCGAGCAGTTTGAAGAAGCCTATAAACAAAAGGATACGGTTTCAATTCAGGCCCGTCGTACTCAGAACCGCAATAATGCGCAGGACTTCAAAGTATACGATACCTTCCACAACGAACCGGATACTAATTTCGATTTGCCTGTGAATCGTCGTTGGGCCGATAATCTGCGGATGAAATGGATGAAGAATGCGACCATCCGGCCTTATATCGTACCGGTACAGGTAGGAGCCGATCGCATTGAAACCGGCAAGCGCCTGAGTTATGTGGATCATAATCAGAACGATGAGGTGACGGTTTGCGAGGTGGTGCTGTCGGATCAGCCACAGGTAGCTGCCATGATCGAAATTGCCGAAAAAGATCCATCGGGATGGAGCGCGCTGGAGCCCGCTGCAGTAAAAGAGATTTTACACCGTACGGCGACCAATTTGGCGAACAAACGGGGCGATCTGATTGGTTGTATGTCGGCCATCACCGGCAAAACATTTACAGAAGGTGATGTTGAAGTTTCGGAAGCCATTGATTTCTGCCGTTATTATCCCCTGTCGCTCGAGAAATTCAGAGCTCAGCAGACCGTCGAATTGCGTCCTAAAGGTTTGGTGTTGGTAATTCCACCCTGGAATTTCCCGACCGCGATTCCGGTGGGTGGGGTAGTGGCTGCATTGGCCGGTGGCAACCGGGTGATTTTGAAACCCGCTACGGTGGCCTATCCTATAGCCTGGGAATTTGCACAATGTTTCTGGGAGGCCGGTGTGCCTAAAGAGGCGCTGCAACTGGTTTGTGCCGATGGACGTGCACCGGTGAATTACCTGACTACCCATCCTTCGGTCAAACAAATTATTTTTACGGGAGGTACCGATACTGCTCTGAAGCTGATGATGTCGAATCCCGCTTGCCCGATGTCGGCCGAAACGGGCGGCAAAAATGCGATGATTCTTACCTCGAGCTGCGACCGCGACCATGCCATACAGAACATCATGACCTCGGCCTTCAGCAATGCAGGGCAAAAATGTTCGGCTTGTTCGTTGCTGCTGCTTGAAAAAGAAATCTATGACGACGAAGAGTTCCGCGAAAAGCTGAAAGACGCCGCGCTCAGTCTACATGCCGGTTCGGCCTGGAATCCGGGGAATTTTGTGGGTCCGATGGTTTCGAATTACAACGATAAGCTTGAAAAAGCATTCGAACTGGAGCCGGGCGAAAGCTGGTTGGTTGCCCCCGAATTTACCGATCCGAAAAAATACGTACTTCGTCCCACAATTAAATGGGGGGTAAAGCCGGGAAGTTACACCTTTACTACCGAGCTTTTTGCTCCGTTGCTCGCCGTGGTTTGCGTGAACAACCTTCAGGAGGCTATCCGGGTGGCTAATTCGTCGGAATACGGATTGACGGCCGGCTTGCAAAGCTTGGATGAAAGCGAGCAGGAAGTATGGAAAAACAGTATTGAAGCCGGCAACCTGTATATCAACCGTGGTATAACCGGAGCTATCGTGAGTCGTCAGCCTTTCGGAGGGATGAAACGTTCGGCTTTTGGCGCGGGTATCAAAGCGGGAGGACCGAATTATGCGGTTTCGTTTATGGAGGTGGAAGAGTTGCGGCAACCGGATGGCGAGGAGCGTCTGGCAGTAGCTGCCGAAAGTTACCAGGCAGCCTGGGAAAATGAATTTTCTGTCGAAAGGGATATTCATCAGATTCACGGCGAATCGAACATTTTCCGTTACCTGCCTGTTAAAAAAATGGTACTTCGGGTATTGGAAAACGATAATCTTATCGATCTGCTGATGGTGCTGACGGCGGCTGAATGTGCCGGAGTGAAACTTGATGTGAGCTGTGCGGCCGATTCGCCTTTTTTGCCCGCATTGAAAGAAAAAGTGGGTAAGAAGCAACTGGTGACCGAGGATACGGCAGCATTTGCAGCCCGAATGAATCAGTACGAACGCGTGCGCGTTACCAGCGAGGCGGTTCCTGATGCACTGCTGAAACGGGCAGCCGAAACCGGAGTGTATATCGCCAACCGCCGGCCGCTGACCGAAGGATTGTTTGAATTGATCCATTACGTACGCGAACAAAGTGTAACGTACGAATATCATCGTTACGGAAATATAGTGGAAGATGCAAAGTAAAATAGCAATAATCGGATTAGGAGGAGTGGGAGGTTACTATGGTGGCCTCCTTTCCCGTTACAGTGAACAGCATCCTGAAAAACTGTCGGTGTATTTCATAGCCCGGGGCGCCCATCTGGAAAAAATAAAAGAAAAAGGATTGACGGTGATTACCGAAACCGGTACTTTCGTGACCAGGCCGGCACTGGCTACCCATCAACCTTCGGAGATCGGTGAAGTGGATTACCTGGTTATAGCTTCGAAAAGTTACGATCTGGATGAAGTCGCCGGGCAGGTACGTCCCCTGGTGGGTCCGGCAACCATTCTGTTGCCTTTGTTGAATGGAATTGATAATGTAAGCCGTTTACGTGCTCATTTCCCCGGCAATGAAGTATGGTATGGCTGTGCTTATATAATCGCCCGGCTGAACGAGCCCGGCGTGGTGGAAAGCTCCGGTAATGTCCATCATCTGCATTTTGGTCACGAAAAGAGAAGTTCGCCGGAGTTGGAATACATCGAAGACCTGTTTAAACAGGCCGGAATCGAAGCTTCGTTAAAGGCAGAAGCCATCCGGGCTATCTGGCGGAAATTCTTTTATATTTCGACAACGGCGGCCCTGACCACCTATTTGAATACCGGTTTCCGCGATTTAGTATGGAATGAGGAATACAAACCCCTGTATATCGAATTGATGCAGGAGCTGTTTGCTGTTTCGCAGGCGGAGAATATTGGTCTTTCCGGTTCGCTTATCGACGATATGATGCGCTATGGCGGCAGTTTACCTGCGGGTACTACCTCATCGATGAACAGCGATTATCTGGCTGGCCGGCGAATTGAAGTGGAAACGCTGGTGGGAGTGGTAGTGCGCCTGGCGCATAAACACCGGGTGGAAGTTCCGTTGTATGAGAAAATCTATAAGGCTTTAGTTGTCAATTGTTAATTATTAATTAACAATTGACAACTGGAATATTATTAGTTCATCAGTTTTTTATACCGGATACGCTTGGGTCCTTCATCGCCCAGGCGTTTACGTTTGTTTTCTTCGTATTCCGAATACGAACCTTCGAACACGAACACTTCGGAGTTGCCTTCAAACGCAATGATATGGGTACAAATACGGTCGAGGAACCAGCGGTCGTGCGAAATAACCACAGCACAACCGGCAAACGCTTCCAGACCTTCTTCGAGCGCCCGGAGCGTGTTTACGTCGATATCGTTGGTAGGTTCGTCGAGCAATAAAACGTTTGCTTCCGATTTCAGCGTCAGCGCCAGGTGAAGCCGGTTGCGTTCGCCACCCGATAATACGCCACACAATTTTTCCTGATCGCCGCCGGTGAAGTTGAAACGGGCCAGGTAGGCGCGGGCATTGATTTCCCGTCCGGCTACGCGGATAAACTCCGTTCCGCCGGATATCACCTGGAAAACCGTTTTAGCAGGATCAATCGAGCTGTGACTTTGATCCACGTAACCGATTTTAACTGTTTCACCCACTTCAAACGTACCTTTGTCGGCCGCCTCTATTCCCATCATCATTCGGAAAAGCGTGGTTTTACCCGCACCATTGGGACCGATGATTCCAACTATACCGTTCGGAGGCAGCATGAAATTCAGGTTCTCGAATAATAGTTTCTCGCCAAAAGCCTTCGAAACATCGATTGCTTCCACGACTTTATTTCCCAGGCGCGGACCATTGGGGATGAAGAGTTCCAGTTTTTCCTCGCGTTCTTTCTGATCCTCGTTCATCAAGCGGTCGTAGGCTTCCAACCGAGCTTTTCCTTTGGCATGACGGGCTTTTGGAGCCATCCGCACCCATTCCAGCTCACGCTCGAGCGTTTTCCGGCGTTTGCTCGCCTGTTTTTCTTCCATGGCCATACGGGCGGTTTTTTGCTCCAGCCACGACGAGTAATTTCCCTTCCAGGGTATTCCTTCGCCCCGGTCGAGCTCCAGAATCCAACCGGCCACATTGTCGAGGAAGTAACGGTCGTGCGTAATGGCAATTACCGTACCCTGGTATTGCTGCAGGTGATGCTCGAGCCATTCCACCGATTCGGCATCGAGATGGTTGGTAGGCTCGTCGAGCAACAGGATGTCGGGCTGGCGGAGCAGCAGGCGGCATAACGCAACCCGGCGCAGTTCTCCTCCCGAAAGGTTGGCTATGAGGGCATCTTCGGGCGGACAACGGAGCGCATCCATAGCGCGTTCCAGTTTGTTGTCGATGTTCCAGGCATCCACATGATCCAGTTTTTCCTGTAACTCACCCTGGCGTGCGATCAACGCATCGAAATCGGCATCGGGATCGGCAAATTTTTCATTAATCTGTTCAAACTCGGCCAGCAGGTCCATTACCTCCTGTACGCCTTCCTGTACGATTTCCTTTACCGTTTTGGCAGGGTCCAGCTTAGGATCCTGCTCCAGATAACCAACCGTATACCCCGGTGAAAACACAACCTCGCCCTCGAAATTCTTTTCGACCCCGGCGATGATCTTCAATAAAGTGGATTTACCGGAACCGTTCAACCCGATAATGCCAATCTTGGCTCCGTAGAAGAACGACAGATAGATGTTGTTTAAAACCCGTTTTTGTGGAGGGAAGGTTTTACTCACCCTCACCATCGAAAAAATTACTTTTTTATCGTCTGACATTTTTTTTATAATTTAAAGTGCAAAGATAAGAAGAATTCAATATAATTTTGCTAAATTGCAGACCCAAATTATTAATGAGAAAGGGAGCCTGAAAAATATGAAGAAATCGAAAATTAAAATTGAATATCCCTTGAACAACGCTTCGCTGACCATACTGTGGAACAGTATCGGGACACAATACGGCCTTTCGGAGTGGTTTGCTGATGAGGTGACGGTGGACGATACCACCTACACCTTCCGGTGGGACGATTGGGAACAGGAAGCGCGGCTGTTGCATTTGCGGCAGAATTCCTACATTCGCTTTCAATGGGAAGAGGATAAAGGTACGGACGCCTACTTTGAGATCAAAATTGTGACATCTGAGCTGACCCGGGAACTGGTGTTGCAGGTAACCGACTATGCCGGTCCCGAAGAAGGCGATGAAGTGATTTTGTTGTGGAATAAAAGTGTTGAAAAACTGCGCCGTTTAACAGGTATGTAATTGTAAGAAAAAATGGAAATATTATTTGATCAAATCAGCGCCGATATTAAAACGGCGATGCTCGCCCGTGAGAAAGTGGCACTGGAAGCCCTCCGGGGTATTAAAAAAGAATTTCTGGAAGCTAAAACAGCTAAAGGAGGTGATGGAACACTGTCCGATGAGCAGGCTGTAAAAATACTTCATAAAATGCTGAAACAACGCAAGGAGTCGGCTCAGATTTATGCTGCACAGGGGAGGCCGGACCTGGCCGGTAATGAATTGGCCGAAGCCGCCGTCATTGAACGTTATTTGCCGGCGCAACTTTCGGATGCCGAACTGGAAGAGGCCGTAAGGGCGGTGATCGCCCAGGTGGGAGCCCGGGGACCTCAGGATATGGGTAAAGTAATGGGGATAGCTTCCAAGCAACTAGCCGGCAAGACCGAAGGCCGGTTGATTTCCGAAAAAGTAAAGTCGTTGCTGGCTGCAATGGGATAGCATGGAAATTCTTGTTATTGTACTGAGTGCATTGCTGATTTTAGCAGGTATTGCCGGTTCGTTGCTGCCGGTGCTTCCCGGTTTGCCTCTGAGCTACCTGGGACTGCTGTTGCTTCATTTTGCTACCGATTATACCTTCAGCACTCTGTTTCTGGTGGTCTGGGCAGTTGTAATCCTTGTAATTCAACTACTCGACTATTATGTGCCGATATGGGGAACCCGCAGGTTCGGCGGCACTAAAAAAGGGGTATGGGGAAGCACCATTGGGTTGCTGGTCGGCCTTTTTATGGGACCCTGGGGAATTATTCTGGGTCCTTTTTTAGGTGCATTTATCGGCGAGCAGTTATCGCACAAAGATATTCAACAATCGTTTCAGTCGGCCTTAGGATCATTTATCGGTATTGTATTCGGAGCCATTATCAAGTTAATTGCGGGCGGAATGATGTTGTACTATTTCATAGCCCGCATAGTATAAACATGCCAATGAAAATTTCATGAATATCCTGGATTTCAACTTTTCGCATTCGCGTTCAAAAATTAAGGCACTGGTTGAAGGTGTCAGTCAGCAAATACTTCAGGGGCGACTGGTTCCCGGCGATAATCTTCCGTCGATCAACGAGATGAGCGAGATGCTGGTGGTGTCGCGCGATACTGTTTTTAAGGCCTATAAGGAACTCCGTCGGATGCAGCTGGTGGAATCGAATCCGATGAAAGGCTATTACATCACCGGAAAGGTGAAGCGCATTTTACTGTTGCTCGATACCTACAGTTCGTTCAAACAGGATTTGTACAAACAGTTTGTAGCTAACCTGAGCGGCGATTATAAAGTCGATCTTATTTTCCATCAGTACAACGAGCAGCTTTTCGAAACCATCGTGCGCGAGAGTACCGGAAAGTATACGATGTATGTGGTGATGAATTTTTCGAATGAAGTATTATCGCCGGCGTTGAAAAAACTACCTGCACATCAGGTGCTTCTGCTCGATTTTGGAAATTTCGATAAAGGGGATTATAATTATATTTGTCAGAATTTTGATGAGTCGTTTTTCGATTGTCTGCTGTCGGTGCGGGAGCAGCTCGATAAGTACCGTCGGTTTTGTTTTGTATTTCCCGGCGAGCATTCGCATCCCGTCGGTTCTATCGATGCCCTTTACCGCTATGGCGAAGTGGTTGGCAAACCCTGTACGGTAGTGCGTACGAGCAGCGACTGGCAAGGAGTCGAACCCGGAACGCTTTATATTGTAATTGTGCGCGAGGATATCGTTACTATTGTAAAAAGTGCCGACGAAAAAGGATATGAACTGGGTAACGATATCGGACTGCTGATTTACAACGAAGAACCGTTACTCGAGATTATTAAAAACGGAATCGCATCGGTTAGTGTCGATTTTGGATTAATGGGGAAAAAGGCAGCTCAATTTGTCATGAAACGGCAGCCCGTCCAGGAATTCCTGCCAACGACCATCCAATTACGCCCGTCGATCTGAAAAAGGGAGCGAGTGCAGAATAAATTCCGTAGTTTTTTTGAACTGTAGGTTAAAAAACGTACTTTTGCATTTCTATTATCAAATTATTCCTATATGCAATTAATCGCTAAATTATCACAGGTATTACCCTTACAAACCGGACAAGGACGCAATGGTGAGTGGAAAAAACAGGACATTATTGTTGAAACCGACGGACAATATCCCAAAAAAGTATGTATATCGATCTGGGGCGATAAAATATCGCCGCAACAATTACAGCCCGGTACCCATTTGAAGATTGATTTTGATGTGGAAAGCCGGGAGTTCAACGGACGTTGGTACACCGATGTAAAAGCCTGGAAGGTGGAAACCGTAACCGAAGGAGCCTATTCGCCCGAAATGGCGCCGCCTCCGCCGCCCATTCCGCCAGCTCCTGAATTTGGAGAACCGGGTGCATCGCCCAACGATTTTCCTTTCTGATAAACGATTTCGCATCTTATATGTTCCCGACCCGGCTATAAGATGCGATTTTTTTTTGCCTGTGATGTTATACTTTGTACTATAAGCTCGTCGTTTTACCGAAATGAGTCAGGAATTATTCAGGGCCGCCGTGTTGCCCATGCGCGATTATCTTTTCTCTACCGCCAGAAGGATTCTGAGCGAAGAGGATGATGCAGAAGACGCCGTTCAGGAAGTTCTGCTCAAACTGTGGTATATCCGCGATTCGCTGGGCACCTACGATAATGTGGAAGCATTTGTAACAACGGTTACAAAAAACCACTGCCTCGACAAGCTGAAAGTAAAGAAACGTACCGAAGGTATTACCGACAGTGTACTGGTGATGCAATCCGATACTACTCCTTACGAACTTACCGAACGAAGCGATACCCATGCGATTATCAGAAGGATTATCGAACAGTTGCCGCCGCTTCAGCGGGAAATAATACGAATGAAAGATATGGAAGAGTACGAGGTCGACGAGATCGCCGATATTACCGGAACGAAGCCCGATGCAGTACGGATGAATCTTTCGAGAGCACGAAAAAAGGTACGGGAAGAATTTTTAAAATGGAACAGCGTATGAAACTAAGGATACGACCCACTATGGACCGCGCGGAAATCGATGCGTTGATCGAGCGCTATTATGAAGGACTGACTACGGTGGACGAAGAAAAGCAACTGTATACATGGTTGAATCATCCGTCGCTGAAAGGTGAATACGAAGCCGAGCGGGCGATGCTGGGCTACTTTAAAGGCGAGCGGCCGTCGGTACGGCTTGTATCCTTTCAATGGTGGAGGCAGGTGGCCGTGGTAGCTGTGGTAGCGTTGTCGGGTTTTGTGGCCGTACAGGTATTTACACCTCCGGTGCAGGCTTCGTATGCTTATGTGAATGGAGCCAAAATCACCAATCCCGAGCAGGTTCGCTCGAAAGCGATGGCTTCGCTGGCCGGCTTGCCTTCGTCGGATGCCCTGGTGGACGAAAATCTGAAGAATGTAAGCACCGAGCAACTGATCGAAAGTCAGCTGGATGTTTTTGCAGGAATGGAATAATAACTTATTAATATTTTTGAACAATGAACTGGATACGAAAAATAACACTGGTCCTGGTAATTACGGGAAGTGCTGCTGCATTGCAGGCGCAAAGTGGCTTGGCGATCCGGAAGGTTTTTGATACCTACGGGAAAAGCAAGGATGCAGTGATGGTGGAGTTGTCGATGGATGTACTGCAGGGATACGATTTTGCGCTGTTTAAAAGCATCACAATATCGAATAATGAAGAAGCGGCCCGATTGGCACGCGACTGTATAGCCATCGACGAAAAAGATGCGAAAAAGGTGAAACAGGTAGTTGCCAACGGCGTCCCTACTTCGGTTTACCTGCAATTGCCCCAACGGGGAAAATACTTCCGGCTGATTTTATACAATCATGCTCGTCAGCCCGAGTCGAAAGTGACATTAATCTATATAGAAACCGAACAGGATTCGGAAGATGTACTTAAATTAATATTAAAAAAGAAATAATCCAATGAAAAAATGTAGTTTACTTATGGTAATGGCGCTGGCTTGTATTGCACTAAGCGCCCAGGAGCTTAAAAAAGATACCACGGTTCGTTTCAATCAAAAAACCATTCAGATCGTAGATAGTACGGGGCAGGTAACCGTGAAAGTATACGGCGAAAACCAGGAGCCTTTTGCTAAGGTGTACGAAGGGGTTTTCAGCGACGGGAAGAGTTATGAGAAATGGACTGTAATCGAGGAGATCGGCATTCAACTTCCGTTTATCACCAAATCGAAAAAGAAAAAGGACTACAGGATGGAGCCGCATTGGGCCGGCTTAGGCTGGGGTTTTGTGAACATCACCGACCGGAACTATACGATTAATAATATTGCCGGCGTATCGCTCAAATCCGAATCATCCAATGAGTTTTATTTCAATTTTGCCGAAAAGATCCTTCCGGTATTCCGTAATCATCTTGGTATAACCACCGGTATGGGATTAAACTGGAAAACCTATTACCTCGATACCGATCAATATTTTAGAGAAACAAATGGTGTCACCGGATTGGAGAATGCACCCGCCGGGGTAACGTTTAACTACAGCAGGCTCCGGATGTTGTATCTTACCGTGCCTCTTTTGCTCGAGTGGCAGCCTGGTTTTGGCAACCGGCAGAAGTTTTTCGTTTCGGCCGGCGTAATTGGGGGAGTCAACACGATGGCATCGGCCAAGGCACGTTACAAAGAAGGCTCCACTACCCGCTACATGAAAGAAAAAGGATTGAATGCAGCTCCTATTACACTCGATTGCATGGCTCAATTGGGATACGGCAGCTGGAGTGTCTATGCAAAATATTCGCCTTTCAGCATTTTCCAATCGCAAAAAGGTCCCGATATTCGTTCGGTTTCAGTGGGGGCAACGTTGAATTTTTAAAATATCCCTGAAAATCTGGATGATAAAGCATCTTACGATACCTTCGTAAGGTGCTTTAATTTTTTGTTATCATTCATTCATGTTTCCATGTCATTTTTTCAGGGTGTATGCTGAACTGAACTGTTAACTTTGCCAATGTTCTGTTTTATATTCATTTTTTGTCAACAGTAGGGGGAATAAAAACAGCACGCATCCAGACAAAGTATCTATCTGGCAGGAATATACCTGCAATGAGTTAATCTTGAAATACTAATTTTTAAATTCTGTGTACATGAAAAAAGTTGTTACTCTGATGGTCGTTTGTACCATGTTCGCCTCGCTGTCGGCCGAAAGCCGTAAATGGCAGGGCAGTCAGGAAGCAAAAAAATGGGACTATGTTACTCCCAACTGGTTAAATCCTGCTCTTCCGCTTCCCATTCCTACTTCTTTTGCTGAAGGTTCAAAAGCTTATTTCGACGATTCAATACTGCGCGAATCCGATACTTTGTCGGTGAGTGGGGTAGTGGTTTCCGATTCAGTGTTTGTGAATGCTACAAAACGTTATGTAATTCGTCGCACTGCCGATACCGATTCGTTGATGGGCGACGGAGCATTGGTAAAAGACGGCACCGGATTGCTGGTAATGGATGTGAAATCGGCGCTGAAAGGCGGTACGATTCTGAAAGGCGGAATGATGCGTATGGAAAAGCAAACTACTCCGAATATCTGGGGCTCGAAAATTGTGTTCATGGGTGGCACTGCCAACTTTGCAACTTCATCGAGCAGTTCGTATCCTACGGTAAGTGTTCCGGTTGAAATTCCGGCCGGCCAAACAGCTGTGGTTGAATTATCGCGCTACAGCTATTGGAATAGCAAGCTTACAGGAGCCGGAAATCTGCATATTTATGCCGGTGGTGAGCGTACCTATCTTGGAAAGGCGCGTGTGGCCGTCGACTGGAGCGAATTTACGGGCAATGTAAAAGTGGAAAAATATGTGATGGACGGAGTTAATCCCGGGTTTTACGGTTTGATTCTGAACACCGAAAAAACCTTCCTCGATTCGTTGGACGGGTATAAGATCGATTCGACCTTCTACAATAAAAAGCTGGAATTAGGCGAAGGTGTGTGTATTACTTCCGAATCGGGAACCAGGGCGTATGCGATTGGTGAGCTGACGGGCAATGATACCTTGTCGGTTATTGCGGGATACTACAAAAAATCGACTACTCCGATTATTAAATATTTTATCGGAGGATTGAATACCGATGTCGATTTATATGCACAATTCAACGATCCTCCGGGAACTACCACCGGATATAATAAAGTCGGATTTGTAAAAGTGGGAACCGGTACCTATCGACTGCTGAACAACAATAATAATATTATCGGCGGGCTTGAAGTACGGGCAGGAACGGTATTGGCCGATGATAAAGTGCTGTGGGGTAATGTACGCGGTTCGGTAGGTAATAATACCGTGGTTTGGCCACAGGGAACATTGGGTGGAAAAGGACGTATCCAGGGTAATGTGGATCTGCAGGGTAAATTGACTCCCGGTTCGAAAGGTACCGGTACATTGATGATTACCGATTCGCTGAGTCGTATCGACGGAGCCATAGGTACCCGCAACTTCAATCTCACCTGCCAGCCGGGTTCTACACTCGAGTTTGAAATCGGTTCGCTTTCGGCCTATGATAAGGTAATTGTTTCGGGAACGGTGAAAATGAATACCGACGAAAATCAGGTTCTTCCGGGAGCAGTTGTGAAATTGGTACCGGCAGCCGGAGCATCGATCAACGACAACGAACAATTCATTTTGATGGAGGCCGATACCATCAGTGCTTCCGAAGGTAGTTATTCGGTTGTAGCCGAAGGATTTAACAATGTAGACTGGTCGGTGGAACTGGTGCATACCGCTGAGCCACGCAACAGCAAAATGGTAGCTACCGCTAAGGTTAAAACCGGATTGAATCCTGTAACCGCCAAAGAAGTTACCATGGGTCCCAATCCGGCAACCAGCAGCATTTCGCTTCAGTCGCCGGTAGAAATTGCTTCCATCGAAATTCTGAATCTCCAGGGACAGGTTATTCACCGGCAGCAGGTGGGCCAAAACAGTCTGACCACTTCGGTCGACTTCCTCCAACCGGGAGTCTATTATCTTCGACTGAATAAAGTAAACGGAAGTGAAGTTCATAAGTTGATGAAACGATAGATTTTCCCGATCCATGAGAAAAATGTTAGCAAGTCTTCTGTGTCTGGCACTGCTTGGCAGTGTTCAGGCGCAGTTGCCTGCCTTCCCGGGAGCGGAAGGTTTCGGCAAGTATGCCCCCGGGGCCCGTGCATCGGCATCCCCTACCATCTATCATGTTACGAATTTAAACGATACCGGTTCGGGCTCGCTGCGTGATGCGGTGAGTCAGCCCAATCGCATCGTCGTATTTGATGTTTCGGGAATTATCCGGCTCAATTCACGCCTGGTTTTTGCCTCCAATTTATATGTGGCGGGACAAACCGCACCGGGCGATGGCGTTTCGGTTTACGGCAACGGAGTCTCGTTTTCGGGCGCCAATAATATTATTGTACGCTATATGCGTTTCCGTATGGGAATTAAAGGTGATTCGGGAAAAGATGCCGCCGGGGTAGCCAACGGAAAGAACATGATTTTCGATCATTGTTCGTTCAACTGGGGACTCGACGAAACCTTCTCGGTAAGCTGGGATAATAAGGGATCGGAGCCTGGCGATATCACCATTCAGAATTCGATTATCGGCCAGGGGATCATGACTCACTCGGCGGGAGGTTTGATTCAAACCAACGGAGGAGTAACGCTTTACCGGAATTTTTACACCGACAACAAAACCCGCAATCCCAAAGTAAAAGGATTGAATCAGTATGTAAACAATGTGGTTTATAATTGGGGATCGGGAGGGTGTTATATTCTGGGCGACACCGAGGGCTCGTCGTGGGCCGACATCACCGACAATTACTTTATCAAAGGTCCGAGTACCGGCGGAACGACCGCTTTTAATCGCTCTACACCTACCTTTCAGGTCTATCAATCGGGAAATAAAATTGACTATACCACCGATGGGATACTCAATGGCCGCGATGCCATTGCCTCCGACTATGGAACCGTAACGCTGGTAAACGATCGATCGGCATTTACGGGTATTCCGCAGGCTCACAAACCGATTGAAGGTAAAATGACTGCAGAGCAGGCCTATTACTGGATACTCGATAGCGTGGGCGCTTCGTTGCCGGCACGCGACGAGGTCGACCGCTATCTGATCGATGAGTTGAAATCGCTCGGAACCAGAGGAGCGTTGATTAACAGCGAAGCCGAACTGGGCCTGGTGAATGGCGTAGGCAATGTATTCAACGGACCACGCCTGCCCGATACCGATAACGATGGTATACCCGATAGCTGGGAAACTGCCAACGGACTCAACCCGAATAATGCAGCCGATGCGCTTATCAAACACGAGAGCGGATACCTTAATATTGAACGGTATATTAACAGTATTACCGCGCCGCAACCTTACGTTAAGTATCCTACTTCGTTCAGCGTGAGTAAAGTGGATGAGAATTATGTCGTGCTGCGCTGGCAGAACAACGATCCGGGAGCAACGGCTGTGGTCGTAGAACAGTCGGCCGATAACAAGGAGTTTTCGGTCATTAAAACCCTTGCATCCGATAGCAGTTCGGCCACGATAACCGGACTTACCAAAGCTTCGACTTATTATTTCAGGATTAAAACACAGCGGGGAGCTTTATCCTCGCTGTATACTCCTTCGGTAAAAGCAATGACGATCGGCGCCGATGCCCCCCCGGTAGCGTGTACCGATCCTGTGCCGGCCCACGAAGCCTTGTTGTCGGAATTTTTGCAGGTTACCCTGTCGTGGTCCAATCCTTCGTCGGCCGGTAGTATGTTGTATTATAATGTATATGTAGGAACCAGTCCCGAACAGCTCGCACAGAAAACGGCCGGTTCCACCTCATCCAGCTATACCTTGGCCATTACTCCCGGGGTTACGTATTATTGGCGGGTGGATGCTATGAATGTTCTTGGTTTACAAACGGGCGACCTCTGGTCGTTCACAACGGGATATCGTCCTCCGAAAGAAAAAGTAGCTTATTTTGCGCTGGATGAAACGGAAGGTTCGAAAGCAGTAAACGAAATTGAAGGAGAGGCTACAGCCCAGAATTTCGCACCGGTTTGGCAGGCCGGAAAGATCGGCAATGGCGTTCTGATGAACGCTACACCTGCCAATGCTGCGTTGGTGCAGCCGCATTACGATGCTATTTTACTCGACAATGAATCCTTTTCGGTAGAAATGTGGTTTAAATCGGCCGGAGGTTCGGTGGATTGGTACCTGATCCACAAAGGAAGTCACGTAAAAAACACTACAACGGGCGCCACCGGTAAATGGTTTGGAATTCAGTATAATAAAACAGGGTCGAACGACCGGCTTACCTGGGCTTACGACGACGATATCACCAAAACCGATATCAATGCGACGCCCGGATCGGCTTATTTCGACAATAAATGGCATCACCTGGTAGCCGTACGCGACCTCGAAATGAAACAGGCCCGCATCTATCTCGACGGAGTGTTGAAGGGGACGAAAGCCGATGCTACTGCTACCGGGATCGGTCAGACGGAAAATCTGGTGATCGGTAATACCAATAATCCGGGCGCCCAACCCACCAATGCATTTCAGGGAATGATCGACGAAGTGTCGATTTATAAAGGAGTGCTTGCGGAGGATGAAATTAAAGCCCATTACAATGAAGGACTCGTGTCGGGCGCTCGCTCGCTATATTATGAGCATGTTGTGGTAAGCCCCAACCCGTTCTGCGATGAGTTAACCGTACATACAGGGGAGCTAAAATCGGATTATCGGCTGACGATAAGCGATCTGAGCGGCCGTACCGTATACAGGCAACAAGGAAATGTAAACGGACAAGCCTTGATAGTACGCGAATTAAAAAACCTTCCTTCCGGAGTATATATGTTGAATATTTATTCGGCAGAAGTTCAACTCCGCCAAAAGATCGTAAAATACAATGATTAAAATTTCAACCATACAACTTACCTGCCTGTTTTTGTGCTTGTTTTCCGTGTACGCAAACGGCAAATCGGGCATCGACCGTTATGCTTTAGTAAGCCGTAATCATCCGCATATCACCGCCTTCGATTCGCTGGCATCGTTTTCGGTGGGAAATGGCGAGTTTGCTTTCACGGCCGATATTACCGGATTGCAAACCTTTCCGGCACGTTATTCCAAAGGGGTTCCGCTCGGCACTCAGGCGCAATGGGGCTGGCACAGTTTTCCGAATCCCGAAGGATATAAGCATCACGAAACGCTTAAGAATTACAATTTCAGGGGCAAGGAAGAACCCTATTCGGTACAGTTCAACGAGCCGGGTCGGCAGCAGGAGGCTGCCAACTGGTTCCGGGTGAATCCGCACCGTTTGCACCTGGGTACAGTGGGTTTCGAGATCAGGAATTTAAGTGATATCCACTCGCCCGATCAGACGCTCGATATGTGGGAAGGTGTACTCTATAGTAAGTTTGTATATCAATCGCAGTCTGTCGAGGTTCAAACGGCAGCCGATCCGCATCAGGATGCCGTGGGCACGTATGTAAAGGGAACTCGTTTGCCTTCGCTGAATTTCAGGTTTCCTTATCCCACGGGAGGACATGCCGATGATGCTTGTAACTGGGATAGTCCGGAAAGACATCGAACGGAGGTAATAGCCTCCACGTCGACCAAGGTGGTGTTGGCCCGTACGTTGGACGCCAGCCGGTATTACGTAACAATAAGTTGGGAAGGGAAAGCGCGTTTCGAGCAAAAAGAAGCCCATTATTATGTGTTGATTCCCGAAGGGGGAGAGTTGAAATGTGTAGTGCGTTATACCTTGAACGAACCGGCCGATCCGCGGAGTTTCGATGCTGTGGCGCGTGCATCCAAAGCGCATTGGTACGCTTTCTGGACCGAAGGTGGCGCTGTCGATTTTTCGGGCAGTACCGATCCGCGGGCAAAAGAGCTGGAGCGACGGGTGGTATTGTCGCAATACCTGATGGCTATCCAGAGTGCAGGTTCGGTGCCGCCGCAGGAAACGGGACTGACCTACAACTCGTGGTATGGTAAGTTTCACCTGGAGATGATCTGGTGGCATCAGGCTCATTTTGCCTTGTGGAGCCGGCCGCAGTTGCTGGCACGCACCCTCGACTGGTACTTCAAGGCAGAGCCCGTTGCCCGTGAAATTGCGCGCCGGCAGGGATTCGACGGAGTTCGTTGGATGAAGATGACGGATCCTTCGGGTAGTGAAGCTCCGTCGAAAGTAGGGTCTTTTTTAATCTGGCAGCAACCTCATCTGATTTACCTGGCCGAGTTGGTGTATCGCGCCGATCCTGATCCGGAATTTATCCGACGGTTTGCCCCTCTTGTAGATGCTACGGCCAGGTTTATGGCTTCGTTTGCCGACTACGACATGCTCGAGGGACGTTATGTGCTGAAGGGGGCTATTCCCGCGCAGGAGACCCTTCGGGCCTCCGAGACCGTGAATCCGCCTTTTGAGCTGGCATACTGGTATTTTGCGATGCAAACAGCCCAGAAATGGAGAGAGCGGATGGGGCAGAAGCGTCACCTCGAATGGGACGAACTGATTGATAAACTCTCGCCGCTGGCCTACAAAGATAAGTTGTACCTGGCCGCCGAAACGGCATTGGATACTTACGAAGACATTCGTTTTACCTCCGATCATATGGCTGTACTGGGAGCCTTGGGGATTATCCCTAAAACGCCCTTGGTTCGCACCGATTATATGAAGAATACGCTGAACTGGGTTTGGGATAACTGGAACTGGGGTAAAACCTGGGGATGGGATTATCCGATGACCGCTATGAATGCCGCTCGTCTGGGAGATCCTGAAAAGGCGGTGGGCGCTTTGCTTATGGAGAAACGAACCAACACCTATCTTCCGAATGGGCATAATTACCAGGACGGCCGGTTGCGGGTGTATTTGCCGGGCAACGGCGGTTTGCTTACCGCGGTAGCGATGATGTGTGCCGGCTGGGACGGATCGAAAGGCAAAAATCCCGGATTCCCGAAAAATGGTAAGTGGAAGGTGAAGTGGGAAGGTTTGCATCCGATGCCATGATCCTTCAGAAGAAATCAACCTTTAAATAAATTTTTAGTAAATAATACAGATGAAAAACAAATTACGGACATTCGTGCTGCTGCAGGTCATGGTGTTGATGTGGTCGTGCGATACAGCGCTGGAAGAGTATTACCGACAGCCCGACTGGCTGAAAGGAAATGCGTGGGAAGTACTTGAATCGAAAGGGAATTTCACCTTGTTTTTATCGGCCGTCGAGAAATCGTCGTTCAGGGACCTGGTTCAGGGAAAGGGTATTGTAACGGTGATGGCTCCCGACGACGGGGCATTCAACGCCTATCTGAAGGAGAAGGGTTATTCGGGAATCGATGCAATCCCTGCGGTGGAGTTGGAGAAGCTGGTGGCTTATCACCTGGTGTATTATTCGTTTTCAAAAGCTGCTTTTGAAGATTATAAGCCCGATGGCACCGATTCGGAAAATGATTTGCGAGGCATTTATTACAAGTTCAGGACCAAAAGCCGGGATGACAATTCGGTGTGGAACGATCAGGCGTTTGAAGGTAAACAACGCAAAGTAATCCATAAAGAGCGTTTTCTTCCCGTCTTTTCGCATTATTTATTCGAAAGTCTGAAAATTGATGCTGAAGCTAACTATACCTACTTTTTTCCATCATCGGAGTGGACCGGCGAACAGGGTTTCAATGTGTCGAATGCTTCGGTGAACGAATATGCCATTGTAACCGACAATGGGTATGTGTATACGCTTAATAAGGTGATCGAACCGCTGGAAACTGTTTACAACGCACTTCGCAAACAGTCGGATTATTCGATGTTTGTTGAGGCATACGACCGGTTCGCCAGTTATATTTATGATGCAGATGCTACGACGGCCTATGGTAATGGCGATTCGTTGTATGTGCGTTCGCATGGTTCCGAATTACCGGCTATAGCTTCGGAATGGACCAACACGGCATCGGGTGTGGATTATACGCAATTATCGGCGCTGTCGCGCCGGGCCAACAATGTATTTGCCCCCGACAACCAGGCGATGCAGGCATTTTTTAACACTTACTGGTCGGCCTATTACAGCGATTTATCGAAAGTCAACTTTCTTCCTTTGATGGCTTTGCTGGCCAATCACGTTCATAGCGGCGATGTGGTTTTTCCCGAGATGATCGAAAAAGGACAGGTGAAATCGCCGATGGGCACTTTGGTGAGTTTCAACCGCAGCGATGCTAAATTGCGTCGTATGTGTGTGAATGGTACTGTATACGGATTGAATAAACTTTTAACGCCTCCGGTTTTCACTCAGGTAACATCGCCCTTGTACCGGAATCCTTCGTATACCATGTTGCTCGACATGTGCATCAGTTCTGATTTTATCAATCCCTTGCTGAGCGATCAGGTTAAATTTACGCTTTTCCTGCCTACCGACGAGATGATTGAAACCAACACAACGCTGGAGGGACGGCAAATTAAGTATGTGAATACCAATGCCAACTTGTACGGAGCGCAAACGATTCAGATCGAAGGCGATTTGGGACTGGAAGATATGAAGGTGAACCAGAAAAAAAGTATTGCAGGGAATCATATTGCAACCCGGGTTATAATGCAGCGCAACGATACGACGGTATATGCTACCATGAATCCGTTCAATTACCTGTACTCCATCGGATCAAAGGTTTATTCTTCGGCGCTTTATAATACCGGCGATCAGCAAAAAGCACCGGAATTCACGGCCGTTGGAACCTATCCCAACGGCAAGGCTTATCAGCTGTCGGGCGAATCGGCTTCGGCTTTGGTGCCGGAAACCAATCAGCTTAAAAACATGATTACATCGGTGGCATCGCCGGCCGACTTTGAATATTTCAAGGCATTAGTTGCTGCCGCATCCATCGATAAAACAGCGCCACCTTACAATTTCCTGTTAGGCGAGCGTTTTATCGTGTTGGTTCCATCCAATGCCGCTGTTTTACAGGGTTTTGCACAAGGTAAAGTGCCGTTTTCGCCTGCTTCAAAAGTAGCCGATTTTCTGAAGCCTTATTTTATCAATGTTTCGGCCAGCGGCTTGATCGATTATCCATTTGCCGGAACAGGGGTGGATACCGAACTGGTGAGTTTCGGTCGTAACAGTAAAGGCGAAATAGTGAAATTCCGACTGCTCGATAAAGGAAAGAATCTGGTGTTGATCGATGCCAAAGGCAAGGAACACCGGATCAGCACCATTCTTCCCCGTATTTATGCCGATGGGGCTGCCTATATAATCGATAGTTTACCTGATGTTGAATAAGCGGTTAACAGTAACAAATATGAAGAAAAAAATAAACATACTACTATTTACCCTGCTCGCACCGGCCTTGCTGGTGGCGCAAACCATCATCACCGGTAAAGTGCTCGACAGCAGGGATAAGCAACCGCTTACCGGCGCCAATGTATATGTGGTAAATGCCGAAAACCGTTCGCTCGGCGGTTGCATCGTCGATCTGAACGGCGGGTACCGGTTGCAGATACCCGATCAGAAAAACCTCAGAATCACGTTCTCGTTTATCGGATATACTTCGAAAGTAGTCGACTATACCGGTCAGCGAACCATCGATGTGCTACTCGAAGAATCCGGTCAGCAACTGTCGGCCCTGGAAGTGACCGCTTCACGCGTCGAACGCAATGCCCAGGGCTTGTCGACCCGCGAAATGGTAGGTGCCGTTCAAAAAGTAACCCTCGAAAACCTGGAAACCTCGATGGTAACCAATATCACCGAAGCGCTTCAGGGAGCTATGGCCAATGTGGATATTCTCACCGGAGCCGATCCGGGTTCAGGAACCTATATCCGGATTCGCGGAACTTCGTCGTTGTCGGCCTCGTCGGAACCTTTGTTTGTGGTCGATGGTGTTCCGCTGCCGGTCGATGTTTCGTCCGATTTCAACTTTGCCACGGCCAATTCCGACGATTACAGCCAGTTGCTCAATATCCCGCCCAGCGATATCGAAAGTATCGAAGTGTTGAAAGATGCTGCTGCAACAGCCGTATGGGGATCGAAAGGAGCCAACGGGGTATTGCTGATTACGACCAAAAAAGGTACTAAAGGCCGGTTGACGTTTTCGTTTAATTCGAAAAACGAATTGAAACGCGAACGAAATTCCATCCCCATGCTCAATGCCAATCAATATGTGTCGATGATGCAGGATGCTATTTGGAATACAGTGAACGATATCGGACAGGGCGACGACCTGGCCAATACCTACTTATCGTTGCTCTACAATACCAAAGAAATTGGCTTTGATCCGGCATGGGTGAATTTCGACGAATACAATCAGGATATCAACTGGCTGGACCTGATTACCCAACCGGGCTTCTCGTTCGACAATAACTTCTCGGTATCGGGAGGCGGCGATAAAACCGATTACCGCGTATCGCTTGGTTTGCTCAACGAAGAAGGAACTACCGTAGGCACTGCATTTCAACGTTTCAGTACCTCGCTCAATATGCGGTACAAATTCTCCGACCGGCTCGATATTTCGACCAATTACAGTTTTACCAACGGGAAACGCGATGCTTCGTATGCTTCTTCGGTGCGATCGCAGTCGCTTACCAAGATGCCGAATATGAGTCCGTATATTGTTGCCGACGACGGCAGTTTTACCGATGAATATTTCACGCCCTATACGTATTTCCAGGGCAATTATTCCAATCAGGGATTGTACAACCCGGTAGCTATGGTCAACGAGAGTGTAAACCAGACCAATTCGATGACCAGCCGTTTGATTTTCAACCTGCATTACCGGCTGTTCAAAGGATTGGATTATTATGGAGTCGTAGGATTCGATGCCCGTACGAATAAAACCCGTAAATTTTTACCGCAGTCGGTAACCGGCGAATCGTACATCAATAAAAATACAGGCTTGAGTTCCGACGGCGGATCCGACAATCTGTATCTGACGACCGAAAATCGTCTGATTTACAATCAGATGTTCAATGAAGATCATAAATTGCTGGTAAGTGCTATTCTGCAAACTTCCGATCAAACGAGCTCGTCGTATTTCAGTTCGACCAGTGGGAACGCCGGAGCCGGTCTGAGCGATCCTGTTATCGGAAGCAATACAAAAAATGCATCAGGAGGTTCGGGACGTGTATTGTACCGGAGTATCGGAGGGGTTCTCAACGCGCATTATACGCTCATGGGACGTTATATGTTCAACGCCGGTTACCGTATGGAAGCCAGTTCGAGCATGGCCCCCGACAGCCGCTGGGGCGGGTTCCCCACTGTAGGTGTTGCCTGGCAATTGGGCGATGAGCCTTTTATGCAGGAAATTCCACAGATTTCGGTGGCCAAGATTCGTTTAAACTGGGGACAAAGCGGGAATTCGCCTTCGGGCTCGGCGCCTTATGTGGGTGCTTTTTCGGCCATCCCCAACGGGTATGGCGAGATGCCGGCCATTCAGCCTATCCGCATCAACCTGAGTAACCTGAAATACGAAATTATTACCCAAACCAACCTGGGTATCGATCTCGGCTTCTTCGACAACAAGCTGAATGTGACCGTCGATGTATACGACAAACTGACATCGGATATGTTGCAACGGAATGTCCTCCTGCCCGGATCGACAGGTTTTACCACCGTTTCCTATTATAATTCGGGAAAGATGTCGAACAAAGGCTGGGAGTTCAGAACCGATATCGAAGCAGTGCGTACCAAAAAATGGCGGTTGAATTTTGATTTTAATATTGCCAATAATCAGAATGAAATTCTGGAATTGCCCGATAATAAAAAAGAGACATCGTATACATTTGGAAATAAGCGTTATGCCTATAAATTTGTTGAAGGCGATCCGCTCGGTTCGTTCTACGGCTATAAATACGAAGGCGTTTACCAGAACGTGGAAGAAACCTATGCTCACGATGTAAACGGTAACCTGATTTACGATATCAACGGGAAACCGGTGGTGATGAAAAACGGATCGGATAAGGTGTTCCCGGGCGATGCCCGCTATGCCGATATTAATGGCGATGGGGTGATCGATCAGTACGATATCGTTTATATCGGCAATTCCAATCCGATTCTGACGGGTGGTTTTGGCTTCAACCTGATGTATAAAAGTCTGGGGCTGGTGGCTAGTTTTCACGGACGCGCCGGTCAGAAAGTGATCAACCAGGTGCGGATGGATAACGAGTATATGTACGGTAAAGATAACCAGAGTGTTGCGGTGTTGCGTCGCTGGAGAAACGAAGGCGATGAAACGGATATTCCGCGTGCCCTGTACAACAAGGGGTTCAACAACCTGGGATCGGACCGGTATGTCGAGGATGCTTCGTTTTTACGATTGAAAACGCTGACCTTGAAGTACGACGTGAATAAAGAGGCCTTGAAAAAATTAAAAATTGCGAAGTTGCAGTTTTATGTGACGGGTTACGACTTGCTGACTTTCAACAATTACAAAGGTCAGGATCCTGAGATTTCGTTATCGTGGGCCGAAGGAGTTTATCCGGTATTTATCGATAAAGCCTCGACTCCGAAGCCTATGCGTGTAGCTTTTGGTTTGAATGTAACCTTGTAAAAAAGAGAAACAATGAAGAATAAAGTTGTAAAACTAATTTTTTTCCTGTCGGTAGTGTCGATGCTCGGCTCGTGCGAGGATTACCTGACGGTGTTGCCCGAGAACAATCAGAGTGTATACGAGTTTTGGCGCACGAAAGAGGAGGTTGAATCGGTACTGGGCGCCGGCTACGTGAAATTGCGCGATGCGCAGGAAATGCTGTTCCTGCTGGGTGAAGCGCGCGGCAACGGATTGTTTTTTCAGAATGAAGTTACCGAACTTCAACGTGAAGCGCAAAAAGTACGTCGTATGGATATATTGGCCACCAATGAGTTGGCCCGCTGGGATAAGTTGTACGCGGTTATCAACATGGCCAACTCGGTCATTCGATTTGGTCCCGATGTGGTGCAACGTGATGAGTCGTTCAACGAAAATGTGATGAAATCGTTTCTTTCGGAAGCGTATTTTCAGCGGTCGCTGGCTTATTTTTACCTGGTACGGAGCTGGGGCAAGGTGCCTTTTGTGAAAATACCGTATGTCGACGATGAGGCGGGATATGCCTTGCCGGCGTCGGAACCTGGCGAAATACTTCAGGCTTGTGTGGCCGATTTGCAAGTGGCGCTTGAATCGGCTAAATCACATTTCCCCGAAACCAATGTCGATAATCCCCTGAATACGAAAGGAAGAGCTACCCGTTGGGCAATCCTGGCGCTTATGGCCGATATTCAGCTCTGGTTGGGTAATTACGATGCGGTGATAGCCTCTTGCGAAGAGATCATCAATTCGAACCGGGTAGGATTGATCGGGAAAGAAATGTGGTTCAACAATTTCTTTCCGGGCAACAGCAACGAGAGTATATTTGAAATTCAATACAGTTATGCACTCGGGCAGACTAACTCGTACATCAGCTGGTTTGATACCAATACGATGTACCTTATCTCGCCCTATGCTCAGTCGTTGTTTGCGGCCGACGATGTGCGCGGCCTCAACGGCAGTTACGATGCGGGAGGCAAGTTGTGGAAATACATAGGAATCAATAAGTCGACCAAGCGCAACAGTTCGTTGCAGAACGATCAGAATTTCATCCTGTACCGTCTGGCCGATATTTACCTGATGGAAGCCGAGGCTTATGCCATGAAAGCTGCCGATGCACCGGGCGATCCGAATCTGGATAAATCGCTCGAACTGGTGAATGCGGTGCGTACCCGGGCCGGGATCGAACCCAGCGCTGGAAGTTCCGACCGATTGGGTATGATTCAGGCGATCTTACAGGAAAGAGAGCGTGAATTTCTGGCCGAAGGCAAGAACTGGTTCGACATTTTACGCGTTGCGAACCGGGATGTGCCCGGATTCCGGGAGCTGGCGCTCACCGAAGTGCTGCAGGTGGTTTCGGCCGGTAATCAGGCCATGGTTCGTGCCAAACTGGCCGACCCGAATGCCTGGTACCTGCCCGTACATTTCGATGAGTTGAGTGTCAATACTTTCCTCGAACAAAATCCATTTTACGAAAACCTTGGTAATTAAGCATAAATTCATTCTATCATGAAACGATTACTTTTCTATCTCATAATGCCGGTGTTGGTGCTCAGTTGTACCGACCCCCATTACGATACTCCTTATACATCGGTCATCGACAACTTTCCGGCTGCCACCTATATGGAAAACGACAGTTCGCTGAATGTATCGCTGTGGGTAAAACTGCTCAAGCATACCGATATGTTCAATACGATTAATCTGCAAGCTTCGTATACCTGTTTTGTGCCCGACAATGAAGCCATGAAGCTTTACCTTCAGCAACAGGGTGTAACTACGGTCGAAGCGCTGAATAAAGAAACGGCGCGGCTGCTGGTACGCTTTCACACCGTACCGGGTACGAAATACAGCTCAGTCGATTTTACCAATGGTTTGCTGCCCGATTCGACCGCTTCGGGCGATTACCTGGCTACCCGTTTTCTCGACAATGGCGGATGGGTGCAGGTAAACGAGGAAGCTGTAATTCAGAAAACCAAGCAGGTAACCAATGCTTACCTGCATATCCTGAACCGGGTGCTGACACCGGTTACTGCTACCTTGTGGGAACAGCTCGATCAGTCGCGGTATGCCGTTTTTGCCGCTGCCGTGGAAGCTACAGGACTTAAAGAGCAGTTGAATACCATCGTTACGCAACAAACCAATGCGAACGGACAGCTTATCAGCCGGAAATACCTCTACACGGTGTTTGCGGTTTCCGACTCGGTGTATCAGCTCAAGAATATTAACTCGCTGGCAGCTTTGAAGGATACGCTTAAAGCGGGTTCCGATATTACTTCACCGGCTAATAAGTTATATCAATATGTGGCTTATCATCTTTTGAATCAGCAACTTTCGTTCGACGAGCTGTCGTATTTTGCCGAAAGCGATAAAACTCGTTCGAAGAATTATGCAACGATGGCTACCAATGAATTGATTAATGTATCGGAAAAGAACAAAGAAATTCTGATCAACAGCATCGGTTCTCAATCGGCAGGAGCCCGCATGATACGCATCAATAAAAATTGCAAAAACGGGGTTATTCATGAGGTGGATCACTGGATGCCGGTAGTATCGCCCAAAGCTACAAAGGTAAGGTGGGAGCTGACCGATTATCCCGAACTGTCGTTTATCAGTTTTTATCGTAAATCCTCGGGTTCGTCGACCCAGCAGCGTGTCATCGGAACGGGTGATGTGACGAGCTATCGCTGGTTGTCGGTGCCCGAGTCGAAAAGCGGGCTTACCTACGAGCTGTCGGGGAAGAACGAATCGGTAAAAATCAAGGCGCTGAATGCCGATTACCTGATTCTTTCGCTGGGCACCTTCGGTTGGGTCGAAATGCAAAGTCCTGCCATCATTGCCGGAAAATATGCGGTATACCTGGAGCACTTTAATCCCAAAGCGAATGAGGCAGGAGGCAAGCTTATGTTTATTCTGGATGGCAACTACCTGGGAAATGAAGTAACCACTTCGGGCGCCAATAAGACTACGGATCAATACCTCACCAATACGAAAATAGGCGAAGTTACTTTTTCGCAAACCGGAACCCATACCTTGCGTATTCTGGCAGGCGATTCAAAGAATGCATATCTCGATTGTATCACTTTTTCACCCTTGTAAATTAATTAGACGATGAGAAAAATATTTAAATCAATGATGAACAGTACATTGCCGGCATTGGGGCTGGCGTTGTTGCTGATGATGTTTCCAGGCTGCGACGATAGCTGGAATAAGTATTACCATCAGCAAACGGGGGGTGAAGAAGAAATCGACCAGACTATTTCGGAGTTTCTGGCCTCACAAACCGAGTATTCCGATTACCTGTCGCAACTGAAAGCCACCGGTTTGGATGAGCTGCTCGAACGCGATCAGCAGGTGACGGTCTGGGTGGTAAGTAATGCGGGGATGGCTGCTTCCGAAGTGCAGGCCGGCGATACCCTGCGTATGAAATATCATATGAATTATCTTCCCTTTATTCGTTCCGATCTGAAAAGCGGGAAACGCATTCGCTCGCTCAACGGCATTTATTTTCAGATTGCCGAACGAAACGATTCGGTTTTTGCCAATTCGTCGCGGGTGATTCGTTCGTTCCGGCTTAAAAACGGCGTAGTTCACGAGATCGATCGCCTCATGAAATCGAGGGTGAACATGTACGATTACCTTCGTGGGTTGGGCGACGATTATTCCATTATCCGCGATTCGATTTTCCGCTACGATAAACGGGTGTTCGACCGAGCCAATTCGATTCCCATCGGCGTTGATAAAACCGGGAATACCATTTACGACTCGGTGTTTTACGTTCATAATCCGATATTTGAAAAAGCGCAGTTCAACTCCGAATTCAGCCAGTTTACCTGCTTCCTGCCCGATAATTCGGTCATCGAAGAGTGTTTCGCAGGCATGCATACCCAATACGGGAAAATGGGAAAAACCGTGACCTTGCAGGACTCTTTACTGGCTATTCAGTGGATAAAGGAAGCCATGTTCTACCATGGAATTCTTACTGATTTTTCGGTAAAAGATATCAAATCGGTCTACAACCGTACCTGGCGCACCACCGTTCAGGAGCTTGCTACTTCCGATTTTGAAGAGATGAGTAACGGCAGGGTGTATAAAATGAAAAAGGTGAAAATACCGAACAATGTGATTATTACCCGGATAAAATCGTTGGTTCATTACTGGGAATACCAGGATAAATTGTATCCCGATCCCGAAGATTTATATGTGTTTAAAGGTCTGATTGCCGGCACCAATAACCCCACCATTTTTGTGGGCGATGCCACTCCGGTAACTTCTGTTTTGCCCAACTACGTGTTGTTGCAGCTTACCGGCGATGTGGACAATAACGACGAATTTTCGGTCGAGTTTCCTCCGCTGGAACGCTACCTGTCGGAAGAAACCGGGAAATACAAAGTCAGGGTCATGGAAGTGCCCACCGGCGAATACAATTTGTACATGGGTTTCCGCGCATCGGCGCATCCCTTTGTAAATATTTATTTCAACGGGCAAAAAATCAACCTGAATCCGATTCAGGCCAGCCTGTCGACTCCCTGGAATTACGACCGGGTGAACGAAACATCGAAGGACCGCGATCCGGTAAACGGAGTAACCCGTTGGGATGGTCTGGGCGGCCTCGTAGGAACAGTGGTTATCGATGGTGATGGAATGGCCAGCTTCCGCATTAAAGTGGAGTTTGCAAAACTCAACGATGCCGGAGCACAAAAGAAAATGCAGGTTTACCACTGGACGCTGAAACCTACGGAAAACAATTATTAACCCGAAAATCAGAAAATTATGTATAGACGCACAAAACTAATATTTTTTCTTCTGCTTGGTATCGGAAGCGGGTTATCGGCCGTAGCACAAAACCATACGCTGCGCGGACGCGTACTCGATCCGGTGGGAGAGCAACCCATCGAAGGTGCAGTAGTAACCATCAGCAGTACCGGACAGGCAGTTAAAACCAATACGACAGGCGAATTTTCGGTTTCAGTTCCTTCGCTGACCGGTGATATCACTACCTGGTATCCGGGCTTTTACACCGACCTTCGACCGGTGGCAGGACAACAGGAGCTGCGCATCGTGCTGATTCCCTTGTCGAAAAAGAATTATTCATCAACAGTGATATTACCGTTTCGCGGCATTGTTTCCAATCAGGCCAAGGCCAGTTCGCTGCAGGCGGTAGCTAAGAAAGACGTTTCGCTGCCCACCACCAGCGCCGACCGCAGCATGTCGGTGTTGCCCGGTGTTCAGGTAATAGGCAAGAGCGGAATGCCCGGCGAAGGCAACTATTTTTCTATCCGTGGAGTCAATACCCTCACGGCGGCCTCGCAGCCATTGCTGGTCATTAACGGAGTTCCCTACATGCCCGATCAGAACGAATCGGGGATTATCGGCGGATTTTCGAAAGGAATTCTGAATGGGATCCATCCGCGGGATATTGAAAATATTACCGTGCTCAAGGGAGCTGAAACCGCTTTGTACGGCTCGATGGGATCCAATGGAGTGGTGATGATCGAAACCGACAAGGCCGTCGACCTTGAAACCAAGGTGCAATTAATTTCGCAGGTGGGCGTGTCGAACAACCAGCGCCGGATGCCGGTGATGGGGGTCCAGGATTACAAGAGCTATATCGGAAATGTGGCTCTTACCCGCTACGACGATATGGCACAGGTGCTCAATCTGTTTCCTTACCTGATCGACGATCCCGGCTATTACTACAACTTCCTGTACAACAACTCCACCGATTGGCAGTCGCTGCTGTATCAACCGGGCTTGACAACCGACCATGTGTTGAAAATCAAAGGGGGCGATGCTATTGCCAAATACGACTTGTCGATAGGAGTTAAAAGCGATAAGGGACAACTGATTTCGACCGGTTACGACAAGTATTTTGCGCGGTTGAATTCGGATGTGAACCTGAGCCGGAATATCCAGTTTTTCTCGTCGGTGCTGATGGCGTATCATTCGTATACAGCCCAGGAGCAGGGGATGCTGGAGTCGACCAATCCTCTTCTGGCCGCTATGAAAAAAGGTCCGGTGTTTTCGCCCTGGCAGAAGGATAACGAAAACCGTTTACTCCCCGATTTAGCGGTAATCCGCGATCAGGACGACCAGCTCATCGTGAACAACAGTGTGAGTAATCCGCTGGCTATCGTGCAGTCGCTCGATGCCCGCGAACACGGCTACGATGTGCAGATCAACGCAGGTTTGAATTACAAAGTAAGCGACGGGGTGAACCTGAAAGCCCTGGCGGGGATTTATTACTATCTGAGCCGGCAGAATGTGTTCGTGCCGGGAATCACCAACCGCACGATAATGCCATTGAGCAACGGTTTGGCCACCAATACGGTGCGATCGGCCGAAGGTACCACGTATAATCAGTACTATCAGCTGGGAGCCGATTACAAAAAAGTATTCGAAGGTGTGCATGCACTGGATGCCTCCATCAACTGGAATATGTTGATGAACTCGATGGAATATGATGCCGGTACGGGTTACAATACAGCTAACGATTTCTACAAAACCCTGAACAATGTTACCTCGGCCTCGCGCCGCTATTTTGGATACCATCAGGTATGGAACCTCTGGAGTACTCATGCCCGTGCGCAGTATGTATACGACCGGCAGTTTGCCGCAGGAGTTTCGCTGACGGCCGATGCATCGTCGGCCAGCGGCCCCGATGCTCCGCAGGTTCAGTTGTATCCAGCATTGCAGCTAAGCTGGATGGCACACAACGGAGCCTTGAAAGCTAATCCGGTAATCGATCGGCTAACACTGCGAGGCGAGCTTTTCCAGACGGGAAACAGCCGTTTTTCCTCCTCGTTGAGTAAATATCACTATATCAACAAGGTGTTTCGCGAATTGTCGGGTATCGTACGGGCCGGGATTCCCAATACCGAGATTATACCCGAACGTACCACTACAGCAGGCGTAGGGGCCGATATTTCGTTGTTCGGTCACCGGTTCGATCTTACACTCGACATGTACCATAGCCGGAATACCAACCTGATTATGCCGGTATCGGTATCGTCGGCTTTTGGTGTGAATTATCTGTACGATAATGTGGCCAGTACTTCGAATACCGGAATCGAAGCCGGATTGCAATGGGCGGTGGTGCGTACGCGCGACGTTCAGTGGAATGTGGGGCTTAGTATTGCTGCGAATACCGAAAAAGTGCTTTCGCTGGGCGGCCAGGACGAGTTGGTGCTGGAAATGGAAGATGGTTCGGCCATTCGTACGCAGGTGGGACAGCCTTTGTATTCGTTCTACGGTTACCAAACCAAAGGAGTATTGAAAGATGCAGCACAAGCCGCCGGTGCCGATGGCAGGGGCGGAGCGCTCACTACCTTCGTAGGCACGGCATTTCAGGCCGGCGACATGTGGTTTGTGGATCAGAACGGCGACAGTAAGATCGACGACCGCGACCGGGTGAACCTCGGTTCGGCATCACCGTCGATCTATGGTTACCTTACTACCTCGTTCAGTTATAAGAATGTCGAGCTGAGTGCCGGCTTCAATTATTCGGTTGGAAACTCGATGTACAATTCGGTTCGCCGTTCGATGGAGTCGATGACCGGTTTCACGAATCAATTGGTAACGGTTAACCGGCGCTGGATGTCGGACGGACAGCAAACCGATATGCCGCGCGCCGTGTTTGGCGATCCGATGGGCAATAGCCGCTTCTCCGACCGCTGGATCGAGGATGCATCGTTTATCCGCCTGAAAGAACTGACACTTTCGTGGCATCTGGAGCATGTACTTCGTGGCACCACTTTGTTTTTGACGGGCGAAAATTTGCTTACCCTTACCAACTACCTGGGGATGGATCCCGAAACCATGTATTCGTACGACGCATCGTTACGCGGCTTCGATTATGCAAAAGTAGCTCATCCCATCACCTTTAAATTAGGCTGTAACATTCAATTCTGATCATATGAAGAACTATATAACAATATTTGCACTGCTGGCGGTGCTGTTTAGCGGAGCATCGTGCGACGATTTTATGACCCCGGATACCGGCGAGATATTGCCAGAGAAACACTATCCGGGCGAGTATTCCGAATTGTATTCGGGTTTCATGGGGCTGGCTGCGTCGCTGCAACAGGTGGCCGACCAGGCTTCGTTCCTGGAAGGATTGCGGGGCGATCTGCTGGAGCCGACCGCCAATGCACCCCGCGCCCTTTGGGATGTGTATCAGTACAACGATCTGTCGGGGAATACCCTGGCCGATCCGGTTGGCTATTACAACCTGATCCTGAATGCCAACGATTATCTGCAACACGTTTTTGCCTATAAAAAGGAAAAGCCCGACGTCATCAGCGAAGCCGAATACAAGGGGCTGATTGCCGGAGCAATCCGCTACAAAGTATGGGCTTACCTGATGCTGGCCCGTATTTATGGCGAAGCTATCTGGTTCGACGAAACACTGACCGAGTTTCAGGATCTGAGCAAATATCCGGTAATGAATTACGATCAGTTGATTTCCAATTGCCGTACACTCATGGAAACCGGAATATATGGTTACAACGGTCTGCCCGAAATACGGTGGTCGACCGTACTTTTTCCCGGTCAGGCCGATTCGCCTACCAACCTGATGTGGAATCGCATCTGTCCTCCTTCGGAAGTATTACTGGCCGAAATATACCTCAATCAGCAGGAGTATCAGAAAGCCTGGGATCAGTGTGTGGCGATTATTAAACGGGGTGGTGAAAATGAAGCCTCGTACCAGTTGAACCTCAGCGAATACAACGGAGAGTGGAAAACGTTCAGCTATAATTTCGTACGAAAAGAACAGATTACCGTTGCATTTTACGATTTTTCGCTGAAACAAACCAACCGGTATATCGAGTATTATTCCAATAATTTCCCGAATAAATATTTTCTCCGGCCTACCGAAGCTAATCGCCGTCGCTTCGAAAGTCAGTACAATGCAGGTGGTGTGAAAAACGACCAGTACCGGGGGGTAGGAGTGACCTATAAATTTGTGAACGGAAACTGGGTATTGCAAAAATTTCTGGCCGGTCACGAAACCTCGGATAAAATACATACCAACGATGTCCAGATCAGCCTGTACCGGGCAGCCGAAGTGCATTTGTTCATGATTGAAGCATTGGTGGGAATGGGGCGTTTTGAAGAAGCCCTGGCGTTTCTCAATAATGGGGTTGGCTCGTATTACAACGCTTCGAAAGGCAAATTCAATCCTCCTTTCGAACCTTATCCGTCGAGTTTGTACCGCACGAGTTCGACCAGCGAATTGGCCAACCGCGGAGTACGGGGTCGTGTCAACTTAGGCGAAGTGGGCGGGTTCTCGTTGCAGGCAGCGTCGGCGCTCGATACCCTGATTGCTATCCGTCGACTCGATTCGCTGTTGGTGGAAGAAACATCGCTCGAACTTGCCGGCGAGGGGAAAGCGCTGTATGCCATGAACCGCATGCTCCGGAAATGGAGCCTCGATGCCCCCAAAGCCTGGGCGCAGCAATGGATATCGGCAACGGGTAGCGCTAACCCGGCAAATCTCTGGGGCAATGAGGTACAGCAATATTGGGCCAAAACGGTGGCTGCCAAGTATGCCGATGGTTCGCCTATCGAAAGTCGGCTGGCTGCGGATAAGAAAAACTGGTTTATTCAATTTGATTTAAAAAATAAGTAAATGATGAGAAAGGTCGTTGTGTGGTTGCTGGGATGTACGTTGAGTGTTGGATTGCAGGCGCAGCCGGGCACTGTTTTCGATCCGGAGTTGAATCTCCGGATCGCGGCTCACCGGGTGCCGCAGGGGGAACGAACCTTGCGCTACCGGCCCGACGGCAACGACCTGGTGAGCGACAACGGCAAGGGGAAATTCAACCGGGCGTTGTACGGAACACATACCGGTTTCCGGGTGGAGACCGGCGATGTTCCCGAGTTTGCACTGTACCTGCCACGCATGGGAGGAAATTTGTCGTTCCGGCTTACCAAGGGTTCGCAATCCGTTTCGCTGAACTCCTTATCGTCGGTCGAGAGCCGCTACCGGCCGGGCAGCCGTTTGTATACGTTAAAAGATCCGATGCTGGGTACCGGCGACCTGAAGATACAGGTGCTGCCCTATGCCGAAGGGGAAGGGATGATTGTCCGGATCGAAACCGGTGCGATTCCCGAAGGGTTGACATTGAGCGCGCGATTTGGCGGAGCCTCCGATAAACGGTTCAGTCGCGAAGGCGATCTGGGAGTCGATCCGGCCGATAGTTTCGAGTTTAAACCCGAAAACTGCAAAGGAAACCGGTATGAGTTAACTGCTAATCGCTTTGTGCTGACGTTCGGTACCAATGGTTCCCGCACCCTCACCGGAGGATTCCCGGCCGGCTCCCGCCTGAAACTGGATGAATCGCCGGCCTTGCATGCCGACATAGCGCTCCGGAAAAAGAACCGGTATTATATCTGGATTCAACTTCCCGATTCGGCTCCGTCGGTTGCTCCCGGGAAACGTTTCGAAATTGCCGAAAGCCGTCGTAAAGAAATAGCCTCCAAGCTCCGGATTACCACGCCCGACGAATGGATCAGTCCGCTGGGGGGGATAGTGTCGGCTGCAGCCGATGGGATCTGGGATGGCCAGGTATGGCTTCATGGCGCCGTGGGTTGGCGCATGCCGCTGGCAGGCTGGCGGGCAGCTTATACGGGCGATGTGATGGGCTGGCACGATAGGGCGCGCACCCATTTTGAGGCTTATGCAGCTTCGCAGGTCACGGAGGTGCCGGTACGTTGGCAGCATCCTTACCAGGATTCGGCGCTCAACCTGGCTCGTTCGGCCAAAGTGTGGGGGACGCCTATGTACAGCAATGGATACATCGGACGTAATCCGCGACGCAACAACCAGATGCATCATTACGACATGAACCTGGCGTATATCGACGAATTGCTCTGGCACCTGAACTGGACGGGCGATATGGAATTTGTACGCAAGGTATGGTCGGTACTCAAATCGCATCTGGCCTGGGAAAAACTGAATTTCGATCCCGACGGCGATGGCTTGTACAACGCTTATGCCTGTATCTGGGCTTCGGATGCATTGTACTACAACAGCGGGGGCGTAACCCATTCCTCGGCCTATAACCACAGGGCCAATCGCATGGCTGCTAAAATAGCCCGGTTGCTGGGGGAGGATGCCCGCCCTTATGAACAGGAAGCCGATAAGATTCTGAAGGCGGTCAATCAACGGCTCTGGCTGCCTCATCGCGGTCACTGGGCCGAGTTTGTCGACTTTATGGGACATAAAATGACACACGAAAATGCGGCCGTCTGGACCATCTACCATGCCATCGACGGTGATCTGCATTCTCCCGAACAAGCCTGGCAGGCAACGCGCTATATCGATAGGGAAATTCCGCATATTCCGGTAAATGCCAACGGTATTCCTGAAAACTTCTATAAAGTGGTTTCCACCACCTCGTGGATGCCTTACAGCTGGTCGGTCAACAATGTGGCACTGGCCGAAATTTATCATACGGCGCTGGCTTATTGGCAGGCCGGACGCAACGAAGCTGCGTACCATCTGCTGAAAAGTGCGGTGATCGATAATATGTACCTGGGGCAGAGTCCGGGCAATGTGGGACAAATCAGCCATTACGACGCTGCCCGCGGAGAGTGTTACCGCGATTTTGGCGACCCGGTAGGGATTTTATCGCGCACCATCGTGCAGGGTTTGTATGGGATATTGCCCGATGCTCTTCACGGAGAACTCACCATCAAACCCGGATTTCCTGCCGGGTGGAATCATGCATCGGTGAATAACGGTACGGTGCAGTATTCGTTTCAGCGTGTACAAAACAAAACGGTGTACAAAGTCGCCCAGCAATTTAATGCTTTACTGAAGGTGAAGATGGTGGTGCCGCTCACCCGTGAAAAACTGATAACTGTTAAGGTAAATGGCCGCAAAGCCAGTTATAAGAGGGATGAACAGGCGGTGGGACGGCCGCTTATCATCGTGGAAGTGCCTGCCTTGAAATCGTTTACCCTGGAATTGATTGAGGAAGGAGACCGGTTGAACCTGGATCCGGAAAGGATTAAAACCAACGATCCTGCGCGTGTGGCCGTAACTGACTTTAAACCGGTGAAACAGGGTGAGATCGCCTGGCAACGTCCGGTGTACTACGAGTTGGAAAACCCGCAGCCAGGGAAGGCGCAACCCTCGTTTACCCGTGTAAATGCGGCTTATTGCGAGCCGGTTACCATCGACTCTTTCCTGAATGCCGAAATCAATCATATTTTCCGTGAGCAGTATTTCTCGCCACGGTCGCCTTATACCACCCTCCAGATCCCGGTTCAGGGAATAGGGGAATGGTGTCATCCTAAGCTCACGGCCGGAATCGACGACAGCGGATTGCGGAATGCATCGCCGGGCAACCGGTTTACAGGACCGTCGGGCATTCCGTTCCGATCGATGCAGCAGGGTAATAACGTAGCTTTTGTCTCGCTCTGGGATAATTACCCCGATCAGATTGAGGTGCCGTTGAGCGGTTCGGCTTCGCGTGCCTACCTGCTGATGGCCGGTTCGACCAATCACATGCAGTTCGATGTGGATAATGGCTGGATCGTGGTCGAATATACCGAAGGGAGGCCCGATACGGTTCGCCTTCGGAATCCCGATAACTGGTGTCCTATCGAACAGGATTTTTACATCGATGGTAACGCTTTTCAGTTGAAAGGCGAACCTCATTGGCGGGTTCACCTTAAAACCGGCAAGTTTAGTCAGCAATTGGGCAAAGATCTGGGTATTACTGGTGTTTACGGAAGGAATATCCCCGGAGGTGCCGGTATTTTGCTCGATATCGAACTCGATTCGACCCGTATGCTTACAAGTATGAAAGTCGAAGCCCGGGCGAATGAAGTGGTGATCGGCCTGGTGGGGCTTAGCTTACAACGGCTGTCGTTTGATCAGCCTACGCTGGGGCTACGGTTTGCCGAGTCGGAGCTGAAACGTTTTCCCGAGGCCTGGCAGCTGGATCACGGCAAACGTTTGTTTTTCGGCTATGCCCAGGGAGTGGGAGCCAAGGCCATGCTGGATGTATGGAAACGAACCGGCGACCGGAACTACTTCGATTATGTGTACAAATGGGCGGATACGATTGTAAACGACCAGGGTCAAATTCATTTGTATGAGAAAGAAACCTACAATCTCGATTTTATCAATTCGGGCAAAGTACTGCTGGAATTGTATCAGCACGAACCGAAGGAAAAATGGCGCCGGGCTATCGAGGATCTCGTCGATCAATTGAAAAAGCATCCTCGGACTAGTCCTGGTGGTTACTGGCACAAAAAAATATATCCTCACCAGATGTGGCTCGATGGGATCTACATGGCTTCTCCTTTTATGGCAGCCTATGGAAAGCAGTTCAATCAAAAAGCATGGATCGATGAGGCGATTCGTCAGGTGGTGTTGTGCTATCAAAAGTGTGTGGATCCTGAAACGGGTTTGTTGCACCACGCCTGGGATGAATCGCGCACACAACGTTGGGCCGACAAACGTACGGGACAATCGTCGACCCATTGGGGGCGGAGCATGGGCTGGTATATGATGGCGGTGGTAGATGTGCTCGATTTTGTACCCGAAAAGCATCCCCGTCGGAAGGAGTTGATCACGATAATCCGGAAGATGGCCGATGTATTGCCCGCGTACCGCGGAGCCGACGGGCTTTGGTACCAGGTGGTGGATCAGGTGAAGCGGCAGGGGAATTACCCGGAACCTTCGGTAAATGCGCAGTTGTTGTATGCTGTTGCGAAGTCGGTAAATAAAGGATATTTACCTGACGAATACAGGAATATCGCACGGGACGTGCTCAAGGCGATGGAATTCCGCCTGTTGAAAAAAGAAAAAGATGCCACCATTACACTGGCCGGATGTTGCGCGGTTGCCGGTTTGGGTGGAAATCCGTACCGCGACGGAAGTTTTGAATATTATATAAACGAACGACGCCGGGATAACGATGCCAAGGCAACCGGTCCGTTCATAATGGCTTGTCTGGAACTCTATCACTATAAATAATCACAAAAAAATGTTCGTATCATGAGAAAAATCAACTTTCTGAGTCTTATTCTGATAGCGCTGTTTACCAGTTGGACAGCTAAAGCAGAGGTGAATTTTGATCTCACCACGGTGGGTGGGGTATTGGTAATGGGTTACGATGATGTAAGCGCTGAACGTAACAAAGCACAGGAAGAACGCTGGATTACAGTGGTCAATTTTGGTGCCAGCGGCACTTCGGGCCGGTGCAGCAGTGTTCCCAAAACTTTTGATATAAAATCGGGTCGTACCATCGAATTTTTCCTCGCCAAATGCGATAAACTGGTTATTAATGCCAATATTGCTAACAATCGGGGGTTAAAAGTGAATATTAACGATGGCGCCGATATTTTATTAGCGGGTACCGGGGCTTGTATGGATTATGAAGTGCCTGTAAATTCGGAGGTACCGGTGAAAATTAAAGTACAGGGTCAGAACTCCAACTCATCGTGGACTTCCCTATTCACTTTTTATTATGAACCAAAGGTTCCTTCTATTTCATCGTTCAAAATCAATAACCTGGAAGCTGCTATCGATCGGCAGGCTAAAACCATCGGACTGGAATTACCTTTTGGAACCGATATTACAGCAGTAACGCCCGAAGTGACGTTGGGAGGAACAGCGAAAGGTTACAGTCCTGAAGGTGCGCAAAACTTTGCTTCCGGTCCGGTTGTTTATACTGTTACCGATAGTGCCGGCACCAATGTGGATTATATTGCAACCATTACAGCTAAAGCAACTCCCGATACCGAAAAGTCGATCACCTCGCTTACCATCAATGGTCGTCAGGCTACCATCGACGAAGCTACAGGCGCCATAGCCTGCGAATTTCCTAGTTTCGAAGGTCCTCTTGCCAATTGGCCGGTTGCGTTCGAACTTAATTCGCCGACGGCTACAGTCGATTATGTATCGGGCAGCAGTTTTGATTTTGCAGCCAATGCTTCGCTGACAATTAAAGTTAAAGCACAGGATAATTCGGAAAAAATTTATGTGGTTACCCCCACGGTTTCGACGAAAAAGAATGTTGCTCTCTTGAGCATAAACGGACAAGCCGAGAGTTATGACGAAAAACTGTTATCGGCCTTTGCTCCTTATTATGTGTCGCATTTGAAAGCCCAAGCTACGGCTCCTGCCGATATCGCCGCATTTTACGCTAATTATGATCTTATAGTTTTGCATTCCAATGTAGCGGGCGCCAATCCTACTGCTCTGGCCACCAAAGCCATGGTAAGTGTGAAGCCGATCCTGAACCTGAAAGCCTTCTTCTACAACGCTGATCGTTGGAGCTGGTCGACAGCCACACCTCAAAATGCATCCGCGGGATCCGATTCGGCTTTTGTATCCAGCTCGCTGCAAAACCACCCGATATTTGCAGGTGTACAATTTGAAGGCGAAAAACTCCGCTACTACGATAATCTCCCTGCAGCCAACACCAATGCTGTTCAGTATGCCTCGGATCTGGCAACGCTGACCGATTTTACCAGTCATACCCTGGCCACTGTGAATACTTCCGGCATTCAGATTCATGAAATCCAGAATAATCCCGCAGCCAAATTTATCATGATCGGACTCAGTATGGAAGGCAATAACTACACCTATTTTAATACAAATACCATCAAACTGCTCAACAATACAGCAGCTTATTTGCTCGATTCTCAGGCCACCTACAACTATCTTACCACTTCAGCTCCCGGGTCGGAAGCGGCAAGGCTGAGCTATCGCAACGGTAGTATCCTGAATCCGGCTTCAGACGAGCTGACGGTGTATGATCTTGCAGGAACAGTGGTGCTACGGGCGGCAACGAATCAACTCTCGCTGGCAACACTGCCGCAAGGCATTTACATTGTGAAAGCAGCCGGTCAACTGCTTAAAATTCTGAAATAAACAATCAGCGGATTGAATTTCTAACCGGCTCATGGGCATTCGTTTGACTGTGGGCCGGTTTTTACTGACCCCCGTTGAATGTACATCTTTCCATACCTGCGTATGGTTTTACATAGAGCAAACGGTAATTTTCTGTTTCTTTGTGTTCTGAATTAAACGCAATACAAATACAATGATGAAACGCAGCTTTTTGAAAATACTACTTTGTAGTTTCTTTTTAACCTCTTTGCTGGTAACTTATGCACAGCGTCCTATGGAAAAACTCGACCGCAGCGTCGTTGCACATAAGGTGCCCCAGGGGGTGTATGTGAACTGGCGCATCACCGCCGACGAATACAAAGGCACTTCGTACCGGTTGTACCGCGATGGCACCTTAATTCATGAAACGGGCACCGAAGGAGCTTCCAATTTTACCGATCCTGCAGGTACAACCGGTTCGGTGTATACGGTTACCGCGGTGAAAAACGGTACTGAATCGGCACATTCGCAACCCGGTCGTATGCTGACCACCGGTTTCCTGGAAATCCCTTTACGCGATTTAAAAGCATTGGGTAAATCGGGCTATTTTCCCAACGATGCTACTGCTGCCGATCTTGATGGCGATGGCGCTATGGAAGTGATAGTGAAAAGGGTCAACGCCGGTTGGGGCATCGAAAATACCCAATATTCGTTCTTTGAAGCTTACAAACTCGATGGCACTTTTTTGTGGGCGATCGATGTGGGACCCAATGTGAACAATGATGTGGAAATCAATATTGCTGCTTTCGATCTGGACGGCGATGGAAAAGCCGAAGTGTTTATGCGCACGGCTGAAGGAACTATATTCGGCGATGGAAAAAAAATAGGCGATACCAACAACGATGGTATTACCAACTACCGGGGCACTGCAAGTCCTCAGGGGTATATGAACGATGGACCGGAGTTTCTATCGCTTATCGATGGGGCGACCGGCGCCGAACTCGACCGGGTCGATTTTATCCCCCGCGGCCGTTCGTCGGATTGGGGCGACGATTATGGACACCGTTCCAATAAGTTCTTTTTTGGAGCGCCCTATCTCGATGGGCTAAAGCCCAGCATTTTTATCGGTCGGGGTATATATACCAAAACCGAAATGCGTACCTATGATGTGGTGAATAAAAAACTAGTATTGCGCTGGGAATTTAAATCGGGTAATTCGGGACCGTATTTCGGCCAGGGGAATCATAATTTTACCATTGCCGATGTCGATGGAGATGGAAGGGATGAAATAACCTGGGGTTCGATGTGTGTGGACGACGACGGAAAAGGACTTTATTCGACCCAGATGGGGCATGGCGATGCGATTCACGTCAGCGACTTCGACCCGTACCGGAAAGGTATCGAGGTGTTTAGTTGCCTGGAGAATTCGCCGGTATACGGGACCTTGTTCCGCGACGGCGCCACCGGTCAGATTTTGCATCACTATGTGCTGGGTCGCGATTGCGGCCGTGCTTGTGCCGGCAATATTACCGATGCCTACAAGGGTGCCGAGATCTGGGGTGCCGGTTTTGGATATTCAGCTACCAATCTGGTGCAGCAACAGCATTTTGGTGTTTCCGAGAATTTTACCATTTACTGGGATGGTGATCTTACCAAGGAATTACTCGATCATTCAGGTTTTTCAACGGGTACTGGCGTGGGATATGGTCAAATTACCAAATTCAACAGCTACGGAAACATTTCAACCCTCCTGAATGCCAACGCATATTCGAACAATTATACCAAAGGTACTCCTAATTTACAAGCCGATATTATGGGCGACTGGCGCGAAGAGGCTATCTGGTGGCGGCCCGATAGTATGGCATTGCGTATTTATACCACGACTCATCCTACGCAACACCGGATTTATACCTTGCTCCACGACCATCAGTACCGTCAGGCAATCTGCTGGCAGATGTGCGGCTACAACCAGCCGCCACACACCAGTTTTTACCTGGGTAGCGACTTTCCCGAACCTATTGCTCCCAAAACAACCAATGGTATGATGGTCTGGAAGGGCTCTACATCCGATTTTAGCGCTTCCAACTGGATGGATGGAAACGATGCCGTTGCGCTTCTTGCCGGAACATCGCAGGGAATAGCGTTTGCAAACGGCCGGCGGGTGTTGTTCGACCCCAGAGGCGTGCAACGCTCTGTTTCGCTTTCGTCGGTAGTTGAACCCGAAGCGCTTACCGTTTCCGGTTCGGCCGATTATTCGATTTCGGGTAGCGGAAGCCTGGCGGGTGCTATGTGGCTCGATAAATTGGGAGAGGGCAAACTGACGCTCCGGGGCATTCATACCTACACCGGTATAACCGATGTATGGGAAGGTACCTTCGTATTAGCCGATACCTTAACGAATTCGCCGGTGAAAGTTCGCCGGCATGCCGTACTCGAAATTCCGGGTAAGGCGGGTGCAGGTCTCTCGACCGAATACAATGCACAAATTTATGCCGGAGGAAAAGATGCAGTGGCTGTTTCAAAAGTTAAAGGCGGTTTTCTGCTGGCCGAAGGTGCACGTCTGATCATGGACCTTTCCTCTACTGCCGAAGGAAGCAACGATCAGATGATCGTCGATGGAATCCTTACATTGGCTCCGGGAAGTATTATTGAAATCAATCCCACCGAAGGTAAATTAGGACCGGGTTCCTATGCATTGGTTAAGGTGAATGGGATCAGCGGGGATGTTTCGAAAGTGAAAGTTGAAGGAACCACGGGTACGGCTACCGAATTAGCCTACAATGAATCGACACGTACGGTTTATCTGGTGGTAAAGGGCGTGCGCTCGGCCTCCAGCGTTGTTTGGACCGGTAGTGCCAGCGCCGTTTGGGATCTGGCTGCTACCTCCAACTGGTCGAAAGATGGAGCCGAAGATATTTTTGTGGGCAACGATACGGTGATGTTCGATTCTTCTTCGTCGCGCCGGTCGATTACCATTGCTGAAACCTTGAATCCGGCACATATGGTGGTAAATAGTACGCTTCCGTATGCATTCGATGGTTCCGGAAAACTGACCGGTACTATGAGCTTGCAAAAGATGGGCAGCAGTTCGCTCTCGATCAACAATAGGAACGATTTTACAGGGAAGGTGCTGGTTCAGGGAGGTGTTCTTGCGATGAAGTATGCGCCTACTGCCACCAATATGGGAGGAATAGGTCCGAACGATTCCGATCCTTCCAACCTGGTTTTGAGCGATAGCGCTGTGATACAGATTAATACGGCCAACGAAATGACCGGTCGCGGTATCTCCTTTAGCGGACCGCAAGGGGGAGTAATCAGTGTGCCGCTTACTTTGTACTGGGACGGGCCGATGACGGGCACAAAGATGACTAAAACGGGTTCCGCAGTTCTGAATATCGGTAACAATAATACAAATTTGCAAGAAACCGTTTTACGGAGCGGAACGCTCCGGCTTAATGCTACAGGGGCTGTACCCTACGGTCCCGGGCGCAAGCTTACCATGATGGGCGGAACTCTTGAAACTGTAAATATAACAGGTACCTACCTGCGGAGCGATCATAGTATCGAAGTGCCGCAATCGGCTGCAGCTACCTTTATAGCAGCTCCCCGGTGCGAATACAATGGAAGTCTCACCGGGAGCGGAACCATCAACTGGGTGGCCGATTTTATTCGTGCGTACATCAACGGTAACTGGTCGCAATTTGCAGGTCGCATCAACATTACGCGGAATAATGCCAATTCGACCTATGAAGATAAATTCATAGTAAACACTCCTTTAGGTTTCCCGAATGCTGCCGTACATCTTGGTTCGAGCGGCCTGATTATGTGTTACAAAAACGGTACGGCCGACAATGGTACCACCACGATTAAAATGGGCATGCTTTCGGGTGTTGCCGGATCGGTGATTTATAATGCGGGCGTAGAAGTAGGTGCATTAAACACCAACGGCAGCTTTGCAGGAACCTTTACGGGGGCAACAGCCGTACGTAAAGTAGGTACGGGGCTGTGGGTACTGTCGGGCGATAATACGAATACGGGTGCAACCACTGTGGCCGAGGGATCGGTGACTGTTTCGGGTAAACTCGGATCAGGAGCCATTTCGGTACAGAATGGTGCAATGCTCACCCTGAACGGTTCGGCCGGCGGATCGGCTATCGTATCCAATGGCGGAACGTTGGTGCTGGGAGGTACGCTGTCGGGGAGCTTGAACAACAGCGGCTTGGTTCGGGGTACCGGTACGATTAACGGTATTTCGATTTTGAGCAGCGGAGCCGAACTGCAACCCGGAAGTTCGATTGTCGGAACTCTTACCTTCGGGTCGAGTTTGACGGTTCGGAGTGGGGCCCGTTTGTCGATGCAGGTACTGGGTGGCGGCAATAACGCCGATCAACTTAAAGTAGGGGGAGTGCTGACTCTGGCAGGTACCCTGGAAGTTAGTAGTTATGCCGGAAGTTTTGCCGAAGGCGCTGAGTATAAATTGCTAACCGCTCCTTCGATAAGCGGCCGGTTTGAGGAGATAATCTTACCTGAATTGCCGGCAGCATTAGCCTGGGATACTACCGAACTGTATACCCAGGGGGTATTGAAAGTGATTGCAGGAGTAAGCAGCGTTGCAAATCCCCGGTTTGAAAGCCAGCTGTTGAATAATCCGTCGACCGGCCGTTTTATTGTTAATACGATGGCGGCATTTGTTGAGATGCAGGTCCGGGTGACCGATTTGAACGGACGAAGTATTCAGCAGGGCGTATGGACTGCCGATGCCGAAGGGCGTATAGTGGTCGATTTGACAAATTGTTCGTCCGGAATTTACTTGCTTACCGTAACACATCCGGCCGGAGAGCGTAATATTCACCGATTAATCAAATTATAAATAAGGATGAAAAAAGTAGTAGGGAGTTGTGCAGGCTTACTGCTGACGGTGGTTCTGACAGCTCAACAATGGCCGGCCGTGCAACCGGAAGCGCGACCGGGTTCGCGCTGGTGGTGGCTGGGAAGTGCGGTCGATACATCCAATATTAGCTATAATCTCGACCAGTATTCGAAAGCGGGGCTGGGAGCGCTCGAAATTACTCCCATCTATGGAGTAAAAGGTAACGATGCCAACGATTTGAAATTTCTTTCGCCGGAATGGATGCAGATGCTGAAACATACCGAAGCCGAAGGCAGGCGTACGGGAATTTCCATAGCCATGAATACGGGTACGGGTTGGCCATTTGGTGGGCCGCAGGTAAGTATTGACGATGCTGCAACGAGAGCCATCTTTCAGGAGTATAGGGTTAAGGGTGGCGATGATGTTTTGCTTGATGTGCAGGTGCAGGATGCGCGGCAGCGCGACTATGCAACCTTGGGCTGTGTGATGGCCTATCATCCTTCAGGAAAGAAAATAAATCTTACGTCGAAAATGAGCGATGGAGTGCTTCGTTGGAAAGCTCCCGCCGGCGAATGGAAAGTAATTGTGCTGTACCTGGGTAAGACGCGGCAGATGGTAAAACGTGCGGCTCCGGGAGGCGAAGGCTATGTGGTAAATCATTTTGATAAAGCAGCCGTGAAACGGTATTTCGATCGTTTCGATAGGGCTTTTGCCGGTTCGGAGGTGGAATTCCCCAAAGTTTTTTTCAACGATTCGTACGAAGTGTATCAGGCCGACTGGACGCCCGGTCTGTTGGAAGAGTTTTTTAAACGCAGGGGATATCGACTGGAAGAATTCTTCCCGGAGTTTCTCGATACTGCCCGCCCGGAAATCAGCACGCGAATCGTATCCGATTACCGGGAAACCATTTCCGATCTTTTGCTTGAAAATTTCACCCGTCACTGGACTGCCTGGGCTCATTCGCATGGCAGCCGTACCCGCAATCAGGCACATGGTTCGCCGGCAAACCTGATCGATACCTATGCGGCGGTCGACATCCCTGAGTGCGAGGGTTTTGGATTGTCGCCTTTTCCTATCAGGGGATTACGGAACGATTCGCTCACCAAGCGGAACGATTCGGATCTGTCGATGCTGAAATATGCTGCGTCGGCTGCGCATATAGCAGGTAAACCTCTCACTTCGAGTGAATCGTTTACATGGCTGACCGAGCATTTCCGTACTTCGCTGGCGCAGTGCAAGCCCGATATGGACTTATTGTTTGTGTCGGGGGTCAACCACATGCATTTCCATGGTACGCCTTATTCGCCTAAAGAAGCTCAGTGGCCGGGATGGCTGTTCTATGCTTCCGTTAATATGTCGCCTTCCAATACCATTTGGCGCGATGCTCCGGCATTCTTCCGGTATATCACCCGCTGTCAAAGCTTTTTGCAGATGGGGCGCCCCGACAACGATTTCCTGGTTTATCTTCCGGTATACGACATGTGGAGCGAACAACCCGGTAGGTTGCTTATGTTCGATATACACAAAATGGAAGAACGTGCTCCCAGGTTTATCAAAACCATTCATGAAATTTATTCGGCCGGCTACGATGTCGATTATATTTCGGATGCTTTTGTACGTTCTACTTCCGTAAAAAACAAACAACTGATAACCGAAGGAGGAAGTACTTACAAAGCCTTGATTGTTCCTTCGGTAAAACGTATTCCGCCCGATGTGCTGGCCCGTCTCGTTTCGCTGGCCCGTCAGGGAGCTACTGTGTTGTTTATGGATCAATACCCGTCGGATGTCCCGGGTTTCGGCAACCTGCAAAAACGACAGAAGGAGCTGCAAAAACTGCTGAAACAACTTCCGGCTGCCGGCGATTTTTCTGCAGTAAAAACGACCAGCCTGGGTAAAGGACGAATTATAACAGGTTCCGACTATCACGCTGCTTTGTTGAGTACGAATGTGCGTCCCGAAACCATGAAGCTGGAGCAGGGTTTGCATTGCATCCGTAGGGTCAACGACTCCGGCCATCATTATTTTATCGCATCGTTGAAAGAAAACGATACCGATGGATGGATCACGCTGGCGGTGGATGCCAAATCGGCCATGATTTTTGATCCGTTGACCGGCGATAAGGGTAAAGCCGATACCCGGCTAAACGAGGGGAAGTTTCAGGTTCGACTGCAGTTACCTTCGGGCGCTAGTGTCGTTGTACAAACATTTGCCCACGATGTGGCTGCCGAAAACTGGAAGTATTACCGGCCTCAAACCTGGAGCATGAACCTCGATCGGGGCTGGAAACTGCGTTTTACCGAAAGTATCCCTGCTATTCCCGGCGAATTTAATATCGATATAGCTCGTTCGTGGACTACGCTCGATCATCCCGATGCCAAAATTAACCGGGGTACGGCTACTTATACGCTTCAATTCGAACTTCCGGATGTAAAAGCCGACGAGTGGATGCTCGATCTGGGCGATGTGCGCGAAAGTGCGCGTGTGAGGGTTAATGGGCACGAAGCTGGAACGCTGTGGTCTGTTCCCTACCGTATCGGAATTGGTTCGCTGTTGAAGCCTGGTGCTGTCAATCTGCTGGAAGTGGAAGTAACCAATCTTCCTGCGAACAATATCGCTCACCTCGACCGGCAAAAAGTAGCATGGCGTAATTTTAAAGAAATCAATATGGTGGATTTAAAATACCGGCCCTCCGATTACTCGGGCTGGGAAGTGATGCCATCGGGGCTGAACAGTACCGTTAAGCTTGTTCCAATGATTAAAAATTAACACAACTACCAATATGAACAAACAATTGAAACATCTTCTGATGGGAGCTTTGGTGCTTCCCGCTTTTATGAATGCACAACCGGTGAGCGACGAAGCTGCATTGAGAGCTATAGCTGATAATATCCTCAAACAGCCGGTAACCCAGTTTGTGGGGGTGACTACCAAAAAAGTGTACAACAGCACTGCCGAAATCCCGAAAGGTGAAGATGTACGTTTTATGAGTCCGCTTTCCGAATGGCATTATTCCAACGGAGTACTCGACATGAGTCTCATTCGTCTGGGACAGTACCTCAACGAACCTAAATACATCGATTATGCCCGCAAGCATGTAGCGTTCGGTTTCGATAATCATGCCTATTTTAAGAATACGTTCCGCAACGATCGCAAACACTGGCATTGGCCGTTCGGTCAGCTCTGGAACTTCAAGGAACTCGACGATTGTGGTGCCATGGGAGCTGCGGTGGTAAATGTATACCAGTTCGACAAACGCAAAGAATACCTTACTTACATGGAAAACGCTGCCAATCATGTGATGAAGGGGCAGCATCGTTTAGCCGACGGAACATTGTGCCGTACCTTTCCCCGCGAAATGACCGTCTGGGCCGATGATGTGTACATGAGTGTGTCGTTGCTTTCACAAATGGGAAAACATACGGGCGAGACCCGCTATTTTGATGAGGCTGCAAAGCAAATTCTACAAATTGCAGATTATTTGTGGTGTCCCGAAAAACAGTTGTTTTACCATTGTTACTACACCGGCCTGAAACGTACCGGGGTTGCTTTCTGGGGCCGTGCCAATGGCTGGATCACTGTTTCGCTGGGAATGTTGCTCGAAGTAATGCCCGAATCGCATCCCAAACGTGCCGAGCTTATTCAGTTGCTCGAAAAACAAATTGTGGGCTATTCGCGCTATCAGAATGCCAACGGTATGTGGAACCAGTTGCTCGACAAACCGGAATCGTACGACGAATCGTCGGTGACGGCCATGTTTGTATACGGTGTTGCAAAAGCGGTTAATCATGGCTGGATCGATGGCAGATATGCCAGTATAGCACGTGCGGGCTGGAAAGCAATGAAAGAGACCCAGATCACTGCCGACGGACATTTCAAGAATGTATGCGTAGGTACTGGTATTTCCGACGATCTTCCGTTTTACTACAATCGTCCGGTGGGTGAAAACGAAAAACACGGACTCGGACTCATTCTGGAAACCGGCATTGAAATGATGAAATTAACTGCAAGGAAATAATTAAACATGAAGTGGCTGAGCCTTACTCTTTTATTGCTGGTGATCCCCCCGGTGCTTAATGCCGCCGGATGGCCCGAGATGTTGTGGACAAAAGATGTTGGTGCCCGGCAGCGGCCTGCTGCTTCAACGGTGTTTCTGGTAAATGATTATGGCGCGGTTGCCGATGGACGAACTTCTGGCACCGCTGCCATCCAGAAAGCTATAGATGCCTGTGCCGGAAAGGGAGGAGGGATCGTGAGCTTTCTGCCGGGAAAGTATCTTTCAGGTTCGCTTTTTCTTAAAGAAGGTGTTCACTTTCAGATTCCCGAAGGTGTTGTGCTGCTGGGAAGTACGCAGTTGTCCGACTATCCCGATATTCCCACACGGGTTGCCGGAGTTGAAATGATGTGGCCTGCGGCACTGATTAATGTGCTGGGGACGAAAAATGTAAGTGTGGGAGGAAAGGGGATAGTGCACGGACAGGGGAAGGTGTTCTGGGATGCGTACTGGGCGCTTCGAAAGGAGTACGAACCACGTGGCCTGCGCTGGATCGTAGATTATGATTCCAAACGCCCGCGTACCCTGCTCGTGGCTGAGTCGACCGATATTACCGTCAGCGATTTAACCTTCCAACAGTCAGGATTCTGGACGATTCATATCTTGTATTCGCAGTATTGCACCGTCGATAATGTGGTTATTCAAAATAATATTGACGGACACGGACCTAGCACCGATGGTATCGATATCGACTCCTCGTCGAAAATCCTGGTGCAGAATTCCGACATCGATTGCAACGATGATAATATCTGCCTGAAGGCCGGGCGCGATGCCGATGGTTTAAGGGTAAACCGGCCTACCGAATATGTAGTGATTCGCAATTGTATTTCGAGGGCCGGAGCGGGTTTGCTCACATGCGGGAGTGAGACTTCCGGAGGAATCAGGTATGTGCTTGCCGAAGGATTGAGAGCAAAAGGTACGTCGGTTGGCGTTCGATTAAAATCGGCCATGAATCGCGGTGGTATTACCGAACATATCTATATCCGTGATGTGGATATGGAAAATGTTCGTATTGTGCTGGAGGCTACGATGAATTGGAATCCTGCCTACAGTTATTCGAAACTTCCGGGTGAATTCAACGGGCACCCGCTTCCCGACCACTGGAACAAAATGCTACAGGTGGTTGATTCGGTGCGTGGTACTCCGTTTTTCAGAAATGTTTGGCTTTCGGATGTAAAAATCCGTAATAGTGCCGAATTTATGAGGGTGAGCGGGAACAAAACTTCCTATATGGAGCAGTTCTCGTTCAGGAATATTGACGCACAGGTTCAAAAAGCAGGCTCTGTCAACTATGCCCGCAACTGGGAATTTACCAACGTAACCATAAAAGCCGACGATTTAAAAGAGCTGCGGTTACAGCATGCCGAAAATCTTCAAAAAAAATAAAATGTCCATGAAGCATTTTTTACTCTTCTGTTTATTCTTTTGTTCACTATATGCCGGTGCCGAAAATTATTTTATAGCTCCTGCCGGGAATGATGAGAATGATGGTTCGATCGAAAGTCCTTTCGCTTCGTTGCGTAAAGCTCAATCGTTGGTGGTTCCGGGCGATACGGTTTTTATCCGTGGCGGGCGCTACCTGGTTCCTCAGGATCAGGTGATGACGTATTATGATATCTGGGGCTATGTATTCGATATGCAAAAGAGTGGTACTTCATCCAAACGAATTTGTTACCACGGATATAAAGACGAACGTCCCGTGTTCGATTTGTCGCAGGTAAAGCCGGCTAATAAAAGGGTCATCGTGTTTTATGTCAAAGGCTCGAACCTTCATTTTAAAAATTTTGAAGTGGTGGGTACCCAGGTCACTATCGTTGGACATACCCAATCAGAAGCCTTCCGGCTGGACGGCGGTAATGCTAATATTTTTGAGAATATCGCTGTTCACGATGGAATGGCGATCGGATTTTACCTTGTACGTGGTGTCAACAACCTGGTTTTGAATTGCGATGCGTACAACAATTACGATACGGTATCGGATGGAGGAAAGGGAGGAAATGTAGATGGGTTCGGCGGACACACAAAGGCCAATTCGTACGGAAATGTATTCAGAGCTTGCAGAGCATGGTACAACAGCGACGATGGTTTTGATCTGATCAACTCATCGGAAGCGGTGACCATCGAACATTGCTGGTCGTTTTACAATGGTTACCGTCCGGGAACGTTTACAGCGGCTGGCGATGGTTCGGGTTTCAAATCGGGTGGTTACGGAATGTCGGAAAATCCATCGGTACCAGCTATTGTCCCGCGGCATGTAGTGCGGTTTTGCCTGGCTTATTATAACCGTAGTCAGGGTTTTTATGCGAATCATCATTTAGGCGGAATCAACTGGCACAACAATACGGCCTATCAAAACCCTTCGAATTATAATATGTTGAACCGAAAATCGGCTGCCGAGGTGGTTGATGTTCCTGGCTATGGTCACAACCTCTGCAACAATATTTCGTATCTGCCACGAACCGCTGCGAATCATATTATTAATGTAAATACCACATCCAGTTCGCTTATTACCAATAGTTTTTATCCCGCCGGTATGGATGTGAGCGCCGGCGATTTTATCAGTTTGGATGCAAAACAGCTGACTTTGCCGCGAAAAGCCGATGGCAGTTTACCCGAAATTACTTTCTTGAAGCCCAAACCCGATAGTAAATTAATCGATAAAGGCACAAAACTGGGGTATGCTTACAGTGGTAATGCTCCCGATCTGGGATGCTTTGAGCACGAAATAACTACGGGTACGGCATCACCCGTAGCCGGTGAATTTAGGTATCGGGTTCGTAACAATACCTTGTTTGTCGATGCGCTGTATCCCCAAAATCAAGGTCCCGAGGAGTTGGAGATATTTACAATGAAGGGTGAACGTAAACTGTTTCGATTTAATGGATTAACCCTCGAAATTCCGTTGCCGGAAGGCATTTACATCATTCGACAGCAGGGAATATCAAAAAAAATTATGATCTTTGGCGAAGTTTTCGGAATTAAAAAGAAGGAAAGGCATGCAAAAAGTTCGCTTCGGAATTATAGGAACCAATTTTATTACCGATTGGGTCATCAAGGGAGGATCGCAGGATCCGCGGTTTGAAGTAACTGCCGTTTATTCGCGTTCGGCTGAAACGGCACGGCAGTTTGCACAGAAGTACTCTATCCCGCATACGTTTACTTCGTTGGAACAGCTGGCTCGTTGCGATCAGGTGGATGCGGTATATATTGCGTCGCCCAATCTGTTGCACGCCCAACAAAGTATTTTGATGATGCAGCATGGTAAACATGTATTGTGCGAAAAACCACTGGCAATGAGTGTTGCCGAAGCCGAAGCTATGTTTGCTGCTGCCCGCCAATCAGGTGTCACACTGATGGAAGCGATGAAGCCCACCCTGACACCCAATTTCAAAGCCATTATCGATAATTTGCCCAAAGTGGGTACGGTGCGTCAGTATTTTGCATCGTTTTGCCAGTATTCGTCCCGCTACGATCGCTTTAAAGCAGGAGAACTGCTCAATGCTTTCAATCCTGTACTGGGCAGCGGGGCTCTACGCGATATCGGTGTGTATACGCTTTATCCGTTGGTAGTGTTGTTTGGAAAGCCGCTCCGGGTATTGTCCAATTCCATACGCTTATCATCGGGCATCGATGGTGTAGGTTCCATTATTCTTGAATATCCGGGTTTTCTGGCAACCGTAATATATGCAAAAATAGCCAATGCCCACCTGCCTGCACAGATTTTAGGTGAGGAAGGTACGCTGGTAATCGACCGGATCAATCATATTCAGGAAGTAAGTTTGATTCCCCGGAAAAATTCTCCGGCCGAAGCGGCGGCTATCGCACTCGATCCCCACTACCAGGGCAAAATTAATCTTACTCAACCAAGTACGTTGGATGAATATTTTTATGAAGTGAATGAATTTATCGATTTAGTGCTGCAAGGTCGCCGGGAATCGGAAATCAACTCCTGGGCAAATAGTCTTACTACACTTGAAATCATCGATTCAATTATCAATAATGACTAATTTGTCACCAGAATCATCTACTTCAAACAGTTTCGGATACCTGAAATACTGACCGTTTATGCTGCGATGACTATGTACGGCCATCATCAACTTACCGTCGAAGGTACGGAATAGCATTCCGTGGCCGTAATTGGGTGGGGTGATGGGCTCTTTTTCCTGTATCCACGGGCCGTCGATCTTGCCGCTTTTCGAATAAGCCACTCCCTGGGTATAAACATCGTAAATCCAGCTGGTCCACAACATGCCGAGCTTCCCGGTTTGAGTACGGAACAAAAACGGTCCGTCGGTTACCTTGTTGGGTTTGTCGTTGCCGTTTTTGTCTTTTTCACGGCTCCAGGGCGAATCGCTGGCCCGGAAAAGGATCTTCGATCGGCCGACCGTTCCACTTAAGTCGGGTTTTAAACGGATTCGCTCCATGGTCCCATTGCCATTTTGCAGCCATTCGTGACAGAAGATCATGTAAGGTGTACCGTCTTTTTCGATCCAGAAAGTACCGTCCAATGTTGGCATATGGGCAGGGAGGTATTCAGGATCAGCCATGGGTACATAAGGTCCGTCGGGTTTATCGCTCACCAAAACATGCGACGCACGGCGTTCAATTACATTCCCGTCTACCGTATCGATTTTAACTTCCCGGTTGGTAAAGGTGGCGAAATTATAAAATTTACCTTTATACGCATGAAGCTCGGCTGCCCATACCATCGGCCGCGGACCCATCCACGATTTCGGATCGGTTTTCAAAACCGAATAGGGACCACTCCAGTTTTCCAGATCCTTACTCTTCCAAAGCTTGCCTCCGGTACCAGTCATGTAATAGGTTTGTGTAGCTTTGTCGGCCAGAATATACGGATCGCTCAAGCGTATCGAATCTAATTTTAAATGATGACGAACACCTGTCGGTGCACGCTCGTTCCAGCTGACCTGTGGCCAACCCTCTATATCCCAGTGAATTTCTCGTATGATTAGTTTGGAAGCCCCATCTTCGGCCTTGAGATAGGCATGCGCAATCAGGTAATCGGTACCGTCGAAGGTGTAGGCTGCATTATGTCCAACACCTGCCCATTCTTCATTTCCCTGCATCACCGGGGTTCCTCCGCCTTGTGCCATCGAAACTCCGTCTTTGTCCAGGTACGGACCGCGTACGTCTTTCGATCGTCCCACACGAATATTATAATCGCTTTTCGCTTTCCGGCAGCAATAATCGTAGGAAGCAAACAAGTAGTAGTAATCGTCTTTCTTCACTATAAAAGGAGCTTCCACTGCTCCGTCGCCGGGTTCGGCGTCGTTGAGGAAAGGCGAACGTTGCCCCTTGACCAACGTATGCCATTCCTGTGGTTCTGCCGGCTTCGTTAAGTCGCTGGTGAGCTTTACAAGTTTTAAACCACCCCAGAACGATCCAAAGGTCATCCACGGCGTTCCAGATTCATCAATTATTATATTCGGATCGATGGCATTCCAGAAGTCACGATGTACCACCGATTGCAGCAATAATCCGTGATCGGTCCACGCGTAAGCCGGATCGTTTTTATCCAGGGTAGGGTTGGTGGCATGACCAATGGCCGAATTGTTTTTACCAAAGGTTGAAATGGAATAAAACAGATGGTACTTCCCCTTATGGAAAATAATATCGGGCGCCCATATATGATTACGGAACCCCTTTATCAGTTCCTGCGCCCAGGTTAAGTCGTTTCGAAATACCGGTCCTTCATAGTTCCAGTGTACCAGATCGTTCGACGAATGCATAGCGATGCCTCGTCCGGTGGAAAACATATAATACTTTCCGTTGTGTTGGGCCATCACCGGGTCGTGCACCATCGGTAAACGTGTCTGAGCTTCCAGCCATCCCAAACCTGCAACCAGCAATAATGCCAGAAAATGTGTTTTGTTCATCATTATTATTATTTTGACCGATACAAAGATAGAACACAACTTCTGTCGTTGCAGAGACAAAAATGTAAAGATGGAGGACAATTCAATTATTTTCGTGTGAACGCCGGTTTAATTTGAAATTATAACCTGTTGATTCATAAAAAAACGATTTAATTTTCCGTTAATACTGTACCATTTTACAGAAAAACGGTTACTTTTGTGGCTGTTCAGTTTTAATTTTCCGAAAACGTAGCATATGCATTATACTCTGCCGGGTTTAATTATGATTTTTACTGCTATGGCTCTTGTAGTTATGGTGGTACATTTCTGGAGTAAAAAAGATATTCCCGGTGGTAATTGGTTTCTTACGTTGATTGTGCTGATTTTTTTCTGGTCCGTGTTTGGAGGCGTCGAAGATATGGTCACTTCGCTGGAAACAAAAATTCTTTTCTCCAAATTCACCTATTTCACCATACCGTTTGTTCCTTTCGTTTGGTTTATTTTTAATATCAGGTATATGGGGCTGCTTAAACATTGGTACGGCCCCCGGTTATTATGGTTTTTAGTGGTACCGGTATTTATTGTTGCATTTGCCTGGACAAACGATTTGCACGGCTGGATGTGGCCCACCTTTACCCGGGCAACATCTGATCCCGAATCGCGTATTTTATACGGAACCGGCCCTGCCAAGATATTGACAATCGTATATTCCTATTCCCTAATTCTGATCACCACGGCGCTTATAGTATATCGTATTATACGTTCCGAAGGGGTGTTGAAAAAGCAATACCAGGCTCTCCTTGTTTCCAGCTCGTTTCCATGGATAGCTAATATTTTGTATATTACTGGCAATTCACCCGCCGGTATCGAAATTACCCCTATTTCGTTCACGGTGATGGTGGCTGCTATTCTCTGGAGCATGTCGCGCAATAATTTGTTTGACCTCATGCCGGTTGCGTACGATATTTTATTCCGGAATATGAGCGATAGCGCTTTTGTGCTCGACAATCAGAATCGTGTGGTAGAGATAAACGAGTCGGCACAGCGGGTACTGCATCTGCGACGCGAATCGATAGGGGCCGAACCCAATATCGCACATTCGGCTTATCCCGACCTGATGTACCGGTTTCTTGAAATGGAAGAGGGACGTACCGAATATGAACTGAATGATGGTGAGCTGATTCGATGGTACGATGTAAGGGTTACTAACCTGACGTACCGGAACGGTAAAAATGCAGGTCGTATGTTTGTACTGCGCGATATCAGTATTCGCAAAGGATTGGAGGCGGAACTTTTGAAGGCTAAAGAAGTTGCGGAAGAAGCCAGTAAGGCTAAATCGGAGTTTCTGGCCACCATGAGTCATGAAATCCGCACGCCGCTGAATGCAATTATCGGCTTTACCGATTTGTTGAAAAATACTCGCCTTAATCCTGTTCAGAAAGAGTATGTCAACAATGCCAATGTTTCGGGGCATGCCTTGCTGGGGATTGTAAACGACATTCTCGATTTCTCGAAAATTGAAGCGGGATTGCTTATCCTGGAGCAAATTAAAACCGATGTAGTGGAGCTCCTGGAGAATTGTGTTGATATCGTGAAATATACAGCAGAGAAAAAACTGTTGAATGTTATATTGACGATTGATCCGGCTATGCCCCGTTTTGCTGTAATCGATCCGATCCGGTTGCAGCAAATTCTTACCAATTTAATGAGTAACGCGGTCAAATTCACAAAACAAGGTGAAGTGGAATTGAAAGTTGATTGTGAAATCTCTGATAACCAACAGGCGAAGCTGAAGTTTTCGGTACGGGATACAGGGATTGGTATTTCGGATGAACAGAAATTGAAATTATTTAAAGCGTTTTCACAGGCCGACAGTTCAACTACCCGGAAATTTGGAGGTACCGGCCTGGGTTTGGTAATTTCCGATTTGATTGCTAAAGAGATGGGTAGTAAAATTCATTTTCAGAGTCAACTTGGAAAAGGATCTGTCTTTTTCTTTGAATTAGTTACGACTGTAGAAGAAGGACAGCAGGTAGTGTATGAAGAAAGTGCTTCGGGAACCACTGAACTTTCGTTGAAACAATTAAAGGTATTGATTGTCGAGGATGTCGAAATTAACATGATGATGATGCGCGCACTTCTTAACACAATATTGCCGGCATCTGAACTTATAGAAGCTGAAAATGGAGTACAGGCTCTGAAGGCGTTTACCGAACATCGACCCGATTTGGTGCTGATGGATGTTCAAATGCCCGAAATGGATGGTATCGAAGCAACTCGTGCTATACGTGCTTTGGAGGTAATGAGCCGCGTCCCGATTATTGCGCTGACTGCAGGCGTTTTGCGCGAAGAACAGGAAAAATGTATTGAAGCAGGCATGAATGAGATTCTAACTAAGCCGTTAAATCCTGAGAAATTCCGTAACACGATAAGGAAATATTTGTAGTGGTATAATTAAATTTCGATTATCTTTGCACCTTTTTGTTTGTGTTGTGGTTTCATTAATGCTTTATGTGTAAATTATATGTCAAAACAACTGGCCTCTAGGGCCTGGTTCAACTATATGTTGCTGGCAACGGGAATCGTTTGTATTTCATGGTCGGCTATACTCGTTAAAATTGCGGGAATCAGCGGATTCGGTTCCGGTTTCTATCGTTTGCTGTTTGGCACCCTTGGAATTATTCCATTTTGGTTGTATTATCGTAAGCCTGTGCGCGACTGGCATGGTGTCCGAATCGCGATCGTCTGTGGTGTTCTTTTTGCGTTCGATATAGCACTTTGGAATACTTCAATAATGCTTTCGAAAGCTTCCATTTCTACTTTGTTGGCTAATCTTGCTCCGGTATGGGTGGGGTTGGGGATGCTGTTGTTTTTACGCGAGCGACCTGGCAAGTTGTTTTGGCCGGGAACAATTGTAGCTATGCTGGGCGTAGCGTTGGTTATCGGTATCGAAGAGTTGATCCGGTTCGAGTTTTCAACAGGCAACACGCTTGCCATCGCTGCCAGTATCTTCTACGGAGCTTATCTTCTTACCGTTAGACGCGGACGAAACACCCTCGATACATTGAGTTTTACGACGATCTCGATGATCGCAAGTACTGTCGTGCTTGGACTCATAGCTGCGGTTACGGCTACTCCCTTGTGGGGGTTCAGTACTACAACCTGGTGGGCCTTGGTTGCATTAGGACTGGTTCCCCAGGTGGTTGGTTGGATTACCATAAATCAGGCGCTCGGACATATTAATCCAACCGTTGCTTCGGTAAGTTTATTGTCGCAAACTGTTTTTACGGCTGTTTTTTCGGTACCGGTACTGGGCGAAATGCTTACGGCTACCGAATTGCTGGGGGGTGTGGTGATACTTGGCGGAATATTTCTGGTAAATTTTAAGCCGATCAAATTAAAGAAATAAGGTGGAATGCATTTAAGGGTTCCACCAGGGAGATGTTCGAGCGTTCAGTATCTCCAGTTGTTCACCGATCATCGGTGTAAGTAACTCATAATCGGGCCGTACTTGGTTGTATTGTTCACTTATTTTTATCAAAGGCTCATCCCAGGCATGGGCTGCCAATGCAAATTTTGAATTATGGATGGGAATCAACCTGCGCGCTTTCAGGTCGGAAGCTGCTTGTACGACTTCTTCAGGATGCATGTGAATGTACTTCCAGCGTTTATCGTACTGTCCGGCTTCCAATAGAACCAAATCAAATGGCCCGAATTTTTCACCAATATCGGTAAAATGACGATCATAACCTCCATCTCCTCCAATAAATATTTTCAAGGATGGGGTTTGCAATACAAACGAAACCCAGAGTGTCTGGTTACGCTTCAATCCTCGACCTGAAAAGTGCCGTGCCGGGGTGGCATGCAGCTGAAAACCATCGTTTAGGAACAATGAATCGTTCCAGTCAAATTCATTGATTTTTGCTGCGTCGACCCCCCAGTGTTCCAGGTGCGCACCAACCCCCAAACCGGTATATATCTGCTTTACCCTTGTATGTATATCGCGGATTGTGTGCATGTCCAGATGATCCCAATGGTCATGGGTAATAATCAGATAATCAATTTCCGGAATATCATCGGAAGTATATTCCGAACTCCCTTCAAAGGCTTTGATAAGCATCGAAAAAGGAGAAGCATATCCGCTTAACACCGGATCGACAAGTATTTTTTTTCCGTCTAGTTGCATGAAATACGACGAATGTCCCATCCAGATAAGATAATTTTGCTCAGCAGGAAGTGTGCTTAGCTCTGTTTTTGTTGATGGAAGTTGATGCTCGGGGCGAAGGCGTTCGCGACGACCGAAAAACATCTTCCAAAAGGTGGTGAATACGTTGTCGTCGGATGTGAAGGAGGGAGTTTCGCTTATGTTCTTGAACGACCCCTGACTATACTGGAGAGAAGCTTCTATGCGTCGTAACCTTTCGCCTTTTGCTGGCTTGCCAAATTGAGGAAGATTCAAAATAGCCAAAGGTAACATTACTAAGGTTAATAAAACAACAGCAAAAATTCCCATATTTTTTCGTTTCATATATTTATTTCCAATAACCAACTGCAGTAGCATGCCAATTCAACAGTTTGGCTCAGAAATAGTTTCCCTTTTCTTGAAATATTTTGCCGAATAAATCTTAAATATTTTTTCTTCCGTTGCAATGTTGCGGCAAAGGTATTCAATGACTGTTAAGGTTATTCAATGGTGTTAAAGTTAAGACTATTGTTGAATATTATCAGGCTGATAGCTGTTTTCATAAGTTTGATGTTAACTGACAATTGTCTGATTGCTGATAATTTAATGGCGATGTTATTTTACGAATATCTTTTCATGGAATATTTAAATCCACTGAGTATTTAGCTTTGGCCGATCTGCTTTTATCAACTGCAATCTGTTACAACCAGATTGCAGTTGATGAACCGGAAATATCTTTACTTAGATTTAAATTTCAGTTTACATACTTGATGATAATCCGGATCAGCACTCCCTATGATCGATTTCAGATAGTTTTTTGTGTCGATAGCTATATCTACTAATCCGGTTAAAGGTCGGTATAATAGCTGGTTTCGTTCATTTCTGGTCAACTCAAATTGAATCGATGCCTGAATTGCACTTTTATTGCTTTCTATTAAGGAAGTATAGATTTTCGTTAAAGTCTCGATTTTTAGATTTTCTTCATTGGGGGCATATTCTGGAATTTTAGATAGTAGTGTTATCAGATTGCCAAAATGATCCAGTTTGTTGTCATAGCCCAGTTGAGCAGTTGAGTGTTTGCGAATTTCGATCCCGTTTGCAGCAGAGATTTTAATGTCGTCGTCGCTTGGTTTTCTTTTAGGTCTGCTCCCTCTCAATTTTCGTACGATCGATTGTACACTCTCATCGACCAATGCCGACGATTCGCTTGATTTTAGGAAGTTAATAACTTTAGTCGCTATTTTGTTAATAGGCTCGAACGATAATTTACGCGCATCGACAGCCAAGGTATAAGCCGAGTGAGCATTTTCATATTTACTCATTACAAACTTACATTCAGCCAGTTTGTTTTGCAAGGCCTTGAGTTTTATGCTTTCTCGTGATGGATTATATCGCTCACCATAAGCACTAATAAACGATAATAAACTTTCAAAATTTGTGATGTTCCGAATAATTCCTGTTTCCGAATGTTTTTTCATAACTGTATAAGATTAAAAGGTAAATAAAGGTGTTAGTTGGCACAAATATAGTGAGTTAATTTTAAATCAGAGCAGTTTTTGGGTTGAAAAATGAAAAATATATATTAAAAAAGCTATGGTTTTGAATGTTTTTTACGACTTGAACTGTTTGAGTGTTGTTTTTTATTATTATCGATAGTTAAGGATGAGACAACTTTTATTCGCCAGACTTGTTATCTTAAATTCTGGCGATTATTGTTTGTAGTGACTATGAAACGAGCAACTTTAACCTAGCGTTCGATATTGATCGTATTGTAAGTATGCCTGTTTCGTATAACCTGTAAAAATTGAAGTAAGTATGAAAGTAGAAATTTGGAGCGATGTGATTTGTCCGTTTTGTTATATCGGAAAACGAAACTTTGAGCGGGCCCTGGCACAATTTGCCGATCGCGATACTCTTGACATAATCTGGAAAAGTTTTCAACTCGATTCATCGATGCCCGAAGAAGCGAACGAAAGTTACGAACAATATTTAGTTCGACGAAAAGGATTAAGTAATGAACAGGTGAAGGTAATGCTGCAGAATGTAACACATTCGGCGCGACAGGTAGGACTGGATTATAAGTTTGACGATGCAGTGATGGTAAATTCACACAAAGCGCATTGTTTTATTCAGTTTGCCAAGTTGCACAACAAAGGAAATGAGGCTGAAGAACGTTTATTCAAGGCTTTTTTTACCGATGGCGAGAATATCGCGGATCATACAACTCTCGCAAAACTCGGAGCTGAACTTGGTTTCGACGAAAAAACGATGCAGGACGTATTGGACGATCACCGCTATGCTATTGAAGTAAACCGGGATATTCAGGAGGCCCGCAATTTAGGCGTCAACGGAGTTCCTTTTTTTGTTTTTAATCGTAAGTATGCCATATCGGGAGCTCAACCATCCCACGTTTTTTTTGAAACGTTACAAAAATCGTTTTCCGAGTGGCGTGAACAGAACCCTGTGCCACAACTGGAAATACAACAAGGTCAAAGTTGCAATGTAGATGGAATATGTGAGTGAAATAAGTATTGTACAGCGAAATAATCTGTTGATTTTATACATTTTTGACGAATCAAGTGAATAAAATCTGAACGTTTCATGCATTGGGGTGTATAATCAGACAAAACACATTAAATTTGTCGGATTATGAAACAATTATTTCTTGCTCTTTTTTGCATTACATCAGTAGCAGCTCAGCAACCTGCCACCGTTTATCCCTTGACCCGGGTTACTTGTGAATACGATTGGTACGAACAGCAGGCAAAAGCCTGGCGTAGCGAAATCGACAGCGGTATAACCGATCGTACGGCCTGGATCAATTGGTTTAGGGCCAATCGGTACGCAGCAATGGCTAATCACGAAAAATGGTCGTTGCAACTGGGGAGCTTTTTCCTGAAACAAGAGGAACTCGTGCAGCTGGCTGCAGTGCGGATTCCCGAAACTTTTGAGTATTATTTTCTGAAGGCTTACCATGAGAAAACAGTTACCGATGAAGGTAGAATAAGCCTAAAGAAAGCATTGCAACTTCGCCCGGCTGATCCGGTGCTGTTACCCGATTTGCTCGTAATGTACCAATATGAAAATGATTCGGTTGCTTTTTCCGAAGCTTGCCGGCGCTGGTACGACAGCAATGAAATGCCTCAGGAGTTTATGATGAATGCATACAATAATCTGGTTAGTCTCGAACCTAATTCGATTTTATTGGTGACAGGCGACAATGATACTTTTCCATACTGGTTGTTGCAGCAGGTTAAAAAAATTCGTCCCGACGTGCTGGTGCTCAATGTGTCGCTCGCGGTTTATGAAAACTACCGGAATCGGATTTTTGCCAATGAAGGCATTCCTGCTTTAGTTTTCGACAAAGACAGCAATATTCATCTATCCGATATATTTCAACACCTGGTGCGATTTGCAACTCATCGTCCACTGTATGTTTCGCTATTTGCTGCATCGGAAATTTACGAACCTTATAAAGATAAGATGTATTTTGTCGGATTAGCGTACAAGTATAGCAATAAGCCGTTTGATAATATGCTGGTACTGCGCAACAATGTCGAAAATCTTTATTTGCTCGATTTCCTTAAAGAAAGTTTTTATACTACCTATGCACAATCGTCGATCGATAGATTGAAATCGGGTTATTTTATGGTATTTATGAAACTGTACGAAAACTTTCAGGCAAAAAACGACAAGGTGAACGCCGGAAAATATAAAAATCGCGCAAGAGAGTTAGCGCTTCAGGTGAAAAAAGAAGAATGGGTGCAATATTTAGATAAATAAAGGATGCTGAGCACTAGTAACCAGCAAAACCAATTATCGGATGAGGAACTCATGGGTCTGCTTGCCTCTGGCGAGCAGACAGCTTTTGATGAATTGTATCGTCGTTACGCTTCCAATATAGTGAACTTTTTCTACAGGATGTTGAACTACGACCGTCAGCGAGCTGAAGATTTATTACACGATTTATTTCTAAAACTGATCGAACATCCTGAATGCTTCGATTGTAACCGGCGTTTTTCCACCTGGTTGTACACGCTTGCCGGTAATATGGTTAAAAATGAATACCGTAGTCGACGTGTACGCTCGGTAAACGTAACGCTCGACGAAGGTGCAGAGCTGTCGATACAAGATAATAACGATCGGGAGTTGTTTTACTCTCAGTTACAAAAAGAGGTGGCAAATCTGGAACCTCAATCGCAGTTGCTTTTCAACTTGAGATTCTCGGAAGAGTTAAGCGTGAAGCAAATAGCCGAATATATCAACTGTGCCGAAGGAACGGTAAAATCGCGCTTGTTTACGTTAACCCGAAAGCTTGCCCGGAAATTAATATTCTATAAACCCGAGTTGTAGTAACATGATTTCGACGCGCTATTCTCAGGACACTTATTGTGTTAAATCAAAATAAAAATTATTCTCTATGAATCCGAATATTGAAGACTGGCCGCTAACCAGGGCATTTGAAGACCTTACTCCTCAGCAGCAGGTACGGGTATGCAGCGAAATGGGAGAAGAGCTGTACAGAACTATGTATGCTTTGCATCGGCAAATGCCCCTCCGGGAATCTGCGCAGGTTAAGCCGCTGGATATAACGAAAGATAAGCTCGATGCAGCCTTTAAAGCTCGATATGCCTCAGTGAAAAATCAGAATTCACCATCCGAACCAATGCTTCATGCGGTTGCTGTCCGACCCGGATTTTTATCCTGGCGCTTTCTTCGGTTTGCTGCTGTAGCAATCGTTTTATTGTCGTTAGGTTATAGTTTGGGCGTGATGTTTGCTCCCAACCAGGAACCTCAACTGCAAGTACGAGAGCTGATTCGTTATGTCGATCGACCTGTGCACGAAGTCGAATATCGTACGGTGTATGTCGATCGACCGGTAGTCGTATATGAACAACTGCCTGTGTACGATTCATTACCCCTGGAACATACTACCGATCTGGTGCAACAAGAAAGCGGCGGAACTAGTCTTGCCGGCGATTCGCTACTCCAGAATTTTGTGATCACCTTGAATTGACTTTTACTTTGCAAAGCCTACTGCATGGTTAAGCATCGGACGTTGCCATTCGTTCAATTTCAATAATCTGATAATGCCTTCACGGTTCATGAATGCTCTTGGACGTGTGCTGATACCGTTGGCAGCACAAAATAAAGCGATGTTTTGGGATACGATACCGGTGTCGATGGCACCCCATTCTTCTTTGTAAGAGGCGGCTGCCTGATTATCGAATTTTGATAAGTCGGTTACCATGAGTATAATAAGGGGGGCCATACCCCGTTCTCCGAATAATTTCCGATGATCGCCCGCTACAACCGGCGTCAGTCGGTGACCTTTAGCGTCATATACGTGCACGCCTTCATTAGTAAAGGTGTAAAGGGCTACTTCCTGCTTGTTCATAGCCGATGCTGCCGTTCGTTTGCCTGTTTCGGGCCGGTTGATACCGTTGGCTGCCCACATTAAATCGGATAAATCCTGATCACTGATCATCCGATCGGAGAATTCATTACCCGACTTTCGGTCGTTTAGGGCCTGCATTACGGTTGATCCCCTTTTTAAATTGGGTTTGTTGAGTTGGATGGGTTTCAGGTCCTGTGCCTGCAAACTTGCTGTTATTACCCATAGCATTAGAAAAGTGATCATTTGTTTCATGTTGTGTGAATTTTAAATTTGAGGAACAAACATACGATTTTTTTTTATACTTTTACGTCTCCAACCGTCATTGGAAACGATCGGTAACTTAAAAGGAGTACAGTGGCTTTTTAAGGAAGATCCGAATCGGGAGCATGTTTTATATAACCAGTCATGAACATGGAACAAACGTATTCTGATAATCAACAACTCAAATTTAAGGTTCAGCGCATTATTGCTACTGCTTCTTTTCTGATTTTTATCGGAAAGTTGATTGCCTATTTTCTGACCAATTCGGTTGGTATTTTAACTGATGCCCTCGAAAGTACTGTGAATGTAACTACAGGATTTATAACCCTCTATGCGATTTATGTGTCGCTGAAACCCCGCGACGAAGATCATCCCTTCGGTCATGGCAAAGCCGAATTTCTTTCAGCTTCTATCGAAGGATTTCTGATTATGATTGCCGGCGCTTTTATTATTTTCGAAGCAGTGAAGCGATTTTTTGTCCCGGCCGATATTCAGCAGCTGGATACCGGTATCGTCATCGTAGCCATTGCGGGTGTGTTGAACTATGTCCTGGGATGGTACAGTATATCGATCGGCCGAAAACACAATTCAATCGCGTTGGTGTCGGGGGGCAAACACCTTCAGTCCGATACTTATTCATCGGTCGGATTGGTGGTGGGATTGATTCTTTTGTATTATACGAAGCTTCCCTGGCTCGATAGTTTGATAGCGCTCATTTTCGGAGCCATCATTATAATAACAGGAATTAAAATATTGAAAGAAACCACTTCCTATCTGATGGACGAGGCCGATTTTAAACTCATCAACCGCTTTGGATCGCTTATTAACGAAAATAAAAGCGATGATTGGATCGATATCCATAATTTTAAACTAATAAAATATGGCAATGTGTTTCATGTAAACTGCGATTTGGTATTGCCCTGGGACACCTATCTGTCGGATGCCCACCGTGAAGGTGAAAAACTGAAAGAATTAGTAACTTCCAGTTTTTCAGAAGATATTGTGTTTCACCTTCACATCGACGAGTGTTTTAAAAACTATTGCAGTCATTGCCGGAAAAACGATTGCAAGGAGAGGGTAGAGGCGTTTGAAAGTCCGGTCCGGTTTGAACTCGAGCGGTTTATGGCCGAGAAACTCGAACATTGAAGCCGGGTTCCGAATTGTGTGAGAGCCTGATGTGCCATAGGTTTCACCAAATCTTGAATACTACCGCAATGTCGTTGGGAATGGTGGCCGGACGCTGAATGACTAATTGATTATCTTCCTGTTTCCAATTCAGTTTTTCCTTGCTTCCCAGCACAGTTATTCGCTTGATTTTTTTCTGTACTTCCTTTTTCCCCAGTTTTGTGATTGTAATTGTACCGTCGGGAACCCCCATCAGTGTTGCGTACAGAATATTCCCTTTTTGATTAAAACGAATATCTTTCGACGAGAATTTCACTTTACCCTCGTTAAAACCCTGTGCATGTAAAGGATTGGCATTTTCGGCAGCCGGACCTTCGCCGAATACCTTCCAGGGACGGGTTTCAAAAATACTTTCCTGATTAATTTCCATCCAGCCGGCAATTCCCTCCAACACTGCTATTCCTTTGTCGTCGATGGTTCCGTCGCCACGGATAGGGATGTTCAATAATAAATTGCCGTTTTTACTAACCACATCGATCAGCATATGGATGACGTCTTTGGCCGATTTGTAACGGTTGTGGTCGTATACCGAACGATTATAATGCCAATCTCCGATGCAGGTGCAGGTTTGCCATGCTTGCGACTGAATGCGGTCGGGAGCTCCTCTTTCCACATCCCACACTAAACTCTTCTTCTGTTCCTCGGTAAGTATCTTTCCAAATAATACGGCATTGAGTTTTCCGTTGTTTACAGCCATATTGTGATTGTAGAAATGAGCGGCGATTTTCAATCCTGCATCGCTTACAGGGTAAAGAGGTAATCCGGTATCGTCGAAGTACAACAAATCGGGATTAAACTGATTAATCATATCTACCGTGCGGTTGTAAAACTTATCGCAATACTCCTGAGAAGGAATGGCAGCACCGTTTGCCCAACCCCATTGGCTGTGGATTCGGCCTATGTCGTGACTACCTTCGCTCAGCGGATGATTTTGAGCATATAATTCCTGAGGATCGAGACCATCCCACCAGGTGCCGTGTCCGTCGGCTTTTGTAAGCTTGCCATCATAGGGGATACCGTCGAATTGGCCGCCCTTGTCGGCCCGTTGTGCAGTCTCCATCCAGGTCCAGGCATGTGCAGCATGAACACTTAATCCGAAAGGTAGCTTTTGTTTTTTAGCCGCCTCGGCCCATCCGGCGAGGATGTCTTTTTTGGGGCCTACACGGGTGGTATTCCATTCCTGGTATTTGCTGTTCCACATGTCCAGATTGTCGTGATGATTGGCCATAGCAAAGAAATATTGTGCTCCTGCCCGTTTGTACAGTGCTACGAGTTTCTGAGGGTCCCAGTTCTCGGCTTTCCAATCGTTAATCACTTCTTTGAAACCTGCCTTCGACGGATGTCCGTAATTAGCTACATGCCAGTTGTATTGCCGGCTTCCCTGCTCGTACATAAACCGGGCGTACCAGTCGCCTTGCTCCGGTTGACATTGCGGTCCCCAATGTGCCCAAATTCCGAATTTTGCATTTCGGAACCATTCCGGAACCTCGTATTGCTGAAGCGATTGCCAGGTAGGTTCGAACTTGCCGGGAGCTATAGGTTCGTTGCCGGGACTTACAGGCGACGGATAGGTGATTTGCGCTGCCAACTGAATAGATGTGAAAAGTGTCAGAGTAATACCTGCTGTTCTAATTGTTTTGATCAAGGGCATAATTAATTACGTGCTTTTAAAAGTGATATTTTAATTGTATGTACGGATGCAAATGTACATTATTTTCAGAACAATATGTTCAAATATTTCGACCACTGATAATACTATTCCGTTATTGAAATTATTACTCCGTCATCTTACCGTAGATTATATCTGACTGTTTTGCCTGCTAAATTGATTGTTTTATTATTCTGGTTCTGTAGATTATAGTGTATCTTTACCCAAAAAAAATTGCCAGATGATCAGTTTACCTTCTTCTTTTCTCCATAATCCGATTTTGCTCAATATCGGTTTGGCACGTCATGTTGCCGATTGGAATTACAGCAATGTAAACAGTCCTTTTTTGAGAATTTACCTGGTAATGGAAGGGGAAGCGTGGCTTTCGATAAACGGGAAAAAATATAAGCTGACGCCAGGGAATCTGTACCTGATTCCACCTTACACAGTACATGATGACGCATGTGACGGTCGTTTTATGCTCTATTACATCCATGTGTACGAAAATAACGACACGAATCTGAGTGTTTTTGAAGAGTTCGATTTTCCGGTTGAAATTGCAGCAACCGAACTCGAAGAGCTGATCGTGAAAAGATTGCTCGAAATAAACCCCGGATTTGAATTACGACACTACGATCCTCATTCCTATTCGTCGGAATGGGCATTTTTCAGCAGTATTGCCCGGCGACAGAGTCTGGAGCCATATGTGCTGATGCAAACTAAAGGAATTATAAATCAGCTGTTTTCATGTTTTTTGAAACAAGCTGTACAAACCAATTTGTACAACGATAGCCGTGTGTATAAGGCCGCGCAATACATTCGCGAACATCTCCATACTAAACTGTTGCTTAAAAATATAGCCGGTTATTGCAATATCTCGGAAGATTATCTTATCCGGCTTTTTAAACGTGATTTGCAAATGACTCCGGTAGCATATATCAATAAGAAAAGGATAGAGAAAGCACAATTAAAGCTTATTGATGAGAATGTTTCCATTAAAAATATTGCTTACTCGCTGGCCTTCGACAACTTGTCGTATTTCAACCGGGTGTTTAAGAATATTGTGGGAAAAACACCGTCGGAGTATATCCGATGTGTGCAGGAAGCTGATGTTCTGAAGACTTGACCTTAGTTGATGGAGAGTAAGGCCGAAAATATAATCACATCCTGTAAAAAGTGAATAAGCCATGCCCAGAACATTCCTTTGGTTTCGAGTATGGATTTGGCCAGCAACCAGCCTAAAAATCCGGCTACCAGAACTCCGGCGATTCCTCCCGGATTGCCCCAGTAGTGTACCGTCCCGAATACTACAGCCGAAACAAGAGCAATTTGCCGGTCGTTCAATACATTTTTTAATGCTACCACTACACCCAGCCTGGTAATGCTTTCTTCGACGAATGAATTGGTGAGGGCAAACAGCATGCTGAACGGTAAAATCCGTACCATTTTGCCGGCCGATAAATCGTTGCCTTTCAGTAGTTGAAAATAAATAACAAGAGCTGTGACTGCGGAAATGATGACGGCGAAATTTCGACCAAAATGGTACCAGTTTTCTGTTGCTTTGGGCTGTATCCCTACCCAAGGTTCAGGTTTAATTGCCGCTGAAATATGTCCGATACGGAAATATTCGTCGAAAGTGCTCCTTTTTACACGCCGAAGTACCAACATCAACACAATGGCGGCCAGCAGGGTTGTTGATTGATATAGCAGTTGCTTGTTGACCGACAAGGATAAACTATCGACGATCACAACGCCATTGGTCCAGTGTCCGATAAATACAAGGGCAATGGTGAATGCACTAATGAGGAGGACAAGGAGAAGTGCTTTGTAATTGAACATAACTATTGTTTGACGGGTGTTTTGTTCTTTTTTCGTATCGGGCCGATGAGTTTTCAATGAGTTTTACCTTGCCGGTGGTTTAGCGCAGCAGAAAATAATAAAGTACTCCCCATATGGCGATAAACAGTAGGCCCGGATAAAATGCGGTTTTGAATTTTTTGCGGTCTTTCTTATAGAGCAAGAGATACAGACAATAAATTGCGAAAATAGCAATGAGGCCGATGGGTATAAATGGATATGCCATTGGATTTGAAATTAGTGATTAAAAGTTGGTTGGATGCATTCAAAATTATACCAGATCGCAGGCATCTCCAGGCATCCAATGCTTATCCTGTCCGTCCCATTTCACGTTGCAACCAATAGGATTGGTCAGCGGAACGCTTACAGGACGGCCGGCCAGTTGCTCGTCGAGCGCCCGTTCGAGATCGTTGACAGTTATTTTGGAAGCATCGCGCGGACTGTCGACGGCACGCCCGGTATAAATCAGTTTACGTTCGCTATTGAATACAAAGAAGTGCGGAGTTCGCAAGGCTCCGTATTTCAGTGCAATCTCCTGCGATTCGTCGTGAAGATAGGTCCACGGAAAGTTATGTTCCTCCATTCTTTTCACCATATTAGGGAAGCTATCTTCTTCGTATGTGTTCTTGCTATTGGAGTTAATGGCCACAAATCGAACGCCTTTGTCGGCGTATTTCAAGGCTGTGGCACGGGTGGTTTCGTCGGATCCTACTACATACGGACAATGGTTGCAGGTAAAAAAAATAACCAGCGTTCCGGAGTTGAAATCGCTGAGCCGATAGGTGCGGCCGTCGGTAGCCGGAAGTTGAAAATCGGGGGCCGGTTGGCCTATTTGTAAGGTAAATGCCATAATATTTAAAGTTTACTACTTGTAACAAGCCGGGGCTTGAAAAGTTCTGGTCGACTTTATTTATCAATGGCTTGAGCAGATCGTGCCGATGTTGTTGAAGGTACTCCGTAGCTGTTGGTTGCAATGTAGACTCAATTCAATGTAGGTTACCTTTAAAGCCGTTTTTACAGGAGAAAAATCCTTTAATCTGCCGATATGTCGCTTATCTTGTCAAATTGGCAGTTGGATAAAAAGAGAATTATTGTATAAATTATTGATTATTATCTTGTTATGTGGTAATGGCAACTCCCTGGCATTTCTTTTGCAATTTTCTTTACCGAAAAAACAAAAATACTAACAACATTAAAATAGGAGGTAGTTATGACACTCATTAAAAGAACTCAGAATGTACCAGCATGGCCGAGCTTTTTCAATGATTTTTTCGATCGTGACTGGTTGGATTGGACGAACCGGAATTTTTCGAACACCAATACGACGCTTCCGGCCGTAAATATTAAGGAAAGCGCCGACCGGTTCGAAGTGGAGATGGCCGCACCGGGCTTCGAAAAGGGCGATTTTAAAATCGAACTCAACAAGGATGTGCTGACGATTTCGTCGGAAAAGAAGGTAGAAAAGGAAACCAGCGATGATCAGCAATTCACTCGCCGTGAATTCAGCTACCAGTCGTTTTGCCGTTCATTCAGCCTGCCCGACAGTACCGACCGCGATAATATCTCGGCGCGCTACGACAACGGCATCCTGAAAGTGGAGATCCCGAAAATGGATCATGCGAAGGACCGGCCTGTGAGGGCGATCGAAATTCAATAAGTTAAAAGGTCTGCCGGTAACCCCGGCAGATTTTTTTTATAATCCTTTCTTTTGAATTTTCTTGTGGTATTTTTTATGGATGGGTAAAGCTGCCGATGCATACCACGGATAATACTCAGCAGCTAATACTCCGGCCGCTACTGCCGGATCGGTAACGACCAGCTTCTCAGCTTCAGCTATCGTACGCACATCAAAAATATAAATCCCGCGATACCGGCGTTCGTTTTTCCCGATCGGCCCTGCCGAAACCAGCCACCCTGCTTCCGACATACGGCCAATGTTTTGCATATGCCCGGCAAAAATACTGTCGAGCTGCTGTTTTTCGCTTACTTCGGTGGGTCCGGTTTTCAGAATCACCAATACGTACCATTTCATGCCGCGCTCGTCGGCGCCCAACTCTTCGGCTAAGGCCGGGTCGTAGTCCTGGGCAAACATAACAGTGGAAGCCAGGAGGAAGGAAAGTACTAAAAATGTGTATTTCATTCTTGTGTTTATTGAAAGTGCTGCAAATGTAAAAATATAATTTAATTTCAGGGGCAAAGTCTCAAAACATTCTTTTATATTTGCAAGTAAATGGAATAATCATTCCAATCCTTAAATCGAAAAACACATGAGAGACGAGAAATTGTTTCGCGAATTTCTGTATGGCGACGATGAGATGACCATAGGAATTGCTCTTGGAATTGCCCGGGGCAATGTACAAGGAGTGGTATCGGCGCATGCACGGGCCAGAGTGAACCGCAACAGGCGGGTGGTGGAACGTATCGTTCACAAACAGAAAATAGTATATGGTATCAACACCGGTTTTGGTCCGCTTTGTACCACGCTGATCGACGAAGAAGATACACGGAAACTTCAGTACAATTTATTGATGAGCCACAGCGTGGGAGTGGGCCGGTTTATCGACCCCGAAATTGCATTGCTGATGATGATTCTCAAGTTGCATGCTTTGTGCAAGGGCTATTCGGGTATAGCTATCGAAACGATCGAACGAATTTTGTGGCATATCGAAAACAGGGTTATTCCCTGCGTTCCCGAACAAGGATCGGTGGGTGCGTCGGGCGACCTGGCGCCTCTTTCGCATCTTTTTCTGCCCTTGATCGGCATGGGGCAGGTGTGGGTGGAGGGAAAGCCAATGGCAACGGAAGTGATCCTGAAACAGCATGGACTCTCCCCGGTTGAACTGGGTCCGAAAGAGGGACTCGCACTTATTAACGGTACGCAATTTATGAGTGCACACGCCATCCTTCTGCTCGAAAAGCTACAGAATTGTCTCGATCATGCCGATATTATAGCAGCCATTAATCACGAAGCGATGTTGGGCTCGGTAAAATGTTTTGACGAAGAATTGCACCGGCTCAGACCTTATGCAGGTTCCACTTATGTGGCAGAACGGATGCGAACCTTGTTGAATCGTTCGCAGATGGTGACTTCGCATAAAAACTGCCACCGCGTTCAGGATCCTTATTCCCTGCGTTGTATTCCTCAGATTCACGGAGCTTCGCGCAATGCCTGGCTGCATCTGAAAGAAATGATACTCACCGAGATTAATTCGGTGACCGATAATCCGATTATTTTTACGGAAGATAAAACGATAAGCGGCGGACATTTTCACGGACAACCCATTGCGCTGCCCATCGATTATGCAGGACTGGCTGCTGCCGAACTGGGTAATGTATCCGACCGGCGGGTGTATTTGTCGATGATGGAAAGTGTTCCCGGATTACCGAAGTTGCTGCTCGAACATACAGGACTCAACTCCGGATTTATGATTCTGCAATACAGTACGGCTGCGTTGACAAGCGAGAATAAAACACTCTGCTTCCCGGCCAGTGCCGATAGTATTCCCACCTCGTTGGGGCAGGAAGATCATGTGAGCATGGGATCGATAGGTGTTCGCAAAAGCCTGAAAATTGTTGATAATCTCGAAAAAATACTGGCGATAGAGATGCTGACGGCAGCACAGGGTTTCGATTTTCGCCGTCCGCTGAAGTCGGGTCTGCTGGTTGAAAAAGCCCATGAGGTGGTTCGTCGCTACATTAGTTTTGCCGATACCGACCGGGTGTTTTATGCCGATATCGAACAAGCGATTGCCTTGCTTCGCTCCAGGGAAATGATCGCCGAATTGAATGCTACAGCTCAGATTCATCAAATCAACTTTAAAAACGAAGACCATGAAATATTCGGAATTTATTGATACTTACGCGGCACATCCGTTTTATACGGCACCCCGGGGCACTCGCTTACATGCCCGCTCGTGGACTACCGAAGCGCCTATTCGTATGCTGCTTAATAATTTAGATGCTGCAGTGGCCGAGGATCCTGCCAACCTTATTGTGTATGGAGGAACCGGTCAGGCGGCCCGGAATCCGGAATCTGTCCGCGAAATTATCCGGATATTGCTCGAGATGGACGAACATCACTCGTTGCTTGTACAATCGGGCAAGCCGGTGGGGTTGATTCGCTCGCATCCCGAAGCGCCACGGGTGCTTATTGCCAACAGCAACCTGGTGCCTGCCTGGGCAAACTGGGAACATTTTGAAGAACTTAAAGCCCGTGGGCTGATGATGTATGGCCAGATGACGGCAGGAAGCTGGATTTACATTGGTTCACAGGGAATTTTACAGGGCACTTACGAAACTTTTGCCGAATGCGGACGACAACACTTCGGCGGAAATCTGAAGGGCCGGCTGATCGTGTCGGGCGGGATAGGGGGGATGAGTGGTGCTCAGCCTCTGGCGGCGACGATGGCCGGAGCTGTATATCTTGGAGCCGATGTAGACGCGACCCGCATTCAGAAACGATTGGACACCCGCTACATCGACCGGATGACTGCGGATTACGAAGAAGCAAAGCGCTGGACACTGGAAGCCATTGAAGCTGGTGAGGCGGTTTCGATCGGCTGGGTGGGCGATATTGGCGATTTACTCGAAAACCTCCTCAAGGATACTATCATACCCGATATTCTTACCGATCAGACATCGGCTCACGATCCTTTGAACGGCTATGTGCCCAATGGTCATACATTGGCCGAGGCCGGCCGGCTGAGAGCCGAGAATCCGGAAGAATATAAACGCCGGTCGCTGAAGAGCATGGCCCGGCATGTAGGATTTATGCTCGAATTGCAGCGCAGGGGCAGCATTACCTTCGACTACGGTAACAATCTTCGCGAATTTGCCCGGCAGGGGGGAGAGCTGAATGCGTTTGATTTCCAGGGATTTGTTCCCAGGTTTATTCGTCCGCTGTTTTGTCAGGGCAAAGGTCCGTTCCGCTGGGTGGCACTCTCGGGCGATCCCGAAGATATTTATACTACCGATAGGGCGCTGACGGAGCTCTTTCCTGAAAACGAACACCTGCACAGCTGGTTGCTTCAGGCGCGGGAGAAAGTATCCTTCCAGGGTTTGCCCAGTCGCATTTGCTGGCTGGGACTCGGTGAAAGGGAACAGGCCGGATTACTCTTCAACGAACTGGTGCGAACCGGAAAAATAAAGGCGCCTATCGTGATTGGCCGGGACCACCTCGACTGCGGTTCGGTTGCTTCGCCCTACCGCGAGACAGAAGGAATGCCCGATGGTTCGGATGCTGTGTCGGACTGGCCTTTACTCAACCTGATGGCCAATGCAAGCGGGGGGGCGACCTGGATTTCGTTTCACCACGGAGGTGGAGTAGGAATGGGCTATTCGCAGCATGCCGGTATGGTGGTGGTGGCCGATGGCACCGACCGTGCAGCTGCTTGTCTGCACAGGGTATTGTTCAACGATCCGGCAATGGGAGTGTACAGGCATAGCGATGCAGGATATGAAACTCTTTTGAACGGTGATCCGTGGACGATTGGCGGATAAAATCATCCAACTACTTATACTCCAACTTCTTTATCCATTATGCTAATAGGTCCGTTTACTCAACTTCTTACGATGGCTTCGCTCCCTTTACGAGGACCCATCACCGACGATCAACTGGAGATTATTCCGGATGCAGGGATTGTGGTGCGCAATGGTTGCATCGTCGAAGTGGGAAGTTTTGCCGAATTGCGCATCCGTTACGCCGAGAAGAAACTGGTTCCTGTCGAGCGCAATCTGGTGGCTTTCCCTGGAATGATCGACGCACATACCCATCTTTGTTGGGCGGGGTCGAGAGCTGCCGATTACGCACTTCGGCTGTCGGGGAAAAGCTATCTTGAAATAGCAACAGCGGGAGGAGGCATTCTCGATACTGTTCGTAAAACCCGTGCAGCCACATCCGATGAATTGGTGCAACTGACTCTTCAGCGGGCCAACCTTTTATTGTCACGGGGAATAACCACTATCGAAGTGAAAAGCGGATATGGTTTGACAGTGCACCACGAATTGAAAATACTGGAAGCTATTGCCGACGCCAACAGGCAAACAGCTGCCGATCTTGTGCCTACCTGTCTGGCCGCTCATGTGGTACCTCCCGAATATAAAAAGGGTTCCGTAGTGTCGGAAGAAGAGTATCTCACCGTTCTTCTGAATGAGCTGCTTCCCGAAGTAAAACGCAGGAATCTGGCTTCCAGGGTAGATGTGTTTATTGAAAAAGGTGCGTTTTCGGAAGCTGCAGCCCGGTATTATCTGCAGGCTGCACGTGATAGGGGATTCGATCTGGTAATTCACGGCGATCAGTTTACAGCCGGGGCAGCGGCTGTTGCCAATGATCTGCATGCGCTGAGTATAGATCACCTCGAAGCGGCCGGTGCAAAGGAAATAACTACCCTGGCTCAGGGATCGACTATTGCTGTTGCTTTACCCGGGGCTTCGCTGGGACTCGGCGAACCGTTTGCTCCCGCCCGGAAGTTGCTTGATGCGGACAATGCACTGGCTATTGCCTCCGATTGGAATCCGGGGTCGGCGCCTATGGGAAATTTACTTGCACAAGCTGCTATATTAGGTGCAGCCCAGCAGTTGTCGACGGCCGAAGTATGGGCGGCCATTACTTACCGGGCTGCTGCGGCATTGAAGCTCGGCGACCGGGGCAAACTTCAAAAGGGGATGAAGGCCGATATTATTGCTTTTCAAACTAACGACTACCGGGAAGTGTTATATCGCCAGGGTGAACTTCGCCCGTCGATAGTCATAAAAAATGGAAAAATGTTAACAATTAATACTAAGCAATTATAATGAACCAGCTTATCGAATGTGTGCCTAATTTCAGTGAGGGCCGCGACCTCACGGTTATCCATCGTATAGTAGAAGAGATCGATAAAGTGGAGGGAGTGCAGGTGATCGGTATTGATCCCGGTAAAGCCACTAACCGAACAGTAGTGACCTTTGTAGGAGAGCCCCAGCCGGTGTGCGAGGCGGCTTTCCGTGCCGTGAAAAAGGCTGCCGAACTTATCGATATGAGAAAACATAAGGGCGAACATCCTCGTTTTGGAGCCACCGACGTATTGCCGCTGGTTCCTGTAAGGGGAATTTCGATGGAAGAAACGGCAGTGTATGCCCGTCGGTTGGCCGAACGAATCGGTAACGAACTGGATATTCCGATATACTGTTACGAATTTGCAGCATCAGAAGAAAAACGCCGCAACCTGGCCAATTGCAGGGCGGGCGAGTACGAGGGGTTGTCTCAAAAGCTTACGGATCCGGACTGGCAACCCGATTTTGGTCCCGCGGAATTCACTACGCAGGTGGCACGCACCGGAGCAACGGCAGTGAGCGCCCGCCATTTTCTTATTGCTTATAATATCAACCTGAATACTACTTCTACTCGTTGGGCTAATGCTATTGCTTTCGATATCAGGGAGAAAGGCCGGGTGAAACGCGAAGGAAACCCCCTTACAGGTAAAATTGTGAAGGATGCCGCCGGTGAGCCGGTATATGAACCCGGATTACTGAAAGGTGTAAAAGGAATAGGTTGGTATATCGAAGAATATGGGATTGCACAACTGTCGTTCAATATTACCGATACAACTCAGGTGTCGTTACATCAGCTTTTCGAACTGGCCTGCGAGCGAGCTGCCATAAGGGGAGTGAGGGTTACAGGTTCGGAACTGGTGGGGGTGGTTCCGCTGCAACTGTTGCTCGACACCGGTAAGTATTTTCTACGGAAACAAAAACGTTCGATAGGCATTCCCGATGCCGATATACTTAAAATTGCCGTAAAGTCGCTCGGACTCGACGAACTATCACCCTTCGATCCGAAGAAAAAGATTATTGAGTACGTAATCGACGATTCGTCTGCATCGAAGTTGATCGATTTAAGTGTAAAACAATTCACCTACCTTACGGCTTCCGAATCGGTGGCGCCGGGAGGTGGATCGGTATCGGCTTGCATGGGAGCGCTGGGCGTAGCGCTGGCAACGATGGTTGCTAACCTATCGTCGCATAAAAAAGGCTGGGAGGAACAGTGGGAGGAGTTTTCGCTATGGGCCGAAAAGGGCAAAACATATCAGGAGGAATTGATTTCCCTGATCGATGAAGATACAAGGGCCTACAACCGGATTATTGCTGCGTTCGGACTTCCGAAAAAAACGGAAAAAGAGAAGTCGGATCGTTCGATGGCTATTCAGGAGGCAATCAAATATGCAATGGAAGTTCCTTTCCGCGTAGCTACAACCAGTTACGAATCGATGGAAGTGATGCTCGAAATGGTTCGAAAAGGGAACCCGAACTCAATTTCCGATGCCGGGGTAGGAGCGCTGGCGGCCCGGTCGGCCGTGATGGGTGCTTCGCTTAATGTGCAGATCAATGCCCTTGATTTGAAGGATAAACAGTTTGCTGAACAAATGATTCGGGACGTGAAAGAGCTGGAACGCAAAACACAGTTGTTGGAAACGGAAATATTAGCCATAGTAAAGGATAAATTAATTCAATGATTCACAGGAAAAGTGTAGAAATTTTCCACAGTTTTCCACAGGTGTTTTTGATGTTAATATTTTGATTTATAGCGTTTTGTAGGTTTGGAGTAAGTTTTGCCCATCGGATACCAAACATTAAAAAGTAGAATATGAGAACAATTCAGTTAGCAGCTGTAATGACAGCACTTATTTTCACAGTAACATCCTGTGTCGAAAATTCAGAGAAATACAAATCGATTGTTGCTCAACGCGATTCGCTACAATTTCAGGCACAAGCCATAGAGGCCAACTATAACGAAACCATCGGAATTTTGAATGAAGTGGAAGAAGGATTTGCGCAAATTCGAAATGCTGAAGGTAAAATGTTGAAAGAAGTTCAGGGTATCGAAGGGACAAGTACTTCACGTAAGGAGCAACTGGCCGTTCAGCTGAATCAGGTAAAAGAGCTGCTGGAGCAGAATAAAAACCGGATTGAACAATTACAACGGCAATCGCAGCAACGGAGTAAAGAAAATACTACCTTGAGCCAGACTATTCAGCGTCTGCAAACCGAACTGGAAGAAAAAACAGCCTTTATCGCTTCTTTACAGGCCGAATTGGAAAAGAAAAATATTCGTATCAACGAACTTTCGACCACGGTGGGCCAATTAAGCACCGATTTGAATCAACTCAGCGAGGTTTCTGAAAAACAACAACAACAGATTAAGAGCCAGGATGTTGATATGAATACCGTTTGGTACGTTATGGGTACATCTTCCGAACTGAAAAGTGCACAAATCCTTTCCACCAACGGTATCTTCCGTCCGTCGACCGTATTGGATAAATCCTTCGATCAAAGTTTGTTTACCAAAGTCGATAAACGAACACTTAAGGTAATTCCCACCGGCAGCAAACGAATTAAACTTCTTACGTCGCATCCGAAAGACAGTTATCAGCTGGTAACCGCCGACGATAAAACGGTATCGGTTGAGGTGCTCGATCAGGCTTCTTTTTGGAGTGTATCAAAATACCTGGTGATCCAAAAGTAAAAAAATATTGACTTCTGATTTAATTAAGTACGAACCTTCACTTTGTGTTAAATTTAGTTTTGCAGCTTCATCTGTCCCCGGGAATAAGCGGGGATAGATGAAGATTTTTTTTGTGCGCAGTTCGTGGTCGGATTTTATTTTTTTTACTACCTTTGTTTTCCATGAATAAGCACATACTACTTGTTGAAGACGATACCGCTTTTGGAATGATGTTGCAAAAGTGGATGAAGCGTAATGGCTATGATGCGACTTTGTGCGACAGGATGAAAGAAGCACAAAAGCTGATTGCCAGGCAAGCGTTTCACTTGATTCTTACCGACTTGCGATTACCCGACGGCGATGGTATCCTGTTGTTACAATGGATTCGCGAAAGTAAGCTGGTTGTGCCGGTTATGGTGATGACCAGTTATGGCGAAATACAGACGGCAGTGGCCGCAATAAAATTCGGTGCGCTCGATTACCTCGAAAAACCGATTGTTCCTTCCATTTTGAAGGAAAAAATAGATCAGGCGCTTCGTGTTAATCCTGCTGAAAAAAAAGCTTCCAAGAAGCTGGAACCCCGGCAGGATATGGTGATGGGTTCGAGTGCAGTAGCCCGAAAAATGTACGATCAGATTCATAAAGTAGCGCCAACTCGTTTTTCGGTACTTATTTTAGGCGAAAGTGGTACCGGTAAGGAATATATTGCCAGAATGATTCATGCTCAAAGTACGCGTAGCGAGAAGCCTTTTATTGCGGTCGATTGCGGGAGCCTGTCGAGGGAGTTGGCTCCAAGCGAGCTGTTTGGTCATTTAAAAGGTTCGTTTACTTCGGCCTTCGATAATAAAACGGGAGTTTTTGAACAGGCCAATGAAGGTACCGTGTTTCTGGATGAAGTGGGAAATCTGTCGTATGAAGTTCAGATTCAGCTGTTACGCACCTTACAGGAACAAAAAATTCGCAGAGTGGGATCGGCAACCGATACGAAAGTGGATGTAAGAATATTGGCCGCCACCAACGAAAATCTGGAAATAGCAATTGCCGAAGGCCGTTTTCGTGAGGATCTGTATCACCGGCTCAACGAGTTTTCTGTGCTGGTGCCGCCCTTACGCGAACGAAAAGAAGATATTGCCGAGTTTGCCGGCGAATTTCTGCGTCAGGCCAACCTGGAGCTCGACAAGCAGGTGCAGGGATTCGATCCCGTGGTTATTGAGAAATTTCAATACCACCAATGGAGCGGCAATCTGCGCGAACTGCGCAATATGGTACGACGGCTGGTGCTGTTTGCTTCAGGCGATACAATCACCACCGACGATTTACCCGAACTGAGTCAACCGTCGGTGAACGATATGCAATGGCTCCAATCGGCTAACGAAAAAGAGCAGATTGAGAATGCATTGCGAATCGCCCGGGGCAACAAATCGCAGGCAGCGAGGTTGCTCAACGTCGATCGTAAAACCTTGTACAATAAAATGCACCAGTACGGTCTTAAATTGTAATCTCCAACAATCGCTTCACATCTTCCTGCCATCCTTCGTAAGGGTTGGCTCTGTTTTGATCCATTTTTTGCAACAATGAAGTGGGGTAGCCCAATTGAGCCATCATCGGTAACATTTTATGGCAGGTAGCCTGGGCTTTGCCAAAATCGTTGGCCTGAAGTGCCTGCTTTAAAACCGCCTGGTTTTCTATCGTCGATGTTCTGAATATATTCATTATTTCCTCATCCTCCTCGTCGAAAAACGACTCGACGGGCATTGCTTCCCCAACTAAATTTTTCAACTCTTTCTGGGAAAAAGGTTTCAGTAGTAAACCAGCAAATCCCATAGTCAGCGCTTGCTCGGCGGTGATGTCGGCTCTTCCGGTCATTAAAAAAACAGGTTTTTCTTTCTCCGAATTCAGAATATCCAGGCCACTGCTGTCGCCCATCTCCATGTCGGTAAGCACCAGGTCGTAACCGGTTTCAACGATCCGGTGTCCCAATCCGCGAAGCATATCGCATACCAGTTGATGCATGACGGGATCGTCGTCGTACACTGCGATTTGTTTTATACGACAGGTAGCGTGTTGTTGAAGTTCCGCAGGCTGGGCAGGTATCCTCACAGTAACCAGAGTGCCGTTTCCCGGTTCCGATGCTATGCGGATCGTCCCCTTCATTAATTCGGTGAGCCCTTTCACCACATACATCCCGAAACCGCTGCCTTGCGCCAGCGAATTGTTTTTCTCAATCCGGGTAAAAGGCTGGAAAACATCCGCTATTTTGTCTGCCGGAATTCCGGCGCCCGTATCCTGGACCTTAATCTCCAACTGTTCATTACGATAGGAGACAGTAACCGATATGGAGCCTGTTGGCGTATACTTTACCGCATTTGAGATCAAATTGATCATAATCTGGCGGGTCTTCAACGCATCAATCTGCAGGCCGACCGTATCGGCCGTATGGTGTAAGCTTAACTTTTTTGCGCTGGCCAGCGGTTCAAACATTTCGACAATGTCGCGAGTCAATTCTCCGATCTCCACGGTCGAGAGGGTTAACTGTAACGTGCCCCGTTCGAGACTGGAATATTCCAGCAGGTTTTCGAGCAATGCCATGATATGACCGGCTGCATGTTGTATGACGTGCGTGTCGCCGGGTCTGTTGTCCAGACAGGCTACGATGGAATTGAGCGGACTCTTGATATCGTGTGCAACCGATAGCAACAGCCGGTGTCTGCTCTCGAGCACCATCCGTAATTGTTCCCGGGCTTGTTTTCCACGGTTTACATCGTTGATAATTAGAATTATAAAGAGTACGATAAAGCCCAACGCAATCATACCGCCAATAATCGAATAAATGTAGTTGCGTGAAATCGATTGTTCGCTTCGTGTAATTGTGTCGAGTACAGAATGTAAGGTTTGTTGGTACAGGTCGGTGAGCAGTTCCGATAGCCGGGAGGCAATGGTCCGGTCGGTAATCAGTAAATTCCCGGCTTTTTGTTCAATCTGCTTGATATTTTCGGCGTACAACCTGCTCGCTTTCCGACTGATGGTGTCGACTTCGGTTAAAATCGAAGGAAGTTCGGCTTGTTGCAGCTTCACCGTATCGATGCGTTGGTTGGTAAGGATCAGGGTGCTGTCGGCTTCGGGCACAAATACATCTTTAAGCCGGCGAAGTAAGTTTTTTTTTGCCGACGCTCGCACGATCGTATCGGCCTTTATACTGACGATATTTACTGTTTCTGTTTGAGGCGGTGTGTAAGTGTTCAAGCGTTGCCTGAGGTCCGCAAGTGGATCGCCATTGCCGAGCAAATTCATCAGCGATTTGGTGTTGTTAACCTGATCGACCAGCAACGAACGTACTTTTAAAAAACCAACAGCTCCCGGATGATTGCCGGTGTGCAGCAGGCCTATGAGCGAATCGATCTTTACAAACGACGAATCAATTGACCGATGGTAAGTTTTATCATTGGTAGCTAAATACCGGCTTCCTGCCAGTTGAATGGAATTTACTTCGCCGATGAGCTCATTGGTAAGCCGGAAATGGGCATAGTGAAGCTCAAATTCGGCACGTTGAACTTTTACATCATTTCGTAGGTTGAAGATGTAGACGATGGTGAATATTACTATTGAAGCCGAAATAACGATCAGTGTAGCAGCTTTGTAACTTATTTTTCGCTCGATGTTCATGTTGCAAAGTTATAAAATATACGCTGAGTTTAAACTATTTTGCAATAAATGAGTCTATATAGTCGGCATGCCTGAAAACAATAATAATTTATTAATCAGAAAGAATATGAAACGAATTGTATCAATCGCTTTAGTAGCAGTAGTGCTGCTTGGTATGGTTACGACGGTCGAAGCTCAACGTCGTGATATGAGAAAAGGAGAAATGCGCCAGGGTAAGCGCGAAATGATGTCGGCCGAACAACGAGCCGGATTTATGGCAAAGCAACTGGACTTAACCGACGCTGAAAGGCTGAAACTCCAGGCATTGTTCGAAAAGCAGGAAACGAAAGCAATGAAACACCGCGAAGAAATGCAAAAGATGCGTGAAGAGCGACGAGCTAAAATGGCAGCAGAACGGAAAGCTAATCAGGCCGAATTAATTAAAATTATCGGTAATGATAAGTTTCAGGAGCTGCAAGCCAAGCGGATTGCCCGTCTGGAAAATGAAAATCGCAGGTTAAAAATGAATGCTGAAAAGCAGGGACGTCGGCATCCCGGAATGGCGAAGCACAAAAAACAGGCAAATTAATTTTTTATTTTGAAATATGGTTAGAAAATGGTGGTTCGTTTGCCTCCTTGCAGGCATGATGAGTGGAACAGCGGGTGCAAAAAACAAGTCATTACCCCGTGAAAAAGAGATGGGAGCTTATCTGATGACTTACTTCAAGGACGATACTCATGGTTTGTACTTTGCGGTCAGTGAAGATGGCTATACTTTTACCGATGTAAATAATGGTTTGCCTGTGATTGCCGGCGACAGTATTGCTTTTCAGAAAGGAATACGCGATCCTCACATCACCCGAGGGAAAGATGGAGCTTTCTATCTGGCAATGACAGATTTACATGTGTTTGGTAAGGAAAAAGGCTTTCGAACCACCCGTTGGGAACGACCCGATGAATATGGTTGGGGGAATAATCGCGGATTTGTATTGATGAAATCGTACGATCTTATTAACTGGACAATGCACAATGTAATTGTTCAGGATCTTTTCCCCGATTTGGACGTAGCATGTGCCTGGGCTCCCCAGACCATCTACGACCCCGTGGAAGATAAAATGATGCTGTATTTCACGATGCGTATAGGCGGCAATGGCAAAACTAAAATGTATTATGCCTATACCGACGATTCATACAGCACCCTGGTATCGCGTCCCGAAATTATATTTGAATATCCCGATCCGTCGGTTCAGGTGCTCGATGCCGATATTTATCAGCTAAAGGATGGAAGTTTCGTGATGACCTATGTGGCGCAGGAAGGACCGGCCGGAATAAAAATAGCGCGCTCCAACTACATCAACAAAGGTTATGTATACGAAGCTCCTCAGATCGATTTCGAACCTCGTTCGTGCGAAGCGCCTAATATCTGGAAACGCATCGGTGAAGAAAAATGGGTACTGATGTACGATATTTTCAGTATCAATCCCCACAATTTCGGATTTGCCGAAACCACCGATTTTGTCCATTTTACCAATATAGGGCATTTTGATAAAGGGGTGATGAAGCGTGCCAATTTTGAAATTCAAAAACATGGTTCGGTGATCCACATTACGAAAAAAGAGGCGAAAAAACTGATGCAACAGTATAAGAAATAACGATGAATAATTCCAATATTCATTTTAGATGGTGGAAAATTGTTGTTTAGAATTGGTCATTTGTTCGTACCTTTGCTGTTCTAACTTTTGGCTCAATTAACATGAATATTTTTTCGACTCCGGTCTTTCCCGAACTTTCCAACCGCTGGTCGGCATTGCAGCAGGCAATGGCAGCCAGCGGTGCCGATGCATGTATATCAACCGTCTATGTGAATGTATTTTACCTCACCGATACCATCTATAACGGATATTTTTATCTGCCCGCCGAAGGCAGTCCCCTGTTGTTTGTGAAGCGACCCGCAGGACTCAATGGCGATGGGGTTCATTACATCCGGAAACCGGAACAGATTGTTGAATTCTTGAATGAAAAGGGAATGGCTTTGCCACGCAACCTGATGGTTGAAGTGGACGAGTTGCCTTATTCGGAGGTAGAACGGTTGAAAATGGTATTTGGAGTCGATAAGCTGTCGAATGCCACCGCTGCCATACGTCGCTTGCGGGAGATCAAATCGGAATACGAGATTGGGCTGTTGCGTCATTCGGGAGCCTTACATGCCGCCTGTTATGCCGAAATTCCGGGTCTATATCGACCGGGAATGACCGATCTCGACCTGTCGATCGAAATAGAGCGTTTGTTTCGCCGGAAAGGGGCAACCGGACATTTCAGGGTGTTCGGTCAGACGATGGAATTATTTATGGGAAGTGTAATCGCGGGCGACAATGCCGTGAATGCATCGCCCTACGATTTTGCCATGGGAGGGGCCGGTAGTCACAAATCGATGCCGGTGAGCGCCAATGGTACCCGAATTGAGCCGGGCTGTACGGTGATGGTGGATATGGGAGGTACGTTTACCGGATATATTTCGGATATGTCGAGAGTATTCTCGTTGGGGAGTGTAAACGAACTCGCTTATAAGGCGCATCAAACAGCCCTTGAAATTCAATCCGACATTGAAGCTGCGGCACGACCGGGAGTGGCTGCTGCCGACTTGTATAACCTGGCGCTCACGAAAGTAAAACAAAGTGAGCTGACTTCCTTTTTCATGGGCTACCGCCAGCAGGCGGGTTTTGTCGGTCATGGGATTGGAATCCAGATCAACGAATCGCCGGTTTTGGCACCCCGTTCGCGCGAGGTGTTGCAGGCCGGGCATGTTTTTGCGTTGGAACCTAAGTTCGTGATTCCCGGGGTGGGTGCTGTGGGAGTCGAGAATTCGTATGCGGTACACGATAGTGGGATCGAAAAACTAACTTTACTGGAAGAAGGAATTATAGCCCTATAATTTTCCAAAAAATATACAATTTTTGCAACTTTAATAATAAAATAGAGCAATTGTAAACAATTTTCCGATTAAAACGTTAAATGTCTTGTGTAATTAAATCTATGAACGTGATGTCCTATTTGTTGCTTACGATACCTTTGCTTGCGGCCGCCTTAGCTTTTGTGATGATTCCGTTGATAAGGAAACTTGCGTTGGGTACCGGTTTAGTCGATTTGCCAAATTCCCGGAAAGTACATCAAAAGGCCGTTCCCCTTGTTGGTGGAATTGCTGTTTTTTTAGCTTCCAATCTGGCCATGCTGGTGGCCTACTTTTTCGAGCCTTCCGTAAAAGAAATCGAGTCTCATTTTATTCTGGCACTTGTGTTGCTGGCCGTTGGTATTATCGACGATCATCGCGATTTAAGCGCCTTGCTCAAACTGGGAATTCAATTGGTACTGGCACATTTTGTATTTATGGCGGGTATCCGCATCGATTCTTTTTATGGTTTTTTTGGAGTATATGAGCTGGCACCCTGGATTCAGTATGGGATTACCCTGCTGGTAATTGCAGGGGTGGTAAATGCGTTCAACCTCATGGATGGAATTGATGGACTGGCCGCAGCGATGGCAATCGTTGCAATGAGTGCGTTTACCGTAATTGCGTTCATTACGTCTCAATTGGTTTTGGCATTGGTGTTTTTGGCTTTTATTGGTTCGCTCATCGTATTTCTTTTTTATAATTTCAGTACCGACAAAAAAATCTTTATGGGCGATGCCGGTTCGTTGGTATTAGGATTCATCCTGGTGGTATCGGCTATACAATTGCTTCAGAAAGCCGATGCACATCCCCGTATGAATCTGGTGCTCATCAGCGTTGTCGCCGTACTGCTGTTACCTGTCCTGGATTCCATCCGTGTGTTCCGTCAACGTATAAAAGCAGGAAAGAGCCCGTTTGCACCTGATAAAACTCATTTACATCATCTGGTACTCTCATTGGGCATGAAGCATTGCATAGCAACAATTACAATCGTAGGAATTTCATTGCTGCATGTAGTGGTGGGTTATGTCATTCAGCTCGTAGCCGGTCCTACGGTTGCATTGCTGGCGATGGTCCTGCTTTATATCGTCACGTTGAGTCTGTTGACTCAGACTGTGGTCGTACGTTCGGGGAAAAAGGAATTAGAAAAAATAACCGCAGCACAGGATTAAACGTACCGCTTGTTTATATGTTGCAAATCGATTACTTTTACGGTTTTCAACCTGATAAACAGTTGAGGTATGCGAAAATCCTGTGTTACTTTATTCTTCGTGCTCTGTAGTCTGATGTTTTTATGGGCACAGTCGTTCAACACTTTTCCCGTCAGTACTCAGAAACCACCGCTTCATGGCAAACATTGGATGGCAATCACCGGTAAGCCATTGGCTGCGACGGCTGGTGCAACCGTGTTCATCCAGGGAGGAAATGCGGTGGATGCCTCTTGTGCCATGTTGGCTGCAACCTGCACTATGTGGGATGTGCTGGGTTGGGGAGGGGAAACCCAGGCGTTGATTTATCATCCGGAACTCCAACAAGTGATTGCAGTGAATGCATTAGGAGTGGCGCCTACCGGAGCGACTTCTTCGTTTTTCAGGGATAAAGGTTTGAAATATCCACCACAATATGGTGCATTGGCAGCGATTACACCCGGTACACCCGGCGGCCTGCTGGTTATATTGGCCGAGTTCGGAACCATGAGTCTGAAAGAGGTTCTGGCGCCGGCCGTGCAGTTAGCCTCGGGATATCCGATTGATGCACAGACAGCTCATTCGATTGAACGTGAAAAAGACCGTATTCGTGAATGGCCTTATTCGGCCAGGGTGTTTCTGACTCACCGGGGCGATGAACGAGAGGCGCCCTATCCCGGAGAAATTTTTGTACAAACCGATCTGCTGCTGACGCTGCACAAATTGATCGATGCCGAACAGCAGGCGCTTACGGAAGGCAAGAGCCGTAAAGAGGCGATTTATGCTGCTTACGATCGTTTTTATACCGGCGATATCGCACAGGAGTTTGTGCGCGGATGCCGTGAACAAGGTGGTTTACTCACGATGTCGGATTTGAAAAATTGGAAAGTGATTCAAGAAGAACCGGTTACGACCAACTACCGGGGTGTGGATATCTACAAACTGCGTGAATGGACGCAAGGGCCTGTTCTGTTACAAACGTTGAATATCCTCGAAAATTTTGATCTGAAAGCGATGGGATATAATACTTCGACCTATATTCATACCGTTTACCAGGCTATGAATCTTAGTTATGCCGACCGCGATTTTTATTACGGCGATCCCTATTTGCCGCCCGAGGAACCTATACGAGGGCTGTTGTCGAAAACATATGCACGTGAACGATCTCGACTGATTACTGCCGAAAGAAATAATCCGGCTTTTTTACCCGGCGATCCCTATCCATACGAAGGGAAATCGAATCCCTGGTTACATTATTTGAAAGCTACGCAAAGGGATTTGACTTCAGATATCGATGAACAGTATTACCGCGATTTTGTTGCCGGGACTACTTCGGTAATTGCTGCCGATACGTCGGGATGGGTCGTGTCGATGACGCCCAGCGGCGGTTGGATTCCGGCTTGTATTGCAGGGAATACAGGTATAGGAATGAGTCAGCGTATGCAAAGTTTTGTGCTCGATCCGGCCGAAAATCCGTTTAATGTTGTTGCTCCCGGTAAACGTCCACGCGTCACATTAACCCCTTCGCTGGCATTGAAAGACGGTAAGCCCTATCTGGCATTTGCAAAACAGGGTGGCGATGAACAGGACCAGCTGCTCTTACAGTTTTTTTTGAATATTGCCGAATTTGGGATGACTGTACAGGAAGCCTGCGAATCGGCGGGATTTATATCGCACCAGATGTTTTCGAGTTTTGGCGATCATATCCGGCAACCGGGTTCGCTGGTGCTGAATTCGAAAATTCCGGAATGGACCCGGTCCGAATTGCAACGAAAAGGATATACGCTTCAATTCAGGGATCGTACCAGCGGACCTGTTAATGCAATTCTTTTTGATTGGTCGAACGGTGCATTTTGGGGAGGCTCCAGTAACCATGGCGAGGATTATGGAATAGGATGGTAAAATAAGTCAGTTACATCACCACAGTAGAAAGCCCGGAGCTAAGTCTGATTTTTTATAAACGGCTTACGCCTGCTTTTTTTTCAAGGAGGAAGATGGTAACAAAGCCGGCAACGATCAGGAGGATCGCACCCCAAAAGTGTATATCCATAGAAGGCAGGATACGTTCGAACCGGAATACCTTTTCAGCCGTATTCGTCAACGCTCCGAATTCGTTGACAGGAAGCAGCTCATTCACACTGTTGAACGACAATTTCCAAGGCCATATCACCACCAGTGACCCCACGATAAATCCGGTCAGAGCTCCTATGGTCTGATTTTTATGGTTCTTGTAAATCCAGGATAAAAAATGCGAAAAAGCAGGGAGCCCGATTATACACCCCAATGCTACAGCAGTCAGATTAGTGATATTCAACTCGGTGATCGAACGAAGTACCAACTCGTAGTTACCCATCAGCACCAATACGAAACTTCCCGAAATTCCCGGTAAAATCATACTGCAAACAGCTATAATTCCACACAGCAGCAGGTATAAAAAAGAATCGTTTTCACGACCCGGACTCAGTATGGTGATTGAGGCCGCGATAGCGGTCCCAAGCACCAGAGAAACGATCACAGAGCTATTGACCCGGGTGATGGTTTTTCCAACCAGCCAGATCGAGGCCAGGATTAATCCGAAAAAATACGACCAGATATAAACCGGGTAATGCTCGAATAAAAAACTCAACAGTTTGGCTACGGTAAATATACTGGCAACGACTCCAGCCAGCACCGTTGCTAAAAAAGCCAAATCGGTATAATCGGCAAAGGCTTTAAAATCGCGTTTGAGCAGCAACCGGAGAGCCTGAAGATTCAAGGATTTAAAGCTGTGGATGAGGCGTTCGAAAATACCGGTAATGAGTGCAATCGTTCCTCCCGAAACCCCTGGAATGACATTGGCTGTGCCCATGGCAAAGCCTTTCATAAAAATGGCGGTGATGTCTTTTATCGTGTTCATTTTTTTTGCAATGATGAATAAAACATTCTCAAACAACAACTTGTTCACAAAAAAATATTACCTTTGCAACGACTAAAAACGTTGGATGTTTAAAAGTAAGAAGGATTTGGTGAGGTAAATAACCCTCGACAGTTGTCAAAGGTTATCCATTGAGCATACTCGGGCATAATTTTGTCCGGGTATAAGATAGTTCACTTCATTTAACAAGTAGCAGGTATCGTTCCTGTTGCGGATCATTTAATTTTTAAACATCATGAACAACGAAAATACATCCATCCGCGAATTCGACTTCAACCTGATTTGCGAATATTTTTCCGGCCTCGAACGTCAGGGGCCAGGTAGTCCCGAAGTCACCCTCAAAGCATTAGAATTTATCGATCCTCTGACGGCAGACTCGTGTATTGCCGATTTGGGTTGTGGTACGGGCGGACAAACCATGGTGCTTGCCCGGCATACTCCGGCTCAGTTGACAGGCCTCGATCTTTTTCCTGCGTTTATCGATCTGTTCAATCAAAATGCGGCAAAGTTACACCTTTCCGAAAGGGTGAAAGGGGTGGTAGGTTCCATGGAACATCTCCCGTTTGAGAAAGAGTCGCTCGATTTAATATGGTCGGAAGGAGCCATTTATAATATCGGTTTTGAAAGAGGGATCAACGAGTGGCGCGACTATTTGAAATCCGGAACTTATATTGCCGTAACTGAAGCATCGTGGTTTACCAACGAACGTCCCCGCGAAATCCACGACTTCTGGATGGAGCATTATCCCGAAATAGATACCATTCCGAACAAAGTAGCGCAGATGCAAAACGCCGGTTATATTCCCGTTGCCACCTTTATACTTCCTGAAAACTGTTGGACGGATCATTTCTATGCTCCACAGGCACAGGCACAGGAAGCGTTTCTGAAAAAATACGCAGGGAATACAACCGCCATAAATTATATCGCATTCGAACGGTATGAAATGAGTATGTATCAACGTTACAAAGCGTATTATGGCTATGTGTTTTATATTGGAAAGAAACTGTAACTGTTAACAAAAGTCCTGGTAGTCAATCAACTACCAGGACTTTTTAGTATGTAAGTGAGGAAAGGGACAGGGGAAAACAATGCGAAGCAAAAAAACAAAAATGAGTTGCCGACTGTTGTTTACCGATAGAGTGTAACAGCTAAATAATGGAGAATATGAAAACCAATAAAATTATTCCCTGCCTGTGGTTCAACGCCGATGGCGGTACGATTTCGAAAATCGTGGCATATTACAAAACTATTTTCGGCAACGAATTTAGCGAAGGGGCCATTATACCTCTTGGAGAAACACCCGGCGGACATACCGAAATGTGCGAAGTACAGATTTTCGGGCAAAAATATTCTCTGATGAGTACGGCTACAGCCCATCATCCGCTGAACGACGCCATATCGTTTGCAATTAATTGTGCGGATCAGAATGAAATTGATAAATACTGGAATTATTTTACCCGTGAAGGAGAAGAGTCGCAATGCGGTTGGTGTATCGATAAGTATGGGCTTCGCTGGCAAATCATTCCCGCAGATATGGAAGAACTGATGAACCGACCCAATGCGTTTGAAGTAATGATGAAACAACGGAAAATCATCATCGAAGAATACTTCAACTAGAACCGGATCATATAAATTATCGTTATGCAAACACTCGAAGTAAAAGCAGCGCTTCAAATCGCAAAACCAGCTTCCGTGATTTTTGAAGCTGTGGTGAATCCCGAACACATGAAAAATTATTTTATATCCAAAAGTTCGGGACGCATGGAGGAAGGAAAAACCCTTGTGTGGCAGTTTCCCGAATTTGAATTCGAAGCACCGGTGCGCGTCGGTAAAATAGAACAGGACAAATACATCTCATTTGCGTGGGACGGAGACGACGGAAAAGAATTATCCGTTGAAATAACACTGACGCCGCAACCGGATCATTCGACCGTAGTACGCATATCCGAAATAGGTATGGAGAACACCGAAGCCGGAATCGCATGGCTGGTAGGAAATACCGAAGGGTGGGCAAATTTCCTTGCCTGTATGAAAGCATGGCTCGAATACGGGATCCACTTACGGAAAGGCGCGTTTGATTTTATGAAATAAAACCGAAGAGCAGCTTTTATTCGGTCATTACCAAAATGTTGTATCTTTGTTCCCGTCGGTCGGGTAGGAAGTAGATTACGGGGGAACAATCCGCCCCCGATAAGCTCCTTCGGTACGATGAAGTCAAAGAATTGCCCTTAACGAATGACAACTGAAAAAAAAGATGTATGTTTGCATGCTCAAAAATACCTTGAATAAACTGTTACATAGATTTTCAAATCTAACTTCTAAATGCACAAAAATCACATTAATATCGATTACGAATTGCTGATGCAGTTGAAGGAGGGAAGCGAGAAAGCATTTTCGGTGGTTTTCGAAACCTACCACCGGTATTTGTATGTATTGGCCAGCCGGTATTTAATGTCGGATAGTTATGCGGAAGATGCTGTGCAATATACTTTTATGCGTTTGTGGGAGGGACGGGCGACTTTTGATTATAAAACCGGCATCAAGAACCTGCTGTTTACGATACTGAAAAATTATATTCTGAATGAAATCAGACATAATAATATCGTGCTTCAGAAGAATTACGAATTGGCCCAGTTTACCGAAGAAATGGAAGCCGATTTTTTGCACGATCTGGAAGATGCCGATTTCAGGACGCATTTATACCGGTTGATCGATCAGCTGGCTCCGCAGAAACGAGAGGTTTGTTTGCTGAAGATACAACAAGGTTTGTCAAATCAGGAAGTGGCGGATGCCATGCATATTTCAGTACCGACGGTAAAATCACATTACACCCAGGTTATTAAATTATTGCGTTCGCAATTAGATAAAATTATGATGATTCTTTTGGCTATAAAATATTTTATATAGAATGCGATCGGTACCTCATACCTTTTTGAATAAAAACTGTTTAATAAGATATTAGTTGCAAGGTAAAAAACAGATAAATCCGATATGATAGATCCAACGATTATCGATAAAGTACTTTCGAAGACAGCCTCTCCGGCCGAAGCGCGTAAGGTTGCGGCCTGGTTTGCTACTGCCGAAGGACAGGAATATTTCTCCCGGCGCTACGACAGAGAATCGTATTTGCTCAATGAAAACATCCTTTCCGAATGGTTGGACCATGACGTGCCGACCGACCGGATGAAGGTTCGTTTCGTGTCGCAGCTGAAAGTACGAATACGTACCTTTCGTTTCAGGGTAGTTGCTGCGGTTATTATTCCCTTTATTGTTTTGGCAGGTGCCTTTATATTTGTAGCTGATCGTACCGGTGTGTTTGCAAACACCGGTATGGCCGAGGTTATAGTCCCGTACGGAGAACAGGTACGGGTAGTTCTTCAGGATGGAACGGTCGTACAGCTTAATTCCGGATCGCATTTACAATATCCGAAATCGTTCGGGCTTTTCAGCCGGAATGTAAAACTTTCGGGCGAAGGATATTTTTCCGTGGCAAAAGAAGCCAGACCATTTATAGTGAATTTAGAAGAGATTGTTGTAAAAGTTACAGGAACGAAGTTCAATGCCAAAGCATACCTCGATGATGATCTGATTACAGTTTCGTTGGAAGAAGGGAGCGTGAATATTGCCGATAAAAGTAATAATGTATATCCGTTGAAGGTAGGTGAAAATGCAGATTATGACAGGAGTTCGGGAATATGTACCGTGAATCGGATTGAAGATATGACTTTGCATACTGCATGGCGAACTAAAAGTTTGAATTTTTACAGAACACCGCTGAAAGAAATTCTCAAAACCCTCGAACGGCAATATGAAGTACAATTTGTTGTCAATGATCCATCCTTGTTAAATTATAAGTTCAGTATTTCAACCAGTCGTATCAATGCGAGTGAAATATTGATGGATTTAGAGAAAGTCTCAAAAATCATTTTTACGCCCAAAGATAGTAATATGTACGAAGTATCCTCATTAAAGTAGGGCCTCTGTAATTTCTGAAAGGTAGTGAAATGGCCTGTTGATTATCTGTGTGCTGGTACACATTTAATCAGCAGGTTATTTTTTTTTGCAGTGACTCATACCTTTTGAAACATCGTGTGTTTACTATACACAAAACACAAAAATAATCTTAAAGTAATAAATGCATGAAACAAACAGGAGTTATTCCCCGAATTATGTTGCTTTCTTTTTGTCTGTTCGTTGTCACCATTAATTCGACCGCACAGAAAGTTACGCTCTCGTACAAAAATGTACCTTTTGAAAAAGTGTTGAATTCCATTAAGAAACAAACAGGGTTGGCGCTTGTATTTAGTGAGCAATTAGTAGATGTGAATCGTAAGGTATCCATCAATGTAACTTCTGTTGAAGTACACGACGTTCTTAAGCAATTGCTGGCAGGCACCAATGTCGATTTTGAAATCAAAAACAACAAATTGTATTTGCTTGAAAAGAAAACGGTTGAATCCGGAATTTCCGGCAATCCATCCATCCGAATCACAGGCTTGGTAACCGATGAAAAAGGCGATCCGATAATTGGTGCAACAGTTATGGAAAGTTCAACCAATAAAGGAACGATAACAGACATAAATGGTAATTTTGATTTGGCGATTCCGGCAAAAGGAAAGTTGACGGTTTCATATATCGGCTATCAAACAAAAATAATTTCAGTTACGGAAGGAGGCTTTCTTAAAGTGTCTCTTGCGGAAGCAACAAAGGCCTTGGAAGAAATCATTGTGATAGGCTATGGTACGATGAAAAAAAGTGATATTAATGCTGCAATCGTCTCGGTCAAACCGGAAAATCTGGAAATAAATGCGGCTCCTTCGTTAACACAGATGTTATCGGGTAAAGCGGCTGGTTTGACTATTCTCGGCGGAAGTGCTCAGCCGGGAGGAGGTGCCGAGATCTTAATACGTGGAGCGGCTTCTGTCGGAGCGGGAAATGAACCTCTTTATGTAATTGACGGTTTCCCCATCTCCAATACCAATGTGGATCCCGGAAGTGGAACCCGGTATTCACAGGGGAGCCGAAATATCCTGAATACAATCAATCCCAATGATATAGCCTCGATTGAAATCCTTAAGGACGCTTCTGCCACGGCAATCTATGGTGCCCGCGGCTGTAATGGGGTGATTCTTATTACAACGAAACGAGGCGGATCCGGATTGAAAGTTGAATACAGTGGCAATTATTCGGTTCAGGCTATTGCAAAACGTCCTGATATGCTTACCAATAGAGAATTAATGGAGGAAACGAATAATTATATGTATGAAGAGTATCTGATAAGATATAAAGCATATCCTTATGGAACCCGGGAAGTAAATACCCTGCCGGCCTTTCGTCCCCGATATACAGAATCTGATATAAGTTCGGCCGGCGCCGGAACCGATTGGTATGGATTGATCACGCAGATGGGGCAAATCAATCAACAGAATATTTCCATCAATAAAGGAAATGATGATACGAAAGTCATGTTCTCTCTTAACTATTTTGATCAACAAGGAGTCATTAAAACCTCCGGCTTGCAGCGTTTCTCCGGTCGTTTGAATTTAGATCAAAAACTCAGTTCATGGTTCGATTATGGCATCTCCTTGTCAGGCTCGGTTTTAGAAAACCGAAATGCAGCTATCGGAGGAAGCGAAAACGAAAATTCGGGTATCATTCAATCTGCATTACAGTATTCGCCCAATATTCAGCCGGTAAAGGACGAGAATGGAGAGTATATATTGAATCCGAGCCAAGCGCTGATTCCCAATCCGCTTTCATTTTTAGAAATAACGGATAATACAACCGATAAACGCTGGCTGTCGAATGCATTTATTAATATGCATTTAAGTAAATATGTAGTGCTTAAATTGACAGCAGGCATGGATGATCAACGAGCAAGGAGAAAAGTATATTTGCCCAAGACCTTTATGTATGGAAAAGGACAGAATGGGGTTGCGACAATTAATGATATAACGAAGGTAGATTATATGACGGAAGCCGTCTTAACATATAACCGGAATTTTAAGGATATACATAAATTCTCCGGGATGATGGGCTATTCGTTCCAGCAGTTCAATGTAGAAGGGCTAAGTGCGAATACATACGATTTTTTTACGGATGCCTTCCTTTTCAACCGACTTTCGATTGGAGAAGGAGATGCCAAAGTTGATTCATGGCGTTCAAGGTCGGTGATGGCATCTTACTTCGGTAGGGTACAATATGCTCTGAAGGATAGGTATTTATTTACTGTTACTGCACGCGTAGACGGAAGCGATAAATTCGGTGAAAATAATAAATACGGTTTTTTTCCGTCAGGTGCTTTTGCCTGGAGGGTATCGCAGGAAGAGTTTATGCAGTCGCAGAAGCTGATCTCGGATTTAAAGTTAAGGGTCAGTCTCGGGCAAACAGGAAATAGTAATATCGGAAATAATGCCTATGAGTATTATGCCGCAAACGGACGTAACTATTATCTCGGTGGTATTGAAACTACAGGTGTTGGTTTAATACAGCTAGCCAATCCTGATTTAAAATGGGAAACAAGTACCGAACTGAACTTGGGGATTGATTATGGATTCTTCAATAATCGTGTATCCGGTAGTGTCGAAATTTTTAAAAAACAAATCTCCGATTTGTTGTCAGCAAGAAGGCTGATGTCGAGTTCAATTTTGGGGAGTGTTCCGGCTAATGTCGGAAAAACCGAAAGCAAGGGATTTGAGCTGACATTGGCAACCAGAAATATTACCGGTCCTTTCGCATGGAATTCGAATCTCACATTGACCTCTTACCGGGATCGTTGGGTAGAAAGAAGCCCCGACGTTATTCTACAGCCATTTGAAACGGCAACAGATCCCCTTCGTTCTGTATATGGCTTTATTCCGGATGGTATTATGCAACCGGGTGAAACTGTTTCGTATATGCCCCAGTTAATACCCGGTCAAATGAAAATCAAAGATCTGAATACCTTAAAGGATGGAAAAGTTGTTGCCGGTCCGGATGGTAAAATCGACGTTGCCGATATGGTTTTTCTGGGAACCAATACGCCCGATTTTACGATGGGAATTGAAAACAGTTTCTCATTTATGAATTTCGATTTGAGTTTCTTCTTGTATGCATCGGTTGGAGCTTTAGGCTGGTCGCATTTAAATTATAAATACGGAACCGGCTTTGAAATTCTTAAAATTAAAGATGGCAACAATTATTTGGCCGAAATTAAAGACCGGTGGTCGAGTAAAAACATGAATTCAACTATGCCGAGTGGATTGCGAAATCCTTATCTGCTGGCCGGACATTATGCTCACGAAGATGCCTCTTTTTTAAGAATGAAAAATATTACGCTGGGTTACGACTTGTCAGAGAGAATAATAAAAAACAATCATATCAACAAGTGCAGAGTATACGTAGATGTTCAGAATGTATTTACGGTAACAGATTTCTCAGGACTCGATCCTGAAGTAGAGGATAATAGTGCTCCTTATCCGCTACAACGCACTTTTTCAGTCGGATTGAATTTGTCATTTAATTAACCACAACAAAACAGGATAGCAATCATGAAATACAAAATCTTATTTATTCTTTTCACTTTAGGAATAGCATTTTCGGCTTGCGAAGGCGATTTGGAACCGCAAATATACGATAGGATCTCCCCCAGTAATTTTTATAGAACTGTGAACGACTTGGAGGTTGCCACCACGCCAATTTACTGGGAACTTAAAAATAATGGTTGGGGACCCTATATGGTTTCCGACGGAAGCAGGTTTATAATGAATCAAGTTGCTACCGAAGAATGGACCTGTAAATGGAGTTGGGATGCCTTCCAGAATCTGAATTGGATTATCGGAGAAAAAATGGCTTACGGGTTTTATGAAATGATATTGCCTGCCGTAACAAAAGCCACCTATGTTATCGAGCGAATTAAAGAATGCCCGGTTGAGGAGGAAATCAAAGCAAAGTATATTGCGGAACTACGTTGTCTGAGAGCTTATTTTGCAGCCGATTTATACATGCTTTACGGTCCGTTGCCCATTATTGTTACAAAAAAGGAAGCTCTCTACCCCTCGTCCGATTATAAACCCGCTCGTCCGACTTCCGAATCGATTGTGAGTTTCATTGAAAAAGAATTACGAGAATGTGCGGATGCACTTCCGGCGGTTCAGCCGGAATGGGGACGGTGTACGCGTGGTGCGGCATTGGCGAAGCTGCTCAAGGTTTACATGTACGAGAGAAAATGGGATAAAGCCGTCGAACTGACTGCTGAAATAATGACGCTTGGTTATGAATTGCAAAATAGTTACGCCGACATTTTTTCGGTGAATAACGAGCGTAATAAAGAAATAATTTTTGCCGTTCCGTGTGAACCTAAAGACCAATTTGGTTTGCTCTGGTTTTCCAATGCTTTACCTCCTGATTTTAAATCGAAAGTCGGAGTGAATTATACGGCATGGAACGGCTGGAGGGTACCGTGGACGTTCTACGACAGCTTTGAGAATGGAGATAAACGTAAAAATCTTATTTTGGAAACGTACCAGAATAAGAACGGTCAAACGGTGAATCTGAGAGCCATCGGAGATGTAGGAGGATTGGCAATGAAATATGGCGAAGACACTCAGAATCCCGGACAGTGGGCAGGGAATGATTATATTCAGTTTCGGTATGCCGATATTTTACTTTGTAGGGCCGAAGCGCTGAATGAAGTTAGTGCAGCTCCGACTCAGGAAATGATAGACCTCCTGAACCAGGTTCGTCGCAGAGCTTTTGATAATTATAATACTTCAAATCATTTTTTATCATTAAGTCAATTTCCAACAAAAGAAGCGTTGAGAAACAGAATTCTTAAAGAAAGAAGTTGGGAACTTTGGTGTGAAGGAGTAAGGCGCGAGGATTTAATACGACATGACCAATACCTGGAGGTTGCCCGACAGGCCGGAGCTTCCTTTGTTAGCGATAAAAACCTTCTTTATCCTATACCTACCTGGGCAATTATTGAAAATCCGAATTTGAGAAATAATCCCGGATATGATGAATAATGCCGCTAATCTCTTCAATACGCTTGAAACGTATTCTCAGATTTAGATACCCTTTTTTGTATAACTTTTATTTACTAACGAACATGAAACATACAATGAAAAAAACAGTAATCGGAATTTTCTTTCTCGTTTTCTTAATGTCGATGAAGGCGGAAGAACGGATCATTTTCTCCGAGAATTTTGAAGAATCGACGGTCGGCACCGACTTAGTAGGAAAAATGCAAGTCAAAAACTTTAACTCAGAAGGTGGGGCGAATTGGACCTATGATTTAGCCACAGGTGCTCAGGCTTTATCCGGAGCTAAATCTGCTCATTTGAATATATTAAATGCGGGAAATCAATGGTGGGGACTACAATTTAAAGTCGAAGATGCGGCATCGACTACAGTAGGTAAAAGTTTAAAGTATAAAACTACCTTTAAAATCAAATCCTCAACAGCCGACAATTTCTTTCAGTTTTATATTCAGGGTATGAGTGGGTTTGTGCAAGAAGTTCCGATCCCTGCAGGAAATGTTATTCAGGAGATTACCATCGAATCAATTCCGATGGACAATACGGGAATGGCCAATTTTATGTGGGCATTCGGTAGTCATGCCAATGTGGGTGATATTTGGATTGATGATATCGTGATCTCCGAAATATATGAACCCATAAACTATTCGGAGAATTTTAACAACGTTGTACCTACGGCTACAACTATCGGCGATATTACTTTAGCCAATTATGGTAATGGGGCATGGACGTTCGGGGTAGAGCCATTGGAATCGGATGCTTCGAATCAATGTGCCTGGATGAATATTACCGAAAACAGTACGGATTGGTGGACCTTGCAATTCAAGATCGACAAGTTTGCGGCTATTAAAGACAAACAATATATCATTAGTTTTAAAGCTAAGTCAACAGTTCCAAACTCGTTTTCGGTAAGAGTGGAGGGGGTAAGTTCGTATGTTGCCAATATTAATACTACGGGAGGCGACACCTTCGAGAGCTTTGTATTGGAAACTTCGCCAATGGATAAAAGCGGGCTTGCAAACTTTTTATGGGGATTTGGACGTCCGACTGTATATGATAAAATATGTATTGACGATTTAATGATTCAGGAGAAAAGCGTGACCACAAAAATCCCGGACTTCCCGGAGGGCTCTGACGTGAAACTTTATTTTTCGGAAAATCAGCTTCGGATTGTAAATGGTTTGTATTCAAATGTGTATGTGTATAGCCCCGCCGGCGTCCTTTTAGCTTGTTCGCAAACCGACAATCACGATGATAGTGTATCCATACCAGGTGGACAGAAGCTGTTGATCGTGAAAATAATAGATGCCGGAGGCCGTATAACAACTAAAAAGGTAATTGCTCAAAACTAATACTATATGTACAGGGTACTGTTGTTTTTGATATGGGGTGTTTGTACGATGCTCGTTCAAACAGTGCATGGTGAGAATATATATACTGCAAACAACCCGCTGATCCGTTACATGGGGCGTATCGACTTCGATCAGTCGGATCATGCGCTGCTATCCTGGTCGGGGAGTTCAATCATCGTTACATTCAGAGGGACGAAGATCGCTGCGGTAATGTCGGGGGCTAATTCTAAAGTTGCATTGTATGTTGATGGAGTTAAACAATCCGAACTTTACCAAATCAGATCGGGTAACGATACGGTTCGTATTGCAGATAACCTGACTGATAGTGAACATGAAGTAATCATCAGGAGGGCTTCTCTGGTCGATTTGCCGTTAATTACCTTCTATAGCATTGTGACTGATGGCGAGCTTTTGGAGCAGCCGAACAATGGGAAAATTAAGTTGGAGTATTTCGGCGACTCTGTTTCGGAAGGATATGCGGCCGCTACTCCTGATGGGATGGGCAGGGACGACCGGGCGTACGATGATAATACGTCTGCGTATACATGTCTTTTAGCAGAATTGCTGGATGCGGAGTATACCAACATAAGTATCGGCGGCCTTGCTGTTTGTGAAGGCGCCGGCTCTGTGAAGCTCGGTATGGAGAAACGTTTTGATAAATTATACCCGTTTAATTCCAATAAGCTGTGGGATTTTACAAAATATAAACCCGATCTGTGCATCATGGCATTAGGTGTGAACGAATATTATATCTCAGGCGGAATTTCCTGGGACGAATGGCGCTCGAGATATAAACAGATCGTGTTAAAACTCAGGGCCGAATATGGTGAAGATACTCCCTTCCTTTTTGCCGTAGCGCCAATGGTTTCATCACGTTCGGAACCGGTTTTGAATGTTAAAAAACTGGTGTCCGAATTAAAATCGCTGGGAATAAACGCATCGCATTACATTTATAGTTTCTTATCCTACAATGGGCATTTAATTGCTTCCGAGCATCAGCGTGCTGCAACCGAATTATATAAGTTTATTAATGAAAATAGACTTGTTTCAGGGTTGAAACCGGAAGTGGTACAACCGGAAAAGGCTGTTTATATCGACCGGAATAATCGGAAATTAATCATAAAAGGATCGGACCGGATGATCGATTCGCTAGATGTATACACCGTGAATGGGGTGGTGATTAAGTCCGCTAATGTTGGAAAATCAGATGTGGAAGTCGATATTTCTGATGTTCAGGCAGGTATATACTTCGCAAAAATAAATTACGGCAATAGATCCGAAACGTATAAACTAATCAGCACTTATTAATTCTTAAAATAATCGTCTTATGAAACAACTAATCACAATTTTAATGGCGTGCTCTATTTCGGTTTCACTTTTCCCGACAAATGGAGTTGTTTATTCGGAAAATTTTGAAAATGCAACCGTAACAGCTACCACCTTAGGCAATGGTGCTGCGATGAATTATGGTGGTGGCGCGGCATGGACTTTTGCGTTGGAAGAAAATTATCCCATCGCGGGTACTAAATCGGCCTATTTTAATATTACGAATCCCGGAACCGATTGGTGGACTCTCCAATATCGCATCGATTCAAAATTTGCAGTGAAAGAGGGGGTTCAATATAAAGTGTCGTTCAAAATTCAATCTTCGGTAGTAACCGAAATTAAATTCAAAGTGGAGGCTACCACCGACTTTACCCAAATATTAAACCTGAAAGGGGGATATACCATAGAAGAATATTCAATTATAACTTCTGCCATGGATAGAGACGGAGATAATTCTAACTTTATGTTTGCATTTGGAAGTCCGGCTGTGCCTGCAGAGATATGGATAGATGATATTGTAATTGAAGAGCTTGGAGCAACAGGATTAGATAAAAATACATTTGAAAATGTAAAAGTATGGTCGGAGGGAAATAAACTAATCATTGATTCTCCCGAATTATATACGTTCAATGTATTCAACACGGCAGGTCAGACTATTTTCTCCAACCCGCAAAGCATTTCAGGTAAAACAAGCCTGGATATTGTCCGGAACGATTTTGTGTTCGTGAAATTAACATCGGTTGAAGGATTTTCAAAAACCGTTAAAATACAAATGCATTGATGTGAATGAAAGATCATCGAATAAAGGATGGTCTTTTTTCTGATTCAGAATAACTTAAATGAAATATTCATGAAAACAACCGGTGGAGTCAAGCTTTCGCTAATTATCACTTTATTCCTGGCTTCTTTATCTGCAATAAATGCCAATGGTTATACAAACCCAATATCGAATTATGCTCCGGAGGATTATGCCAACCCTGGTGTGGTATATTATAACGGCTATTATTACGGGGTAAATACGGAAAATAACTGTTCACGAATCGTTGTCTATAAATCGGCCAGACTGGAAAACTTATATTTCAGTCCTAAGGTAACAGTTTGGACTGCACCCCCAGGTACCGATCATAGCGAAGCAATATGGGCTCCGTACTTACAATATATTCAAGGGAACTGGTACATATATTACACTGCCACCTGGGGTGGGGTACTCCAATACCACCGAATGTTTGCTTTACGGGCAAACACCCAGGATCCACAGGGAACATATACCGATTGTGGAAGCGTCTACGCTACCAATACCGATTTCTATGCTATCGACGGAAAGGTAATTGTTAAACCTACCGATGGTTCACTGTATTTTGTTTGGTCAGGTGCATCCAATCTGCCTTACCAGAATATTTATATTGCTCCGATGGATTCTCCGACACATATCAGCGGTCCGGCGGTAATGATAAGTGGTAGTATAGCCGCATGGGAAAACGAAGTTCGTGAAGCTCCTGCTTATATCTATAAAAACGGGAAAGCGGTTATTGCATATTCAACCGGGCAATTGCTGAATCCGGGCGCCGCAGGCTACAAAATGGGGACCCTGACCAATACGGATGGAAATTATTTGAATCCCGGATCTTGGACGAAAAGCAGCGGACCTGTTTTTCAATACTGGAGTGGAGCAGGAGGGAGCGTTTATGCTCCCGGAGCGTGTTGCTTTGTTAAATCTCCGGATGGAACGGAAGATTGGATGGTTTATCATGCAAAACACTTCAATGATTACAATTACAACCGCGAAATAAGAGCGCAAAAGTTCACCTGGGATGCTGATAATAATCCATTATTCGATCATCCGGTACCTTCCGGAGTTGTATTGGCAGTACCGTCCGGTCAGGATCCGTTACCGCCGGAAATCGTGTCCGGAGGAACGTATAAGATTGTTGCCAGGCACAGCTCCAAAGCATTAACGGTACAATCATCGTCACTTTCAGCGGGGGCGGTAATTGAACAAAGGACCTATAATGGTGGCAATAATCAGAAATGGATAATAACGGATTTAGGAAATGGATATTATAAGATTATTGCAAAAAACAGCAATCTGGCTTTAAATGTTGCCAACTATTCATTGGATAATGGAGCTGGTGTTATTCAGCAAGTCTATACAGGATACGATGACGAGCAATGGAAAATATGCAATTTAGGTAACGGATATTATGTACTAACAGCTAAGCATAGCCAGAAATGTTTGGATGTCGTGAATGCTTCAACTTCCAACGGGGCACTCGTTAATCAATGGCCGTTTTTTGGAAATAATAATCAGGAATGGCAGTTAATGAACCTTGCCGAACCCTCTGTTTTAGGCGAAATTAGTGCCGGTCTTCAGTTGAAGGCTCTTGCAGGCATTAAAGTTTTTTCAACTCCCGCGGGTGATGAATTCGCAATAGAATTTGAAGGGAGTACAATGCCTGGAACTCTTGAAGTGTTCGACTTAACCGGTGCAACTTTGATAAGCAATGTGATAGCAGCTACCAATAATCAACTGAAAATAAACACCTCAGATTTGAAAAATGGTGTTTATGTACTTAGAATAAGCATGGATAATGGTATTTTTACCAAAAAAATCATCGTAAAAAAACAATAGAATTTAATCTTAAAAACTCATCTTTCTTTAATGATTAAGGAGAATAATCGTGAAACTACAAAGGACTATTCTTATTGATGTTAAAGTATTTATTAAAAAAAATATGAAGAAACTTTTTTTGGGGATGCTCGTGTTTTCGGGTCTTATGGTCTACTCATGCAACAATAAAATCAATGAACCTGTTATAGTCGATAAAGATACTGTCCCAACTATCCCCATCGATCCCAGTTATAATATTGACATCAACGACTTTTTGATGCGTGATCCGTTTGTCTTTGTTGACACAATCAGTAAAAAATACTATATTCATGGTAATGCCGCCAATAACAAAACCATTCATGTGTATGAAAGTAAGGATTTGAAGAAATGGAAGTTGCTGGGTAGTTCCTTTACGGCATTACCTGATTTTTGGGGTAAGCAGGATTTTTGGGCGCCTGATATGTTTGAATATCACGGGAAATATTACATGTCTGTAACCTTCAGCGCTCCGGGATATAAAAGGGGGTGCTCGCTGCTGGTTTCCGATTCTCCGGAAGGAACTTATCAGCCATTAATAAACGGACCGATTACGCCAAAGGAATGGACCTGCCTCGATGCAACGATTTTTATTGAAAATGATCAACCTTATTTAGTGTATTGCAGAGAGTGGCTTGAAGTTGTCGATGGCGAAATATACATCCAACAACTGAGTGCCGATTTAAAAAGTACTGTGGGTGATCCGGTGTTACTTTTCAAGGCATCTTCGGCGCCATGGGTCGGCAACATCTCTGCCTATGGAGTCACGGGCAAAGTCACCGATGCACCTTTTATACATAAGATTTCCGATAATCAATACATCATGCTGTGGTCGAGTTTTGCAAAGAAAAACGGTAAATACTCCATCGGGCTAGCAAGGTCCAATTCACTAATGGGCCCATGGACTCAAAACTCAGTGCCATTGAATGATGACGATGGCGGCCATGCAATGATATTTAAAAGCCTTGACGGTGCCACTAAAATTTCTTATCACTCGCCCAATACGCATCCGAGTTATGTCTCGATCTATGATTTAGATATATTTCAAGGGGAGATAACCATTGTAAAATAAAAAGTATGAATCGTAAAGTAATTGTATTTCAAGTAGTATTTGTGTTTCTTTCTTTTTTCTCTCTTAACGCGGCTAAGCAGTTGATCCACATTGAATGTTCCGATATAAGTTTGATTCTTAGACAAGAGGATAATTTGAAAATTTCCATTGTTTATTTTGGAAATAAATTCGAAGGTACGGATGCTTTGCTTACGAAAAGCTATCAACGTCGTCCCGATAATGAGGAAGAATTTAGTCCTGCTTTGTATCCTGCTTATGGTGGGCGTTATTATATGGAGCCGGTATTAAAAGTTTCGCTGCCGAACGGGGTTGAAACATGTGACTTCATTATTGATTCTATCGTTCAACCGCATGCCGGGTCGACTGGTATTAGCAGGACGGTGCTGATTTTAAAAGACAAAAAATATCCGCTCAAAGTGGATGTTGTTTTAGATGCCTATACGGCTGAAAATGTTATAACCCAGAAAATTAAGGTCAGAAACTATTTTGCAGCCCCTATTGTCTTAGAACGCTTTTACGCATCGTATATGCCTGTTTTTGCCGATCAGTATTTTTTAACCCAATTCAATGGTACGTGGGCCAATGAAATGCAATGCAATGAAATACTGTTGACGCAGGGCACTCGGGTCATTGAATCAAAGAAAGGTGTAAGGACAACTCAATCCGAGAATCCGTCTTTTATGCTATCTCTCGATACTGAGGCACAACCTGATCGCGGTGAAATTATTTTAGGTTCGTTGGCATGGTCGGGCAATTATAAAATTAATTTTGAGTTAGATGAATTTAATTCACTGAATATCCTGGCTGGTATTAATCCATATGCATCGAGCTATAAATTGGAATCAATGAAAAGCTTTACAACACCACAAATGATTTGGACATACAGCAATACCGGCTATGGCCGAGCGTCCAGAAATCTACACGACTGGGCCCGTAACTACGTGCTTCGAAATGGGAATCAGGTGGGTAAAGTCGTTTTAAATAGTTGGGAAGGCGCTTATTTCAGTTTCGATGAAAAAACCATTAAGAACATGATTGACAATGCTGCTGAAATGGGGGTTGAAACCTTTGTTTTGGACGATGGTTGGTTTGGGAACGATTATCCGAGAAACTCGGATCGTCAGGGCTTAGGCGATTGGCAGGTAAATAAGAAGAAACTACCAAAAGGTATTGATGATCTTGCCGCATATGCTGTTTCAAAAGGGCTGAAATTCGGTATCTGGATAGAGCCTGAGATGGTTAATCCACAGAGTAATCTTGCAAAGGAAAAACCCGAATGGATCGTAAAGAGTCCGGGCAGAGAGATCACTACTTTGAGAAACCAATGGGTGCTTGATTTAACAAATCCGGATGTTCAGGATTTTGTGTCCGGAGTTTTTAAAAACACAGTGTCGCTTTCTTCCGATATCTCCTACATAAAGTGGGATGCCAATCGTTATATCGAAAGTTTCGGATCATCCTACTTGCCGGAGGATAAACAAAGTCATTTTTGGATTGAATATGTGCACGGACTGTACTCTGTGTACGAGCGTATTGTGAAAGCCTTTCCGGACATTGAAATTCAATTATGCGCTTCCGGAGGCGGGAGGTTGGAATATGGAGCCTTGCCCTTCCATAATGAATTTTGGGCAAGTGACAATACGGATCCTTTTACGCGTATTTTTATTCAATATGCTACTAATATAATTTATCCCCCAAAAGCTACAGCATCGCATGTGTCGATTAGTCCCAATCATCAGACAGGCAATAGTTCTTCAATCAAATTTCGATTCGATGTAGCAATGATGGGACGTTTGGGTCTTGAATTACAACCGGAAGATTTAACGGAGAAGGAACTCGGGTTTTTGAAAACATCGATCAAAAAATACAAGGAACTCCGTCATATCACTCATTTAGGCGACTGGTTCCCGCTTAAAAGTCCATATGCGTCAGATAAATATACAGCAACACAATTTGTAACAAAAGATAAATCCGAAGCTTTATTTTTCTCTTATAGCTTGGATTACCATGGCAGGACCTGGATGCCGAATTTTGTCCTGCAAGGATTAGATCCGAACAAAACATATAAAGTGACTGAAATTAATGTTTTAGATAAATACTATTTCTGGGGCACTACAAAAACTTTCACCGGTGCTTATTTAATGAAAGTGGGTGTCAACTTAAATTTATTGTTGCGCGGAGAAAGTTGTGTGCTGCATTTGCAGGAACAACCTACTCCCGTGTTTTAATGGTGCAGAATGATGTTTAAGTAGGGGCTTACACAGATTAGAATACGACTTGCTCGTGTTCGGACGGGGACCGGTCGCATACAAATTCATTTTCCGATATAAACGGCGCACGCGCTTGGGATTGACCTCGTAGCCAATGCCACGAAGGTAATGTGTCATCCGGGGTACACCGTAGAACGGGGTAATCATGTACTGTTTGTCTATCTGCTTCATTAGTTTCTCATTATAAGAACCATCTTCACGGGGCG
>MKVT01000018.1 GCA_001898935.1 Paludibacter sp. 47-17
TATAAGGACAGCACATATATTAAAAACCTGACTTTCGTCAAAAAACACGGAATAGTCAATATAGAGTTTCGCGATGGGTATAAACTGGAATTAATACCCTGAAACTTTTTATTAATGATGTCATCCAGAATTATAGCATGAGTCTGGTTTCGACATGCATCCCAAAGGGTATGACAAGCGACTATATCATTGCAAATCAGGGCCTACCGAACAATCTCAATAAGCCCTGATTAGCACCTGTTTATTTCCGTTCCCGGGGAAGTCTCTTGGATTATTTCGAACCTTTCAGCACCTCCTCGATTACCGCCGCCAGATCCTGATAATGCGCTCTGCTGATGCCTGTGGCTGTTAGCGATGCTCCAATCAAATCGGTACGTAAGGTGGTGAGTTGGGCGCGCGCTATTGCAGTAGCATCCGAAAGGGTAACCGCCGCACGAACCACCGGAATTGCATTCATGTTTGTGCCGTTCAGAACCGTGATCAGGGCATTTACATAGTTTTTTTGCAAATTACGACGGTATATATCCACGGCTTTTCCCGAACTCAACTCTGCAAACACACTCTTTTTGAGATCCGACATCAGCTGAAGTGCCGTATAAGCCTCCCTGCCGTTCAGCATTTCGTTGTGGACGAGCTTATCGAATGTAGCACGGCTAATCACCCGATTTAAAATTCCCCGCTGAACCGCATCGATGCTTGCCGCAGGATTCACACCTGCCTTTTCGATCAACTCGCGGTTCACCAACCACATTGGCGTTGTAAACAGCTGTTTATCGAGAAACTGAACCGCTTCTTTCTGAATCGAAGCAGGCACATGCTCGCTCACCGGTCCTTCTTCTTCCACCTTTTTGGGAGTGGTATAGATTCCCGCAATATTCTTGGCCGCATGTCCCATGTAACGATTGAACTGTCCTACCACTTCGCCATACATTTCGCGGGCATTGGCGTAATCTTTATGGGCTTCACGCGTCCATTCCAACAAATTGGGCACGATACGCTGCAGGTTTTTGATTCCGTACGCTCCGGCCTTCATCGCATTATCGCCCAAATCCTCGTTCTGATTACGCGGGTCGTGGGGATCGGTTTCCGTTCCAAAGGCATAGCGCGGGTCCTCTTTCAGTTTACCCATGATCCACTCGTTCATAAACGGAACCTCATCGGCCGCCGTCTTAAACTGAGGCATGTACTTATAGCCCCATTCAATCGACCAGCGATCGTAAATGCCGATTTCAGGAATAATACCCGTTACAGGAACCGAATCACCCGGTTGCGCCACATAATTGAACCGGGCATAATCCATCATCGAAGGAGCATGGTTGTTTTCGGCCAGCCACTTGCGATCGCGTAACTTCTCGACCGGAACCGTAGCCGACGAACCAAAATTATGCCGCAATCCCAGGGTGTGTCCCACTTCATGCGACGATACAAACCGGATCAGGCGTCCCATCAACTCATCGTCGAACTGCATGGAACGGGCACGCGGGTCGTACGGACTGGTCTGAATAAAATACCAATGGTGCAACAGGCTCATTACATTATGATACCAATTGATATGCGACTCCAGGATTTCGCCGCTACGGGGATCATGAACGTGTGGTCCGCTGGCATTGGGCACCGTCGACGGTTTATACACTATAGCCGAATGCAAGGCCGACTCGAGCGACCACGACGAATCGTTGGGAGCCTCGAGCGCATAAATTGCATTCTTAAAGCCGGCTTGCTCAAATGCTTTTTGCCAGTCATTAACCCCTTGAATCAGGTAGGGAACCCATTTCTTGGGAGTAGTAGGATCGATATAATACACAATTGGCTTTTTCGGCTCCACCAATTCGCCCTTCAGGTATTTCTCCACATCTTCTTCTTTCGGCTCCAAACGCCAGCGCGTAATCATGGCCACCTGCTCCACGCCCTGCGGATTCTTATCGAAATCGGTATAGCGGGTTGTAAAATAACCTACACGGGGATCGTAGTACCGGGGCTTCATGGGCACCTTCGGCAACAATATAATCGATGAATTGAGCTCGAAAGTCGACGGATCACCCGCCGTTTCGCCCGGGTTAGCCGGACGGCTGCTAAACGTTTTTACCGTACGGATCTCCACATTCCGGGCAAAAGCCTTCACTCCGTCAATAAACGAACGATCGGGCAGTTGATTACCAATGGCCAGTTCCTTCTTGTAACGGTCGTTGAAATACAGCACGGTATTTTCGCTCTTTATAAAATCGGTTACATCGATAACCACCGATTTTTTACCCGAAACCGTATCTTTTTTGTAAGCCTTCACTTCGAACATTCCCATGATCGATTGTACATTCGAATTCAGCACCGACAGGTACATTCCTGTCGAATCGGCCGAACGTTCGCGGTACGAGACGGTTCGCATCAGCACCTTGTCGTCTTTCCCCAGCTCAAAACGGATCACATTTTCGCCGATCTGATCGCCGGCATAACCAATAAAACCACGGCGGGCCATCACCGGAGCTTTTCCGATACGGTTTACCACCAGTAAATCGGCATTCAATACCGAATCGGGGATTTCGAAAAAGTACGATTGATCGACCTGGTGTACACTGATGAAACCTGCCGAGGAAACAGCCTTGGCCGTAATCACCTGATTGAATGGCTTAGGCCCTTTTGCAGGAGGAGCCGCCGGTTTCGGAGCCGGCTTTTCGACCACCGCTTCTTTCTTTACTTTCTTCTTGAAAATGGATTTAATCCCGTCGTTGTTACCGGATACGGGCATAATCATACACCCTGCCAGTAGTAAAATGTACAGCTTTCTCATGTGAAAAATAAATGTTAATTTAGAAAGCTACAAAGATACATATTTATAATCAAGCAAGAAATGCGGAGGCCGATTTAAATATTTTTAAAAACGACGCATCTACTTCTCTCCTTTTCTCCCCTCCGACAGGAAAAGGGTTTTCGTGCGTATAGTCGTAAGGCAGGTCGATCAATTCCACGATTTGTCCGGCCAGCTCATCCCCCAACGCCTTCTGTACGCCTTCGTAGGGTATCACCTTATCGTTGACCAGCGAAATCCCTCTCACACGGTCCTTCATGGCCTGAAACAACTGCAATCGTTTCTCTTTCAGATTACCCGGAGCAATCATACTGAAAAAAGTACGGGCCAGTTCGCTTCCGGCCGTGCGCTCGGCTTCCTCGAGCTTAAACTCCTGTAAATAATAGCGGTACAATCGTTCGTAGCTGGATGCATCCATGATACTGCGCGAACATCCGTACATGGAACTGAAAATCCCTCCGCCGCAAAACATAAACAATCGTGAATGCGTAAACAATCCTCCCGGGTTGTTCAGAAATAAGATCTGAGCAAGGAAAGCACCGATCGAATAGGCAAACACATCGACGCTACTGCCCGAAGCAAACAACGGATGTTCCCCCTGTTGAATGGCCGTACACAATTGTTCGACATCGTGGAAACTTTGCCGGCCCGATGTAAAAAAACGGAGCGGACGGTCGCTTAACCGCTCGCTCAATGCAAGATTGGCAAAACTCAACGACCGGTCGTTACCGGTAAGTGACTTCCGGTGTTCGAGCAGGCTCTGCAAGATACGCGGATTCGACCAGGCCTGTGGCGACCGGTTGACGTGATAGGCAATCGGGAAAAGGACGACGGCCTTACCGGTAGCCCGGCACAAATAGTCGGCCCATGGATAATACTTATTCCAGCTCCTTTCGTTCAATCCATGTAACAACAGAATTGCTTCCTGCTGGCTGTCTTTTTGAAGCGAATAAAACACCGGATAAGAAAACAGTTGATTTTCCTGGATGCTATCGCAGGCTACCACCGATCCTTCCGAATGCCGGCTCCCTTCCGTAAGGGTGCTACGAAAGCTGAAATGCTTTACCGCTACAGGCGATCCGGCTTGTGCCATCGCCGAAAGACCGCCTGCAAGCTGCTGATAACGTGAAGAATAGTCCATATACTCTGTAATTTGACACAAAGGAAGTGCAGAATTTACACTCATACGAACAACATGCTTACAAAGCTCGCCCCAAGGGACAAAGCCTTCCATAAAGGGGTAAAAAAACAGATAGCGGGGTGAAAAAAATGATTCGAAAAGTAAAATGTTGCAAAGACCGGGATATTATTTTAACTTTGCACGTTCAAGTAAAAACAATGGCAACAGAAAAAAATATTCCGGCGTACTTAGTCGAAAAAGACAATACCACTCACATGATATTGTTTACGGCATTTTTTGCATTGCTGTTTATCAATTTATTCCAACCGTTCGGTTCGCGCAACTGGTATCCCAACATTACCGATTTCAAATATTTCTTTTTTTCGAGTCTGATTATACTCACCGGTATGCTCGTGGTGGTACTTAGCCGTGTCATCATGCACCGGTACAGCCGGCGGAACAACATCACGTATATACGCTATGGTGCATGGATAGTGGCCGAAATTTTTGCTATGTCGCTGTTTTATGCCCTGTTTTCAAAATACGTTCCCGAAGGCAGCGAGAACCGCGACTTTATGGAGATTCTCCAGCAAGCTATCTTCAATACCAGTCTGGTACTGTTACTTCCATACGGTATTTCGATGCTGTATTTTTCATGGAAAGAAAAAAGCAAGCTGCTCGAAGAGCACAAAGAACTGGCCGGCCCTCCCGAAATACCCCGCAAAAGGCGTATTGCATTTACGGACGAGAAAGGGGAAGTGAAAATCACCATCGAGCTGAATCACCTGGTATATATCGAATCGGCCGATAATTATGCGACCATCCATTACATCAACAAAGAACGGTTGTCGCGGTTTCCGATACGTAATTCCCTGAAATACTTCGAGCAAAATCTGATTGAAGATACACCCCTTGTCAGATGCCACCGCTCTTACATCATCAATCTCGACAAAGTAAAAGTGCTTAAAAAAACAAAAGACGGCATCTTTATGGAGCTTGATCTGAATCAGTTGGCCGACATACCCGTATCCAAAACATATTACGACTCGGTGATGCAGAAATTTTCTCAATACTCGGTTTAGCATATGGAAAAAAAATATTCGATTGGGGTAGCCCTGAGCGGCGGAGGAATAAGAGGGCTCTGTCATGCCGGAGCATTACAGGCAATGGAGGAACTCAACATACGACCGAACCTGATTTCGGGAGTTAGTGCCGGAGCTATCGTGGGAGCTTTGTATGCCGACGGACATTCGCCTCAGGACATACTGAAAGCCTTTAAAAGTGTCAGTTTCCTGAAAATGACAAAGATTCTGGTTCCCGAAGGGGGCTTTTTCCACATGAACTCCTTTGAAAGGTACCTGGGGAAATTGCTAAATGCTAAAAATTTTGAAGATCTGAACATCCCGCTCCGGATAGTTGCCACCAATTTTGACGAAGGCCATTCCCAGGTATTCGGCGAGGGCAATCTGTTAAAACCCGTCATCGCTTCGAGCAGCATTCCCGTACTGTTCGTGCCCAAGAAAATAAAAAATCAGCATTTCGTCGATGGAGGCCTCATGAAAAATTTCCCGGTTTCTACCATTCGCGACGAATGCGAAACGGTAATCGGAATTAATGCAAGCCCTCTTACCGCTCCCGAATATAAAATGAAAATTATGGACGTTGCCTTGCGCACCTACCATTTTATGTTCAGATCCAACGTACTTGCCGACAAAGCGCTGTGCGATATCATCATCGAACCCGATCATATCTACGATTACAATCTATTTGAAACCGACAAGGCCGACGAAATTTACGAATTAGGCTATCAGGCCGCGCTAAAGGTGTTAAAAGAACAGGGATTTAGTTGAAAAAACGCCCGCTTTCACTGAGATGATTTGACATATTAACTGAACTCTGTTACTTTTGTGTTTTCAAAAAAACATAAAATGGAGGTTCACAAACCCGATATCGAACGCAACCGACTTGTTGAAGTCATTGTAATTGCAGCAGTATGGATTGTTGTATTTACTATTCCGTTGTTTTCAAATCACCAAAACGGAACCTATCAATGGAGCGAAATTCATCACGACTGGTTGCAACTGGCCGTATTATTCCTGATTTATATCGGGAATATCGCTTTTATTATCCCCCGCTATCTTCACAAAAAACATTACCTGCACTACCTGGTCGTTTTACTGGTTGCGTTGCCGCTGATTACCTGTATCGAACTTCAGCTCCACACCTTATTGAAACAGGAGCAGGTTGTCACAATGCCTTCGATGGATAAAGGAACCCCCATTGAGTTCTCGAGCGAAATGCCGGCGCCCGAGGGTTTCCGGTTGACCGAGAGGAAAAACTCAAAAAACAATTCGCCGGATTTCTGGACGCATTTACTCATTGCACTCCTGGTAACCGGAAGTGCTGCTGCGCATAAAATGCTGTCATACTGGATTCAGGAAGAAAAAACACGAAAGACAATCGAAAACAAATTAAAAAGGGAGCTTTCCGAACCTCAACCCGGTTTTATCATCGTCAAATCCGACTATAAATCGGTAAAGCTGATGTTCGACGATATCTTATACATTGAAAGTGCCAACGAATATGTGAAAATATACCTTTCAGGGGGCGAAATGATAATGACGTTCATGCGCTTAAAAAACATGGAAAACGAATTACCCAAAGACAAATTCATGAGGGTGCAACGATCCTTCATCGTGAATCTTGAAAAAATAAAAGCAGTAGAAAAGAATAAAATATACATCGAACATAAAAAAACGATACCCATTGGAGAACAATACAAAGTAAGTTTTCAGGAATTTCTAGGAAAACACTTTGTAAAATGATAATGGAAATCACGTTATCGGTTTGCAAATCAACACACATGAAACAGATTCTGATGCTTTTTATGTTTTGCAGCACGGCGATGACCGGTGCACAAAACAACAAAACGGTGGAACCTTCGCAAGGAGGAACTCTTCACAGTTATTTCACCGCCCTCGAAAAGGAATCGGTCAGCACCCTAACGCTGAAAGGAAAAATTGACGCCCGCGATTTTGCATTTATGCGCGATGAACTCCCGATGCTCGCAACGCTCAACCTGCAACTTGCAAGCATTACAGCCTATACGGGAACATCGGGGACTTCACCGGGCGAACAACGTACGTATCCCGCTAACGAAATACCGGCATACGCCTTTTATAATCCGGTACTGCAAACGTATAAACCGAGCCTTGAAACCGTAACCCTACCCGTTACTGCCAGCTCGATAGGTACGCAGGCATTTTACTTTTGCTGGAACCTGGGCCCGGTCAATCTACCCAATAACCTGAAAAAAATCGGCGATTACGCTTTTTATGGCTGTTACGCCCTGAGTTCGTTCTCGGTGCTGTCCTCACATACCCGTTTTTCGACCGATGCGAACGGGATACTGTACAACAAAAACAAGGATACCCTTTTTTTATGCCCGAATGCTAAAACCGGGACAATCGCATTGCCGGCCACGGTGCGGCATATCGAGCAATCGGCATTCGAAAACTGCTACAACCTTAGTGCCATCGCACTCCCCACATCGCTACAATCGACCGGCACCTATGCCTTTGCCAACTGTGCAGGGATCGCGGGAAATCTCCAGCTGCCGGCTTCGCTCACCAGCCTGGGCGATGGAACCTTTTATGGCTGTTACAACCTCACAGGTACGATCTCCCTGCCGGCTTCATTAACTTCTATCGGAAGTTTTTGTTTTTTCGAAAGTTATTCGGTTCAGGCCTTCAATGTACACGCTTCGAACAGCCGTTTCAGTTCGATCGACGGAATGCTGTACAGCAAAAATGCCGATACGCTGTTTATCTGCCCTCCGGCGAAACCGGGAACTATCCAACTACCTTCGGGACTTAAACTCATTGGCAGTCATGCGTTTTATGGTTGCAGCGAGCTTACCGGAACCCTTAGCATCCCTGCTGCTACCGATTATATAGGCTATTACGCCTTCAACGGCTGCAACGCGATACAAGCATACGAGGCTGCGGCGGGCAATAATTGGTTCAGCGCCGAAAACGGCATTTTACTCAGTAAAAACCGCGATCGGCTACTAGCTTGTCCAACCAGTTTTGCCGGCATCGTTACCCTCCCCGACGGCATTGTCAGCATCGATCCGGGCGCTTTCAGCAATTGCACTTCCATAAACGGGGCACTCGTGCTTCCGGCATCGTTGAGCTGGATTGGGGAATACGCGTTTTACAACTGCCCGGGTCTGGCCGGATTCGAAGCGCATGCCGACAACCCGTGGTTCTCCACCATAGAGGGTGTTTTGCTCAATAAAGCCGGCGATACATTGTACATTTGTCCGTGGAGCATGCAGGGAGACTACAACCTTCCCTCCGGGATACGGCATATAGGTGCTGCTGCCTTCAGCGGATGTACCAATATTAGTTCGTTTAATTCCGGACCAGGGTTGAATTCGGTCGACTATGCGGCTTTTTCGGGTTGCGCCAACCTACAATCGGTGACTCTGCCCGCCACAGTCAACCGCATCGGCAACAGCGCATTTTATGCTTGTAGCCGCTTGAACCGGTTTAGTATTGCACAGGCTCAACCACCCCTTATCGGTTACTACACCTTCGAACTCGCTAATCAACCCGCCGCACAGCTCATTGTTCCTACCGGCTCCATGCAGAACTACCGTAGCGCACCCTATTGGAAAAACTTCGCGACTATTTCGGAACAAACATTCAACACCCACCTCGGCGCAACCCCAACCAACACACTGAAAATCAGATCCTTTCACAACAACCTGCACATTAGCGGACTGACGACCGGCAATGCGCTCGAAATACGTACCACCGACGGCCGGCTACTCCTCAGGCGCGATCCTTCGGCATCCGAACTGCAGCTACCTTTTCAGGCGAAAGGAATTTTTATCGTAACAAACGGACAAAACAGCCGGAAAATAGTTCTGTAAATCCCCGTTTTATTGAGAAAAGGCTGGTATCTGCTGAAATTTGTTGATTATCAGAATCACCCGCTATACATTTGTATCAAAAAAAAAACACCACCATGCGAATACGTAAAAATATTGCCGTAAGTGAGGAGGGATTTTTATTCAATCCAACCACGGGTGATTCGTTTTCGACGAATAGCACCGGCGCTCTCATCATCCGATTGCTGAAACAGGACAAAACCCTGCCGGAAATCGCATCCGAACTGTGCGACGAATACGATGCCGACCGGCTGTTGGTAGAGCGCGACCTCGAAGAGTTTGCCTCGTTGCTGAAAGAATACAGTGTTCTGGATTAATGCATTTTAAAGATGAAAAAGAAACTAGTAATTGCTGTAACAGCATTGAACGCCATCGACAGTCCGGGCCCCGGGGTTGCCGTCATAAGGGCCATTCGCGAATGCCCCGACTTTGAAGCACGTATCATAGGTTTATCGTACGAAGCATTGGAACCGGGACTGTACATGCACGAACTGGTCGACAAAAGTTATCAGATCCCCTACCCCTCGGCCGGCACCGATAGTCTGCTGGCACGACTGGAATACATTCACGCCGAAGAACAACTCGAACTGATTATTCCTAATTTTGATGCCGAACTCTTTAATTTTATCAAACTACGCGACAAACTGCACACCATGGGGATTCGCACCTTTCTTCCCGATCTGGTACAGTTTGAATCCCGTGATAAATTGAAGCTGTTCGACTTCGGAAAGAAACACGGTTTTCTGGTTCCCCGCGATCGTGTACTACACGAATTCAGGGAGTTAAAAAAGATGGAAGAAGAATTGGAATACCCGGTTGTAGTGAAGGGGAAATTTTACGATGCCGTGATTGCCAACAGCTACGATCAGGTTGAGAAAGCATTTCTTAAAATCCTGGCCAAATGGGGGTTGCCGATCATCCTTCAGGACTTTGTAAAAGGAACGGAAATCAATATCGCCGTCTTAGGCGACGGTAAAGGAAAAGCCATCAGTATCATACCGATGCGTAAGTTGTATATAACCGACAAAGGCAAGGCCTGGGCCGGCATTACCCTCGACGACGACCGTCTGGTAGCACTGGCCCGCCAGTTTATCGCATCCACTCAGTGGAGAGGAGGATGCGAACTGGAAGTGATGCTCACCGACGATGGAAAGCCGTTTATCATGGAAGTTAACCCGCGCTTTCCGGCATGGATCTACCTTACAGCCGCGGCGGGGCAGAACCAACCGGCCAGTCTGGTAAAAATGGCGATGGGCGAACCGGTCGCTCCCTTCACCCACTACGAAGTGGGGAAAATATTTATCCGTTATTCCTGGGATCTGATTACCGACATAGCAGAGTTTCAAAAAATTTCGGGCAATGGAGAACTTTAAGTACTGATATCAATGGAAAAGAAACGATACGAACGTCCCACGCTTCGAAAAATGAATACCGGATTGATGAATAAATTCGGCTCCAAATCGGAGAACACTCCGGTTACTCATATCGAAAATAACAGTGTAAAAAGCTTATTGAAGGAATACGGTTCTCCTTTATTCGTGATTTCCGAGCGCCAAATACGGAGAAACATGCGTAATGCCAGCCGTATCTTCAAAACACGCTACCCGAAAGTTCAGTTCGCCTGGTCGTATAAAACCAATTACCTCGATGCTGTTTGTCAGATTTTTCATCAGGAGGGATCGTGGGCCGAAGTAGTTTCGGGATTCGAATACGACAAGGCGCTTAAAAACGGTGTACCCGGAAATCAGATAATCTTCAACGGCCCCGATAAAACCGACGAGCAATTACTGCTGGCTGCACGTAACAACTCGCTGATCCACATCGATCATTACGACGAATTGTATACCCTGATCCGCTTAAGCGAAGAACATCGGATGAGACCCCGGGTTGCAATTCGTATCAATATGGACACGGGTATTTATCCTAAGTGGGACCGGTTCGGTTTTAACTTTGAAAACGGTCAGGCCTGGAATGCACTCACCCGGATTTTAAATTCGCAATGGCTCGAATTGGTCGGATTGCACTGTCATATCGGTACTTTCATGCTGTCGCCTGCGGCTTATGCCACTGCCGCTCGTAATTTATGCGAATTGGCCTGGAGTGTAAAAGAACGTTTCGGGAAGATGGTGGATTACATTGACCTCGGAGGAGGGTTTCCTTCCACCAACACTTTGAAGGGGGCCTATTTACCCGGCACCGACACAGTTCCATCGATCGACCAGTTTGCCGATGCGATTACGGATGTCATTCTGGGCTACGGGTTCCGCCCCGAAGAGCTGCCGTTGTTAATTCTTGAATCGGGCCGTGCATTGATCGACGACGCCGGATATTTGCTGGGAACAGTACTGGCCACGAAACGGCTTTCCGACGGCCGGCGCGCCACCATACTCGATTTCGGTATCAATTCGCTGTTCACAGCGTTCTGGTACGAGCATAAGGTAAGTCCGGCGCAATTACACAGCCGACAAACGGAGGAAACCGTATTGTACGGGCCGCTTTGCATGAATATCGACATGGTTCGTGAAAACATCGTGATGCCGCTGCTCGAAAAAGGGAATCAGGTGGTTGTACATCAGGTGGGCGCCTATAATATGACGCAATGGATGCAGTTTATCACCCTGCGACCCGCCATAGTGCTCATCGATGAAGAAAATAATACGCACATTATCCGTCGGCCCGAAACCATGGAATACATCGATTCGCTGGAGCAGCTGCCTCAACACCTGAAACAAGATGTATGAGCCTGATTGAATTAAAGAAACATACTCGTACGGCTTTCGAAGCTATACTCAACAGTTATTCGATTCTTTTCTTTCTGAATAACCGCTGGATGGCTCTGGCTGTGCTGGCTGCCAGCTTTTTAAACTTTTATGCGGGACTGAGCGGACTCCTGGCCGCCCTTGTAGCCGTACTAGTGGCGCTGGTACTCGGGTTCAATCCGAATCAATTGCGCACGGGTATTTACAGTTTCAATGCGCTGATTACAGGCATCGGCCTCGGAACTTTTTTCGATCCGGGAATCGTTTTTTTCGTCGTGCTTATTTTGGCCAGCCTGCTCACACTCATCTTATCGGTGGCCATGGGAGGCTGGATGTTTAAATATGGACTTCCATTCCTCAGCTTACCGTTTATTTTTACGTTCTGGATCATTCATCTACCTGCCACCGAATATGCCAATCTGGGCTTGACCTATCGGAATATATTCTGGATCAACGAATTGTATGCAATCGGAGGTAGTTCGCTGCTGAATCTGTACCAACAGGTCGAATCCATGCAGCTGGGCGTAATGCTCGAAACCTACCTCCGTTCGCTCAGTTCCATTTTTTTTCAGGATAATATTATAGCCGGCAGTATGGTGGCCATCGGCCTGGTTGCAGCTTCGCGTATCTTTTTCTCTTTATCCGTTGTCGGGTTCATTACGGCTTATCTGTTTGCCGTATTTGTGGGCTCCGAAGCTGCCAGTATCACCTATTACAACATCGGTGCAAACTTTATTATGGTGGCCATTGCTGTCGGAGGTTTTTTTATAATCCCCTCGAAAGCTTCGTTTTTATGGACGGTGGTACTGGTACCCATTACTTCCATCGTCTTACTGTTTTTTACTAAACTGCTGGCATTTGCCCAATTGCCCGTTTTTTCGTTACCCTACACGGCTGTAACCGTCCTTTTCGTTCACTTTCTGCAACAACGGGGGTCGGCCCGTACGCTAGTATTAACTCCATTACAACAATATTCGCCCGAACTCAACCTCTATTCGTATCATAACAACAAGGAACGTTTGAGTCGGTTCTGGTACATTCCCCTACAATTCCCATTTTGGGGCGAGTGGAATATTACCCAGGGCTACAACGGTGCGTTCACACACAAAGACGAATGGGGCAATGCGCTCGATTTTATGATTCTCGACCAGGAAGGAAAATCGTACAGTGGTAATGGACTCGACTGCGAGCAGTATTATTGCTTTGGCAAACCGGTTACGGCACCGGCCGACGGAGTCGTTACCGATTGTATCGACGGAATCGACGACAATGATGCCGGACAGGTCAACACCGTTCAAAACTGGGGCAACAGCATTGTCATTCAACATATCGATGGCCTCTACTCTCAATTATCGCACCTCCGGAAAAACTCGATCAAAGTAAAAAAAGGCGAATTTGTAAAAGCCGGCGACATCATTGCCCAATGCGGCAATTCGGGACGGTCGCCCTACCCGCATTTGCACTTTCAGATGCAGACACAGCCTCACATCGGTGCACGAACGATTGCCTACCCTATCGGTTATTTCAACGAACAAAAATACGGACAGCCTCATCATTCGCTCCAACAATACCGTATTCCCGAAGCCGCCAGCCGCGTCGCGAATCTGCAACCATCGCTGTTCCTCTACCATGCATTCAACATTCTGCCCGACACATCGCTTTGTTTTACCTGGACCGACCAGAACTCTACCACACGAACCGAACATTGGGATGCTTATACCGATGCCTACAATTACAAATACCTCTACAGCCGCGAAACAGGTGCAGTAGCCTATTATACCTGCGATAAACTCATGTTCTATTTCATCAGTTTCTACGGCGAGAAACAGTCGTTGTTGTACCATTTTTTCGGTGCTGCCTATAAAATTTTACTCTCCGACAACGAGGAGGCGTTAACCGACCGACTCCCGGTACACCTGGGCAATACTTCCGCCTTACTCCGGATTCTGAATGACTTTATCGCTCCTTTCACTTCGCTTTTATCGGTCGATTACAGTCAACTACCCACGCAGCTCGACCATACATTCGAAACACGCAACGCTGAACTATCTACCGGGATGACTGTTAGTTTTACAGGAAAGTTAATCAATAAAAGCTCCCATTCCATTGCAATCGATCATCGTGGTATTCATTCTTTCAGCGTAACTAACTCTAAAACGACTCTCCATGCACAACGCGTTTTTTAAACTGATCGTACTCGTTTGCATCGTCGCAGCTTCCCCAACCGTTGTTTCACAACAACTCACTATCCGACAGGTCGACAGCCTGAGCTGGAAATATTTCCAGGAACAGAATTGGGACGCGCTAATTCGGACCGGACGTGAAGCACATCGCGAACAAATCGACTTCAAATGGCTCCGGCAGCGACTGGGATATGCCTGGCTGATGAAAGGAAACTATTACAAAAGCAAACAACAGTACCGATACGCCTTGGCCTTCGACGAAGAGGACGAAATCAGCCGTTTATACCTCTATTTTACCAATCGTGCGACAGGCCATCACTTAGCTGCCCGCTATCATGCATCCCGTTTACCCGTCAACCTGCAAACTCAGCATTCCATACCCCGGACGCGTTGGCTCAACAGCCTCGATGCCGAATACAGCTACAAAAGGCCCGAAGCGTTTTTCAGAGACAACGACCTGAGAGGCGATGGCAGTTACCGGCGCATCGGACTGCATTCATTCCCTGCTTACCGGCTTTCGGTGTATCAGTCGCTTTCAGGATTTCAGCAGTCGACCGAGTGGGGGAATTTCACCCATCAACTCGAATACATGGGAAGCATCCATGCACAGGTTACAGCTTCTCTCACGGCCCAGGTCGGTTATCGTTACGTAGGCAGCCGCTACACCCTTCTTCCCGACAGCTTTTATTTACCGGGGCAGCAGTTGGCCTTCCGGCTCGATTACCAATTAAGCCGGTTCGATCTGGCCCTGAGTGCATCGCGATATTCCAACAACTTCCTGAAGGTAGGTCAATGGGGCGCACATTGGGGCGTTGGATTTTCGATCCCTACCCCTATTTACCTGAGAAGCGCCGTGTTTTTGATGCAGGAGGCCTGGGCCGATCCGACAGGGCCGGACAACCCACGTATCGTATTCAATCAAACCCTGGGAGCTATGCTGTGGAAAAACAGGCTCTGGGCCGAATTGTCGGCTACCATGGGTAATCAGAATTATTTCACATCGGCCGACGGAATGTACTTCTACAATGCACTCGACCCGGTACGGCAAAGGTTCGGCGCACAACTCACCGTCTTTATCAACCAACATCTGAGTGCCTCCCTGCACTACGGACTTGAAAAAAAATATATTTATTTACTCGACGAGCATTACTACCAACAAGCATTAACCGGAGGAATTGTATGGATACTTTAAAAAACTGGATCTTCAGTCTGATCATCGCTTTTACCGCCACTGCTGCCGCCCAGCAACCAACGGCCTGGCAGGAAGCCTTCTACGCCAGTTACGAAGCCGAAACCGGAGGGAAATTTGCGGTAGCCATCAACGAGCTGCTGAAAGTGTATAAATCCGACGACTACTTTATCAACATCCGCTTAGGCTGGCTCTTTTATCAGGCCAAACAGCACCAGCGTTCCGAGCAATATTACCGCAGGGCGATCCGGCTCAACCCCTACTCCATCGAAGCCCGGTTCGGACTCGTGAAACCGCTCAGTGCAACCAGCCAATGGGATCAGGTAAAACTGCAATATTCCGAGATTCTGAAAATCGATCCGCAAAATACAATGGCCAACTATTGGTTGGGAGTAATCCATTACAACCGGAAAGAGTTTGCCGTAGCTTTAAAACTCTTCGAAAAAGTAGTCAACCTCTATCCCCTCGATTACGATTCGGTAATTATGCTGGCCTGGACCCGATTAAACCTCGGTAAAACTGCCGAAGCCCGCTTGCTTTTTCAACATGCGCTTACGTTACGAAAAAACGACGAATCGGCACTGAACGGATTAAAATTAATCAAATAAGGATATCAAACTTTCATTTTGTCTCATTTTAAATCTATTGTTTTACGTTTTTGCACTTTTAACGGCCATATTTAATCCAATTGATTTTTTTATTCTTGTAAAAAAGTCTATCTTTGCCTGCAAAATAATAACTAAAACACCGATTTAATTATGTTTCCAGTATCAGACCGTTTAGCAGCCCTTTCCCCATCGGAAACGCTGGCCATGTCGCAAAAAAGTAACGAGCTGAAGGCTCAGGGTATCGACGTAATCAACTTAAGTGTGGGTGAGCCCGATTTTTTCACACCCGACCATATAAAGGAAGCTGCCAAACAGGCCATTCTCGACAATTTTTCGTTTTATTCGCCCGTACCGGGATATCCGGCTCTTCGCAATGCCATCGTCAATAAGCTGAAAACAGAAAACGGACTCGATTACAAGGCCGATCAGATTGTATGCTCCAACGGCGCCAAACAATCGGTTTGTAATGTTATTCTTGCCCTGATCGGCAAGGGCGACGAAGTGATCATTCCGGCTCCCTACTGGGTAAGCTACCCCGAAATGGTAACGCTGGCCGACGGAAAATCGGTAATCGTATCGGCAGGAATCGAACAGGATTTCAAGATTACACCTGCTCAACTGGAGGCTGCGATAACGCCGAAAACCAAGGCCCTGATTCTCTGTTCGCCTTCCAATCCTACCGGAAGTGTATATTCGCGCGACGAATTAAAAGGGCTTGCCGATGTACTGGCTAAATACCCGCAGATCTACATCCTGTCCGACGAAATTTACGAACATATCAACTACCTGGGCCACCACGAAAGCATCGCTCAGTTCGACAACCTGCGCGACCGGGTGGTGATCATCAATGGTGTTTCGAAAGCCTATGCCATGACCGGCTGGCGCATTGGATGGATCGCCGCACCGAAATGGATTGCCTCGGCCTGCAACACCTTGCAGGGGCAGTATACCTCCGGACCCAATTCGGTAGCGCAAAAAGCAGCCGAAGCAGCCTATACAGGCGATCAAAAACCGGTGGCCGATATGCGCGCAGCTTTCGAACGCCGCAAAAACCTGGTCGTGCAACTTGCACGCGAAATTCCCGGATTAAAAGTTGCCGACCCACAAGGTGCTTTCTATATTTTCCCCGATGCTTCGGCATTTATCGGAAAATCGTACGAAGGCCGGAAAATTGAAAATTCGGGCGACCTGGCGATGTACCTGCTGGAAGTGGGCCATGTTGCCTGCGTCGGAGGAGGCGCCTTCGGTGCTCCAAACTGCATCCGGATGTCGTATGCCACATCCGACGAAAACCTCGAAAAAGCATTGGCACGCATTAAAAAAGCCTTGGCTCAACTTAGCTGACATCAAACGATCCGGAATCCGGGTTAAGGTTCTTGTAGTACACCTAACCCGGATTTTTTATTTCAACTAATAATTGAATAATACCGATTACTCATTTTTTTAGTCCAACCAGCAACTATGCTCATTTTTTTTAAGAATAATCAGTATATTTGCGCCCAAAGGCTATCGAATGAATTATTTACTCCGCTATATTAACCTTGGCACCGAAAAGCTGACTGAAAAAAACAAAATTGAAACCGTCAGACTTTTTAACACTTTGGCGCTCGTCGGAGGACTTATTCATTTGCTGATTTTTTGGATCTTTTTTTTCATCGACCTTACTCCTTTCGGGTATGTCAACCTCTTCTTCCTGTTCTGGTTAGCCCTCGTTCCGATTTTGAATTTTCATCAACGTTTCAAACTGGCCGTGTTTACGGGAAATGCCCTTTTTGCTCCGATGGTTGTCATTCTTTCCATCGTGTACAGCGGCGCCCACCATATCGAGGATTTTATTTTTATCGGCTTTGCCCTTACCTTCTTCTCGTATACTAAAACGCGTTTTCTGATTTTTTTCACAACATTAAATTTCCTGGCTTACTTCTTTATTATTGCTGCAAGAAACTTCGAATGGATAAGCCCGACACCCGCATCGCTCATCCCCTATGACCCTGTGTTACAGGCTATCAACATCGTCTCCATCCTGATAGCCATGTCGGCTATTCTGTATTCTATCAACCGTCACTACCGTAACCTGAGCAATGATCTGAAAATAAGCGCTCAGCAACTTAAACTGAAAACCCTGGTAGTCGAGCAATCGCTTGAAGAGGTGAGAAAAGCCAATGCCTCCAAATTAAAACTCCTGAAAGTTATTTCGCACGATCTTCGGGGACCGTTTACCGGCTTGCTCGGGCTGACCGAATTGATGGAACAGCAATACGACCGGTACAGTAAAGAAGAAATGGTAGAAATGCTCCGGATGCTTAGCGACAGTTCCAAGAACACCCTGATGCTTATCGAAAACCTGGTGCAATGGTCGAAACTACAGTCCGACGGCATTATGATGGAACGTAAAAATCTCCGGCTGGCGTCCATCACCAAGCAAATCGTACAAATATACACGAATATGGCCGTTCAGAAACGCATTCGTATCGTCAACGAGGTGGATGAACTGCTGATGGTGAATGCCGATGAAAACATGTTGATGCTCATCGTACGTAATTTAGTGAACAATGCCTTGAAATTCACACCCGAAGGAGGCGAAATCAGAATCAATGCAACGCCTAAAAGACGGTATGTGAGAATCGATATCTCCGATACCGGAGCGGGAATGTCGCCGGAAAAAATCAATGCAATACTGCAGAACAGTGACAACACCAGTGTTACCGGCACCATGGGCGAAAAAGGAAGCGGCCTCGGCTTATTGCTGTGCAAAGAATTTATTGAAAAACATAACTGTCGGATGTACATCAGCAGCAACAAAGGGGAGGGTACGATTGTTACTTTCACAATACCTGCTGCGAAACCAGACACCACTATTCACACTTTAGCACCTACTGTATGAATTCAATACCCGACATTATACAAAGCGATTTCAGAGCCGCCTTACTATCGGGGAATAAAGCTCATTGTTCAAAAACGATCCAATCGCTTATCGATCAGAACTTCACGCTTGAAGAAATCTACGAACACCTCTTAAAGCGTACGCTTTATCAGGTAGGTGAACTTTGGGAACAGAACCAAATAAGTGTAGCTACCGAGCATTTAGCCTCTTCCATTGTCGAGAATTTACTTAACGAATTATACCTGCAACTGCAACCTCAACAATGCAATGGTAAAAAAGCAATTCTGGCCAGCATTCCGGGCGAGTTGCATCAGATTGGAGTAAAAATGGTGAACGATGTGCTTGAAGCGAAAGGATGGGAAACCTATTTTCTGGGATCCAACGTACCTTCCAACGATCTGATCCGTTTTGCAAAAGGAGTGAAGCCCGATTTATTCGCATTATCGATGAGCCTTTACTTCAACTTGCCTGAACTGATGAAACTGGTCGATGAACTCCGGCTTCACTTTCCCGACACAAAGGTACTGATAGGAGGTCAGGGCTTTACCCGTGGCGGAACCGAAATTACCCGCCGCTATTCCAACTTCACCTATTGCAGTAACCTGTATGAACTTAACAACTATCTGACATAAACCATCATACCATTCCCTTTGAAAGAATCTACGCTAATATTATCCAATTGGTCCGACGAAATCCACCAATCGCTGATGAGATCAAATGCTTTTTGCATTGCTATTTTTACCCTCGAAGGTAAAATGCTATATTGTAACGAAGCGTTCAGATTACTCATTAAAAACGACCCGATCGAAAGCTTTGTAAATCCCCGGTTCGAAGAACTTGGGAAACTCACCAAAGAAATCAATCCTATTTTTTCAGGAGTAATTACGCTGGGCGACTGTTATTCGGTGAATACATCCATTGAAGCGAGAGTATACTATAAGCACAATCAATTGCTGGTAGCAGGCGGCGTAGATGTGTCGCAGCTGCTGGAATACAATATGATGATGCACCGGTTGAACCGCGAAAATTCGAATATGCAGCGCGAGTTGATCAAAAAAACGCGTACCATCGAACACTATGTGGCTAATATAAAGCTTTCCAATGAAGAACTCGAAAGGATAAATCAGGAATATGCCACGGTGAACGAAGAACTGGTGGCCTCTAATAATGAAATCGGTATCCTAAACAAAAAACTGGCCGATTCCAACAAGCAACTCAACGAGTTAAATGCTACTAAAGATAAATTCTTCTCGATCATTGCCCACGACTTACGTAATCCGTTCAATTCCTTGCTTGGATTCAGCGATTTGCTGAAACGGAACGCAGCCAATTACAGCACCGATGAAATAGTTGATTTTGCCAACGATATGGCAACGGCCTCCAAACAGGCTTTTCAGCTGGTCGACAACCTGCTGGAATGGTCGCGGATTCAACGAGGCATACTGGTGCCTGAGCCCTGCTCGATTCCGGTCATGGAGTTGATCAACGAGGTTAAATTTATTTCGGCGCAACAAGCTCAACTGAAGAAAATCTCGATCCGATGCGAAGTCGATGAGGATACTCACACTTTTGCCGACCGGGAAATGACCAGAATGATTCTCCGGAACCTCGTATCGAATGCCATTAAATTCACACCCGAAAACGGAACAATAGTGCTTAAGGTGAAAAACACGGAGACCGATACGCATTTTACGGTTATCGACTCGGGCATCGGAATTGCCCCCGAACACCTTGAACGGCTTTTTTTAATCGACAATAAACTAACAAAAAACGGAACCCGGGGAGAACTGGGTACCGGATTAGGGCTTATTTTATGCAAAGAGTTTATCGAAATCCAGGGAGGGAAAATCTGGGCTGTCAGTAGTCCGGAAGTGGGGAGCGAGTTCCACTTTACGATTCCGCTCAGTTGGAATTAACCGAATTCAGTTCATACAAAAAAGGAGGCTTCCATGAACAGGCTTAAATTTGAATACCGTATTACGTTACTTTACCTGGCAATTGGAGCGTTATGGATTTTGCTTTCCGATAAAGTATTGCAGCTGGATGCCGACGCTTCGACGGCCAGTATTAGTTTGTGGCAAACGGTGAAAGGCTGGTTTTATGTAACTGCCACTGCACTTATTTTATTCTTTTTTATCAAAAAGCACCTGGGTAAACTGAGATCGACCGAAGCTGAGCTTGAAAAACACCGGTTGCATTTGGCCGATTTGGTAGACGAAAAAACAAAAGATCTGGATGAGGCTGTGGTGCAATTACAAAAGATGAACCAACAGCTAACCGATCAAAACACGCTTATCGACACACAGAATCAGGAGTTGAAGAATGCATTGAACGAGGTACGGTCGACCCAGGTACAGCTCGCCCAGGCCGACAGGATGGCCGCCCTGGGAATTCTCACTTCGGGGATTTCGCATGAATTGCGGATCCCTCTGAAAACCATCGACGACAAGGCGAATGAATTGCTCGCGGAAATGAAGCGTGAACACTCCGAATGTGCCGATTTACCATTGATGCTGGAAACCATAAAAAAAAGCACCCACCGGATATCCACCGTTCTGAGCGGCATGATGCAGCTGAGCAGCAGTAGTTACAGCGCACAGGAAAAGTGCGAGATCCATACGATTATCGACAACTGCATGGCTATTCTCAATTATCATCTCACCGACAGGATACGGATAAAAAAAGAATACACCGACGAGCCTCTTTATGTATCCGGTAATCCCGGCCAACTTCATCAGGCCTTTATCAGCATTTTGATCAATTCAGTTCAGGCCATCCAACACGAAGGCGTCATACGGGTACGAACCCTGGCTGATCAACAGCATGCTATCGTGAGCATCGCCGACAATGGCTGCGGGATTGAAGATTGTAATCTCCCTCATGTGACCGATCCGTTTTTCTCAACTAAAGAACCCGGAAAAGGAAGCGGACTCGGCCTCTCGATCACCTATACGATTCTGAAAAACCACGGTGGGAATATGAAAATTGAATCGGAAAAACGTAACGGAACGATAGTACATATTAAATTACCTCTTATTATCCAGGAATGATGAAACAAACTACAATTTTATATGTCGACGACGAATCGCTGAATCTATTGCTTTTTAAAATGAATTTTGAAAAGAAGTTCAATGTACTTACCTGCGAATCGGGTCAAGACGGGCTGGAGCTTCTTCGGCAACACCAGGGCATCCAGGTGGTGATAAGCGATATGAAAATGCCCCATATGAATGGTATCGAGTTTATCAGTAAAGCGCACGCCATTGCCGGACATCTGAATTATTATATATTGACCGGATTCGAGATTTCCGACGAGATTCAGGAAGCACTGGATAGCGGACAAATCCGCAGGTACTTTCAAAAACCTTTCAATGTAAAAGAAATATGCGAGGAAATTGAAGAAGTGATCGGCAACTGATCAGACGGCACTACAAAAAAAGAAACGACTTCTCCCGCACGAGGAAAAGTCGTTTCTTTATAGAATTGAATACAAAAATTATTCGGCAGCAGTTTCGGCAGGAGCTGCAGGAGCTGCTTCAGGAGCAGCTGCAACGGCTTCTTTCTTAGCCCCGCCACGACGGGTACGGGTAGCCTTTTTCGCTGTTTTTTCCTTCAGCATGTTCTCGTTGTAGTCCACCAATTCGATAATACACATTTCAGCGTTATCACCCAAACGGAAACCGGTACGAAGAATACGGGTATAACCACCCGGACGATTGGCAATTTTCTGCGAGATATTCTGAAACAATTCAGTTACCGCTTCTTTATTCTGCAAATAGCTGAATACAACACGGCGCGAATTGGTTGTATCCTCTTTCGATTTAGTCAGCAGAGGTTCAACATATACACGCAAAGCTTTTGCCTTTGCCAATGTAGTTGCGATTCTCTTGTGCTGGATAAGAGAGATTGCCATGTTAGCCAGCATTGACTTTCTGTGAGCCGTTTTACGGCCTAAATGATTGAATTTCTTATTATGTCTCATTTCTTTTAGTCTTTATCTAATTTATACTTGGCAATGTCCATTCCGAAAGACAGGTTCAAGCTATCCAGTTTTTCGTCTAACTCGGTAAGCGATTTCTTACCGAAGTTGCGGAACTTTAACAAATCGTGACGGTGGTAACCTGCAAGCTGGCCCAGTGTTTCCACATCGGCAGCTTTAAGGCAATTGAGTGCACGAACCGACAGGTCCAGATCGGTGAGCTTCGTTTTCAACAGCTGACGCATCCGGATGAATTCCTCATCAAACTCGTCGGTAGTCTCCGTTTCAACCACTTCCAGCGATATCTTCTCATCCGAGAACAGCATGAAATGATGAATCAGAATTTTCGCTGCTTCTTTCAAGGCATCCTTGGGATGAATAGAGCCATCGGTGTCGATTTCGAGAATTAACTTATCGTAGTTGGTCACCTGTTCGACACGGTAGTCCTCCACGCTATATTTCACATTACGGATAGGAGTGAAAATAGCGTCGACAGGTATAACGCCCAACTCGCCGGTAAGCGATTTGTTTTCTTCTGCTGGCTGATAACCACGACCTTTACTTACCGTAATATCGATCTGAAAAGAGGCCGAAGCATCCATTTCGCAAACGATATGATTGGCATTTAATACTTCGAAGCCTGTGAAATATTTACCAATATCACCAGCCTTCAGCATCGTAGTGCCGTTTACGTTGATGGTCACCTTCTCGGTCTCCACATCTTCAACAACTTGTTTAAAACGAACCTGTTTCAGATTAAGAATGATATTGGTAACATCATCGATTACACCCGGAATTGTAGAGTACTCATGATCAATGCCTTCAATTTTGATTGCAGTGATTGCGAAACCTTCTAATGACGACAGAAGAATGCGGCGCAAAGCATTACCTATTGTAATACCGTAACCTGGCTCCAGCGGGCGGAACTCGAATTTTCCATGAAAATTGTCCGCTTCCAACATGATAACCTTTTCGGGTTTTTGAAATGCTAATATTGCCATAATCTCACTTATTGTTTTGAGTACAACTCAACGATTAATTGTTCTTTGATATTTTCCGGAATGTCTTCACGTTCGGGCACATGCAGGTAAGTAGCCGACATGGCAGAAGCGTTCCATTCAATCCATGGATACTTAGTATGGTTAAAACCATTGAGCGATTCGTTGATCACCAACATCGATTTGTTTTTTTCGCGTACTGCGACAACCATTCCGGGCTTCACCTGGAACGAAGGGATATTCACCACTTTTCCGTTCACGGTAATGTGACGGTGGTTGACCAGCTGGCGGGCACCGGCACGTGTAGGAGCAAGCCCCATACGGAATACGATGTTATCGAGACGCGATTCGAGCAACTGAAGTAAAATTACCCCGGTTACACCAGGATTACTTTTTGCTTTCTCGTACATAATACGGAACTGTTTTTCCAACACTCCGTAAGTGTATTTTGCTTTCTGTTTTTCGCGCAACTGAATACCATATTCAGACGATTTTTTGCGGCGGTTGTTGCCATGCTGTCCGGGAGGATAGTTCTTTTTCGACAGAACTTTATCCGGGCCGAAAATAGCCTCTCCAAACTTACGGGCAATCTTTGATTTGGGTCCAATATATTTTGCCATTGTTTCTTGTTTTTTAATTTACGTTTTTCGGATGCTTTCGTGGAAACCACACCGTCATCCTTGACTAACTTAGTGAATTATACTCTTCTGCGTTTAGGAGGACGACAACCATTATGTGGAAGCGGAGTAACATCTACGATTTCGGTAACTTCAATACCTGCACCATGCACCGTACGAATTGCCGACTCACGTCCGTTACCCGGTCCCTTTACATACGCTTTTACTTTGCGCAAACCCAAATCAAACGCCACCTTAGCGCAATCCTGAGCAGCCATCTGAGCTGCATAAGGAGTATTTTTCTTTGATCCGCGGAATCCCATTTTACCGGCCGATGACCATGAGATAACCTGACCGTCGCCATTGGTAAGGGTCACAATCACGTTGTTGAACGAAGAATGAACATGCAATTGTCCAACGCCGTCAACCTTTACTACCCTTTTCTTGGCTGCAACTGTTTTCTTTGCCATATCTTTTTTTATTTTTTAAGCTAAACTAAAATTCGCTACTTTAAACCTTATTTCGTTGCTTTCTTCTTGTTGGCAACGGTTTTCTTCTTACCTTTACGTGTACGGGCATTGTTCTTCGTACTCTGTCCTCTCAGAGGAAGTCCGATACGGTGACGAATACCACGGTAGCAGCCAATGTCCATCAAGCGTTTGATGTTGAGCTGCACTTCCGAGCGTAAATCACCTTCCACCTTGTAACCGGCACCGATAATCTCACGGATTTTAGCTGCTTGGTCGTCAGTCCAGTCCTTTACTTTGATGTTGATGTCAACACCAGCCTGTTCCAAAATTTTTTTTGCACTACTGCGACCTATTCCGTAGACATAAGTCAATCCAACTTCCCCGCGTTTGTTTTGGGGTAAATCTACTCCGACAATTCTTATAGCCATAAACTATTTCTTTTGTAAAATAAAATTACTTAACCCTGACGCTGTTTAAACTTCGGGTTTTTTTTGTTAATAACATACAAGCGTCCTTTTCTGCGAACAATTTTGCAATCTTCGCTGCGCTTTTTAACTGAAGCTCTTACTTTCATATATTTATTCTATTAATCTGTTCACTAATCACTTATACCGGAACGATATACGTCCCTTCGATAAATCGTAAGGCGACATTTCCACCTTAACACGGTCGCCGGGTAAGATTTTTATATAATGCATCCGCATTTTACCCGATATATGTGCCGTGATCACGTGCCCGTTTTCAAGTTCTACCCGGAACATCGCATTGGATAATGCTTCAATGATAGTCCCGTCCTGTTCAATTGCTGCTTGTTTAGCCATACAGTATGATTACTTTTTACTTAAAACTTCTTCTATGTACTCAAATGTCGATAAAATGTCGGCTTTACCTTTACGAACAGCCACCGAATGCTCAAAATGAGCCGATGGCAGGCGGTCGATTGTACGTGTGGTCCATCCATCTTTTTCAAACACCAACTGGCGCTTTCCCAGATTGATCATCGGCTCAATGGCGATGGTCATTCCGCTCTTCAGCATCGTACCGTTGCCCCGTCGCCCATAATTAGGAACTTCGGGCGATTCGTGCAGGTTGCGACCCACTCCATGACCGATCATTTCACGTACAACTGAATAACCCTGCGCTTCACAATGCGACTGGATCGCATATCCTATATCTCCCAGGCGATTCCCTTCCACTGCCTGCTCAATACCCAGAAAGAGCGATTCCTTGGTCACCTGCAGCAATTTCTTTACTTCGGGCGCAACTTCACCTACTTCGAAGGTATAAGCCGAATCGCCGTGAAATCCGTTGATATAGGCTCCGCAATCGACCGAAATGATATCGCCTTCGCGCAGTAAAACCTCTTCGGAAGGAATTCCGTGCACTACCTGTTCGTTAACAGAAGTACAAATCGATTTCGGGAATCCGCCGTAACCCAGAAAACCCGGCACGGCTCCGTGATCCCGAATAAATTCTTCCGCAATTTTATCAAGAGTTGCCGTACTCACGCCCGGTGCGATTACTTTCGCAAGCTCTGCGAGGGTACGTGCAACTAGTTGATTACTGATACGAAGTAATTCGATTTCCTCGTCAGTTTTTAAAAAGATCATCTTTTGTTTGTATTAATACGCCGAAACATTTCCGGTACGACCTTTAATACGGCCAGTTTTCAACAATCCGTCGTAGTGACGCATCAACAGGTGACTTTCGATCTGCTGAAGTGTATCGAGCACAACCCCAACCAGGATGAGCAACGAAGTTCCTCCGAAGAACTGTGCAAATTCCATATTAATCCCCATCAACGACGCAAAGGCGGGTAATATAGCTACAATGGCCAGGAAAATCGACCCGGGCAAGGTAATACGCGACATCACTTCATCGAGGAATTCTGCAGTATGCTTTCCTGGCTTGCATCCCGGAATAAAACCGTTGTTGCGTTTCAGGTCTTCTGCCATCTGCGTCGGATTAATGGTAATCGCAGTATAGAAATACGTAAACAGAATAATCAGCACTGCAAACACAAAATTATACCAGAATCCGGTATTATCCATGAAAGCGCCTACAAAACTGTTTACACTTTCCGAATTGGCGAAACCGGCCAGCGTCAGAGGAATAAACATGATAGCCTGCGCAAAGATGATAGGCATTACACCCGCTGCGTTAATTTTCAGCGGAATATACTGACGAACACCTCCGTATTGCTTATTGCCTACTACCCGTTTTGCATATTGAACGGTAATTTTACGGGTACCCTGAACAAGCATGATCGAAGCACCGATAACCACCAGTAACAAAATGATTTCCAGCAAAAACATTACCAGACCACCACCGGCATCGGTCAATCGGGACGCAAATTCCTTGATCACCGCACCCGGGAACCGGGCGATAATACCAATAAGGATGATGAAAGAAATACCGTTCCCAATTCCTTTATCGGTGATGCGCTCACCCAACCACATTACAAACATGGAACCACCGGTTAGGATAATGGTGGAAGAAATGGTAAACCAGATACCGCCGGGCAAGGCCGAACCTGCCTGCTGTAACTGAACTCCCAGGTTGATCAGGTACGAAGGACCCTGCAACAGGAGGATGGCAACCGTCAGGTAACGGGTAATCTGATTCATTTTGCGGCGACCACTTTCACCTTCACGCTGCATTTTCTGGAAATACGGCACGAGTATGGTAAGCAACTGCACGGCGATGGAAGCCGAGATGTAGGGCATGATACCTAACGCAAATACCGAAGCATTGGCAAAAGCACCTCCCGAGAACATGTTCAGCAGGGCCATAAGGCCACCGCTGGTCTGGGCTTTTAACGCAGTTAACGCAGAAGGATCGATACCCGGAAGAACTACAAACGAACCGAAACGATAGATAAGCACAAACAACAAAGTTGTACCCAACCGCATGCGGAGGTCCTCGATCTTCCAGATATTTTTAATTGTCTCTATGAGCTTTTTCATGTGTAAATCTTTTTTGATCTCTCCTGTTGGTCAATTCCAGGAAATTATAATTTGACTACTGTTCCGCCGGCTGCTACAATAGCTGCCTCGGCTGATTTCGAGAAAGCGTTGGCTTCCACTTCCAGTTTCTTGGTCAGAACGCCATTGGCCAGAATTTTCACCTTGTCGGTTTTACCGATAAAGCCATGCTGACGCAGATCATCCATCCCAATTTTAGTCAGATTTGCCGATGCTGCCAGTGTTTCGAGCGTGTCAAGATTGATCGGTTTGAAAACCACCTTGTCGAGACTTTTGAATCCGAACTTGGGAAGACGACGCTGAATAGGCATCTGTCCGCCTTCGAATCCAACTTTTCTGGAATAACCGGAACGGGATTTAGCTCCCTTATGACCGCGGGTTGAAGTACCGCCTAATCCTGAACCACTACCCCGGCCAACTCTTTTGCGGGTTTTTACGGATCCGGGTGCAGGGGTTAAATTACTTAAATTCATATCTTATTTTTTAAAAAGATTCGATGATTGTTACTCAATAATTTTCACTAAATGTTGCACCTTAGCTACCATTCCGAGAATTTGCGGAGTAGCTTCGTGTTCAACGACGGCTTGCATTTTTCTCAAACCCAATGCCTCCAAAGTCAGTTTCTGATCTTTAGGACATTTAATTTTACTTCTGACTTGCTGTATTTTAATTGTTGCCATCTTCGTATAAAATTAACCGTTAAACACTTTATCCAACGACACACCCCGGTTTTGTGCTACCGTGTAGGCGTCGCGTAATTCACCCAAAGCTTCGATGGTAGCTTTCACCAGGTTGTGAGGGTTCGACGAACCTTTCGATTTTGCCAGTACGTCGGTAATACCGACACTTTCGAGTACGGCACGCATCGCGCCCCCTGCTTTAACCCCGGTACCATGCGATGCCGGCTTCAGGAATACCTGTGCGCCTCCGAACTTCGCAAATTGTTCGTGCGGAATCGTACCATTCAATACCGGAACTTTAATCAGGTTCTTTTTGGCTGCTTCGGTACCTTTGGCAATAGCGGCAGTTACCTCACCGGCCTTACCCAATCCCCATCCTACGATACCATCTTCATTACCAACTACAACGATGGCAGAAAAGCTGAATGTACGTCCCCCCTTCGTTACTTTGGTAACACGGTTAACGGCAACTAATCTGTCCTTTAATTCCAAATCATTGGTTGTTTTAACTTTATTCATATCTGTTGTCTTACCTGATTAAAATTTAAGTCCGGCTTCGCGGGCAGCATCAGCCAGTTGTTTAACTCTGCCATGATACAAATAACCGTTACGATCGAATACTACTTCGGTGATCCCGGCTTCCTGTGCCGCCTTAGCAACCAGTGCACCCACTTTGGCTGCCTGTTCGATTTTGGTCATCTTATCCTTAATTCCCAATGAATTGGCCGAAGCAAGCGTTACACCTGCCACATCGTCGATACATTGAGCATATATTTGCGTATTGCTACGAAAAACGGTCAATCGTGGTTTCTGAGCGGTTCCCGACACTTTGTGACGGATATGCGCTTTGATTCTTTGTCTTCTATCTGTATTTGCCATTTTCTTATACAAGTTTACGTGAATTATTTACCTTTACCTGCTGATTTACCGGCTTTACGACGGATTACTTCGCCTGCAAACTTAATACCCTTGCCTTTATACGGTTCTGGTTTACGGAACGAACGAATCTTTGCGCAAACTTGCCCGATCAATTGCTTGTCGGCACTTTCCAGAATGATAATCGGGTTTTGGTTACGTTCCGATTTAGTTTCTACTTTAATCTCGGCAGGTAAGCCCAGATACGTGATGTGTGTATACCCCAGCGACAGTTCGAGAATCTGACCTGTATTGCTGGCACGATACCCTACACCCACTAATTCCAGGGTTTTCTTATATCCTTCCGATACACCTATCACCATGTTGTTGATAAGCGAACGGTACAGACCATGCATCGCACGATTCTGTTTTTCATCATCCGGACGGGAAACAACACATTGGTTGCCTTCCACTTCCACAGTGATATTCGGATTCACGTCCTGCGTAAGCGTTCCTTTCGGACCTTTCACAGTTACTACATTGTCCTGTACAGATACGGTTACGCCTGCAGGAATGACGATGGGTAATTTTCCTATTCTTGACATGCTTCTTTCCTCCTACATTAATATACGTAACACAATACTTCGCCTCCTACCTTCTCGGCTATAGCTTGTTTATTAGTCATCACACCTTTCGAAGTCGAAAGAATGGCAATACCCAATCCGTTCAATACACGCGGCATATCTTTGAAACCTGTGTACTGGCGAAGACCGGGAGTTGAAACACGGATGAGCTTCTTAATGGAGTTCACCTTGTTTACCGGATCATACTTCAGAGCGATCTTAATCGTGCCCTGAGGACCATCCTGGATAAATTTGTAATTCAGGATATACCCTTGTTCGTGAAGAATACGGGTGATCTCCTTCTTTAAGTTGGAAGCGGGGATTTCCACCACACGGTGGTTTGCTTTAATAGCATTCCGCAACCGGGTCAAATAATCTGCTATTGGATCTGTCATAAAATTGATTTTTAAATTGATCCCGACTACCGGGACAATATTTATTAACTCAGAAAATTCATTTTTTAGTTTGCCGGTCAAGAGCGAAGGGATCCGGATACGAAGTTCCCGTCACCCTCCTCTTGTATACCTTTTCAGAAATTACCAGCTTGCTTTCTTCACTCCGGGGATCAGACCTTTGGATGCCATTTCGCGGAACTGAATACGGGAAATACCGAACTGACGCATATATCCCTTTGGACGACCGGTGAGTTTGCAACGGTTGTGCAGGCGAATGGGCGACGAGTTACGGGGCAGCGTCTGAAGGGCATCGTAATTGCCTTCGGCGATGAATTTCTCACGTTTTGCAGCATACTTCGCGATAAGCTTAGCTCTCTTCACCTCGCGGGCTTTCATTGATTCTTTTGCCATTGTATCTCTGTATTAGTTTTTCTTAAATGGTAAACCGAACTCTTTCAGTAATGCAAAACCTTCTTCGTCGGTAGGTGCATTGGTAACAAACGTGATATTCATTCCCAGCAACCGATTGATCGCATCAATGTTGATTTCAGGGAAGATAATCTGTTCGGTAATCCCTAATGTATAGTTGCCACGACCATCGAGTTTGTTCTCGATTCCCTTGAAGTCGCGTACGCGGGGCAATGCAACGCGAATGAGACGTTCCAGGAATTCGTACATTTTATCACCACGGAGGGTAACCCGTACGCCGATCGGCATTTTCTTACGCAGTTTAAAGTTCGAGATGTCCTTTTTCGAAACAGTTTGAACTGCCTTCTGACCAGTAATGGCAGTCATTTCGTTGATAGCCACTTCGATAATTTTCTTATCGGCTACCGCGATGCCTAAGCCCTGGTTAAGCACTATTTTCTCAAGCTTTGGAACCTGCATGATGGATTTGTATCCAAAATCCTTCATCAAAGCAGGAACGATACGTTCCTTATAGTCCTGTTTTAAACTAGTTGTATTCATTTCTTAAATTTCCTCCCCTGTTTTTTTAGAAGTACGCACTAACTTACCTTCCGCGTTTCGAGTACGGCCAACACGAACGGGGACACCGTTGACTACCGGGTTCAGATTGGAGATATGAATGGGTGCTTCCTGTTTAACAATACCACCCTGAGGACTTTTCGCGCTAGGCTTGGTATGCTTCGATACCATATTAATACCTTCTACGATTGCACGCTTTTTTTCAACGAAGATCTCCAGAACGCGTCCGGTTTTGCCTTTGTCCTCGCCGGCGTTTACGTAAACGGTATCACCTTTTTTGATATGTAATTTACTCATTACTAATTAATTTTACGAAGATTAGAGCACTTCAGGTGCAAGTGATATGATTTTCATATTTGTAGCACGCAATTCACGCGCTACCGGACCGAAAATACGGCTTCCGCGAATTTCACCGGCATTGTTCAATAAAACGCAGGCATTATCGTCGAAACGGATGTACGAACCATCGGCGCGACGTACTTCTTTTTTAGTACGAACTACCACCGCTTTTGAAACGATTCCTTTTTTAACATCCGATGAAGGTACTACGCTTTTCACTGCCACAACGATAATATCGCCCAATGAAGCATAGCGTTTTCCGGTTCCTCCTAATACACGGATGCAGAGCGCTTCCTTGGCGCCCGAGTTATCCGCTACTGTGAGTCTACTTTCTTGTTGTATCATAATTACTTAACTCTTTCGATAATTTCAACTAATCTCCATCTTTTTAATTTGCTCAGCGGGCGAGTTTCCATAATACGAACGGTATCGCCGATATTGCAATCGTTCTTCTCGTCATGAGCATGGTATTTTTTTGTCTTATTTACGAATTTACCGTAAATAGGGTGTTTTTCTTTCCACTTTACAGCTACGGTAATGGTTTTATCCATTTTGTTGCTGAAAACGACACCCGTTCTTTCTTTTCTTAAATTTCTTTCCATCAGTGTTGAATTTTTTAGTTGTTTTGTTCACGCTGACGTAATTCGGTCGCAAGACGGGCAATAGTACGACGTACTTCTTTAATTTGCAACGGATTGTCCAGCGGAGAAATGGCATGATTCAGTTTCAACCGTACCAGTTGCTCTTTCTGAGCATCCATACGTTCCAGAATCTCCTGGTTATTAAGTTCTTTAATTTCTCTTGTTTTCATTTTCCTTACGCATTTTGTTGAGTGATGTCATAATCGCGCCGTACGACGAAGCGGGTTGTAACAGGCAGTTTCTGAGCAGCCAGACGAAGAGCTTCTTTGGCTACATCGAACGGTACTCCTTCCACTTCGATAATCATCCGTCCTGGTGTAACAGGAGCTACGAATCCTTCGGGAGCACCCTTTCCTTTACCCATACGCACTTCGGCAGGCTTCTTGGTAATCGGTTTATCGGGGAACACACGGATCCAGATCTGACCCTGACGTTGCATATAACGGGTTACAGCGATACGGGCAGCTTCAATCTGACGACCGGTGAGCCATTTCGATTGAAGCGACTTGATACCGAAAGATCCGAACGCCAGTTGATTACCTCTGCCGGCATTCCCTTTCATGCGCCCTTTCTGCTGTCTCCTGAACTTTGTTTTCTTAGGTTGTAACATAATTTCCTTACTTCAAATTCATTAATAACAGTTTACTTTTTTCTCTTTCTGAATCCTTTACCGCCACGATCGCCACGGTCGTTGTTGAAACGTTCGTTTCCACCGCCACGGCTGTTTTCTTTCGCTGCACTGAATGAGGGGGCGAGATCTTTCTTTCCGTAAATTTCGCCACGACAGATCCATACTTTCACCCCGATGATACCTACCTTGGTAAGGGCCTCGGCATGAGCATAGTCGATATCGGCACGGAAAGTATGAAGCGGAGTTCTTCCTTCTTTATACATCTCCGAACGAGCCATTTCTGCTCCGTTCAAGCGGCCAGCTACCAGGATTTTAATTCCTTCGGCACCCATTCTCATGGTCGAAGCAATCGCCATCTTAACGGCCCGACGGTAAGCAATCTTACCTTCGATCTGACGGGCTACGTTGTTGGCAACGATAACCGCATCCAGTTCCGGACGTTTGATTTCAAAAATATTGATCTGAATTTCCTTATCGGTAATTTTCTTCAGCTCTTCTTTCAACTTATCAACTTCCTGACCGCCTTTACCAATAATGATACCCGGACGGGCAGTACATACAGTGATAGTTACCAGTTTCAACGTACGCTCGATAACAATACGCGATACACTGGCCTTGGCAAGACGCGCGTTCAGGTATTTTCTGATCTTGCTGTCTTCTAAGATGGTGTCGCCGTAATTGTTGCCACCATACCAGTTTGAGTCCCAACCACGGATAATTCCGAGGCGGTTGCTAATTGGATTAGTCTTTTGTCCCATCGCGTATTAATTTTCGTTTTCGTTAGTATTTTTGGTATCTACAAAAATTGTTACATGGTTCGAACGTTTACGAATCCGGTAACCGCGTCCCTGAGGAGCGGTACGCAGACGTTTCAGCATGGTGGCTGAGTCAACGTAAATTTTGCTTACATATAACGTAGCGCTATCGGCTTTCTGCTCTGTTTTCTGTTCCCAGTTGGCAATAGCCGATTTGAGCAACTTCTCTAATCTGCCCGAAGCTTCCTTCGAGGAGAACTTCAGCACACCAAGCGCTTTGTTCACTTCCATGCCGCGAATCAGGTCTGCCATCAGACGCATTTTACGGGGCGATGTAGGAACATCGTTCAGCTTGGCAAAGTACAGCGATTTATTCGCTTCTTTTCGTTTATCGGCTGATATTTTTTTTCTTGCACCCATTTTTACAAATATTTTTTCGGATTATTTCTTCTTACCACCGTGTCCACGGAAGTTACGTGTCGGTGAAAATTCGCCCAGTTTATGACCTACCATGTTTTCGGTAACATAAACAGGAATGAATTTATTTCCATTGTGAACTGCAATTGTATGACCTACAAAATCAGGTGAAATCATCGTAGCTCTCGACCATGTTTTAACAACGGTTTTCTTTCCGCTTTCATTCATAGCCAGTACTTTCTTTTCGAGCTTCAGATTAATATAGGGTCCTTTTTTTAATGAACGGCTCATATTATTTACTTTCTTTTAGCTGTTATTTTTTCTTTCTTTCAATAATATACTGGCTCGAATGTTTTTTCGGAGCGCGAGTCTTATAACCCTTAGCTAACAAGCCTTTGCGTGAACGGGGATGACCTCCGGAAGCGCGGCCTTCGCCACCACCCATGGGGTGATCAACCGGGTTCATAGCCACACCGCGAACGCGCGGACGGCGACCCAACCAGCGGGAACGTCCGGCTTTACCTGAAATTTCAAGTGCATGGTCGGAATTACCTACAGAACCTACGGTGGCTTTGCAGGTAGCCAATACTTTACGCAATTCTCCCGATGGAAGCTTAATAATCGCGTACTTGTCTTCACGTGAGTTCAGCTGGGCAAATGTACCTGCCGAACGTACCATAGCAGCTCCCTGGCCAGGGCGCAGCTCAATGTTGTGAATAATCGTACCCAGCGGTATGTTTTGCAATGGAATTGCATTACCAACTTCTGGTGCTGCAGTTTCTCCCGAAACTACGGTCTGACCTACTTGCAATCCGTTCGGTGCAAGAATGTATCGTTTTTCTCCGTCGGCATAAAACAACAAGGCAATACGGGCCGAACGGTTCGGATCGTACTCGATGCTTTTTACTGTCGCGGGAACACCGTCTTTGTTACGCTTAAAGTCAATTACTCTGTATCTTCTCTTGTGTCCGCCACCAATCTGACGCATGGTCATTTTACCGTCATGGTTACGACCTCCGGATTTTCCTCCGCCTTTCACAAGAGATTTCTCTGGTGCATCCGTAGTAATTGTTTCGAATGTACCAATAATCTTGTGTCGTTGCCCCGGTGTAGTGGGCCTTAATTTACGTACAGCCATTTTATTTATTATATATTGCTATAAAAATCAATTACTTCTCCTTCTTTCAATGTTACAATGGCTTTCTTGTAGGCCGAAGTCTGTCCGTTGATTACTCCACTTTTGGTGAAACGGCTTTTCTTTTTCGGTGCTACAATCATTGTATTTACTTCCAGCACGGTAACATTATAAAGGGCTTCTACTGCTTGTTTGATCTCAATCTTGTTGGCACCTTTGTCGACTCTGAAACCATAGCGGTTCAGCTTCTCGCCCAACTGAGTCATCTTTTCAGTTACGATCGGTTTAATGATAATTGCCATTCTTTATGTCTCCTTATGCTTTAAAAATTTGTTCAATTGCGGATACAGCTTCTTCTGTAATAACAAGAGTTTTTGCATTAAGCACTTTGTAAGTGTTTAATTCAGAAACCGTTACGACATCTACCTTCGGTAAATTTCGAGCCGACAAATATACGTTTTTATTTCCGGATGCTAAAATTATTAATGGTTTTTTATCTGCAACCTTCAAATTTTGTGTCAAAGCTATCATTTCCTTGGTTTTAGGAGCTGCAAAGTCGAGCTTGTCAACCACTGTGATCAGGCTTTCTTTAGCCTTATAACTGAGTGCCGATTTACGAGCCAGCTGTTTCAGTTTCTTGTTCAGCTTGAAGCTGTAATCGCGGGGAACCGGACCGAATATACGTCCGCCACCTACCCGAACCGGTGATTTAATATCGCCCGGACGTGCTCCGCCACCGCCTTTCTGACGACCCAGCTTGCGGGTCGAACCGGCGATTTCACTACGACCTTTGGTCTTGTGTGTTCCCTGACGCTGATTGGCCAAATACTGCTTTACATCTAAATAAATAGCATGGTCGTTTGGCTCAATACCGAAGACTGCATCGTTCAACGAAATTTTTCTTCCGGTGTCTTCTCCTTTAATATTTACTACACTTACTTCCATGATTACTTATTGATGATAACGATTGAACCTTTAGCACCCGGTACCGATCCCTTGATAAGAAGCAGATTGTGTTCGGGAATTACTTTTAATACTTGCAGGTTTTGAACAGTCACCTGATCGCCTCCGGTACGTCCGGCCATACGCATGCCTTTAAATACCCGCGACGGATACGAAGATGCTCCAACCGAACCCGGTGCACGCAAACGGTTATGCTGACCGTGAGTCGACTGACCTACCCCACCAAATCCATGACGTTTTACAACGCCCTGGTGGCCTTTACCTTTTGAAGTTCCGACTACATCCACAAAGGTGTCGGCTTCAAACATTTCTACGGTGATGGAATCACCCAATTTGAATTCTTGTTCGAATCCCTTGAACTCAACCAAGTGTCGTTGCGGCGCTACTCCGGCTGCTTTGAAATGTCCGGCTTCGGGCTTCGTGGTATGTTTTTCCTTTTTTTCCTGGAAACCTACCTGAACAGCTTCGTAGCCATCATTTTCTACAGTCTTGATCTGAGTAACCACACAAGGACCAGCTTCGATAACAGTGCACGGTACGTTTTTACCGTCGGCACTGAAAACGGATGTCATTCCGATTTTTTTTCCTAATAATCCTGGCATTTCAATTAATTTTTATGATCACACTTTAATTTCTACTTCTACACCACTGGGCAATTCCAGTTTCATCAATGCATCTACCGTCTTGGCCGACGAATTGTGAATGTCGATCAGTCGCTTGTACGACGAAAGCTCGAACTGCTCACGCGATTTCTTGTTGACGAAAGTCGAACGGTTGACGGTAAAGATCCGCTTGTGTGTTGGAAGAGGAATCGGTCCGCTTACATGTGCTCCTGTCGACTTAACAGTTTTTACGATCTTCTCTGCCGATTTGTCGAGCAGACTGTGATCGTACGATTTCAATTTAATTCTGATTTTTTGACTCATGTCTGTTGTTAAATGAATAATTTATATACATTCAGCACCCCGGTTAAGAGTCATTCGCTAACCGGGGTAACTGTTTTTTTTTATAATAATTCGACGCGTCCCTTGGCTTCGGTTACTACGGCTTTGGCAATAGAGTTCGAAACTTCGGCATAGTGCGAGAATTCCATCGACGATGTAGCACGACCCGAACTGATAGTACGGAGCGCGGTTACATAACCGAAGGTTTCGGCCAGCGGAACTTTTGCTTTCACGATGCGGGCACCGGTACGGCTCGATTCCATTCCTTCCACCTGTCCGCGACGTTTGTTGAGGTCACCGATCACATCTCCCATGTTTTCTTCCGGTGTTACCACTTCCATCTTCATGATAGGCTCGAGCAATACTGGTTTTGCTTTTGCACAGGCGTTCTTAAAGGCAATCTGGGCACAGATTTCAAACGAAAGCTGGTCGGAGTCGACTGCGTGGAACGATCCGTCGAGCACGGTCACTTTCAACTTGTCCATCGGGAAACCGGCTAATACCCCGTTTTTGAGAGCCGACTGGAAACCTTTCTGGATCGACGGAATAAATTCCTTCGGAATGTTACCGCCCTTCACTACATCGATGAACTGCAAGCTTCCGTCGAAATCGGCATCGGCGGGTTCGACGCGAACAATAATATCGGCAAACTTACCACGACCTCCCGACTGTTTTTTGTACACTTCGCGAAGTTCAACAGCCTGGGTAATCGCTTCTTTGTACGATACCTGCGGACGACCCTGGTTACATTCCACCTTAAATTCGCGACGCAAACGGTCGATAATAATTTCGAGGTGAAGTTCTCCCATACCCGAAATAATGGTCTGACCCGATTGTTCCTGAGTATGTACGGTAAAGGTAGGATCCTCTTCGGCCAGTTTCGACAGTCCCATACCCAGTTTGTCGAGGTCTTTCTGCGTTTTAGGCTCTACCGAGATTCCAATTACCGGTGCGGGGAAATCCATCGATTCCAGTGTGATAGGATGGCCTTCGCTGCACAAGGTATCGCCGGTGCGGATGTCCTTGAAACCAACCCCGGCTCCAATATCACCCGCATTAATCACCTCAACAGGGTTCTGTTTGTTGGAGTGCATCTGGAAGATACGCGAAATACGTTCTTTCTTGTCCGAGCGCGAGTTGTAAACGTACGAACCGGCTTCAAGTTTACCGGAGTATACGCGGAAGAAACACAGACGACCTACATAAGGGTCGGTGGCAATCTTAAATGCAAGGGCTGTCAACGGCTCGTTTGCATCGGGATGGCGAACAATCTGTTTTTCAGGATCGCGGGGATCGGTACCGATAATTTCAGGAGTATCCAGCGGACTCGGCAAGTAAGCACAAACAGCATCGAGCATGGTTTGTACACCTTTGTTTTTGAACGACGAACCGCAAATCATCGGGTTGATATCCATTGAAATGGTAGCTTTACGAATGGCGCGCTTGATTTCTTCTTCGGTGATCGTCGAAGGATCGTCGAAGTATTTCTCCATCAATACGTCGTCGTGCTCTGCAATAATTTCGAGCATCTTGTCTCTCCATTCCTGAGCTTCGCCGAGCAGATCGGCAGGAATTTCTTCCACATCGTACTGAGCACCCATGGTTTCGTCGTGCCACAGGTAAGCTTTCATTTTCACCAGATCAACAATTCCTTTAAATTTCTCTTCAGCTCCGATAGGAATCTGAATAGGACAAGGAGTAGCACCCAGTACTTCTTTCACCTGGCGTACCACTTCAAAGAAGTCGGCACCCGAACGGTCCATTTTGTTCACGTAACCAATACGTGGAACATTGTATTTGTCGGCCTGACGCCATACGGTTTCCGATTGCGGTTCCACACCGCCAACGGCACAGAAAGCAGCAACGGCACCGTCGAGGATACGCAACGAACGCTCTACCTCAACGGTAAAGTCAACGTGCCCCGGAGTGTCGATCAGGTTAATTTTGTATTTATCACCCTGATAATTCCAGGATGTTGTAGTTGCAGCGGATGTAATCGTGATACCACGCTCCTGTTCCTGTTCCATCCAGTCCATGGTGGCAGCACCATCATGCACCTCACCAATCTTGTGAGTCAAACCGGTGTAGAAAAGAATACGCTCCGAAGTAGTTGTCTTACCGGCGTCGATGTGGGCCATGATACCGATATTTCTGTTGTAACTTAAGTCTCCTTTAGCCATCTAATTTTATCTTTCTTTTTTATATCTTAAATTATGCTGCAATTTTAGAATCTGAAGTGTGCAAAAGCGCGGTTAGCTTCGGCCATACGGTGCATATCTTCTTTACGTTTGAATGCGCCACCCTGGTTATTAAAGGCATCGACAATCTCGGCAGCCAGTTTATCGGCCATCGAACGTCCGCCACGCTTACGGGCGTACAATATAAGATTCTTCATTGAAACTGATTCCTTCCGGTCGGGACGGATTTCGGTGGGAACCTGGAACGTTGCACCTCCTACACGGCGGGATTTAACCTCCACAAGGGGAGTAATATTTTCGAGGGCTTTCTTCCAGATATCGAGAGGGGCTTTTTCTTCATTCGGCAGCTTGTTTTTTACTACCTCCAGCGAAGAATAGAAAATGTCGAAGGCAGTGGATTTCTTGCCGTCATACATCAGGTGGTTAACAAATTTGGTAACCATCGACTCATTGAAAACGGGATCCGGTAAAATGATCCGTTTTTTTGGTTTCGATTTTCTCATTTTAAATACAATCTTTTGTTTTTTGGTTGCTCTTTTTAGTCTTACTTCAACCGCTCCTCCGAGCCGTTTACTCAACCTTCATCTGCTACCTCTAAAACAAGTTTTTTAACTTTGTTTTTTAATTCTCTTTAGAAAAAGAAGGTGGGTCAGAAATTATTTCTTCTTACCTTTTGCCGGAGCTGCTGCTGGCTGTCCTGGTTTCGGACGTTTCGCACCGTACTTCGAACGACGTTGTTTGCGACCGTTAACACCTGCGGTGTCGAGCGTTCCGCGAACAATGTGATAACGTACTCCCGGAAGGTCTTTTACACGACCGCCACGTACCATCACAATCGAGTGTTCCTGCAGGTTGTGTCCTTCGCCCGGAATGTAAGCATTCACTTCCTTCTGATTCGTCAAACGTACACGCGCTACTTTACGCATGGCCGAGTTTGGCTTCTTAGGAGTCGTGGTGTACACACGAACGCAAACACCTCGCCGCTGTGGACATGAATCCAACGCCGGAGACTTGCTCTTGTCGATCAGTTCTGCTCTTCCTTTTCTAACTAATTGTTGAATTGTAGGCATCTCAATTTTGTTTTAAACTTTAATTAACTTATTTATATGATTTTGGTATATACCCAAAATGGGCTGCAAAGTTACAAAAAGATTTTTATCCAACAAACCTTTTTGCATAAATATTTTCCTTTTTGAGGTTGAAAATCAGCATGAGTCGAAGCCCCGATACGCTCTTCTTCCTTTTCCGGCAACCATCCACCGTACTTCGAATTTATTCGTGCAAGGGCGCACGATGCCGCACCTGCTGCGGCGACTGACCTGTGAATTTCTTAAACATGGTCGAAAATTGATTCGACGAAGAATAATGGAGCATGTAGGCGATCTCCTTTACCGACAAGGTGGTCTCGGTAAGCAACTCGCGGGCTTTTTCCATGCGTAATTCATTCTGATACCTGGCGGGAGCTACTTCGGCGTACTTCTTGAAATTCTTACGGAATGTGGTATAGCTGATGTTTAAACGGGAAGCTATCTCCTGCGGCGACACCCCGGTAAACACATTCTCATTCATCAATATCTTGGCTTGCTCGATCAGCTGCTTTTCACGGCGCTCCTGTACATTATTACGCGTTTCGGCAATCACCAGCCCGAGTATGTGAAGTAAAATCCCGGAAAGATATACCTGCGACGATTTCAAACCGTTGCGCACGACATCGATCGATCGCTGAAACAAACGCAACAACTCTTCGTTGAACCCGGCTTCAACCACCTGATACTCGTTGATAAAAAGCGTCTTTATTAATTGGTGATACAAGGCGTCGGCCTCAAAGCGAATGAAATATTCTTTCCAGACCTGGTTGCTCTCATGGTAATACTGATATTTCTGATTGGGCAGGATCATCAGAATATTACCCCGCTCGATACGCGTCTCCGCCCCCCCCTCAAAACAGACATAACCCAAACCTTTGGTAATGTAAATCAGTTTAAACTCGTCGGCTACACGACCTTTTTTGAAATGATACCGATGGTCGCTCACCTGACTTGCCCGCGACTGATCGACCTCGGCCTGAATGGTCTTCACCCCTACCGAATTCACCGACAATCCGAAATTAAGCCGGTGATCGTCCCTGGTTGTAAACTCCGACTGATTCATTTCTCTTGCCTACTCATATGATCGACTACCACCGCACATGCTGCATCGCCCGTAATATTCAGCACCGTACGCAACATATCGAAAACCCGGTCGAGCGCATAGAGCAACGGTAGTCCTTCAACCGGAATACCCGCCGATACCAGCACGGCAACTACCAGCAAAGTGGGCCCGGGAACTCCGGCCTGACCAATCGAACCAATGGTGGAAGTGATCGTAATGGCTATGTATTGAGCTGCCGTGAGCTCAATACCGTACAACTGAGCAAAAAACAGCGCAACAAGCGTATAATAAATCGCACTCCCCGTCATATTGATCGTAGCACCAAGCGGTACCACAAAAGCGGTTGTCTCCTTACTCACCCCCAATCTCTCTTCACAGGTTTTCAACGTGACAGGCAAGGTGGCCAGCGACGATGATGTCGACAGCGCTACCAGCTGCGGCCGAAGCATTTCTTTAAAAAACACCGACAATCTGATGCCTGAAAACAGACGCAAGGTGAGCGGATACATCCCGGCAAACAACAAAACAGCCGCCAGTATATTCGCCCAAAACAAATTAACGACTTTCATCAGCAAATCATAACCAAACGAGCCGGTTGCATCGGCCATCAGACCAAAAACACCGATCGGGGCCACCCACATCACCTTGCCGATGCACCAGATCAACGCTTCCAGCAGCGTGTTGAACGCCTTTACCACTCCTTCCTTACGCGAAGCAGGAAGCGAACTCAGACCAAAACCGAAAAACAAACCGAAAAAAATCAAATGCAGAATATTGCCTTCGGCCATCGATTGGAGCGGATTGGTGGGAATTACCGATAATAACATCGGCCAGAATTCCATCTTCTCGGCCTGCAGCGAATAGCTTTCGGTAGGAATAAACGAACGAATCATCTCGATCGGGATCCCGGCACCCGGCTGCAGCCATCCTCCCACAAAAAATGCGATCGCAATTGAAACCACCGTGGTGACTATTATATATACTATGGTCACAATACCGATTCTGCCCGCCGAATTGGTTGCTCCGAGCGAAGCCGACCCAGCCACAATGGATACGAACACCAAAGGCACCACCAACATCTTAATAAGCTGAATAAACAAGGTACCCAGCGGCGCAAAAAGCGCGGCCGACTCGCCCATAAGGCGACCCACCACAATTCCCAGCACCATGGCAATCAAAATCTGAATACTTAAATCCCCGGCAATTTTCTTAAAATTGAATGTCATACAATATTTGATTTTCGGTAAAGATAACGGACTGTCGACAACAGCATGGCCGCAATAAGCAGCAAAAGTACAAAAAATACCAGATAACTATTATCCTTACTTACCAGATTGAGCAACGAAAACAAAAGCGTACCCGCCAAAACAAAAACAAAGACCATAATATTCATATAGGCCAGCAACTGGCCTGCCTGCCGCCCGGCCTCCGACTGCTGGATATGCGACAACCAGGGCACCTGGTAAAATCCTCCTGCCAGCGCCACCACACTCACAACAAAGCCAAACGCCCATGCCCCCGCCGGCACCGCAGCCAACACAGCCATCCCCAGGGCCATCCCCGACAAACCAAGCAACAGCAATGTCTTTTTACCCCAGCGTTTTTGTACAATTCCCGCCACCCAGTTCCCGATAATAATTCCCACAGCTGCCATCGACATTATAAGGCCTGTCGCTGTATTCGACACCCGAAGCACCATGGTGGCATGTACGATAATGTTCATTTGAAGCATCCCTCCTATCATCCAGAAAAACGAGACTCCCGCCACCGCACGGTTCACACCGGGATACCGAAGGGCCAGACGGTAACTGGAACGGATAAAACGGAATGGATTCAAATGCACTTTACCCTCAGCTCCGGTCCTCACCGGCAACTCGTCAACCCTTAACAAAGCAACTACCAGGTAACCAAAGGCGGCAACCCCGATAAACAAACATACCAACCACCCCACACGGTAACTATCGCTCAGGGCAGCCGCAACTAGGGTACCGGTTAGAATCCCGAGAAATGCCATGGCCTCGAATATTCCGCTTCCCTTCGCACTCCCTTCTACTCCTCCAATATCACGTATCAATCCGTACTTTGCCGGCGAATACAAACAACTCTGTATGCCCATCAGCAATACTGCTGCAAGCGCTACGTACACATTCTCAATCAGAAATGCCAATGAAGCCAGCGCCATGATGGGAAATTCGATCAGCTTAAACCACCTGAAAACGGCCTGCTTCGAATACAAAACAGCCCAACGGCCGCCGAGTGGCGATAAAAACAAATAGGGAACGATCAGCGCCCCCGACACAAGGGCGACCAGCTGCGAGCGGCTCAACCATTCGGGAAGCGACCAGCCTATGGCAATAAATAAAATAGCATTCTTCAACAAGTTGTCGTTGAAGACACCTGCAAAGTTGCCGGAAAACAAAAAGAGCCACTGCTTGTTCATATTATGCGCTTGTTAAACCCGCACAAAAATACGATTTTAATACTTCAGCAGCAAGTTACCGATTGAAGCGTCCAAAACCCGCTCAAATTAACTACAAATCCGTAGTTTTAACATTAAAATGTTATAACTATTAAATTAATACGGAATTGGCAGTTATATTATGTTAATCTTTAAGGAGATATACATTTTAACGTTTTAATAAGTCCTATATTTGTGGTGTTATGAAAAAAACAACCATCGTCATATTAATCCTTTCAATGCTTTTCACCTTCATCAGCCTTACGCTGATCCAGGCCCGGTATGTCATGGTAAATGCCGAAATGATTGAAAATCAATTCAATGAAAGCGTAAAACGAAGCCTTTACCAAACAGTAAGACTGGTGGAAGAAAACGAAGCGCTCGAATACATGGCGCTTACGCTCGAAGGCGCCGACTACCACAAGAACCCCAACAAAATCACCAACCTAACCGATCTGCATTCCGGACTCAAAAACCCTATCGACACCACGAACCGCCGGCTCGAAGTAACCACCCAGCGCATCGAAAAACCGGAAATAAAACTCTCGACACACCACGGGAAAGCAACGATCGAAGAAACTTCACGTTATCTTCAGAATAAATTCCGGGAAAATTTCTCCCGCTCGAAAACCATACTCGACCAGGCGGTGTTCAGATGGCTGCGCGAAAAAGACCAGAAAGACATCAGCGAACGGGTCAATTTCGCCGAACTCAACTCCATCATTGAAAAGTACTTACTGAGCAACGGCATCGACCTTCCATTCTACTACAGCATAGTGGACAAATTCGGCAATGAGATTTACAGCTGCGACAAGGACTTCCATACGCCTCAACACGGGCACAGCCAGAATTTTTACACTCAAAAACTTTTTCCTTCCGAAAGCACTACCAAGGAAGCTTTTCTGGAAGTAACCTTTCCGACAAAGAAAAACTATATCATGAGCTCAATGGGACTTTTATATCCTTCCATTATATTAGTTCTGTTAATATTACTCATCTTCATTGTCGCTCTTATTGTTATTTTTAAACAAAAACAGTTGAACAATATTAAGAATGATTTTGTTAATAACATGACGCATGAGTTAAAAACACCTATATCCAGCATTTCGCTGGCATCGCAGATGCTTCAGGACCCGGTGGTCGGTAAAACACCCGAAACCCTGAAACATATCTCCAAGGTAATTCTCGACGAAACCAGCCGGCTGAGTCGCATGGTGGAAGAGGTATTAAAACTATCGCTCTTTGAATCGGAAAAACAAACCTATAAAATGCGGGAGCTGAATGTGAACGATTTAATTGCTCATACTTCTGAAATCTTCTCGCTAAAGATAGCCAGCAAAGGGGGCAAGCTGACAACCGTACTGAATGCAACCGACGACTGGGTAATGGCCGATGAGGTTCATTTCACGAACGTGATCCACAACCTCATGGACAATGCGCTGAAATACAGCGACAAGCCACTGCTGCTGACATTAGAAACCTGGAATGAAAAAGACAAACTGATGATCAGCATAGAAGACAATGGAATCGGAATTCCGAAAGAAGATCTGAAACGGGTGTTCGAGAAATTCTACCGGGTGCCGACCGGCAACAAGCACAACGTAAAAGGTTTCGGTCTCGGACTGGCCTATGTTAAACGAATCATTAACGAACATAAAGGTACTATTAAGATCGAAAGCGAACTGAATATAGGAACCAAATTTATAATAGCATTACCAACACTAAAAAGTTTCGATTATGAACGATGAAAAAGTAAAAATTTTATTGTGCGAGGACGATGAAAACCTCGGCATGTTATTGCGCGAATATTTACAAACCAAGGGTTATGATGCCGATCTGCAACCCGATGGCGAAGCCGGTTACAAAGCATTCACAAAGAACAAATACGATTTATGCGTGTTCGACGTAATGATGCCTAAAAAAGATGGATTCGCCCTGGCTGCCGACATCCGCAACATTAATTCGGAAGTTCCTATTATTTTCCTTACCGCCAAATCGATGAAGGAAGATATCCTGCAAGGTTTCAAACTGGGTGCCGACGATTATTTATCGAAACCATTCAGCATGGAAGAGCTACTTTCGCGGATTGAATCGATCTTACGTCGCGTGAAAGGCAAAAAAGTAAAAGATGTAGTCGTATTCAACATCGGAGGTTTCGTATTTGATGCACAGAAACAGGTGCTTACCTATGACGGTGAAACTAAAAAACTCACCACCAAGGAATCGGAATTACTGCGTTTATTGGCATCCAATGCCAACAGTATCCTCGAAAGAAATTACGCATTAAAATCGATCTGGGAAGACGACAACTATTTCAACGCCCGCAGTATGGATGTGTATATTACCAAACTGCGTAAATTACTGAAAGACGATCCGAACGTAGCCATCATCAACATTCATGGCAAAGGTTACAAACTCATTACTCCTCAGGCAGGAGAGTAAATAAAAAAACCGGCTGAGCCGGTTTTTTTATTTAAACCGATTGGCCAGCTCTTCCTGGCTGATGATGATCATGATAGTACGGCCGTCGGGGGTATGCTGATGCTGCGGACAGGCGAACAACTGTTCGGTAAGATGCGCCATTTCTTCATTCGACATCCGCCCCACCGCCGGTATGGCCGATGACTCGGCCAGCGAAAGAGCCAGCTCTTCCCTGATCTTTTCTCCCGAATCGCCATAGGAATTCTTCACTCTCACCAACATATCGCTGATGAGTGGAATCACTTTTTCCGACGATCGCAATTGCGACGCTATTCCTCTCACCATCAACCGGCAACCATCCTCCAGTTCGGTATCAAAGCCTAGCACACGTAAATCGTCACGAATCTGTTCGAAAAAAGGCAGCTCTTCGGGCATCAATTCAATGTATTCGGGAAACAGGAGCTGTTGCGAAAATCCTTTACGCTGCGAGAGTTCTTTCATATATTCATCAAACAGCACCCGGATATGCGCTCTTCGCTGGTCGATCACCAGCATACCCGACTTAACCGAGGTAAGAATATACCTGTCCTTCATCTGAAAATAAACCCCCGACGTCTCGACATCTTCATGCAATTGCTGTTGCGAAGAAGGGCCGGGTGGTTCCGGTTGCGAACGGTCAAAATTCTCGTTCTGCCGGAACAAGGCTTCCCAGTTGACCGACGGCCTGGAATAGGAATGCCCACTGCTCTGAAAAGGGTTGTAAGCAGGGTTAAAACTGGTTTGAGGCTGCACAACCGGCATATCGGGCCGCAGCACCGGAATCTCCGACGATTCGTCGCGATCGAAGTCAATAGAAGGCACCACATTGAATTTCCCTAACGATTCCTTTACAGCAGCCGAAAGAATCGACCAGATGGCCTGCTCGTTTTCGAACTTGATCTCTGTTTTGGTAGGATGAATATTGATATCGATTGTTTCGGGATCAACTTCAAAGTAAATAAAGTAATGAGGATTCTCGCCGGCAGGAATCAACTGGCTATAGGCCATCATCACAGCCTTATGAAAATAGGGATGACGCATATAGCGTCCGTTGACAAAGAAGTATTGATGGGCCGACTTTTGAGCCGATTCGGGTCGTCCCACAAAGCCTTTTAACGAAACCAGCGAAGTGCCGGCTTCAATATCCAACAGCTGCTGGCTCATTTTACGACGGGCATTCCCGAAAACCTGGTCGATTCGCACTTTCAGGTTCGATTCCTGAAGATGAAACACCTCTTCGTCGCCATCGTAAAAATAAAATTCGATCCCGGGGTTGACAAGCACGATACGGTAAAATTCGTTGAGCAGGTGAGTTTTCTCTACGCTATCGCTTTTAAGAAAACGACGGCGGGCCGGAACGTTGAAAAACAGATTTTTAACCTGGAAAGTAGTCCCTTTATCGCACTGAACAGCTTCCTGACGAACCATCCGGCTCCCCGCAATCTCGATAAAAGTGCCTAATTCACTTTCGGCCTGCCTGCTGCGCATCTCCACCTGGGCAACTGCAGCAATAGAAGCGAGCGCTTCGCCGCGAAAGCCCATGGTACGAATATGGAAAAGGTCCTGCGCATCGGTAATCTTGGATGTGGCATGCCGTTCGAAAGCCATTCGGGCATCGGTATCGCTCATCCCTTTTCCATTGTCGGAAACAGCAATCAAGGTCCGGCCGGCGTCTTTAATAACCACACGAACCGACGTCGCGCCTGCATCCAGCGCATTTTCAACCAATTCCTTCAACACCGAAGCCGGGCGTTGAATCACCTCACCGGCAGCTATCTGATTAGCTACGGCATCGGACAATAACCTGATTATATCGCTCATCTGATGATCAGCTGATATTACGAAATCAAGAAATACATCACCAGGAGAAGAATAACGATGATCACCACCAGCCGGATATTCGAACTCATTACCGACGATCGGCGTTCGCCCCGGCGCTGATTGGCCATTTCACGGAAAGTACCCCGCTGGATGATTCGTTTGTATCCCCCATCCTGCTCATCCGGCCGATCATTCATCTTCTGTTCCCTTTCCTTTTGCGCTTCCTTCTTCGGATCGTAATAAATATACCGGTACTTGTACTGCAACGGTTTATGCAAACTAAAAAAACCCATAACTGACACTCTAAAATTTCCTAATCACTTAACTATACTTTCCATCGTAATTCACGATGGCATCGTTCACAAATTGCCTGATCCTCGCTTCCTCATCTTTCTTACAAATGAGCAGCACATTGTCCGACTCGGCAATTAAATAACCCGAAAGCCCTTCCACCACCGCAAGCTTGCCCTGAGGAAGCGCTACAATATTCTGATTGCTTTCGTAGAAAAGCGTATTACATTTCAGCGTTACGTTTCCGGCTTCGTCTTTATCCGACATGTCGTAGAGCGATCCCCAGGTTCCCAGGTCGGTCCAACCGAAATCGCTGCACAACACATACACATTGTCGGCTTTTTCCATGATCCCGTAGTCGATCGAGATATTCATACAGGTAGGGTAAATGGAGTCGATAAATGCCTGCTCCTGATCGGTATTGAACAACCCGTCGCCTGCGGCAAACCGCGATTCGACTTCCGGCAACAAGGTTTTAAAAGCCTCGTCGATGGTCTGCAGGTTCCAAAGAAAAATACCGGAATTCCAGAAAAACTCGCCCGTTTCAAAAAAAATCTGAGCCAGTTCGGCATTCGGCTTTTCGGTAAAGGTTTTCACCTTCCGGAGCGCCCCCGTACCCTCATCGATCTGAATATAACCATAACCCGTTTCGGGACGGCTGGGCTTTATGCCCAAGGTGAGCAAGCTGTTGGTCGTGCTCACAAACTCAATTCCGGTTTCCAGGGTCTGTATAAAATCATTCTCCTTCAGAATCAAATGATCGGAAGGAGCTACAATAATATTCGCCGTATCGGTTATCGCTTTGATCCGATGCACCGCATAAGCGATACAAGGGGCCGTATTACGCCGGTGAGGTTCGAGCAACACCTGATTTTCGTTAATTTCAGGGAGCTGCTCTAAAATCATTTCTTTATAAATAACATTGGATACTATTAATATATTTTCGGCAGGCACCACCCGGCGAAAACGGTCAAATGTCATTTGCAGCAACGAACGCCCCGTCCCGAAGAAATCAAGAAACTGTTTTGGACGATTATTACGGCTGAAAGGCCAGAACCGGCTGCCTACGCCACCCGCCATAATGATGCAATAATTCTGATTCATTGAGTATTAAATTTTATCATAAAACCACAGAAACTCTTTCTCAAAAACAGCACTAAGATAGTGAGAAATTTCTTGTTAAACAAATACCGGGATAAGAAGTTCACCACTTCTTATCCCGGTATTAACAGTAGTATCAATATTGAAATCAGGCTGGATTGCCTTCTTCCATGTCGAGCACATTACGGCGGGCGTCTACTTTTTTGTCGTATTCGTCGCGCGAATAAACAATCAATTTATCGAACTCGCGCTGACCTGTACCGGCAGGAATCAAGTGACCACAAATCACATTTTCCTTCAATCCTTCCAGACGATCCACTTTTCCATTGATCGCAGCATCGTTCAATACCTTGGTGGTTTCCTGGAAAGAAGCCGCCGACATGAAACTATTCGTTTGCAGCGCCGCACGGGTAATACCCTGGAGAATCTGACTCGAAGTAGCAGGTACTGCATCACGGGTTACCACCAACCGCAGGTCGCGCCGTTTCAGCGCGCTGTTTTCATCGCGGAGCTTACGGGGAGTGATGATCTGACCTTTCTTGAGATTGGCCGAATCACCGGCTTCCACAACGATCTTCTTACCCCAGATACGGTCGTTTTCCTCCATAAACTCGTTTTTATCAACGATCTGTTTTTCAAGGAAGCGCGTATCGCCCTGTTCGATAATCTCCACTTTCCGCATCATCTGACGAACAATCACTTCGAAATGCTTGTCGTTGATTTTCACACCCTGCAAACGGTATACGTCCTGAACTTCATTTACAATATAGTCCTGAACAGCCGTAGGACCCTTAATCATCAGAATATCGGCCGGAGTGATGGCTCCGTCGGACAGCGGCGTACCGGCACGGACAAAGTCGTTTTCCTGCACCAGAATCTGTTTCGACAGCGGAATCATGTATTTCTTTTCCTGATTGGTCTTGGAAGTCACAGTAAGTTCGCGGTTACCACGCTTGATCTTCCCGAAGCTTACTTCACCATCGATTTCGGCCACAACGGCCGGGTTCGACGGGTTACGGGCTTCGAACAGCTCGGTAACACGGGGAAGACCCCCTGTAATGTCACCGGTTTTACCTACTGCACGCGGAATCTTTACCAAGATCTGACCTGCCTTGATGGCATCGCCATTATCGATCACCAAGTGAGCTCCCACCGGTAGGTTGTACGTACGCAGCGGATTACCATCGGTACCTATAATACGGGCCGTAGGAACTTTATTACGATCTTTCGATTCGATAATGATTTTCTCACGCAATCCTGTTGCATCGTCGATATCGGTTTTGAACGTTACGTTTTCAACTACATCTTCGAATTCGATGCGCCCGTCGTTTTCCGAAATAATTACGGCGTTGAACGGGTCCCACTCGCAGATTACCTGTCCCTTGGTACCTGTATCTCCGTTTTTGGCATACAGTTTCGAACCGTAAGGTACGTTCTGCGAAGTGAGCGTAATACCGGTATTCGGATCGATTACACGCATTTCGGTCAGACGGCTCACCACCACTTCGTACTGATTACCGCTCTCATCCGAGGACGGAACAGTACGCAACTCATCAAATTCCAACCGTCCGTCGTAACGAAGAGCGATTTTCGATTCGGCAGCAATGTTCGAAGCAATCCCCCCAACGTGGAAAGTACGCAGGGTAAGCTGTGTTCCCGGCTCACCGATCGATTGCGCTGCAATAACCCCTACTGCCTCGCCCATATGCACCATTTTACCGGTAGCCAGGTTACGGCCGTAACATTTTGCACACACCCCTTTTTTCGATTCACAAGTCAGTACCGAACGAATTTCAACACGTTCGATCGGCGAATCCTGAATCTTACGTGCCAGCGGCTCGGTAATCTGCTCACCCGAAGCAACGATCAATTCGCCCGTCAGCGGATGATACACATCATGCACCGAAACACGGCCGAGGATACGCTCGTACAAGCTGGAAATAACTTCTTCGTTGTTCTTCATCTCGGTAGCCACCAAACCACGCAAGGTTCCGCAATCATCCTCATTGATGATCACATCCTGCGATACGTCGACCAGACGACGGGTCAGATAACCCGCATCCGCCGTTTTCAGCGCAGTATCGGCAAGACCCTTACGCGCACCGTGGGTAGAGATAAAGTACTCGAGCACCGACAAACCTTCCTTAAAGTTCGAAAGAATCGGGTTCTCGATAATCTGACCTCCTTCGGCACCCGACTTCTGCGGTTTGGCCATCAGACCACGCATACCCGAGAGCTGACGAATCTGCTCCTTCGAACCACGGGCACCCGAATCCAACATCATGTATACCGAGTTGAAGCCCTGGTTATCGCCGGCCAGCTGTTTCATCAGGATGTTCGACAGCTTGGAGTTCACGTGCGTCCAGGTGTCGATCACCTGATTGTAACGTTCTTTGTTGGTAATGAATCCCATGTTGTAGAGATTCGTAATTTCTTCCACTTCGGCGTTACCTTCTTTTACCAGTTCTTCTTTTTCAACCGGGATGATAACGTCACCCAAGTTAAACGACAAACCACCCTTGAAGGCCATGTAATAGCCGAGATCCTTGATATCGTCGAGGAACTGGGCGGTGCGGGCAACCCCGCATTTTTCAATCACCACCCCGATGATATCGCGGAGCGACTTTTTGGAAAGCAGTTCGTTAATATAACCTACTTCCGAAGGCACGCATTTGTTAAACAAGATACGTCCAACCGTCGTGTCGATCAGTTTTTCGATGGGATCGCCATCTTCGTCGATATCGAAGGTACGAACCTTGATCGGAGCATGAAGTGCTACTTTTTTCTCGTTGTAAGCAATCTCGGCTTCTTCGGGGGAATAGAAAATAAGACCTTCTCCCTTAGCTCCCTTGCGTGGTTTGGTAATATAATACAAACCGAGCACCATGTCCTGCGAAGGAACGGTAATAGGAGCGCCATTGGCCGGGTTCAGGATATTGTGCGAAGCAAGCATCAACATCTGCGCTTCCAGAATGGCTTCGTTTCCGAGCGGAAGGTGAACCGCCATCTGGTCGCCGTCGAAGTCGGCGTTGAACGCCGTACACGAGAGCGGGTGAAGCTGAATCGCTTTTCCTTCGATCATTTTCGGCTGGAACGCCTGGATCCCCAGGCGGTGAAGCGTCGGGGCGCGGTTTAGCAATACGGGATGTCCTTTCATCACGTACTCCAAAATATCCCAGATCACCGGGTCCTTACGATCGACGATTTTCTTCGCCGATTTTACCGTTTTTACAATTCCGCGCTCGATGAGCTTGCGGATTACAAACGGTTTATAGAGTTCGGCCGCCATGTCTTTAGGCAAACCGCATTCGTGCATTTTAAGCTCGGGACCTACTACGATTACCGAACGGGCCGAATAGTCGACACGTTTACCGAGCAGGTTCTGACGGAAACGTCCCTGTTTTCCTTTCAGCGAGTCGGAAAGCGATTTCAACGGGCGGTTGGCGTCGGTTTTTACCGCGCTCGACTTCCGCGAATTGTCGAACAGCGAATCCACGGCTTCCTGCAACATACGTTTCTCGTTGCGCAGAATTACTTCGGGAGCCTTGATTTCGATCAGACGTTTCAGACGGTTGTTGCGGATGATAACGCGACGGTACAGGTCGTTGAGGTCGGAAGTGGCAAAACGGCCGCCATCCAGCGGAACCAACGGACGCAATTCGGGCGGGATGACCGGAACAATCTTCACGACCATCCACTCGGGTTTGTTGCGATGCTGCGAAGCACGGAACGATTCAACGATCTGAAGCCGTTTCAATGCATCGTTTTTACGTTGCTGCGACGAGTCGTTGTTGGCTTTATCGCGCAATTCGTACGACAGATCGTCGAGATTCAGCCGCTGAAGCAGGTCCAGAATGGCTTCGGCACCCATTTTCGCCACGAACTTGTTCGGATCGTTATCCTCGAGTAATTGATTTTCGCGTGGAAGCGTATCCATGATGTCCAGGTATTCTTCCTCGGTGATGAGCTCGCCATCGACGATATTTTCGCCATTGGCAGCAATACCGGCCTGAATAATCACGTATTTTTCGTAATAGATAATCGCATCCAGTTTCTTTGTGGGCATACCCAGCAGGTATCCGATTTTATTCGGCAACGAACGGAAATACCAGATATGTGCCACAGGCACTACCAACTGGATATGTCCCATCCGTTCGCGACGTACCTTCTTTTCGGTAACCTCCACCCCACAACGGTCGCACACGATCCCCTTATAACGGATACGTTTATACTTTCCGCAATGGCATTCGAAGTCCTTGGTGGGACCAAAAATACGCTCGCAGAACAAGCCATCGCGTTCCGGCTTGTAAGTACGGTAGTTGATGGTTTCCGGTTTGAGTACTTCGCCACTCGATAATTTTAAAATTTCTTCGGGAGATGCTAAACCGATCGAAATTTTATTGAAATTTGATTTTAGCTTATTATCTGTTTTAAAAGCCATAACTTTCTTTTTTCTTTACGTAATTACTCTAAGTTGACGCTTAATCCCAAACCTCTGAGTTCGTGCAACAGAACGTTGAGCGATTCCGGAATACCCGGCGCCGGCATTGGATCACCCTTTACGATAGCTTCGTAAGTGCGGGCGCGGCCCATAACGTCGTCGGATTTAACGGTCAGGATTTCCTGCAGGATATGAGCCGCCCCGAATGCTTCGAGGGCCCAAACTTCCATTTCCCCGAAACGCTGTCCCCCGAACTGCGCCTTACCTCCCAGCGGCTGCTGGGTGATGAGCGAGTACGGACCGATCGAACGGGCGTGCATCTTATCTTCCACCATGTGGCCCAGTTTCAGCATGTAGATGATACCTACGGTCGCTGGCTGGTCGAATTGTTCCCCGGTTCCTCCGTCGTACAGGTAGGTTTTACCGTATTGCGGAATCTTCGCTTTCGAAGTCCAGGTATCCAGATCCGACAGGTGAGCGCCGTCGAAAATCGGAGTTGCGAATTTTACTCCTAATTCCTTGCCTGCCCAACCCAGTACAGTTTCGAAAATCTGTCCGAGGTTCATACGCGAAGGTACACCCAGCGGATTCAATACGATATCGACCGGAGTGCCGTCTTCGAGGAAAGGCATATCTTCCTGACGAACGATACGCGAAACAATACCCTTGTTACCGTGGCGACCGGCCATCTTATCCCCTACACGGATTTTACGTTTCTTGGCAATATATACTTTGGCTACCTGTACGATACCGGTCGGCAGTTCATCTCCAATCGTGATATTGAACTTCTGACGTTTGATCTGGGCATCCAGTTCTTTGTATTTCTTCAGATAATTAAGAATCAAATCGCGGATCAGGTCATTCTTGTGAGCATCCTGAGTCCACTTTCCGAGATGAACCGAACTGTAATCGATTTCACGCAAGCGTTCTTCAGTAAATTTACTGTTCCGCGAAATAAGGTCGGTACCCAGGAAATCTTTCACGCCGGCCGAAACCTTATCGGCAGTGAGCACCAACAGTTTCTCGATAAGTGTGTTTTTCAACACGGCTGCCTGCGATTCAAATTCTTCGTCGAGCCGAGGCAGTACGGCCTTATCGGTAAGTTTCGATTTTCTGATTTTCTGAGCTTTGGAGAACAAGCGTTTGCCGATAACCGTACCCGACAGCGACGGAGTCGCTTTCAGCGAAGCATCCTTTACATCACCGGCCTTGTCACCGAAAATCGCGCGCAGAAGTTTTTCCTCCGGCGACGGATCCGATTCTCCCTTAGGAGTAATCTTACCGATAATAATATCGCCGGGCTCGATGCGGGCCCCGATGCGAATAATACCATTCTCGTCGAGATCGCGGGTAGCTTCTTCGCTTACGTTCGGAATATCCGACGTGAACTCTTCCACTCCCCGTTTGGTTTCACGTACTTCCAGCAATTGCTCCACAACGTGGATCGAGGTAAACACATCTTCGCGCACCAACCGTTCGTTGATAACGATCGCATCCTCAAAATTATATCCCTTCCAGGGCATGAAGGCCACTTTCAGGTTCTTACCAATGGCCAGCTCGCCTTGCTGGGTCGAATAACCTTCGGTCAGAATCATACCTTTCTCTACCCGGTCGCCTTTGCGGACGAGCGGACGAAGGTCGATGGTGGTATTCTGGTTGGTCTTCTGGAACTTGGGCAGGCGGTATTCTTTAACAGCCGATTCAAAGCTGATGAATTCCTCTTCTTCGCCACGATCGTAGCGGATTTTAATACAATCGGCATCCACATATTCGACAACCCCGGTACCTTCGGCCGTAACCTGAGTACGCGAGTCGCGAATCAGCTGACCTTCGATTCCGGTTCCCACGATAGGCGATTCGCAGCGCAACAGCGGCACTGCCTGGCGCATCATGTTCGAACCCATGAGGGCGCGGTTGGCATCGTCGTGTTCAAGGAACGGAATCAATGCCGCCGCAATCGATGCAATCTGCGACGGAGAAACGTCCATCAAATGCACCTCTTCGGGGGCAACCACGGGGAAATCGGCGCCCAGACGGGCTTTTACCCGGGTACGGATAAAGGTTCCATCGTCGTTGAGCGGAGCATTACCCTGCGCAACCACCAGTTCCTCCTCTTCCTCGGCAGTATAGTACGTAACTCCCTTATCCGAGAGGTCGACAACCGCATCGGTTACTTTACGGTAAGGAGTTTCGATAAATCCTAAATCGTTGATTTTTGCAAATATACACAACGACGAAATAAGACCGATGTTCGGACCTTCAGGGGTCTCGATCGGACAAAGACGGCCATAGTGCGTATAGTGTACGTCGCGGACCTCAAAACCGGCACGCTCGCGCGACAAACCGCCTGGTCCGAGTGCCGACATACGCCGTTTGTGCGTAATCTCGGCCAGCGGATTCTGCTGGTCCATGAACTGCGAAAGAGCGTTGGTTCCGAAGAATGAATTGATCACCGACGAAATACTTTTCGCATTGATCAGGTCGATCGGAGTAAACACTTCGTTATCGCGTACATTCATACGCTCGCGGATGGTACGGGCCATACGCGACAATCCCACACCGAACTGGTTGTGGAGCTGCTCACCGACAGTACGCACCCGGCGGTTGCTGAGGTGGTCGATATCGTCTACTTCGGCCTTCGAGTTGATCAGTTCGATCAGATACTTGATAATCTCGATAATATCTTCCTTGGTAAGAACACGCGTTTCGGGATTGATGGTCAGGTTTAGTTTCCTGTTGATACGGAAACGACCTACATCGCCCAAATCATACCGTTTCTCCGAGAAAAACAGATTGTTGATTACCTCGCGGGCCGAGGAATCGTCGGCAGGAAGGGCATTCCGAAGCTGTTTGTAGATATAAAGTACGGCTTCTTTTTCCGAGTTACTCGGGTCTTTCTGCAGCGTATTGTAAATGATGGCATAATCGTTCTGATTTGCATCGCCTTTATGAAGAAGAATCGTTTGAGCTCCCGATTCGATAATATCGTCGATATGTTTGTTGTCGAGCACCGTTTCACGATCGATAACCACTTCGTTACGTTCGATACTTACAACTTCTCCCGTATCCTCGTCAACAAAGTCTTCGACCCAACTCTTCAGCACGCGGGCAGCCAGTTTCTGACCTACGGCCTTTTTCAGGCTGGCTTTGTTTACTTTGATTTCTTCGGCCAGGTTGAAGATTTCGAGGATGTCTTTATCGCTTTCGAAACCGATGGCGCGAAGCAGCGTAGTTACGGGTAATTTCTTTTTACGGTCGATGTAGGCATACATCACATTGTTGATATCGGTAGCAAATTCGATCCACGAACCGCGGAAAGGAATAATACGGGCCGAATACAGTTTGGTACCATTGGCATGGATGCTCTGTCCGAAGAACACACCCGGCGAACGGTGCAGCTGCGATACAATAACACGTTCAGCACCATTGATTACAAAGGTGCCTTTGGGGGTCATATACGGAATAGGACCGAGATAGACGTCCTGAATCACCGTATCGAAGTCCTCATGATCGGGGTCGGTACAATAGAGCTTAAGTTTAGCTTTCAGAGGAATTGAGTAGGTTAAGCCGCGTTCGATACATTCGTCGATACTGTAACGGGGCGGATCTACATAATAGTCTAAGAACTCAAGAATGAAGTTGTTACGTGTGTCAGCTATCGGGAAGTTTTCCATGAAAACTTTATACAGCCCCTCGGACTTACGCTTTTCAGGTGAAGTATCCATCTGAAAAAAGTCCTGAAAAGATTTTAATTGTACTTCCAGAAAATCAGGATAATCAAACTGAGTTTTGATGGAAGCAAAATTGATTCTTTGATCTTTATTTAATGAAGACATTTTCAAAGATTTATATGGTGATGCGGTGAACTTAACGTTGTGTGAACCCGCGAAATGAGTTCGTAATAATAGAGACGTGAAAAGGTTTAGACTCCATCGGTAGGATGGAATCTAAACCAAAAGCCTGAGAGTCAGGTAAATTTATTTAAGTTCAACTTCAGCTCCGCCTTCTGTCAACGCTTTGTTCAGGGCTTCAGCTTCGTCTTTTGTTACGCCTTCTTTGATTTTCGAAGGAGCAGCATCCACTAAGTCTTTAGCTTCTTTCAAGCCAAGACCGGTCAGTTCTTTAACCAATTTAACGATTGCTAATTTATTAGCACCTGCGCTTTTCAAAATTACGTCGAAAGAATTCTTTTCTTCCACAACTTCGGCGGCGGCGGCAGCAGGACCAGCAGCAACAGCTACAGCTGCAGCAGCGGGTTCGATACCATATTCATCTTTCAAAATCTGAGCTAACTCGTTTACTTCTTTTACTGTTAAGTTAACCAATTGTTCTGCAAAAGCTTTCAAATCTGCCATTGTCTTAAAATTTATTGTAGTTATTTTTTATTTTAAACTGAAATTTATCTTTCCGACAATGTTTTCAACACGCCGTGAATAGTAGTTCCTCCCGATTGGAGTGCGGACACAACGTTCTTAGCAGGCGACTGCAACAGTCCGATAAGTTCGCCAAGAAGTTCGTTTTTGCTCTTGATGGATACGAGTGCATCCAACTGGCTCTCGCCAATATAGAATGACTCCTCAACATAAGCTGCTTTAAGAATGGGCTTTTTACTCTTACTTGCTTTGCTGAAATCTTTGATCAGCTTTGCAGGAACATTACCTGTATTCGAAAGCATCAACGAGGTTTCACCTTTCAATGATCCGAAGATTTCTTCGAAATTGACGGACGAAGTTTCGAGGGCTTTACGAAGAAGAGTATTTTTAACCACCAGCAACTTCACATCCTGCTTGTTGCACGTACGACGTAAATTACTGGTTTCTGCAGCATTCAACCCACCGATGTCGGTAAGGTAAAAATGTGCATACTCACTCAGTGTAGCTTGTAGTTGCTCTATGATTGCGCTTTTATCTTCCTTTTTCATAAACTTTTAATTTTATTCTTCAACTGATTTAGGGTCGATTTTCACGCCCGGACTCATTGTGCTTGAAAGATAAATGCTCTTAACATACGTACCTTTAGCTGCAGTCGGTTTCAGCTTCATCAGTGTCGCAACGAATTCTTTAGCATTCTCTACCATCATTTCAGGGGTGAACGACACCTTACCGATCGATGTATGAACAATACCGAATTTATCAACTTTAAAGTCGATTTTTCCTTGTTTCACTTCTTTAACTGCTTTTCCAACCTCGTTGGTAACTGTACCACTCTTGGGGTTGGGCATCAATCCACGCGGACCCAGGATGCGACCCAGAGCACCTAATTTACCCATGATAGCAGGCTGTGTGATAATCACATCCACATCAGTCCAGCCACCTTTAATTTTATCGATATATTCATCGAGACCCACATAGTCGGCTCCGGCTTCTTTTGCCGCAGCTTCCTGATCGGGAGTACATAATGCAAGAACCCTGACTTCTTTACCGGTACCATTGGGGAGCGATACTACACCGCGCACCATCTGGTTGGCTTTACGAGGGTCAACACCTAAGCGTACATCAATATCTACGGAAGCGTCGAACTTAGTGGTAGTGATTTCTTTTACCAACGCAGCTGCTTCCTTCAGTGTATAGGCTTTCCCAGCTTCAATTTTAGCTGCTGCCAATTTTTGATTTTTTGTCAGTTTACTCATAATTGAAGTGTTAATTAATTCATTTCAGGAAAACTTCCCTTTACGGAAATACCCATACTTCTCGCTGTACCGGCCACCATTTTCATGGCAGCACTTAATTCGAAACAGTTCATATCGACCATCTTGTCCTGAGCGATTTCCTTTACCTGATCCCAGGTAATTTCGGCCAACTTCTTACGGTTGGGCTCGGCAGAACCGCTTTTCAGTTTCGACACCTCGAGCAGCTGGATAGCTACCGGCGGAGTCTTTACGACAAAGTCGAACGATTTATCCGAATAATAGGTGATAACAACAGGTAAAACCTTACCGGCTTTATCCTGGGTTCTGGCATTAAATTGTTTGCAAAACTCCATAATGTTGATCCCTTTAGAACCCAATGCAGGTCCTACCGGAGGAGATGGGTTTGCCGCACCCCCTTTAATCTGTAATTTAATAAGTCCAGCAATCTCTTTAGCCATAATTGTTATGTTTTAAAAAAATTAAATTGAAATAAACGGACGTAACAGCTTCCGCCTATTCCCGTTCTACCTGGTTGAAAGAAAGTTCGAGCGGAGTTTTCCGTCCAAACACCAAAACCATTACCTTGAGCTTTTTCTTTTCGGTGTTCACTTCTTCGATTATTCCGGTAAATCCGTTGAACGGACCCGATATAACCTTTACGCTTTCGTCGCGCAGGAAAGGAGTCAGCAATTCAGCTTCATTTTCCTGCATCTCATCCACAACACCCAGGATACGATTGACCTCGGATGCACGAATGGGAGTAGGAACGTTGTTCTTTTCCTCCAGAAAACCAAAAACATTTGGAATTTGACGAATGCGGTGCGCAATCTCACCTACTAAATTTGCTTCGATCAAAACATAGCCCGGCATCAGGTTGATTTCCTTGGTGACGGGCTTACCGTTACGAATAATTATCTTTTTCTCGGTGGGAATCACAATCTGATTTACAAACTGGCCAAGATCGGAATTCCGGATTTCAGCATCAATGCTTTCCTTGACTTTACCTTCTTTGCCGCTAAAGGCACGTAGAACGTACCATTTAAAATTGGTTGATTCAGACACTTCTTGACCCTCCCGTAAGAATTAATTACAATAATTTTTCGTAAACGAAAGTCATGATCTTTTCAAAACCCAGATCCATTACCCAAACTATCAAAGCGATGATGATGGAAGCTATCAGCACCACGATAGAGCTGCTAACCAATTCCTTACTGGTTGGCCAGGAAACTTTCTGCGTAAGTTCTGTGTACGACTCTTTGATATAGTTTACAACTTTCATATATATAGATAGAATTTGCACGGGCAGAGAGGCTCGAACTCCCGACACCTGGTTTTGGAGACCAGTGCTCTACCAACTGAGCTACGCCCGTGTATTAAGCCGCCTTCCCGTCGGAGGGAAGACGGCTTTTATGTATTTTATTCCTGACTCGTTGATTAGTCGAGCAGTTCGGTAATCTGACCCGAACCTACTGTACGTCCACCTTCACGGATAGCGAAACGAAGACCTACGTTACAAGCTACAGGATAGATCAGCGTTACTGTGATCTCGAGGTTGTCACCCGGCATTACCATGTCGGTTCCTTCAGGAAGTGTGATCTCACCGGTTACGTCCAGTGTACGGATGTAGAACTGAGGACGGTATTTGTTGTGGAATGGAGTGTGACGTCCACCTTCTTCTTTCTTCAGGATATAAACAGAAGCTTTGAAAGTAGTATGAGGAGTCACCTTGTTGGGGTGAGTAATAACCATACCACGTTTGATTTCGTCTTTGTCGATACCGCGGAGCAACAAACCTACGTTGTCGCCGGCCTGACCTTCGTCAAGAATCTTACGGAACATTTCAACACCGGTTACAACCGATTTCTTTGCTCCCTGACCCAAACCGATGATCTGAACTTCTTCACCGGTTTTGATAATACCGGTTTCGATACGACCGGTTGCTACAGTACCGCGACCCGTGATCGAGAATACGTCTTCAACAGGCATAAGGAACGGTTTGTCGACAGCACGTGGAGGAAGTTCGATCCAGGTATCAACTGCATCCATCAGCTCCATAATTTTATCTTCCCACTCAGGAACTCCGTTCAATCCACCCAAAGCAGATCCACGGATTACAGGAGTGTTGTCGCCGTCGAATTCGTAGAACGAAAGCAGTTCGCGCATTTCCATTTCAACGAGCTCAAGCATTTCTTCGTCATCAACCTGGTCGCACTTGTTCATAAAGATAACCAGACGGGGAACGTTTACCTGACGAGCCAACAGGATGTGCTCACGAGTTTGTGGCATCGGACCGTCGGTAGCAGCTACTACGATGATAGCTCCGTCCATCTGGGCAGCACCCGTTACCATGTTCTTCACATAGTCGGCGTGACCCGGACAGTCAACGTGTGCATAGTGACGACTGGCTGTTTGGTATTCAACGTGCGAGGTATTAATCGTAATACCACGTTCTTTTTCTTCCGGAGCATTATCAATCGAATCGAATGAACGCAATTCAGAAAGTCCTTTCTTTGCTAAAACGGTGGTAATAGCAGCGGTCAGAGTAGTCTTACCGTGGTCAACGTGACCGATGGTACCTACGTTTACGTGAGGTTTCGACCTGTCAAATTTTTCTTTTGCCATAACTCAAAGATTATTTTTTTAGATTTTAATGAATATGTTTTTTATAAAAGCTATTAGAGCTGTTGATGGGACTTGAACCCGCGACCTCTTCCTTACCAAGGAAGTGCTCTACCCCTGAGCTACAACAGCAAATTAAAGAGCGGAAGACGGGACTCAAACCCGCGACCCTCAGCTTGGAAGGCTAATGCTCTATCAACTGAGCTACTTCCGCATTCTTTATGCCTCACAGCCATGCTCACACACAACTGATCCGCAAATCGAAAACCGTGGGCAGTGAAGGATTCGAACCTCCGAAGTCGAAAGACAGCTGAGTTACAGTCAGCCCCAGTTGGCCACTTTGGTAACTGCCCGGTTACACGGTGAAGCTGATTTCCCAGCTTTAGTATCTTCTTTTATCCGGTTGAGCCTCTTGTCGGATTCGAACCAACGACCCCGAGATTACAAATCACGTGCTCTGGCCAACTGAGCTAAAGAGGCAAAATCGTACTTTTAATGCGATTTTTATCGATTAAAAAGCCGTTTAAATACGCTTATTCAAACGGCTTGCAAATGTACGAAATTATTTTGGATTACAAAACAATTCAGTAAATATTTTATTTTTTACTTAGTTTTTCCTTGTGCTTCATGATCTGTTTCTCCAGTGCATCAACCGATAAATCAACTGCTTCTTCAAATGTATCGCATATTTTGGATGCGAAAAATTCGCCGGCAGGCACCGAAATCTTGATTTCCGCCTCCTTATTGGTCGCAGTTTCGGGCTTTACAACCTTCAGATAAACCTCCACATTCATGATTTCATCAAAAAACCGTTTCAGTTTTGATGTCTTTTTTTCCACATGGGCTTCAAGAGCCTTCGTCGCGTCAAAGTTAATTGACTGAACTCGCAGTTTCATAATTGCCTCCTTTTTTATTTAGCTCGAGGATGAGCTTGTTTATATATGGTATATAGTTCTCCGAATCCTGTATGCGTGTACACCTGCGTGGCCGCCAGCGAACTGTGACCCAACAGCTCCTTCAGCGCATTGATGTCGGCACCGTTGTTCAGCATCCCGGTTGCAAAACTGTGACGAAGCACATGGGGACTGAGTTTCGATAGCGTGCTCACTTGCGACATAATCGTGTGTACAATATTATACACTAATTTCGGATACATCTTTTTTCCGTTGGTTCGTACAAAAAAATTATCGGGATTGCCTCCTACCACCTTGTCACGAAACGCCTGATAAGCTTTCAACCTTTCACACAACCCTGTATCAAGAGGAAGAATGCGCTGCTTGTTGCGCTTGCCGGTCACTTTTACTTCTCCTGCTACCGTATCTATATCGGTATCGCGGAGGGCTACTAATTCTGAAAGGCGGATTCCGGTCATGTAAAACAACTCAATGATCAATAAATTTCGTATCCGTTCGAAGTCGTCGGGCTGAAAGGTGGTGTCGAGTGCCTCAACGATCTCCCGGTGCTTAAAAAACACGGGAAGAGGCTTTTTTGTTTTGGGCAAAATAACTTTTAACGTGGGGTTGCCGGAAACCGCGTCGCGTAAGAGTAAAAATTTCCAGAACGACTTTAAGGTGGAAATCTTGCGGGCAATCGTCCGGGCGCTGCTCCCCGACTCCGAAAGCTCCATAATCCATCCGCGAATCTCGTCCGGTCCTACCTCCGATGCATCGAACGATGCCGCATCCCGGCCGAGGTAAGCGGCAAACTGAAGCAAATCGTTACGATACGACAAAACAGTATGAGAAGAGTAATTCTTCTCATACTGTAAATATTGCAGAAAGTCATTTATCATAACCTTTATCCTGTTTCTGCAACGAAAATAGAATAAATAAACCGTACAACCAAATAATCGCGCGGATTAGTTGCAGGAAATTTTACTCTTGTCCGAGCTGCATCTTCTGAACGTAAACCGCGTGAATCTTCTGCTCGCGCTTTACGACCGAAGGTTTGTCGAAACACTGACGGCGACGGAGTTCTTTTACAACACCGGTCTTTTCAAATTTGCGTTTGAATTTCTTTAATGCTCTCTCAATGTTTTCGCCTTCTTTTACAGGAACTACGATCATAATTATTGACTATTAATGGGTTGTTTGTCTTTTTGTTAATTGATTAAAAATTTCGGACTGCAAAGATATGTAACTTTTTTCAGTTGGCCAAAACAATACCTACTTTTTTTTATCTTTTCGACGAAATAAAAAACGACCTTTTCCGGAACCGGCAAGAACACTGATTTTTTATTACCTTTGCAGGCTAAATCTGTAATATTCAAATTATTTATGATCAACTATCAGCAGATACCTTCACCCTGTTTTGTACTCGACGAAGTCAGGTTCCGCAACAACCTGGCGCTCATCCGCGATGTACAGGACCGCTCCGGCGCTCAAATCATTCTTGCATTCAAAGCTTTTGCCCTATGGAGCGCTTTTCCCGTCGTGCGCGAATACATCGGCTGTTCGACCGCCAGCTCGCTGGCCGAAGCCCGACTGGCATTTGAAGAAATGGGAAGCCCGGCTCACACCTATGCTCCGGCCTATTCCGAAAAAGAATTCGAACAAATCGTGCACTACAGCAGTCATATCACTTTCAACTCGCTGGCCCAGTTTGAAAAGTTCTACCCGCAAACTCAGTTTTTCAATATCTCCTGCGGATTGCGTATCAACCCGGAGTTTTCCGACGTAGGCACCGACCTCTATAATCCCTGTTCCCCGGGATCGCGCCTGGGCGTGGTGGCCGGTAATCTGCCCGGCCGCTTACCCGATGGCGTAGAGGGACTTCATTTCCACACCCTTTGCGAAGGAAATTCATTTGATCTGGAACGTACCCTGGTAGTGGTAGAGCAAAAATTCGGCAAATATTTCGGCCAGCTGAAATGGCTGAACATGGGCGGCGGACACCTGATGACCCGCGAAGGCTACAATACCGAACACCTCATACAGCTGCTCCGGTCGTTTAAAGCCAAATACCCGCACCTGCAACTGATTCTCGAACCGGGCAGCGCATTTGCCTGGCGTACCGGCGAACTCGTAGCCTCCGTACTCGACATAGTTGAAAACAAGGGCGTTAAAACTGCCATGCTCGATGTTTCGTTCTCCTGTCATATGCCCGACTGCCTCGAAATGCCCTACAAACCGGCTATCGTTGGCGCTACCGATCCGGTCGAGGGGAAACCTACCTACCGAATGGGAGGAAACAGTTGCCTGGCCGGCGACTTTGTCGGCTCCTGGTCGTTCGAAACTCCGCTAAAGGCTGGCGACCGGGTGATTTTTGAAGATATGATTCATTATACCCTGGTGAAAACAACCATGTTCAACGGTGTTTCACATCCGTCGATCGGAATCTGGACCGTGAATAACGAATTCAAGCTGATTCGTGAATTCGGATACGACGATTATAAAAACAGGATGAGCTGATTACCGGTTCCCACGCAATTTCATATCGCCGGACAGGGAAACCTGCCGGCGATCCAGCATAAAACGAAGCACTTTCAGGGTTTTTTGTTCCTTAAAGCCTGCAGCACGCACCAATTGACCGATCGTTAACGCTTCACCCCGTATCAGCTCCGAAACACGTGCACTGATCCGGTTAAACTCTTCTTCGCCTACTTCCGTCTCTTTTTGTTTCAGGCAAATATCGCATTGACCGCATGGTTTGGTGTTTTTTTCGCCGAAATACGCCAACAACACCTGGTTACGGCATATCAACTCCTCACGGACGTAATCCAACACGCTTTTTGCCCTGGCGATGTAACGTTCGCGTCGATCGTCGTAAGCTTCTTTCCCCAGACGAATACGCGAAAGCTCTTCCCGCTCGTGTGTAAACGTAAGAAATGGCGTTTTCTGCCGCGGTATATATTGAATAATCCGCTCCTTTGCCAATCCGATCAACGCGTGAATCAACTTATCCTTTTTCCATTCCAGGCGTTTGGCCAGCACCTCCTCGCTGATGTAGGCCGGCTCGGTAAACAAACCGGTATACGAACGCAACAACAGATGGATCAGCCTGTCCTGATCTTCATCCAAGCTCAGATGGTATAAGTCGTCCTTACCGGCCAGAAACAGAACACGGGCGTTATTATCCTGCTCATCGGTCAGGTTCAGATACCCCGCTTGTTCGAGCAACTTTATGGAGTTATAAGCTGTCAGCATAGGCAATTTAAAACGGGCACAAAAATCCATCAAGTCGAACGGGAATGTAGCGTCAAGTCCGGAGCCTACCGCTATCTGATAATAGTTCCCCAAGGCCTCATACACTTTCTTCACCATTGCCTTATCGGGAAAGGTATCGGTCACCCGCTTACGCATCTTGGTAACATCGGCCGCATTATACAGCACTACCGCCCAGGCTTTCTTTTCGTCTCTACCGGCACGGCCGGCTTCCTGGAAATACGCTTCCAGCGAATCGGGCAAATCCATATGTACCACCGTGCGAACTTCCGGCTTATCGATTCCCATTCCAAACGCATTGGTCGATACGATGACCCGCGTCTCGTCTTTTTTCCACCGCTGCTGGCGCGCATCTTTGGTCTCGTTCGACAAACCCGCATGAAAATGTTCGGCCGGAATACCATTTTGAACCAGAAAATCGGCGATTTCTTTCGTGCGTTTCCGGTTCCGGACATACACTACCGAAGTTCCGGGAATTTTGTTCAGGATATGCAGCAATTGCTCTTCCTTATTCTCGGTAACCCGAACCACATAGGCCAGGTTGTTTCGTTGGAAACTTTTCTGAAACAGGTTTTTTCCGGAAAAGGCCAGCCGTTCCTGGATATCGTCGGCAACCTCCGGTGTAGCCGTTGCAGTAAGCGCCAGCACCGGAACACCGGGCAAGACCTGACGTACATCGGCTATACGCAGGTAGGAAGGGCGAAAATCGTACCCCCACTGCGAGATACAGTGCGATTCGTCGACCGCAATCAGGCAAACCCTGGTTTGCTGAATTTTTTCAAGAAAGATTTTAGTGGCCAGTCGCTCGGGTGAAACATACAAAAATTTATACGCTTCGAATACCGTATTATCCAGCGTACGCAATATTTCTTCCCGGGTCATGCCTGTGTAGATGGCAGCAGCTTTGATCCCCCGGCGCTGAAGGTTCTCAACCTGATCCTTCATCAGGGCAATGAGCGGCGTAACCACAATACAAACTCCCTCCATAGCCATAGCCGGCACCTGAAACGTAAGCGATTTTCCGCCACCGGTGGGCATTAAACCCAGGGTGTCTTTTCCCGAAGCCACACTTTGAATAATATCGCCCTGCAAAGGCCGGAACCCGTCGTAGCCCCAATACTGTTTGAGTATATCCAGAAATTTCTGCATATCAGCTTAACGCCTCAATATTAGCAGGATTTATAATGTCTTTGGCCAACGGATTATAAAGTTCTTCGAGCAACCGGGCATAACGCTCCTCCACTTTACCGCGAATAACCTTCATGGTACTGTTAACCAACCCGTTTTGTTCGGTAAAAGGTTCCCCGATTACGCCGATAGCAGCCGGCAACCACCGTTCCGGGAACTGACCTTCGTGCTTTCCGCCCTTCTTATACTCATTCAGCTCCCGTTGTATTTTCGTCAGCGCCAATTCCTTGGCCTCCTTGCTTTCCCAGTCGAGATGCGGATTTTTATGTTTCACGTACGCCTTCAACATTTCTTTGTTCACTACAAACAAAGCTACCGTATAAGGCTTTTGATTGTTGTGAAGCAAGACCTGGTCGATAAAACGTGAATTGTCCGACAGCGCCTCCTCGATTCCTTCCGGACTGTATTTTTCGCCATCGCTCGAAATCAGCAGACTTTTAAACCGTCCGACAACATAGAGGTATCCATCCTTGTCCATATAGCCCATATCGCCCGTATGCAACCATCCGTTGCGCACGGTATCGGCTGTCGATTTTTCATTTTTATAATAGCCGGCCATCACATTCTCACCCCTGATCACAATTTCGCCCTTTTCATGCAGTGGCAACGAATTACCATCCGTATCGCAGATTTTCAGATCCATCGGTTTCACCAAACGGCCCGACGAGCCCAGTTTGTGATGTTCCAGCCCGTTCGCCGAAATGATCGGTGTGGCCTCGCTCAAACCATAGCCTTGTAACATCGGGATTCCAATGGCATAAAAGAATCGCTGGAGTTCAATATCAAGCAACGCACCTCCTCCGATAAAAAACTTAAGCTTACCTCCAAAGGCTTCGCGTACCCGGGCAAACAATATAGCATCGAAAAGGGCCAACAAAGGCTTTTTCAGCAGGTGTAAACCCTTTCCCCGGTTGTATCCTTCTTTGTTGTACGAATACGACAGATTGAGCGCCCTGTAGAACAACCAGCTAACCACTATCCCCTTACTCCTGATCGACCCTTCTATATTCTTACGGAAACTCTTTGCAAGCGAGGGTACACTCAACAATAAATCGGGTTGCAGTTCACGAATGTTAACCGGAATATTCTTCAGGGTTTCCATCCCCGTTTTACCCGATTGTACGGTACCTACGCTGGCGCCGCAGGCCATAAAGCTATAAAATCCGGCTACATGAGCAAAACAGTGGTCGAGAGGCAGAATAATAAGTGTTCGATACGTTGGCGGTATGGTCATCAACGTGAGTGCCTGCTCTACATTGGCCGTATAGTTCCGGTGGGTAAGCATCACTCCTTTCGGATCGGCCGTTGTACCCGACGTATAACTAATGGTAGCCAGGTCATCGGGCTTAACCAGGGCCGCCCGCTCGCCGACCACGGCAGGTTGCCCGGCAAGCAATTGTTTGCCCGTTGCGATCAAACGGCTCAACGGGATTTCCCTTTCCATGTATTCGGACTGATCGTCGATAATCAGTACAGATTGAACTTCGGGAAGTTCATGAATGATAGCACGGATTTTTCGTAACTGTCCTCCCGAAACAATAATATAGCGCGTTTCCGAATGCTTCAGCCGGAACAACAAATCATTACTTTCCTCCAGTTTGATGGACAGGGGAACATTGGCTGCGGCCGCATGCAATAAGGCCAGTTCCGATACGATCCATGCATTACGCCCCTCCGACAACAAGGCTGTTTTTTCGCCCGGAGCTACTCCCAGAGCTATCAACCCGGCCGCAAGCTCTTTCACTTGCTGCTCGACTTCGGCGTAGGTGGCAGGCCTGAATTCCTGGTGCGTTTTTTCCCACAAAAAAGGATTGGAAGCGTATTTCTGTACACTTTGTTGAAAAAGCTGGATTATTGTTGTTCTCATGACGATTGGTGTGCTGATAAAAAAACGGGGGTAAAGATACGGATATTTTCTAAAAAAAGGGGCTGTCACAAAAAGTGAGGTGACCCCAAAAGTTTTGTGTCTAACTTTTGGGTGCATATCATTTTGAGACAGCCTCTTTGACTTTAGCGCCCACACAGGGGACATAAGGATAATTTTCTCAGATTTTTGCAGAATCTTATTTTTATCGCAACAATCCCATTCACTAGTGCTAAATCCACTGATGCAGTCGGTAAGGCAGAAATTCGAATCGGGATTTCTATCAGCGGAGAAAAAAGATTTCGTGCAAAAACAGGATACTTTATTCCGGTGAACAGGTGGTCGGAAAAATACCATCACTTTTGATGGAATGATCCGTCCTTTTTGTGATGGAATTCAAACCTAAATCACATGATAAGGAACCAAATAAACAGAACGACGCTTTAGTTTGGTAGAATTTTTAGGCGCCTGATATCTGTGAATTTTAATTTAAAGGTCGGCTTTATACAAGTTATTTATTCTGAATTGTAATGTATATCCAAACGTGTAAATAAGCATGCTGTAAAACATAAGTTTTATTAACAGGATTCTGAAGATAAAAACGTATTTTTGTAACGATTCAATTGAATCGCTAGTGTACTTAATCAGAAGAATTCAGACTGTATTATGGGACTGACGTGCTGCTACATAGATGGAGCTCAACTAAAAATATTGAGATGCCGATAAAGTGGTTAAAAATACATATGAACTAATTACAATTTATAAAACACGGATAACGGTTTGGAAAATAGCATTTTAGGATTTGCAATGCAAAAGAATAAGGTAGATATATGAAAGAAGATGTTCGCATATACAAAACGGATGGTCGTATATAGAATTGTTCCCAAATATGCAAAAAAAAGACAATCAACATGGACACAAGTTAGAAAAACATAAAATTATTTTGTACGTGAACAATAGTAACGAATAGAATACGTGAATACGGTAAACTATGAAACGTATTTATCGAAAATGAAAAATTTGTTTGGATTGCAAAATAACCTTGTAATCATTGGGAATGCAGTTTGTTTGACACAGACAACCTTAAATCGAATCACAACCTTTTTGGTTGGCTATAACTTAAACAATATTTAATCTGAATGCAACAAGAAACTAAAAACTATCCTCAATGCTGTGTGTTGCATTCGCAAAACAAGCCTGTTTATGAAAAGACTAGTTTATTTAATTGCCCTTGCGGCATTTATGCTAACTTCATGTGACCAAAATGAAGTTATACAAAAACAAAGCTTTGAAGAGCCTACACCTCCAACGTTCGTAAGCAAACTACCACGTTTTAATGCTGAAGCTTTATATGTGGTAGGGCGTGAGTATGAAACTCTAAAAGACGGTACAAGTAAGAAATCACCTAAATTCAAAGTAAAAGGAAAAGTTGTTAGTGCAGACACTTTGACATTATTTGAATACATTGAAATGCGTCTGATTGAATTATATCCCGACAAAGCATACGTAGGTATGGCAAAAGACATGGCAGAAGAAGGAACACTTGCCATGCAAATGTATAGCGATTATCGGGCACAACGTAAAGTTTGGGAAATTTCTCAAGGGATATTCCATGAAGAAGAAATTGAAACGCCCGGGTTTACTTCTATTGAAGATGAAATTCAACTTATGGCAATGACACCTGAAGAAGAAGTTAAATTCAGAACTTTAAATGCTTTGGCTACGAATAGTGAGTTCGCTACAACAGCTGATTTTGAGGCCCTTTTTAAAGTTAAGTCAAATACTGGTATGAAACAAGCAGCGCAATTAGAACCGATATCAACAGGATTATTAGTTGCATCCGTGATGGGTGTTGGTGCAGGTTATGCTGTTGCAAGAGTTATAATTTGCTATGATAGAACTATTGAAATGCAACAACGTGATGATTTTTACAAAAACAAAACAGGTATGCTGCCAGATGCTTTCAACCATATCTATGTGAGTATGATGCTTCGTAGATATTTATCTCAGCCTATGGCATGGTTAATCATGGATGTGGGGTGGGAGAATATTATTAGTAAGAATGAATTTCCACGCGATAAATACATGGATTACCATAATAATAATGTTGGCAGAGATACACGATACGACCTATTTCGTGGTAAGTGGCTAGCCGATATGCATAAATGGGAACTATGGGGAACAAGAGTTAGAGATTTTGTAAATGATACTATTCATAATGGAGTTAAAATGAATTGGCTAACTACAACTGATAAAGAGACCGTAAAGAATGAAAGAAATAGTGCTGATAAAAATAAATATATATGGTATGAATAATTATAAAATATATTATATCAGTATAATACTGTTAACTATTATTTTTTCTTCATGTAATAGTTCGGGTATGAATGTTCTTAGTATAACCAATGTAACTAGTGATTCAATCTATATAGATTTTACTAAAACGTCAAACCCTATTGATACGATTGTCAGTTTAAGTAATCAGAAAGAATATAGATATAGAATTTCTAGTTTTGAAGAATATAATAAAAAAACCAATGTCAAAGAAGTTGAAAGGGAACTCTCTAAAATACTTATTTTCAAAGTTACAAATAAAGACACGATATATTTGCCTTTAGAAACATATAACAAAACTGAAAAGTTGGTAGTTGAAAATGATTTCGGATACTCCAGGTTTGATTATTATTTGATAATAACCGATAGTATGTTTGAATAATAAAAAAGCTATGCACGTTTGGCAGCAATTCATATCGTAATTGACTGGTGAACGTGCATAAAAAAACTGAAAAATCGAATCGGAAATTAGAATGAAAAATGAATTACAAATTCTACACAACCAATGCACGACTTGGTAATCGAGTGAACTGCCCTGCCGAAAATTCTATAACAATGGAAATTGGGGAATAATAAAAGAGCCGTCCCGTTTTGAGACAGCTCCCTTAGTGTCGCTTTTATAAAAAAATGCCGGAATCAACCGTTCAATTCATCCAGAATATCCTGAATGTCATCGATACAGCTCCCACATACAGCACCTGCTTCGATGGCATCGCCAACATCTTCAACGGTTTTGCAACCATGTTCTTTGATTCCCGCAATAATATCACTTTTCGTAAGATCGAGACACGTACAAATTACTGGATCATCTGCCATTGTTATTAAATTTTTAAAATGATTATACTTTTGATTATTTGATAAGAATAACATCACTTTGCCTAAAATTGTTTGACAATTCTTGCAAGGCGTACAAAATTAATATTTTTTGGGATACTTCCCGCAGAAACTTTCTATCTTTGTATAAATTATTTTTGTACTCCGATGAAATCAACCCGGTTAAAAGTCGGTATTACCGCTCTGTTTGTGAGCATATCGGCAAGTATAGTCGCCAGCGAATTGTATTATTTCATCCGGTTCGCCGACAAAAAGGGCACTCCCTATTCCTTACTACGGCCCGAAGAGTTTCTTTCGGTCCGGGCTATTGAACGGCGAAAGCTTTTTGGGGTCGGCATCGACTCCACCGATTTGCCGGTCAATCCTCTGTATATCAGCGAGGTTATCGCAACAGGAGTGCAATTTCATTCTTCTTCGAAATGGCTCAACGGAATTACGATACTTTCCTCCGACAGCTTCCCGTTGCAGGCTATAAAGCAACTGCCTTTTGTGAAAAACATTCAATACACCGGTATCCGGACATCCGCAGTGTCGGTGCGGCAACACGTCCGTTACAACTACACCCTGAGCGACTATGGTTCGTCCGAGGCACAAATACGCCAGCTGAACGGACAGTTTCTTCACGATAAGGGTTACCGCGGAAAAGGTGTATTAATCGGAATACTTGACTCCGGATTTCGCAATGTGGATACCAACCCCGCCTTCGACAGCCTCCGTATCGCCAACCGGATTACGGGTGCTGCAAGCGTTATCAGCTCAGCGATTGATGTATATCGTCAAGATGCACATGGCGCACTCGTTTTGTCGGTAATGGCGGCCAACATTCCCGGACGGTATATTGGAACGGCACCCGAAGCGTCGTATTTACTGCTTCAAACCGAATATGCTCCCAACGAATACCTGGTTGAAACCGATTTCTGGGTCAGGGGAATTGAGCTCGCCGATAGTGCTGGCGCCGATGTGGTAAATTCGTCGCTGGGTTATACCGAATTTGATGATCCGGCCATGAACTTTACCTACGCCGATATGAACGGTAGAGTGGCCCGTTCGAGCATTGCCGCCGAAATGGCTGCGCAAAAAGGAATGATTGTATGCAACAGCATAGGAAATTCGGGGGCATTACCGTGGAAATACCTGGGATCGCCTGCCGATGCACATGCTATTCTTAGCATCGGTGCTACGACCTCCACTGGCGAAGCATCCGCTTTCTCATCGTATGGCCCTTCGTCCGACGGACGCGTGAAACCGGAACTTTCGGCTACCGGCACCCGGACCGCCCTGGTGAACACCCAGGGATCGATCACCAGCAGCAATGGCACCTCTTTTTCATCGCCTGTTGTTGCCGGAATGGCAGCCTGCTACCTACAGTTTCTACGCGGGCAACAGTCGCTATCGGTCGGCAGTATCATTAATCAGCTGATCCAAAGCGCAAATAGGGCTGCGACTCCGCATCCGCAATTGGGATACGGGATACCCGACTTTGCAAAAGTGCCGGGATTAATTACCGGTAATGCGGCCACCACAACCGATTCTCCAATTACGTTTTCCTTCAATCCCGCTGCAAAAACCATCACGGTCGGGCTTACCGCCCTCCGGGGAATTGATATCTCTGTGCACGATTTGTCGGGGCGCCGGCTGATGCATCTCGCTGCCGGCAACAGTTTCACCGAGTTAAACCTAAGCAACCTGAATGCAGGTGTATACCTGGTGCAGGTCCGGGCGGGGAAAGAGCTATTTAATCACAAAATATTACTTCGATAACACTATGTCGACAAAAAACTACAGTCTTTCTGAACTTACTTCCCATATCGAAAAGGTTATTCGCGTCAACTTTTCGGAACCCATCTGGATTAGAGCCGAAATAAGTGAACTTCGTGAGAAAGGAGGACATTGCTACATGGAGTTAATTGAAAAAGATGAAAAAAGCGATGGTTTAAAAGCAAGGGTACGCGCTACGATCTGGTCGGGCAGCTATCGGTTGTTAAAACCTTTTTTCGAAGACTCGACCGGACAATCCCTGCGTCCGGGGCTGAGCGTGTTGGCTGCGGTTTCGGTTGAATTTCACGGGATGTACGGCATCAATCTGATTATAAAAGACCTCGATCCTAATTTCACCTTGGGTGCACAGGCTAAACGGAGGTTGGAAATAATCCGGCAACTCGAGGCCGATGGGGTGATGGAGATGAATAAAATGCTGGAGTTAGCGCCTACCCCACAACGCATCGCTATCGTTTCATCGGCAAGCGCAGCAGGATACGAAGATTTCATGAATCAACTGCACCAGCATCCGTCACAATTTGTTTTTTACACACGACTGTTCCCCTCCATCATGCAGGGCGAGCAAGCCGGCGCGTCCATCATCGGCAGCCTGGAAGCCATTTACGAGCAACTGGAAGATTTTGATGCGGTGGTGATGATTCGCGGCGGCGGAGCTACTACCGACCTGGCCTGTTTCGACGATTATGAACTAGCCCTGAACTGCGCTCAGTTTCCGCTTCCCATCATTGCCGGTATCGGCCATCAGCGTGACCTCAGCATTGTCGATATGGTGGTACACAGTTCGGTAAAAACACCCACTGCAGCAGCGGCCTTACTCACCGACAGGATCAGCGATGCTTATGATACTGCCGATCGGCTGTATCAGGATATCATCAGCATTTCAAAATCACTGGTCGAGAATCAACAACAACGCTTATCGGATATCCGCTGGAAAATGAAAAGTGTATTAACCAATAAAAGTCGCGACAAGTTCGTTGAACTCGAACACCTGAAAATGAGGTTAAAAGCCGGCATCAAAACCTTATTCGCCCTTCACCACAACCGGCTCGTACTGTACCAGAGCAAACTTGAAAAACACTCGCCTGCGGCTATGCTGAAATATGGCTATACGCTCACCACTCAATCGGGCCGGCGTATCAGCAGCGTACATCAGCTAAAAACCGACCTGCCGCTTACTACCTATTTCCCCGATGGTAAAATCAACAGTACCATAACCGGCGAGATTGATGCACTATGAAAATATTGGTCGCACCACTCAACTGGGGATTGGGACATGCTACCCGGTGCATTCCATTGATTACCGGTTTTTTAAAAGAAGGCCACTCCATCACCATCGCAACCGACGGCTATCCGGCGATTTTACTTCGCGAAGAATTTCCCGATCTTCGCTTTATCGAATTACCCTCCTACCCGTTCAGGTACAGCTCCGGCACCTCACAGTTGGGAGCCATGATCCTCAGCACACCCTTTATTCTGGCAGGCATTATCCGGGAACATAACTGGTTGAAGCGTTTACTGGCGGATGAACAGTACGATCTTGTCGTATCCGACAATCGGTTTGGCTTGTGGAACAAACGGGTACGATCCATCTACCTTACCCACCAGCTGATGATAAAAATGCCCAAAACACTGCATTGGCTCGAACCTGCCGTTCATACCCTACACCGCTGGTTCATCGGCAAGTACGACGAATGCCTGATACCCGATTACGCGGGAGAGCATAATCTGAGCGGCGATCTCGCGCATCGCTTCCCTCTTCCTTCCCATGCACGGTTTATCGGTCCCCTCTCACGTTTCGCCGCCACCCAATGCATTCCGTCGGCACAGTTCGCCACGGTAATCCTTATCTCGGGTCCCGAGCCTCAACGAAGTATATTCGAACAACAACAAATGCAACTGGCTGCTTCCTATCCCCGCCCGATATTGATGGTCAGAGGACTGCCCGGCACCGCTCACCAGCTCGATGCAGACGGAATCACCACGGTGCCGCATGTATCGTCGCAGCAATTGGCCGGTTATCTTACCGGATGCCGTACTATAATTTGCCGGTCGGGCTACAGTACGATAATGGACCTGGAAACGCTCGGATGCACACATAAAGCCCGGCTGATCCCTACTCCGGGACAAACCGAGCAGGAATACCTGGCTCAATACCATCAAAAAAACACCGTGAATCGTACGATTCACGGTGCAACTAACTAAACAACACTTCTTTTTTACCTTCTGCTATTTCCATTGGAGGAGGAACGCTCGGACGAAGAGCGTTCGGATGAACGGGATCTGGATTCGGAAGCCTGGCGTTGGGGGGCAGGGCGCGATTCACGTACCGTTTCGCGGGAAGAAGAGGAAGACGAACGATTCACTTCAGGCCGGCGATTGGTTGTGCGCTCTTCCTGACGAACTTCCGGTTGACTATTGGAGGAACGGTCCTGCTGGCGTACTTCCGGTTGACGTCCCGGACGGGTTCCCTCTTCAATCCGCTGGCCCCCCGAGCTTCTTCGGTCATTTTCCCGATAAGCCTTGTTATCATCCCTGCGGTCGTCTCTATCCCTTCGATCGCGGTCGTAACGGCGATTATCCTTTTCAATGCGACGGTATTCGTGCCGGTGGTCGACATAGCGTTTAACGCGATTGTGATAGGCAGGCAGGGCTACGATATGGTGAACTCTGTAGTGGCGCGGATAATACCCCCAGTAATAAGGTGATACGTAACGGGGCGAATTCCAGGTCCATAACCAACGGACAATTACCGGACGACGACGAAAAACAGGTTCAATAATATAATTGTAACCGTAAATCGATTCATCTCCAACGATCTGAACATATTCGTCGTTAAACCGATCGCGTCCTACATAAATTGTTGCCACGGTTTGAGAATAATTGCGGGACAGTACAGCCTGAATGTAAATTACATGCTCGTTACGTTCCGAATACTGTTCAACCCTCAGGTAATCAACGTAACCGTCATTATTGAGATCGAGGTTGGAAACCGGATTCCGCGGGTCATTCAACCGGTATTCGAATTCTTCAATATTATCGGAACGGGAAAATGTCGTCGCTACTGCCTGCAGGTCGAGGTATTCGCGGAAGTTACCATAGCGTACATTTACAGTAAGGCGGGCCGATGCTTGTTGAGTGAAACCGGCCACGAAAGCCATCACTAACAGGGTTGCAAAATATCGTTTCATATCAATTCGTTTTAAAGCGTTTGTTTCATAAAAAATAAACTCGTGCACGCCGGTGGTTTTTCAAATGTTGTGCCAGAAAAAACTAAATGCTTATATTTGCAAAAAAAAATGCATGAACACACTCGACCTGATCATCCTTTTCCCTGTCGCCATAGGAATGATAACCGGATTATTCAGAGGGCTCATAAAGGAAGTCATCGCATTGGCCATCCTTATTATCGGCATATACCTGGCGAAACTACTGGCGCCACTTGCTTCGTCAATGCTCATCGACTTATTCGACATCAGCGCCAAAGGCGCTCAACCCCTCGGCTTTATAGCCGTATTCAGTATTGTTGCAATTAGTTTAACCATCGCCGGACACCTGATGCAGGGAGCTATCAAAATGCTATCGCTCGGCTTTCTCAATTCCATTGTCGGGGGAATATTCGGAGGACTCAAAGTTGCACTGCTGATCAGTATTATTTTTAATGTGCTGCAGGGACTCGACCACCGGCTGTCGGTGATCGACCCCGAACTGAAAGAAAAATCGATCTTTTACGATCCGGTCAAAGGTCTTGCCCCCGAATTATGGAACGAATTAATGGTAGACGACGACAATGTTAAAACTGAGGCATACAAAAAATCTGCTTGAATGCGGATGCGATGAAGCGGGAAGAGGTTGCCTGGCTGGTCCAGTAGTAGCGGCTGCTGTTATCTTACCCGATAGTTTCGACAACGAATTGCTGAACGACTCGAAACAACTTACCGAAAAACAACGCGAAACCCTACGTCCGGTCATTGAGCGTGAAGCCATCAGCTGGGCGGTCGCTATCGCCGATCAGCACGAAATCGATCAGATAAACATACTGAAAGCCTCGATTCTCGCGATGCACAGAGCTATCGACGCTTTAAAAATAAAACCCGAATTCATTCTGGTCGATGGTAACCGGTTTGGCGAATATCCGGGTATCCCGCATCAAACCATCGTCAGAGGCGACGGAATCTATCTGTCGATAGCCGCTGCTTCGGTGCTGGCTAAAACTCACCGCGACGAAATGATGGTACGCCTGCACGATCAATATCCGCAATACGACTGGAAAAACAACAAAGCCTATCCAACCAGGGCACACAAAGAAGCTATACGGTTATACGGTTGCACCCCGCTGCACCGAATGACTTTTAAACACGATTAGAAGGGATAACCGATAGCGATGTGAACGGCCATATCCTTAAACGAGGGAGCTCTCCAGGGCTGCGTCGGGATTCGTGCCGGATCGTACAACTTTAAACCCGCATCGAGACGGAACAACAGGAAACTAAAGTCCATTCGCAGTCCTGCACCATAGGCCAACGCTATCTGTTTCCAGAAGGTATTCAACCTGAAATATCCTCCCGGCTGACTTTTATAATCGCGCACGGTCCAGATATTGCCGGCATCAATAAACAAAGCACCCTCCAACACCCAGAACATTTTTGCGCGGTATTCCATGTTCAGATCGAGTTTAATATCGCCCAACTGGTTGTAATCCCGGCGCAAACTATTAAAACGTTCGTAGGAGCCCGGACCAAGCGTACTCTCGCTCCATCCACGCACACTATTAGCCCCGCCACTGTAAAACCTTCGTTCAAAAGGAATTACCTCGGCATTACCGTAGGGATAGGCGATGCCTACGCCTGCATGGTACACCAGTTTATTGTTTTTATCTACAATCTGATGGTACGATGCATTCACCTCACCACGTACATACTGCGAATAGCGGATGTTAAAAATACGGTAATTCCCCAACGAATCGACCGGGCTGCGAAACAACTTATCGATCCCGTACAGCACATTACCGGCGGTTTCGACACTATATCTGTACGACATGAAATTCCGCATCGGACGATTGGGATTGTACCCCTGGAACGACGCACCGTAACTCATGCGCATGATCAGATAATCGTCGTAATTGTAACGATTGTAGAGCCCTGTCGTGAGAAAACTATCGCGAAACTGTGTCGATATCCAGGGAAAATAAACATAACTGATATCTACCAGATCGAGGCTGCGATTGAAACGGCGCGAACTCCAGTTATATTTTATCCCCGACCCCACATTGGTGGACGAGAATTCGCCCGGACGCGACTGAAAACTGAACAATGCCCTGAAATCGGTCGATCCCTGCATGAGACGGCGTTGCAATTGGATTTTCTCGGGCAATAAGGTGCGCGGAACCCGGATAGCTGCCTGACCACCCCACTCCTGTGCCATCACATCGCCCTGCCATTCGAGCGCCAGCCTTCCCTGAAGAATCAGCGACTCCGCCCCGCTGAATACATTGCGATGCACAGTACCCAAGTTACCGGCTAGTCCCCAGTATCCTGCCGTATACGTGATTTCGGCCTGCGAAGTAAGCGTGAACGATTTAGCTTCGGCAATACTGATGCGGCACAACAGAGAATCTTTTGCCGACATCGAAAAGCTGATATCAGTGTATTTCACCGGCGGAAGCGAATTAAGCAAGGAATAGGTGTTTTCGACATCCTGATCTGAATACATGCGACCCGGCCGGATATAACTTCCGGCAATGAGCGACTGTAAAGTCAACACTTTTTCAACCGGCCCGATCAGCGTATAACGCCCCTGGCGGATGGTGTCCAACAGCAACTCGGTAGCTCCGGCAACCGACGATACGGAAGGATTGACGATAAATTCGACCCGGCTGACTGCAAACCGCTGAAAAACGGTATTGGACAAGCTATCGGACTGGGCCATAAGATAATCGCGCAATTGGATAGTGACATCCACCATTTTTTCCACACTATCGGCAGTATAGATCAGATGATCCCGGGTAAAATTATAATAGCCGTCGCGGCGCATACGGTTCGAGATACGCTCCCGTTCGTTATTCAAGGTATTCACATCAAAAATATCGCCTCGTTGAATCAAGGTACGGAGCGAATCGTTGGCCACACGTTTGAGCGTGTCGTTGGGCAAATCGTAGGTATACGAGTTGATACGATAGGGTTGACCGGCCTTGATGTTGTAAATCACGTTGGCCTTTTTACGATTCATGGTTACATCGGTGGAGATGGTCGCATTGAAATAGCCTTTGTTTTTATGATAACTGATCAGCTGTGCGGCCGAAGCATCGGTAAGCGCAGGATCGTAAATGACAGGCGGCTGACCTACCCGGCGTAACATACGGTTCCACCAACGGGTGGTATCGTTGTCCGACAAATTATAAATCCCAAGCTGCATGCGAAATAATCCGAGGATCGAAGAATTGGGCGATTGACGAACATAATCGTCCAAATCACTTTTATCGATTTCGCGCGCATCTGATTTTACTTCCACTTTATCGAGCAGGAACGATCCTTCGGGTACAAATTTGGCCGGACTGCATGCATAAAACATCAGCCCTGCAACTAACGCGATGAAAGCTCGGGAATTGACCCTGATACACGGGAATGCTCGCAACCTCATAGGGGGGAGTATGGAATTTTTCTGCAAATATAATACTCCGGCGGGACATAGCCGTTGCTATCGTTCGTTTTTTTGTACTTTTGCAGACATAATTAAGGCATTACTATGTTATCGAAGACCAAAATCAGCTTTATCAATGCACTGATGCTGAAAAAATTCAGGGACGAACATCAATGTTTTGTTGCCGAAGGTACCCGGATGATAAGGGATCTTCAGCATCACTTTCGATGCAGGATGCTCGTCGCCACCAACGAATGGGTATTGCATCACAACATGCCCGATGCCGCAGAACAAATCGTTACCGATGAACGTACGTTTCAAAAAATCAGTACTCAAAAGCAACCACAGGGAGTGCTCGCCGTATTCGAAATCAAGAGCAGTAAGTTCGATCCGGCTATTGCCGGAAACGAGTTGGTGTTGATGCTCGACAATGTACAGGATCCGGGCAATCTGGGTACGATCATACGGATTGCCGATTGGTTTGGCATTCACCATGTGGTGTGCTCGGTCGGTTCGGCCGATGTATACAATCCAAAAACTATTCAGGCAACAATGGGTGCGCTGGCACGGGTCAATGTACATTATAGCCGGCTGGAAACACTATTGACCCAATCCAGGGTACCGGTCTTCGGAACATTTCTCGACGGATCGTCGATCTACGATAGCCAGCTCGCCGGACATGGATACATTATCATGGGAAACGAAGGCAATGGTATCTCGCCGGAAATAGAAAAGCTGGTAACCAGCAAATTACTGATCCCCAGCTTCCCGGCCGGACAGCCGACCTCCGAGTCGTTGAACGTCGGAGTGGCTACCGCTCTGATATGTGCCGAATTCCGCCGGCGAATGCCTGCTTAATCGTCCATTCCCATATCCATCGAACCCGATTCGTCTCTTCTTTGTTCGCTCCGTTTGGGTTTCATATTGCCGAAATTATAGGTGGCCGTAACACCGATCATGCGGCCATGGAAATAACTTTCCGATTGCTGGTAAAAACCGGTTCCCCAGGTAACCGAACTACGGCGGCGCGAGTCGAGCAGGTCACGAACCATCAGGTTGACACTTAAATTGCGATCGAGAAAGGTTTGACGAAGCCCCAGATCGATGGCGTACGACGACGATTGTTTCCCCTGAGCAATCAACCGGGGAGCCGAATAGTCGGCTGTAATCTGGCCAAAGGTATTTTTCCCGAGAATTATATTACCCATCACCCTTCCGCTCCAGGTGAAATTCTCCTGACCCGGAATAGTGGTGACCACCGACGGATTGTACGGATTCGTATAGGTGGAGGCTTCGAGCATATTATAGTAGAAATTGAGCGACGAAGTGAGATTCAGAATGCGGAAAAGATTATTCTTCACCACCAGCTCAAGACCCGTGCTTTGCGATTGGGTGACATTCATAAATGTACTTTCCATTGTTTTGCCGTTGATATAACTCACCCCCTGAATCACATCGTCGGTAAAACGATGATACAGAGTGGACGACATCGAATGATTGTCCCAGGTTTTGAGGTAATTGAATTCGAAAGCCGTGGTATACTCCGGCTTCAGTTCCAGGTTACCGTACGAGATATTGGTGGAATCGGAAAAATCACGGAACGGATTGATCTGGCGGCCGCGGGGACGATTCACCCTGCGCGTGATATTCATCTGCAGTTCGTTGTTGTCGGGCAACGAATACGACAAAAACATACTGGGGAACCATTGCATTTCACCTTTACCTCCAAAATCGGTTTTCACCGGCGTTCCATCGGAAAGTTTGGTGGTGTTCACCGGATTGCGCCAGAAATACTCTCCCCTGAGTCCCGCCTGAAGCGTCAGTTTATTGAAAGTACTTCCAAATGTCATATATCCGGCGTGAATCTGCTCGCTGTAATCAAATTCATTGAAATACGCATGTAAAGGCGCATTGGAAAGAAGGTCGATAGCCGACGACGGTCCGAACCTATCTTCAACCGACGATTGCCATCCGGCTTCCAGCCTGGTCTTTTCGGTAAATTTTTTCGTATAATCGAGCTTGAATTCCCATTCCCGGTTATTCCCGTTCGTGCTTTGCTCTATCTTACTCGAGTCGCTCATCAATCGGTCTTTCTGAAGGTATTCCTCTACCTCCGAACGCCGATGAGTCGAATAGGTTACGCTCGACATCAGATTGGAACCCAGTTTATCGATATCCCATTTATAGTCGAGCGCCACATTCATCCCGGGCCGCGTACCCGACTCAGCAGTGAGACGATAATAATCCCGCAGCAAGGTATTATCCTGGAAATTCGTAAGCTTATACCGGATATCGTTGGAACCCGAGCCGCTACCCAGCATCCCAAAACCCGATATCCCTACCGTATGATTCTCGTGAAAACGATAATTTACACCAGCCCGGGTAAATAACCCGTTGAACGAACGCGTGCTGCGGCTTTCCTGATCGAGCAAGCTCAGCGTATCGGTCCCGTTGAGATTAAAACGATTGGTCCAACCTCCGCCATTAAAATTCATGGCACGGTAACCAAGGTTGATATATGCATCGATCAATCCGCTGCTGTAGTTAAAATTCAATCCCGAATTAAATCCGGGAGTCGACCCCAGGTTCCACATCGTTCCGGCCGAAACACTGCCGTAGTATCCTGCTTTCCGGTTGCGTTTCATCACCAGATTGATGATACCTGCAGTACCTTCGGGATTGAATTTAGCCGAAGGGTTGGTCATGATTTCAATCGACTCGATGCTCTCAGCAGGCATTTGCTGGAGTATCTGCGCCCGGTTCTCGGCTGTAAGTCCCGACGGCTTGCCATTGATCCAGACTTCTACACTCGAGTTATTGCGCAACGATACATTACCTTCATTGTCGACATCCACCGAAGGAATATTCTGCAGCACTTCGGTAGCCGAACCTCCCGCCGCAGCAATATTCTGATCGACCGAGAACACCTTTTTGTCAATCTCAAATCGCATTTGAGTTCCTTGTCCGATTACCTGAACTTCGGAAAGCGTCTTCGAATCCTCGGTCAGTTTCACTTTACCGATGTTCAGTTCACGATTATCGACATTGAGCGGAATCGTGAGCGTATTATAGCCCACAAAACTTACTTTGAGTACATATTTTCCGGGAGGCACATTAGCAAGAAGGAAATTTCCTTTTTCATCGGTAACCACTCCTGTCGTAGGAGGAGCATTCTCGGTTTTCAACAACGCCACATTCACAAAATCGATCGGTTTTTGAGTTGTTCCATCCACAATCGTACCTCTGATTGTTTGCAGGGCCATAGCAGGCAAGGTTACCACAAGGAGTAAAACCACGAAAAGAAGGTGTTTCATACAATATTTTATTTTTTCTTTTTTATACCGGGAATATAGACAAGTGGCCGGTAAAAAAGTTTAACCAGCTAATATTAATTAGCGTTAATATAGAAAAAGAGGCCTTAACGGCCTCTTTTCAAGTTACTCAAAATTGGGGAGTAAGTATTTTTCCCTGGAGCTGAGAATTTTCTCTATCTGATTCACCTCAAGGAAAGTGGTTCCGTATCCTTCGCCAAAACTACCACTGAGGTAGCAGATCATACTGTCTTTTTCGACCCACCCCATTTTAAGCAGATGCTGTATCGCTTCGATGAAGTACTGCTGGGTATTGCCTTTCGACTCCTGGAAAATAGGGATCACTCCGTAGGAAAGCGAGAGTTGCCGGGTGGAGCGCTCGTGATAGCAAATTGCAAGCACCGGAATCCGGCCGCGGTAAGCAGCCAGGAAGCGTGCCGTACGCCCGCTGTAAGTATCGGTCAGGATGGCCTGGGTCCCGAGCTTGGAACTCGTTTCAACGGCTGCATTACACAAAAAGGAAGTAAGATCGTTGGTACTGATCTCGATCGGAATATCGTTTTCCGACATTTTGGTTTTCTCTGCTTCTTTGGCAATAGTAGCCATGGTACGGACCGCCTCTACCGGGTATTTCCCGTAAGCAGTTTCGCCGCTAAGCATCAAGGCATCGGTACGGTAATAAATTGCATTGGCCACATCGGTTACCTCTGCCCGGGTGGGACGAGGATTGTTGATCATCGTGTGTAACATCTGAGTTGCAACGATTACCGGTTTCTTGGCTTTCACGCACTTGCGGATCAACCGGCGCTGAATACCGGGTATTTTTTCCTGAGGAACTTCAATACCAAGGTCGCCACGGGCAATCATCACCCCATAGGTATGCTCAAGAATCTCGTCAATATTATCGACTCCCTCCTGATTCTCGATTTTTGAAATAATTTTAATCGGACTCTTGTGCTCGTCCAGTATGGTCTGAATATCGATCAAATCCTGCTTGTTACGCACAAACGAATGGGCAATAAAATCGATATCCTGCTCTATCGCGAAAAGAATGTTCTTCTTATCGCGCTCGGTGAGTGAAGGTAAATTGATACGCACCCCGGGTACATTGACACTCTTGCGGCTTCCCAGCACACCATCGTTAGATGCCCGGCAATAAAGATAATCGCCGTCTTTATCTTCCACTTTCAATTCAATCTCACCATCGTCGAACAAAATATCGTCACCTACATTCAAATCGCGTACAAAATAGGGATAGTTTACGCAGATACACTCATGAGTGGAAATCTGATCCGGAGCTCCCTTGATTTTGATTTTCTCTCCCGATTTTATCTCGATCTTATCATCGTGTGCAATCGTTGTCCGAACTTCAGGCCCCTTGGTATCCATCAGAATACCGATATGCGGACTTACTGCACGTACATTATTTATAATCCTGAGAAATCCTTCTTCCTGAAGGTGAGCCGAATTCATTCGTACCACATTCATTCCTTCGATATAAAGCTGGCGAATAAACTCCACTTCGCATCGCTTATCGCTGATGGTGGCTACAATTTTGGTTTGCTTGGTCATGTATCAATACTGATTTTGATGTTGTTTTAACTAATAAAAGAGCTGATGGCCAGCCGGTACGAATCTAATCCAAAGCCCGCGATACAACCCCTGCACACCGGCGAAAGCCAGGAGTGGTGGCGGAATTCTTCACGACTGAATACATTGGAAATATGCACTTCGACAACCGGCGTCGTAATTGCCCTGATGGCGTCGGCGATAGCGATGGAGGTGTGGGTGTAGGCACCGGCATTCAACACGATACCATCAAACGAAAACCCGGTCGCATGAAGCTTATCGATAATAGCTCCTTCCGAATTCGACTGAAAATAAAACAACTCCAGCTCAGGAAAAACCGACTGTAACTGATGATAATAATCGTCGAAAGATTGATTCCCGTAAACTCCCGGCTCCCTTTTACCCAGTAAATTGAGATTGGGGCCATTGATAATCTGAATACGCTTCATTTGATATCGATATTGTGCGGTGCAAAATTAGTAAAAAAAACTGAGACAAGAGGTACCTCCTGTCTCAGTTGGGTCAGAACAACAAATTTTAGGAACTATTCGGCCTTCACAGGCAGAAAACTGAGTTTTTGAATTTGAGTCAGGTCCGAATAATCGTATTGATGGATCCCATCTTCGGCGATCATCATCAACACCTTGTTGAAAGGAATTACATCATATCCGGCCATTCCTTTATAATGAGCCAGATTCCTGGCCATAATTTTCTGCGGATCAGCAGCATCGAAAATCTTCAATCCGTCGTCGCATACAAACAGCACTTTATTATCGATACCCAATCCCTTGGGGTGAGTCATGGAATACGACACGAGTTGTTTGGGCTGCTTCTTATCCTTCACATCAATAATGATCAACGCATCGGAGGTTTGACCGCAATTGTTTCCCGAATGAATGGTTACATAGGCAATATCGTCTTCAACAACCACCGGATCGCAACCGAATACATGCTGGATCGACGACTGGAAAACCGGTTTCAGAGGGTCTTCGACCGAATAAATCAGCATCCCGGTAGGAGTTCCCATAAACATAAATTCCTGATAACTGAAAATAGTCTCCACGTTCCAGCCCACATAGATGTCCTGCGTAGCTTTCACCGGCTCGGTACCCGACAGGTCGAAAATCTGCATCTGATTGTGCATCACCGAGTACAGGTATTTCTGATAAATAATAAACCGCGACATGGAACCGTTCACGCTGTTGCCGCCTCCCGACGATGGGGAAGCCACATCGCTAAACTTCTCGGCCGAAAAGAACATGCCATTGCGTACCCAACCCCAAAAACCGCCATTACTCCAGTAATCTTCAACCGGCTCGGTTCGCTCCACTTCTTTCCACCCCACTATAATTTTATTATCCGACTGATATTCCTGACACATCTTGTAGTCGATCCCGGCCGTATTTTCAACTACCGGCAATACATCGGGAAATGCATTTTTCAACCGGCCCTTAAATACAGGCAACGAAGGATCGGTGACATCGAACCACACCAGATCGATATACGAATCGGCATATAAGATATTGTCGCGCACCGAAATATCGGCATTGCCCAACAATTCAATATACCCGACCACCTGAGGATCCGACGGATTTTGGTTGTTGATGATATGAATTCCCTTGCCTGGTTCCGACATATACAGAAATCCGTTATAATAGCTTATCTTACCATAGCCGGTAAGTTCGTGGGGAACGCGACTGACCTTGACCGAATTCCTGAATTCGGCAGCATCCATCACTACCGGCTCGTTGATCCGGTAAGTTACCGTTTCCGTCATTTTTTCTTCACAAGCCGTAAACAGCAATAGAAAAAATGAAATCAGAGGATAAAGCTTTGTATTCATACCTGTAAATAATTATTCATTTCAAATTTAAAACGTAAAACGAAGACCGGCACTCACACCGACCATCAGTGGCATTTCGGTACGTATGCTCAAGGGTTGCTGATTATCGAAAAAGTACGACAACTGAGGATCGAAATAAAACATCAGTTTTTTATCAATCCGATACCCGACTCCCAATGCGGTGAATACCGACCATTGTTGTCCCTCGATACCTGTCGATGCGGTTGTGGTAAACACAGCATTCCCCCAGTCGCGGTATTCGTGGTACAGCGAGTTCAATCCTTTTTCAAGCAACACCCCACCCTGCCAATACAATTCCCAACGGGACGAACGTGTTAAGGTGGCGCTCATGGCAACAGGTACGCCCAGGTATTGCAACTGTAAATCGGCCGAGTAACCCGACCAGTTGGCGTCGCTTAAATTCGTTTTTAAATAGGTGTATTGCAAACCCGTTTCAAGCGACCATGTATCATCGAACGGAATTCTTATTTTTATGCCTACCGTAAGTGGTGGAAGATAATCGCGCGATTTAAAGTCGGCAGGCGTAAGGGCAGCGGGTGCGCGCAACGGCCGGTCGGAATAATCCACAAAACTTTCGTACATGGCATCGTAATGCATACCGTTGACCGACGGATTGGTACCCGTCACCCCCGAACTGATACCGGCGGCCAGTAACGGTTTTCGTGGTTTAGGATCGGCGATCAGTTCGGTCCAGTCGCCCGTTGGTGCCAATACATCCACTTTTTCTCTTTTTTCGGTGCGGGTTTTCTGCTGTTCTTCCGTCGCCGATACGGCTGCTTCCGCTGTTACTGGTTGTTGGCTCACGCCTACAGGATCGACGGCAGTTAACGAGGTATTATCAACAGCTATTTCAGTTTCCGGCACTGTGCCGGAAAGAACGGCCCGGCGTTTTTCAGTCGGATGCTCTCCGGCCGAAAAAAGGCGATCTGTTGCAGGTACGGCTGCAAGTGGCCGGTGGTGGTCAATTGCTTCCGGTACTGTTGTCGGATGTTCTGCTACCTTCGCTATTTCCGGTTGAGGAGTACCGGTCAGGAAATACCAACCCAATGAAATTAATAACGCAAGCGAGGCGACAGCTGAAACCGAGACCCACCATGCGATCAGTTTACGGGCAACCGGCACAGGTCCGGTTACAGGGCTCCTGCCTGCTCCGGCAGCCATCTTAGCCTGTATGCCTTCCCATACCGACTCGTCAACCGGCAGACTGTGATTGGCCAGCTTTTTCCTGAAAGCTTCAGCTAATACATCCTGTTCCCAGCTTTTATTTTTTTCCATTTTTCGATATCCTCTCAATCATTCCCTGTAAAATTTTCCGGGCCCGCATAAATTGCGTCCTCGAAGTAACCTCGTTCACTCCCAGCTCCTGTGCAATTTCGGCATGCGAATAACCTTCGATAGCATACATGTTAAACACAGTCCGGTAGCCGTCGGACAAACTATTAATCAGCTTCATGAGTTCGTTGGCCGACAGCTGTTCAACCACCGAAGCCTCATGGCCGGCAACCTGAATCTCCTGATCGTCGATCGAAGCTGCAAATTTCAATGCGTGCTTCTGACGTAAAAACTCGAGACAGGTAGTCACAAATACTCTTCTCATCCATCCTTCGAACGAACCTGTGCCGGCATACGAATCAATCTTTGTAAATACCTTCACAAATCCATCCTGCAACAAGTCTTTCGCGGTGTCCGGATCGGGGGCATACCGGCTGCACACGGCAAACATGGTCGGCACAAAGCGCTCGTAGAGTTCACGTTGCGCCCTAGCCTCCCCTCGTCTAACTGCAGTAATCAGCTCCTGTTCGTTGTACCGGGTTGTCGACATGTGACTCGAAGATGGTAGATGGATTGTTTTCGTTGCAACAGCCTTGAAAAAAATTTAAATAAAAACGAAACAGCCAGGCAAAACGAATCATTTCACCCGGCTGTAATCTGTACGATCAGTACTTTATTTGAGCCACTTATCGAGCCACGACACAAAGGTTCGCTGCCACAACACTCCGTTTTGCGGCTTCATGATCCAATGATTTTCTTCGGGATAAATCAGTAATTGAGCCGGAACTCCTCTCAGTACCGCCGCATTGAAGGCGGCCATCCCCTGTGATGCCAGAATACGGTAATCTTTTTCACCATGAATCACCAAAATAGGGGTATCCCATTTGTCGACAAACCGATGGGGCGAGGTTGCATAGGTTTTCTGTGCCGTTGCATTCGACCTATCCCAATAGACGCCTCCCATGTCCCAGTTGGCAAACCACATTTCTTCGGTTTCAAGGTATTGCTGTTCGAGGTTGAAAATACCGGCATGTGCAATAAATGCTTTAAATCGTTTTTCGTGATGTCCGGCCAGCCAATATACCGAAAATCCGCCATAACTGGCTCCGACAGCTCCCAGGCGGGTTGCATCCACAAAGGGCTCCTGGGCCAGCGCATCGATAGCCGACAGGTAATCCTTCATATTCTGACCGCCATAATCGCCACTGATCTGTTCGTTCCACTCTGCTCCGAAACCAGGTAATCCGCGGCGGTTGGGCGCTACGATGATATAACCGCTGGCAGCAAAGGTCTGCAGATTCCACCGATACGACCAGAACTGGCTTACGGCCGATTGCGGACCTCCCTGACAATAGAGCAGGGTAGGATATTTTTTCGACGGATCGAAATCAGGCGGATAAACAACCCAAACCAGCATTTGTTTATTGTCGGTAGTGGCAACCCAGCGTTCTTCTACCTTGCCCATTTTGATACCCGACAAAATATGCTGATTCTCGAACGACAATTCGGTAGCTGCGCCGGTCTTCGGATCGACCGAATAAATTTCATGAGGCTGACTCATGGAGCCACGCACGGCGATAAGCGTACTACCTGCCTGCTTTACGGAGCGATAATCGTGCCGGCCTTCGGTAAGCTTAGCGATCTGCCCCGATGCAAGATCGGCACGGTATAGCTGCGTTACCCCATGCCATACACTTACAAAATAAACCGATTGACTATCGCCGGCCCAGCTAAGGCTTTCGGCATTCTGGTCAAATCCCACCGACAAATCACGTTTTTCGCCGGTTTTCAGATTCATCACATACAAACGGTGCTTGTCGGCTTCGTACCCGTCGCGCTCCATACTTTCCCAGGCCATCCACTGCCCATCGGGCGAAATAACAGGATTCAGATCGTAGCCCATCATTCCTTCCGTCAGGTTTTGAGTGGTATCGTTCAGCAGGGAATACATATAAATATCGGTATTGGTCGATACGGCATAGTCTTTTCCTGTCTTTTTGCGTGAACAATACACTACAAAATTACCATCCGGCAACCAGGCCAATTGTTCGATTCCCCCCATGGGTTTCACCGGGCTTTCGAACGGTTCGCCCTCCAGAATGTCTTTTTCGTTGGAAATTGTTTTACCGTCAAAATCGGCCACAAACGGATGAGGAGCAGTGGTCACCCATTCGTCCCAGTGTTTGTACATCAAATCGTTCGAAAGATAGGCCTGAGCTTCAGGAAGATCGGGATGCAGATCGGCAACTGTCTCACGGGTTTTCACATCGGCAACAAACAACAGTTTCGTTTCATCGGGCGAAAAAAGAAACTCGGAAATTCCGCCCTCACGGTCGGTAAGCTGCCTGCGATCCGACCCGTCGGCTTTCATCATCCAGAGCTGACGACTACCACTTTCCGACGACAAGAACGCAATATGATTTCCGTCCTTCATCCATTTTGCAGCCCCCTCGCCCACCGCCGTTTCGGTTATCTGGCGCTTTCCCGAACCATCGGTATTCATTACAAATAACTCGGTATTGCTTTTATTTTCTTTTATGCTGTAATACGTTACCGGATACAGGATCCGGGTACCATCGGGCGACACCTCAACGCCGCCGATCCGTCCGAACGCCCACAGAATTTCGGGAGTCATCTTACCCGACGACACATCAGGTGTTTGTTTCCCGATCAACCTTGTATCGCCGGAGTCGGAACATCCGGCCGCAAATAAGCCTAAAGCCATCGTTGTTACCATTAAAAATCGATTCATAAATAAAATGAATTAAATAGTTGTAACGCAAAAATACAACAAAAAGCCGAAAAATTGGTTACATCACTATTAACTTAATGTAGAATAGTGAAAGTATGGATTCATTTGCACACCGGGCGGCCGACTGGGACCAGCCTTCGAAAATTAAAATGGCAACCGTGTTTATCAACGAGTTGAAAAAGAATATTCGCATCGAGCCGGGCTGGAAAGCATTGGAACTGGGAGCTGGCACCGGTCTGGCCGGTTTACAATTATTGCCGGAACTGAGTAGTTGGGTCGCCGAAGATACGTCGGCTGCCATGCTCGAGGTGTTGCAGGGAAAATTACAAGGCAACGAACCGGTTACCATTGTGAAGGGCGAAATCTTCGCTTATACCAACCGCGACATCGATTTACTGTTTTCGGTAATGGCTTTCCACCACTTACCCGAATTGGAAAAGGCTATTCAACATATTGCGACCCTGGTGAAACCCGGCGGCTATGTGGTGGTGGGCGATCTGATGACCGAGGATGGTTCATTTCATCATTTCGAGCCCATTCCTCACAAGGGATTTGATCCGGAACAACTAAAAAAACGTTTTGAAGAGTCCGGTTTCACCATCAAAAAAGTATATGTATACGACAGTCTCAGACGTGAACGCATTCCCGGAAAACCAAGCGATTATGAGCAATTTATTCTCATCGCCCAAAAATAATCGTTAACGGTTAACGGCCAGGGCGTAAAACCTTCGACGGCTTCACTCTGTAACCATTAACCGTTAACCTTTAAGAACATTATTCCTCGTCCTTCTTCGTGGCTTCGTATTCTTTCAGCAACTTATCCTGAATATCGGCCGGAACCAGCTCGTAGGAAGCAAACTTCATGGTGAACGAAGCGCGGCCGCCCGAGAGCGAACTCAACGAAGTGGAATAACTACCCAGCTCTTTCAACGGCACTTTAGCCGAAAGCTTTTCAAAGCCTTTCTCCGACGACATTCCCATAATCAAGGCACGACGTCCCTGGAGATCGCTCATCACATCTCCCAGACGATCCGAGGGAGCAAGCACTTCCACATCATAAATGGGCTCAAGCAACTTCGGACCAGCTTCTTTAAAGGCTTGTGCAAAAGCATTGCGACCTGCCAGACGGAACGAAATTTCGTTCGAATCAACCGGGTGCATCTTTCCGTCGTACACGATTACACGTACGTCGCGGGCATACGAACCCGTAAGCGGACCTTGTTCCATCCGATCCATAATCCCCTTCTGAATGGCGGGAAGGAAGCGCGTATCGATCGCTCCACCTACGATTGAGTTGATAATAATTACCTTTCCTCCCCATTCGAGGCTGATTTCCTGAGTGTCGCGCACCGAAATCTTGTACTCCTGACCGCCAAAACGATAGGTTTCCTGAGGCGGAACACCTTCGATATAAGGCTCTACAATCATATGCACCTCGCCAAACTGACCGGCGCCACCCGACTGTTTCTTGTGGCGATAGTCGGCACGCGAAGTTTTAGTAATCGTTTCGCGATACGGAATCTTCGGCTCTTTGTATTCGATGGCAATTTTATCGTTATTTTCAACCCTCCATTTGAGTGTGCGCAGGTGGAATTCACCCTGACCATAAAGAATGGTCTGCTTCAACTCCTTCGATTGCTCCACGATCCAGGTAGGATCTTCCTCGTGCATGCGGGTCAACACTTCACTCAATTTCTCTTCATCGGCTTCCGAAACCGCACGAATTGCACGACGGTACTTGGGGGCAGGATACTTAATATCTTCAAAATCGTATTCGCAACCTTTTGCATTCAAGGTATTCCCCGTACGGGTATCTTTCAGTTTTACGGTTGCTCCGATATCACCGGCTACCAACATATCCACATTGGTACGTACCTGACCTGCTACTGCAAAAAGCTGACTGATACGCTCCTTCGAACCACGGTTGACATTCACCAGGTCGTCGCCCGGCTTGAGCGTACCGCTCATTACCTTAAAGTACGACACTTCGCCGATATGCGGCTCAACACTGGTTTTAAATACATATATGCTGGTAGGAGCCGAAGCGTCTGCACTTACTTCGGCGCCCGATTTTGTTTTCGGTTTCTGTGTTACGTTCACGTTGGGAACGATATTCCCCAGGAATTCCATCAGCCGGCGCACTCCCATATCTTTATGTCCATCCACGCAGAACACGGGGAACATAGCACGGTGCAATAAACCGGCACGGATTCCGATGCGCATTTCTTCCTCATCGAGCGAGCCCTGATCGAAGAATTTCTCCATCAGAGCCTCATCGTGTTCGGCAGCAGCTTCCACCAGGGTATTGTGTAAATCCTGCGCTTTATCCATTTCGCCGGCCGGGATGTCAAGCACTTCGGGCTCTCCTCCTTCGGGTTTCCAGCGATACATTTTCATTTTCAGCACATCCACCACCGCATTGAATTGCGGACCCGCATTCACGGGATACTGGATCAGCACTGCCTTTCCTCCATAGTTTTCTTTCAGCTGCTCCACGGCACGATCGAAATCGGCTTTCTCGTGATCGAGCTGGTTCACCACAAAAATTACGGGTTTGTTCAATTTTTCCGTGTAACGGAAGTGATTGTTGGTGCCGACTTCCACGCCATACTGCGCGTTGATAAGGATCACTGCTGTGTCGGTCACATTGAGGGAGGTAACTACACCACCGATAAAATCGTCGGATCCGGGACAATCGAGGATGTTTAATTTTTTGTCGAGCCATTCCGTCTGAATCAAGGTAGAGAAAACGGAGTAGCCATACTCTTTTTCAACAGGGAAATAATCTGATACTGTGTTCTTTCCGTCGATAGAACCTCTGCGTTTTATAACACCACTCTCGTAAAGCATCGCTTCAACAAGAGTGGTTTTCCCAGTGCCCGAACTTCCCAGTAATGAGATGTTCTTAATCGCGTTTGACTGATATACCTTCATACACTTTAAATTTATAGATTAACTTAGATTTAATGCGGCTTTGCGTTTCTAAAAAACGAACGGCAATGTATGAAATTTGTTTGTAATAACGGCCCACGAATTTATGTTATTGAGCAGGTTTTTTATCTTTTAATCAGCCTAAAACCCCGGATATCGTAACGGTCCCACAACCATTGGTTTACTTTCCACGTGAGCCACGCACTTCCGGCACCCAGCACAGCACCGGCCAATACATCCGAGGGATAGTGCACCCCCAGGTGCATGCGCGAAAAACCTACAGCACCGGCCCATAAAAAAGAAGGAGCAACAATGTACCATTTCGGATACCTGATACTCAAAGCCGTAGCCGTGGCAAATGCTCCGGAAGTATGCCCCGATGGCATGCTGTAGTCGTTCTGCACTTCGTAACAGTCGAACATGCCCGGATACGCATCGTAGGGACGCCGGCGTGCAATAAGTTCCTTCATCGACAAGGTTAATCCCAGATTGACTCCCGAGGCAAAGGCTATATAAAATGCATCCTTCAACAATTCCTCATCCCGGCCGATGAGCGAGTAGCCTCCCATAAGCACAGGCACAGCCAAACTCACCGGTATCGCTGTTTCGGTAAAAAAACGGCTCACAGGCTTCATACCGGGCCAGGCATGGTTGACGGTTCGTAAGGTATTTATATCCGTATTTTGTGCTCCGAGCGGGTTAAAAAGAGCAAGCACAATGCTCAGAAAAAGAATAAAAAGCGTAACTTTGCGCATTGAATTTGATTTTTTTTGCAAATATAGACAATTAAATGTACAAGATAGCAGTGATCGGCCCCGAATCGACGGGGAAATCGGCACTCACGCAAGCGTTGGCCCGGTACTATTCTTCCCCTTTCGTGGACGAGTACGCGCGCCACTACGTTGCCAATTTAAAACGCCCCTATACTTTCGACGATGTGTGCACCATCGCCCGGTTTCAGATCGAGGCCGAAGACAGGTACGACCGGCAGCCGGATTCCGGCGCTCCCTTTGTATTTTTCGACACCGAACTGATCATCACCAAAGTATGGTTCGAATACTGCTACGGAAAGGTACCCGATTTTGTAAACGCTCAACTCCGGAAAGGTTTTTTTGATTTATACCTCTTATGCGATACCGACCTAGCCTGGGAACCCGATCCGGTGAGGGAGCATGGCGACGACCGTGAATATTTCGCAGCCTGGTATCGCCGCGAAGTTGAACAACTCGGAAAACCATATGTTATAGTGCAAGGCTTAGGAAACAGGCGATTAACCAACGCTGTTCACGCAATCGAAACCTGGCTCGACCAGGCGCAGACTTCTCCTCCGGATATCAATAGCCCATTGGCGACATCCTAATAAAACGATAAAATGAAGAAAGAAAAAATACTCGATTTAGTTCAGCAACTGGCCGACACCGGCCCGATAAAAGAGGTATGCCATCATCAACTGAAAGACTCGCCTCTTCCATCGGTTCCTGTTTTATCCGAAATAGTCGGTTTGTGCCGTTCGGTATTGTTCCCGGGGTATTTTGGCGATGCAGGCGTAAACGCTCGTACGGTGATGTACCATATCGGCGTAAATGTGGATCGCCTGCAGTTGTTGCTTACCCGTCAGATCAAAGCCGGCTTGTGCTTCGATGCGGTTTCGGAAGAACAAATCTGTGTCGAAATCGACATTCAGGCCCGGGAACTTACCGAGCAATTCCTGGCGTTATTGCCCGAAATCCGCACCACCTTGTATACCGACATCGTGGCAGCCTACAATGGCGATCCGGCAGCGAAAAGTTTTGGCGAGGTCATCTTCTGTTATCCGGGTATCCGCGCTGTGAGCAACTACCGGATAGCCCATGCCCTGCTTCGGCTCGGCGTACCGTTGATTCCGCGCATCATTACCGAGATGGCCCATTCCGAAACCGGTATCGACATTCACCCCGGAGCCCGTATCGGAAAATATTTCACGATCGACCATGGCACCGGAGTCGTGATTGGCGAAACCGCCCGCATCGGCGATAATGTTAAAATGTTTCAGGGCGTAACCCTGGGCGCCCGTAGTTTCCCGCTCGATGAAAATGGAAACCCGATAAAAGGAATCGACCGCCACCCGAAGATCGGCAATAATGTGATCATTTATTCCAATTCGACCATACTGGGACCGGTGACCGTTGGCGATGGCGCCGTGATTGGCGGTAATATCTGGGTCGACCAGGATGTGCCCGCAGGAGCTAAATTAGTACAAAAAAAATAACCACATCCGGTATTCAACCCGTAACCAACTTAATATTTTCACACACACGATGAACCAACAGTTTATAGCCAAGACCTTTAAAGGTCTGGAGGAAATTCTGGCCGCCGAACTGGTAGCTCTGGGAGCCGACAATATCGAAATACAACGAAGAGCTGTGGCTTTTACCGGCGACAAGCGGTTGCTTTACAAAGCCAACCTGCATCTCCGAACGGCAACCCGTATTCTGAAGCCTGTGGCTACATTCCGGGCAAAAACGCCCGACGAAATTTATACGGAAGTAATGAAGCTCGATTGGTCGGCTATCATGACTACCGACAATACCTTTGCTATCGACGCTACGGTATTCTCCGACGAGATGCGCCATTCGCGTTTTGTGGCCTACCGGGTAAAGGATGCGATTGTCGACTGGTTTCGCCAGCATACCGGCAAACGGCCTTCGGTAAAGGTCGATAATCCTCAGCTCACCTTCAATGTGCACGTGGCACAGGACCAGTGTACGCTGTCGCTCGACAGTTCGGGCGAATCGCTGCACAAGCGCGGGTACCGTACCAATCAGACCGAGGCTCCCATCAGCGAAGTGCTCGCGGCGGGGATGCTGCTGAAAGCCGGCTGGGACGGGCAGTGCGATTTTGTGGATCCCTTTTGCGGATCGGGAACTATTTTGATCGAAGCTGCGATGATTGCGCTGAACATTCCCCCGGGACTGTATCGGCCTTCGTTCGGCTTTGAACAGTGGAATGATTTCGATAAAGAATTATTCGACGAATTGTACCAGGACGATAGTGGCGAACGCCCCTTTGAACACCGGATCTACGGATTCGATATTTCGGGGAAAGCGCTGAAAATTGCCGGGGAAAACATAAAAAGCGCGGGAGTAGGAAAATACATCACCTTGGATAAATGTGATATTGCCGAACTGGAATCACCTTCCGACAACTGCCTGATTGTTACCAATCCGCCGTACGGCGAACGGCTGAAACCCGAAGAACTGGAACCTATCTACATGGCGCTGGGGCGAACCCTGAAGCACCGTTTTACCGGAACCACCGCCTGGGTAATCAGTTCCGACGAATACCTGCTCGAACGCATCGGATTCAAACCTTCGGAAAAGATAAAACTGATGAACGGGCCCCTCGACTGTTTATTCAATTGCTACGAAGTTTTTGCAGGCAAGAAAGAAGACCGCTTCGCTGCGTTACAGTAATTATACACTGTGTCCCCAGGTGTACGGCCCCCGAACGTTCAGCCTAATCAGCGGAACGTCCGTACACCAACCAATACAACAATCCGACCATTACTCCGCCACCAACGATATTACCTAAGGTGGCGGGTATCAGGTTGCTCACAATGAACTCGCTCCAGCTGACCGGCGATCCGTAAAAAATGGCGGTAGGAATAAAATACATATTGGCCACCGAGTGTTCGTAACCCATGGTTACAAACGCCATCACAGGAAACCAGATGGCAGTTATCTTACCGGCTACATCTTTGGCAGCAAACGACAACCACATGGCCAGTGCCACCAGCCAGTTGGCTCCGATACCTTTCAGAAAGGTCTTGTAAAACGGATTCCCGGTTTTTGAATCGGCAATATTTAAAATGCTGTCGTGCCAGGGAGCATTGTCGAATAAACCGGCAAGATAGGTCATAAAATAGGCCACAAAGAGTGCGCCTATAAAGTTTCCGAAATACACCAAGGTCCAGTTGCGCAACAACTGCGATACACGCAGGCGCCCCGACAGCACAGGAGGTATGAAATAAGCGGTATTACCGGTAAACAAGTCGGCCCCGGCAATCGAACACATGATAAGCCCTATAGGGAACACGGCGCCCATCATGAATTTCTGCAGTCCGGGATTTCCGGCTGCAATGCCGGGTACTCCACCTCCAACCATAACGGCCAATAAACTTCCCAATGCAATATAAGCTCCGGCCAAAAACGCCAGCACCATTGTTTTCGACACAGAGGTGTCCGATCGTGTAATCGCTCCTTCGGTAGCTTTCGCAACCAATTCCTTTGGCAACAAATAACCCATTTTCAACCGGTTAATTAATTATCGTCTCTTTTCCGTAACTCTTGAGGATAGTTTCGGCACGATGCAGCTGTTCGGGCGTGTTCATCTCCACATCTTCCAGCTGGTACTCCCAACCCAGTGCATCGTACTTGTGTTTGCCCAGCTTATGATAAGGCTGGATTTCGATCTTTTGAACATTGCTCATCGACTCGATGAAATGCCCCAGTTTATGCAAGTGTTCTTCCTTGTCGGAATAACCCGGCACCAACACATACCTGATCCAGGCCGGCTTGTTGATGCTGTGAAGGAAGGAAGCAAAACGAAGGGTAAGCTGGTTTTTAACCGCAGTGAGTTCCTGATGCGCCTTTTCGTCCATCTGTTTGATGTCGAGCAAAACCAGATCGGTATACTCCATCAATTCCTTCACGGCCGGCGTCAACACACTCCCGTTGGTATCGATACAGGTATTGAAACCGTCTTCTTTCAGCGCCTTAAACACCGGAATGAGCTCACGGGCCTGCAACAGCGGCTCGCCTCCCGACACCGTAATACCTCCTTTTTTGCCGAAATAGGGACGTTGATTACGCGCCATCTGCAAAATCTCATCTACCGAAAGAGGTTTTGCCACCTTCATCTCGATGGTATCGGGATTGGCACAATACAGGCACTTGAAATTGCAACCCTGCAGAAATAAAACAAGGCGAACGCCCGGCCCATCGAAGGTGCCGAGCGATTCTACCGAATGTACGTTGAGCATTGTGTTCGTTTTTTACAAAAGAAGTACCTGCAGGCGCTATGGCTAACCCCTGCAGGATGATTTCTTATAATGTTTCGAAGAAACTACGCGAAATTACTTCGAGCTGCTGGGCACGGGTAAGGCGAACAAAGTTCACGGCATAACCCGAAACACGGATGGTGAGCTGTGGGTAATTCTCCGGATGTTCCATTGCATCTTCTAACATCTCACGGTTCAAAACGTTCACGTTCAGGTGATGCGCATCTTTCATAAAATAACCGTCGATAATCGAAACCAGATTTTCCTGACGCTGCAGGTCGGTGGGACCGAGCGATTTGGGCACAATCGAGAAGGTATTCGAGATTCCATCGAGCGCGTTCGTATAGTCGAGTTTAGAGACCGAACTAAGTGATGCAATGGCACCGGAGTGGTCGCGTCCGTGCATCGGGTTGGCTCCCGGTGCGAAAGGCACGCCATGCGCGCGTCCGTCGGGAGTAGCACCGGTTTTCTTTCCATATACCACGTTCGAAGTGATGGTCAGAATCGACATCGTAGGCTCCGCATTCTTATACGTAGGCAACTGCGCCAGCAACTGGTTGAAATACGAGGGAATTTCTACCGCGAATTGATCCACACGGTCGTCGTCGTTTCCATAGAAGGGGAATTCGCCTTCGATTTTGAAGTCAACGGTGATTCCCTGTTCATTGCGTACCGGAGTTACTTTGGCGTATTTGATTGCCGAAAGCGAGTCGGCCACGATGCTCAGTCCGGCAACCCCATAAGCCAGGTTAATCTTCGGATTGGTATCGATGAGCGACATCTGCGCTTTTTCGTAGTAATATTTATCGTGCATGAAATGGATGATATTCATCGTTTCGTTGTACACGCGGGCCACTTCCTTCATCGTGTAGCGGAACGCTTCCATCACTTCATCGATATCGAGCACCTCCTGTGATTTCAGTTGGGGAACACCGGTAATTACCTGTTTGCCGGTAAGCTCGCAACGGCCTTCGTTGAGGGCCAGCAGCAAGGTTTTGGCCAGGTTGGTACGGGCACCGAAGAATTGAATCTGCTTGCCGATTTCCTGGAACGATACGCAGCAGGCAATGCCGTAGTCGTCGCTGCAACGGGTTTCCTGCATCAGATCGTCGTTTTCGTACTGAATCGACGAGGTATCGATCGATACTTTCGCGCAGAATTTTTTGAAATTTTCGGGCAGGTGTTCCGACCAGAGAACGGTCATATTCGGCTCGGGCGATGGACCGAGGTTGTATAAAGTCTGCAGGAAACGGAACGAGGTTTTGGTCACTTTATGACGGCCATCGGCCATCAATCCGCCAATCGACTCGGTTACCCAGGTAGGGTCGCCCGCAAAAATCTCGTTATAGGCCTCCATACGCAGGTGACGCACCATACGCAGTTTCATCACAAACTGGTCGATCATCTCCTGAGCATATTCTTCCGAAATTTTACCGTCGGCAATATCCTTTTCGATGTATATATCGAGGAACGACGACACATTACCCAGCGACATGGCCGCCCCATCCTGCTCCTTCACGGCAGCCAGGTAGCCCATGTACACCCATTGAATAGCCTCCTGAGCCGTTTCGGCCGGACGCGACAAATCGAAACCATAGGATTTCCCCATCTCGATCATATCGTAAAGAGCTTTAATCTGCTCCGATACTTCTTCCCGCAGGCGAATACGGGCATCGGTCATCGGACCTGTCAGATTTTCGAGATCCGCCTTTTTAAATTCTATCAGTTTAGCGATACCATACAGGGCCACACGACGGTAATCGCCGATGATACGGCCACGAGCATAATTATCGGGCAAACCGGTCAGGATTCCCAACGAGCGATAAGTCCGGATTTCGTTGGTATACACATCAAAAACACCATCGTTGTGCGTTTTCACGTATTTGGTGAATGTTTCTTTAACCTGCGGATCCACTTCCACACCCTGTTCCGAGCAGGCTTTATCCACCACTGCAAATCCACCATAAGGCTTCATGGCACGTTTGAGCAACATATCGGTTTGCAAACCCACGATTAATTCCTTTTGCCGGTCGATATAACCCGGGGCATGCGAAGTAATGGTCGAAACTGTTTTGTTGTCGATTGCACGTACTCCGTTGTTTTTACGTTCTTCCTGAATAGCATCTTTACAGATTTGCCAAAGATCGTTGGTACGTTGAGTAGGTCCGCAAAGGAACGAATCGTCGCCATCGTAAGGAGACACATTTTTTAACACAAAATCACGAACGTCGACTGCGACATTCCAATTACCTGGTTTAAAGCTCATAAATTAGTGATGAGTGATGAGTTATTAGAGTTTTAGTTTAATTCAACATATTAGTTTCGCGAATTCGGGTGCAAAAATACAAAAAATATGTTTTATAGCATAATTTATTGGAGAAATTTTTCACTAATATGTAATCCCGACATTGCATTCTAAATATATACTATCTATTTGTGGTATTTTATTGCGCTTATTTAGAATGTTAAAATGAGTCAAAACAAAGAAATTACAGAGCAGACAGCCAGCATCGGCCGGGCAAGGAAACCCCACACGACACGAAATCCGACCCACAATCCGTCATCCTGATTTTTGGCGCTCGAAAAAAATATTCCAAAAACATTGTGAATTCCAAAAAATAAACTACTTTTGCAAACCGAAACGCAAAACGTTTCCATGCCCAGATGGCGGAATTGGTAGACGCGCTGGTCTCAAACACCAGTGGATTCACTTCCATGCCGGTTCGATCCCGGCTCTGGGTACAACTAAAAACGCTAATAAACTGAAATTCAGTACTTAGCGTTTTTTTATTCCCATTTTTTGTCCATCAAATGTCCACCTGATGATTTTCTACATTTTTGGGCTATTACAAAGAAGGCAAAAAACACTGGATTTTGGCTCTACTAAATTAGAAAAATCTTTTCAGAAATACAAGAATTGCCGGAAGTCAAAATTTGACTAACTTTGTAGCATGTACTCCTAAAGCACATAATTTTCATAGTTAAGGTTTGGGTTAAATGTACTATGGGTGGCTGGGAAGTTACCCATTTATGTTTTTAGGAAAACCGGATACTCACCCCGAAAAACAAATCAGCGTTACCGTGAAAATAAATAAGAGAGTAAAATAAGCTTTAAAAAAACAGAGAAAATTATGGACTATTATTACGTAAACAAGGTCGCTCAGCCAACTGGTGAGCATGAAGTACACAAAAGTACTTGCGGTTATCTTCCTCACTCAAGCAATTTGATAGGATTGGGTTATTTCTCCAATTGTGCAGATGCTGTGAGAAAAGCAAAAGAGTATTACACAAATGTAGATGGATGCTATTACTGTTGCAATGCTTGCCACAGGAGATAAAAATCATTCGTCAAAGAAGGTGAGTATTCCGCTCGCCTTCTTTGACATTAATTATTAACCTTAAAATTTAAAACAAAATGACATCACAGCAAATCATACAGGAAATTAATAATCACCTAACAACGAGTCCAAAACAATATTATAGTGATTATTATATCGGAATTACAAACGACATAGAAAGACGGTTGTTCGACGAACATAATGTTCCTCGAAATGGACATTGGTGGATACACAGAATCGCAGATAGTGAAACTCATTCAAGAGCTGCTGAGAAACATTTTTTAGACAAAGGAATGAAAGGTGGTACCGGCGGCGGTGGAACCGATTGTATATATGTATATTGTTATGAAATTTCTAACTCAACCATTGAATAAATATGAAGTACAACGTTTACGATTTATGACAATTGAAAAGAGGTGACAGGGTTCAGGTCACTTTATCTGGTAATGCAGCTAATGTCCGCTTAATGGATAGTTCACATTATCAAAGTTATAAGAATGGGAGACGTCATCGCTATATCGGCGGACTTGCGACAAAATCACCTATTGTTTTAGGCGTTCCAAATTCCGGACATTGGTATGTAACTGTCGATTTGCAGGGACTGAGAGGAACCGTTCGTTCATCCGTACGAGTATTACCCAATGCTTTGCCGGAGTACAGAGAACCGGCGCTATCAACAGTCCCTTCATTAGTGCATCATCCAGATAATTTACCCAATATGGGAGATGAGCAAAGTATGATGTGTTCATTTCTCATGCGTCCGAAGATAAAAATGAAGTGGTCAGGCCATTCGCTTATGCCCTAAAATCAGAAGGATTAAAAGTATGGTATGATGAATTTGAGTTGAAAATATGTGATAGCTTGAGGCGGAAAATTGACATGGGATTATCTCGAAGTAAATTTGGTATCGTTGTTTTATCAAATAGTTTTATCAGAAAAGGCTGGACTAACTACGAACTTGATGGAATTATCACAAAAGCTAATACTGGCGAGCAAGTAGTCTTCCGATATGGCATAATATTACTAAAAAAGAGGTTATTGACTTTTCACCTTCTCTTGCGGACAAACTTGCTCGTAATACGTCTTCATATACTGTTGAAGAGATTGCATCAGAGATAGCAGAATTGATAAAAAACAACTAAGTAGCCTTTTGTTGTGTATGGTTGAAAATAATACTCCAAAATAAATTATTATTATATTTCAGCGAAATTTCTCCAACCGCAAGATCGAGGTATTATGTAAAATCACTATCTTTGCAGTTGAAAATTTTACCCTAAGATATAGTATGAGTATAGATGAAGGGAATAAACTCAACCAACTATTGCAAAAGCATAATTCCGGAGGACTGTATTTTTCTGCATGGTTGAAAGAAAATGGTTACTCCGATCAATTGCTGAAGAGTTACCGGGATTCGGGCTGGTTGGCGGCTTTATCCCGTGGCGTGATGTATCGCCCCGGAGATAGGCTGCGTGCGTTTGCTGTATTAGAAAGCTACAACAAACAGTTGGGAAAGAATTTCCATATAACCGCTCACTCGGCATTAGAACTTGCTGGATTCAATCATTATGTACCAATGGGAAAGCCTATATTAATTATTGGGCATCCGAAACAGGAGCCGGTTCCCGATTGGCTGAAGACCGATAGTTTTGACTATTCATTCAAGTTCTTCACAACGGAGATATTTTCTAATCCACAATTAGCCACGGTCAATACAGATTACCCTCATTTGAAGGCTTCCGCTCCTGAACAGGCTTTTTTAGAATGCTTGTTATTGGCTCCGAAACAGTATTCGTATATGGATCTGTATTATATCATGGAGCAATTGACGACCCTTCGTCCGGATGTTGTACAGGAATTACTGGAAAATACAGATAATCTGAAAGTCAAACGGATGTTCCTTTATATGGCTGAAAAAGCCGGGCATCACTGGTTTGATTTGCTTAAGACAGATAAAATAGCATTAGGATCGGCTAAACATAAACTCGTGGAAAACGGTTCGTATGTGCCGAAATATAAAATAACTGTTCCCAAAGAGTTGTACGAATATGAATGAGTTATATAAAAAACAGGTGGTACTGCTGATTAGAATAATGCCTTCTGTATATCGGATTCAGGATTTTGCTGTTCATGGAGGAACGGCGATTAATCTGTTCCATAAGAATATGCCCCGCTATTCCGTTGATATAGATATCACCTATATCCCTGTTCAGGATAGGGAGAAAAGCCTGAGAGCAATCAATGTTCATTTGGTTGAATTGAAGCAGATGATTGAGAAAACGATTCCGGGCATTCGGGTTAATCACAAATCCGATGTATGGAAATTGCTGTGCATTAAGGATGGAGCGACTGTAAAAATCGAGGTAAACGGTACGAAGAGGGGAATTATCGGAACAACCGAAGATAAATCGCTTTGTGCGAAAGCAGAGGCGGAATTTAGTATGGGATGCACAGCTCGGATTGTTTCATTCACTCAGTTGTATGGAGGGAAAATTTCGGCAGCATTGAGCCGACAGCATCCGCGTGACCTTTTTGACTGTAAATATATGCCACTCGACTCTCTCGATCAGTCGAAAGATGGCTTGATGTTTTGCTTGTTGGGGACCGACAAACCGATACTCGAATCCCTGCAACCCAATCCAGTAGATCAAACAGATGCTTTGAAAAATCAATTTGAGGGAATGACAGATATCCCGTTTTCATACGAAGATTATGAAGTTACACGAAAAGAACTGATAGAGAAAGTAAATCAGCTATTTACCAAAGATGATAAGGAATTTTTTATTTCATTTGAACAGGGTGATCCGGAATGGAGTAAATGCTGTGCCGGAGATTTAAGTGAATTTCCATCGGTCAAATGGAAACTTCAAAACATCCTAAAGTTGAAGGAAATGAATCCCGAGAAATTTAAATCTGGAGTGGGAAAATTACGAGAATATCTTTTTAAATAATTATTTTTGTCCTCAGAACCATACTCTCAGTATAGATACAGGCGCAAAAATAAACTGAAATAATATTTGCGTTCCTTCCAAAAAATAGCACTTTTGTACCTGTATGAAATGCGGTGAAAATCGCGGCAATTTGCCCCTGTCAAATTCGGGGATGTACTAATTTCAGAGATTAATAGTTTTTGTATATCAGCCGGTTAGAAAGGAATAAACGTTCCCTCTCTCTCCGCTGGAAGGTCTGGACAAAACCAGACAACAACAGCACAAAAACCTACAAATCAACAACTTGTAGTTTTTTTTGTGTCCAATATGTCCGTCATAAAAACATAATTCCGGGCTAAGTACTTAAAGCACAAGGCTTTGCTATTAAATGTAGATCGTATAAATAACGATTTAGAAATAAGCGAAGTGCACTGATACACAACATTTTGAATAGCCAAGAGAGTGTAAAGTAAACTGTGTCATGCTACAACAAACTAGTAGTTAACACGCTTATTTTATGATGTCAAACGAAGAAATTGATTACAAGTTGGCTGCCGAGCAGTTACGTACCGGCAAGCCGTTGTTTGGAAAAGATGGAGCCTTAGCACCCATGTTGGAGCGTATATTGAATGCCGCTCTTGAGGATGAGATGGATGCTCACCTGAGTGTAGAATCCCGTGAGTCTGGCAATCGCCGTAATGGAAAGATGCCCAAGACAGTTCAGACTCAGTATGGTGAAGTGACCGTTGAGACTCCCCGTGACCGTGACGGGAGTTTTGATCCTCAGACCGTCCGCAAGCGTGAGACGATTCTCGCAGAGGGCATGGCAGACCAGATCATCGGTATGTATGCCTTTGGTACGAGTACCCGTGAGATCCGCCGTTACTTTGAGCGCGAGTTCAATACCAGTCTGTCTGCCGAGACCATCAGTGCGATAACCGATCGTGTGCTTCCTGAGATTAAGGAGTGGAAGTCGCGTATGCTGGAACCGGTATATACGATCTGTTGGCTTGATGCCATCCATTACAAGGTAAAGGACGACAATGGCCGTGCCGTCACTCGTGCCATCTACCATGTGCTGGGCATTAACAAGTATGGGCATAAAGAACTACTTGGCATGTACGTCGCCAGGAGTGAGGGTGCCAACTTCTGGCTGGAGGTGCTTACGGACTTGCAGAACCGTGGCGTGGAGGATATCATGATATGCTGCGTGGATGGCCTTAAGGGATTCCCAGATGCTATCCAGAGCGTATTTCCCAATACAGCCGTTCAACTCTGCATCGTGCATCAGATACGCAACTCCATCAAGTACGTTGGCAGCAAGCATCAGAAGGAGTTCCTGAAGGACCTGAAGCTTGTCTATGGCACTGTCAGTAAGGAGGCTGCCGAAACTGAGCTTGACAGCCTTGAAACCAAATGGGGTGATCGGTATCCCATCGTCATCAAGTCGTGGCGCGACAACTGGGAGCGTCTGACAGAGTTTTTCCAGTACACCAAGGAGATCCGCCGTCTCATCTATACGACAAATACTGTTGAGGGCTATCACCGTCAGATTCGTAAGGTCACGAAGAACAAAGGCGTCTTTCCGTCTGATACGGCACTGGAGAAACTGGCCTACCTGGCCTATCGTAATATCAGTGAGAAATGGACTATGCCACTGACCAATTGGGCACTCATCTCACAACAACTGGCCATAAAATTTGGGAATAGATTTCAAATCATGTAACTTTGCACAAAAGAAAACTCCTCAGATGGAAAATGCGATTAAAAATCGCATTCCCCATCTGAGGTTAAAGATATAAGGAATAGAGCCTTGACACAGTTCCAATTACACTACCATTAAATAAGAATTGTCAGGATGTATTTTCAGGATGTATTTTTGCCCATTATCTTTGAATTTGTTTTCGTCAGTTTTTGTTATACGATTGTCCCCCAGAGTCGATAATTCGTAAGTGAGAGGTTGAGCTTCATTGTTTGCTATAAGCGAACCTAAGGAGGATAAAAATATCCCTTTTAATATTTCTTCAAATCTTCTTTTCATGGTATCGTATTACTAATTAAAATGGCAAATGTAATAACTTTTGTAAGATAAAGCTCTATTTCTTAGTAGTCTTCTTCATTTTCTCTCTTTTTACACCTATTGTATACTCCAAATAACGCAAGAATGAATTAGGAAATACATTTTTTATCTAAAAAATGGTACTTGGTTTTTCCATCTTATTCCTAATTATTTCAGTTTTGCCTTTTCCAACTACTTAAATTCTTCTATCAGAACTTGCTCATATCATTCTTGTTTTCGGGTAATCTTCACGCTATTTTGTCCTTTTTTCAAAAGATAGTTTCGAGCAGGTTCACATCTTTGGGCTTACTCTGCATCCTACAAAGAACTAGCAAGCAACTTAATATCCATGACCCGTCATGCTAAAGAATATTCATTTGTATTGGCATTGAAAATCTGGCTACACCCATATTTTCAGGCAAATAATGTCATATTGCAACCTCTGATTCTGTAAAAGCTCTTCAATTTTTGAAAGTAATTTCTGTGGCAATATATTGATGTACTTTATTGGAGCAACAGTAAGAAATATATAACTTTGCATCCACTGCAACGACAAAACGCATTTCGGAAAAAGAGCTTAACCCTACAACAGCCGGATGAACCGCGAATTATTCTCCATACAATCCTTAAAAACAGAGGAATTGGCTGCTTCGGCATATCGTGTCGAGTATTATTCGCTGCTGCTGTTCAAGGGCGACAACCGTTTTCTGGTGGATGGTGTGCCCTATCGTTCGCAAAGCCACACCATCCTATTCCTCGCACCCTACCAGTCGTTCCGCCGGTTAAGCGGCGAGAGCGGCGAGAGCGGCGAGAGCGGCGAAATACGACTCATGCAGTTTCACGGCGATTTCTATTGCATCGAATATCATAAAAAAGAAGTTGCCTGCAATGGGCTGTTGTTCAACAATATCTATCTTTCTCCCCATATCGAAGTAGCGGAAGGGTTGTGGAACGAGGTGATGTCCATTTTGGAGAAGATCAACGAACACAATCGTCCTGACACTTATTTTGAAGCCATTGTCAAGTCGTACCTGCAACTGATACTGGCGTTGAGCAGCAAGGCAAAAGTCGAGGAGATCGGAAAATCGGAACATGCCAATCCGAACGTTGGCGAAATGAGCCGTTTTGTAGAATTGATCGAAAAGCATTTTATCAACGAGCGAAATGTATCGTTTTACGCCGCTGCTTTTTCGCTTACCACAGACTCTTTCAGCAAAAAAGTAAAAAAAGAATTTGCCAAAACGCCCTCACAGCTTATCCAGGAACGTGTAACCCTCGAAGCGAAGAAACTCCTTCATCTGACCTATAAATCCGTCAAAGAAATCGCCGCAGCATTGAATTTCGAAGACGAATTTTATTTCAGCCGCTATTTCAAGAAAAATGTCGGTTTGTCACCGGCCCGTTACCGCGAAAAAACAGGAATTTCCATCGTGGCAAAAAAATCTATGGAATAATCTTTTTTGTCCATTTCCTGCCAGCCCCATCCGACCTACTTTTGCAAACGTAATGATGAGCCCGATGAAAGGAAAGGGCTGCAGCCGCCCTTTTTGTCCGGAAAGCACGCATAAACCCTGTTGTAAAACGCCATAGCGCAGAGAACGGCAGAAGTTGTGTCGCCGGACGAATATCGCAGGGACGAACGTTGCGGCAGTAACCTGCAGTTTCCCCGACAAACAAGTCGTTCAACGAGGTGCACAAACAAAGGAATTGAAGTAACTAACTCAAAACAAAAACAAGTATGAACACTGTAATCAAGTTGGCGAGTAAAATTCTTGTAGACAACCAACACCACTGGTTTCATTTTATGCGGATAGCTATTTTTGTCGTCATGGCGTGGATTGGCGGGCTGAAAGCTTTTCAATACGAAGCCGACGGCATTGTTCCTTTTGTCTCGAACAGTCCGTTTATGAGTTTTCTGTATAGTAATTCATCGAAAACAGCGATCAACGAAAAAGGCGAAACCGTAAAAGAATACGTGCTGCACAAAAATCCGGAAGGAAAAATGGTAGTAAAAAACATCGAATGGCACAAGTCCAACGGCACTTATGCCTTTGCCTACGGCCTGGGTGCAATGATAATCGTCATCGGTTTGTTCACCCTGCTGGGTATTTGGCTGGATACAATCGGACTGATAGGCGGATTGCTCACGTTCGGGATGTCGATTGTAACGCTCTCGTTTCTGATCACCACACCCGAAACGTGGGTACCCAATCTGGGCGGCGATTTACCTACGCCCGCACATGGTTTTCCCTACCTTTCGGCTGCCGGACGATTGGTTATAAAAGACATTATTATGATGGCTGGGGGATTGCTCGTAGCCACCGACTGTGCCAGGCGCATCCTGAGCAAACAGCAAAAACAGGCTTAATAATCAAACAGGCTGTCCGGAATGTTTCGGACAGCCTGTTTCAGCTATTGCGATTAATTTGTTTTCACACAGCGAATGGCTCCAAACATTGCAAATGCATCCGAGGCGATTTCGTCGCATACCACATCGCCATAAGGAGGATTGTCGGAAGTGGCTGCGTGGAAGAACCAGCAATTATTGGGGTCGTTATTCCACAAATCGCTTGCAAGCCAGATAGCCCAGGTTCCGTAATGAATAGGCCACTCTTCCCAGAAAGTGCCGGCGCCGACGGCCGAAAAACCACTGGCATTGGTTGCTCCCGAATTCGACCAGTAGGGACCGGTACGGCGGATCGAATTGTAACGCTCGAGCGTCTGATCACCACACCCGAAACGTGGGTACCCAATCTGGGCGGCGATTTACCTACGCCCGCACATGGTTTTCCCTACCTTTCGGCTGCCGGACGATTGGTTATAAAAGACATTATTATGATGGCTGGGGGATTGCTCGTAGCCACCGACTGTGCCAGGCGCATCCTGAGCAAACAGCAAAAACAGGCTTAATAATCAAACAGGCTGTCCGGAATGTTTCGGACAGCCTGTTTCAGCTATTGCGATTAATTTGTTTTCACACAGCGAATGGCTCCAAACATTGCAAATGCATCCGAGGCGATTTCGTCGCATACCACATCGCCATAAGGAGGATTGTCGGAAGTGGCTGCGTGGAAGAACCAGCAATTATTGGGGTCGTTATTCCACAAATCGCTTGCAAGCCAGATAGCCCAGGTTCCGTAATGAATAGGCCACTCTTCCCAGAAAGTGCCGGCGCCGACGGCCGAAAAACCACTGGCATTGGTTGCTCCCGAATTCGACCAGTAGGGACCGGTACGGCGGATCGAATTGTAACGCTCGAGCGTTTGAAGCGAAATAGCATCCCGGAGCGTTCGCCATTCAAAATGATCGGGGATATGCCAGCCTTCGGGACACAAATCTTTGTGATGGATGGTTTGGTATTTATAAGCAAGGCCGGCAATATCCTTTGTCGCCGGATCGTCGTTAAAATACCTGCAAATGGGAGTGGTACGCCGGTCGGGATCGGCTAAAAACTCTGCTTGCGAGGCCCTGAGCGTAATATCCGTGCCGTCGGCATATTTAGTGGCCTTCAGGTTTTCGGCCATCCACACCTGATCGCCTATCGTGATGGTAGCGTAATGATTACCATTGGCATCGGTACAGGGCACAAAATTAAATTCAATCGTTTTATCGGCCGTAATCACCTCCGAAACCAGCGTAATCATAGTACCGGAAGTGGCCCGGAAAATAATCCGGTCGCCGGGGGAATAATCCATCGATACTGCCGATACCGATTGCACACGAGCAGGGGCCGAATCTTTTACGCCGCCTTCGGAAACAATCCGGGCCGCATTACCGGCGGAACCCCGGCTTACCAACTTGGTGGCGTATGTAAAACCATTACCCTGGACCCGTACAATACAAACACCTTCGGGAAGCGTAAGATTGAAACGGAACCGGCCTGCTTCCAGCGCTGCGGACAACGATGATAACTTACGACCGTCGGGGCTGAATAATCCGATGCTGGT